>JBBCGG010000001.1:972500-2172500 GCA_037200525.1 Methylocella sp. | reverse complement strand
GTAACTCCGTCCAGGCCGGATTAACCGCTCGCTGGACGCCGTCCGCGCTGCAGACGTGGATGAGGTCGCGCGAAAGGTTCCAAACCCGATCGCGTTCCTGGGTCCGTTCCTGCACTCGACTTTCAAGGGTCTGATTAAGCTCGCGAAGCTTCTCCTGCGCGAGCTTCGAGTCTGTAACGTCATAGATAGCGCCGATAAATCGGCGTCCTCCGGCTTCGCAATGAAGCTGTCCACGCAGCGCCAGCCAACGCTCTTGGCCATTATCAGGGCGCCGGATGCGAAACTCGCTATAGGATAGGCCGTCTGTCGAAAGCGCCTCCGCGCCGCCTATGATAGCGGGGTCGTCGCGATGAACGACGGAGTTAATGGTCCGGACAGGCAGGACTGTTGATGGATGCAGCCCGAGCAACCGGCAGAACTGCTCAGAGACATCCACAGTGCCAAAGCCGGTCTCATATTGGAATGTGCCGACGCCGCCGGCCGTCTGGGCGAGATGTAATTGTTCCTCGATGCGCTTTTGGTCGGTGATGTCCGTCACGACGCCGGTGAATCGGACTGGCCGATCGTCGGCTCCGAGGTGGGAGCGTCCCCGCGCCGACACCCATCGAACACATCCGTCCGCCCCCAATATGCGATAGTCGCGGGAGAAAACCTCGGCGCCTTGCAAGGCCGCCGCCACTGCGATGCGCGTCCTCAGGACGTCGTCGGGATGGATATGGGCGAAGAAGGACTTGCTTGGCAGGCCGGCGGCAGCTTCTGCTGGCGGAAGACCGCAGAGCTTGGAAAAACGCACGTCCGCAAACAGCCGGCCCGAAGCTATATCCCATTCCCAGGCGCCGACGAGGCCGGCGACGGTCCAGCTCAATCGCGCGTTGGCTTCGATATCAGCCAATTCACGCCGACTATCAGCCAGCTTATCCTCGATTTCGCGCCGATTATATTCCGCTGTGACGTCGCTTTGAGTTGAGAGTAAAAACTTTGCCGCGCCAGCCTCATCCCGGATTGGCGCGATGCTGAGGCGATTCCAAAATAAGTCGCCATTTTTCCGGCTGGACTGCAAGTCGGCGTTCACTGTTTGCCCGGCGGCGAGCGCATTGTTGATTGCAGCAATCTTGGAGAGACCGACGTCGAGGTTTCCCAGGAGCCGGAGGTCGCCCCCCGCGACATCGTCGGAATCGTAACCGGTAAGCGCTGCGAACGCCGCGTTGACGAAAACGATAGGATAGTCCCGGCTGCAAGCATCGGCGACCGCCAGCGGGATGTTCGACATAGCAAGAGCGTCCAACAGCGGACCAGCCAAACTCCGAAGCTGCTTGGGCAACGCCAAAAAGGCATCGCCCAAGGCATTTAAAATGGTGTCGCCCTTTATCATGACCAAGTTAACGCTTGAGATCGCCGGTTGGTTCAATCGCCATAGCCGATCCCTTCGGGGCCGGCGACGCGTTCGATGAAGTCGTTAATCAGTACTTTGAGTGCGCTAAGGGACGGAAGATCCATGAGCATGGCGATATAGCCGCGGATGTTGCGGTCGCTAATCGAAAAATTAATGTAGAGAAAGAGAACAATGCCGTCATGCGGGATTTCTTCGGATAGCTCGAACAGGATTTGAACGGTGCCGCGGATCACTTCGGGCAACGACATAGAAACCGGTTTCTGCAGCATGTTGGCCATCGTCGCCAAGCACCCGTTCAAGACGATGTTCCCGGTCTCCGCGAGAGCTTCGTCTTCTATCTCGATAATCTCTGCTGGGGAAAGCTCGCCGCCCGCGACGGCGCGAACGAGCTCCAGGCTGTTGGCTTCTGGAAAGATGAGCAAAGCGCGTCCCGCAAAGGCCCCTCCGAAATCCTGACGGACTGCGACAAGCTGGTCGCTTTCACGTTCCCGGATCATGGTCAATGCGGTCGGGCGATTGACAACTTCAACAGACGGCACTGAAAGAAGGACTTGATCGCCAACCATCTTGCGCAGGCTCAAGGCCGCCCGGCTGACGCCAATATTGACGAGTTCCGTAAGCGCGTCGCGTTCCAGCTCCCCTAGCAACTGCGGCGATAGGGTCATTCGGTTGCCGCACGCAGCTGCAGCGCGGCGCCGGAAATAAAGCCGCGCAAACCGTCCTCTGTGACGGGCTTGGGGACGAATGCAGCGTTCGCGGCGCGCGCACGAGCGATAATCTCTTCTTGGAGATTGGCGGTGGCGACCGCAATGGGCATTTGCGGAAAACGCGCCCGCAAGTCTTCCGCCAGCGCCAAGCCATTCGTCCCAGGCATGTTGTAGTCCAGAATAGCTATATCAACCGTCTCGCTCTGCAATAAAACCAGAGCGTCCTCCGCATTGGCGGCCTCGATCCGTTTCCACTCGGGTTGAAGAGCGGTGATCGTTTTGTTGATGACGATGCGCGCTAATTTGCTGTCATCGACGATCAGAATAGTAGTCTTCATTAACGCGCTCCAGCGATGTCTGGGCCAATGTGTTAGCGGCTAATTGCGTCTTAGCCACGCCGTCCTGACGCAGGGCAAAAGGCTTATATCATAAGTCTGCAAAGGCCGGGAAAATCCATTTAGCCATGAAACTCTCCTCACAGGGTGCGGCGATCGCAGGGCGGAATGCAAGCACAACCTGGAGCACGGCAGTATGAAGCCAAGTGCATTCCTTCATATCCAGCGCTCGAGCGCCGTCGGCCCTCAGCAGCGCGAGCAAGGCTTCAGCGTCCTCGACGCGGCACTCGCCGATGAGATGAATGATCGCTCCCTCTAGTTGCAGGCTCATCCGATTAGCCCCGGCAAATCCAAAACCATCAGCACGGAACCCTCTCCCAGCAAAGTCGTTCCGACGACGCCGCGCATGCCGGCCAGCAATCCCTTCATTGGGCGCAAAAGGATGTCCATTCGATCCACGAACTGGTCGACCGCCACTCCCGCCACGTCATCGGCCGTTCGCACGATGAGAACCTTAATATCGCCGCCAACGCGCGGCGCGGCGTCCTGCCCCAGTAGATCCGCCAGATTGAATAGCGGAACGACCCGGTCGCGCAGCACAAAGGCGCGTCCTTCGCGGATAGGGACGATCCTGTCGCTCGCCACGCGGGCAATCTCGACAACCGCATCCATGGGAACGCCGAATCGTTGCCCCCCCGATGCGACCACCGTGACTTGCGTCATCACCAAGACGAGCGGAAGAGTTAATCGAACCGTCGTGCCCTTCCCAGGCGCGCTGTCAACGGAAACGCGCCCGCCCAGACGATTGACGGCCGCGCGCACCGCGTCCATTCCGACGCCACGGCCTGAAATGTCTGAGACCGCCGCGGCCGTCGAGAAACCGGGCGCGAAAACAAAATCGATCGCCTCTTCATCGCTTAAAGCGTCGATCGCCTCTTTGGGCATTATAGACCGCTCTCGTGCGACTTCCCTGATGCGGGCGGTATCGATGCCCTGCCCGTCATCTATCACCTCGATAATGATTTGGTCGCCCGCACGCCAAACCGAGAGCCGAACGGCTCCGCGAGCGGGCTTGCCAACTTCGACCCTCCGCGCGGGAGCCTCCACTCCGTGATCGATCGCGTTTCGTACGATATGCAGCAGCGGTTCGAAAAGGCCATCCGCGATGGACTTGTCGGCTTCCACATCGTCGCACTGGAGGAAAAAGTCGACATTCTTGCCGAGTTTGCCCGCAATATCGCGAGCCATCCGCGGAAGCCTCCGCAGGACCGTGTTGAGCGAAACGAGCCGGACATTCGTCACCGCATTGTGCAGGCCGGTCAATAACCGACCAATGCGAGTTTGACTATCGCGAATGCTGAGAGCCAACGCCTGACCCATAGCTCCGCTTTCCGCCTCCGCGGCCAGTTGGGACAAGCCATTCTTGGCGATGATCAGTTCATCGACAATGTCGGCAAGGGCGTCGATTCGGAGGGGGTCGATTCGAAGGGTCCTGCCGGGGAATTCCAATGCCGCCGCAGGCTGGGATGTGGCTGAGCGACGGGATATCTCAACGATCCGCACCTGGTCCGCCACAAAACGATAGGCCGTCGCAACCTCAGTTTTGGGCGCCGTCGAAAGCGCATCTATCACAAGATTGCAGGTGAAAGGATCGTAATTGGGGCCGCTTTCCCACGGCTCGCGCGAGGAAATGCGCAATCCGGCGAGGCCGGGAGTTTTCTTGACGATTGCAACCGGATCATCGCCTCTGAAGAAGCAATCGGGATCCGGGGTATAGTGGATCGCAACCAATACGCCCGCATCTCCGACCGGCAACGTTGCCGAGCGGGCCAAGAGCCGGTCAATCCAATCATCATTCGCGGATAGAGAAGTATCTGCTCGCGGACTAGCGTCGGGCGCCGACCGCGCCAGGGCGGCGCTTAGCGCAGTCGTCAGGGTTCCTCCCTCATCCTCCGCGTCCGCGGGAAGGCGGCCTGTACTGGCTATTGCGTCGAGCCAGCGCTCCGTCTGGTTGATGCAGCCGAACAAATATCCCACAACGGATTCATCAAGCGCCAAGTCGCCGTCTCGCACGGCGCCAAGCAGATCCTCGGCCGCGCGGAGCATGGCCGCAAACGGCGCGAAGTCGAAGAGACCGACTGAACCCTTAAGGGTGTGGACGCTTCTAAACGCGCTATCAATCGCGGCGAGATCGTCTGGCTGTTCTTCAAGGGCCAGCAGATCCTCGCTCGCTCGCAGCACCAATTCGCGTCCTTCAATCACAAACTGTTCGAGCAGGTCGTCCATCAGACTGTCTCTTCAGGGCGCTGATAGACGAGTGCGTCGTCGAAGCGGCGGACGACGAAGCTGTCGACGATGCGGGTCATCGACTCGCTATGGCCAAGACACGCAAAACCGCCCGGATTGAGGCTCGCGTAGATATTGCGCGCCGCCAAAATTCTCGAGGCCTCATCGAAATAGATCAGGACATTGCGGCAAAAGATAATGTCGAACAGCCCCTCCGGCGCTGTTGTGGCCGCATCAACGAGGTTGGCGGCCCTGAACGCCACCGATTCTTTCAGATCCTGAATGATCCGTCGTTTGCCATCCGGAAGAGGTTCAAAATAATCGGCGATAATCTTGCCGGGCAAACGCGAAAGGGCGCGCTCGCCATACTCGCCCCTTCGGGCGTCGTCCAAGACGCGCGTGTCGATATCCGAGCCCACGATCTCGATATTGTAAGCATCGACCATCGCCCAGTTCTCCAGCAACCAAATGGCGATGGAATAAGGCTCCTCTCCTGTCGAGCAGGGAACCGACCAGATCCGAACGCGGTCGCCGGGATTTCGCTTCGCCACGATCGCCGGGAGAAGCGACGCGGTCATACAGCGCAGCTGGTGGTCCTCGCGATAGAAATAGGTCTCGTTGACCGTAAAACTGTTGACCAGCCGTTCGGCCTCAAGCGCGTCGGTTCTCAGATACGCAAAATAAGCTGAGAAAGTGTCTGTCGCGGTTTCGACCATTCGTTCGGCCAAGCGGCGAGCAATGTAGTACCGCTTGCTCTCACCGAAGAGCATCCCCGTCCGCCGATACAGAAAGTCGCAAAGCCGCTCGAGGTCCGTGGCGCTCAAGGAGAGGCCGCCGATGGCGTCCACGCCGAGCGGAGAGAGGGTCATGTCTCGTCAACCTCCGCGGCGGCGGCAACCAAGTCCAATAACCGATCGGCGATTTCGTCGAGACGGACGACAAACTCGGCGCCGCCGGCCCTGACCAATTCGCCGGGCATCCCCCATACCACGGCCGATTCTTCCGCCTCAGCGATGGTATGGCCCCCGCCCTGCCGAATTTGAGCCATGGCGGCGGCGCCGTCGTTGCCCATGCCAGTCATCATGACGCCGATCAAGCGGTCGGCTGGGACATGCGCGAGAGCGCTCATGACCAGACGCTCCACGCTGGGATGCCATCGAAACTCGGCAGAGGACGGCGCGGCCAACACAACGAGGCCCTCAGGCCGTGCGCCGAGAATCACGTCGGCGTCGCCTTTACCAATATAAACGCGCCCGCGGACCAGCGGCGTCGGACGCCGGACTTCAAGGACATCCAAGGCGCACAGCCTGTCGAGCCGACGCGCCAGCGCGTCGGTGAAGGTCGCCGGCATATGTTGGGCGACAACCAACGGCCAAGGGAAATCAGCCGGCAGACTTGAGAGCAGCGCATCCAGCGCCGCGGGGCCGCCGGTCGACGTTCCGATCAACACAACGGCCTCGCCGTTGTCTGTCCCTTGCAGCGGCTCGACCGCAATTTTTGGCGCTATACGACGCGTTGCCGGCCGCGCTGTAGCGGTCGCGCCGCTGCGCAGTCGGACGCGCTCGGCAAGTCTGTGGGCGGCTCGCGGCCGCGATTTCGCGGCCTGTCGCACCTTGTCGACCAAGATGGGCGCAAGCTCATCGATCTTCAGAGAGATCGCGCCGTCCGGCTTGGCGATAAAATCCACCGCGCCCATGGCTAGCGCTTTGAGCGTCGTCTCCACGCCAGCCTGGGTCAATGAAGAAATCATCACCACGGGGCAAGGCCGCTCCAACATAATGCGGTCGAGGCAAGTTAAACCATCCATATTCGGCATCTGGACATCGAGGGTAATGACATTCGGCTTAAAGCTCTCGAGCTGAGCGAGCGCGTCGAGGCCGTCTCGCGCAAACGCGATCTCGAAATCGCCTGCCTCGGTAAACACCTCGCTCATCAAGCGGCGCATCAGGGCGGAATCATCGACGACCAGCAGCCTAATCACGACGCGGGCAATCCCATGTCAGGCTTGGTCACGGCGGCGAGCAGGTCGCGCTCCGCCCGGTCGAGCAATTCATGCGGATCAATGAGCAGGATCATCCGCCCGTCGATTTCCACATTGGCGATTCGATCGAACATGCGACTGCTTTCCGAGCGCAAATCGGGCGTGGGCTGCAGCCGTTCCGGCGCAAAGCTCAGCACTTCTGACACGCTATCGACGATGAATCCGGCCTGCAAATCTCCGATGGTGGCGACAATCACGCGCTTGCGGCCGGCGAAGTCGTCGCCCCCGACCGCAAAGCGCCTGCGCTGGTCAATGATCGGAACAACCTTTCCACGCAAGTTCATCACGCCCTCGATGAAGGCTGGCGCGCGCGGCACCCGGGTCAAGGCATCCGGCAGCGCGACGATCTCGTCCACGGCGGCGATAGGCAGGCCATATTCCTCTTCGCCGAGCCGGAAGACGATAACCTGCTCCGTTGCGGCATGCTGGCGTTCGGCGTTCATGTCGGAGCCTCTCTGACATTCATCTGCTAGAATCTGCGCGAGGCCCTCATCCTCGAACAGCCGGTCGGGCGAGAGGATGGCGACCAGTCCCTGCCCACTGCCAAGGCGATAGATGGACTCGATCCGCGCTTCGCCGTTTCCGCGGTTCAACACAGTCGGCACCGGGCTGATGGACGCCTTCGGAGCCCGCAACACGACCCTCAGAGCGTCGACCACAAGCCCGATCAGGGAGTCGCCGATCTTGGCGACGATGACGTGTTTGGACGGCGCATCGGCTGGGTCGCCCGAAAAGCCGAGAAGGGCGCGCAGGGAGACCAACGGCAGAAGCCTATCGCGCGAGGCAATGACCCCGAGGCTCGCGACGTCCGCGTGAGGCAAGGAGGCTATATGGGGCGGGACCGCCATCACTTCGCTTACATGATCGAGCCGAAGCGCATAGGCTTGATCGGCAAGAGTGAAGCTAAGCATGGCGACCTCGTCGGAGGATGTTGCCGCCGGCGCTCGCGCCGCGCCTTGAACCGCTTTGGCCTCGACGCGTTGGGCGATCGCCCCGAATTGAGATTTGATCAGGCTTTCAAGATCAACGATCCGTACCGCGCCATCGTCGTCGATAAACAAACGCGCAGCGCTCGACGGATGGCCGGCGGCATTCGTCCGCATCGAGAGCGAGGACACTTCGTCGACGATCAGACCGATCGTTGCGTCCCCGATAAGAAGAACGCGCGACGCCGAGATCGTCGCCTGGCTTTCGGTCCCTTGACCTTCCGTCGCCGGGCTTTCCTGGCCTAGCAGTCGGGCCAGGGATAGCACCGGCACCACGGCTCCCCGCAGATTGGCGACGCCGACGACGCTGCGCGGCGTATTGGGCACGCGCGTCACGCGGGGATTTTTAAATATCTCAGCCACATCGCTCGCCGGCAGGGCGAGGCGAGTCGCCCCAACCCGAACGTTGAGGACGCGCAGGCCATCGGAGGGCGCCCCTTGGGTCATGGCTATGCGCCCGACGTTTGCAGCACTTCGGCCAGCGAGGCGATCTCTTCGATGGCCGCCGCGAGGCTCTCGGCGCCGCGCGCCTGTTGCTTGGCGGATGACGCAGCCTGCGTTGCAGCGCCGCTGGTCTCTTCCGCTGCCGCTGCGACCTGCTGTGTTCCGGCCACCACCTCTCGCACCGATGTCAACGCTGCATCCGCTCCTTTTGAGATCTCGAGATTGGCCTCGCGCACCAGCGCCAAATGGGATTCGATGACGCCCAGCCGATCGTTGACCAGGCGATTTTTATCGAGCTCCCCTTCCAAGGCCGTCACGATCTGCTCCAGATCCCGACGGGCGATCGTGATCTGAGATCTTATGGCGCGGATCAGATCCTTCACGCGATCAGCATTGTCCGACGACTGCTGCGCCAAGCTCCGAATGTCGCCAGACACGATCGCGAACCCGCGGCCAAAATCGCCGGCTCGAGCCGCCTCGACCGAGCCCGTCACGGCCAGCATAGTAATCTGCACTGCGACAAGAGTTATGCCGTCAACGATCTTCTCGATGCGCCCGGCGGAGTCTTCGAGTGGTCCAATGAGGCTGAAAACACGACGGTTTTCACGCAGGGAGGTCTCAACCCCAGCGGTCAGCCTGTCAATTGCTTTATGGTTCTCCTTGAACCCGGAGCCTGCGGCCTCGGCGCGCCCTACCGCGAGCCTTGCGCTCTCGCCGACGGCGGCCGCCGCCGCGGCGATCTGGCTGATGGCCGCGTTGGCTTCTTGGGTCGCCGCCGCCTGGCTTTGGGCGCCTCGACCGATCTGATTGATTGCGGCCATAATCTCTCCCGCCGCGCCGGACAATTCTTGCAAGGTCGCTGACAGCTCCTCGGCGGCGGCGCTTACCTGTTCGACTGCGAGGCCGGCATTCTCTCTTGACCGCAAGCCCTCCACCAAGGCTGCGAGCGACTGCGCCGTCCGCTGGCTCTGATCGAGCGCGCTGCTTTGCTGATGAACGGCGCGTTGCGCTTCAGCGGCGGCGGCGGCCTGCTGTTCAGCGGCGCCGGCGACAGTTTCGGCGGCAAGCTGAGCTTCTTTGGCGGCCCCATCCACCTGAACAGAGGCAGTCAAAATAGTCTGACTGCCTTCCGCCAGTGTCGTTATGCCAAGCCGAATGTCGTCAAGATCGGCGGAGATGTGCCCCGCGGTTTGAGCCTCCTTCGCAGCAACGGTCGCCGCCTCGCGAATCTGTTCCGCCAGTAACCGGACTTCGTCGCCTACGCTCCGCGCCAAGTTCTGCACCTCGCGAGAGCGCTTCTCCGTCATCCCGGCAAGCGTGCGCACCTCGTCCGCGACGACAGCGAAGCCTCGCCCGTGGTCGCCGGCCCGGGCCGCTTCAATGGCGGCGTTCAGAGCTAATAGGTTGGTCTGATCGGAAAGCTCCGCCACCGCGTGCGTTATGTCGCCGATATTCCCGGCGTGCCGTTCGAGGGCGACGATCAAGTCGATGGAGGCCATCTGGCGAGCGGCGTTGGCCTCGACCGCCGCAACCGATGTCTTGATATGCGTCGCCGCCTCGGCGAGCAAGGCTCGTAAGGCGTCCGTGCGGCCTCGCGCGTCCGTCGCGCGATTTCGCGCTTCGGCGAACGCCCCGCTTAGCGCCGTGATCGCCGCCAGAGATTCCTGGGACGCGCCGGCAGCCTCTTCCGCGGCGGTGGAAATCTGCTCCAGCGCCCGGCGAAGCTCCTCCGCGGCGGCTGCGGCCTCTGCGACGCCGCTCCCTAATTCTTCCGTCGCTATGCCGATGCGGTCGAGGGCGCTTTTTTTTGTGGCTCGGCCGCGAGTCTGCGTGCGACCCCTGACCGTAGCCTTTTCCGCACCCATCTCAGGCGATGGCGTTTCGACTTTCGCCGCCTTGGCCTCAATCCCTTTGCGATCGAGGACGGCTCTTTTGACCAGCGCCATGAATGTCCCAGGAAATGTTATTGCAGAGGCTACGCCCGACGCGGCATACGTTGGACGGCTACTACGCGCCACATTAGGGATCGAGTAATTCCCAAGCAAGCGCAATGCCTCCCCCGAAAGGATGCAACCCGGGCTCATAGCTCTGCGATATGTCGTCGCCAATTGTCGCTTACGGTCACGCCGCTGCGTTGCGAAGGTTGTGCACCCGGTCGTGATTTTCCATTACGCCTCTGAATTGGCGCTCGACGATTGTTCTTATATCGGGGGGCAATCTTTTTTGAGCGCCGCTTCGTAAGCTCCTTTTGCGGCGTCTTCGCCGCGTTCGCATTCGACGAGCACAGCGTGATCATCCATTCCTACGATGGACGCTTTAAGATTTGTCCAGCCGCGATGAAGCAACGCTGACGTCGACCCCCTTTCAGTTGGTTGCCCACCCAGGCCGCGGATCTTTGTCTTAAGTTCCGCCGCCCCCTCGTCGCATCTCGTGGCCGCCGTCTCAAAAACGGCCTTAAGCGCCGTGCTTCTGACGTTCTGCGCGCAGGTGCGAAATCCCTCCTCACCGTCTTTCGTCGTTTGAAGCAGAGCGTTCAACGTCGAGATTACCTCGTCCTTGTCGATGTCCATAAGAAACTCCTTGGCGTTTAGCGTGACTGGGAGCGCAGTTTCCCCGACCAGGCGGGGCTAAGAGCGGAGAAGTTGAAAGGTTCCCTTGCGCGTTTGCTTTTAAGGCGCGACCTACTAAGCTTGGCGCGCGCTCGCACCCGCTCAGCAAAAAAGCTCAGCGCACTGATTGCTGCTTGGCTACCATCGAGAGCGTCTCAAATAGCTTCGCCGCGTTCCCGCTCTCTTCTAGACAAACGCATCTCATCAATCGGTTGACGATCCTGACGGACAGCGGCTTGCGGCCCTCGACCAGACCGTGTCGTTAACGGCCCTTAGCGTAAGGCGGAAGCGCAGATATGAATCCGACCCGGCCGCAACCCTGGATGGTTGTCGCGGGACTTCTCAAAAGATTGATCAGGGCGATGCCGAAATCGCGTATTTGGAGAGATGCGTCGAAGGCCCCTCCGGCGTTGCAAATCCGAGTGGCGCGGAGCCATCGATGAAGCTGATCGAGCCGCCGTCTGGGACCGCGATGGGTCGCATCAACTCTATTCCACGCGTGGAAAGGGTGCTATGGATGCCGTGGATTCGTCAGGCAATTGTTTGAAGTAAGTCAGAGAGGAGGAACTCTGCCATGCCGCAAGCGAAACGCAATTTAAAGTTGAAGCGCCCAAGCAAGGTTGCATCTGTGCTCGGAATCGCGGGGGCGTCTTTGGCGGCGTCGGCCAGCGGGTCGGCAGCCGAGATGCCGCAGGTGAATATGGCGCCGTTTCAGGTCCTCAATTTCGGTGAGGAAGAGATTTCCGACGTCAGCCTCGCGACGTTCCACCTCTTTGACAAGGAACAACTCGGAGCGCAGTCAGGGATACAACTCGCTCGAGGCGGCTGCGGTTGCCACGGCGGCGGCTGTGGTGGACGCGGCTGCGGCGGACGTGGCTGCGGCGGCGGCTTTAGAGGCTGCGGCGGCTGCGGGCATGGCGGCTGCAGGGGTTGCGGCAGAGGCTGTGGCTTTGGAGGCTGCGGCGGTTGCGGCTGTGGCGGCGGATGGGGCTGGGGCGGCGGCTGCTGCTTGTCCTGGGGAGGGTGCTTCGTGTGCTGACTGGAGCGCCGTCCGATTGCATTGACGCAGGTCGAGAGAGCCAAGTTTGACCACGCTCGAGTCGGTGACGACGGCTTGTTCGCGCCGCCCCGGCGGTGCGCGCTTGAGGCGCATGCACGCGGATCGATTGGGCGGCGAACCTTATCGAGAGACTCCAGATTTAGAAATGCTAGTGCGCGAGTTGGATTGCGAAGCCCAGGCGAGCAGCGAATGCGTCTGGGGCCGGCGTCCGGAGCCGTGGCGAAGGTGCGCGTACTGACCTCATGACAGGTTATCAGGGAAACGACTTTATCCAGCAAAACAGCAAGGACGTTCCGCAGTTCGCGCCGAACTTCTCCGTCTATGTGCTGCCGCCTGATGTCGTGTGCCTCTATTCCGAGGACCGGAAGTTTTTGCTTCACGGCGAACTCTATTGTGCGCTCGCCGCCGCGATAGCGAAGGGTGGAAGGAGCTTTCAGGAGCTCGTTCGCGAGTTGGAGCATGAATTTCCGTCGGAGCAAATTCGCGAAGCCTTAACGCGGTTGCTCGATCGGCGTTATGTCATCCCGGCGTCGAGCTCTTCGAATGGCGCCGCGGCCGCTTATTGGGCGAGCCTTGGCCTGCCGCCGGAGATCGCGGAGAGAAATCTCCAGAAATGTCGTGTGCGCATCCAATCAATCGACGTGCAGGGGGCGACGGAACTCGGCGCCGCCCTAAGCGAGCTTGGCGTTCGCGTCGTCAAGCGCTCCGCCGATCTGACGGTCACCTTGGTGAACGATTATCTCGACCCGCGATTGGCCGAACTGAACCAGCACCATTTGGCGGACGGCGCCCCCTGGTTGCTCGTCCAACCCTCCGGCATTTTCCCGTTGGTGGGGCCGGTGTTCAGACCAGGCAAGGGCGCCTGCTGGAGCTGTCTTGACGAGCGGATGAAAAGGAACCGGGAGATCAAGGCGCTTCTCGACCGGAGAGAGGCCCGCTGCATCGCCGTTTCGCCGCTGGCCAAGGAGACGTTCGGACAGAGCGCCATCCATTTTGCGGCTGTTGAGATTGCGAAAGCGATCGCCAGCGATTTTCGCACGCAATTGAGCGATCACATCGTAAGCCTAGACCTGCTCGGCTCGACCATCGTGAAGCATTACGTCGCGGCGCGCCCGCAATGTCCGAGCTGTGGCCGCAAGAAGCTGCGTGATCCCCGCCGCGCGCCAGAGCCGATCGAGCTTGTCGCCGCCGACAAGCTGGTCATGACCAGCGGCGGATACCGCAGCGTTTCGCCGTCGGCCACGGTTGCGCGTTTCCGCAAGCATGTAAGTCCGCTCACCGGCGTCGTCTCGCGTCTCGAGCGGATCCAAGCCGACCTGCCCTTGAACACCAACTACCATGCCGCGCATAATTTTTCAGGGCGCCCCGAGACGGTCAATGAGCTCAGGGTGGGGCTCAGCAGCGGCAGCTTCGGGAAAGGCAGCACAGCCGAGCAAGGCGAAGCCAGCGCGCTCATGGAGGCGATCGAACGCTATTCCGGGATTTTTCAGGGCGACGAGATCAGAGCGAAGCGGCGGTTTACCGATTTCCCGAAAAATGAGGTCATTTCTCCGAACAAAGTGCTGCTGTTCAGCGAGGCGCAGCTGCGGCGGAGCCGCACTCCGACGTTCGGCCCGGACGATCTCGGAGCGACCCCCGCGTTATTCGATCGATCGGCCGAGATGGAATGGTCGCCGGTTTGGTCTCTGCGCGACAAACGCTTCAAATATCTTCCGACCAGCCTGTTGTATTTTTTTTACAGAGGTCCTGTCGCCTTTGCAGCGGATTCCAACGGTTGCGCGGCCGGCAACACGCTAGAGGAAGCAATCGTCCAGGGCTTCCTCGAGTTGGTGGAAAGGGATGCATACGCGATCTGGTGGTACAATCGATTGCAGCGGCCGGAATTAGACCTCGGCCGGTTCGACGATTCCTATATCCGCGATCTGCGAAAGCAGTTGGCCGAAACTGGCCGCCGGCTTTGGGTGCTCGACGTCACTAGCGATCTTGGGATTCCGACCTTTGTCGCGGTGACGCACTGGATGCAAGATGGGCGAGAAAATATTGAGTTCGGGTCCGGCGCGCACTTTGATGCGCGAATCGCTTTGTTGCGCGCGCTGACAGAACTAAATCAATTCCTGTCGCTCGGTCTGATGGGCGGCGGGACCGGGGAGAAATCGAGCCTTGATGGCGTCAATCCATTGCGCCTCGAGGACCATCGCTTCTTGACGCCGAGCGGGAATCCGTTGGTCCAAGCCGACTTCAGTTCGAAGTTCGGCAATCTCCACACGAGCGAGCAGGTGACCGCCTGCGTGGACCTCGCCAAGCAAGCGGGCCTCGATTTCCTCGTTCTCAATCAAACGCGCCCCGACATCGAGGTGCCGGTCGTCAGAGTGATCGTTCCGGGATTGCGGCATTTCTATCGCCGTTTCGCGCGTGGCCGGCTTTACGACGTTCCGGTAAAACTTGGATGGCGCGACCAGCCGCTCAAGGAAAACGAACTCAATCCGATTCACCCCCATACCTGAGGGCCATCCTGGCTTGCGCGCTCCCGGATCAAAGAGAGTGCGAAGGGCCGCGCAGGCAACCATTTCCGCCCGGATTGGTGGTCGCGTCAGGCTCGAAGCGCATGCGGATGGAGAAATCGTCGCGTATTTCGACGATTATTCGGTCAGTCTGGGAAGGTTCAGCGCCGGCGTCGCGGATCGCGTGGAAAAGCTGCGCGTGGGTTTGCCGCTCGCCTCATTTGCGTCCCGCCGGAAGATCGACAAAGAGATTGATCTATTGGTCCGGCGTTTGGCCGGACGCGGCCTATTGGAGTACCGCCTCGGAAATTCGCGCACTGGCGACGACGAGGCCATCATCGAACCGCAGATTCCCGATTATTGGCCGCGAACGCCACCGCTCAGCGACGAGGATTCTCTGGTCTTGTCGCGGTTCGCCTACATGCGACGGCGCGGCAACGAGATGATCCTGGAGTCGCCCCGCGCGGGCACGTTGTTCAAAATCTGCAATCCGAAGATTGCCGCCGCTGTGGCTATGCTCGCGGCCCCGCGGCAAATCAAACAGTTGCGTCGGGAGGACGGTTTTCCAGGGCTCGAACTTCTCGCCCTGCTCCTCGATTGCCAAATAGTTTTCAAGGTCGATGCTGCTGGCGGCGGACTTCGACCGGCCGAAGGCGACCACAACCTCGTTCTTTGGGACTTTCACGATCTTCTGTTCCACGCGCGCAGTACAGAGGGCCGGCACGCCAACCCGTTGGGCGGAGTTTATCCTCACGCCGGCTTCATTTCCCCGCTGCCGGCGGTGCGGCCTCGCTGGCCCGGAAAGAAGATCGATTTGCGCAAGTTTGCGGCCGCGCATCCCGAGACGATCTCCCCGGTAGCAAGGCTCCTACAGGAGCGTCACTCGACGCGCAGTTTCGATGATCGGCGGCCGATCACGCTCGCCGAGCTTTCGCAGTTTCTCCACGGCGCCGCGCGCGCCGCACCAAAATCGAACGCCAAGCTCGACCTAGACGACGGCGGTCACGCCGCGAGGCCTTATCCGTCGGCGGGAGCCGCCTACGAGCTCGAGCTCTATCTGGCGATCGACAAATGCGAGGGACTTGCGCGAGGCTTCTATCACTATGACGCCGGCGCTCACGCGTTGGCGCCGATCGGCGTTCCTGCGAGCGAGCTCGAAGCGCTGCTGGCGGGATCCCAATATGCCATGGGCGCGCCCGCTGCGCCGCAGATCTTGATCACGATCGCTGCGCGCTTTGGCCGGATTTCCTGGAAGTACAGTTCGATCGCATATTCACTTATTCTAAAGGATGTCGGCGTATTGACGCAAACGCTCTACCTGATGGCGACCGATATGGGACTCGGCGGATGTGCGATCGGGATCACGAACATCGACTTGTTCGCGAAGATGACCGGGATCGAATTCCACGTCGAGGGCCCGGTCGGTCAATTTGCGCTCGGTCGCGGCGCGAAGTTGGTAGCTCCCGATTAGGATCGGGACGGCCTCAAACCCGGCGGGACAGCAGCGGCCAGTCTAGATTCTCGAGTTTTATTCTCTACCGCCCCGCGCGTCCGAGGGATCGCGCGATGCGCTCGAAATAAAATATCCGATAGCTTTGCGGCGACGTCTGTCGAGCAGCCCGAATACGGCGCCCTGAGGGTCCATGCAATGGACGATCCAAGCGCCGCCTGGCGCCTCAATCGGGCCATAGAGAATTTCGCCGCCGCCGGCCTCCACGCGCTTCGTCGCCGCCTCGATGTCTGCGACGTTGAAATAGTACAGCCAGAAGGGAAACGGCAATGTCGGAGGCTTGGTGAACATGCCGCCGATTGTCTCCCCTGCGGCGGAGAATTGCTGATAGGTGCCCATCTCGCCGGCGTGGAAGTCCGATTTTTGCCAGCCAAACAGTTCGCTGTAGAAAGGGAACGCCTGCTCCCAGTTGGCGGCGAGCAACTCATGCCAGCCGACGCGCCCCGGCGCGTTCAGCTCGGCCGACTGCGCCTCGCCAGGCTTCAGCCCCTTGACCAATGCAAGCGCCGCCATCTGCGGATCAGCGACGACCGAAAAGCGGCTGATGTTGGGGACGTCCCTTGGCGGGACGCGCACTGCTCCGCCAAGCTGCTTGATCCGGTCGACGGCTGCGTCCACGTCCTCGACTGCGACATATCCAAGCCAACGCGACATCGCGCCCGTTTTCTTCGCGTCCTCCGGCAGGTCCATAACTCCAGTTACCGAAGCCTTACCGGCCGTGAACAGGGCATAGGCGGCGCCGGGCATCGACGCGTCCTGCGCCCTCCAACCCATGACCCTCGTGTAGAACGTCTTGGCGGCCGCCATGTCTGTCGTCATCAGCTCGTACCAGACGAAACGGCCGTGAGAATTGACCATGCCTATTTCTCCGTTCGAGCCTGCGAGAAAGCCGCGGCCCGCGCCGGTTTGCGCCGGCCCTTCGACGACGTGATGTTTGACGGACCGCGAAAGCGGCGCAGAGGCCGCATGCGCTTGATTGGCTGGGCGATCGACCGCCGAGGCCCGTCCTTTATTCCGAACGCCATACGAAAACTTAGCACGTACCGTTTTGATTCCATAAGGCGGATCGGTCGCGCAATTGCGAAATTTTGAGGGCCGTGCAAAAGCCTTTGCGAAGTCCGCAGCCCCCTTGAAAATTGATCCTCTGTTGCCCTCATAGGCCCATTCTGGCACACTCGCAGTAGTTTGTAGGGCTTGTTCAGTGCGCCTCTTTGACCATCGCGGATGGCCAAAACGCAAGCTGTGCCTTTCTCAGACAGCAGCTGTAGCCGCGCCGTTAATTCAGCTCCCTCTTCCCAGTTTTTGCCTTTAGCGAACCAAGCGAGAGCGCCATGTCCCACCACTTAGACTCACCGATAGCTCGGCAAGACGTCCGCCTCGACATCACGGATCTCTATGTTTTCCGCGGCGAAACGGGCACCGTGTTTGTGATCAACGTCTGTCACTCGATCGCCGGCGACATTCCGGCCCCTGGCTATCATCCGGAGGGCATGTACGAATTCAAGGTGGATCTCGACGGCGACGCCGTCGAAGACCTCACCTACCGCATCACCTTCGACGAACGCGACGCCGCCGGCAAGCAGCGCTTTGTGCTGCGTCGCATCGCAGGCGCCGAGGCTGTCGACCCCCCATGCGGCCGGCGCAGTCATCGCGCAGGGCGCCACCGGAGAGACGATCACTACGGCATCCGGTCTGCGCATCTGGGCCGGCAAAGCGGGCGATCCATTTTGGATCGAGCCCGACGTGCTGCATGCGGTCGGCCACGCGTTCCAGGATGGGGCCGTCGTCGATTTGACCGGCTGGAGCCCGGCGAAGGCGAAGAACCTGTTCGCCGGCCACACCGTATACTCGATCGTGCTGGAAGCGCCCGACCAGGAACTGCTCGCAACCGCAGGCGCCAACCGCCGCGTCGGCGTGTGGGCTGTCGCGACGCTCGCCACCGACGCCGGGGGATGGCGTTCGATCAACCGCGTCGGCCTGCCGATGATCCACCCGCTGTTCACTCAGTTCAACGAAGATCTCGGCAACCGCCTCAACGCCGGGCGGCCGGCCGATGATTTCGCGACATACGGCGACCTTGTCGCCAGGGCGATCGCCGGCGTCGTCAGCGCCAATGGAACCGCCCAGGATCCGCGAGCCTATGCGGAGAAAGTCGCGCATCGATTCTTCCCAAACATGCTCCCCTATACGATCGGCGCTCCGGCCGCGTTCGGCTTTACTGAGTGGAACGGCCGCTCCTTGACGGACAATGCGCCGGACGTGATGTTCACGATCGCCTCGAACACGCCCATCAGCCTCGGCATCGGCAAGGAGTCGGTGGCCCCGCCGCCGTCGAAGGTCTTCCCCTATGTTCCAGCCGCCCCCAAGGCAGCGGCCCAGCGCCCAGGCCAGGGCGATCAACCCATCGGACCATCATAAAGACCCCGGCTGAGGCTGCATAAGATAGCGGAGCCGAATGACCGACCGATGGTTTCAGGTTCATCGGGATCGAGCGCCAAGACAAGCTCGGGTTCGGAACCGTCGCCGAAGCGGTCGAGTTCGCTGCGACGGACCGCACGCCTTGCATATTCAGCGACGCAAAGGCGCAGGAGCTTGGCTTAGTCGGATGTGAAAATCTGTTCAGGATTCACGATGCTGTAGCAGTTGTGCGAAGAACGGCAGACTGCCGACCCGCTCGGGCCTGTCAGATGCCGGCGCCCAGATCGAAGAACTCGTTGGCGAGAGCATCGGCGCGGTATCCCTCCTCCCGCTCGCCGCGATCGGCCCGCGTCAGTTCGTCGACGAGGCGGGTGACTTGCGCAGCGATCTCGGGGACGGCGGTGACCTCCCACCATGTCGACCGCGTCAGTGGGCCAAGCGCATAGAGCCAGTTTGAGGCGCGGCCGCTGCGATCGACGACCGCACAATCGTCAGTCTCGATGCCGAGGCCGAGCGCATCGGGCTGGATGCGTCCGCCCTCCCGCAGATCGACGTAGAGCGGGATGCCGACATCTTCGAAATCGCTGCGCGGGCCGGTGCAGTTGATCACCCGGACGAAGTCCCTCCGGAAGCTTTTGGCCCCGCCGCGCGGCGCGATGGAGACGAAAGCGCGCTCGCCGGCATCGTGAAAGCCGCTCAGCCGCCCGGCTATGGCGGTAAGCTGGCCAGAGGCGATCATTTCGTCGAAGCAAGCCGCAATCCTGGGCGCCATCCGGTGGCGATGAGCGTCCCAAGGCGGGCGGAGATGGCGCAGGAACCGCGAACGCTGCTCCAGAGGCCAGGCGGACCAAATCCGGGCCACGGCGGGACGCACAGCATCCATAACGCGCTGCCACGGAACGCCCGCCGCCTCCGCCGCCCGAGCCTCGCGCCGCGCGGCGCGCAGGACCGAGATAGGCGTCGCCGCCGCTGCCTCATCCAGAAACGGCGCCCATTGACCGCCCGCCCTGTGCGCCTGCGGCAGACGCCCCCGGCGAGACAGCGCTAGGATTGCCCCAGAATGTCCGCGCGCCTTCAGGCTGAGCGCTGCATCGACCATGGTCAGCCCTGTTCCGATCAGCAGGACAGATGCATCGGTCGCGATGCCGTCCAGCGCCTTTGGCGCCCACAGATCGGCGACGAAAAGCGGCGTATCGTAGAACCAGTCGTCGCGCGACCTCGGCGCCTTGGGCGACAGGTTTCCGGTCGCCAGGATTACGCGGTCGGCGGCGATGCGCCTGCCGTCGGTAAGGAGGATCGAACGCCGCGGCCCTTCGCCCTCTGCGCCTCGTGTTTCGACGATGCGGACCGCCTCGCCGCGGACGCGCCGTACGCCCGGACCGCCGTTTTGCGCCGTCGCGGCCTGGAGGCGCTGCTTGAGATAGGTCCCAAATAGGGCGCGCGGCAGGAAGGCTTGGGCGATGTCGCCATTGGCTTCCGCTAGGGCGGGCGCGAGGTCCGGGGGATCGAGCGTTTCGAGCCAGTCGCAGAAGCTGGGCGTCAGCCCTACTTCCATCCGATTGGCTGGAGCGTTCAGCAAGTGGATCGGCTGGCATGCGCCATAGGCGAGCCCGGGTCCGGCCCTCTCCTCCATCTCGATCAGGGTCACCTCGGCCGAGGGATCGGCGGCGGCAAGCTTGATCGCGAATAGGCTGCCGCTGACTCCGCCGCCAATAACGGTCGTTCTCGACCGCTTCGCTTTGCCAACTTTTCCGTGCATCGGAAGTCCGTTCCCCGCCCGTTTGCGCGCGGTCGTCAATAGGCCAGAGAAGGCGAGGCAAGTCCATCACGCTGATAGCCGCATACGGCGGTTTGCGGTAACGCTGCAAGAGTCCTTAGCGATGCAGGATGATTGATGCGATGTCGCTCGAAGGGGGTGTTTCAACGTGGCGCTTGAGAAAAGGCTAGCACCCCGAGCTATAGGCCGGATGGCCCCCAGTTTCCTCGAAAACTTCCGCGCATTTTCGCCCCGAACAAAACACTGTGCTTTGGCGTGAACGATCATCGGCCAGTTCGGAAGTATACCACGCACGGCGCAGATTGCGGAGAAAGGTAAAGTCGGTTGCGCTGAACTACCTGAAAGCTGATCCATTACTCCAGCCGAGAGCAGCGGAGCATCTCGAATTACCGCAAATCGTAAAAAAGGCGGTGAAATCGCAGCCAAATCAACGCCAACGTCTCACCGCGTGGGACAGTGGCTCCCTGAGCAGGGGCATAATAAATGGCAAAAACATCAACAAAAACAATAAAAATTGCCCTCACCTTGGTTCTAAGAGGCGCATTGAGTTGTAAGGGTTATTTTGCGCGCCTCCCTCACCTCTGTTAGCCTCCCCTATGGTCGCAATCCTCTCTTTTTCATTCCGAGGAGCGTCAGGAAAGCGCTATCGCTACGCGCTGATTTCAGGCGTGAAGGCGGCCGCTCTTCGCCTTCGCCGAAATTTGGCGGCTCTGGATTGGCGAGCGGAAGGCGAGACGCTATCGGACGACACTTGGCGGCTGCTGCACGCGCACAACCGCCGTGGTAACGGGAGCGTCCGGCGCGACCGGTTGGCGCACCGTCGAAGCGGTGGGCGGCAGACTCTTGAGATACGCAGCGATCGCGTCAGCGTCTGTCTCTGTCAAGTTGGAATAGGAGCGCCAAGGCATGGCGGGCGCAAGTTCACGCCCGTCGGGTCGGAGCCCTTTCTGGATCGCATTGGCAATGTCCTTGATCGACCACGTTCCAAGCCCAGTTTTATCGTCCGGCGTGAGGTTTGGCGGCCAGAATGTGCCAAGTCCGTCCACCTGGTGACCAATCGAAGAACCAGCCAAAGGATGCCGCAAGTCTGGTTTGCCAATGAACGCTCCATCGGTGTGGCATGTCTGGCAGTCCATGATGGAAACGAGATACCGACCGCGATCGATGTCGCTCGCCGCGGCAAACGCAGTTTGCACGCAAGCTCCGGCGAGCGCCGCCGCAGCGACCAAGCCGACTATTGCCGCCCCGATAAAAACGGCATGCTTGCAGACGGAATTGGGAATCAAGAAAATCTCCTTGGCTGGTGAGTGTTTTTTACAGACGGGAACCCCCGCTCGCTTGGCACGGCGGGGGCAGTTCTCACTACCGGATCACGATCGTTGGGCCTTGGGAGTTTCATGCAACGACAAGGGGGTGGCGAAACGGTCCGGCTCCCCGCAGGCGAAAGCCTGCGATTTTTGACCAGACCGGAGGAGTGGAGTTCTTCGCCCTCCCGCCTGGCCAAGCGGCGCATATTAAACATGGGTGTTACCGCATGATTTCATTTCGGGAAAAAAGAAGACGCCGCAGCCAATGATTGGCGAATTCTTCCTGACACGGCTTGAAAGGGCTGCGCTGGATGCGCTTGGGCACCCGCACACGGTCCGAAATGCGGACCCGTCCCACATCGCCGGCACCGCGCGCGATAAGATTGGCGCAGCGGTTGTCGGACAAATGGAGTTGCTATGGTCGAGCACGATGTGATGATCGCCATGAAGGTTTCTATGTTGGAACAGCTAGTGAGAGACCTTTTGGTGACTCACTTTAATTCCACCGCGAATCCGATCGTCAAAGCGACGCGGTACGCAAAAACGAGAGGGCAGCTAAAGCTCGGAACACGGGTCGAACCCGACTTAGAACCCATCCGACAAGGTGTTTGGGATGAATTTTTAGGGTCCGTCGTTGCGGGGGTCCGGAATTCCCAAGTGGGGCTATGATGTCGTTTGCCTTGCTGAAATAGGCATAGGCGTCTGAAACGCTTTTTGCCACGGTAACACCTCCTTAGCCCGCCTCGTGCGGGCTTTTTCATGCGCCAGCCTTCCACTTTTTAAGATCAAGTATTGCTCTCTTCAGTTCTGATCGCTTCACGCTGAGGTTTACCCATCGACCGGCCCCACTACGTTGGCGCGCGACTATGCTTTTCCCCTCAATACGGAGGTCGAAATCGTTTCGGTGTTGGCGATCTGAGTAAATTTCGATTTTTTCGGACGGAGGGCGCTGACCAGAAATCGTCACCTTTGGGCTCAAGGCGCAGCAATACCATAAAAGAACCTCATTAGGGTCGTCTTGATTCAGTCCGTAGGTGAATTTACCTAGATCCTCAATGGTCTCTTCACAGGCGCGTTGCGCAGCTTTGAATAAGGGCGTCGCGCTTCGCTCGATCCACCAGGGTTTTGCCAAGTAATAGGCGATCCCAAGAACGCCAAATAACGATAGCGCAACGCCGAGATAGAACCCGGCAACCTGAATAGCTTCCGGAAATTTGCTCGAGAAGGCACTCAAAAGTGCGCCTCCCGCAGCAAGCGGGAACCCAATCCATAGCGGCTGCTTATCGAGCGATCCCATAAGGCCGAGCTTGCCAAGGATCTGGCGGGTTCGTCAAACCGTCCCATCGCGATCACCCCTCGTATCGACAGCAGCCAGAAATCGGCCAACCGGCTCCCGTTTGCATGCGTAGGATAGCAGCCGGCCGCCGCGGGGCACCGCTTCTTGCGATAGGTTTGCTTGCGGAAAGGATTGCCAGGCGCCTATTTCTTGCTTAACAACCATAGGTCGATCGCTTCACCCATCTTCCGATATCCCGCATCGTTCGGGTGTAGGTGATCTCCGCAGTCGTATGCTGCGGCGATGTGGTCAGGGCGCGCGGGGTCGCGGACGACGGCGTCGAAGTCAATGACGCCGTCCAAGACGCCGCTCTCGCGAATCCAACGATTAACAGCTTGACGCTTTACTTCGCCTTCCTTTGTGTAAAAGTCGGGATACACAGTATCGGCGTAAGGCGTTAGTGTAGCGCCGAAGACGCGGAGCCCGTGCTCGCGAGCGCGATCGGCGATCTGACGCATTCCGACTATGATGTCTTCCGCGGTCACAGACTGTTCAGGAAGATCAACACTGCCCGGATGGCCGATGTCGTTTATCGATTCCATAAGGATCACGCTGACAACGCCTGGCACCGACAAAACGTCGCGGTCAAAGCGGGCGACTGCTGCAGGGCCGAACTGCGCTTCCGGCAGATCATGCAATATACGGTTTCCGCCAATCCCGGCATTAACTACGGCAAGGGGCAGATGCGCGTCCACCAGCCGCTCTGACAACACATCCGGCCAACTACGATTGGCGTTGGGCGTCGAGCAGTAGCCATCGGTAATGGAATCGCCGAGCGCCACCACGGTCCCTGCGTCCGGGGCATCTACTTCGACGCTGCTGATGAACAAGGCTGCATTGCTAGCGATGGCGTTCGTCAACGTTGCCGCGGCGGTCTGGTCGCCCCAGGAACCATATGCGGTCGCTCGGCCAAGCGGATGCGTCGCGGATACACCTATAGCGCGCGGAACGAAAAGGCTAATCGAGAGGCGGTCGAGTGCCTTGGCGTCGAGCACCACCGGGTCGCTGAGCGCCGGAGCGCCCGCCGGCAAAGTCACGGACGCACGCCCACCGAAAGTCAACACGTGATCGGTTGCCGGATCGATACTGCCGGGCGCCTGACCAGGATGCGCAATATGGGCGGCTCCGATCACAAGCGGACCCGCGCCCATCTCATTGCTGAGCCGGATTCGCACGGCACGTCCGCCAAGCGATAGTCGCACGACTTGGCGTATGGTTTGGTTCGCGATTTCAGGACCATTCGGGAAAGCGGGGTCTGCGCCCCAACTACCTACCCAATGTGCTTGACCGGCTGTGACAGACTGCGCTTTGGCCGGACTTCCAACGATAGCCGCAATTACCAATGCTAATGATATACACGCAATTCCGCCTGCGCGCGCCTTGATAATCGCAATCGCAACCTGGCCGTCAAACACGTTCGACATAGAGTTTCCCTATTGGTGTAAGTGTCCCGCGCACCCCTATTGATAGCTCGCGGAGGCTATTGCGCTTCAACGGCCGATGGCCAACGAAAAGCTCAGGATTGTCGCGAAGGGAGAGAAAATGGATGTGGCTGGCAGTCACGTCCCTGGCTTTTGATAAGGAACCCCCGCTCGCCGGAGGTGAACGGCGGCGGGGGCAGTTCTCACTACCGGAACACGATCGTTGGGCCTCGAAGAAAGTTCTCATCAAGACTTCAAGGGGGTGGCGAAACGGCCCGGCTCCCGCGGGACGGAGACCCGCGATTTTTGACCAGACTGGAGCTCGACTGCTCCTCCAGCATAGTCGGTCAATACGTGTGGAACAGCGATGTTACGACGTGATTTCAACTTCGAAAAAAAAATCGCCACAGCCATCGATTGTCGGAAAATGGGGACGATTGATCACCGCTGCACGGTAAATTGTTGCGTTCTTGCATGCAGCCATCGTGCTCTTACTGGCGAGGCGGCGGACGAGTTTTCGCGAGCACGGACATCATGCTGTAACAAACTGCGTAAATTTTTCTCGCTCCTAACCAACCGTGCTTTTGGCAGGAAGGAGCGAGGCAGATAATGATGCTTCCGAAGAGCCACAAACTGGACGCCATAGGCCGATAATCATCCCATCTGAGCCACCAGGAGTAAAATTCTTTGTTTGAGGCAAAGCAAAATTTTCCTGCCACAAAAAAGAGAAGAGGTCGGCCGACAGGACGCGTGCGTCCCGAAACGAAAACACTTCGCATTGCTGTCGATACTCTCAAATCTATTGATAATTGGATTGCCGCCCAGCCTCATCCGAGGCCCACAAGGCCGGAAGCGGCGCGCGGGCTGATCGAAGCTGCGCTCCATTTTTTGGAGAAGGACCCCGGGTGAGAAGAGGTAGATCCTCAGGGCCCATCCGCGGCGAGGACTTGTCTTTCCCTTCACTCGATCTTCGCGGTCCACCTATGCCCGGTCGTCGTCGCTGTGACCGTAATCGCCTCGGTCGAGACCGGTCCCGTGCCCGTGCTATAAACCCCACAGGGGGCTAGCTCGATCGAGCCGCCTGCCGTCGTAGATGCAGCAGCCGTGAAGTTGATGAAGAGGCTCTCGGCCGTCGTGATATTTTGCGAAGCGGCTGTGCACGGATTCTCGATGAAGATCGTCATTCTAGCAGAGACCGACGCGACCAAAGTCTGAGAGGTGCCGCCCGTCGTTACCGCGCCGCTGCGATCCGTCAGCGTCTTCACGTTGGGGACGATAGTGACCGCAACAGCCTGAGCCAGCGGAGTTGCGCCACCCAGAGGCTGACTGATCGCGCCACCGCCGCCACCTCCTCCACCACCCGTGCAAGCGGCGCCGGTCTCGTCGATTACCGGAATGCCCTGACTACCCGGATTATAGATCGCCGGCAGAGAGTCGCATGAGGTGACAACGAACGCGCGCATTTGCGCATGAGCCGCAGCCGGCGCCAGCGCCAGCATCGCAAACAAAAGGACCTTGACCACCAATCTAGTCATTGCAGGCGTCCTCATTTTATGTGCGTCAGCAGCCAAGCGCCCACGCCGGACGCCAAACCCCCTCCAAGTCCACCCAGGAGCGAGTTTCGTATGTTCCGCGCGTCGGCGCCTTTGCGTTGGTTCTCGCTGGCTATGAGCTGATCGAGGTCCTCGCGCATATTCTCTACGGATTCAAAGCGATCGATGAGCGCTTCGAACTTCGCGACAAACCGCTCGAGATTGAGGGAAAGCTGGGCTAGCGGCTTAATCCCCTCTTCGAGATTTCTGATCCTGGCTTGGTTGTCCGATGTGAGTGCAACCATTTCTTTTTCCCACGTCCAGCGCTCGTTGAGCAGCCGGTGTTCACGATTTTCGCCTTCGTCCGCCATTTCGAATTATCCCCTGAAAGCCTTCCTCGGCGAACTTCTTAGGTGGTCACGAGACCTGCGGCCGCCGGCGGCGCGGCGATCGGCGCGGGCGATACAACGACAGGCGCGGGATTGCTCTCGACGCTCGCCTGATAGGCGCCAATCGTGCTGAGGGCCAACGCCTTCACCTCATCGGGAGTGATGCCCAACTTCGCGACAACGGGCCCGGCATTAGCGATCGCGGCGTTAGCGACCCGCGCCACCTGCGGCGACTCGACGTTGACGTTGATCGTCGAGAGCTTGTCGACGCCTTCGCCGACCATGCGATGCACTTCGTCCGCCATCGCCTTGCGCACGAGATCCATCTGCGAACTGGAGATCTGGATCTTGAGATATTTACGCGCGAGATTCCCCACGGCGCCGAGTCCCGCGAGGATCACGACCGCCGCGACGTCCTGGATGGCGGGCTTCAGAAATTCAACGACCGGCCCGATGCTTACGAGCGTGTTCATGTCAGCGTCTCCGTGGGATGGACGATGCTGCGCACATCCGCTTGGAGCATGAGCAGAACCGTAACAGGATCTATGGCGTGGTAGCGTTTGGCGAGCGGGATGGGCCACCAGCCGCAGTGACGAAGCGAGTCGGCGATCGAGGCCGAGCAGATCAGTTTACGCGGATCATGCAGGCCGCCGTTGAACGTCGCGAACCCCAGAATGGCCTTCATGTCGTATTGCCAGCCGATGCGATATTCGAGGAAGGCCACCCAATGGGCGTACATTTCCGGCGTCATTTGAGATCGACGAAGATTTGTAACGTGTCCTCTGGCGCGTAGTCGCCGGGAAGGCGTTGCACGCCGCCTTGGGTCAGCGCCGCGATGATCGTGCCATCGGCCATCACCGCTTCGACGTGGCTCACCGCGGCCATATTGTCGAAGCGGATCAAGCGCGAAAAAAAGTCATCCTTCGTTGTCACGAAGCGAATTCTTGCGGTGTTCGCGGGCGGAACGGGAACGATCAGCTCCTACTTGATCGGCGAAGCAGCGAGAGCCGCGAGCGAAGTTGCGCCCGTCAGGATCCCCGAGACGAGATCCTTCGCGGAGATGAGCTGGAAATTCGCGAGTGAGGAGCAACCGGCGACGATTGGCGAATTGGGCGACAGCGCGATTTCAAGATCCGTGATGATCTCGATATCCACGGCGAGGTGAATTTTCGGCATATCGCTAGCCACCGGGAGCGCCTGAACCTGCGCGACGAAGGCCTGAATTGGCGTCCAGCAAGCCGCCGTTATCGTATTTCCGGCGGCCTTGGCGACAGTCTGAGCCGCGGCCAAATCCGCGGCGGCGTCGCTCGTGACCCAAGCGCGAACCTTGTCGACCATTTGGTCAGGTGACTGGAGGCCGGTCTCGTTGAGGCCGAGCGGATCGAACGGCAGCGGGATCGGGAGCTTCGAAGTCGTCGCGGCGGCATCGCCATTCAAACCGAGCGGGTCGATCGGGAGCGGCAGCGGCAATTTTGCTTTCGAGGCGGCAAAGGAAGGCGACGCACAAACCAGAGCGGCGCAACAAATGGCGACAATCAAGCGAAATCCACGCATCGTTTTGGTTCCTTTCGTGAGGGGAAGAGCACGCGCGAGTCTCATGCGGCGACTCCCAAAAATTGCTCTCGCTCGGCTTCGCGGCGACCCTTCAACTCTGATGGGTGATCCCACATCAGGAAGGCATTCGCCGCGGCCTCTAAATTGCCGGCATTGATCATGTGGACGACGGTCGATCCGACGAAGCCATGCGCGCCGATGTTGAAGGCAAGCGAAACGCAAGCGTCGAACTGATCTTGGCTGATGCTAACGCGGATCGCCCGATTGACTGCGGCGATTTCCGGCGCGAGATCGGTATGGAGGATTCGCATTTCCTCGTCGGGAGTGATGGTCATCCCGGCATGAACCGATGGCGGACTCGCGCGGCCCGTATGGCCGACGCCGATGGTCCAAATCCCGCGGCTGTCGCGATAGGCCTTGAGTCGCGATCCTTCGCGACCGATGAGCGCTAGCAATCCCTTTTCGGAAATGTCCATTATCTCACCTTCGATATGAGCATCTCGCATCTCACATGTAGCGTTGGCATTGTGCGCTCCCATAAAGAGCCATCGTGCTCACTGCGAACGAGGCGTTGCCGACTAAGAAAAGCGTCGTGGCCGCAGAAACATTGAAAACCGCAGGCCCAAAGTTGACGCTCTCCGCCACATTGGCCGGGATCGCCGAAGAGCTCTCAGCCGCTCCGACGCTTCCAGCAGCAGCATTGGTCGCGGATGTCGTGGAAAGAGAGGCTAGGAGGCTTGATGTCGTCGTGGTTGCCGCTGGCTTTGTCCAAACCGTGCCGTTGCAAAGCCAGTTGCCGGGCGTCAGCGCGATGGAGCCGATGTTGATCGGTGTTCCGGAGGTCGGCTGTGACACAGCAGAAGAATTCGGGACCGAGAGCGACATGATCTCGCCCACGAGGCCGGCAGCCTGCGTAGCCGCGTCCCTCCTCGCCAGCGGAGGAATGTAGGTATTGCCGCCCGGCACGCCGCCGTCGCTCAGCTCCGTTGCAACAGAGGTAACGTTTTGTTTGGCGATCAAAACGCCGGAAGTGTTCGCGCCGATCGCGATACCGACTTCCAAGACAGCTAGATTGTTGGGGCCAATGCTTGAGCTCACCGGCGTGTCAGCGGCGCCCTGAATAAAGATACCGGCGCGGCTGGTAAAACCTGTCGCTTGCTGCCCGCTGCACGTATTGTCTTCTACATGGCTGACAGTCTGCACAACCGGGATAGACATCGCGACTTCATAGCAAGTCGGAAATGCCGAAGTAGGCGCGCCGGGGGCTCCAATCGAGGTGATGAAGTAGTAGTTATTGTTGATGTTAACGTGCTGGACATTGTTAACAAGCACGGCGTTTTGCGCTATGTCGCCTTCGCCCCCGGTCGCCAGAAAGAAGTCAGACGAACCATCTGCTGAACCGGCCATGTTTATGCCGACAAAGCACTCAACGCAGTCCTGGTTATAGACCCGAACGCCCTGCCAGCCGCCCGTTGCAACTGCTGGCGCAAGCACGCCGTTTTGAGCGAACAACGCAACCGGATGCTGGATTGTTATAGTGTTCGGAGAGTGCGTCCCGTCGATGACGATGTGGGTTGAATTAGGTAAAAATGGCGCAGTGCATCCGAGGTAGTATGGGTCTTTAATGACGACGTTAATTGCATCGTTAAGATAAATGCCATTTATGGCGCAGGCTGCTGGGCTCAACGGAACAACCTTGACATTGTCCAGAAGAACTAGTGGATTTACACCGCCGATAGACCCATTCGGATATTTTATATAAAGAGCTGCGGTGTGATCCACTCCTGTAACACTGGAAATAACCGCGTTCGGCTGTATCCGGACGTCCTTCATATAAATTGAAGAAAGGTTAGTGCTGTTGAAGAACAACATTGACTGCGAGTTGTTCTCGACAATTACGCACTTCTCGCCGGCGCCCTGCATGTAGACGTTGACATTGGCTGCGGTCACCAGCGAATTGACAACGAACGATCCGTTGCACGTAAACGGCAAGCCGTTGTTGGTCTGCCCCCTGAAAAGTGATCCTCCGTGAAGTATGGGCTTATGAGCCTGATGGAGGACTGCGCAATGCCGAGGAAAAGACACAAGGCGGAAGAGATCGTCGCGAAGCTACGGCAAGTCGAAGTGCTTAGCGCGCAAGGGCGACCGGTCGCGGAGGCGATCCGCTCGATAGGGGTGACGGAAGTTACATACTATCGATGGCGGTCGGAATACGGCGGCCTGAAGGGCGATCAGGTGAAGCGGCTGAAGGAGCTGGAGGCGGAGAATACGCGGCTCCGTCGAGCGGTGTCCGATTTGACGCTTGAGAAGCTGATCCTGAAAGAGGCTGCCTCGGGAAACTTCTGAGCTCCGCGCGTCGTCGCGCCTGCGTGGAGCATGTGATCGCCGAACATGGCGTTTCCGAGCGGTTCGCTTGCCGGGTTCTCGGTCAGCATCGCTCCACGCAGCGCAAGGTTCCGACCAAGCCCGATGACGAAGCGGCATTGATCGCCGACATCACGGCGCTCGCCATCCAGTACGGCCGCTATGGCTACCGCCGCATCACGGCGATGTTGTGGGAGCGAGGCTGGAAGGTCAACGTCAAACGGGTCGAGCGGATCTGGCGACGCGAGGGGCTGAAAGTTCCGGCCAGACAACCCAAGCGCGGGCGTCTCTGGCTCAATGACGGCTCGTGCGTCCGGCTGCGCCCGCAATGCCCCAACCACGTCTGGTCCTATGACTTCGTCGAGGACCGCACTCATGATGGCAGGAAATATCGCATGCTGAATATCATCGACGAATTTACCCGCGAATGCATCGCGATCAGGATTAACCGGAAGCTGAAGGCAGCGGACGTCATCGACGTTCTCTCGGACCTCTTCATCTGTAAGCGCCAAGCTGGACCCATATGGCGGAGCGTCTGACGAGCAGGTATTTATGCGGGAGCTGCAATAAATGCTGGTTTGAACTTCTATGTCTGCGCATAGGTCTAGGGATAGAAGCTTCCATATGATCGAGGTGCTTCCTGATCGTCTTGAGGGAGCACCGTCGCAGCTGCGGCGGCGATGGTCGGACGAGATCAAAGAACAGGCCGTAGCTGCATCTCTGGTGCCTGGAGCGAATGTCTCGGCGATCGCCCGAGGCATCGGCATCAGTCCCGCGCAGCTTTTTGATTGGCGGCGCATGGCCTTACGTAAGGGATCGGCCAGCCTGCCAGCGCCACCGGCGGATGCATCTCTTGAAGTCACGCAGCCCACGCCTTGCGTTATCGAAATTGTTGTCGGCGGCGTTGTCATCCGCGCGGATGCGACGGCCGACGAAACACATTTGCGGCGCGTGATCCGCGCGGTTCGTTCGGCATGATCCCATCGGGCGTCAAAGTGTTTCTGGCAAGTCACCCGATCGATTTTCGCAAGGGCGTAGACGGTTTGCTGTCCCTGGTCCGTGACAGCGGCAGCGATCCATTCGATGGCGCGCTTTACGTCTTCCGTGCAAAAAGGGCCGACAGAATCAAAATTGTATTTTGGGATGGATCCGGCGTTTGTCTTTATGCGAAACGTCTTGAGAAAGCGCAGTTTTGCTGGCCGAAGATCGGGCATAGCCGGATTCAACTCAACCAGGCTCAGTTAATGGCGCTGGTCGATGGGATGGACTGGAAACGCGTTCACGCGGTGGCAGTGAAACGGCCGGAGTTTGCTGGATAAAACGCCTGCGACAGAGTGAATCGGGCGTTTCAATAGGGCGGCAATCGCGGGCAAAATGTGCTCTTATGAGCCCCATGGTAGTGCCTGGCTCCAAGCTCCCCGACGACGTTGATGCGCTCAAGGCCATGGTGTTGGCCATGACTGAAAAAGCGGCTCGCGCGGAAGCTCTTGAAGCCGAAGTTGCCGATCTCAAAGCCTTGAATGCGAGCGCCGACGAACGCATCGCGCGACTGACCTCCATCCTCAAGGCATTGGAACGGGCAAGGTTCGGGCGCCGCTCCGAGAAGCTTGGCTCGAAAGCTCTTGATGACGAACAGAGTGCCTTCGTCTTCGACGAGATTGAAACGGGGATCGGAGCCATCCAGGCCGAACTCGACAAGCGGCCCAGTCCCGATAAGGCCAAACGAGCCGCACGTCCCCGCAAAGGTTTTGCCGCCCATCTCGAGCGGCTCGAAATCGTCATCGAACCGGACACTCTTCCCGAGAATGAAGGCAAACAGAAGATCCTGATCGGCGAAGATGTCTCCGAGCGGCTCGATGTCACGCCGGCCAAGTTCCGCGTCATCGTCACGCGCCGGCCTAAATACGCATTCAAGAATGAGGATGGTGTCATCCAGGCTCCAGCGCCGGCCCATATCATCGAGGGCGGCGTTCCGACGGAAGCTCTCCTGGCGCTTATTGCCGTTTCCAAATATGCCGATGGCCTGCCGCTTTACCGGCAAGAGGCCATCTACACGCGCGACAAGGTGGAACTCAATCGCGCCCTGATGGCCCAATGGATGGGCCGGCTCGGGTTTGAACTTGAGATCCTCTCTGAACACGTCCTCACCCGGATCAAACAGGCGGAAAGAATCTTCGCCGACGAAACGACCTTGCCGACCTTGGCGCCCGGTTCCGGCAGCACAAAGACAGCCTATCTCTGGGCCTATGCGAGAGACGATCGCCCCTTTGGCGGCAGCGGCCCGCCGATGGTTGCCTATCGCTTCGAAGATAGCCGGTCTGGCGATTGTGTCGCCCGTCATCTCGGTGGTTATAGGGGCATTCTGCAGGTCGACGGATATACGGCCTACAATCGCCTCGCGAGGCCAGACCGCGGCAATGACGCCGTCACGCTCGCGGGATGTTGGAGCCATGTCCGGAGACGATTTTACGAACTGCACGTCAATGGCAGCTCCGAGCTTGCCACGGCTACGATTGAACGCATGACCCATCTATGGGAGGTCGAGGAAAACGTCCGGGGCAAAGAGCCAGAAGTGCGCGCTGCGGCCCGGCAAGAAACTGCGGTGGCGATCGTCGCTGATCTGTTCAGGCTTTGGCAAGATGCGCTCCCACGTATCTCCGGCAAGTCTAAGCTCGCCGAGGCGATACGTTACGCCATCTCACGCCGGGCGACGCTCGAACGCTTCCTGAATGATGGCCGCATCGAGATCGACTCCAACATCGTAGAGCGTGCAATCCGGCCGCAAACAATCACACGAAAAAACTCACTCTTCGCCGGCAGCGATGGTGGAGGCCGTACTTGGGCATCCATAGCCACATTGCTGCAAACTGCAAAAATGAACGACATCGATCCTCAGGCCTGGCTCACCCAGACACTCGAGCGCGTCGCAAACGGCTGGCCCAATGCCGAAATCGATGCCCTCATGCCCTGGAAATACGCCGCCTGAACGGCCTCGGCTAAGCGCTTACCTTCATCTTGCGAGGGGTTCCGATCCACATTCGTTCCGACAACGGCCCGGAGTTCATCGCCAAGGCGTTGCGTGACTGGATTGCCGCCGTCGGCGCGAAGACCGCCTACATCATGCCGGGCAGTCCCTGGGAGAACGGCTATTGCGAGAGCTTCAACTCGAAGCTGCGCGACGAGCTTTTGAATGGTGAAATCTTCTACACTCTCAAGGAGGCGAAGGTCGTCATTGAGCGATGGCGACGCCACTACAACACCGTGCGCCCGCACTCATCGCTGGGCTACAAGCCGCCAGCCCCGGAGACCCTGCAATGGCCGGCTTCGCAATCCGGACCAGCTTCGCCGGCCACGCCAGCAATAGCGCCAGGGCCGACAATGCACTAACATTCAAACTGGATCACCCCATGGGGGCAGGCCAGTTCCGTTCATGTTGACGGTCGCGACTTCAGTGGTGGCGTTGAAGAGATTGGCGAACGAGGTTCGCGAAGCTTGGCCGCCATTGGCCCAGAGATGACCTGCCGGAAGCCTTAGGCCCGAATATTCGTAAACCTTGCCGACATCATCGAAGGCCGGATTGGAAACGAAGATCAAATTCTTTCCATCCGAAAAGACCTGCGAGATTCCAGTTGGCACGACAATGGTCGCGCCGCCAGCAGTCGCGGATTCCAGGGTGATATCGAAATCGCCCGTCGTCTGATTATTGATGATCCAAATGCCGCCGATCGCCGGAAAGGTGACCGGCACATTCGCCGTCAGAGCGCCGGTAAAAGCGATCTGCATGTTGTTGACCTGGGCCAAGGTCAACGTGACAGGAACGTTTGTGAGGGCTTGAATAAAAGTCCCGCTCAGAATTAAATCGAGCGTGGACGTATTACCGTTGACAGGCACGTCCCAGGTTCCAACGTCGGAACCGCGGGTCGGCAGGGCGAGGCCTCTATTTGGTGTTACGGGATCGACCACTCATCATGCCGATTCTCTCGCCCGAGTGAATCCAACGTGAGCCTTATACCAGATGAGGAGTCCCGTTGAACAGACTCCGCATCCGTCCGTATAGAATCCTTGCACACGAAATCATGAAGCGGCCCCTCAGGACCGCTCTTGTTTTTCAATTGCGATCACGCGACCCGCAAGTCTGGCGGAAGTTCTTGAGCCAATCTGGTCAGGCCTTTCGGCGTGATCCGAACTTGGGTCGTGATCTTTTCGGAGCCGTCCGATCGGTGAACGGTCGTCGTCTTGTGCTCGAGCAATCCGACCACGAGCTTGGATTGATAGGCGACGTCGTGATCCGTTCCGGGGCGCCGGTAAATCCAGCTGTGGTGACGTAAAAATTTGAATAGCTCGGTCGGGCGCACTTGTAGGGTCTTTGCCGAGTCTGTGATGCACAGCGAGCCGTCCGCTTCTGCGATGCGCTCAAGCGCGGCAATCTTCGGCGCCGCTGCGGCCTTATCGGCTTCCAAGGCCAGAACCTTTTCACTGTAGGTCAGCAAGAGGCCGCGCATCGCAGTCGGATCGTTCAAGACTTGGATTGGATCGATCGCCGGCCGGGCGCGAAGCTCCGCCTCCATCGCGTCGAACGCGTCTATATATGCCAGCTTCCATTTAAGCGCCTTTGCACCCGTGAAGCCCATGGCGATGACCGCAAACCCTTTTCGATCCATATCGTAGGATCTGTAGGTTTGACCGTTCTGAGCCTCAATATATGGGGTATGCGCAAAATTGCGCAGACCCAGGGTGGGTTCAGACGCGATCAGGTTGTCTATATCCCTCAGCACGTCGCGATGGTTCTTTGCAAAATAGGACGCGACGTCCCGGCTGTTGGCAAGAACGTCGCCGTTTTTGATCGCAACAACGGGCTGGCGCCCAGAGTTCATTTCGATTTCATCGTTCATGATCAGGCTACCCGGACGGCGTGCGGGGTCACGCGAATTTCGTGCAAGGCCGCGGCGATGGTAGTCAGAGCCTTCGTCAGGCTGAAATCCGGATGCTCGAAATCTACGATGCGCGGATATTTCACGATGTGCGCAGCAAAAGCCTCGACGCCGGCAATCGTGGTTGCGTTCGTTGCGAAGAGTCGTTTCTGCGCTTCGCCTTCGCGGGCGTAGATAACTTCGTAGGCTGCATCATCGGGGGAGCCTTCCGCTGCCTTTAAGTCAACGTTCGCTACCCTATGCGCTTCGATCAGCGCGAAGATCGGATCTGGCGACGGCGCCGCAACCGCAGCTAGAGCCGCGCCCGGCAGAAGCACGGCCGCTGGGGCGTAGCTCATAATCATACGACGGGACGGTCTATCCGTATGGATGCCGGATAGATCTCCGCATCTATCGGACGGTATGATATTATTTGTCTTAGCCATGGTTCGCCCTCATCTGGCGTTCTGGGGTTAGGGGGCGGCTAGTGCTGAAACACTTGACCGCTCCCGACATGATTTGTATAACCATTGGATATACATAATGTCAATCCACTGGCGATACAAAATAATGATCGAGAAGCGAAAAAAAACGTCAACTCTTGCGATCAGGGTCGAGCCAGATCTCAAAAGTGCAGCCGAAAAAGCCGCGTCTGACGACCATCGGTCTCTCACTCAGTTGATCGAGAAGCTTCTGACCGACTATCTTCGGTCTAAAGGGTACCTGAAATGATCTATCTTAATGCGCACCCGACTAGATGCGCGATCTTGTGAACTGATCGGATTGGGTAAAATCGATTGAACTGATCGGATTGGGTAAAATCGATCTCAAGGACCGCGTGAAATGACCGGCCCGCGCCGGTGCGCGTGTGCGATTGCGCATATCGGGCCAGGTGTGACGAAAGTGTCACTTGCCTTTAATGCGTGGCACGCATAACCATATTTAAAGCCCAATTAGTCTGTCTTAAGGCCATGGTAAGGCTTGCGGCAGACAATCCTAATCCTAGGACGCCCCTTAGGAACAACGACGCGCCGCTGCGCGTTCGTCCGTACATGAGGAGCAGGAGGCAGCAATGAACGCACTCCATAAGAGAAAAGATGACTCGGGCCATGAGAAGGACACAGGGCTGACCGTGGCTTGTGAGGAAACCGAATACGAAGACGACGTAACGCTGGAGGCTGTCCAGCTTCTGCGTGACCGTGCCGCGAAGGCAATTTCTGAAGGGTGCTGGACTGTAATAGACGGCTATGCACCCAAACAATCCTCCCTGGGTTGACCGACCTCCGGCGGCGTACGACATAGTCGCCGCATATTTCCCTGAAACAAAACCGAAGGACGAGCTACGGCTCCGTCCCTGCTTGGTCGCTAAGGTGCTCAAAAATGACGTCACAGGCGCGTTTGCCTGTGACGTTGCCTTTGGCACGAAACATTTGAAGATCACACAGCGCTTCCATCTCGACATTATCGTGCAGAACACGAGCGATATCGAGTTGGTAGGCTTGAAAATGGCGACGCGCTTCGATCTCGATAGTATCACGCGCCTTCCGTGGACTCCGGAGTTCTTCGGCTGTTGGGCCGGACGCGCTCACCCAAGGATCGGTGCACTTACGGAAGTCTATATCCGCGATTACGCATTCAAGATGCTGGCGCGCGGCTCCGTTTGAAAGCTATCGATTTTGGACGAGCGTCGGGTACGCCAGAAACGACCGAGCGAGCGTCGCCGCAGTTGTCTTGGCGGCCCGAAGGTATTTTTCTGAATCAATCTTGCAAAACGGCACATCTCCATGGACAGTCGGGCTTAGGCTCATCGCTCAAATCGACCTGCGCCTGGGGGAATTCCTATTTGCGTGCAATGATTTTGTTGGCGCTCGCGGGGGTCGTCCTCTGCGGTTGCGCAACTCGAATGTCTGACGACGAATCCTGTATTTCCTATGGTGCGGAGCCGGGTACGCAGGAATATTTCCAATGCAGGATGATGAAGGACCAGCAGCGGCAGGCCAATAATACAGCGCTCGCTGCGGCGATATTGAGTCGCCCGACGCCAGCACCATACGTGCTGCCGATGCCCCAAAGCCACTAATTCAGTAATTTTCAGAGCCTCAGCGCCCCGCGCGATGAGAGCGAAGGCTGGATGCATCAAGTTTTGGAGGATTAATTGAGGCACCTAGGCCGTGGTGACGAATTCGGCGTTTGGGGGATTCTCGCGAGGATCTTTCCATGATTCAAGGCTGATTTTTGGAGATCAGCCTTGATGATTCGGGATGTCGATGCGCTGCGAGACGATCAATGGGAGCGGCTTTGTGATCTTGTGCCAGGTGGAAGAGCCGGCCAGCGCGGGCCGCGCCGCGACAATCGACGCTTCGTCGACGCGCTGTTATGGATGGCCCGCTCGGGCGGCCGCTGGCGCGATCTGCCCGAACGCTTCGGCGACCATCAGGCGGTGAAACGCCGCTACTATCGCTGGATCGAGCGCGGCGCCTTGGACGGATTTCTTGAGGCATTCACCGCCGAGGCCGATCTCGAATGGCTGATGATCGACTCAACAATCGTGCGCGCCCATCAGCACGCGGCCGGCGCAAGGATCGCCAAAGGGGGGCGGATGCCCAAGGCCTGGGCCGCTCTCGCGGTGGTTTGAGCACCAAAATCCACGCCGCGACAGACGCGCTCGGCAACCCCGTTCGGCTCCTTCTCGGACCTGGGCAGCGCAACGACATCACAAAAGCGCACGCCCTGATCGAAGGCTTTGCGGCCGATGCGATCATCGCCGATAAAGGTTATGACGCCAATCACTTGCGCAAGGCTGTTCTTATGCGTGAGGCTGAGCCGGTGATCCCATCAAAATCCAATCGCCGCGCGCCGCTCCCCTACGACAAGGCGCTCTACAAGGAGCGCAATCTCGTCGAGCGTTTCTTCAATAAACTGAAGCAGTTCCGGCGCGTCGCAACCCGATACGACAAGCTCCTCGCAAACTACCGAGGCTTCGTATTGCTCGCCGCTATTGCTATCATGCTCAGGTAATTCGTCACTACTGCCTAGGCAAATTTGTCTTCATCTGCGCGCTATTCGCTCAAATAGACCGATGCTTTGCGTCATGCGACCTGGATAGTCTAATCGGCTACACGATCGTGGGATCCAAGACCATCGAAGCGTATATAGAAAACGGCAAGAAGACGGAGGATTTTGAAGGGTGCAATTATGACCGGATTCTGGTTTTTGATGATGGTACCGGGGTAAAATGCACCTCTTATGGATATCAATATGCTTATAGGCCGAAGGCATACATATGGATTAACGGCAGCAGTATTAAGTTATGCGTCGACAACGAATTATTCGACGTTGGGCCACTCCGTTAGGCGACCGATCTGGTGCGGGCTGTTTCACTCCTGTCTTGCGCCAGCGCCACCGCCAGCCACCGCATTTTGCCGCGCGCGCAACGCGATTAGCGCCGCGGGTCCGGTATCTAGCTTCCGGGGAACTTGCTCCAGAAGCGTCTTCGCAAATTCGGGATCAAGCGCGGCGCGGAGCCTAATTTCATTCATGCGAGTAAGCCCAGCGTTTCGAAAGCTTCCGTACATTTTCACGCCAAGAACCCCAAGGCCGCCTCCGAAAAGACCGCCGCCGACGCCAGCCGCCGCGTGCCCTACGGCGCCTGCCGCGAGGCCGCCAGCTTCTTCCAGCGCAAGCTCCGTCAGAACCGAATGTCCGCCCCCGGCGCGCAGCGCCGCGATGGCGTCGGGCGTCGTCGCGGACTGCCCGCGCAGTTTCGCGAGGTTGATGGATCGGGCGGCGCGCTGCTGGTCGGCCACGATCGCACTCAATTTCCCAATCTGCTGATCGGAGAGCCCAGCCGCTTTCAAGACGTCCACCTTGTCTCGGACGAATTTCTGAAAGGGCGCCTCTTTGAGCGCCATCGCGCCGGTCGATCCCGCTTCTCGCGTTGTCGTGAATTCGCGCTCCATCATCTCGTTGATGGCCTTGTGCAAAGCGTCCAGGGCGCCGATGCCCTTTGCCTCTTTGACGAGGTCGGCCATTTTGGACGTCGGATTCGTTCCGAAAAAGACGCCTTTGATGGTATCGAGGATATCGCTTGTGCCGTTGGCATTCACCAGCTTGCCGACGACGCCCTGCTCGTATTTGCTCATCACGTCGGCGCGGTCTTCTTGCGCCGCTTTGACGCCGGCCGTCGCCTTCCCTGTCGCCTCTTTCAGCGCCGCGGAGCGATTTGCCTCGGCCGCTTTCGCTGCCTCAGCGGTTTCCGAGACGGCGGCCGCGCGCTTGTCGAGGTCAGATAATTCTTTTGGGGAAAACCCGGAAGCCTGCAAAACATCGGCCTTTTGAGCCAGAAAATCGCGCATGGCGTTGACGCGCGGCGCCGAAGTTTCGGGCACGAACTTGTCGAGGAGATGCTCGACAACGGATTGCTTGATGCCGTTCAGCGCCGCTTCATTGCCGGAAGCCTTCGTGACCAGATCGCCCATCAGCTTTGCTCCGTCTTTTTGGCCGAGAATGCCGCCGACGGTCTGAACGATGTCGCCGGAGCTGTTGAGGCCAGCAACGCGCGCCGCCGCGGAGCGGTCGAACTCGTGCACGACGCTGAGCGAGGGCGTCCTCAACCGCGCGCTGAGCCGACCCTACCGTTTCGAATTTCGTTCGGACCTCGGGAGGCAATGCGGCGAGCGCCGTTTTATAGCTGTCCAGAAACCCGCTGATCTTCTTGACGTCGGGGACGCCGCCCGGAAACGCCTTTTCGTGGAGCATGAACGAGGCGAGATCCGACAGGACCGCCTTACCGCGCTCGGGGCCAGCCGCCTTGAGATAGGCCTTGACCGCATCGCCGCCCTTATCGCCGGCCGGAAAAATTTTCTTCGGCACCTCCGCGTCGGACAGTCGATATTCGGCGCCGCGCGGCTGCTTTTCGAGAATGTCCCCGATCGGGCTCTCGGCGAAGGTCTGTTTCTGATCGCGATAGGAGGCGTTGGCGGTTTTAAGGGCGTCTATTTTTCCGGGGGCGACGGGTTCGCCTCGAGGCGGCGTCGGTATTCCTTGATTGCCCTCAACTTGAGAAAATCCCCCTCTTCCTTGAACGTCTGTTCCGCCTGAGCCAGGAGTATAAAATGCCGGTCCTTCGGATGTTCCGATATCACCCGCTCTATATCCTGCAACATTTCGTCTAAGGTTTGCGGCACTAGAGACGTTCCACATCTGACGCAGGCGTTCGACCATCGCGTCCTCGGGTGCCATTGTACCCCTTTTGATGGCGATTTCATCCAGCGCCGCTTGGCTTTCGACGCCATGATCCATCGCGTCTTCAACTGCCCCGCGAAGCATGTTCAACCGGCGATAGGCTTGCGGGTTATCGCGCCGCGAGGCAGCCGCCTCATCGAGGATCGAAGATCGAAGATCTTTCAATCGGTTAAACTGGACGTGATCGCCGTAGCCGGCGGCGAGATCCATCAGGCGCTTTTCCTCGCCTTCCATCGGCCGATTCTCGGGGCTGATTCCCTCGCGGATCTCGCGGACGCGGCTGACGATCCCATTTGCCGGAACGGTCGCGGCGTCGGGGATTTTTGCGATATTGTAGAGTTCTTCGTCGGCCGCCTTACGATTTGAGAGCGCTTCGGCGACCGGGCCGCGCGCCGCCGCGCCGGCCTCGCCTACACTCTGCGCCGACGGCGAAGCTGACCGCCGGACAGCTTCCGCCTCGGACTCGGCATGATCTACCGCAGCCTGCGTCGCCCGATCGAGCGCATCGCGCACGCTGCGGAAATGCGTCGCGACGTCTTGGGGTGAGCCGACCGGCGCGGGATTCTTCAGAGCATCGGCCGCCGCCGCTTGCGTGCCCTGTGCTCGCGAAAGCTGAGCGCCCGTCACCGTGTCGACCAAATCCCTTTGCGCTTCGCCGGCGCGCTGCGCTTGGTCGACGCCGACTTGTGTCGCCTGATCCGCCGCCGCCGCCTGCTGTTTCAGGCCTTCAGCCAATTCCTGCGGATTGCCTTCAACCTGGACGCCGGCAAGATGACCGGCCCGCGCCGCCTGCTGTTCGGCCTCGCGCGAAATGAACGGCCCCTTGTTCTGGGTTCGCTGCACATCTTCCCATTGCGCAATGCCTTCGTTGCCGGTGCGCTGCGCGAGCGTTCCCTGCGAACCTGGAATAATGTCAGGATTTTCGTCGATGGCGCGGATCGCCACATCGCGGCCGCCCGCAACATTGGCGATCTCGCGGCCGACGGTCGTTTGAGCCGCCGCCTCGCGCCCCGCAGCACTCATGGGAGGGAGAGCGCGGCCCGCAGCTCGAGCTGCCTCGACCCCGGCGACGCCCGCCACCGGAAGCGCGCCAGCCGCCATGCCTCCTATCGTAGCAGCGAGGGGCTTGTATTGATCCGGAACAGCGTCGGCCGCCGCCTGTCCGCCGCCGCCCGCCAATCCGCCAATCGCGGCGTTTGTCGCATCGGCCGGACCGACCGCGGGCGCAACCACACGGGCGGCAGCAGCCGGAAGCGCCTCGGCGCCGATGGCGGGCATTACGGCGCCCGCGACGCCCGCCCCTACCCCGCGCGCGATTTTTTCAATTTCGTTGTTCGCCGGGATCTGGTCGGGGCTGGCGCCAACCTTGGCTCCTGGTCGCGAATCCATTCGGAACCGAGAAAGGGGTGCGCGGCCGTCGGAACGCCGAGCTTTTTCAGCACCCAATTCGTCAGATCGACGGGTGCGCCGAGAAGGCCGGAGACCGCTTCATTCGTGCCGGCCGCCGCATTGGTCGCCAGGGACAGCGGAGTGGCGAGATGCGTCGCACCGCTTTTCCCGTCGTTATCGTCAGCGAAGCCGAATTTATCGAACGGGTTGACGTTTATATCTGGATTTTTGGCGTTTGAATCTGGATTCGCAGCCAGGGGCACTTCGCGAACCGATACACCGGAGCCTGAGGAAGCGGGCGCCGACGATGGAGCCGGAGCCGCATCCGCATAGCCGAACTGATCAAAAGGATTTGCCGAGTCGTCCATTATTGCGTTCCAACCGACGAGAAATAGCGGGCAATGCCGGCGCCATATGTCTTGTCAAAGGCGGCGACCGTCTGCGGATCATTCGCGTGCTGTTGCAGATATTCGACCGCCGGAGCCGGGACGCGCGCGAGTTTTTGGACATCCTGAACGTATTGTCCGACCGGGTGAGCTTGATCAAAGGCGATCTCCGCTCCCAACGGGCTGCCGCCGCTCCTCGGATCGGACATGTATTGCTGCTGAAAGACATAAAAATCCTTCGAGCGCTGCAAGGCGGCATTGAGCGAAGCCGTGATGACGCGGGCGCCTTGCGGCGTATTCTCGACGCCGGGATTTAGCGTGATCGCTTGCTTGACGATATCGACCGCCTCACGCGAACCCAGCGTGCGCGACAGATCGAAGCCAAGACGCCCGGTGATTTTCTGAGCGCCTTCCGCCGCGCTGATTTTCTCCGGATCAAACGGAGGCGCGATGCCGAGCGCGGTGAATGCGGTGTTGATGCCTTTGGCGAGACCGATTCGCTCCGTGGCGCCATTGCCGGGCGCGAGCATGCCGCCGCCTGACTCCGGCAATTTCGCAAGATCGCTTTGCAATTGCTGCAGGTTTTGTTGGCCGACCTGCGCGGCCTGGAAACCTTCCCGCGCCGCTTTGACCTGATCGGCGCCCTGCGTTCCAAGGCCCTCTTGCAAAGACCTCTGCTGGACGGAGAGGCCGGGCATGACCATCGTCAACGGCGAGCCTTGCGGGGCGGCGGGTTGAGGCGCCACGACGCCAGGCGCCAAAGGGGCTGCAGGAGCCACAGGCGCAATGGGCGCCGCCGCGGGAGGCGCAGCGGCGGCCACGGGCGCGGGCGCCGCGGCTTGAGGCGGGGCTGCCAGTTGACCCGGAGAGGCCCCCGGCGACGAAGCGGCGAGCACCGGCGACGCGATCGGCGCAATCTGCGCTGGGGCAGGATTCGTACCGGGCGGCATCGTCATCGCCAGGCCTCCGGCCTGCGGCCCCGAAACGCTGAAATTGCCGCCGCCGGTTCGGTTGAATTGATTGATCCATTTCGACGCGAATTGGCCGGCCGTCATGTTCGGCGAGCCGCCGTTCGAAATGACCGCGCTCATGCCGACGATATCGGCCGCTCTGGCGTTCGGATTCGCGAGAAGAGCCGCCGCGCCCCCGGCGCCCTGCTGATGAGCGAGATAGAGTTCGGCGTCGGTTAGCGCCCGGCCCAGCGCACCGGTCAACGCTTTCTTGTTGTCGGCGGCCATGCGCTGCGCCGCATCGGCTGAGGCTTGAGGATCGAAGGGCGAGCCCTGGCCGTATTGCTGCCAAGACGACGGAATGAACTGCATGAGGCCGGCCGCCTTGCTGCCAGCATTCACCGCGTTTGGATTGCCGCCGCTTTCGATCTGAGCCACGCGCGCCAATCCGGCGGGCGAGAAACCATCCGCCGCTGTCGCCGCTCTGCCATAGATCGGCGCGGCCACTGGCGTAGCAGCCGGAGGTTGGGCGCCAACTGCAGGGCTGCCTGGCATCACCGCCGCGGACGTCGAGCCGCCGCCTGCTGCCGCCGCCGCTGCGGGCGTCATTGCGATTCCTTCGCCGGGGCTGACTTTCTCCGTAAGGTATTTCGCCTTTGCGGCGCCCTGGTTTTCTTCCGCGATACCCGACGTCGTGACAGAGCTCGCGCCGGCGGCCGCCCAACTTTTCGCGATTCCGACGTCAGGCTTGCCCCAATATTGCTGCGCCGTCAGATCGGAAATCAGTCCATGATCGCGCGCGCTCTGAACCTGTGCGTTCCAATTTTCGAGTGTCGGATCCGCGAGGAAGGCCTGGCCGTGCTGGCCCATGAGCTGAAGCACTTGGCCTTGATTATCGAGATTGAGCTTTCCAGTGTCCGCCTTGGTCTTCTGCGTCGTCGCTTCGGTGCCGAGAGCGGTAGCCGCGGTGCCGACAAGCGCCGGGCCGCCGGCCGCGACCGAAGCCGGATTATTCGGATCATAGCCGCGGATGGCGCCGATCTCGCGCTGCTGCGAGACGTTCTTCAACGCCTGATCGGCGTTCGCCGGATCGATCGCGGAGAGCCCGCTTTTTACGATCGCGTCTTCCGGATTGGCGCCGGAATTGAGCAGATCAAGATAGGTCTGGCGCGCGCCAAAGGCGGCGTTGGCCTGCCGCGCCTGAAGGGCGACCTCCTGAGTGCGAGCCCGCGCCAGTTCCGAATTGGCGAACGCCGTCAGCGGCGAGACGATGTCCGCCGAGGTCTGCGGCTTCACTTGCGCTGCAATCGACCAATCTGTGCCGTCGGCCATTAGATGCTCAGGCTCCCCAAGCTAAACCCGTTGCCCGATTGCGCGCCGCCCGATTGACCAAGGAGGCTCAAGTTCTGGGTGAGGTTTGAAACCGGATTTCCGCCGCCCGTGCCGCCGAACGAGCTCGCCGATCCAGAAGTGCCAAGGGCGCCGGTTCCAAGCGCGCCGAAAAGGCCAAGCGAGCTAAGCCCGCCAGACAGAGCATTGGCCGAGCCGACTGTACCTGAAGCAGCCGCGGTCCCCGCCCCTGTCTGGAGCCCCGCGAGCGAATTGGCGACTCCCGTATTTGCGCCAACCTGTTGGCCGGTTGCGGTCTGGCCGAGTCCCGCGAGCGACAAGAGCTGGTTGAAATAGTTTCCGAACTGCTGAGACGCGAGCCCCTGACCAAATTGCTGCGCCGCCTTCAATTGACCACCGCTGAGCAACTGGCCGCTCGCGGCCGCCGAGCGATCAAGCGCTTGCTCGCCCTGATCAAATGCAAATTGAAAGTTTGGCGTATTGGTGAAATTCGCCATCGCGGCGTTGATCGCCGATTGACCGCCAGCGCTGCCCGGCATGCTGACGCCGCCGATATTCGACGACGCGAAAGGAATGCCGAAGATATTCGAAAGCTGATCGACGGCGCCGACGCCCGCCTGCCGAAAAGGCGCCGTTTCCTTTGTTGTTTGCTGAAGAAGATTATTCTCCGTCTGTTGCGCGAGTTCAGACGCTTGGATCTGCTGTTGCGACGCCTGCTGCGCGGCGTTCGACCCGATCAGGGCGCTTCCGATCGATCCAAGCCCTCCAATCGCCGCTCCGACAGGCATCAGACGCTCCCTACCTGTTCGGGTTGAGAACGAGTGCACGCGACCCAAAACGAGTCGTCGGCGACGATCAGAATTGCCTCTTGGAAGTCGATGGCGACAGGATTGAGGGATACGATGCTCATCGGCTTGTACCTGGCCATCGATGCGAAGCGGTTATAAAAGACCGTCGCCTTTCCGACCTGGCCGCCCTTGATCATCTCGACCGCAATCCCGACGTTTCTATCGTGCAGATCGTCGTCATCATGCATCTCGATGACGGCGCCGAGGCGCTCGTATTCCGACTCGAGCCGATCGTGGAAGCCGCGTCCCACGGCCTCAAGGTCTGTCGCGCTGCGCATCCAATCTTGGATTTTCAGCGAATAGATCTCGGCCGGAATGGTGGCATGATCCATCACCCAGCCTCGCTTGAGGCGGCATTCAAGCACGCCGCCGATCGCCCGGGCGAGCGCGCGCGCGCCAAGGTTTCCTTCAGGAGCCCGCGTCCACAATTCGAGGGCATCCGTGCGGGTGAACATCCACCGGAGAGCCGCCTTCACCATAGCAAGCGTCTCAGCCCCGCGTGCGCTAGGCTCAGGACTCATTGATTGAGATAGAAGAGGACGGCGGCTGCGATGCAGATGGCGGAGAAGAAGGTGTGGGCGCATCGATCATAGCGGGTTGCGATGCGCCGCCAGTCCTTGAGCTTGGCGAACATGTTCTCGATTTTGTGACGCTGGCGGTAGAGCGTCTTGTCATAGGCAATGGGAAGCTTGCGGCTTCTGGTTGGCGGGATGCAGGGCTCGACGCCCCTGGCCTTCAGCGCGGCGCGGAACCAGTTGCTGTCGTAGCCCCTGTCGGCGATCAACATTGAAGCAGGCGGTAAAGCCTTGAGCATCAGCCGCGCGCCCTTGTGGTCGCTCATCTGGCCCTCCGAGAGCAACATGACGAGGGGCTTGCCGGCGCCGTCGCAAACGACGTGGAGCTTCGAGTTCAGTCCGCCTTTCGTGCGCCCGATACGGCGGGGAAGAGCCCCTTTTTGAGCAGGCTCACCGCTGTGCGATGCGCCTTCAGATGCGTGGCGTCGATCATGATGCGCTCGGGCTTTGGACCTTCGCCAGCGAGCGCGGCGAATATGCGGTCGAAGACGCCGAGCCGGCTCCAGCGGATGAAGCGATTGTAAAGCGTCTTGTGCGGCCCGTAATCCTTGGGCGCATCTTTCCATTGCAGGCCGTTGCGGATCACATAGACGATTCCGCTGACCACCCGACGGTCGTCAACCCGCGGAACGCCATGCGACAGAGGAAAATGCGGCGCAAGCCGCGCCATCTGCCGCTCGCCCAACAAAAACAAATCACTCATCCCAGCCTCCCCATGCGGAGACCAGGAATCACATCTCAGGCAAATTTAATAGGTCCTGAGCCTAGGCAAAGCCATCGTGTGTACTTCATAGATGGCGTTCTGCTGGTAGATAAAGAGAATGGCGCCGCGCGGCCCAAGCAGGCAGACATGACGGGGATCCGCGACGACTCCCGAGAGATCAATCGGCCCAACAATTGAACCATGGACCCAAGGATAGATGCTCGGATCGTTCGCCAGTTCGTTGATCCGGATGGCGTTGGTCGCGCGCTCAAGAATCATCATTTGGCCTGCCATCCCGTATTGCCCTCGCCGCTCTCTTTTACGAAGAACGTCGAGCCCGCGCCGCCGCTGGTGTTGACGTAAGTGCTGCCGGGCGGCGCTGTTATGACGCCTTCAGGGCTTCCGGCGCCGACGGTGTTGGAGACGCCGGTATTGCTGACGGGGATCTGCGTCGCGCCGCTCTCGAGCTGCGTCCCATTGATGCTCACCGCATAGCCTTGAAGAACGCGCATCGCGGACGGCGTCAGCCTGCCATTGGCGTCGGCAAAAGCGATTTGACCATTGGGGGGCGTCGCAATCAGATCGGCCATCAGATATCCGCCTTCTGTATTTCGGCGTGCGCGGCGATGATCGTCCGCCTCACGGGATCAGAGACGGTTAGGCGAAGCACCCACTGCCGCGCTTGTCCGAATCTGGTCCACCGAAGACGCGTCAGATATTCGCCGGCTTTCCCGAGGCTCTTCCATTTCTGGAGAGGACCGTAGGTAATTCCACCGTCTTTTGATGTTTCGAGAAATACTTGCGGGTTGGATCCCTGCCCGCTCGGGAGTCCAACTCCCGTTTGGCAATCAAGCTCGAAGCTCCAAAGGAACACGCGCTTGCGATCAGACTGGATCGGAGGCGAGATCAGCATGCCTAGAATCTGCGCCCCGTACTCAGTATAGACGTTCGACGACGGAATTCCAATCTGGTTGCCGAACGCGTCGCCGATCACGGTCGAATTATTGAAGACCTCGGAACAGTTTCCGCGCCAGCGACCAAGGCTCGCTGCATTCGTTGAGAACGAAATGCGCTCGTGCCAGAGGTTCGATTCGATATCGTAGACCCACGTCGCATTTGCGCTCGGAAAGGTCACGAATAGAAATTTGTGGCCCTCGAACGTGGCCTTGAACACGAAGCAGTCCGCAACGGTCTGATAATTTTGCCATTGCTGTTCGATCGCGGACGTCGAAATTCTTTTGGGCAACGGCAAATCGAGCCGATAGAAAATCCGGTCGTTGCCGAGAAAGAAGACCGAATTATCCTCCTTTATGGTCGACAGTGGACATGCGGCTCCGCGCTCTATCGTGGTGCCGTTGAACCGCTGAAAAGGGTCATTATTGTTACCGGAATCAAACCAGGTCTCGATCGTCCGCTGACCGATAATCAGCAGATTTTCTTGCTGGTTCACCGTTCCAAGCACGAAGTCCGAATCGACCTCGGCAGAGAAGAAATCCAGCGCATTAAATGTCGTGCCGTCGAAAAGCTGGGAAAAGAACACCTGATTGGTGCCGGCGCGGTCGAATAGAAAAAACCCGTCCATGAAAGGGACGGTGTTCGCGGGAAAGAAATTCGGGTCGTTGATGACCTGAAACACCATCGTCGTGGCGTTATAAATAAACCCGTTCATGCCGTTGACGATGCAGACCTGCGTTCCGTTGTCGGCCATGGAGACGAACGCGCCGCCGGCGATGCCTGTCCCCAGCAGCTTGGCGTCGCCGAGCGTGTTCACGGACCACAATTCATCCGCGCTCACGACATAGAGCACGTTATTCATCGCATGGAGCCCGCGGATCGGGCCATCGCCGACAGGAATCAATTGGGTCAGGCCGAACACGCCATAGACGACGATCGGCGATTTGACGTCGTCCGGCTCCTTTTCCGCGTAAAAATTCACAGTGCGCTGCGTCGACGCCTGCGGCGCCTTAAGCTGGTAGGAGTTTGTGGCGAACTGAACGTTCATCAGCGCGTGCTTTGGTCGAAATTGACGCCCGCGTAGATGCTTTCCGGCTCCTTATCGAAGCCAGTAACCCGGTCAAGACTCGCCGCCGCTCTTTGCGAAATTCGCCCCGCTGGCTCGGGCGTGTTGTATTCGACGAGCATTTGATCGGCGAGGTTCCAGGTCAGGCAATTCGTCCATTCCTGCGGAAAATCGGGCGTGTCGCGCGCGGCGTTGAAATCCTCGAGCTGGCGCATCCATGTGAATTTCATGATGAAGCGCGAGTCGAAAAGCTGCTGCCAAATCCAGATCACGCCGTCGTCAAGTTGCGGATCGTAGAACCATGCGTTCAGCGAGCCGGGAATGAATTTATTCGGCAGGTCGCGGAAATCGAGCCGGCTCATTTGGATCAGCGGCGTCTCGATCAGCGTAATGGTGTCGACGCGGCGTGCATCGAGAATGCGAAGCGGGCGCGGGAGCGGCGTCAAATAGGTGTAGACGACGTTATTTTGCCCGGCCGTGAAGGGCAGCGGATCCTTGAAAGTCAGCGCCACGATGCGCTGCCCGTTGAATAGGTCTGGATCTGAAAAGAGATCACTTACCGCGAACAGATCGTCGGATTGCTGCACCTCATCTACCGTCGTCCAGAAGAAAAATCCCGCGTCGAGGAAAAAGCCTATGTGCTCCCCGGCATGGACGCCGGCGGGAATGCTGAGGACCGCCGAGGTCGCGCCGATCGGCAACGCTGCGACGAGCTGAGAGCGCCGGGCGTGCGCCGTGAGATGATCAGTCGACCGAGGCCCGGCCAGATAGGAAATCTTCCGCGGCTCCGGGAAGAGATAACCTTCCTCCTCGGCCCAGAGATGCAACCCGATGGCATCCCACTCTTTCACCATGGCGTTGAGCGCCACTGCCCCAATCGGCAAACTCCTCGGCGTCAGGATGTTCGCCGGCCGCCCACGCGCCGACCTGGCGCCCTGCACGCAAGATGATCTGATCGCGGGTTTGGGTGAAGTTCGAAGTGCCGCTTCTCGTCATGGTGCAGCCCCAATCCGATAATTGAAGCCGTAGACGAAGGCCGAGGTATTTTCGTCAAACGAGTCGACCACGACTCGGAACCGGAGAAAGCGCGTCGCATAGACGGTGTTCGCTGCCTTCTGCCACGGGCCCCACATCACCGGAGCCGCCTGAAAAAGATTGGCGACCGCAAAGAGATCTGGATAGGAAAACAGGTCGAATGTCGTCAGGCCGAGCCCCAGCGAGATCTCGGCGTGGGCCCGAACATATGAATTATCGACTGAGGGGATCACGTTGGCGACGTTCGGGATCGAGAGCGTTCTCCGCGGCATTCCGACAACCGAAACGGAGATGAAGACTAGCGCGCGACGGACGGAGCCAAGATCAATCAGGCTCGGCGACGAGAGATAGGCCCCGGAGTCCGACAATCCCGCAGCGAGCATCAGCGTCTTATTCGGCGCGACCCCGGCGACAGTCAGCACATCGGATAGGACGCCAGGCCATCCCAACGCTTGCTGATCCGATTGGGTGATCAGATTCGGGACCGGGAAAGCTGGGCCGATGAATTGGAACGGAAAATGACGTGGCCGCGGCTCGGGGACTATTTGCGGGTCGGCGCGACCGCGAACGAAATCCTGCGGCTGGCGATTTTCGAAGCTTTCTTCGCGGACAATTATGTCGTTCCATTGCTTCCGCGTGCGACCGGCGCGGATTTTAAAGCCCGACCTGTCGCAAATACGGTACCAGTCACCTCCGACGAAATGGCGGTCATCTGCCAAAGTCAGATTCCCTTTATGAATTCCAAATCGATGGTGTAGCTCGACCCCGCCACCTGCCCGATAGTGGTCAGGTTGACGTTGCCGGTTGCTCCAGCGCCGCCGTTATTGGGCCAGCCGCCGGCGAATTCTTTGTGGAAATCGAGCAGATCGCTGCCGGGCGCGAGGATCAGAATTGGCGCGTCGACCGTCGCGTCCCAAAAAAGCTGAACCGACATCGCCTGAATGTTGTAGCGGACCCGCCGCAGCTTCAGATGGGCGCCTGGATTGGGCGTCAGATTGGCGACAATGACCTTCGGGACCAACACCTCGCCGGTCCCGTCCGACACATTGGTCAGCTTGAATTGGCAGTTTCGTGCGCCGTCATAGATTTGGGTCGAAACGACATCGGCCAAAGCGATACCCTCCCATCAGGCGGGCGTGACGCCGAACATGCCCTGAGACAGCGGCGTGGTCGCAATCAGCGCCAAGGCCAAATCGACCGACACCTGAAGGCGGTTTGTGCCGTTCGATGGCGTCTGTAGCGCATAAGTGCCGCGTACGTCGCCCGTGGTGCTCGTCGCCGGATTGGTCGTATCCGCCGCAGTGAAGCCGGTCGCTGAGGTGATCTGCACGCCGGGGTAATAAATCGTCGTGTAGAAAAAGCTGTTGATCTGCAGCGGGAATCCGTAAACATCCCCCTGCCCCGCGCTGACGTTCGCCCCCGAAAGAGCTCCCGCCGGCGTGATCGAGAAGATGAACTTGAACGACTTGTGGCCGCTCGCCGTGCCGGCATTGGCGCCGGTGATGAGTTCGGTCTGCGGGAAGCCGTAGAGATCGGCTCCCGAGACGAGGAAGGTCGCACCCGAGTCATTGCCAACCGACGCGATGCGAACATTTCGGGCGAGCGCCTTGGTCGGATCATACCAGCGCATGCGCGAATTGCCGGTCGAGGGCAAAGGCAATCCAATGCCGACGAGACCGGGAAGGCCGTCCAAGGCCAGCGAGCCGGCGGCGATCGTGTTTCCGGAACCGAAGACCAATTGCGGAGCCGACATCAGCGTCACGCCAGCGCCGCTTGCACCAACCAGCGTCAGAGGCACTCCCGCGCCGGGAACCTGCGCGGCGGCGATCGCCGTGGTGGTCAGAGCAGATGGGATCTGATCGATGACGACCGTTGGATTGACCCCATACCAGCCAACCGCGCCGGAGGTGGTGACATTATAGCCGACGCGGGGATCAATGATTCCCAATCCGCCGAAGTACATGCTCGGCCCGGCATCCGGATTATTCGGGGCCGCGGCGCCAAGAGTGTTTTTGCCGCCATAAACGAGGTGCGGCCCGGAAATCGCTGAAATGCCCATGGTCTTCGACCTTCAACTCGAGGGCGGCCCCGGAAACCGCCATGTGCCGGGCTTGTGGGAATTAGCTGGCGCCCGTGGACGCCAGATCGTTTTCAGACACCTGGCGTTCCGAAAATGGCGCGCCAGTCAGTCCAGAAGACCGAATAACGCTCGTAGCAGGCGGCCAACGCGTTCTTGGTGTTGAAGTCGTTGTCCTGATCGAAACTCACCGCCTCGCGCTCGAAATACTGCAAGCCGCGCGGGATATTGGTGCGGATGAACCACGCTGTCGCGGAGTTGAAATAGTGGTTCAGCTTAATGCCGCCGGGCAGCGCGCCGGTTGCCCTTATGACGTTGATCGCATTGTTTGAAGTGTCGTTCTGGAGGACAGACTTCACGATGCGATTTGCGTCATACCAAAGCTGCGTCGGGACATGCAGCGATTGCGGCAGGTTGGAGATTTTCAGGCCGCGCGAGTTCACGGTCTGCATGATCTGGATGATCATATCTTCGAGCGCGGTTTCGGAGAGATCCGCCGCCGTGGTCAGAAGATTACTCTGTAGACCCCCTACAGTCGGATGCGTGTTGTTGATCATCGAGACGCCGTCGCCGCCGGGCGCGCTGTTCAGGAAAGCGCGATTGTAGACGTTGGCGCAGATGTTCTCTTTGGTCTGGCGCATCGAGAAGGCGAGAGCCTGCGCGCGGCGCTTCGACACAACCTCGTAGAGATCGTCCCGCAGCTCTTCATAGGTCACGATAAAGCCCAGCGCATAGGCAATGTGCGTATAGCGGGAGACCGCGCCCTGCGTCTCGGTATCGTAAACGATCGAAGTGCCTTCGTTTTTCGTCGGCGCCAGCCCGAAGCCGGTGATTTCGACGTCTTCCTCGTAAGCCTTGTCGGAGGTCTGCTTGTCGAACAGATCGACAAATTCCTCGACATGCTCATCGTATGAGCGACCCCAGAACGCGTGAATCCCGGGCCAAAGCGCCTTAGGGTGTGCTCCAGTGGTAATGACGGCCATTCGAGCCTCCCCTTAGACGCCGGTTGTGCTGGTGAGAGCGTTCAGATTGATTCGGCAAAGCCACTTGGCGTTCTGGCCGACGGCGTTGTCAGCCTGCTCAAGGAGCCGAATGATTTTCATCTGAAGCGTGTTGGTGACGTTGAGCGTGCTCGAATTCAGCATCCAGCCGGAATAGCTGGTGATCATCGATCCGACGCCGGCGACGAGATTGACGTTGCGGCCGGGCGCGCCCTGAACCATCGCCCCGTTCTCCTGGACCTCGTAGAGAAGGTCAGGATCATCGGCGACGAGGATATAGCCTGCCGTGTTGGCGGGCATGAACGGCGGAAAATCGCGCGTCACCGCGACCTGGGGTTCGCCGCCTGGAATGCGGCCAAGCATGGCGCCGAGGATATTATTCGACGATCCCGCGGTCGCGAGCGTCACGCCGGGAATGCCCTCATTATCCGCCGAGTTGGTCAGATAGGTGAGAGGATCGCCGATGAAGATGTTGTTCGGGTTCGACGCCGGAATGAAGTAGATATTGCCGGCCCCGTTGAAGGGTTCGCCGGTCGTGCGCCGGTAGGGGATGAGCCCGCGCGGCACGTTCGCGTTCGCCATTGGATTCCTCCATAGGCCGAGTTTCGGGGAACGGCCGGGCCTAAAGAGGCTCAGCCATCAGCCGACGCGATTTGTCCGTGCACTCGCTGGGGGAAGCTCTGATGCTGGGAGCTTGTGGCGCTTCGTTTTTGTCAGCGTCGTTCGTTTTGGATTTTGATTTGTCGACCCTGCGACGATGCATAAAAGCGCTGCTGGGAATCTTCTGCTGCTTTTCCCGAGATCATCTCGCCACGGCGGATAGCTGTATCCGTCTCGTCGACGCGTTTTTGCGCATTTCGCATATCCTCATCATACCATTCCTGCGGTATTTCCATGAGGTAGCCGAACAACGGTCCACCGGCCTTTGCTGTGCCGACAACTCGCTTGATTGGGTTTCCGTCCTTCTTGACAAATGTATAACCGGCTTCTTGCGCAAGTTCAAGACGTCCATCTTCGTCATTGAATACATGACGATGATAATTTGGCCGAACCGGATACGAAAGCTTCTGAACAAAAGCGCCGAAGGGCTTACGCGTAGCCTTGCGCCGGGCCAGACCCTCGTCGCTATGGTCGTCATTGTCCGGGCGGATCAATGCGGCGATGTCTTCACCGGCGGCAGACTGCGTAGCCGCGCGGGCGAGCGCCGATGGTTCTTCTCCGTGCGTCGCAGCCGCCTCCCTCGCGGCGATCTCCGCATTTGACGGACGTCCAGGGCCGCGGCGTTCTTGAGAGGGTACGTCGGACATGATCACTCCTCATCCTTAAAGTAGACCGCGCAATAATCCTCGCGCGTGTAGGGCTTTTTGGTTTTTGGATCCGGCGGCAACGTTTTGACGTATTTGTCGCAAATTCTCTTCGCGTCCTCGGGCAAGTCCGCGTAGCCCTTCTTGCGCTTGGCGCCACGCTGCGCCGCGCCGCCTTCGCCCTCGGAAACCGCCGATGGCTGCGAGCGCCGGCTATTTTCGAAATGCTCGGGGAACATCTTGACGATTTTCGCCCTGACCTCCGCGAGATTTTCCTTCATCGAGAGGTTAGGCTTTTCTTTAGCCACCACCTTGTGAAGCGTCTCCGCGGTGGCGCCCATCTCGATATTGGCCGAATACCAAGGGTTATCGGCGAGCCACACATGGACATACGGGTCGATGGTCGGTTGGTTCTGGGCATCGGTTTTTTCGACCTTGACCGCTTCGCTGACCTTCTTCGCCTCTTTATTCAAGGCGTCGATTTCGGCCTGCGTCTGATTGAAAGTCTCGGTGTCCGCATGGGCAACGGCCACGGCGCGCTTCGCCTCGAGGTCTTTCATCGCCCGTTCATAGGCGCGCTGCTCGGACCTGGAATTGAATTCCAGCGTTTCCTTCAGGACGTCGCCAATTTCTTTAACCTGCTTTTGCAGGTTGCCGACGTCGCGGGCGTAACGCTCATCGAGCACGCGAAGGCGCTCTTGGGCCACAGGAAGCTGCTCGAGCCCATACCGCACGAATTCGTCGGCTGGCTTCCAGCGGTCTGGCGCGCCTTTGTATTCCTCTTTGGGCTTCCACCCCATGCGGCGGGCGGTATCCTCGACCGGAATAACGGTAGCGGCCTCGCCGGCGCCGTCATTGATGATTTCAGCAGTCTCGCTCATTAGCTGGCCTCCTTCCTTTCGATCGGGCGATCGGCGACCGCCGCGATGCACGTGTATTCCATGACTCGGTATCGCTGACCGTCGTCACCGGTGAAAACGGCCCCGGAGTAGCGCGCCATAAAGACGTGATCGCCGACCTGAGGCACATATCCGGTCCAAGGGCGCGTCTTATCGGCGTTCCATTTGAAAGCGCCGTCGCCGAGCCGGATGAGAATCCCGGTCTCGGCCGCAAGCTCATGGCGCTCGCGGATGTCCTCGGCTATGAAAACGCCACCCTGGGTCTGTTCTTTGACCTGGTCGCAGAGCACGAGAACCATCTCGCCAATGACGCGCATCCCGGAGGTATCCGTTCCGTCGAAATGGCCCGACGTATACTCAGCGACGTCATTCCTAAGAATTTTCGGCTGCACTGCTTTCTTCTCCCTCGTAAAATGACCGCAGCGATTCAAATTCCAGTTCGCTGGCATCTTTGGCGGCCAAGATGCGGCCGCGCCTTTCAAGCTGCGACGGCTCGACCAGCGCCCCGCCCTGCAAGAACACCGTCACCGTGTCGTGCGTCAGCGCATCGGCGTAATCCGCGAAATAGGCCAGCACGACCTTGGATACCGGATTGTGCTTCCACTGCTGGAAGTCCTCGGCGGTGATCCCTTTGATGACGACGGGTTTTTCTGCCAATGCTCTGCCCTACCCTGGAATGTCGCCGCCGCGCGCCGCGGCCAGGAATGAATTTGGACTCGCCGGTATAGCGCCCGCGGCAGGCCCGGCAGATTCGGGAGCCAATTGCTGCGGCGGCGCAAGGCGGGCCGGAGCCCCTCCGACAGGAGGCGTGGCCGCCGGCGCGCCATCCGGCCCCGGCTGCGCCTGTTCCGCGATCTGCGCCTGTCCCTGCGCCTGTGCGTCCATCATCAACCGGATAGCGTCGAGCTCGTGCTGCGCGTAAGCGACATGCATTCCGCCGACCAGCTCGTCGGCCGGCGCAAAGCTGAGAATGGCCGACGCCCGCGCCGCGAGCGCCTGCGCCCTCTTGAGCTCTGCGCTGGCTTGCGCCTCTGTTTGTTTGGATTCCGCGTCGGTTTGCTTCGTGTGAAGCTCCATCGCCTTCGCCAGAACGGCAGGATTGGGCGCCGGATTCGGATTGAACAGCGCGGGGATATCGTCGATGCCGGCGGCATCCAGCATGCGCATCCGGATCTCTTTGCCATTCATCATCGGATCGCTAGCGAACTGCATCAGGAAGCCGGCGCGCCCGAGCTTCTGCATGTCGGAGACCATAGACGGATCAGAAACCGGCTCGACGCCCGATCCCTTTTCATAGTCGGCGCGGGTGATCTGCCGCCAATTATCGCCGACCTTGTAAGAGGTCTCCTGATCCAGATAGATCCGGTTCAGGCGATATAGCATCCCGAGTTCGCCCTTCAGCGAGCGATAAACGCGCTTGTAGATCGAGGTGAAGACCTTCAGCCCTTGCTCGATCATAGCGAGGGTCGTGGTCGCCGGCGTATTTGGCTGCTGGTTCTCGCCGGTCAGCACATCCTTGACCGACGCGATTTCTTTGCCGGCCTCAATCAGCATGCCGAGAAGCTGGAAAAGCACTGGAGACGGCCCGGTGAACTGCAATTGGACGATATTGTCTCTAATTGCGGCTCCGGGTGAATTAACCTGCTTATATTCGCCAGGCTGGAAGCGCATGGAGCCCGAATTCATCGACAGCCCCTTGCCGATGAAGCCGCCCTGCGTATTTGCGAGGTGGCCAGCGTCGATCAGCATATTCAGCGTGGTGTTGATCGAGGAATTCAGCGGCAGAAGCAGCTGGCCGAAGCCCGTTCCGTAAATGCTGCCCTTAAATTCGAAATTGGGCAGAAATTGATAGGCCTGATAATAATGGATCGGCTCTATCTTCTGAATTTTGCCCTTGGTCCGGTTGTATTTAATCCCGTCCAAATCATAGCGGGCGACAATTCGCACGACCTTGGAGGAATCCTTGTGCACCGTGACGATATAGGGCTCGCGGAAACCGTCGCTGTCGAGGTCATACCAGCGATGCTGCTCTAGGAATTCGATCGGCGCGTCCACGTCGCCGTCGGCATTTGGCGCTGTCGGATAATCGATTTCGAGGAAAACCCCTGCCGCGACCTTTTCCTCAATTTCGTGAGGGTAAAACGCCATCTCCTCGGTAATTCTCGGCGTGCGTTCCAATGAGCGGGCTTGATAATTGATCACGAGGGACAAGGCCGAGACGTAGAGGGCAGCGTTGCGCCCCTTGTCCGAGTCGAAAAACACTTTTCGGAACGCCGTGCCCACGATCGGGAGAACATGCAGGAGCTTATCGGTTTCCGGCTCCCACTCGGTCTGTTCGTCGAGGAGTTGGTAGCTCATATGCTCGCCGATGCGAGTGGCCCGATCCTTTTTGGCGCCCGGCGGCACGACTCACACCGGGCCGCCAGTCTGCGGGTTCAGCGCGGTTTGGCCATTTTCTAGCATCGGCACGCCGTCATCAGATCCGATCACGCTGCCTTTGACGACATTGCTTCCGGCGACAATCGCGGGATAGGCGCGAGCGGCGAATTGGATGGCAGCCGTCGTGATGAGGGGATAAAGGACGTTGGAAGCCTTTGGCCAAGGATAGGTTTTCTCCTCGGCGATCTGGTTCGCAATCTTTTCGGCCTTTTCGGTCTTGGTGCGCCAATCCGAAAGCGTCGCCAGATCGATTTGATATTCCCGCGTAACGAGTTGCCCGATCCGGCTCAGGGTTTCGTCGTCAATTTCGGTGTCATCGGCAATATTGATCGCGAGAGCCCAGCGATGCAGCTTTGCGACGTGATCCTCGTCGGGGGTGTGAAGCGCGTCGCCCTCGTCGCCGTCTGAAATCGTGGTAAGCTGATTTGCCCCTGCGGCGCCGACTTCTTCCAAGGTCATTTCGCGCCAGCCTTCTTCGCTGATTTGGGCGGCTCGGGCTCAGCGACAGCAACGGCAACGACTCCCGGTGCCTCATCGATCACCAGCTTCGACCGGACGGTGCAGTGATCCGCGACAATCCGATGCGTGTTGCGGCGATCGGCGATCGTGACCTGAAACCATTCGATTTTCGGCGAATCCACCCACGTCAAATTTTTCTGGGGAAGTGCCGGGCCAAGCTCTTTTTCGACCGCTTCAAGCCATGCTGCGACCGCAAGTGATTCGTTTAGATACAGTGCGGGCATGTCGCCATCGATCAGCCGACCACCGCTGCAGACGATGAATCCATATTTGGCGTCGAGGTCGATTTTGACCGTCGCCCGAGCGCTGATTCGATCAATGGCTTCTTCAAGGGTCATCATGCGGCCCCGCCCGAAGGATCGATCGGCCGAAGCTCGATCCCATTCTCGATAACCTCGGCGCAGAGCTTGTGCGAAAGGACCGTCAGGATGGTGACGACTTCGCCGAGCTGCTTATAGGTCTCAACGGAGTGCATGCGGTCGCCCATGCCGTCGACACGGATTCCAATAGCGGCCCCGCCCACCCACTCGCCGCGCTCAGCCAATTCCAGGGCGTGGCGAAGCATGTCGACAAGCTCTGGATTGACGTTGCCGGTGGGCTGCGGCACGAGCACAGGGAATTGCTTGATCTCGGCCATGATCGGAGCCTTTGGCTTGGAACAAATGAATTCTTCGACTCTCCCGGTCTCACGGCACTTTCCGCCGCCGCACATCGCGCACATCTGCGGATAGGGCTTACCGGAGATTTTCAGAGCCAAATTGCATAGGGTCATAGCGCCGGGTAGTCCTTCGGGTCGTGCGGCTGCTGCATCACGAAGACTGGGTTGGTCGGCTTTTGTGAAAGTGGCAATGCTATGCTGTCGCCGGTCACCGGATTGGTCCATATAATGCGCTGCTCCTCGACGGGAAACGCATTGAGCCGCTCGACCTGCACGTCGCCGCCGCAACCGTCATGATGCGCGATGCAGAGGCTCACGGCTGCCTCGGCTGAAGCGCCAGCACACAGGCAGCCAAACGCGAAAATCCGACAATAGCCTTCGGCTGCGAAACGACCTGCCGACGGGAAAACGCTTCCTTCATTATCGACTCTATGCAGGACCCCGCTCGGCAGCAAAACTAGGCCTCCGAACCCACTCTCCTCTTCGTCTATCTCCAGAGGCTTATTGATATCCCCATGGTCCAACCAAGCATTGAAACAGGCGTCCAGACTGCATTTCCCAGCGAACGCAGCCAGCCAACCGTGACGAGAACGAAAGATTTTCCGCTGAGAGCCTACGCGCAAATCGCCATCATAAATTGCGGTGTCGGCGGCCATGACTCCATTTTTCACACAAATGATGGTCATGGTTCAGAACGCCTTCTTGCCCTTGTGGAACGCCGGCTTCTTGTTGCCTTTACCCGCGGCAGAGAACGCCAGCGCGCGGTCAATTAGCGGCTCGTTCGGAGGATTGGGGCGCTTTGACACCTCGGCGTCGCCGCCGGGCAGCGCGAGAGGAACGGAGCTTTCCACGATCGGCATCAGTGACTCCCACCAAGCATGACGCGCGGCGCCTGGCCGATGGCCTCCTGCATTTCCGCTGGGGGCCGCACCACGGCGCTCGGCGATTTCCACTCGCCGCACCAATCCGTCTCGTTGACGACCGGCCATGACGTCACATGCGCTATGACGGTCGGACGATTGCGTGGGCCGGGGGCTACCATCGGCAACACCGCTGGCGGCTGGCGATGGCAATGGAACATGGCCTGCGTCGTCTGCTTATACCCGCAGGTGGAGCAGGTATTCGGGCGGATAATCGCTGGCGGCATAACTGGCCTCTCTGTGATGTCGATTTTTTCGACCTACAAGTTGGTAAGGAAACTCGACTCAGCCTACTGCGCGGTGCGGGCGCCGGGGCGATGTTGAGCGAACGTCTCGGCAAGGAACGCGCGCTTGCGCTCGACCGGATTGTCCGAATGCTCGGCGGTCTTGATTTTGGCATCGGGTATTTTCTGTCCCATCGGCACATGAAGTTCGCGGTGCAGCGCGCCGGGGTGCTTGACCGCGCCAGACATCCATTTTTCAGCCATGATCAACTCCCCGCGTTGGAAAGAGCCTCTTGACCCGCCTTCGTCAGCCGCAGCGACCTGTCGGACCGGATCTCGTCGTAGACCTCGACAAGTTTGGCCGCTTCAACCGCGCGCAATTCGGTGCTGCGTCCGATCGCCGTTACGGTTCGCGCTTTCGGGTCGCCGGATTGCGCCGCCGCGATCTTCTTCAACACCGCCAGCTGCCCCGCAGGCAAAGCGCTCATCGCCGCTCTCGCGCTGCATCGGATTTTCGGAACGCCATCGCCGGCGCCTTGGCCGAAAACCGTTCGCACCAAGCATCTGGACTAATCCGCCCGGCCACGCCTTCGCAGCCATGCGGCGGCAGGAAATGACGGCAGACTGAACACGACTGCCGCCCTTTGGGATGGTCTTGATAGTGGGCCGAAGCCTTCGAAACCTTCATGCAAATTTACTTGGGGAAAGGTCCAGTTCCGAACGTAACGCCATGTGCGCCAGCATGCGGGCCGTGGTCTGCGTTCGACTGCGACCGAAACTTAGTGGGCGAATGCTTCACCGGCTTGCCCGCGCCGCGGTCATCATCGGCCATCGTGCGGCGATGCAGATCCGTAGAGGCTTCAGGGTTCTTTTTGCTCATGGATTCGAGGTTATCGCAGCCATAATTTCCACTCATGGGCATATCTCCGCCAGAGGCCATTTGCTTTCGCGGGCTCATGCCGCTTGCGCCGGCCAGATCATCTTTGGTCATATGATTCGCGTCCTCTAATAGCCGGTGACATCAGAGCGGCTAGTGTCAACGAAGAATTCGTCGCTGTCATCAGAGGGGCGCAGCTTCGGCGTTCGCAATCCCTCGCCAAATATGCGCGTGGCGACGTATTGCAGCGCGTCCATTGGGTGCGAATATTCGTTCTTATCCGGCTGATCCGCGAAGCGTTCCTTGCGGGTCTGCATGCGCCGATAGTTGTAACCGCCGAGAAAACCCTTGCGGAGCTTCTTGCAACGGGGGTGGAGTAGAAAACCGGGCTGGCCATTGCGGAGGATCGAGAGCGGCTTGCGGACCGACTCCAGACGGATCGCCAAAGTTTGCAGGCCCGGCTCGATCTCGAAGCCCTTGGCGCGCATGATATCGAAGCACGTCTTTTCGTCGGTCTGCGCGCGGCCGGCGCCAGCGGGGTCGCCGATGTCGATAAACTCCTCGTCGGAATAGTATTTGCCGCTATGCTCGAGCACTTCGTCCGAAAAGCGATCGATCCCCATATCGTCGGCGCAGAGCTCGTCGATGACGATAAATTGCCCCTTTGGCGTCATCTGGCTGAAGGTGCAGGCAGGAGTGAGCCCGAAATCCCAGCCTCGATAAATTGGCACGCCGGCGACGCTGACGACCTCCCTACAATGGATTTGGTCGGAATATTCAGTGAAGACCGGGCGGCCATCGATGACGAAGCCGTAGTCGCCGTGGACGTAGACTTTGACCCATTCCGGATCTTTGCCCTCAGCAAGCTTGACGTAATAATCGCGGCCGCCCGGCAAATTCGGGATATTCTCGGCCTCAGGCGACAGTCCGCTCGGCTGCTTGAAAATATCGGCAAAACCATCGGCGAGCTGCATTTCCTCGAAAAACTTAAACCATTTCGAATCGCTGTCCGGCGGGTTGGTATCCATGATGATGCCGAACCACGTGGGACCGCCATCAATCATCGGCGGGTAGCGGCGCACGCGGCCGCAGCGCTTCGATGATGGCCCACGGCACCTCGCGCGCCTCGTTGACCCAGGCGCCGGTCAACTCGAGCGATAGGAGGTTCGAGACCTGATCAGGGCGATCCAAAGCCCGAAACATGATCTCTATCGAGCAGTTCTCGAAGCCTGTGATGAGGTAATTGTGGTCCGATTTATTATACGTCCCGAAATGGATCGGGGGCAGCCATTGCAGGACGCTCTTGATCGTTGTGTCGGACAGCTGGGAATAGGTGTTGCGGATCACGCCCCAGCGGGAGCGCCGGATTCCATCGCGGCCCGGTTTCTGGGCGAGCGACCGCTTGATGATCTCTATAATGCAGCCGGAGGTCTTGCCCGAGCCGAAAGGCCCCATAAGCCCACGAATAAAGGCGTCGCTTTGAGCAAAGCGCTTGACCGTCGGCGCATTCTTGTAGCTGTACCGGATCTCCATCAGATGGCCGATCGAGCCTTCATACGCACGATGAGGCGATAAATGATCCGGGCGTCCTCCCAACGACAGCGCAGAATGCTCGCAATCACCTTTGTGGGCCCATGGCATGCCATAAATCAGTAGTCCGGATTCCTCATAGACATTGATGAAATAGATCACGGCTTGGCCCCTTCGCGCTTCGGCCTCACCTTGGCTCGGCTTCGAAGCCACTGCTTCAGCGGCGCCACCTTCAGGGCCGGCCGGCGCACCCTCAGAGAAGGGCGCCGAAATTGATCGAGCAATTGATTTTCGAACTTCGTTAACCCGCATTTCACGGCCTTGGCCCCCATACCTCCGACACATCATCTTCGTTGATCATGCTTCACCTTTCTCGGCTTTCTCAGCTGCCTTGCGCTCACGATAAGCTTTCTGGCGCTGCGCCGGCGTCTCGTGTTCCCGCGCTCGGCCGCCAGCGTTACGTTTGCTCGGCGCCGGCGTTACGTTTGCTTTGGGAGGTTTCGTAACGCTCTCGGCCTTTGTGAGCGTTTGCTTCGCCGCGTCGATGCGATCTGGCTCGCGGGCGATTGCGCCGGACGCAGCTCCCAATGGAGCAAACAGAGATCGCCGTCCTAGATTGGGGAACGGATCCACATACGCTTTGCGCTCAGCCATGGGGACTAGAATTGCGCGCGTCATCTCATCAGAGCAAGACTTTGGGGCACCGAAACTTTCAACTTCCCCAGGAAGACGTCAGCCCTCAATGATGAACTTCACGCCCACGGTGCAACCGTGCTCGAGTTCGACCTTATCGCCGTATTTCTTGGGTTTCAGTTTGGATGCCCGCCATTGGTAGGCAGCGAGTTTCACGCGATCAGCCCGCGCCGTCGCCGCCGTGCAATTGTCCGCTAACTCGAGAATTTTGTCGTCCATAAAATCGGCCTGTAACTCTCTCGCGCGCGCGTACTTGGCGGCGAAATCGTCATATCGCTCCAACCAACGCACTGGCATTCCCTCGTCGATACAGATTTGCCGGAGGCTTCTGCCATTTATCAGCTCCGCGCAGATATGCTCGACGATGGCTTCGGAATAAGTCGACGGGCGTCCAGCAGCGGAAACAGCCTTAGCCTTTGCGGGCAACGCTTTGGATCTGGCTTTTTTGCTGGGAGAGGGCTTGCGCGTCATGCCGCCACCGGTCGTTCTCGATTATTCGTGCGGGTAGGTGATTTGCAGATGATCGCACAATTGAGGGCGCACCGCGAGAGGCGGCCCATCCAACCGGCGCCGCGCCCGTTATCTTAATCGATCCACCAGTGCAAAACTGAAAAAACCGAACAGGCGCGGCGCCGATGATGCACCCACAGGCGTGATCCCATCAGGGCGCGGCGGTGACCCCCAACACCCCCCGACATCCGGATTGCTACGTCGGAAACCATTTTCTCTCAAATAGAAACGGTCCTGTCACAGTCGGTATTTTAAGCTCTAGCATCAAAAGGCCGTGTCTGGGTTGCCCGATGGCGTCGCTACACGAAGTGCCTCTGGAATAGACATGAGTGTTGATGACAATACAATTGCGTTTTCTTTCTTGGTGTCTTTCATTGTGCTCCTTTTAGGAACCAGCCGAAACAAGCGCTTTGCCTCGTGGGGAATCCCCATCTTTGGACTTGGTTGGTTGATCGTCTTCGTATGGTTGGGGATTCTGCAATGAGCGAGATGGTTGAGCGCGTTGCATGGGCGCTTTTCATCCAGGAATATCCTCTCGAAGGGGCGCATTTGCCGGACGAGAAGAATTTCGAGGCACTCGGTTTGGCAGAAGCATATCGGGACAGAGCGCGCGAGTTAATCGGATGCATGCGCGAGCCGAGCCGAGCGATGAGAGCGGCAATCCTTGATATCGACCATTCTGACAATTGGCTGGCTATTTGGCACGCCATGATAGACGCAGGGATCAAGTGATGCCAGAAACTCTTCAATTTATTGGGGGCGCGATCGGATTGACAGCTTTCACAACCCCGCCTGAGGGCGCCCGCGACTGATCCGATCTTCGCGTTATCCGAGGGTCCCCGACCCCGTCAGAAGTCCGCGAGCCTTTCACCTGTCCATATTGCCTCAAGCGTTGATCCGCCGAAAGCCAGAACGTCAAGGCCTGCGAAATCTTCAACAGCTTCTAGGGCGCGTCGCCATAATCTGTCGAAACATATCGTCCTATATTAAGAGAATAATTCAGATTTAATTTGCAGGGGAACCCCAATTCCTCGAACCGGGCCTTACGCTGGTAAAGAACCGCTTCGGTTTTTCGGTTTCCGCCGTCGAATATTTCGTGGCGATGAACCACGAATCCCTGGTCCACCATATTTTCCCAATTTTTGCTCCCCGAAATATCCTCCAACCCCGGCGCCGTGCCGCGGCGAGGCCCTTCCATTTTCGCCGGATGCGCCAATATCTGCCCGTGGCAATTGAGATCGTTGACGAAGGAATGAAACGCGATGAGGCAGCGGCCGATATATTCAGTTTCGCTCTCGCCCCTCTGGCGCGCGCCCTCCAACCGATTCCAGGGATCCACCTGAATAATTTTAACGCCGTGCCGAATTACAGCCACCTCGGCCATGCTAAGAAACCATTCCAGCGTCGGCTTTTGCTCGGGGTGCGCGACGAATAAATAATGCTCGTCAATCCAAGCGTCGGCGGCAATTATTTCGGCCTCGGCTAAATTTTTCTCAAGGCCGCCGCAATAAAACGTTCGAAGCCACCGGCGCAGATGCGGTTTTGGGCGTGTCTCGAACGATGCGACGCATATTTTGAGGCCATATTCCCGAACGACATTGAACCATATTTGCGCCCAAAGAGCGCTCTTGCCGTGGCCGGGGTGGCCGGTGACGACTGACAGTGTCCGCGGCGCCAGCATTACCTTGCTCTCCCATTCGGGGAAGCCTGGGCTCCATAGGGTCAGCGGCGCGGGCTCAGGGAGCTCCGACATCAGGTAAAGGCCGGCCACGGGCCAAGGCAAAGACCCCTCCTCAACCAAGCTCCTCACCGCGGCGGGGCCATCGGTGATCAGCATGTCGTTTGCGTCTTTGCAGCCCTCCGGCCAGTTGATGAAATGGAATCTGGCGGCACCGAGCAGCCGCACCATGTCGGCGCGGAGCGACAGACCGGGCCCATCGCTATCCCCGCACCAAACGAATTCCTTCGCCCGATTCAGACCAGCGCTCAGCGCCTCGTCGACGTATTCATATCCTTTCTGGGTTTCAGGCGCGTCGGCAGGGCGCTCTTTTGCGCCGTTCGGAACAGAGAGCACGGCGTCGGGCGAAACCCCTGCCTCCACCAGCGCAAGGACGTCCAACTCGCCCTCGACGATGTAGACGCGAGCGGGGGCCGCGGCGATCACGCGATCGATGTTCCAAAACGAAAGCTTGAACCCTTTGCCAGCGACGAAAGCCTTTTCGGGGATCGACCGCGATTTCCAGCCATCGGGATATCTGAAAAACAACCCTTCGCTTTTGCGCCCCAGTTCAGGGTAAAACGCTGTACCGGAGGCGACGCCGAGACGCTCCAAGGTCTCCCGGCTGAGGCGCCGCGTTTTGGCCCACGCCACCGCCTCGGTGGAAATCGTTGTCGAAGAATTCGCCGCCATCCCAGCCGCAGTGCCAACAGCTCCACTGGATGCCCTTCCCGTCGATCGAGACGGAGAGGCACGCGTCGTGTTTCTTTCGGCGGGTGGCGCTGCATTTCGGGCAGGTCGTTCGATGGTTTCCATGTCCTTGGCGCCTCAGAGAAATTCGGTGGTTTTGAAGGATTTCGGAGATTGTTTGCATTTGCGGTCACCAGGCGTCGCCGCGAGCTCGAAGCTCAGCTTTTCGTTCTGCCTCAGACTTGGCCTCAGGCGAGCCGCGGATTGTTGCGGCGACGTACTCGCGGGCATCGTGTTTGGTGGCCGCCGTCTCAAGGGCGGCCCTCGCAAGATTGACGTTGCCGGACTTGGCTTTCAGCAGTTTTGTGATCATGCCGCCGCCGCTCGGCCCGAGGATTTCTTTTCCTCGCCGGAATAGATCAGCCTCCTGGGTTGGCGCTGCAGCCATAGGCCTGTCGACGGCGACCAGAAGATCTTGAAAAATGCCGTCGCGAAGCGGCGGGCCGGCATCTTTCTTTCTTCCTTTATCTGGCTGTGAATCTGGTTGTGAAGAAAGATGCTAGGGCTTTTGCTTCCGTTTTGCTAAGATTTTGGTCTGGCAAAATAGTGGCTTTTGCTATTGTCGTCTCTTTTGTTTTCAGTGCTTTAACAGTTCCTCCACGAGATCCACATTCGGCGCGTGCATCGGATTTTCGCGCGGCCTTTTCCAGCTCGGAATCGATGCGTTTATGAGACCAATCGGCCCCAAAGAACGCTGCAATCGTCGGCTTCGCCTTCGCCCATTCGCGATCGGACATGCGCGCGATGCGGGCCAGAAAGCGATCTTCGATGGGAAGCTTTCCGCGCTGCCAATAATGCATGATAAGGTGCATGTAAGCGCCGCTCTCGGCCGCGCAGAGATGCTCGGTATCGGCAATATAAAGTGGCATCCAGGGAGGACTCATTTTCCGAGCACCTTCACTGTCGCCAGACCGGCGCGGATATCGGCTTCGTTGGCTTCTAGCCACGTCATCGTTTTCGCGGCGGCGCGCAACTGGTCGAGATGGAGCTCGAAGACGGATTCCGTCGCATAGCCGGCCTGGCGATGCCCGAGGCGGCCGAGGAGCTCGATCTGCCGATCCACGGCGGTCTTTTGGGCAGTTATTGAATGGCGCATGGGCGCGGGCGCTCGGCTCATGCGGCGGCCTCGCTAGATGTCGCCGATAGGAATTCTTCGGCCATTCCACGAAGCCACCGGCAGGCTTCTGCGCGGCTTTCAAATGGCTTGAGCCCGAGACTCGGACACAAAATCCGGCGCGCGGCAGCACACCAAGCAAGATATGGTAGGCTTTCACACGGAACCCGCCTATCGAGCGTTTCAATAATGCATGCGACGACCTTTCGGGCTCGCGCGTTTGTCACCCGCTCCCTCATTCCATCCCCTCGATGTCATCAGCGCCGAAATCGAGTTTACCCGCGTCGTTCATGACGATCTCCACCCCTTCAGAATGTAACGGGAACCGAAGCCTTGAACGGGCTCCACGACGAGCAAGCCATCAAGGCGTCATTGAAGCGGTCGAAGGCCTTGCCAGCCTCAACCCAATCTTCGGCCTTACTCGTGCTCTGGGCTCGGATTAGGTAAAGAGAATATTCCTGCAGAAGCTCGTCGGACACTTCGCGCCGGCGCTCTTCCTCGGCAGAGAATTCGGGCTTACCGGACATTGCGGCGCTCTCCAATCTCCTGGCGGATGGCGTCAACGGCCGCGGCGAACTCTGGATCGACAGCAATTCGTTGAACGATCTTTTCGACCGAGTGGCCGACGGTCGTATGATCCCGATTGAATTTCACGCCGATCTTCGTAAGCGAATATCTGAGTTCTTCGCGGCAGAGGAGCGTGGCAACCTGTCGGGCCAACACGACTTGAGCGCATTGAGATGGACCGGCAAGGTCAGACTCTGAAAGGCCATAGAAGCCGCTGACGGCATTCACCAAGTCTCTGAAGGGGGTGAAAACCTCGATCATGGATGTATCTGGGTTTTTTTCCTTCCAAACCCTCACCATCCGATCGGCCTCCGCAGCTTTCTCGGCGCGGCGAAGCTGCTCACGCTCCTCTTCGGCCGCCAAACGAGCGCGCTCTTTGGTCTCGGCGCGTTCGCGCTCCATGCGTTCAACGACATGACGTGGTGGAAAGAATTTCGCCCGCAACTCTCGCCGGCGCGCCACGATTTGTTCAAGCAGGCTTTCGCCCGATGAAGTCTCTTGGGGAAGCATCGTCATTTTGCGCCCTCCTCGATCGAGGACCGATTGACGCCCGTGAATATTTCGCTGAAGTTGATCATAGATTTACCGCCTCGTTCGGGAGGATGGTTGTCGAGAAAGCCGCTAGCGGTCCTGCGCTGGCGGCTTTCGTCCATCTAAAAGGTCAAGAACGCGACCGATAATCGACGCAGCGGAGCCATCGGAGACGCGTGTGATGGCGCCTTGCATGGTTTCGACAGGAACCCCAAACTGCAGGGCTATAGAAATCAGCACAGCGGCGTCGCGGGCGACTTCCGCCGATTCGCTGGTGGGACGAACGCAGCTGATGAAAACTTCCGCCAGGCGGCCGTCGTCATAGCGACCGATGCCTACTTCATAGAAAGGCGACCCGTTGACATCGAGGGTCACGAGTTCAGCGCGGCGACGCGCGGGAAGAGGCTCGCGGATCATTTTATGCGCCGTCATTGCGCATCTCCAGCGGGTGTGGTCGAAAGCCAATCCCAGGACGTGCCGCGAAAAGGCGTGGTCATGTCCCACACCAGCCAGACATAATCGGCGGTCCCGCCGCCGGCCTTATTGCCGGCTTCAAGGTAGGCTCCCGGCGGGCAGGACGGACGCGGGGTGACATCCATATGCGATCGGGTGGATTGTCGTTCCACAGCCCCGCCGCGCGCCCGGCGCCGCCAAGAAAGCGCAGATCGACAAAGACCGCGACCTTGCCGACGGCGATATCGAGCGCCTTGCGAATAAAGGCCTCCGCCAAAACCCCGCGGCCGAAAGGAGGATTCATGGCGATATTTTGGGCGAGCGGCTGACCAGCCCAGTTCAGGAAATCTTGCTCGCCGCGGAACCAGAATGCGCGATCGCCGCGCTGCTTAATATCGGTCCCCACGAGCTGGAACTGATATCCATTGGCCGAAGCAGCCCTGAGGATGTTGCCGCCGCCGCAAGCCGGATCCCAGATATGGCCTATGAACCGTTCGCAACGCAAAAGCGCGGCGGTGCAGATTTCTGGTTCGACATACCATTCATCTTCGCTGCGCTCCCAGACGTGGGCAGCTTTGGCGCGGGTTGCGATTTGGACGACTTCGGCCATCATGCGCACGCCTCATACATAACGAGAGGCGCCGGCGCTGCGCGGCCATACGTTCCGCAGCCGAATTCCCAAATACCGCACGCATCGGCCCTATCGGTGTCCTCGCACCCTATCGGCAGATAGCCGAGCAGCTTCGCCCGATGCAGAACCATGGCCTTATTCGCGGTCCGGTCTTCTGTCTTCTGACGGGATGATTTCATTACGCCGCGCTTGCTCGCCGGGTTCGCGGTCGACCGGCCACAGAAGAATTTTCTCCACGTCGTCACATCAGCGTCGACGTCATCGACGCCATAAAAGCCCGCGATGGCGATGACGGCGCCGTGGAGAAAATGCTGGGAAACAAAGGTTTTGGTGTTGCTGAACCCGTTGAATCGCGGAGGCAGCGGAGCCTCTCGCACGATCAATGACGGCTCGTAGGTCTTGATAAGGCGCCGAACGAACGCAGCTCCAGCGGCCGGAAGATCTTTCACCGGCGCGCCAGATTTGATCAGTTGGACGGAACCGGACTCGGGCATTGAGCCCGGCGCCCCATCCGCACTTTTCCGCCAAATCAAGAGCCAGGATGACCATTAGTGAAAATCACCTTGGGCTTGGTCGACATCCGCAAGGGGATCATCGCGCCGCATGAAACCGGGCCGCAGATCAGCGTCATCATCCTCCGCAGGCTTCTGCCTGATGGCCGAGAGATTGACCGCCTGCCCTTCGGCGTGGCCAGCCGTCCATTCGGAGATGAGCGTGCCCGTCAGATGGCGCGGAGGATTGCAGGATTCGCCGGCGAGACCGGCGCGCTTGCCATCGGCGCGTGTGCGCTCGTTAATCGGGGTGCGGTCCGTGGGAAACATGTCGTCCATGTGCCCGACCGGCAGACCGGACCAGCGCGCGACCATGATTTGAGACGCCATCGCTTCCTTGAGGCGGGCCTCGCCTTCGGGAGTTTTCAGCTCGAGGCCAAGCTTGATATTGTCGACCGCTCTCTTGCCCAGATCAGCGGTGGCAGCCTTGCAGACGTTCTTGAAATCAGCGTCGGACTTCTTCTTCGCCGCGAGCGCGGTCTCGTATTTTTTTGGTGTGTTGAAAATGGAGCGCCTGCTGTTGCTCATCAGTCAGCGGCTCGCCGCTGTTATGGCCGATGTCCGGCACCCGGGGCTCGCGCGCGGTCGCCTTCTTCGGAGACTTCGGCGCCGCGGCCGCTCCATTCTTCGATTTATTTTTAGATCCAACCGGTCTCGCCAATTTACTCTCCTCTGTCTTTATGCCGGATTCCGATCAATGGCTTCGATCTTCCACGGCGCCACCGCTCCGAGGAGCGTCATCAGGGCTACGACACCCCATTCGATGACTGCGCCACATAGATTGCGAGCGTAATAAATCATGAGGCCCTCGCGAATTCGCCGAAGTATTTGTTGGCGGCTATGATGTAAGCGAAATGCCTTTCTGCAGGGCAGTCGGATCGTCCCAGGTCATGTCTTCTGCCCCTGACCTGGATGACAGATCTCCACTTGCGGGTTTGCTTGCACCAAGTGACGCTTTTGACCCGGAACTGTTATCAGACCGCCTGCGCTGATTGGCACATTGTTGAGACCGCGTGGCTTCCCGAAGGTTAACCCATCGGTTGTTCGAAGGATCAGTGTCGCGATGGTCACATTCTGGATCAGGCCATTGGCCTGTCATCCAGAACCAAGCCAATTGATGCGATAGATATCGACGGCCTTCGACGCAGACGCTCCAATATCCCTTTTTTGTTGGACGCAAGCCCACGACGCCGCCTGCCGAAGCGCGACTACTAGTCGTTGTTTTGCGTGTGAAGAGACCGGTCTCAGGATCGTAATGAAGCAACTCGCGTAGGCGCTCAGCGGTCAACATCGTCGACATCTGATGGTTCATTCGCCAGAATCCTCATCCAAGGGGCGACCGACGCCGCCGATATATTCAGCAGTGCTGCGATCCGAAGCAGCCTTCGCGCTATAAAACTCCGTGTCCGCCAAAAACGAGGCGGTCGCGTAACGTTCGGTTGTTGCCGTAACGGCCCCATAGAGCTCAATGTCGAAGTCCCTCGTTCTAGCGAATGCGGCGGCCTCACGGTGGCGACGGCATTCAATTGCGTCGTGTGCCTTCTGCAATTTGGAATAAACCGCTGTGTCGATGCCTTTTGGTTTCCGATAGAGAAGAGTCCAAAGCGTCGAACGAGATACGCGTAGGCTGAATGCGAGGCGGACAAGCGCGTCGCCTCTATCTCCACGTCCGCGAGACTCGTGCTTCACGAGCTCCTCGGTCCATTGAGATGCTTCATCAACGAATGCTGCGCTACTCATGGTTTTTTGATCCACTTGCAAAATCTTTTGACGATCCATCAAAGCCTCCCGTGACACACTTCGCTTGTCACGGAAGGAGCTATTGAGAATGTCGATCGGTACGAAAAACGAACTCGGTACTCATTCTGAATTCGAAACCCTCGGCGTTGGAGCGCAGACGGTCGTCTCTGAACTTTCAAGCCGGATGGATGCCCGGCGTAAACTAGAAAAGTCTTTTCGAAACCTCACAGCGGCTTTGCTGGAAGGGAACCGAACATTAGAGAGGGTCTCGGCCGCACTCGGCGTCGACGTCGTTGTTAGCGGCCCCGAAAGGGGGAGACCTATCGCCGGACCGAATAAGAACGATGAGGACGGCAAGCAGGGCGAGAGCGAGCAAAGTGGAAATCATGCTGTGCCTCCGTTGCTTTGAGAGGGCTTTCCAAAAGAAAAGGCGGACGAGGGTCGTGGGGCGATCGCAACAGTCCGCAGGTGGGCGCGGGGAGGATCGCGCCAAAGGGTCAGAACGAGATGCCGGGTCATGTCCGGATCCTCTTTGTCCGCTTAGACCAGCGGTAGGCCGCGCGCAGCGGATACGCCGCAACGATGATCCCGATGAAAAGAACGTTGAGCAGGATCTCGACGCTATCCTCGACAGCCATAAGGACGTGTCTCGGTAGGACCGATGCCCTATCGCGGATGTCGGCTATGGGTTGACGGAGATCGAGCGCGAGGGTCACGCCGTCGCCCCCTCTGCCGGCCTGGATAAGCCGCGGGCGTTGTTGGCCGTGGCCATGAAAGAACGAATTCGCGAGGCGCTTTCCAGCGTGACAGATCCGCCGCGTCTCAATCGCGCTACTAGTTTTCCGTCGTTCACGGCTTTGCGGCCGAAGGTGCTTTCGGCCATCGCGCCCGAAGCGAGAAACCGGTTAATTTCGTCGAGGAGGCTCTGAGTATCGGTCATGCATGGACGATAATGGGTATTTGCCCATTATATCAAGAGGAAAGTTCCCATTCGACGATGGGAGGAAGAATGGGCAAAATCCCCCTTATGGATGAACGAGTCAGAAAACGATTTTGCGAATTTCACGAGGCCTCCGGCTTAAACATGAAGGAGGCCTCTGGGAAAGCATACTTGGGCGACACGTTCGTGCGTGACGTGATCAAGCGAGGCGGCGGCAAAATCGAGACTGTCACGGCCGTGGTGATGGCCGTTAATCCTAGATTCCTTGGTTATGTGATGAACGGCGCAGGCGAGAGACCGACACCGGAAAATTTTTGGTCGAAGGAGCCCGAATCGCTGCCAAACCATTCAGTCGCCGCTCTCCCGGCGCAAACAGATCGCGCTGCTGCGCGAGGGGATAGGGGTTTTATGATCAATGGAACTTTTCACAGGGAAGACGTACTGGCAATTCTTGAAGGGACGCTAGCTTTAATTCAAGCGGGCCAGCCTCGAGAGGTAGTATCGGCTGCGGCTGAATACGTTCTAACCATTGTTGAGCAAGAGCTCGAGCGCAGTCCAGATACTGACAGGACTGACAATATTCGCACTTTAACGTTTCAGACAAGTCAGATATTTTATCCGAAAGAAAAGAAATAACGCAATCAGCATTTACTGTCATTTGCGAACTCTTACATTTTACTATGTATTTAAACGTATTCCCGTCACGCATATTAAATAAAGAATTATTAATCTTCTGACTAGTATCAACCGCCAATATTTCATATGGGTTGATTAACGAAGTGACTTTTAGGCCAAAATGTGACTAGGTCCGAAAACTAAACAATTGCGCCTACAAACTATTCATTACTGCGCATCAGGGTTACACACCAGTGCCTGTCGTTGCCTACGTGCACGGGCAGCAAACTAAAGGGTGCGCCATGCTAGGGCTCGAGACCAACGTGCGCAGGATCATCGCGCGCCTGGAACGGGAGGGCTGGATCAATATTGCGGTCGCCGGCCACTATCGATTCGTGAACGGGGATTTCCCCGGCGTGATGATCGTTGTCCCGCGGAGGAAAGAACTTACAATTGGCGCGGCGCAATCCATTGCCGAAGCAGCGGAGTGGATTTAGGAGACTTCCATGGCTCATTATGTTGGGATTCTGGACGGAAGCGGCAATAATTGGGGTGTCCGCATCCCAGACGTCCCCGGCTGCGTCGGCGCCGGCAATACCCCCGACGAAGCCATCGCCAGCGTCACCAGCGCGCTTCGCGACGTCATGGCGCATAAGGCGAACGGATCTTTCGAGATCCCTACGGCTAGGTCCGTTGGCGACGTCCTTACGTCAATCGGGCTCACGCAGGGCGGAATGCCCGTTCTAATTCCACTGCTTCTCGAGAGCGGACGCCTCGTGAAGGTCAATCTGATGATCGACGCGGGTTTGCTTGAGACGATCGACCAGGAAGCGGCGAGGCGGAAGCTCAGCCGGTCCAAATTTATGGCGAGCGCCGCCAGGGACAAGATTGAAGCGCAGCGGTAGCGATCGCGGCGTTGGCGAGATACCGACAAATTAAAGGAACGGGGATTGGGTAATTGACTAAGCCTGCTATCGGCAATTGCATCAAATTGGAACCAGTGGGTACGGAATTTGTGGCCGCTCCAGACGGCCAGGTCGCGATACGGTTTTTTTTTCGCCGCCGAAGAATTTGGGCTCAAAGAAGGGCTGGCCATCGCCATCCACGTCGCGCCGGACGAAGCTCGGCGCATTGCTCGCGTCCTACTTGAACAGGCCGATTCCGCTGAAATAAACTCATCCCGCAAACATTGACCGCGGCTACACGAGCTGTCGGGGCCAGCGCGGCGGTGAGCGCGCCAGGCCACTCGCCCGTTAGGCGATCCCGTCCCTGGCTTTTGAAAAGGAACCCCCGCTCGCTGAGCCAACAGCGGCGGGGGCAGTTATCACTACCGGGACACGATCGTTGGGCCTTCTGCGGGTAGCAAGAAGGGGGTGGCGAAACGGCCCGGCTCCCGGGCGGGTGCAACCCCGCACTTTTTGACCCAGGTTAGAGCCCGATATTCCCTAACCCAGGCGTGAGTAGTATCGGAGCAGCAATGTTACCGTATGATCAAGCCGCGCATAAAGTGCGCTACAAATGCCAAGATGTCGGCACACGGTCCGAAAGCTGGACCCATCCCACATGGCCTGCACCGCGCGATAAGATGAGGCGCAGCGGTAGCGCTCGCGGCGTTGCTGTATATTTAACGTGCCATAAGCTACGATTGGATTGCTCGATGAATTGGGCTGCGAAGGATATGACGCTTATGTTATATTTTGCCTCGTCGGTGATATTGAGCTTGAAAAATAGCAGCCACGTGATATTTTGATCCCGATAGATTGGTATCACTCCGTTTGGTCTGATCTGGAGGCGTCGAATGAGATCCTGCGGGCTCGCTGTAAGGCGGGTTTGAGCCGCCTTCAATTGGCGCAGCCCGGAGCGTCTAGCGGACTCAGGATTGAAAAGGTCTCTAAAGATATTACAGAACTAAAGATTTCATGGAACAAACAAGAGTTTAGATTTTTATTTTTTTACCATGAAGGGAGAATTTGTATACTTCATTTCTTCCAAAAGAAGACCAAAAAAACTCCACCTAAGGAAATCGACTTAGCTATAGCAAGGGCGAAGGATATAAAGCTTGACCGAGCAACCATCCATAACGGTGATCACTGAGCTTGGGCTGCCGAAAGAATTGGAGAGTCGTAATTTTCGCAACCATTTTTTCCGTGCTGAGCGCGAAATTGACATCCCAGCGCAAATAAAAAATTTACGTAAACTGCGCAACATAAATCAAGCTAGCTTAGCCAAACTCGTTGGAACTAAACAATCTTCTATTTCTCGGCTCGAACGCTCCCTTGAAGCAAAATGGGAATTGGAAACACTGGTCAAACTGGCAGAAGCTCTTGACGCCCGACTCTCGGTGATCATCGAACCTTACGAAAATGTGATTGCTCGATACAAAAACGAGCAAAGAGCCAACTACGCATCTGCCACTACGGCGGGGGCGGAGATAGCCCAAAAAGTATCGCTGCGCTCTTTAGGCGCACGAACGGACGCTGGGTACCAAGCAGACAAAACGAGTGCGAGTAATGAATCTAGCAGCCATAGAGAACAGCCGGCTTATCTTTCTCACTCAGTTGACCCGGCCCGGCGGTCAGCTATATCTTCCTGACGCTGCCGTAAAGCTTGCTAATCGGTATTCTTTTGCGCGTGTTCCTTCACTGGATAAATTATCCGAACCCACGCAGACGTTCGGCATGGGAAAATTTATGAATGCCCAAATCGAGGACCTATCAATATATAATGATGGTATTATCATTAACTCCCGAAGTGATACCGATTTACTGGATGCATTTTTAAGCGACTTACTTGCGTGGAGCGACGCGGAGCTTGGTCTTGTACAATCTATAATTGCAAAGCCTGAAAAACATTATGAAAGTTCTTTAATTATAAAATCCGAAATTGATCTTCCTGCGGTTATCAAACCGGCACTCGCTGTGGTTGATCTTTTCAATAAAACTTGGAAAAACAAATTTCACGTCAAATACCGTCTGACTAGTTTTCATCTTGATTGCGATAAATTTGAAATATCATCAGACCGCAGAAAGCCTTATCCGTTTATCGTGGAAAGGCGTGTCGGATTTCCGTTTGAGGAAAATGTTTTCTATTCTGCTGCGCCTTTGCCTACCAAAGATCATTTGGATTTGTTGGTCCGCTTGGAAGAGTTGGCGCGCGTCGCCTGATTTTCTTCTTGGAGATTGAAACCATTTCTAAGACTCAGCCCGGCCCAGCGCCGGGCTTTTTCATGCGCCATGTAACAACTTGGTGGCGCTTCCGTAACATCGCACGAGTATGTTCCCAGGCAGGAGCGCAGCAATTCCGATTGGCTCCAAAGCCTAGGAAAGACTGCAATGGCCGGTGCCCTCCCCACCAAGAAGCTCCCTGTCGTAAAGATTATTTAGAGTGTTGAAGTCGAAGTAAACTGATTGGAGCGCTCATGACGCCAATCGAACATCTTCTTTTAATTTTTAATATGGTCGCCGCCGGGTGCGCCCCGATAAGCTTAATCATCACGAATAACTCCTTGAGAAAATGGGGTTGCAGAGTTTCGGCAGCTGCATTTGCTTTAATTGGAATCGGATTTGTCGCCTTCACACTAAACGACCCTGATCCGCAAAGAATAAAAATGAAGTGGGCAACTGGTATGTTTGCTCTCGCAGTGTGGCAATGGACTTTCAGCGCGCCATAAGATCGAGCCCGGACCCCATTCGCGACGTCGAGAGCGGGCACCCGCCTCCCGTTTGCATGCGTAGGATAGCAGCACGAATCGGCGCGCGCAAATAAAATGGGTTTCCTCCCATTTCTATGTTGACGAGATGGTAGTTTTCCCATAGTCTTTTCCCATCAACCCGATGGAGCGCCGACATGGCCAACGCATCCCCCGCAGTCGCTTTTTATGCCCCGCCCGCGTCCCCGATCGCGCCGACGCATATTGATCTCCGGCCGTTCGTTGCGCGCCAAGAAGCTAGGCAGTAGTGACGAATTACCTGAGCATGATAGCAATAGCGGCGAGCAATACGAAGCCTCGGTAGTTTGCGAGGAGCTTGTCGTATCGGGTTGCGACGCGCCGGAACTGCTTCAGTTTATTGAAGAAACGCTCGACGAGATTGCGCTCCTTGTAGAGCGCCTTGTCGTAGGGGAGCGGCGCGCGGCGATTGGATTTTGATGGGATCACCGGCTCAGCCTCACGCATAAGAACAGCCTTGCGCAAGTGATTGGCGTCATAACCTTTATCGGCGATGATCGCATCGGCCGCAAAGCCTTCGATCAGGGCGTGCGCTTTTGTGATGTCGTTGCGCTGCCCAGGTCCGAGAAGGAGCCGAACGGGGTTGCCGAGTGCGTCTGTCGCGGCGTGGATTTTGGTGCTCAAACCACCGCGAGAGCGGCCCAGGCCTTGGGCATCCGCCCCCCTTTGGCGATCCTTGCGCCGGCCGCGTGCTGATGGGCGCGCACGATTGTTGAGTCGATCATCAGCCATTCGAGATCGGCCTCGGCGGTGAATGCCTCAAGAAATCCGTCCAAGGCGCCGCGCTCGATCCAGCGATAGTAGCGGCGTTTCACCGCCTGATGGTCGCCGAAGCGTTCGGGCAGATCGCGCCAGCGGCCGCCCGAGCGGGCCATCCATAACAGCGCGTCGACGAAGCGTCGATTGTCGCAGCGCGGCCCGCGCTGGCCGGCTCTTCCGCCTGGCACAAGATCACAAAGCCGCTCCCATTGATCGTCTCGCAGCGCATCGACATCCCGAATCATCAAGGCTGATCTCCAAAAATCAGCCTTGAATCATGGAAAGATCCTCGCGAGAATCCCCCAAACGCCGAATTCGTCACCACGGCCTAGCGACGACGCTCTCGCCGATGCCGTGAAGAACATCAGGGCTCGCGCGATCAAGACAGCGCGCGAGATGATCAAGGCGCGGGCCTATCGCCTGCTCGCCAAACCTGCGGAGCTGGAAAACATCTGGCCGTCCCTCTGGCAGGCGTTTGAAGATTACAACAACCAGAAGGTGATCGCCGTCGGGAAAATGCTTCTCGACGAGGAGCGCGATAACGCTCGCCGGCACTTCGGCTTCGGCGGAGAGATCCATGCCGTCAACGCGCGCGCCGTGATCTTGATTGGCCGCGCCCGTCGTCTCGCCGCGCGGAGGGCCTGAACATGGCTCATACCATAATCGAAGACGTGATCGACGTTGCGATGTCGGAAAACGCCGTGTTCGGCGGCGTCCAGATCATCGCGAAGACCGTCGATCCAATTGATCGCTCTGAGCGTCTGGAAAGCGTCTCCATTCTTCTGACCAAATCCGCGCCGGATCGGCTCAAGCGAGCGCTGGCCAGCTTCAAGGCGATTATGGACGAAGGCGCACCGCAGAGCCGGCGCAAATCGCGATGGCGGCAGAATGAGGGCGCGCCAGACAAAGCCGTTACCGGACCAGTGGGAATACGTTGCCGGCACTGAACATCACGGTCCTTACGTCATAGACCATGCCGGCCGAACGATTTGCGATTGCTACGTGATGTCTCCTGACCCGGTCACAAATACGCCGAGACCTTATTGGTTCAACGAAGACGAGGCCGTGCCCAATGCCCGGCTTATTGCGGCCGCGCCGGAATTGCTCGAAGCGTTACGCGACATGCTCAGCATGTTGCGCGCCGCCCACTATAAACTCGGCGTGCAAGCGGACAGCAGCAAGCGCGTTCTTAAAGCCGTCGCCGCAATCAAAAAAGCGGAAGGACCGTCCGAATGAAAACCCTATCAGCCTTCGGAGGCGACCATGATCCGAATTATTTTAATCGCGAGCTTAGCCACGGCGAGCGCCCCGGCTATGCCACCGAAGAGTTCGAACTTTTTAGTTCCGGGCTCGACGAAGTTCGAGAAGTGGAATCCCCAGCCGCGCGCGAAGTGCGGGCGCAGTTGCGTTGGGTAAGGCGCCTGATGTGCGCCATCGCGATCGTCTGCATCGCGGCGTCTCTTTGGTCGAAGGTGATGTCATGAACGAGCAATCAGCCGGACGGCAAATCGCCGCGATCGACGATCGGCGCGGCGCCGTGGTTTCCGCGCCCGTGTCGGATGGAGATTCCCTTCTCGCCGTAATCAGCAAGGCCGCGCGCGATCCCTCCGTCAACGTCGATAAGATGGAGCGGCTCATGGCGATGTATGAGCGCGTCGAGGCCGCGCGGGCGAAAACCGCCTATTCCGCCGCTCTATCGGCCATGCAGCCTGACCTTCCGATTATCGAAGAGCGTGGCAAAATCACGATCCACAAAAAGGATAAGCCTGGCGAGATCCAGCAAGAAACGCCTTATGCGCGCTGGGACGACATCAATCAGGCAATCCGCCCGGTTCTCGGCAAGCACGGGTTTGCCATTTCTTTCCGCACGGGCCTCGCCAGCGACGGCAAGATCACCGTCACCGGCATTTTGAGTCACGCGGGAGGCCATCAGGAAGAGACCACGATGACGCTGCCGCACGATAGCACCGGCAGCAAGAACGCGGTTCAAGCCGTGGGGTCATCCACCAGCTATGGCAAACGATACGTCGCCATGGCGCTTTTGAACCTGAGCAGTACGCGCAGCGAGGACGATGACGGGCGCGCCGGTGGCGGCATGGTTTTCCTATCGAAAGATCAGATTACCGAAATCGACGCGCTGATAGATCGGGCCAAAATCGTCAACCGGGTGAAGCTTCTGAAATTCCTCAAGGCCGAAAGCTTTGAGCAGATTCCGGCCGGACGCTTCGATGAAATCATTCGCGTCATCAACGACACGTTGGCGGACGCCAACCGCAAAGCGAGGGGAGAATAATGAATCAGGAACTCGTCGCGATCCCGCCGCAGACCGTCTTCTCCGTTTTCACGACTGAGAACGCTATAGACCCTATCCTGGCGCGGGTCCGCAAGGAAATCGACGCTTTCGTCCCGGATATCAAGACGGCTCGGGGACGAAAGGATATCGCAGCCATCGCCTACAGCGTCGCGAGGTCGAAAACCTATCTGGACGATCTCGGCAAAAAACTCGCGGACGACCAAAAGGCCGTTCCGAAGAAGATCGATGCAGCGCGGAAGCATATCCGCGACACGTTGGATGCTTGGAAGGAGGAAGTCCGCAAGCCACTCACCGATTGGGAGACGGCAGAGGAGACGCGCGTAAAAAAACACACCGACGCGATCGCGGCTCTATCTTCGCCGTCACTCGAGGTCACGGCGGCCGAGTTGCGCCAGTTGATCCAAGCCTCAGACGCCGTCGAGATCACCCCGGCCAACTGCGAAGAATTTGAGCCGGAATATGCGCGCGCCAAGGACGCCAGTCTGCGCAGCTTACGCGCGGCGTTGGAGAAGCGTGAGAAATTTGAAGCCGAGCAGGCCGAACTTGCCGAGTTACGCAAGCTGGCGGCCGAGCGCGAGGCCAAAGATCGCGACGAAACGATCCGACGCGAGGCCGAAGCTAAGGCCGAGGAGCGAGCGACGGCTATCGCCAAGGCGGAACGAGAGAAGCTTGAAGCTGCGGCCAAGGCCGAGCGTGAAGCGGCCGAACGTCGGGAACTGCAATTAAAGCTGGACGCTGAGGCCGCCAACCGACGCGCCCTCGAAACCGAGCAGCGCTTGAAGCGGGAAGCCGCCGAGGCCGTCGATAGGGAGGCGAAAGAAGCTGCCCTTCGTGAAGCCAACCGAAACCATTGCGGACAAATAAACCGCGCCGCTGCGGCCGCCCTTGTCCAAGGCGGCCTCACTGAAGATCAGGCGCGTACTGTAATCGGGCTCATCGCTAAGAAGCTGATCCCCCACGTCACAATTTCCTACTGAGGCGACAAATGAAAATCATCGGAAACACTGCCGACGGCTACCTGATTGAGGCTACCGGGCGCGAGATCGCCAATGCCGCAGGGTACAGTTCTATGACGGCAATGCCTGGCCACAAGTTCAAGGATTCCTACGGGAGGGACGTGTATCTACCGATCGGATTGGTCGTCGAGCCTACGAAAGCTCACGCGTATATCCACAATCTTAAAATGGCCGAGGAGCGCGTCCGTCAATCCGAAGCGCACCTCCGCGCCCTTGCCGATCTCCTGAAGTCCGCTCTTCCGGCGACGGAAATCGCGACGGAGGAGATTTGACATGATGCAAATTTATGAGGACATCGAGCAGGGAACCGACGAATGGAGAAAAGTCCGTTCCGGCATCCCCACGGCCTCGGAATTCGCCTGCCTCATTATGAAAGGCAGGGACGGCGGCGAGAGCAAGACGCGCGCGAGCTACCTCCGGCGTCTGGCGGCCGAGGTCGTCACCGGGGAGCCGCTGGAGTCGTTCACCAACGGCGCTATGGAGCGCGGCAAGGTCATGGAGGCAGAGGCGCGTGACTATTACGCCATGCGCCGCGATTTAGACCCCAAGCGTGTCGGATTCATCCGTAGCGACAACAAAGGGTGCTCGCCGGATTCTTTGCTCGGCCGCGATGGAATGCTGGAAATCAAGACCCAGCGCGGCGATCTCTTGATCGATACAATCTTCAAGGGAGAGTTTCCCAGCGAGCATGTCGCGCAGACCCAGGGCTCGCTTTGGGTCGCCGAGCGCGAGTGGATCGACCTTCTGGTGTACTGGCCCCGCATGCCGGTCTTCATCAAGAGGGCCTATCGCGACGAGGCATATATCGCCCGGCTTCGCGCGGCCGTCGACGCCTTCAGCGCTGAACTGCACGAGACCGTCGAGAAAATCCGCGCCTGGGGAAAATGATGTCTGATATTGCGCTGCACTGGAAATGGGACGGCGAATCCATGTCGCCGATCGGCCCGCGCAACGCCGCCGAAGCAGACAAGCAATTCTGCATAGGCGAAACCTATAAGCTCGCCGTGGTCGAGAATGTCTCGCAGGCGTCGCGCGGCCATTATTTCGCCTCCCTCAAGGAAGTCTGGCGGAATTTGCCAGAGAACCGTGCTGAGCAATTTCCCACACCCGAGCATTTGCGCAAGTACGCCCTGATCAAATGCGGATACGCAGATTCTCGCCAATTTGTCGCCCGGACCGGCGCCGAGGCGCGCGAACTGCAGATGTTCGTACGCCCGAGCAATGACGAATACGCCCTGATCTTGGTGGATCGGTGCGTCGTGACGATCTGGACCGCCCAAAGCCAGAGCGAGCGCGCGATGGGCAAGAAAGCGTTCAACGAGTCCAAAAACGCGGTGCTCGATTATGCGCAATCCTTGATCGGCGTGACGCGCAAGGAGCTCGAAGAGAACGCCGGGCGAGCGGCATGATGCAGGATGTCGCCACCACAAAGCGCAAGCCGCTGACGAAAACCCAGCGCCGGACCATGTGGGAAACTCATGGCGGGATTTGCATAATCTGCAAATTACCGATCGACCCGCGAAAGGTTTGGATCGACGAGCACATTCGCGCGCTGGGTCTCGGTGGCACGAATGACCTATCGAACCGCGGCCCGGCCCATTTCGAATGTGCTGAAGTCAAGACCGCGATGCAGGACATGCCGGCGATCGTCAAAGCTAAACGCCAGAAGGATGCGCATCTCGGAATCAAAGATGAGACCCGCGCAAAGATCCCATCGCGCCGAGCCGAGCCAAAAGAGCGCCGTTTCGACCGTACCGCTCTGCCGCCGCGCGCCCTCTACCAAGACACGAAGGAAGCATCTTGATCTTCGCCAAATTGAATCTGGATCAAATTCACGCCTACGTCGAAAAGGGCTCGCTAGCGCTGCGCTATGATGGGGTGATTTTCGACTCCATTTCGCAGGCCTATCCGGCGCCAGTGCGACCGGAAGACCGGATCAAGGACGTGCTGTTCCCCGCGCGCGAGCCGGGGTGGCTGCTGCAAGAGATGGCGCGGCAATCCGCTTTGGTGCGCTCTGTTCTTCGTGGAGTCGTGTGATGGGCGCAGATGAGAAAGTCGATTGCGGATCGTGCTCGGCTTGCTGCCGCCGCGAACTGGTCGCCCTGGTCAAAGGTGATGATCCGTCCGCGTATCCCGAGGCCTACAGACTGGATAATCCTTTTCTGACCTAAACCCTTCCGAGCTACATCGGATGGGTTCTCCCGCATGGTGAAGACGGGGCCTGCGTCTATCTGAAAGACAGCAGGTGCTCGATTTACGCGCAACGGCCGGTCATGTGCCGAACATTTAGCTGCGTCGGATGGGTTGAGCGGATCCTCGCCACGACTACCCGAGCGGAGCGGCGGCGCGACAAAGCGCTAATCGACACGGATGTCTGGGCAGCCGGCCAGCAACGCAGGACCGCCTTTATCGCCGCCCGCCCTCTCGCGGCAAAGGAGAGCGCGTCGTGACCACCGCCCGAGACCAGGAGAAAACCAATTGAGCCAGAACCAGTTTTACGGATGGTATGACGACCCGTCGCAGGCTGTTGATCAACCCACCTACGATCCACCACACGTTGCTCCATGCCCTTTCTGCGGCTGTAAGCTGACCTCAGACGACATCCGAACGCACTCGATCATGTACATCGGCGGCTATGCCAACCGCAGCTATTACTACCGCACCCATCGGACGTGCGCCGAGAAGCACGGCAACCAGACCATGGACGGGTTCATCTTCGATATGATCAAGCGCAACGGGGATTGAGCCATGACCAATCACGCCCCCACCCCCACCAGCCCCATGCGCAGCGACTCGGCTTACGAAGCAGAGATCGCAGGGCTCAAGAATAGAGTGGATGTCCTTGATCAGGAAAACGCGCGTCTAAACGCACGTCTCGTCGCCGTGGAAAAGGAGCGTGACGTTTTAGCCAAGCGCTTCAATGGCCTCAATGCCATCATCTCAACCGCCTGCGCGGCTTCCGATGCGGTCGAAGCGGCGCGAGATAGGTTCACTAAGCGAGGCTATGCGTTTGCGTATGGGCGCTCTCCTCATCTTCGCCAAGACATAGCTGATGCCCTTACAGCGGCCAATCTTAAAGCGATCAGATCATCGAAGATGCGCAAGCGGCTCCGGACGCGGTGGAGGCGATGGAAAACGCGTTTTGGGAATGTGATGGAAATACTAGCGACAGCCTCAAGGCTGCGCTCACAGCAGCCAACATCAACATTGGAGCCGAGCGCGAGCGCGCCGAGAAGGCCGAGGCCGAGCGGGATACTGCAATTGAAGACGCTGCGAACTGGCGAGAGGCGCTTAGTGAAGCTGGCTGGGAACTCGCAGCCGCACAGACGCGCGCATGGATCGCGGGGCGCGATGCGGGCGTACAGTGGCATGATGCAATGGCCGAAACATCACCTAAGGGCGCCATCACGGGCATCGCCGACGCTCATATATTCGCGGCCGCAATGCTTCGGGGCTTACAGCCGCCCGCAGAGTTCGCCGCCGCGCCTAGCCCTGTGCCGCCACATAGTGGGCAGCCTCCGGTTGATGTGCGGAGGCTTGTGGCAACACCCGCTGTTTTGACCCTATGCGAGGGCTGCCCGCCTATTGGATATCAGACCGACGAAACGCGCTGCAAGCCGTGCCCGCGTCGGTCCGCAGAGTTTGCCGCAGCGTCCGAAAAACGTACACAAATTACTGACGGGCTTAAGCGCGGAGAAGTTCTGTCCTTCGTTGATGGCGTTCTTACGGTCAACATTTCCGGCTATGGCTCCAACAACGGAGACGGCTACCTTGGATTCCATGATGACAATCTATCTCACGAGGAAGACGGCATCCGAAGGGCAAAAATCCCAAATTCGGAACTTGTCGCCATCCGAGATTTTCTTAATCGTGTTCTTCCTCTCGCCGCGCCGGTTGACATAACACCGCCAATCGATCTCGGTTGGGGAGCCCCAACTACCGTCGCCATAAACTTCGGTTCCGACGGCGCGCAGGCTGAGCAGAAGGATTGAGCTATGCTTTTCAAAATAAGCCCTGATCTCGCCGTCAATTGTGCCCCATCTGGTAAATTCCATGGCTGGCTTTTCCGCAAACATCCTGACGGTCAATGGGTATCCGTGCAGGAATTGGAGGCGGTCAGCGACGCCGAAGCGTTCGGCCCAATGGCGGCGCTTCTCCCGCCGCGTGTCGGTAGCGCCAAGGCCGCGCCGGTCGAACAGAAGGATAGCGAATAATGCGCCCATATGACTGCGTCAGAAACGACGATATGCCCGCTCCAGACAAGATCGTTCTCTATTCCGATGGGATGTTTGGACCGGCGATGTTCCACTACGCGACGGAAGGCACTGATTGCGGCCTGATCGCGCGTGATCATGGTTTCGAAATCAAGGTCGTGCCGATGTACAGCGATCTTGGGGACGATCATCCTTTGATGAAGGCTTACTTCGAAGGGAGATCTTGAGCCTGTACTGAAAGCATGGCTTCCACAAATCAGGGAGGATAACGATTGGCGAGTGAAGGGTCTTCACGACACAGAGGACGGACCTGTAGCCGTATTCTTGCGAAAGATACCGAAGCTGATCGCTGCACTCGAAGCCGGCAAAGCCGCGCCGATCGAACCGGAGGATGCAAGGCCGTGAGCAACCCTTGGTTTTCAGTTTGCCTCCGGAATCCCGGTCATTGGGACATAGATGGCGAAGGCGGTCGCCACTTCCGTATCCGTGGCAGGCCTGGTGACGTGCTCGTCAACGATGAGCGGGATGGCGAGGAGTTTGGTGGTCGGAGTCGCCCTTGGCTCCACTTCCCTACGGTTGAAGCTGCGATGACGTGGATCGTCTTTCAATATTTGCGTCTCGATGCCGCGCCGGTCGATGGAGAGAGCAAGCCATGAGCGACGAATGGCGCGAAGGCTACGACGCGCACCTAGATGGTCTTGCCATAACCACAAACCCATATGACCGGGGAACGATAGCGCATGATGATTGGAGGTGTGGCTGGCTCACATCCAAAGACGAGGACAACCCCAATGGATGATTTACGCAAGCGCCTTGCGACAGCTCTTGGCAGGAGAATACCTTTCGTTCGTCCTGATTACGACCTTAATCTTAGACGCGATGTCGAGCTTGGACTTGCGGATGCGGCGCTTGCCATCATCGAACCCGAACTCGCCGCCATCCGCCAGAGCACGCTTGAGGCGGTGCGCGAGAAGGCTGGCTTATTCCATCGGAACGAAGCTGAAAGTCTGCGCAAGACAGCATCTAAAAATCCTCCCGGCGAGGGACGTCTTGCGCTCGTCTACAAGGCTGCGGAGCACATTGAATATGCCGAGGCTATCGAGAAATTGGAGCTAGGCGAATGAGCGACCGGGATGGCTGGATACGCTGGCTGCTGAACAATGATGAAGAGCCGAGTCAGCTTTACGAAGATTTGGCAGCAATCATGAAAGCCGATGCTGAAACCATCGCCGCCAAAGACGCCGAGCTGGCGTTGATGCGGGAGGCGCTGGAGACATACGAGGATGCGCTCAGCGAGGCCGAAGCGATTTTTGGTGGCGAATATGCGGACCATTACGGCCCGATGTTCGAACTTGCCATGAAGGCTCGAGATGCACGCGCCGCCCTTCAGGCGAGTAAGCCAGCCAACGAGAAAGGCCAAGCCTGAACCATGAGCCGCCGCCCCGCCCGGTTTACGCAAGCTGACATAGCCCGCGCGCTCCGTGCCATAGAGCAGACGGGCGCGCCGGTAGCTATTGTGATCGGAGAGGATGGAGAAATCCGCCTTGAGCCCTTCCGCGCGGAACCAAAGGGCAAAAAACGTCGATTTGTCGCCGAACCGGAAATCGTGCTTTGATCGAGATTATGCCGCGCCCGCGTTTCCCTTATCTGCACAAAGAAATATTTCGCCACGGCGTGGTGGAATGGTACGTGCGCAGGGGGAAAGGCAAGAGGACGCGGATCAACGGCGATTATGGATCGGCTCAGTTCAAGACCGAATATGACGAGGCGATACGCGGGGAGCAGCAAGCCAATAACGCGAAGGCTTCGTCGGAATCGCTTTCCTGGCTGATTGCCAGGTACCGGGATTCGTCGGCATGGGCAAAGCTTTCGCCGGCCACCCGACGTCAACGGGAGAATATTTTCCTCCACGTTATGAAGACGGGCGGAGATAAGCCATTTTCTGAAATTTCTCGCAAGACGATCGCAGCCGGCATAGATCGGCGCAAAGCGACACCGTTCCAGGCCGGGAATTTCCTCAAGGCCATGCGAGGTCTTTTCCAATGGGCGGTCAAATCCGACCACATGGAGATAGACCCGACGCAAGAGGTCGACGCTCCGGCCCCGCGGACAGAAGGCTTTCGTGTCTGGACCGAGGAAGAAATCGACCGATTCGAGGCGAGATGGCCGGTCGGCACCAGAGAGCGCCTTGCTTTGGCGATTTTGCTCTATACCGGCCTTCGGCGCGGCGACGCGGTGAAATTAGGACGTCAGCACGTGCGCGATGGCGTGGTCATGATCCGAACTGAGAAAACCGGGATTCAGATCGTCATCCCGGTTCTTCCAGAATTATCCAGTGTGCTCAGCGCGAGCAAAACTGGCGATCTCGCTTTCATCGCCACAGCGAGCGGCGCCCCAATGACAAAAGAATCGTTCGGCAACTGGTTCCGTGAAGCGTGCAACGCCGCCGGCGTTCCGGGCTCTGCGCACGGACTTAGGAAGGCTGGGGCGACTCGCGCCGCCAACAATGGGGCCGGCGTCAAGCAGCTCGAGGCCATTTATGGCTGGACGGACGGAAAAATGGCCGCTCTTTATACGCGGCAAGCGGATCGCGTTCGCCTGGCGCGAGAGGCGATTGGAATGCTGTCGCGGGACGAAAAAGAGAACACCTATTCCCGCACCAGCAATCCCGGTGCGGGTGAAAATCCAGAAAATAACGAAAGATCAATAGCTTATAAAAGCTATGGTGCCCAGGAGAGGACTCGAACCTCCACGGCTTTCACCACTGGTACCTGAAACCAGCGCGTCTACCAATTCCGCCACCAGGGCATCGCGTTCTGATACGTGGCCAGCTTGCTTCTTGTCAATCTCGCCTTCGCACAAATCGCTCTAACGCACCGCATAAGCTGCAATAACGCCTATTTCGGCTTGATGCATCCGCTAGCGCGCACCAGCTTCTCGTGTAGGCGAACTAAAAGCCTGCCGCAATCTCGCCACGATCGGCGCCGCGCCAAAAAACAGTTTTGGGGGGAAGTCATGACCAAGGGAAAGGGAGCCGTCCTGGCCGCAAGCTTGGCGCTTGGGGCGTTCATTGCACCCGCTGCAGTTGCGCAAAACGCTTCGCCGCCTCTAACCGCACAACGAGCCCATTCGATCGGCGTAAGCTTTTGTCTATCTCTATCCGCTTATTACGATGGACATTACGCGCAAGCAGCTCACCAATTCCGATGCGTTTGGGCGGGGCCCAATGAACGCGTTTCACAATATTCCCGCCTATCCGCCGGCTAGCGACACCACCGTCGTTCGAACCAATTATGATACGCTCTATTCGGTCGCCTATTTGGATCTAACCGCCGAGCCAATGATCGTCTCGGCCCCAGACACGGACGGCCGATATTATTTGCTGCCAATGCTCGACATGTGGACGGACGTGTTTGCGTCGCCGGGCTGGCGCACGACAGGCACGCTGGCGGCCCATTTTCTCGTCGCTCCGCCCGGCTGGAGACCGGACCTCAAGGATAGATTCATCGACGAGTTCAAACTGCCGAAAGACACTCAGCGAATCGACGCGCCGACGCCCTATGTCTGGATCATCGGGCGCGCCAAGACCGACGGGCCGGCGGATTATGACGCCGTACACAAGATTCAGGCTGGATATGCAATTACGCCGCTGACGCAATGGGGCAAAATCTGGTCGCCTCCTAAGCTGACGATCGATCCCAATGTCGACATGAAAACCTCGCCGCGGGCGCAGGTCGATGCAATGCCCATCGGCCGATTCCTCGCCTATGCGGCGGAGTTGATGAAGGCGCAGCCTCCGCACATTACCGACCAGCCGATCCTCGCCGAGATGAAAAAAATCGGCCTCGAGCCAGGCAAGTCTTTCGATATTGCGACTATCGATCCGCAAATCGCCGAGGCGCTCGATAGGGTTTCGGAAGATGCGCAAAAGCTCATGGATTTGAAGCTCGAAACCCTCGCTCGCGTCGCAAACGGCTGGTCGATGAATACCGACACCATGGGCGTCTATGGCAATTATTATCTAAAGCGCGCGATAGTTTCCCGCCTCGGCCTTGGCGCCAATCTGCCGGAAGATGCGATCTATCCGCTGAACCTGTTCGATAAAGCCGGCAATCCGCTCAGCGGGTTAAACAAATATACGATCCATTTCGAGAAGGCCGACTTGCCGCCGGTCAATGCGTTCTGGTCGATCACCCTCTACGACCCGGCCGGGAATGCCTATCCAAATAGCCTTGATCGACAAGCCGTCAGCTCCTGGATGCCATTCGCCTACAACGCCGACGGCTCCCTCGATCTCTATTTCCAGAACGAAAGCCCAGGCAGGGCGCATGAAGCCAATTGGCTGCCGGCGCCCAAGGGCGACTTCAATCTGACCATGCGGCTCTACGCCCCCAAAACCGCCGTTCTCGTCGGCAAGTGGAATCCGCCGCCTGTGGCGAAGATCGAAGCGAACTCCGCGCCGTTGCCGCAATAGACAATAATGCCTAACCAATGGCGCGTGGGATCGATGCGCCGTCGTCTTTATTTGGCGGAATTTCCGGGGCCGCCGGGACGCGCAAAATCTCATGAGGCGACGCCGCAGCGCCTCTATACAGACGCAACGCCGGCGCCTAAAACGGAACGGGTAGCTCTGCATCCGAGGCAGGAATATGGCGGACGAATTGGTGAAAACAGGCCGGCTTGTGACAGTGTTCGGCGGTTCCGGTTTTATCGGCCGGCATGTGGTTCGCGCGCTGGCGCAGCAAGGATGGCGGGTACGGGTCGCCTCTCGACGGCCTGATCTGGCCTTTCATCTCCAGCCTTTGGGCAAAGTGGGCCAGATCCATGCGGTTCAGGCTAATTTGCGCTACCCCGATTCGGTAGCGCACTCCATGCGCGACGCTGAAGCGGTCGTCAATCTGGTTGGTCTGCTGGCGGAGGCGGGCGCGCAAAAGTTCGAGGATGTGCATGCATCCGGCGCGCAGACTCTCGGCAAAGCCGCGAAAGAGGCGGGGGCCCGCACATTCGTGCAAATGTCCGCGATCGGCGCCGATCCGAACCACGCCGCAGCCTATGCGAAAACCAAGGCCGCGGGCGAGATTTTGGCGCAAGAGGCTTTTCCGGGGGCCATCATCATGCGGCCCTCGGTCGTCTTCGGTCCGGAAGACCGCTTCTTCAATCGCTTTGCGGCGATGGCGCGATTTATGCCCGCTTTGCCTCTGATCGGCGAAGGCAAGACCCTGCTTCAGCCGGTATTTGTCGGCGATGTCGCCAAAGCCGTCGCCCTCGCCGTCGATGGCAAGGCGAAAGCGGGAACAATCTATGAATTGGGCGGTCCGGAAATCGCGACCCTTCGCCGCGTTATGGAATTCGTGCTCAAAACTACCGAACGCAAGCGCCCTCTCATTCCGCTCAGCTTCGAGCAATCGAAGATCATCGGCGGGGTTGTGGAAACATTGGCCAAGCTTTCACTTGGGCTCCTGCCCGATATTTTGACCATCACCCGCGATCAGGTGGAGCTCTTGAAGACTGACAATGTGGTATCCGCCGCGGCCGTCGCCGAGGAAAGAACTTTGCGCGGCCTGGGCATCGCGCCCGAATCATTCGAGGCCTTCGTTCCGACCTATCTCTATCGTTACCGCGCGACCGGCCAATTCGCTGCTCGGAGAAACTAAACTACACGCGCCGCGACGGCGCTGACGCAAGTTTGGCCGGCTTCCGCATGATATCGCGGGCGATGCGCACCATGAACGCGGTTCCGAACAAGGGCGTCAGCAGATTGACGATCGGAACCGCCAGCATCGCCGCCATGACGAGGCCCGCAGTAAAAAGGCGAAGCTCGTTCGCCTTTCGCAAGCGGCGCGCCTCAGTCGCCGGGACATAGCGCATCGCCGCCAGCTCAAAATAGCCGCGGCCGAACAAATAGGCGTTGGCCCCGAAAAACGCGACGACGTTGACGCCGGGCGCCAGCAACAGCAGAAGCGCGATGAGATTGACGACGAGCGCCACCGCCGCAAACTCCACTGCGAGCCACGTCGCCTGACCGAGCTGCAAAGGTAGTCCCGGCGCCTCGTTCGGATCAAGCTCCCGCTCCACGTCTTCGGCCAATTCGTCAAAGAAGAAGCCTGCGACGAGGAAAGAGACCGGCGTGATGAGAAAGGCGAGGCCAATGAAAAGGCCAATGCCTCCAATGAAGGAGAGAATGGCTGTCAGCCACGGATAGGGCGCCGCAATCGGCAATGTGAGCGCTGCTACGACCAGCTTTTCAAGTCCGACCCAGACCAGCGCAAGCAGCGCCAGCGTCAAAGCCATCGTCTTGATAAGCACCGCGCGAAATTTTGGCGTAAAAATCTGGCGGACGGATGCTAATGCGGCTTCGATCATCGGAGTCCTTAAATTTTTAGGCGCATGACAAACGCCAAAACCGAAGCAGGCGCGCGTTGACGCCAGGAGGCTCAGCGCCCGTTGCGGAAAGCCCTGTCGATCTTGCTGTCGGTGTTATATTGGCTCAAGGCATAGACAGACCAGAGCGCGGCCGGAATCCAGCCGATCAGGGTCACTTGAAGGATAAGGCAGATAATCCCGGCGATGGGGCGGCCAATCGTGAAGAATTGCAGCCAAGGCAATAATATCGCGAGCACAAGACGCATGAATATCCCTTTGTTTCTTCGTCACGCCGAGCAGCTCTGACGTGACGACCCTTCTAGAAGATGCTCATGACGCTGTTTTCCGCAAGGCTTCCTTCGCGGAGATATCTGTTAGGCTTGCGTTATGACAGGGTTTTCTACGCCGGCCCATCTCGATCCAGCCTATCGCCGCGCCTTGCGCCTCGGCGCCGCGCTGAATCTCGCGATGTTGTTCATCGAGGGTGGGATCGGGTTTGCCGTCGGTTCGGCGGCGCTCCTCGCCGACGCCGCAGATTTTCTCGAGGACGCCTCCATCTATGGTCTGGCCGTAGTCGCGATTGGCTGGTCGCCTCGCTGGCGCGGTTGGGCGGCCGGCGCGCAAGGTTTCGCGATGGCCGGCGTCGGCGTCGCCGCTCTGGCGCAGATCGTGCGACGCCTGTTCGAGGGCGGCGCGCCGCCTTCCAGCGCCATTGCTGCTACGGCCCTGCTGGCGCTGGCGGTCAACGTCTTCTGCGCCTGGCAATTGGCGCGGTTTCGCGGCGGAGACGCATCCATGCGCTCGATTTGGCTTTCCACGCGCAATGACGCCATTCTCAATGCGCTGACCATTTTTGCGGCGGCGCTCATCGCCGCAACCGGCTCTGGATGGCCCGATATCGCCGCTGGCGCTCTCATTGCGGCGATCAATCTCTGGGCTGCGGCCGAGGTTCTCTGGAAGGCGCGGCGCGAGTTGGCGGCGGCCGCTCAGGTTGGCGCGGGTTGAAGCGGCGCGAAGCTTCATTTACCGTGATCGAATGCGACCTGCTTTCAGATCGAAAGCGGCGAGACCCGGATGGCCAGATCGGCCTTTGACCTTTCGAAAGCGAATGAATGACCCATCAAAGCGCACGCCCGTCACGGCATGATTGGACGCTGGACGAGATCGTCGCGATTCATGATCTGCCCCTGCTCGACCTGATTGCGCGGGCGAGCGCCGTCCATCGCGAATTTCACGATGTGAATGACGTGCAGAAAGCCAGCCTGCTCAGCATCAAGACCGGCGGATGCCCGGAAAACTGCGGCTATTGCCCGCAATCCGCGCATCACCGCGAAGTCCATCTCGACAAGGTCAATATGATGGAGACCGATGCCGTGCTCGCCGTCGCGGCGCGAGCCAAAGCAGCCGGAGCGGACCGTTTCTGCATGGGCGCAGCCTGGCGCAACGTGCGCGACGGCGCCGAATTCGACTCCGTTCTCGACATGGTGCGCGGGGTTCGCGCGCTCGGAATGGAAGCCTGCGTGACGCTCGGCATGTTGAACGAAGGTCAGGCAGGCCGCCTGAAACAGGCGGGGCTCACGGCCTATAATCACAATCTCGACACGGGCCCGGATTTTTACAAAAACATCGTAACGACGCGCAGCTATGATGATCGGCTGCAAACCTTGAAGGCCGTGCGCCGCGCCGGAATCGAAATGTGCTGCGGCGGCATCGTCGGCATGGGAGAAAGCGTCGCCGACCGCGCCGCCATGCTGCAAGTCCTCGCCGGCTTCGACCCGCATCCAGAAAGCGTGCCGATCAATGCGCTTGTTCCCGTCAAAGGGACGCCGCTCGGCGACCGCGAGCGGATCGATCCGCTCGATTTCGTGCGGATGATCGCGACGACGCGCATCGTTCTGCCAAGCGCGCGGGTTCGGCTCTCAGCCGGCCGCTCGACGCTAAATCGCGAGGCTCAGATTCTGTGCATGGTCGCGGGAGCTAATTCGATCTTTTATGGCGAGGCCCTGCTAACAACCGCCAACGTCACCGAAAACGAAGATGGCGCGCTCTTTGCTGCCCTCAAGGCCCATTCTAACGCGGGAGAGCCTGTGCTTGAGGGCTCGTCCCGACAATAAGCTCGCTTGTTGCGGCTGCCCTGTCGTGTTCTGAAAATAAGGGCTCGGCTTCCGAACCGGCCCTTACATTCCGCCCAAATGGTCCGCGACGGTAAAAATATCCTTGTCGCCGCGGCCGGAGATATTAACGACCAGCAGATGATCCTGCGGTTTTTGCGGCGCGATGTCCGCAACTTTGGCGAGCGCATGAGCTGGTTCGAGCGCTGGGATAATGCCCTCCAATTGGGCGCATAGCTGAAACGCCTTAAGCGCCTCGGCATCCGTCGCGGAGAGATAGGTCACGCGGCCGGATTCTTTCAGCCAGGAATGCTCCGGCCCGATGCCGGGATAGTCGAGGCCGGCCGAGATCGAATGGCCCTCCTCGATCTGCCCGTCGGCATCCATCAACAGATAGGTGCGGTTGCCGTGCAGGACGCCCGGCCGCCCGCCTGCGAGCGAGGCGGCGTGTTTCTTGTCGAGGCCAAAGCCAGCCGCCTCGACGCCATAGATCTCGACGTTTGGATCATCGAGAAATGGATGAAACAGGCCGATCGCATTGGAGCCGCCGCCGATGCAGGCGAACAGCGAGTCCGGCAATCTGCCTTCAGCGGCAAGCATCTGTTGCTTGGTTTCATCACCGATGATGCATTGGAAATCGCGGACCATGGCGGGATAGGGGTGCGGGCCGGCCGCGGTCCCAATGCAATAGAAGGTATTCGCGACATTGGTGACCCAATCGCGCAACGCCTCATTCATCGCGTCCTTGAGCGTCTTGGCCCCCGCTTCGACCGGGACGACCTTGGCGCCCAGCAATTTCATTCGGAAGACATTGGGCTTTTGCCGCTCGACATCGACAGCCCCCATGAAGACGACGCATTCGAGCCCGAATCTGGCGCAAGCGGTCGCCGTCGCGACGCCGTGCTGCCCCGCGCCGGTCTCGGCGATGATCCGCGTTTTGCCCATGCGGCGCGCAAGCAGGATCTGGCCGAGCACATTATTGATCTTATGCGCGCCGGTATGGTTCAGCTCCTCGCGCTTGAAATAGATCTTTGCCCCGCCCTTCGATCCGGACGCAGCTGCTTTCTGGCGCAAATGTTCGGTCATCCGCTCGGCGTAATAGAGCGGGCTCGGGCGCCCGACATAATGGGTCAGCAGACCATCGAGTTCCGCCTTAAAGGCGGGGTCCTTTTTGGCCGCCTCATAATGGCGCTCGAGATCGAGAATCAGCGGCATAAGGGTTTCGGCGACGAATCGACCGCCGAACAGGCCAAAATGGCCGCGCTCATCAGGTCCGCTGCGGTAGGAATTGGGTTTTTGGACGAACACGCGTCAGCCTTTATGTTGCCTGTGGTGGTCGCGGGCCGGCGCCGGCGTCGCCTGAAACCGCAAAAGCTGGCGCATGATTAGACGCTTCGCCGCGCTAAACCAAGTCCATTGCGTCGCTCGCCATTTTGCGCCGCCCGCGCCTCCTCGATGAACTGCGCGATTTTGGCCGAATCCTTCACGCCCGGCGCGCTCTCGACGCCGGAAGAGACATCAACCCCCGGCGCGCCGGTCAGGGCGAGCGCGCGCGCGACATTGGCGGCGTCGAGACCGCCGGCGAGCAGCCACGGTTTTTTCATCTCGAACCCTGCGAGCAAACTCCAGTCGAAACCTAATCCATTGCCGCCAGGACGCTCGGAGTTAGGCTTTGGCTTCGCATCGAGCAACAGCATATCGGCGATGGCGTCATAGCGCCGGATTTGAGCCAAGTCGGCGCTCTCGCCAATCGCAATCGCCTTGATGACCTTGAGCCCGAAGCTCGAGCGGATCGCAGCCACCCGCTCCGGCGTCTCCCCTCCGTGCAATTGAAGATACGAAGGTTCAAGCGCCCCGATGGCCGCCGCCAACGAGGCGTCATCGGCGTCGACGGTCAACAAAACCTTCGCCGCGCCGCCGCCGACGAGCGCGCTTAAGCTGGCCACCTGCTCCAGGGAGACATGCCTTGGACTTCTGTCGAAAAAGACAAAGCCGACCATGTCCGCGCCAACGTCGAGCGCGGCGCCGAGCGCCCCCGGAGTTGCGAGTCCGCAGATTTTAACGATGATGCTCATGGTCAGCCTAAAGCAGGAACGGATGCGTTCGCGATGCCGCAGCCGCGCAACTAACCGTTTGTGCGATTTCCGCTCGACGGCTGCAAGCCGAGCCGGGCGCGCTCCGCAGACAAACGTCTGAGTTCGGCTCTGGTTCTGCGCGCGTCGCGACGATTTTTCCCTTGTTCAATCCAGGTGGCGACGCCTCCAATGAAAACGCCAATCATCAAGGCCGCGAACAAGACGAGGAATAATGGAGCCTCGATCTGCGGACCCGACGCGCTGCTATCGGGGAAAGGATCAAAAAATATCGTCACCAGCTGGCGGTTAGCGAGAGCCGCCGCGCCTGCGACTACAATGATGGGGATGAGAAAGAGCAGCTTCAAGAATGTTTTCATTCAGGCCCGCCAGAAAGATTGAAATGCGCCTTGTTCGATCGAGGCCAGAAGCGGCTGCGGCCGGGCGTCAGTCGCCATAGCCATCGTTAAGGCGCTCGCGCATTTCCTTGCCCGTTTTGAAAAAGGGAACCGCCTTTTCATCGACCGAAACATGCGCGCCGGTTCTCGGATTGCGCCCAACCCTTGCATCCCGGTGCTTGACCGAAAAGGCCCCAAATCCGCGCAGTTCCACCCGATCGCCGCGCGCCAGCGCGTTGGTGATCTCATCAAGGATCGCGTTGACGATCTTCTCGACGTCACGCAAATAGAGATGCGGATTTCGATCGGCAATGCGCTGCACGAGCTCGGATTTGATCATTCGCCCCGCCCACGAAAGAAGCATCTGCTTCAAAAGAACTCTAAAGCATAATCCCGAACAGTTGCAATTCTTCGGATAAAATCATGCATTGAAACAAACATATAAACACAATGATCATGATCGATTCAACTTGTAGCGATCATATTCACGACCATGCCTGAAAAGTTGCAGACTTTCAGGATCCGATCGTTCGCTTTATCCAATGAAACGATATTGTCACTGATATGCAAAATCTTTAAAAAAGATCGCGCGTCAAATCAAATAGTTAGGGGCTCGATCAATTCTAGTGCGAACAACCGCGTCAGGGTTCGCCAAGCTCACTTTGAGCTGTCAATCTGCCAAATCGACACCAGACCGTCAAGCGCGCTCCCTTGTGTAAATTGGTCACCTTGTTCGAGCAAACGGCTCAATCCATCAAGATGAAGGAATTGGGCGCCGCGCGCCGCAAAGTTCAAAATCCCGAGCCGCTCGAGCGACCTCGACTGTTCCCAATCGCGGACCTTAAGGCCTTTGGGAACGGACTTTTCCTGCTCCAACCAAGCAATCGCCTCGCGTTCGCCGCCGAGACGATCGACGAGATGCAGATCAAGGCCCTGCCGGCCAGTGAACACCCGGCCGTCGTCCACAGCCTCGAGCTGCGGGTCGGTCAGGTCGCGACGTTGCTTCACCAGCGATTTGAACCACGCGAAACTATCATTGACGAGAGAAGCGAGCGCGGCCCGAGCTTCTGGCGTTGTCGGCTCGAAGCCATTTGGCGAGGCCTTCAGCGGCGCGGATTTGACGTCCTCCACCGTGACGCCGATCGTATCGAGCAATTTGGTGAAGTTTGGATATTCGACCAGAACGCCAATTGAGCCGACCAAAGAATTTCCTTGCGCGACGATCTGATCAGCCCCGAGAGCCGCGATATACCCACCGGAAGCAGCCAAATTGCCGACGACGGCGACCGTAGGCTTTTTCGCGGAAAGGCGGCGGATCGCATCGTAAAGCCGCTCAGCGCCCGAAGTCGTGCCGCCCGGGCTGTCGATCGAGACCAGAACCGCGGCGGCGTTCGACTTCTCGATTTTCGAGATCAGCTTCAGAGTCTCGCGATCGCCTGAAATAAAGCCTTCAATCGAGAGCCGCGCGATATGGGGCTCAAAGTCCAAAGGCTCGCCAGCGCCAAAGAGGCGCAAGCCGAGGATTAAAATCGCAAGCGCCGCGATGGCGAAAGCCGCGACCCGCCAGAACGACAACCGCCGCCGCAGAAGCCGGCGCTCAACGAGATAATCCGCAAAAAGAGGCGCCGCCATCCGCAATCCAAACGTTCGGTTGATCTATGCATCCGAAACGGACGCCTGATCGTGCAATAGGTCTCACAATGAAAACCGACAGGGTCTCCGCCCAACCGTTTTGGTCTTGCGCGGGGCGCTGTCCGATTGACCATTTCTCGTTTTCGCGATCGCGTTGGACCATTGAACCGAGGCTCTGCTATCGGCCAAACAGATGAAAGCGCTTGGTTTTTGTTTTACCGACTGGACCGCCCGGACGCAACAGCAATGAGCGCGCGGGAGCTCGATTGAAGGGCGCCGCCCGCACGGCGCTGTGGGGGCTCTGATCTTCGGCCCGCGTTCGCCGGAATTTAGGCGTTTCCGGAGTGAGTTTGATCTCGGGCGAGGCCATTCAAGCGATCGCGGGGCGATCGCCGGCAAGCAATGAGGTCTGAGCTCAGGAATTTTCCGCAGACGGCATCGTCTCCGCCATCCGGGCTGCGCAGGCGCGGAGAATCGCCTATAGTGGGTTTTGGCGCGGGGTTATCGGACGCAAGAGCGCGCAGGCGCCATTCTTTGTCGCCTAACGGCGGACGGGCATTCCATGGCCAGCACGATCACGGCGACCATAACCTTCATTCTCTCGAATTTCACTGTGACCTTCTTGGTCATCGGGCTAATCTTTTCAATCATCGCGATCGCTCGGTCGCCGAGACCCGTCAGCGGCGCCATGTTCATTGAGAAGCTGCTCTCATGGTTTATTTTCTTCTCAATTGGCGTCGGCTACTTCTACAATTTCATAGTGCACGTCTTTTTCGGGCGGATGGCGGCGGAATTCATCGGCTGGGCGGACAGCCCCTTCCAGTATGAAGTCGGCGTGGCCAGCCTTGGCTTTTCGGTGATCGGATTCCTCGCCGCGTTCAGAGGCTTCGACCTCCGCCTTGCGGCGGTGACCGGCTTCAGCATCTTCACGCTCGGCGCCGCGGCCGGCCACGTCCGTCAGATGGCGACCGCTCACGATTTCGCGCCCGGCAATGCAGGCGTGATCTTCTATACCGACCTCATCGTTCCGATGTTCGGGCTGTTGCTGCTGTGGTTGCAGCTAAGGTGGGGTCCGCCGCGCGGCCACACCATAACGGCGCTCAACAACGCGCGAGGAAATGACAGTCGGCGATATTAAACTTCCCGCCATAGCCCTATTCTGCTCTAGCTCGATTTGAACATGCGCCGCGGGCCGTTGGCGCCCAATTCCGCGAGGACGGTCTCCCCTGCAACCGCTTTGGAGCCGATCGTTACGAGCGACCGCGCGGCCCCTGGCAAATAGACATCGACGCGCGAGCCGAACCGGATCAAGCCGAGGCGGTCGCCCACCCCCACAATTTCGCCCTGGCGCACAAAACAGACGATGCGGCGCGCGATCAGCCCGGCGATCTGCACGACGCCGAAGCGGCCGCCGGCGGTATCGATCACAATTCCGTTGCGTTCATTGTCTTCGCTCGCCTTGTCGAGATCGGCGTTGAGAAAAATGCCCGGCTTATATGCGATCTTCGTCACTCGGCCGTTCACCGGCGCGCGATTGACGTGGCAGTCGAAGACCGACATGAAAACGGAAATGCGCTGCATCGGCTCGACGCCGAGGCCAAGTTCGGGCGGCGGTATGTAGTAGCCGACCGAGGATATGATGCCATCGGCGGGGGAGACCACCAGCCCATCGTCGAGCGGCGTTTGCCTTACGGGATCCCGGAAGAAATACGCGCACCACGCCGTCGCGATCCCGCCGATCCAGCCGAGCGGGCTATAAAACGAGCCAAGAATGAGAGCCGCGACAGCGAAAAAAGCGATAAAAATATAGCCCTCCGGATGGATGGGCGTGACCTGCCTGCGGATTGAATCGATGATCGACATGGAGCTTCCCGTTTCGCGCAATCTTGCGTTGCGCCCGCCTCGGCTGGATTTTCGCACATCGGAAGGCGAAATCAAAAAGCTCCTCGACTCAGCGAGACTATTTGGAGACTTTGCGCCATCCGATGGGACAGGCCGGCGCGACTTTGAGCGCCTGAACGGACGCTCAGACGCTCGCGGCATCCTTTTGGGATTGGCCTTGAGCGCCGCTATCCTCGCTCTCGTCCGCCTCAAGCAGTCCTTCGTCCGATTGCTCTTCGCCATCTGCGGGCTCGAACTTGATGGTGAGCCGACCGCCCTCCTCGAACGCGGCGCGGCGCAAAGTTTCTTCGGCGCGGCTGATTTCATATTGGCGACCCCACATGGCGGCATAGGGGCCGCCGCGCGCAAGCAACTCGTCATGCGAGCCGCGCTCAATGATCATGCCCTTGTCGAGCACGATGATCTCGTCGGCGTTGACGACAGTTGCGAGTCGATGCGCGATAACCAAAGTCGTGCGGCCTTTGGCGACGCGATCGAGAGCATTCTGGATCTCGCGCTCCGTAAACGAATCGAGTGCGGACGTCGCCTCATCGAGAATGAGAATCGGCGGCCCTTTCAAAATCGTGCGCGCTATCGCAACGCGTTGCTTTTCGCCGCCGGAAAGCTTCAGCCCGCGCTCTCCAACCTGCGCGTCATAGCCGCCCGGCGTCTGCTCAATGAATCGATCGATCTGCGCCGATCTCGCCGCATCCTTGACCTCCGCCTCGCTGGCGTCGAAGCGGCCATAGCGGATATTGTAGGCGACGGAGTCGTTGAACAGAACGGTATCCTGCGGAACAATGCCGATCGCGTCGCGCAACGATGTTTGCGTCACCATGGCGATGTCCTGTCCATCTATGCTGATGCGGCCGGACGAGGGCTCGTAAAAGCGGAAGATCAGACGCGCGATTGTGGATTTGCCCGCCCCCGAGGCCCCGACGATCGCCACCGTCTTGCCAGCAGGGATCTCAAACGTCACGCCCTTGAGAATTGGTCGCCGCGCATCATAGTGAAAGAAGACATTCTCGAAGCGGATCGCGCCTTTGGCCGCGACAAGCGGCTTTGCGCCCGGCCGATCTTCGACCTCCGGATTTTGCGCCATGATATCGAACATCATCTCGATATCGATCGTCGATTGTCTGAGGTCGCGGTAGACCATGCCCATGAAGTTCAGCGGTTGATAGAGCTGAATCATCATCGCATTGACCAACACGAAATCGCCGATCGTATTGGTGCCGTTCTTCACTCCGGCGATGCTCAACATCATCACGCCGGTCAGACCCAAAGTGAAAATAACCGCCTGCCCGGCATTGAGCCAAGCCAGCGAAGTATAGGTCTTGACGCTCATCCGCTCATAGCGCGCGATCGAGACGTCATAACGCTGTTTCTCGCGCTCCTCGGCGTTGAAATATTTCACCGTCTCGAAATTGAGCAGGCTGTCGATCGCCTTGGTGTTTGCGTCGGTGTCGCTTTCGTTCATGGCGCGGCGAATGCCGATCCGCCAATTGGTCGCTGTCAAAGTGAACGCCATATAGGCGGCGATCATCGTCGCCACCAAAGCGACGTAGCGCCAATCGAACTGGACGAAAAAGACGGCGAGGATCAGACAGAATTCAACGATTGTCGGGACCGCCGTCAACATCGTCGTGCGCACGATCGTCTCGATCGAATTGCGGCCGCGCTCGAGCACCCGGGTGAGGCCCCCGGTCTTCCGCTCAAGGTGGAAGCGCAGCGACAACAGATGCAGATGGGCGAAGACATCGCTCGCCAGACGCCGCACGGCGTGCATCGCGACATCGGCGAAAACGGCGTCGCGGACCTGCGTCAACAGCGCCATGGCGACGCGCAGAACGCCATATAGAAGCGTCAAGACGAGAGGCGTCGCAATGAACGCGGCGACAGGGACGCGCGCAGGATCGACGAGCGAGTCGGTCGCCCATTTGAATGAATAGGGAACCGCAATAGTGATCAGCTTCGCCGCGAGCAAAAGGGCGATGGAGGCGTAAATGCGCTTCTTCAGATCAGGGCGATCGGATGGCCAGATATAAGGCCACAACCGGCGCATCATCGCGCCGAATTGCGCTTTGACCGGAGGTTTGACGGCTCGCATTGAAGAATCAATAGGAAAACGGCGTGACATCTCACTCCATCGCTGGGAAAACTGACGCCGTTCAAGACGACTGGGAGAGGCGGCCTCAAGGGGCGCGGCTTCGCCTTATATAAGGGCGCGCCTGCCGAACGCATAGCCGGGTCGGGAGAATCCTCCCGCTCAAAACCAGGACTTCACCGAACCGTTACCGCTGTCGGCCATAAACGGCGGCCGTCATTCCTGAAGGATGCTTCTGCGTTCCTCAACGCCGCTAATCATGGTCTTTTGGCACGAGGATGACTTGTCCCGGATAGATTTTCTGCGGATCGCGCTCGAGCGATGGATTGGACCGGTAAAGCTGCGAATAGCTTCCCCCTTTCCCGAAGAATCGGCGGCTGATGCGCCAAAGATTGTCGCCGGGCTGGACCACCGTCATCGTAGCTGGCGCGGCGTTCTTTGCGCTCTCGGGAGCCGCCGCCTCCGCTGGCGCAAGGTCAACGGCGACGATGCTCGGCTGCGCCACCGGCTCTGGCTGGCTTAAAGTTTCGGGCGACGACGAGATCGGCGGCGCGGCGGCGTGAAGCTCCAGCGGCGCAGTTATGAGGTCGGGAGCCTCGATGAGCTCCGTTTTCTTTTCCGCCTCGGCCGGAGGCAAGAGCGGCCAAAACCCGCTGCCAATCAGCAGAAACAGCGCGCAGAGGAGGCCAAGCGGAAGCGCAATGGCTTTTTGGCGCGCCACAGACTAGCCCTCCCATCCCCAAAGCGGCGGCATTAGCAAAGCCGACCGATTCGCCTCGCTTAGTGCGTCAAATCGATTTTAGACCATCGCCGCTTCAAATTGAATCAACCATGCTTTCATTCAGAAATTGCGCGAGGTTTTCGCAATCATGCTTTAAAATTATTTGCGCGCGCCCAAAACGGAGCGAAATGCGCCGATTTCGAGCGCTCCTCTTGACCCATTATGGGCGACGGGTAACAACGAAGCCATGTCTTTTGAACACACAGACGTCGAGGAGGCCCCTCGCCGCATCCGAAATATTTGCGTCTATTGCGGCTCCGCCCAAGGCGAGGACCCCATTTATGAAGCGGCGGCGGCGAGCTTTGGCAAAATCATGGCGAAGGCCGGCATCGGGCTTATCTATGGCGGCGGATGCAACGGCCTCATGGGGGCGATCGCCCGCGCGGCGCACGCGGCCGGCGGCGAGGTCACCGGGATCATCCCGGACTTTTTGCTGCGCAAAGACAAGCCTCTGCCGGATATTCAAGAGTGCATCGTCGTCCCGGATATGCATACGCGCAAACGCCTGATGTTTGAGCGGGCCGACGCTTTTGTCGCGCTGCCGGGCGGCATCGGCACCTTGGAAGAGATGGTCGAGCAACTGACCTGGGTCCAGCTTGAGCGTCACACCAAACCGGTGGTGATCGCCGATATTGGCGGTTTTTGGCAGCCTTTGCTCAATCTTTTCGCCCATATGCGCGAGCGGCGCTTTATTCGGCCTTCATTCGAAATTCGCTACCTTGTAGCCGAGAAAATCGAAGATATTCTGCCGATGATCCAAGCTGCGGCGGCCGAGGCTGAGCTTTTGGGCGTCCGCAAAGAGACCGTAGATCCGCGATTGTAAAGCGTCTGACTTCATGGCTTGTTGACAGCGACGCCGCTTTGTGATCGCGAGACATTGTGACTTATGCCTATTTGATCTCCGATACGGCCATGAAGGCAGAAAACGCCGAGCGCCTGATCCCGCCGCCCGATCCATCGAAAGCGGCTCGTCGGCGATTCATCGGCATTCTGGCTGCATGTTTTCTCGCCCACGCCGTTCTGCTGGCGATTGTGTTGATAACGGAGACAACCAACCTCAGCCCGCCTGCGGAGGAAATCCCCGTCGAGCTCGTCACCGAGATTCCCGAGCCGAAGGTCGAGCCGCCGCCGCCTCCGCCGCCCCCGCCACAGCAGCAGCCGCAAAAGCAGCCGAAGCAAAAGATGGTGGAAGACGAGCAAATCGCCCGCGACGCGCCAAGGGACGCCAATAAGGAGACGATAGAACGCGAGGCGCCCAACAAAGAGACGCAGGCGCAGCGCGTTGCGCCGCCGACCGAACAGAGCGCGCAGACGCCGGCCCCGCCAAAACCACCGGAAACGACGCCTGACGCCGACATAAAGGCGCCGGAGGAAGAGGCGCCGGCAAAACTTGCCGACTCGAACCCGGACGCCGAGCCGCTCGACAAGGCCGCGCCGTCGCCGGACAAGAAGCCAACCGAAAAGAAAGCGCCGGTCGAGAGCAAGGCGCCGACGACGAAATCGAAAAAGACCAGCGTGGCGGATCAGTTGGCGGCTTTGTCCGCCGTGCCGGAGTATCGCCTCGGATCGGCCGCAAGGCCCTCGCCCGTCGGAGGCGGAACGGCCAAGACAAGTTATCTGTCTATTCTCTATGGCTTGATCATGCGCCAGATGCATTTCCCGCCCGGCCTCGAGGCGTCCCATCTACAGGCCGAAGGGATCGTCGCCTTCTACGTCGACGACCTTGGCAATCTGACGCATCAGGCGATTTACCACGCCAGCGGAAGCCCTTCCCTTGACGCCGCCGCGCTCAACGCGGTGCGCCGCGCGGCGCCCTTCCCCGCGCCTCCGCACGGCGAGCCGCACGCGATCTGGTTCCACTACGACACCAGATAGATCGCCTTTTTCTCCGCGCCGGATTTCAGCAGCTTGTAGGTGATGGCGTCGGTCAGCGCCTGGAACGAGGCGTCGATGATATTCGCCGAGACGCCGACCGTCGTCCAACATTCGCCGCTGGCGTCGCGAAATTCGATCAGCACGCGCGTCACCGCATCCGTGCCGCCCTGGAAAACGCGCACGCGATAATCGATGAGTTCGAGATCCTCGATAAAGCGCTGATAGCGGCCGAGGTCCTTGCGCAAGGCGAGATCGAGCGCATTGACCGGCCCCTTCCCTTCAGCGGCGGAGATCAAGACCTCGCCATCGACGCGCACCTTGACGATGGCCTCCGAAACCGAAACGAGATCGCCCTGCGCATTATGGCGCCGCTCGACATCGACGCGAAAACGCTCAACCTCGAAATAATTCGGGACCTCGCCCAGAACGCGCCGCGCCAGCAATTCAAATGAGGCTTCGGCTCCCTCGTAAGCATAGCCCAGCGCCTCTTTTTGCTTGACCTCTTCGAGAAGCCGCAACAGACGATCATCGTCTTTTTCGACGCGGACGCCGATCCGCTCCAGTTCGGCGAGAATATTGGATTTGCCGGCCTGATCCGACACCAGAAGGCGGCGCTTGTTGCCGACGGCCTCGGGCGCGACATGCTCATAAGTCTGCGGCTCTTTCATCACCGCCGAAGCGTGAATGCCCGCCTTGGTGGCGAAAGCCGAGGCCCCGACATAGGGCGCATGGTGGTTCGGCGCGCGATTGAGCAATTCATCCAGCGTATGGCTGACTTTCGTGAGCGTTGCGAGTTTCTCGAGCGGCACGCCGATCTCAAAAGCCTCCGCGTAAGCGGGCTTCAACAAAAGCGTCGGAATGATCGATGTGAGATTGGCGTTGCCGCAGCGCTCCCCGAGGCCGTTCAGCGTCCCTTGAATCTGCCGCACGCCGGCGCGCACCGCCGCCAGAGAATTGGCGACTGCGTTCTCCGTATCGTTATGCGCGTGAATGCCGAGATGATCGCCGGGCACATGCGCGCTCACCGCCGCGACGATGGGCTCGATCTCATGCGGCAGCGTGCCGCCATTGGTGTCGCATAGCACGATCCAGCGCGCACCCGCGGCATAGGCCGTGCGGGCGCAGGCCAGCGCATAATCGCGGTTGGCTTTGAACCCATCGAAGAAATGTTCGCAGTCGAGAATGACCTCGCGCTGATGCGACAAAGCCGCTTCGATCGATTTCGCGATCCCCTCGAGATTTTCCTCGAGCGTTGCGCCGAGCGCGACGCGAACGTGATAATCCCAGGTCTTGGCGACGAAGGTGATCGCATCGGCGTCGGCCTCGAACAAGTTCGCAAGACCCGGATCATTTTCGACGGACCGCCCCGCCCTCTTGATCATTCCGAAGGCGGCTAAACGGGCCTGATGCAAGGTCGGCTTTTTCGCGAAAAGCTCCGTGTCGGTCAGATTGGCGCCTGGATAGCCGCCCTCGATATAATCGAGGCCGAGCCCATCCAGCAAGGTCGCGATGTGGCGCTTGTCGGCGAGTGAAAAGTCAACGCCGGTGGTTTGCGCGCCATCGCGCAAAGTCGTGTCGAAGAGTGTGATGCGCTCTCTAGTCATTGCGACAGCTTCTTTTTCATCCGCGTATTGCCGATCCACACGTCATCGACGGCGATCGTATTGCGGCGTTCGGCGATATAGCCGCGTCGCTCGAATAGGGGTTTTGCGGTGTCGCTGGCGTCAACGACAAGGCTTTCGATCTTTCGCGCCGACGCGAGCTTTTCTATGGCCTCGCATAAAGCGCTGGCGACGCCGGTGCGCGCGACAGCCGGATGGATATAGAGTTGATCAATCAGGCCGCCGTCCGCGAGCACGATGAAGCCGACCGGCGCGCCGCCGATCAGCGCGATGATGCTCAAGCCATTCTTGAGCGTTTCGCCAAGCCCCTCTTCATCGTTGGCGGAATCGGCCCAGGCGCGGCGCTGCGCCTCGTCATAATCCTCAACGGTCAATTCCTCGATGGCCGCAAGCCGGATCTCGGCTAGCAGCGGCAAATCAGCGGCAAGATACGGCCGCAGCGAGGGCTTTGGGAAAGCGGCGGTGGCGTTCATCGCTTAACCTCCCAGCTCGTCGCGCCGCCCTTATTGTCTTTCAGCGCAATGCCCATTGCATCGAGTTCGTCGCGCAGACGATCGGACTCGGTCCAGTTTTTATTTTTGCGCGCATCTTCACGCGCGGCGATCAGAGCTTCAATTTCGGCCGAAGATAAGACCATCTCAGCGACGACTGTGTCCTGAGCGAGACTCTCAAGATCAACCCCAATCAACGCCAAGCCGCCAAGAAGAGCCCCCGGCCGTTTCGCCTTCAGGGCGTGCAACTCAGCGATCGCTCTTGGCGTATTGAGATCATCGGCCAAAGCCTCGATGAATTCGTCGCTCGCCATCTCGCGCAAAACGCCGTTGCAAGCTCTCCGCCATTCGATCAGAGTCTGCCTCGCCTCCTCCAAAGCCTTGACCGTAAAGTCGATCGGCTGGCGATAATGCGTGCGCAGCATGGCGAACCGCAAGACAGCGCCATCCCATGCGCGGCCGCCAAATTTCTCGCTTGCCCAAAGGTCCCGGATCGTCACGAAATTCCCGAGACTCTTGGACATCTTCTCGCCTTCGACCTGCAAATGGCCGTTGTGCATCCAGACATTGGCCATGACATCATGGCCAAAGGCGCAGCGGGTTTGCGCGACCTCGTTTTCGTGATGGGGAAACACCAGGTCGATGCCGCCGCCATGAATGTCGAACACCTCGCCAAGATACTCGCGGCTCATCGCGGAGCACTCGATATGCCAGCCCGGCCTGCCGCGGCCCCAGGGGCTTTGCCAGCCGGGTTCATTGGGTGACGAGGGCTTCCACAAAACGAAGTCCATTGGGCCGCGCTTATAGGGCGCGACCTCGACGCGCGCGCCGGCAATCATATCGTCCAACGGCCGCTTCGAGAGCTGGCCATAGTCGGGCATCGACGGAACATCGAACAGGACATGATTTTCCGCGACATAGGCGTTGCCATTGGCGATCAGCCTTTCGATGATCGCGATCATCCCGGGCACATGGTCCGTCGCGCGCGGCTCGACTGTCGGCGTCAAGCAGCCAAGCGCTGCGGCGTCCTCATGAAAGATGGCGGTCATCTCGTCGGTCAGAACCCGTATATCGACGCCTCGCTCCGCGGCGCGGGCGTTTATCTTGTCGTCGACATCAGTAATATTGCGGACATATGTCACATGCGTCTCGCCATAAACATGGCGCAGCACGCGAAACAGCAGGTCGAAGACGATCAGCATCCGGCCGTTGCCGATGTGAAGATGATCATAGACCGTCGGGCCGCAGGCATAGAGGCGCACGTTCGAGCGGTCGATCGGCTCAAAAACCTCTTTCCGGCGCGTCAGCGTATTATAGAGCCGCAACGACATACATTTCCCTCGAGCCTGCTGACTTCTTGAGCCTTGGCTGGCTTTGGGTGTCGAGATTGAACTCTTATGAGGACAAGACGGCTCCAGCCAGCGGCAAGGCTAGCCGATGCAAATTGCAATTACCGCAAAGGTGATGGTCCGGCCCATGCCGGTCAAGCGCGTCATGCCGTAAATATGCGCGCGAAAAGCCCGACGTCAAGCTTTTCGGCTTGCCGGCCGGTTAGTTTGCGGCGGTTAACGGATTTTTCAAGCGATTTCGACAGAATAGGCTCGCCATCTGAAGCCAAGCGCGAGAATTCCATGCCCGCCAACACGCTCAATGCGATCGTCCTCGATCAGCGCCGCAAAATCTTTCGCGCCGTGCTTTTTCTCATTGGCGGCATTCTGGCGGTTTTCGCGTTCGGCCTCTCGGCTAAAGCCGCCGGAACTCACATTCTGGTCATCCCGGCGGACGATGGCTATGGTTTTCAGGACTGCCTGACGACGAAATCGGCCTGCGGGCTCATCGTCGCGAACGCCTGGTGCGAGGCGCATGGGCTTAAAGCCTCAAGCGCTTTTGGCCGTGCGGAAGACATTCCTGCGACGCTTGGAGAAGGCCGGCCTACCGACCTCGCGCCCGGCGCATTCCTTGTCGCCTGCGGCAATAAGAACTGAAAGCGTCCGCACATCGCCAATTTTTCTGGATCAAGGGCGCACGCTTATGCGGCCGCCGCTGACTATCGATACATCCGATTTGATGCCGCATCACGCAAACTTTGTCGCCCGCGGGCGGATCTAACGCGGCGGCTTGCGCTTTCTCGCCATAATCCCGTTGGAGAAAGCCCGACGAGCTTGAAACTCGGCGCAAGATGGTCTTGGTAACACCACGAAAGCGTGACAAATCGACAAATCGGCGCAGTTGCCGAATCGACGCGGGCGGTTAAGGCTTCGGATTTCCTCCGCGATCACGGTGGCGCAAGAGGTGCGATAGGCTTTCATGACGCATGCATCCGGCTTTCGCGCCAACTTCCTACGACGGATCAATCACTTCCGCGCGGGCCTCGCCTCCGCGCTCGCGGCTTTGGCGCTCTCCTTTTCGCATGGCGCGGCTTTGGCGCAGGCCTATGATTGCGCCGGCTTGCAAGCCCAGATCAATGCGCTGGATCATGACGCGGGGTCCCGCTCGAACGCCTCGGCCGGGGCCATCCGGCAGCAGCGCGCCCAGCTCGACCGCGCCGTTGTCTACGCCCGCTCGCTCGGCTGCGACCGAGCCGATGTCGTCTACTCCGGCGGGGCGGGAGGGCGCTGTCCGGGCATCAATGCGCAAATTCAACAAATGCAGAGCAGTCTGGCGCAATTGCAGGCGGGAGGCGGCTCCGGCGACCGCGCGGCGGCGCGCGCAGATCTCGTTGCGCGCCTCAACGCCTATTGTCGCGGCCAGACTCAGGCGGCGCCTCGCCAGCGTGGTTTCTTCGAGACGCTGTTTGGCATTCAAATTCCGGGGCCAGCCCAAAATGCGGCGCCGGATCCCTCGCTAGTCCCCCCCGGAAATACGCAGGAAGGTGACGAGGAGGGCAAGGCTCACGGCGGCTCGCAGGCGGTCTGCGTGCGCACCTGTGACGGCGGATTTTTTCCGCTGAATATATCAGCGCATCATGCCGATCCCGATCAACTGACCAATTTGTGCCAGGCGCTTTGCCCCAACGCCACAGTCGCCGTCTATACGCGCGCGCCGAGCAACCAGATCGATACCGCCGTTTCGCTCGAAGGAGCACCTTACTCAGAGCTTCCCAACGCGCTAAAATTCCAGAAAACCTTCGATCCGGCCTGCACCTGTAAATCGCCGGGGCAATCCTGGGTCGAGGCCCTGAGCGGCGCCGACCGCGCGCTGGGGCAGGAGCGTAAAGGCGATATTCTGGTGACGCAGGAAAAATCGGCGGAGCTTTCGGCCCCGTCAGCGCCAAAAGCCGATAATCGAAGCCGCGTCAAACCCGGCGGGGATTTGATCCCGCCTCCCGCAGTTTCGACCGCCACCGCCACGGCCAAGGATCCGGCCAACGCCGCAGCCGCGCCGGCTGAAGCCGCTGGTCCGACTCAGGAAGTCGTCGGCCCAGATGGCGTCAAGCGGCGCGTTCGGATAGTCGGGCCATTGCTCTGATTCTGCCGATCAATGGCAAAAGCGCGGCCAGTTCAGGGCCGGTTTCGCGCCCCGTCAGGGCGAGGCGCAAAGGATGGAACAGCGCTCTGCCCTTGCGCCCGGTGCGCTCCTTCAGCACCTTGGTCCAAGCGCCCCAGGTGGTCTCGTCCCATGGCTCGTCGGGCAGCCCCGCGCGGGCGTGCGCGAGAAATTCTTCATTGAGATCAGCGTCTTCCGGAACAGCCTCGATCTCGCCTTCGACGACGCGCCACCACTCCACGACGTCAAGGAACGTCGTCAGATTGCCCCGGACGGCCAGCCAGAAGGGCTTGGCTTTGTAACCTGCGATATCGAGGACGGCGAGCCGTTCGCGCACCGCTTCAAAATCAAAACCGTGCAGCGTGCGGGCCGAGAGGCTCACGAGCTCGGCCGGATCAAATCGCGTCTGCGTCCGGGAAATCTGCTGCAAATCGACGCTGGCGACGAGTTCATCGAGAGAAGCGATCGGATGCAGCGCCACCGAGGAGCCGATCAGCACTGCGGCGGCCGCCACGGCGAGCGATTCGATGCCCTGATCGCGCAGACCGCCGATCGACAACGCGCCGGTGCGTTTCGACAGCCCTTCCCCGCTCAGCGAGGACAACAAATTGTGGTGCGCGAAATCCGGCGCGGAGCCCGGCCCAGCGAGCGCCTCGAACAGCTGAATTTGCACCGCCGTATTGGTGACATGATCCTCGCCCCGAATGATCAGGGTAATTTTCTGGTCGATGTCGTCAACGACCGAAGGCAGCGTATAAAGATAGCTGCCATCCTCGCGCGCAAGCACGGGGTCCGATAGGGAGGCCGAATCGATATGGCTGTCGCCTCGCACCAGATCGGTCCAGCGCACGACGATATGGTCAAGCTTGAACCGCCAATGCGGCCTGCGTCCTTCCGCCTCCAGCCGCGCCCGGTCCTCCGCCGAAAGCTCCAGCGCCGCCCGATCGTAAATCGGCGGCAGGCCCCGCGCCTGCTGGCGCTTGCGTTTGCGGTCGAGCTCGTCTGCGCTCTCATAGCATGGATACAGGCGCCCGGCGGCCCGCAGGCGCGCCGCGGCGGCGTGATAAAGCGGAAATCTCTGCGATTGGCGCAAAACCGCATTGGGGACAATGCCAAGCCAGGCAAGATCGACTTCGATCGCCTGAGCGAACTCTTCTTTCGATCTTTCCACATCAGTGTCATCGAAGCGAAGAATGAATTCGCCATGATGTTTTCTTGAATGAAGGAAATTTAACAGCGCCGTCCGTGCGTTGCCGATGTGAATGGCCCCAGTCGGCGAAGGCGCGAAGCGGACAATTGGATGCGACATCACTTTCCCTGATCTGGCGCCATGCGATAAAACTTCGAACGCGAGCGCGTTGAGGTTATAGAGCTTATTCACCGCCCCTCAAGGAAGGCTAGCTCGGGAGTGCGCGAATGGCGATGATTTATGCGGCGGCCTTCTTCTGTTTTGTTCTCACGGCCCTCAATCTCCTTGGTATCGGGATTGCGATGGTCCGGGCAAGGCCGCCGAAAAATTCCGTGCCTCCTCCGAACCCAGCTGCGGGAGTGAGCCTCGTCCGCCCGGTTTGCGGCCTCGACAATTTCTGCGAAGAGACCCTCGGATCGAGCTTTTTGCTCGACTATCCCGCCTACGAGGTGATTTTCTGCTGCGCCAGAGCGCATGACCCTGTCGTGCCGGTCGTGCAGCGCCTCATCGCCTCCAATCCCAAAATACCGGCCCGGCTGATTATCGGCGATGAAAAAGTCAGCCAGAACCCAAAGCTCAATAATTGCGTCAGGGGCTGGGACGCGGCGATCCATGACTGGATCATTCTCGCCGACGCCAACGTGTTGATGCCAAAGGATTATATCCAGCGTCTTCTGGCCAGCTGGGGTCCAACGACCGGGCTCGTCTGCTCGATGCCGCTCGGGTCTTGTCCGCAAAATCTCTGGGCTGAGCTCGAATGCGCCTTTCTCAACACCTTCGAGGCGCGCTGGCAATATGCCGGGGAGACGCTGAGCGGCGGCTTCGCCCAGGGCAAGAACATGCTCTGGCGGCGCGATGTCATGGAGGCCGGCGGCGGCATCCGGGCGCTTGGGGCCGAAATCGCCGAGGACGCCGCCTCGACGAAGCTGGTGCGCAAGCAAGGCCGAATCGTCAATCTGGTCGATAGCCCTTTCGAGCAGCCCCTCGGGCATCGCGGGCTCCGCGATGTCTGGATGCGGCAGGTGCGCTGGGCGCGGATGCGGCGCAAAACCTTCCCGCTGTTTTATGCGCCAGAAATTCTCGCGGGCGCCGCTCTGCCTTGCCTTGCCGCCGCCTATGCCGCCTTCATGATGGATTGGAGCGTTCCGGCCATCGTCCTCGCCGTCGCTCTGGCGTGGTATGTCCCTGAGGCTCTGCTGGCGCTAACGACGCGCTGGCATTTCTCCTGGCGCATGCCGCTATTGTTTGCGCTGCGCGATCTTATGCTCCCGGCGATGTATATCGACGCCTGGTTCGTCGATAATTTCGTCTGGCGCGGCAATGAAATGAGCGTGCGCGAGGAAGAGCCGAGCGTCGAGCAGGGGTAGTCTCGCCAAGCATCGGCGCTTCCGCGCGCCTCCGCTATGGCCGCTCGCCTCGCGAAAACCTGCGATCAAGCCATGTTGTCGGGAGCCATAAAATTGCGCCCGCTCGGCGCGCCTTTTCCTGGGACGGCGGCGGGCGAGCCGGGATCGCGGAACTTGTTCAGAATTGGATAGCGCCGGTCCCGGCCGAAATTCTTCTTGGTCACCTTCACGCCTGGGGCGGATTGGCGGCGCTTATATTCGGCCAGATAGAGCAGGCGCTCGATTTTCTTGACCGTTTCGAGGTCATGACCCGAAGCGACAAGATCGGAGATGCGCATTTCCTTTTCGACCAGCCCTTCGAGGATGGCGTCGAGCTCCTCATAGGGCGGCAGCGAATCCTGATCCTTCTGATTTTCGCGCAGTTCCGCAGATGGCGGCTTGACTAGAATATTCTTGGCGATGACCTCGCCGTCCGGCCCTAACGCGCCCTGCGGCTTCCAGCCGTTGCGCAATTCAGCGAGGCGGAAGACTTCCATCTTGTAGAGATCCTTGATGGGATTGAAGCCGCCGTTCATATCGCCATAGATAGTCGCATAGCCGACCGACATCTCGGACTTGTTTCCGGTCGTGACCAGCATGGAGCCGAATTTGTTCGAGACCGCCATCAAAAGCGCGCCGCGCACCCGGCTCTGGATATTTTCTTCCGTCAGGCCCGGCTGCGTCCCTTTGAAAATCGGATCCAGAACTTTCCCGACTCCATCGACGACGGGTTCAATCGGCAAAATATCATAGCGGAGGCCGAGCGCCCTCGCGCAGCTTTCCGCATCGGCGAGCGATTCATTCGAGGTGTAGCGATAGGGCAGCATGATGCAATGAACGCGATCGGCCCCGAGCGCATCGACCGCCATCGCGGCGCATAGCGCCGAGTCGATGCCGCCCGAGAGCCCCATTACGACGCCCGGAAATCCGTTCTTGTTGACGTAATCGCGAAGGCCGAGGACGCAGGCGGCGTAATCGGCGCGGTCGCCCTCCTCGATCGCGTTCTTTGGTCCCTCGACGCAGACGAACCCGTTCGGCCCGCGCTCCCACACCGTTTTGGCCACCATCGGCGCGAAGGCCGGAAGCTGGAAGGCGAGCGAGGCGTCGGCGTTGAGCCCAAACGAGGCACCGTCGAAAACAAGTTCGTCCTGGCCGCCATATTGGTTGAGATAGATCAGCGGCAGCTTGCTCTCAATGACGCGGCCGACCGCGACGGAGAGGCGCTCGTCGGATTTGCCGCGCCAATAAGGCGAGCCGTTCGGCACGAGAAGTATTTCCCCGCCCGTCTCCGCGATGCATTCGACCGGATCCGGCCCCCATATGTCCTCGCAGATGGGCACGCCGACGCGCACGCCTTTGAAAACGATCGGCCCCGGCATCGGTCCCGGCGCGAACACGCGTTTCTCATCGAAAACGCCATAATTCGGCAGATCGGCCTTGAAACGCAGCGCCTCGATGCGCCCCTTATCCAACAGCGCGTAGGCGTTGTAACTTTCGCCATCCTCGACAAAAGGAACCCCGACGAGGACCGCCGGGCCGCCATCTGCCGTCTCGGCCGCGATCTCTTCGCAGGCGCGGCGACAGGCTTCGAGAAAGGCCGGCTTCAAGATAAGATCTTCAGGCGGATAGCCTGAAATGAACAATTCCGAAAACATCACGAGGTCAGCCCCAAAGCTGGCCGCCTTTGCGCGGGCCTCGCGGATTCGCGCGAGATTCCCAGCAATGTCGCCAACCGTACATTCGATCTGGGCGAGACCTATGACGAGACGGTCGGTGGTCATTCGGCGGCGGCAGCCTCGGCCGCCCGACCGCGCACGATGCGCTCGGCCTTGAGAAGCTCGGCCACCAGGAAAGCAACTTCGATCGCCTGCTCGGCGTTCAGGCGCGGATCGCAATAGGTGTGGTAGCGATCATGCAGATCGGCGTCGGAGATCGCTCGCGCGCCGCCCGTGCATTCGGTCACGTTCTTGCCAGTCATTTCGAGATGCACGCCGCCGGCATAGGTGCCTTCGGCCTGATGCACGGCGAAGAACGTCCGTATCTCGCTCATGATCCTGTCGAAAGGCCGGGTTTTGTATCCCGACGTCGTCTTGATCGTATTGCCATGCATCGGATCGCACGACCACACAACGCGGCGCCCCTCTTTCTCCACCGCTCGAATGAGGCCCGGCAGATGGTCGCCCGCCTTCTCCGCGCCGAAGCGGCAGATCAAGGTCAATCGGCCGGGCTCATTGGCCGGATTGAGAATGTCGATCAGCCTCAGCAAATCATCGCCGCCGAGCGAGGGACCGCATTTGAGGCCGATAGGATTTTTCACGCCCCGCGCATATTCGATATGAGCGTGGTCGAGCTGGCGGGTGCGATCGCCGACCCAGATCATGTGTCCCGACGTTGCGTAATAATCGCCCGTGGTGGAATCGATCCGGGTCAGCGCCTGCTCAAAGCCAAGCAGCAGCGCCTCATGCGAGGTGTAGAAATCCGTCTGGCGCAATTCCTGATGCGATTCGGGGTCAAGCCCGATCGCGCGCATGAATCCCAGCGTCTCGGTGATGCGGTCGGCAAGCTCCTGATAGCGCGCGGACTGCGGGCTGTCCTTGATGAAGCTGAGCATCCAGCCATGCGCATTTTCGAGATTGGCGTAGCCGCCCGTAGCGAAAGCGCGAATGAGGTTCAAGGTCGCCGCGGCCTGCCGATAGGCCATCAGCTGGCGTTGCGGATCGGGGACGCGCCCTTTGGCCTCGAAGGCGATATCATTGACGATATCGCCGCGATAGCTCGGCAAGGATACGCCGCCGACCGTCTCTTTCCCATCCGAACGCGGCTTGGCGAATTGGCCTGCGATGCGGCCGACCTTGACCACCGGCAAGGCCGCGGCGAAGGTCGCGACTACGGACATCTGCAAAAAGACGCGGAAGAAATCGCGGATGTTATCGGCCGAGTGTTCGGCAAAGCTCTCGGCGCAGTCGCCCCCTTGCAAAAGGAAGGCCTCGCCGTCGGCGACTTTGCCCAACATGCGCTTCAGCTTCCGCGCTTCGCCAGCGAAGACGAGCGGCGGAAAACCGGCGAGTTGACGCTCGACCTCGGCCAGAGCGGCGGGATCGGCGTAACCGGGCGCTTGTTCGATTGGTTTGCCTCTCCAACTGGAAGGCGACCAGCAATCGACGGACATGACCTAAACTCCCTCGGCGGCGTGAAAACCTCCGCCATAAAACATCTATAATTTGATCGACCCAATTATTGGCGCGGTCAAATCGTGCTCTAGCAGGCTAAAACCCTTCGGCGCAAGTTATACCAGCGTCGCTTTCCGTCCTTCTCGCCCTAGGCCGTTGTGACGAATTCGGCGTTTGGGGGATTCTCGCGAGGATCTTTCCATGATTCAAGGCTGATTTTTGGAGATCAGCCTTGATGATTCGGGATGTCGATGCGCTGCGAGACGATCAATGGGAGCGGCTTTGTGATCTTGTGCCAGGCGGAAGAGCCGGCCAGCGCGGGCCGCGCTGCGACAATCGACGCTTCGTCGACGCGCTGTTATGGATGGCCCGCTCGGGCGGCCGCTGGCGCGATCTGCCCGAACGCTTCGGCGACCATCAGGCGGTGAAACGCCGCTACTATCGCTGGATCGAGCGCGGCGCCTTGGACGGATTTCTTGAGGCATTCACCGCCGAGGCCGATCTCGAATGGCTGATGATCGACTCAACAATCGTGCGCGCCCATCAGCACGCGGCCGGCGCAAGGATCGCCAAAGGGGGGCGGATGCCCAAGGCCTGGGCCGCTCTCGCGGTGGTTTGAGCACCAAAATCCACGCCGCGACAGACGCACTCGGCAACCCCGTTCGGCTCCTTCTCGGACCTGGGCAGCGCAACGACATCACAAAAGCGCACGCCCTGATCGAAGGCTTTGCGGCCGATGCGATCATCGCCGATAAAGGTTATGACGCCAATCACTTGCGCAAGGCTGTTCTTATGCGTGAGGCTGAGCCGGTGATCCCATCAAAATCCAATCGCCGCGCGCCGCTCCCCTACGACAAGGCGCTCTACAAGGAGCGCAATCTCGTCGAGCGTTTCTTCAATAAACTGAAGCAGTTCCGGCGCGTCGCAACCCGATACGACAAGCTCCTCGCAAACTACCGAGGCTTCGTATTGCTCGCCGCTATTGCTATCATGCTCAGGTAATTCGTCACTACTGCCTAGCTCAAAAGTGCGGTTACTAGAAATATGGGGAAGATGATCGTTTGCGCCAACTATGCCTTATGCGCCCTGGAGGCTTGCCTCTGGCGCCTCCGGACCGGCGGTCGCCCGCTCGTAGCGGGCGGTCCGCACGCGCATCGTCACCAGTTCTTCGGCGGAAGTCGGATGCACCGCGATCGTCGCGTCGAAATCCGCCTTTTTCGCGTGGAGCTTGATCGCAATAGCCAGAAGCTGAGCCATTTCACCGGCGTCGTCGCCTAGAATATGGACGCCCAAAACGACATCCGTGGCGCCGTCGACGACAATTTTCATGCAGATCCGCTCCGCCCGTCCCGAGAGAGACGCCTTCAGGGGCCGGAAGCTTGCCGAATAAACATCGACGCAATCATAGATGGCGCGCGCTTCGCTCTCGTTCAAACCGACCGTGCCGACCTCGGGCGTCGTAAAAACCGCCGTCGGAACGTTGACGTGCACGACCGTGGTCGGCTTTCCCCCGAACACGGTGTCGGCGAATGCATGACCCTCGCGAATGGCGACCGGTGTCAGCGCGATCCGATTGGTGACGTCGCCGACGGCATAGATCGAAGGGACATTGGATTGCGAGAATGCGTCGACCTTGACCGCGCCCTCGGCGTCAAGATGAACCCCTGCGTTTTCAAGCCCAAGGCCCACGGTATTCGGTCGCCGTCCGGTAGCGACCATTACCTGATCGACATCAACTTGCAGGCCCTTGCTCGAATGCCCTCTGAAACCATCGGCGGTCTTTTCGATATGCGTCAGCATCTCGTTGAAATGCAGGTCGACGCCAGCGTGTTTCAGCGCCTCCTGAACGCCGTTTCGCATGTCTTCATCAAAGCCGCGCAGCACATTTTCGCCGCGCGTCCCAAGGGTGACCTTGGTCCCAAGCCGGGCGAAGATGGAGGCGAACTCAACGGCAATATAGCCGCCGCCGATGATCAACATCCCCCTCGGCAAGGCCGGGAGATCGAACACCTCATTCGAGGTGATTGCATATTCGAGACCGGGAATGGCGGGCTCGAGGACCGGCGTCCCGCCGGTTGCGATTAGAATCGTGCGGGCGCTAATCCGGCGGCCGTCGGCGAGGAGGCGCACCGTATGAGCGTCCTCGAGCTCGGCGCGGCTGTCGATGATCGAGACGCCGGCCTTCTCGAGATTGGCCCGATATATTTCCGACAGCCGCGAGATTTCCGTTTCTTTTGCGGCGACGAGTTTGTTCCAGTCGAATGAAGGTTTGGCGAAGCTCCATCCGAAGCCGGCGGCGTCTTCAAAATCATCTTTGAAGCGGCTCGCGTAGACCATCAATTTCTTGGGCACGCAGCCGCGTATGACGCAGGTGCCGCCGAGCCGGAATTCCTCGGCGAGGGCTACTTTTGCGCCATAGCCGGCGGCGATGCGCGCGGCGCGCACGCCGCCCGAACCGCCGCCAATGACAAACAGATCAACATCGAAGTCAGCCATTCCCAACGCCTCCACGGACAAACCGATCATCAAGGCCTTTTGGAAGACTTTCCAGGCCGCGTCCAGCCCCGCTTCTGCTCCAAGCTGAAGCTACGCCGCCGACAATTTCCCGCCATTCCCATCTCCGACAGACAGGACGGATCGAGGCGACTTAAATGTCATGGCCTCTTTTTTTCATCTCTTCGCGCACGCGGGTCATCATGTCAGTCGAGACCTTGCCTTGCCAGCCTTGCATCGCCGTCACGATATCAGTCAACACCGCCGGTTGCGTCGCCACATATTGGCGCCCGGCGGGGCTGTCGAAGAAGGCGACAGCCGCTTTCAAATCCGCCTCGCTCAGCTGTTTGGCGAAAATCTGCGCGGCGATGTCATCCATTTCGTCGGCAAATTTGTCGAACTCGGGTTTGAGCTGGGCCAGCACGTCATTGAGATCGCGGATAAGCTCCGGCCGCGTCTGCGCCAGCGAGGAGCCGATCTGATCCATGAATTGCGGAATGACCACGCTGAAGGAACGCGACATCCCCGAGGCGACCACCAGGACGCGAGCCGCGGCTAAATGCGAGGGACTGGCCGGCTCCGGCATCGCCGCTCCAGCCGTCGTAGGCTCCGCAGAGGGTTGTTGCGCGATGGCGCTGGCGCCCGCCGTCAAGGAAGCGACCAGCGCACAACCAAAGGCGACGCGTCGTGCATATCTTTCAAAACTCGTGCGCAATTAAAATCCTCCTCGGCGATCTTTTCTCGAACGCCTTAAGCGCGCTGCACAAGCAATCATCCCGAAACGAGGCGCGCGTATCCGATGCAAAGGGTTTGTTTTGCCTGATGCCGATCAGTCCAACCGCCCGAAAACTTCAACGCCCTGCGTGCTGGCGCTAATCACCGCTCTGGCGACACCGATAAAAAGCCCATGCTCGACGACGCCTGGAATGGCGCAAAGGCGGAGCGCGAGCTGCTCGGGATCGGGAATGGCGTTGAAAAAGCAATCGACGATGTAATGCCCATTATCGCTGATGAAGGCGTCCCCAGCGGGCGTTTTTCGAAGCCGCACTTCGCCAGGACAGCCGCAAGCTTTGCCGCTCGCCAATATCATGCGCCGGGTCGCTTCGAGGCCAAATAGGTTCACTTCGACCGGCAGGGGAAATTTGCCGAGCGTCGCCACGAACTTCGAGGCGTCGGCGATGACGACCATGCGATGCGAGGCCATAGCGACGATCTTTTCCCGCAACAGCGCGCCGCCGCCGCCTTTGATGAGCCGCAACCGGGAATCGAATTCGTCGGCACCGTCGACCGTCAAATCAAGTTCCGGCGTCGCGTCGATGGTCGACAATGGAATTGAAAGCTCCTGCGCCTGCGCCTGCGTGCGCTCCGAAGTCGGCACGCAGATGACGTCCAAGCCCTCTGCCACGCGCGCGCCAAGCAATTCGACGAAATGCGCCGCCGTAGTCCCCGTGCCAAGGCCAAGCCGCATGCCCGGCTTCACCAGCTCCAAAGCTCTGGCTGCGGCAAGTCGTTTGGCGTCATCCGGACTCAAAGCGGGCATGAGGGTCTCATCCATTTCAGGCGAAGCGCCTGCGCCAGCGGGTTAGTCCCTCGCGAGCGGCCCCGTCAACCCTTGCGCGTCGCTTAGCCGGGATGGCCTCTCGATCGCATCGCGCGAAAAGTCACGCCCAAAATTGGGCGCCCAACAATTCATCGCGCCTGAGGGGTGCAGACCACGGCATCGTTCAGCACATAGCAAATCGACATCATGCCAGTGCGCAAATCGACGCGAAACACGCCGCCTTCCCGCTCGTGCCGCGAGGCGATCAGCGAATATTCGCTTTGCGACTGCGGACCGGCGCCTTCGCCCGGCGGATAGCAAAGGGTGACGCCGACAGAGCCTTCCTTCAACCCATATTGGCAGGCGCCGATCTCGCCCGTTGCGCGGTCAAGCCGATAAACGCGGTTGAGGTCCGTCTCGGGCGCGGCGAGAAATTCATAATTCGCGGCGACGGCGTTCTGCGCCGCGCCAAACAGCGCCAGTCCGGCCGCAAGACCGCGCGCGGCCGAGCCGGAAAAAGGCCGAGAAAGCCGAGAAAGCGGGCAAGAAAACGAGAACGCCAATAACCCCATCGTGTCAGCTCCTCGAGCCTTGATCTCATGCGCGGTTTCGTCGCGTTTCTATACTAAATCGCGTAAATATCGAGCGGGCAATGCGTCCGCTTCCGCCCGGGACGGGCAAAGCCTCGGCTTGCTTTTGAACGCCCCATCCTTGATGTTGCCGCGCGACGCCACCGGCTGCCAAGCAGGAGCCTATGACCCAAGATCTTTCGTCCCGTCCGCTGCTCGTTTTCGATCTCGATGGCACGCTCGCCGACACGGCGGCCGACCTCATCTCGACCCTCAACGCCATTCTCGTGCGCGAGGGTTTTGCCGCAATCTCTTTTCCCAACGCGCGCGCCATGGTCGGAGCGGGGGCGAAGGCTCTCGTTCAACGCGGCCTCAAAGCCAATGGGGTCGAGGCGAGCGAACAGCAGCTCGACGAGCTTTTCACCGATTATCTCGCGCACTACGAGGCTCATATCGCGGACGAGACGGTTTTATATCCTGGCGTCATCGCAGCGCTCGACCGTTTCGCGAAGGCTGGCTGGAGCTTTGCCGTCTGCACCAACAAGATCGAATATTCGTCGGTGCTGCTGCTGACCGCCCTCGGCGTCGCCGAGCGTTTCCAGGCGATCTGCGGCAAGGATACGTTTTCGGTCAGCAAGCCGGATGGCGAGGCGTTATTGCTGACGATCGCCAAGGCCGGGGGCGATCCTCGCCGCGCCATAATGGTCGGCGATTCGAGAACCGACATCGACGCCGCGCGTAACGCCAATGTCCCCGTCGTCGCGGTCAATTTCGGCTATACGGATCTGCCCGTCGAGACTTTTAACCCAGACCGGGTGATCGGCCATTTCGACGAATTGTGGGACGCGGTCCAGGGGCTCAGCGAGGTGTTTCACGTTGCTTGAGTAAAAGCGCCCGCCTTTCCATGCGTTGCGCAATATTTTGAACCAAGTTCAAGAGTTCAGCGTTGCGCTTCGTAAGCTCGGCGACCTTTTCGCCGGGGGATAGCCAGTGTTTTTGCGATCTGGCAGGAGGCGCCCATGAGCACGTTACTGATTATTATAATATTGATCCTGATATTCGGCGGCGGCGGCGGTTACTATGCGCACAGCCTATATGGCGGCGCTGGCCTCGGCGGCGTCCTCGGAACCGTTCTTATTATTTTATTGATCCTTTGGCTTCTCGGGGTCCTTCGTTAGATTGTTGTGACGCTCGGTCCCGGCAGGAAGCCCTTCCGGGATCATGCGGCTGCCAAGCTGATAAAACTTCAAGGCGTCGCGATCCTTGCGATAAACTCTCGCATCCCCGAGTTCCAACACGCTATCGCGCCGGATCATCGCTATGCATGACCTCGCGCCCGGGCGTACGGCCCGGCGCGAGGTCAACAAAACCCTACCGCGAGAATTTCTTGTACTTCATCCGGTGCGGAATGAGGCTGTCCTGGCCCAATCGGCGCTTCTTGTCCTCTTCGTAGTCTGCAAAGTTGCCTTCGAACCATTCGACATGGCTGTCGCCTTCATAGGCGAGGATATGGGTGGCGATGCGATCGAGGAAGAAGCGATCATGCGAGATGATCACAGCGCAACCGGCGAAATCCGCGAGCGCATCTTCAAGCGCGCGCAAGGTGTCGACGTCAAGATCATTGGTCGGCTCGTCGAGCAGCAACAAATTGGCCCCCGACTTCAGCATCTTGGCGAGATGCACGCGGTTGCGCTCGCCCCCTGATAGCTGGCCAACCTTCTTCTGCTGGTCGGGACCCTTGAAATTGAACGCGCCCGTATAGGCGCGTGAATTCATCTCGCGCTTGCCGAGGTAGATGATTTCATTGCCGTCGGAGATTTCCTCCCAGACGTTCTTCTTCGGGTCGAGGGCGTCGCGCGACTGATCGACATAGCCGAACTTGACCGAATCGCCGATCTCGATCGTCCCGGAATCGGGTTTCTCCTGGCCGGTGATCATGCGGAACAAAGTCGTCTTGCCGGCGCCATTGGGACCGATGACGCCGACGATGCCGCCCGGCGGCAATTTGAACGAGAGGTCATCGATCAGAAGCTTGTCGCCGAACGCTTTCGACAGATGGTTGAAATTGATGACATTATTGCCGAGCCGCTCGGCCACCGGGATGAGGATCTGTCCCGCCGCGGGCGCCCTATCGTTTTGCTTGGCGACGAGATCGTCATAGCGCTGGATGCGCGCTTTGGACTTGGCTTGCCGCGCCCTTGGGCTCGAGGCGATCCAACTCGCCTCAGACTCCAATTGGCGTTGGCGCGCTTCATCTTCGCGGCCTTCCTGCTGCAGGCGTTTTTGCTTCTGCTTCAGCCAGGACGAATAATTGCCCTCATAGGGAATGCCGCGGCCGCGATCGAGCTCGAGAATCCAACCCGTCACATTGTCGAGGAAATAGCGATCATGGGTGACGATCAGGATCGCGCCCGGATAGTTGCGGAGATGCCCCTCGAGCCAATTGACGGTTTCCGCGTCGAGATGGTTGGTCGGTTCGTCGAGCAGCAACAGCTCCGGCTGTTCGAGCAGCAATTTGCAGAGCGCAACGCGGCGGCGCTCGCCGCCCGATAGCTTGTCGACTTTCCAATCGTCCGGCGGACAGCCCATAGCGTCCATGGCGAGATCGACCTGCGCGTCGAGATCCCAGAGGCCGCGCGCCTCGATCTCGTCCTGCAATTTGGTCATCTCATCGGCGGTCTCGTCGGAGTAATTCATGGCGAGATCATTATAGCGATCGAGAATCGCCTTTTTCGACGCCACGCCGAGCATCACATTGCCGCGCACGTCGAGGCTGCTGTCGAGCGCCGGCTCTTGCGGCAAATAGCCGACCTTGGCGCCTTCGGCGACAAAACCTTCGCCGGTATATTCCTTGTCGATTCCGGCCATGATCTTCAAAAGCGTCGATTTACCGGCGCCGTTGACGCCGAGGACGCCGATTTTGGCGTCTGGGTAAAAGGAAAGGTTGACGTTTTCCAAAACCTTCTTTCCGGTGGAAAAGGTCTTGGTCAGGCCCTGCATGTGGTAAATGAACTGCCGCGCCATTGGGGCTCGCATCCGTTGTCTGAGAGTTGGGAATGTTGGAACGCTATGTAGACGGGCGCGGCTGGGCGGTCCAGACCGCTGTGAAAAACCTGCGCCGTGAACAAAGCGAAAGGCGCCGAAAAAGATTTGGGTGTTGTCTCCGTTATATTCGCCCGCCTACTTGCGCCTGAACGTCGGCAGGCCGAGAATTTCGCCAAGAGAACGGGCGTTGTCGGTCTAATTCTACAGCAAATCGCCTCAATAAGGATATGCGCCTTGCCTGATTTCGGATTGCGGAACCTTGGAACGATTATCCCTGGCGCAAGAGGAGCGGAGCCGATCGCTCCGACGCCGCCCGCCGCGCGCGCCGTGACCAAAGCGGTCGATTCGCCGGCCCCCGCCGCCTCGCGGCTGGACGCCGTCTTTGCGGCCGATGACGCCGGCGACGCCGATGCGCTGTCGTCAAATGCGCTTGGTCTTGACGCGCCGTTGAGCCTCCTCGCCGAACTTGCCGCCCATGGCCGCACGCAAACGCCGTTCGCCATCGGACTTCTTGGACCATCCGGGTCCGGCAAGAGCCTCGCTCTCAACAAGCTCGTTCGTTTGATCGAAACCTTGAGCGTCGCCGCGCGAGGAGCCGCTACGACGCCTTTTCTGACCAGCATTCTGACCCTGCGCGTCAATGCCGCCGACCTCGACGGGCATCCTGCCGAGGCGCTGGCCGGAGTCCTTTACGCGCGTCTCGCCAAAACCTTCCCTGCTCTGGCGCTCGAGGCGGCCCACGCCGCCCGCGATCCGGGCGTCGCCGCGCGCGAAGCCTTTGAGCGCCTCGACGCCGCGCGCCTGAAACTCGAGGCTGAGCGGCGATCTTTGGAGGAGGCGGACTCCCGCCGCGCGCGGCTGACCGACACCGTGCTCTATGAGACGCCGGGCTCGCAGGTCGATGCTTATGCGGCGAGGCGCCGAAATCGAATCAAGACCACTATGGCCCGGTTCGGCATTAGCGGCGATCCCATCCCGGGCTACAAAGACATGGTCCGCACCATCGCCGACAGCAGCGCCCCCGCCCGGCTGAATTTCGCTTTCGGCGCCTTTTGGGCGCTGAAAGGACAGATGAAACTCATCATCACCGCCATTCTTCTGGTCCTCGCCGGCATCGGGCTCGGCGCAGCCGTTGACGCGCAGGACGCATGGCTCGGTCTTTTGCGCCGGAACGAACAACTCGTCTCCGCCGCCAATTGGATCGGGGCGCATATGGATTGGCTCTTGAGCCTGCGCCAGCTGGCGTTTTTCGGCGCCGGGCTCGCGCTCGTCGTCAATGTTTGGCGGGCTTTGCGGCTGCTGCAGCTCGCATTTCGCGGCGCGAGCCTGCTGCGAAGCGATCTTTCCGATCGCCGGCGCGAGACGGACGGCAATTTTGGGCATCAGGCTCGCCGCGTGCAGGATCTTGCGGCGGAAGTCGATAATCTCAGCCGCCGCGCCACCGAGGCGGAACGGCGCGCAGGGGCCCTTCATTCGGCAAATCCGGCGCTTGCCGAGCCCTCGCCATTCACTGGCGATGTCGTCAGGCAACAGGCTCAGCGCTTCATCGCAGCAGTCGGCGCCTTGGTCCAGAGGCGGGGCCAGAGCAATGCGAAGACAAGCGAAGCGCCGCAGCGAATCATCATCGCGCTCGACAATCTTGACCTTGCGCCAACCTCTCGGGCGCGGGAAATTCTTATCCATGTCCGCAGCCTGCTCGGGCCGGGCTATGTAAGCCTGATCGCGGCCGATCCCGCCGCTTTCGGCGGCGATGCCTTCAGCCTCGACAAATGGATTCAGGTGCCGCTCCAGGTCGGCAAAATCGCCGCGCAGGATGGCTTTTCGGCGCAGGTTCGGAACATTCTGGGCAGCGCAACGTCAAAGCAGGCGCTCACCTTTAGCGAAGCCGGACGCTCAGCGCTCGACGAACCGCTGAGCGAGGCCGAAACCAATCTTCTCACGGCATTAGCCCCCCTTGCCGGGCGTTCGGCGCGCTCGGTCAAGCGTTTCGTCAATCTCTACCGGCTGCTGCGGGCGGAATGGCCGAACCAGCCGGAACAGCGCGGTGCGCTGGCCTTCATGCTGGCTCTGGACGCCGGCGGAACTCCCGAGGAAATCGCCGCTGTAGACGAAGCGCTCGCCGGCGCAGCGGAGGATGCCGAATTTGATTGGCAAAAGGGCGATTTCCGGGTCGCTCAGGCGCTGGGCGCCGCTGCAGGCGCGGGAGGACCGGTGACCGGCGGGGCTGCGCGGCGCGCCGCCGCGACCGTTCGGCTATTCTCCTTCAATTCGTGAACTACCGTCGAAGCCTCGGATCGACTTAAAATTCGGTCACAGCGTTTCGGCTGTCACCTTCAGAAGTCCATAGCTCCATATCGAGCTTAATAAGCCTGCTTTTTCTGCCGCCAGCGTGTTTGAGCCAACCGGACGACCTAAATACTGAAGAATGAACCGGGTTCAGATATATGATGCGTATTGAGCGAGGATTAGACTCGATCGTTTGTTTGATGTTGTCCAAAACCAGCTTCAATGTTTTGGCGCCGAAAGGGTTGAAGAAAAAGAACACGGTCCCGGCGCTATAATCCATATCCACCGCATCGCCACACCGCACCTCGATCGGCGACAAGCGGCGCTTTAAATTGCGCGCGTTTGCCTGCGCCTTTTCAGCAAAGACAGGAGATAATTCAACTCCAACCACTTTCAACAGGCGCCTTCGCGCGACATAACACAGCGCTCTTCCATCTCCGCATCCGACATCGAAGAACACGTCATCATGCCTGAAGACAATTCGGCCGAGGAACCAGAACACAAGAAGATAACTGACGGGTTGGTTTTGTAAGGCGTCATCAAATTTACCGACGCTTTCGGATTGCGGACCGACATTCGCGGTTGCATCAATTTCTGGGATAGTAACAATGCCCCAGCGCCAGTCGATAAAACGATCCAGAGCAAGCCGCAGCTTGCTCCTGTAATGGCGTAAATTCGGTAAGCTCAAAATAGACATTTTTGCGCTCTCTTGCCAAAGGCCAGTAGCATAGCTTCATGCCCACAGCGGGCGATGGGCGGAGGTTATCAAGCGACGCGCGCTCTGGCTCTTTCAAAAATCGAGGCGGGGATCTTTCGAAGTTTGGTCCACCCACGAGAAGCAAGGGCTCCGAACAATGAAAATTCGGCAAGACGACCACGCGCGGAAAGGAAGATAATGCGCGTCTTGTGAGACGATTTTTGATTTGCCCAAATCGCTTTATAGTCGCCATCCAGTGGCCGGAAATCAAAATCAAGCTTGTTTGCATGCGCCCACTTCACAAGGAACTCCACCAGCAGGGTTCCAACCGAATATAAGCGGAATGCTTCGTCGTAGGTTGTAAAGAAGCCTTCCACGCATGACTTGCTGACCAGGCTCACCGCGGCCGCGACTGGCACGCCGTCCACCTTCACGAATGAGACAAGTGGAACGGTCGATAAATCTGTTCGATCGGCGAGCGCGATGAAGAAATCCTTTAACCGATCGTCTTTTAGATACTGCGTATTGAATCCGTGAGACTGAGACCATTGCCGTTTGTGCGCAAACAGCCAAGTCAAAACCGCATTCGCATCCTCGACCGTAGCGGACCATCCGATCTCAATGCGCCCCAGCGCGCTTAGTCGCTTGAAATCGCGGCGTAAGTTGCGGCGAAGCGATCGCGGAAGCGTAGCGAAAAAATCCTCCCATTGGCTGATCCCGCGCAGCGCCACGGCGTACCCCGGAAGCGCGCCCAGCGTCTTCGGCAACAATGAGAGCGTCCACGACTGCGGAGCCGCATCGAGCGCTTCCTGCAATGCGCTACCGTCTCGAACCGAGACAACTTCCAGAATGTCCGCATGTGCTTTCAGCGCTGCGCCAAGGGTCGTCGTAACAAGCGCTCTATCCGCTGCGTTTCTGACGAGCGGGCCGCCATATTCTTCGCCACTGCCGCACGTCAAGCCCGTTGCAATTCGCAGCAGGCCTTTGCGATGAATCGCAAGCGGCCAGATCGCCATCAAACCCTGGTCGCCGTGGACCATCGCCACATCAACGGAGCTTTTCTCGGAAAAAATACGCGACGCCGCCAGTTCGCAATACTCATATGTCGCGCATTGGAAATAATCTTCGGCGATGGCGGCGAGCTTTTCCCAATCGTGACGCAGGGTCGCGAACGCCTCCAAATCACCGATGGTTTTAACCTCGCACCGGAAGCCGCTTTTAATTGTCGGTCTCATGTCATCGACCCTGTACGCCACAGTAAGCGTGGACGATTTCACAGACACGGATACGCACGCGGACGCCGAATCGACGCCCGTTTGCTCTAATAATGTTAAGTCGTAGCTTAATCGGAAGCGTCAAATGCGACGACATATATATTATGAATATTCTCAATTCGCAAATTGCGACTTCGTTTCGTCGACGTCGGATTCGAGCGTTGGCAAAAGCTTTGCAATACAGCAATCGACTTTCACTGTCGTCGGCCTATCTTCTTCCGGCGTTCTGCTTGCGTCATGAACGCCAGCGCCGTCGCGAGGCGGCGACGAACGATCGAGATCGCATCGCAAAGCCTCGCGCAACGGCGCAGCACGGCGAACGGCGAACATGGTTGGGGGGCAATCATGTTCCGTGTTTGTCGCATACTTACTGGAAGGTTCTCACAGCGCTTTCGATCGCTTTCCAAACGCCCCAAAGAACGGGAATGCCCACCAACGCCCAGGCGAATCCCGCGACCGCATCGGACTCGCCGCAGCCGATCTGAACCGAGCTGGCACCTGGACCAACCTTGGTGGCCTGCGCCACCTTCGCCGATACATCCTTCATCAGCCATTTCTTATGAACCGGCCGGATCAATGCATTGCAAATGAACCCGACGGCGAGAAAACCCGCGAGGATATAAAGGGTGCGATCGTAGACGAGCGCGCGATCGACTCCAGCCGCGATCTGCCTGTCGCGAATTTGGCCGACGACAATTGGTCCAACGATGCCGGCCGTCGACCAAGCCGTCAACAACCGGCCGTGGATGGCGCCGACAAAGCGCGTGCCGAAGACATCCGCGAGATACGCGGGGACAGTTGCAAAGCCGCCGCCGTACATCGACAGAATGATGCAGAAGGCTGAGACGAAAAGCACCTTCGAACCTAGATGCGCGAAATTGGGGGCCGAGGCGTAAAGAAGGATGCCAAGACCAAAAAAGATGAAATAAGTGACCTTGCGCCCGATTTTATCGGATGTGGAGGCCCAGAAGAACCGGCCCGCGATATTGAACAAGGACAACAGGCCGACGAACCCGGCGGCGATCGACGCGACCATCGCCTTGTGCGCGGCGTCTAGCGCCGAAAAACCGACGTCCGGCTGACCGACCAATTTGCCGCCGAAAATCTCCTGCAACATCGGCGAGGCCATGGACAGAACGCCGATCCCGGCCGACACGTTGAGGCAGAGCACCGCCCAGATCAGCCAGAACTGCGGCGTCTTATGCGCGTCGGCGAGGTCCACATTGCCGCTGGTCACAAGGGCGCTCTTATGCGCCGACGGAGCCCAGCCCTGCGGCAGCCAGTCTTTGGGGGGAACGCGATAGCCGAACGCGCCGATGAGCATCACAATCAAATAGATGACGCCCATCACCAGAAGCGTCCGCCAGACGCCGACGTCGGTCGACGTTTTGAAATGATTCATCAGCAGACTGGCGAGCGGCGAACCGATCAGAGCGCCGCCGCCGAAACCCATGATGGCCATGCCGGTCGCCATGCCGCGCTTGTCGGGGAACCATTTGATCAAGGTCGACACCGGCGAAATGTAGCCAAGACCCAGACCTATGCCGCCGATGACGCCAATGCCGAGCCAAAGCAGCCACAGCTGGTGCAGATAGACGCCCAGGGAACCAAGCAAAAAGCCGCCGGACCAGCAGAGCGCGGAAACCATGCCGGCTTTGCGCGGCCCGGCGCGCTCGAGCCAACCGCCGAATAAAGCGGCGGAGAGCCCGAGGAAGACGATGCCGCATTCGAAGACAACGAGAAGATCGCTGACTTGCCAATCGCAGGTGCGCGTGAACAAGGCGCTGAATACGGACATATCCGGGCACGAAGCGGATTTATCGAGACCGATGGCGCGCGACAGCGGCAACCAGAACACGCTCAACCCGTACGCCATGCCGATGCATAAATGAATGGCGAGCGCCGCGGGCGGCACAAGCCATCGATTGAAGCCGGGCTTTGCGACGGTATATTCGCGGGAAAGAAAGCCGGGCTTAACCGCGCCGGCTCCCTTCGGATCCAACGTTGAGATCACTGCATCCTCCCTTATAAATTCGCGTCGTTACGCGGTCGATGCGCCAGCAAAGCGCTCGATTTCTGCTTATGCTATAATAGTCGCCTAGACTGGCACAACCGGCGTCTTCGTCTGCGCCAGTTTTTGAAGCGTCGCCACGTCGATGTTGAGGTGCGCAGACACGAGTTCATGCGGCACATTGTTCATCCATGAGGCCAGCGAAATATCGGCATATTGAGGCGTTGTGAAAACCTCCAAAAAGCGGAGCGTATCCTTGCCGATATTCTGAACGTAGTGACCAATCGATTGCGGCACATAGCCAACATCGCTCGGGTGGAACTCCACCGTATTGTTTCTTCCTTCGCCGTGGAAGACGCCCATGCGGGCCGTGCCGCTGATGTAATACTGCCATTCGTCCGAGAGCGGATGCCAATGCAATTCGCGTAAACCGCCTGGCGCGAGCTCCACCAGAGCCGCCGACATTGTGGTGGCCGGGAAGTTATTCACATCGGCGATGCGGACCGATCCCCCGGCCGACTGGAAAACCGGCTTCTGGTCTCCAAGCGGAAAGGCGTAAGAGTTCGGCACGACAGGCTGCTTGCTCTGCGCAAGATCGTCCGCCAAGCTGCCCGGCACCGGCGCGTTGAAGATCCAGAGGTCTTTCCGCTCGATCTTATCGAAGGTCGAGGCGGCGACGCCAAAGTTCTTGGCGAGCACCTCTTTCGGCGTGTGATTGAACCAATCGGTGATGAGGAAAGTGCTGTCCTCGGAGAAATTGCCGTCGTTGAAGACGAGGATGAATTCGCAGCCGTCAGGACCCAGCCCCTGGATCGAATGGGGCACGCCGCCCGGGAAGAACCACAGATCGCCTTCCTTGACGTCGGCGACGAATCTTTGGGCGCCTGAATCGACGGCGGTTATCCGCCCGACGCCATAGGTCACAAAGGCCCACTCCGCCGGCACATGCCAGTGCAGTTCACGCACTGCGCCCACGGGAAGGCGCATGTTGACGCCGGCCATATTTTTCGAAATCGGGAAATTCCGGACCGTGACCTCGCGCGCCCAGCCGGCGTCGGTATGGCGGTTATGGACGGCGGAAAACGAGTGTCTCAAAGTGCCAAGATTGCCATGATCGGTCGGAAGCCCTTGCCAATCATAAGGATTGATTGCCTCCTGGGCCGGATCGTGCGGGCCTGGATCGCTTTCGGCGGCGGCTGAATAGCTCTCCGCCGAAGCGAAACTAGCCTGCGCCGCAGCAGCCACAAGACCGCCGGCAGCGCTGGTCGCAAGGAGCTTGCGCCGCGAATATAAAGCCATTTTAATCTCCATACATATTTTTCATTAGAGGTTTTGGCTGTAACGCTGGCACTATGGCGGTTGTCTATCTATCACTGAACTAGGTTGATGGCGATAAGTGCTATGGCTTCTGCCGATAACCCCTTGCTTGATCCGGTCTGTTTGCGAACCTTCCTCGTCATCGCGGAAGGAGCCAGCTTTTCGGAAGCGAGCCGTCGGCTCGGCCTTGGCCAGCCGACTGTCAGCGAACACGTCCGCAAGCTCGAGAAAATAGTCGGCCATCGCCTATTCGTGCGCGACACGCATTCCGTCAGCATGACTTTGGAAGGCGAAGCGATGGTCGAATTCGCCCGCTCCATTCTGGAAACCAATGAGAGAGCCCAGCGCCATTTCGCCGGAACGAAACTGCGCGGGCGCCTGCGCTTTGGCGCCTCCGAAGATCTTGTCGCGTCCTGGCTGCCGGAGATCTTGAGAAACTTCGTGCAGAACCATCCCTTGGTCGACCTTGAGTTCACTGTTGCGCTCAGCAACATATTGATCAATCGATTTGACGTTGGCGAACTCGACCTCGTGTTGTGCAAGCGCTGGCCGGGAGAAGATCGCGGCGATCTTCTTTGGCGGGACAGTCTCGTCTGGGTTGGAGCCGATAAGACGCCCGCGACGCAAGAACAGGTTCAGTTGATTCTTTATCCGCCGCCGAGCATCACGCGCTTCATGGCCTTGGCGGCGCTCGAACGCGTCGGCGCGCCGTGGCGCATCGCCTGCACCAGCGGCAGTCTCAGCGGTCTTGTCGCGGCGACTCAGGCCGGATTGGGATTCATGGCGCATTCGAGGAAGCTGATCCCCGCGGGGCTGGTCGAGCGCCCGCCGCTCAAAGGCATGCCGACCTTGGGCGAGCTTGAATTCGTTATTTTACGCGCGCGTAGAAACTCGCAGGCGCCGGTGGCCGAGTTGAGCGCCGCAATTCGGGCGAAGGGGGAGAAGTTCTAGAGCCGCAGACAGTTGAGCCTATCGCACAAGGTCATAAGCAATGAAGGCGACCTTATCCCCCGGCGCGACTTTCGTGACATCCTCCGGCAACTCAACGAAGCCATGCGTGCGCGTCAGCGAGGTCAAAACCGCCGCCCCTTCGACGCTATATTTTTTTGCAATGATTGCGCCGGATGCATCGGCCGCCAAAGCGACGCGGATATATTCGCGCCGGCCGGTTTTCTTTTTGTATGCGAACCCAGAGATCACCGGAAGCGCCTGCGCGGGCTCAAACAAAGCGCCCGACAGAGCAGCGATGAGCGGGCGCACCACATAAGCGAAAGTCACAAACACCGCGACCGGATTGCCTGGCAGCCCGACAAAAGGCGCGCCTTCAATCACCCCCATCGCAACAGGACGACCCGGCTTGATGGCGAGCCGCCAGAACACCATCGACCCATTGTCCGCAATCGCCGCCTTGACGTGATCTTCCTCGCCGGTTGAAACGCCGCCGGAGGTCAGCACAAGATCATGCGTTCGCGCCGCCGCGCGCAGCGCCTCTCCGATCGCATTGGCGTTATCGCTGAGAATGCCAAGATCGGTCACTTCCACGCCCTGGCGGCGCAGCAAACCATGCAGCATGAAACGATTGGCGTCATAGGTCGCGCCCGCGCGCAAAGGCTCCCCCGGCGCAACGATTTCGTCGCCGGTGGAGAAAATGGCGACCTTTAATCTGCGCCGCACCAGCAACCCGCCAACGCCGAGTCCGGCGGCAAGGCCAACATCTTCGGGTCGCAGACGCCGGCCGCGCAGGAGCGCCGCCTCGCCAACATGAATGTCTTCCCCACGCAAACGGCGATTGTCTCCCCGCGAAAGGCCGGCAGGCAAAGCCACGGACCCATCCGCGAGGCAGCGACAATCTTCCTGCATGAACACCGTATCCATGCCCTGCGGCATGGCCGCCCCGGTGAAAATGCGCACGGCTACGCCCGCGACATCGCCGAGGCCGAGAGGATGACCCGCGGCGGCCCTGCCCGCAACGCGAAGGGTTGTTTCGCCCTGCGGCGCAAGATCTTCGAACCGGACCGCATAGCCATCGACAGCGGAATTATCGAAGGCCGGCAGATCGATTGGCGAGATGAGATCTTGCGCTAAAATGCGCCCATCGGCTTCGGCGAGAGAAACCATCTCGTCGCCATCGACGCTGGACACGCGAGCAAACAGCAGGGCGACCACAGCGTCGACCGGCATCGGCGCCTTGGCCGCTGAAAAACTATCTTTGCCGAGTTGAGCCATAACGATGGCTATCCCCAATAAGAGCCTGATCGCCCCAAGAAATTGCGACCGCGGCGCTCAGCGCAGCGGTCCGTTTACACAGGCGCCTGAAGCGATCAAAGATGCATTCACGGCGCGCAAGTAGCCGCGCCAAGCACCACCTCTTTCAAGGCTGACAGATCCGTGGTCGGGAACGGTTGCTTTCCGTCGCCGGCGGGTTGCACGCAGTTATATTTTAGAAGGTAGGCCATCACCGATGCGTATTCATCAGGTTTAAGCGTTCCCGGCGCCGTCAGGGGCATGCTCTGCACCACGACAGTGCGCAACTCCGAGGCGTTGAGATGCGAATGGCCGAAACTGGGGCCGGTCAAGGCCGGGGCGGAGATGCCTTGCAGACCGGCCCCGTGGCACGCCGCGCATTCCCTGGCGTAAACCGCGGCCCCCTGTGCGACCTGCTGCGGGGTGTACGGCGCGGAGCCGCTGGACCTTGACGGCGCTTCGGATTCCCGGCCGACGCCATTCGGCGCCTCCGCGAGCGCGACTTGGCCGGTTGCGTCGTTGCTAATGGCCGGCGTAGAGCCCAGCCCATAGGTGAGGACGCGGCTGCCGCCCGAAGCGGGAAGGTTCGGCGTCTGCTGGTTGCCCGCTTTGCCGACGACGACAGTCAGATATTCATTGCCGTTGAAGCTGTAAGCCGAGATTGGAGCGACAATCGCCGAACCGGCGGCGGCCTTCCAATATTGCTGGCCCGTCGCCGCATCAAAAGCATAGAGATTGCCGCCGACGTCGCTGGTGAAGGCCAAGCCCGTCGAGGTCACGAGAACGCCGCCTTGCGCCGGATACGGCAGGGGCTGACGCCAGCGCAGCTTGCCGGTATCGACGTCAATCGCGCTGACGACCCCAGTGGCGTTCTGTCGTTTTGGCAGCGCGCCGCCTAGATAGGTCTGACCGGCAATATATTGCGGAGTCTCGGTCGTGATCTTGTACACGGCGCATTCTTCCGTGCTCGGCACCAGGAAGACGTTGCTGGCGGGACCATAAGCGCCGCTGTTCCACTCAATGCCGCCGCCATGATTGGGGCATGCCGAATTTCCTTCCATGGTCGGCGCCGTATCGAGGCCTTCCTGCTTGTCTACGGCAAGACGATGCACAACCTCGCCGCTTTGGCGGTCGAGGATGACGAAGTTGCCGGCTTTGTCTCCGATCGCGACCAGCGACCGCATTTTTTTATCGACGCGGCCTTCGAACAACACTGGAATCATCGCGGGATCGCTGTCATGCGTGTCGTTATGCATGACCTGGTAGTACCATTTCATTTTCGGCTGTTTGCCCGAAATATCCAGCGCGACCAACGAATTGGTATAGAGATTCTCGCCTTCGCGTCCCGTCATGACCAAGTCCGGTCCGGGATTGCCGGGCGTAACGAACAAGGTGTCGCTATCCTGGTCGACAGCCAAGCCGTTCCATACGGCGCCGCCGCCGTGCTTCCAGGAGTCGCCCGGCCATGTTTCATGACCCGGCTCGCCGGGGCCAGGAATGGATTGCCAATCCCATAGGCGCGCGCCGTCTTTGACGCTGAAGGCGCTAACCAAGCCAATATTGCCGTTGTCGCCGCCGCCGGTCCCAACGATGATCCGGTCCTTGTAGACATAGGCCGCCATCGAATAAAAACTGTTGCTGGTGTCGCGGCAGCCCTGCACGCTCCAAACTTTTTTGCCGGTTTCCGCGTCAAGGGCCAGAATCTGACAGTCTTGGGTGGCGATGAACACCTTGCCGTCGGCGAGGCCCACGCCGCGATTGACGGCGTACAACAGCACATAAGCGGGGTTATAGGCTGCTTGCCAAAGGAGTTTACCGGTCGCCGCGTCGAGCGCGAGCACGCCGTCATGCGGCGTCGAGACGTACATCTTGCCATTCCAGATAATCGGCGCCGCTTCCTGCTCCCCTTCGGCGACATTGGTGCTCCAAGCCAGACGCAGGCCACCGGCATTGGTTTTGTCGATTTGTTTAAGCGTCGTGTAGCGGTTGCCCGCATGGGTCTTGGCGGGCAGAACCCAATTATTGTCGTCTTGCCCTGCTCGCAGCAGAGTTTCCGCAGTCGGCGCATCCGCGGCAAACCCAGGCGCAATTGCCGCCATAAGGCTTATCGACATGCAGGCGGCCAGTCCTGGTAAAGATTTGTGGAGCTTCCACGATCGATTTTGCATGTCACGTTTCCTATGCCGGCATAGTTCAAGCGGATCGAAATAAGCTTACGGCCGCGCGGCTTCTTTGAGCAGTTCGATGGTTTCCGTCAAAGGCGCGGCGAGATCTTGAACGAGATCAGCGACGGCGTTCGCATCGTCGAGATGGGCATGCCGCAGATGCGGCGGCGTGACCTCGCCATCGCTGACCAGCGCCTTAATGCTTTGATCATCGGGATAAAGCAACGGCTTTGCGTTGGCCGTACGATTGATCTCGATCTTGAGATGCGCGTCGCGCTTATAGCCTTCGACGAGTACGAGATCGACAGGGCTCATCCGCGCGAGAAGCTCGGCAAGGTTCGGCTCCGCCGCCCCACGCAGCTCATGCATCAAAGCCCAGCGATTGGCCGAGACGACAAGCACTTCGCTCGCCCCCGCCTCGCGATGCAAATAGGAATCTTTGCCTGGCTTGTCGACATCGAACGCATGATGCGCATGTTTCAGCGTGGAGACCGAAAGGCCGCGCGCGCGGAGAACCGGAATCAATTTGACGATCAAAGTGGTTTTGCCAGCCCCACTCCAACCGGCGAAGCCTATTACGCGCATGATTGAACGCCTCGTTGGTCAATGTCGAGAGCCAGAACAAAGCCGACCGCGCGCAAGCCTCGCGCGACATCCGCGCCGCGCAAATCGGCGCGCACGCAACGCAATATACGACCTCCTCGACGCGCATCAACGTCGGCGCAACCTCGCCGCAGAAGGGGGCGAGCGCGGACAATGCTTTCGCAAGCGGCGTCAAACGGCCGCAACCGTCAAAGTTCCGCCTCGACCGGTCAATTTCGCTCAAATTCTGCGCTCCCTCTGGAACCTCGCGCCCACATCAGCTAGGCTGAGCTCGACGCTTATAGCCGATCACTTTATAGAATCGCGCGCATGACGCTTGACTCGATTTCGACGCTTCTTGATCTGCGCGGCCTGAAATGCCCTCTACCGGCGCTGCGGACCCGCAAGGCTTTGCGCAAGCTTGAGCTGGGCGGCCTTCTCATCGTCGAATGCACCGATCCGCTGGCCTCCATCGATATCCCCCACCTGTTGCAGCAGACCGGCGATCACCTTGAGCGTCAGGAAAGCCTCGACGGCGTCGTCCAGTTTTACATCAGGCGGGCGCAGTCGTGAGCGGACGCTATCCGCATGCTCCCAAAACCCTGGCCGCACTGGTCTTTGCGCCGGGCGAACCCGCCAATCGCATCATCGAAGACTTCGCAAAAGATCAACAGCGGCGCGGCCATTGCATCGGCGGCGCGATCCAGATCACCGACGAGGCGGATGATTGCAATTGCCGGGAGGCTCAGGTCCTTGATGTCGAAACTGGACGGCGCATCACGATTTTGCAGGATCTCGGGCGTCATTCGCAATCCTGCCGGATCGACACCGCCGCCATCGCCGAGGTCGGCCATTTGCTCGCCGGAGCCATTGCGCGATCGCCGGAGCTTTTGTTCATCAACAGGTTCGGCAAGCTCGAAGCCGACGGCAGGGGCGTCTTGGCGGAAATCGGCTCGGCCGCCGCCGCTGGCATCCCGACTCTGGTCAGCGTCAGCATCCGCTTTCTCGATCAATGGCGACAATTCACCATGGGTCTTGACGAAGAACTCGCCTGCTCCAGCTCAGCTTTGGATCAATGGTGGAGCGACATCAAAGCTCTCCGCGCGCTTGTCGTTTGAGCGGGTGACCTCAATGACATCTGATGCCGCGCGGGTCGAAGAAATCGATGACATCGATATTGCGGTCGAGTCCAGGGATTGGCGTTTTGCGATCGATGAGACGGCCGCCATCGATCGCCATTGGGACAAGCTCGCCGCGAAGAACCCGCATCTCTTCAATGGCCGCGTCTTTCTCAACTTCGAGAGGCGCGTCGAGATTGACGGCGGCCGGCGCGTTCTGCGCGGCGCGGCGTCCGAAGTCGAATACAAGACCTTTCTCGCCTGGCGCGATTTCGGCTTCCCTGACGCCGAGGTCCGCAATTGCTTCGCCATGGCGGCGCTGATGTCCGCCGACGGCGCTTTCATGCTTGGCCAAATGAGCGATCTCACCGCCAATGCCGGCCGGATCTATTTCCCCGCAGGAACGCCGGACCGCGACGATGTCAAGGACGGCAAGCTCGATCTCGAGGGCAGCGTTCTGCGCGAACTGCGGGAGGAAACCGGCATCCGCGCCGATGAAGTGACCCTCGCGCCAGGCTGGAGCGTCGTTTTTGAAGGTCCGCGCATCGCCTGCATGAAAATCACCCGCTCGAATCTCGCCGCCGCCGAGATTGAGGCGCGTTTCAAGGCTTTTATAGCGCCGCAAAGCACGCCCGAACTCGTCGCGCTGCACGCTGTCTTTTCAACCCGTGACCTCGACGAAGAGCGGATGCCGGCTTTCACGCTGCGCTATTTGCGCCGCGCTTTAGCTCAGGCGTGGTAGCCGTGCTTCACCTTGGTAGCGCGAATAATGCTCATCGCCTCGCTGTCGCGTCCGCCGGCGCAGGCGTCCGCCGCGCGCATCAAATCGGCCTCGATTTGATCATAGACTGACTGATTGACGTTGCCCGTGCTGACATCGGACGTAAGAACCGTCTGGTAACGATTGAGATTATCGCTGCAGGCGGCGTTCGCGGGCAAGGGCGGCCAATTGGGCTGAGCCGGCCCGGCAGGAGCTGACGGGATCGCCGCGACCGGCGCGCCAGACGAAGCGTTGCAGCCGCCGATCGCGAGAGTCGCGCCGAGCATCGCCATCGACAGATATATCCGGGGCATTCTGAACTCCGCTGGAGAAGCGCAACGCCCCAATCTCATTTGCCGCCTCTTCCTGTCAAGCCCCGGATCGTTTTGCGGCAGCTCCAAAAAAGCGATCATGGCCTCGCATCATAGAGCCAATCGAAGCGGGCGAGCATCCGTTCGCCGCCGAGCGCGCGCAGACCGATATCGCGCGCAAGGGCGGCCGGACCGGACAGATGATAGATCTCGCCCTGCCGTCGCGACTGCTGCTGCACCCGGCTCGACCGCCGAAGCCGCATCGCCTCATAGGTTTTTAGCGCACGCGGAATGTCCTGATCGCTCGCGAGGGCGCGGCCCAAAGCGTCGGCGTCCTCTATCGCCTGGGCAGCCCCCTGCGCCAAAAAAGGCAGCATCGGATGCGCGGCGTCGCCAAGAAGCGCGACTCGCCCCATTGTCCACGCTTCGAGCGGATCGCGATCGAACAGCGGCCATTTGCGCCAGTCGTCCGCAGCGGCGAGCAGCGCGCGCGCGGTTTTATCCCAGCCAGAAAATCGCGCCTCGAGAAAAGCCGGATCGCCCGGACTCGACCAGCCCTTTTCCGCGCCAGAATCGCCAAGCTCATCCTCGACGATCGCAACCGCATTGACGATCGTCTGGCCGCGCAACGGATAATGCACAAGATGGGCTTTGCGCCCGAGCCAAACGGAGGTCTCCGGCCGCAGCATATCGGGGGCGACGCGGCTCGCTGCGATAAGACTGCGCCACGCGGTGCGCTTCGAGAATCGCAACGCGTCTGCAGCGCTCCCGAGCAATTTTGCGCGCACGATGGAGCGCCACCCGTCGGCGCCGACCAGGCAATCGCCGGCCGCCTCCATTCGGATCAACCCGCGTCTCAACGCCACCGCGACGCCATCGCCGCCGGCGGCAAAGCCCGCAACTGCGACGCCAGTGTGAATTGCGATCGCGTCATGCTGTGCGATCGTGTCAAGGAGAGCCTGCTGGAGATCGGCGCGGTGAACCAGAAGATAGGGCGCGCGCCAGCGCTTTTCGGCGTCATCGAGTTGCATCAGACTGAGCGTCGCGCCATCGCGCGCGCGCCGAATCTTGATCGCGCGGGGCGCGAGGCTGGACGGGATCAAGCGCTCGATGACATCGAGGTCACGCAGAATCGCGCTGGCGTTGGGCGAAAGCTGAAGACCGGCTCCAGCCTCTTCAAGCGCGCTTGCCTGATCAAAGACGCTGACCAGCCAGCCGCCGCGCGCAAGACACAGGGCGGCGCATAGACCGCCGATTCCCGCCCCGGCGATCAGCGCATGGGGACGGCTCATCGGCCCCAGCGCGACGGCTCAGACTTTGTCGAGAGCGGTCTCTGGATCGAAAGCGCATTCGGCCGGAATGCAGCCTCCATGCAAATCCGCGTCATAGACGTAGAGGGTCGAGCAATAGGGGCAGATAGCTTCATTGGCATCGCCCATGTCGATGAAAATATGTGGATGATCGAACGGCGGCAATGCGCCGACGCACATGAATTCCTTCGCCCCTACGCGGACTCGCGGAACCCCCGGTTGATTGTGAAAGTGCGGTACGCCATGTGCGGCCATGTCTTGTCCCAACTCTACAAAGCGCGCGGAGCATAGGCGCGCGAGCGCGGTTTGGGTAGCCCCCTGGACGTCGGTTTTGGACCATCATCGTAACCTCCAGACGGCTCGACCTGGCGATAGATTATCCGACAGCGAAATCCCCGCCCTCAGCGCTTCAATTCCGCGCCGTCAATGGTTGCGAGCTCTTCGCTATTCGATTCGATGAGCAACTCATCCAGTATTTGATCAAGAGCCGTCCGAAAGTTCGCGTCGAGGTATTTTTCCATAACCTTTTGGCGACCGCGCTCCCCCATCTCCGCCGCCGCCTGACGTTGAGACAACAACAGATAGAGGCGCTCCACGAGCGCCGCCTCTTCGTCGGGATCGACGACGAATCCGTCAACGCCGTCAGCGACGATTTCGCTCGAGGCGCCAATCGAACTGCAAATGACCGGCAATCCATGCTGCCACGCTTCGAGATAGACGATCCCGAAACCTTCCTTGTTCGATGGCATGGCGAAGACCGACGCGCGCTCATAGGCCGCGAGCAACTCCGCGTCATCGACCCGACCGTAAAACCTGACGACGTCGTCGACGCCAAGATCTTTTGCAAGCTTTTTCAACTCCGGCAACAGCGAGCCGTCGCCGATAATGTCGTATCTGACGTCCGGCAGTTTTTGTCTCAACACGGCGACAGCGCGAACCATTTTATCGACGTTTTTCTCCCGCTCGCTCTCGGCGAGCCGCGTCACGGTCAGGATCGTCGAAAGCGACCGCTGGTTTGAGCTCGGCGAAACAGTGAGGGGATCGACCGCATTGGGCAGAAGCCGGAATTTCGTCAAGGGAACGTCGAATTCACGGGCCATCACGTCGACCGTGAACTGGCTAACGGCAGCGATCCGCGTCAGAGAACTGACGAACCGCGTCTCATAGAAGCGCTTTTTCCTGCGAATATTCCAGACTTCGTCTCCGTGAACGAAGAGGAGTATAGGCAGTTTGGGGCGCATAATCCTGACCAGAACTGCAAGAGGGAGCAGATTGATGTGGCAGAGGATAAAAATATTAGCCTTGGTCAGCCCTTCCCAGCCGGCTCTTAGGTAAAAGCAGATTTTACACTTGGGGGCCGTAATTTCGAGCCCTTGTATCGTTGGAAGCTGCGCGTTCTGGTCGCCTCGCACAATGGCTAGCGGCGAATGCTTCCCAATCGCGCGCCGCGCAAGGTTTTGAAAAACCCGGCGATTGAAATTCTGTATTCCACCTATTCTTGAATAGGTTTCCAATGCGCAAACGACAATGCGCCCGGGCCTTTGCGTTAAATGTGACAACATTCACTGAACGCCAATGTAAAGATCGTCGCAATGCCGCATCGAATTGTAAAGACTTGCCGCAACGCGGCATGGAATTCAAATTGAAATGAAGGCAACCATAAGAAGCGGACGACGATTAAATAACCCAAGGTTGATTTAATATAGTAAATATATACTTCCTTTAAAAACCATGAAACATCTGTTTCTGTCAACCTAGAAGAATGTAGACTGAGATCTGATGAAATCTGACCATTTAACAAGAATGAGCGGATCCCGAATATCAGAGACGCGACCCCAGACGGGTGAAACGTCTGGGCAGCTAAGACCTTGCGGTTTTGAAGCTGAAAGGCAGCGTAAATGCTGACGTCACAGTAATTAATTTAATTTCTATCGTTCTATATAAGTTAAATTATTTTTAATATAACAAGATGCAGCCAACTTATTTTTTGGATCTTCTTGACCGACCGCAAAGTCGATCATAAGAAATGAGCGTATGGTACCAAATAGAGAGCGCGAAACCCGTTAGCTTGCGGGGCGCTATGCTTTTGCGGCAGCCTCTATTATCTTGGACAAAAGCTTCTCGTTGAAGTCGCCATTCTTGTGCACACGAGAAAGTCCAGCGGCCGCTATCTGCTTGATGCGCTCAGGCTGCCCAAGCAACGAAAGACAGAGGTCAGCGCACTCCTCTGCGTCTTCGAAAAATACCGCCTCCTCGCCGTCCTTATACATTTCGAGATGGTCCGTCGTCCGCTCGGCGCAAAAAAGCGTCCCTATCGCGGGAATTTCAAAGCTTCTCGTAGTATGAAGATCTTCATTGCCCTTGGACAGGAGTCCGACCGCAATGGAGGCTCCCCTAACAGCTTTGACGTAATCATCGCCATCTAGGTTGCCAAGAACAATATGCCGCCGCAGCCTTTCGTACTCCGGAGCCTTGTTCCAGCGAGATCCATAGATTCTCAACGGCACGTCCCTTTCAATGAGCCGCAGCATGAATGGGCCGCGCTCAGGCATCCAGGTGCCGACGAAAGCAACATCAGAAGTAAACCGCGCGCGATCCTGCTCGCTTAGTTCGATTGGTCTATGGACAGCTTCGTCCGCCGCCTCTCTCACAAGCAGCACATGTCGCGCCCCAGCCCGCCGGGCGCCTTCCGCGCTAGTTATTCTGTGGGTCGCCACCAAGTCATAATTCGGCAAGGCTTTCAGAAACAAACGCCATTTTTGCCTGTCCCGCGCGACATAGGGATTGTCCTGATTATAGTTTACAACGACTTTGCCGATTTTTTTCAGCGCTATTATTGTTGCTCCATCAAGGAGCTCTCCGTGATCCACTAGAACAAAATCGAAATTCGCGCCTTTCACCCTAGACAAAACATAACGCCTGATGAGCCAAGCAAAACCAAACGCCCCCGTTCTGTAAATCCAGTAGTGGAACAGCCTTGCTGGAAAGCGCGTCGCCGGGATGGCAAGATATGGGTCAACTACAGTCACTTCATGGCCAAGCCTTCTGAGGGCTAAAATCCTCTGGATTGCAGTTCCTTCTTCCGGGCCAAGATATAATATCTTCATCAGTGTCACCAGCTGTCTTTTACTTTCGGCGATTTTTGATACATCTGCGCCACAACTATAATCAACATTGCCCCATTTATAACAAGCAAAGGCGAGACAACCCCCGTCAACCCATAAGGCGAAGCAAGAAAATAGCTACAGATCACTGCAACAAAAGCGAGGGCGCCGTAAGCATGAGCGGTCACGACGTGACGATTGATTGCGGCAAGCGGAATGAAAATCGTCGTCCATAGCATTTCGAAAATGACGGATAGCAGCAACAGACCGAAAAATGGTTGTTCGATATACACTTTCCTTTTCGTCCAAATGGACAATATCCAGCCTCCGAGGACGGAAAGGCCGATAAAATAAACCACGGAAATCGCGAGCGCGGCCAAAAAATGCAAGACTATAAGTCGTCTATAAAGAGCAATATTGCCCAGCCCGAACAGTCTCGAATATTCCGGCATGATCGCGGCCCCCACCGTATTCGTCGCCGTCGTGCCAAGCCTTGCCAGCGTGCGGCAGGTTGAGAAAATCACAACGTCTACCGGCCTTGCCGCCAGTCCAAGGACGATGACTGGTCCGCTAATCGCCAAGGCTTGCGCAACCGTCTGCGACATAAAGCTGATGGAAGGATGAAACAGCCGGTTCACCTCGGCCCTGGAGGCGTGCGACCAGCCGAGGCGTAGCCAGGGCGAGATCCTGCGCAACCACAGAAAAACAATGGCGAGAAACACAAGGCTTTTGACGAGGGTCAAGGCGGCGACAACGACGATGCCTCCCCCGAGAAATACCGTCGCGGCAGTCAGCAGGCCGCCGCAAAGCCTTGCGGTTGCGCTCACGGCCACTTCGGCGGCAGGTCGCCCCGCAGCACGGAGGCCCCCCGAAAAAAGCAGGAAATACTGGTAGAGGACGACGTCAGCGCACAGTAGAAAAAGGACAAGTTTCGCCTGCGTCTCGGATGCGTCGCCGAGTTCGAAAAACGACCCTAGCCTGATACTGAGAAGCGCTAGAGCGGCGAGACAAATAACGCCGCCTGCGACGAGGTTCAGGAGCATGAAAACGCTTTGGTAAGTGACTACCGCGCCTCCGCTGTCACCCTTCGCCACCTTAATCGTCATTTCATTCTTGGCGCTCAGCGTGAAGCCGAAGTCGCTAAACGTCAGATAAGTCGGGATCGCCGACAACAATAGCCAGACGCCGTAGCGCTCCGCGCCCCACGCGTGCAAAAAAATTGGCACAAGCGCGATCTGGACGCCAAGATTGATGACCTGATTGTAAATTTGGGCGCTGAAGGTAAAGCCGACGCGCCGAAGTGAACCTGGTGACGCCATTGGACAGCCCGATTCTGCTAGAGCGTGACGGCAGTGTTCGTGCGGCGGCTGTCTAGCGTCAAACGGCGAGCGACTTCCTCACTGGCCTCAACGAGGTCGCGACAAACCGGCGCCGCTACCGAGCGGGCATAATCCGCGTCCAAGCGCCCGTGTCCTGTGGTGACGAGAATGCCGGCGGCGCCGACTGCCGCCGCGAGATCTATGTCAGACCTTTTGTCGCCAATCACAAAGGAGCGCATCGGGTCGAGATCAAGGTCGCGAACCGCCGCATCGATCATGCCAGGCAACGGCTTGCGACACCTGCAGTCATCGTCGGGCGCATGCGGACACCTATACCATCCGGCAATCGCAATGCCCTCCTGAGCCAGCAGGTCTTTGAGGCGCTGTTCCACCGCGTCCGCCTGCTCAACTGAAAAATAGCCGCGCCCGATGCCGGACTGGTTGGAGACCACGACAAAAGGCAGGCCATGCCGGGACATGGCGCGAAGTCCCTCCGCGGCGCCATCAAGGAGGACAACCTGGTCCGGATCGGAAGGGTAGTTCTTCTCAACGATGATAGTTCCATCCCGATCAAGGAAGATTGCTGGAGACGACATGCGAATCCCTTGGACTTGGACCTGGAGCGCCGCCCAAAAGAAAGCGCCGCTTTTTGGATGAGATCATGCGTTGAGATCAAGCCAGCGTCATATTTGAAAAACTATGACCTTTTCAGAAAGGCCTTCAAAGCGAATAAACAACAAATCTATTTAAGAAAGAAACATTCGCATTCTAAAGTTTGCTGTTCACGTCGGCCAACGCTGGCAAAGCCTCGCGGACGGCCGCGGCCATGTCATCGACGCCTATAGTCGCTATCCCTTCCATATGATGGATAATTCTGTGCCCGGAACCGTAGGGGTGCCAAGTGCGCGGCGGATTCTGGTCGCCAAACGGCGCCACGCAGACAATTCCGCAAGCGGCGGCAAGGTGCATCGGACCCGAATTATGGCCGATAAAAAGGCTGGCTTCTGCGAGCGCGGCCGCGCTTTCGCGAGGCATAAGGCGTCCACAAGCGTTGACCACCGCGCTAGGCCAGCCTTTCGTGATTTCCGACACGCAGGAGCTCTCCTCGGCTGCGCCGACGACAAAAAGCCCATATGCGCCATGGGTGCTGGCGAGTTCGACGAAGAGACGTCGCCAATTGTCCTGACCCCAATGGTTCTCGACGACTTTGCCGCCCATATTGATCGCAATGAAAGGCCGTGCATTGAAGGGAGCGATGGCCTTACCGCCGGCTTCCCGTTCTTGACCGGTCAGCCGCAAATCCCAATTAGAGCGGCGCTCGAGATCAATGGGTCCCAATGCTGCGAGGCCACGGACCAAACGCTGGCATTCATATTCGAAAAGTCCCGTCGCGGGGTCGATCAGGTCGTCCTGTTCATCTTTCCACGTTGGAGCGCCGATGATTTGTTTGAAGCCGCAGAGACGCAAAAACACAAGGTCGCGATAAGTTTTGAGGCGCTTTCGAGGCGGCGCAAGGTAAACGAGGGTCGACGCCTTCAGCCTCTTCAGACGCCTCGCCAAATCCCACAAATGCCTGACTGATCGCAGTTGGACAGGGTAATCAATGATGCCTTCAATAAGGCCCGACCCGCGCAAGATGGTCTCAAGTGGGGCCGCCTTTGACGAAACAGGACTGTTCGTCAGCACATATCGCTCGGCATTCGGGAAAACTTCCGCCACTTTATGGAAACAAGGCAGAGCGACGACCGTGTCGCCAAGGCTTCCGAGCCGATAGATCACGATGCGTTCCGAGGGCTCTTTTCCGGAGCGCATCGGCATCGGGCGAGTAAATTGCGTCGCTTCATGGCCTTTGCCGCTGGCTGAAGCCTCCTCGGCGTCATTGGCGGTTTTGAAGGTCCGGCGCTGCCAGACGGCTCCCAATTGATCGGTCAACCTGGAAAGCGACTTCTGAAGCCGACTCCAATGAGCAGATAAATCAAAGTCGGTCATGTTGCTTGCGCTAAACTCCGGCAAAGACCGCCCGGCTGAATTGGGCGTTCACCCGCTAAAAGCCCAACTAAGGCGAAGCGACGGGACGCAGTTGCAGACTTTGCCCGTCATAAACAATTGATTTCGTTGATGATCGTTGCGCCGCTTTTAGATCGACTATTTGGCGTCTTGAGGGAGCGTCCACCAAGCCTCCTCTTTTTGACATCGCCAAACACAGGTTGTTTCCATCAGGCTTACAAAGTTCCGCCATTTGGTTCTCAACTCTATGTGGCGACGTGACTTGCTTATAACATTGAAGGCCCTGGAAGGAAAGCGCAGCTCTTAGACTCTAACCACGACATTTTCGATCTTGATCTCGCGTCGTCATATTTTCTTTAAACGAATTTTTCTCTATTTGGCTCGAAATTCGTCATTAATTCTTCAGCGGTAGGAACCCGTCAGCATAAGATGCGAGACATAGTCCGCTACCCCGGATTCTAATGAATGAAAAGTTAAATCGTAACCCGCGCTCCAGAGCTTGTTCATGTCCGCTTGAGTGAAATACTGATATCAATCACTAATATTGACCGGAACATCAATATATCCTATATTCACTTTCTTTCCCACGGCGGCTCCGATCGCGAAGACAAGGTCTAGGCAGTAGTGACGAATTACCTGAGCATGATAGCAATAGCGGCGAGCAATACGAAGCCTCGGTAGTTTGCGAGGAGCTTGTCGTATCGGGTTGCGACGCGCCGGAACTGCTTCAGTTTATTGAAGAAACGCTCGACGAGATTGCGCTCCTTGTAGAGCGCCTTGTCGTAGGGGAGCGGCGCGCGGCGATTGGATTTTGATGGGATCACCGGCTCAGCCTCACGCATAAGAACAGCCTTGCGCAAGTGATTGGCGTCATAACCTTTATCGGCGATGATCGCATCGGCCGCAAAGCCTTCGATCAGGGCGTGCGCTTTTGTGATGTCGTTGCGCTGCCCAGGTCCGAGAAGGAGCCGAACGGGGTTGCCGAGTGCGTCTGTCGCGGCGTGGATTTTGGTGCTCAAACCACCGCGAGAGCGGCCCAGGCCTTGGGCATCCGCCCCCCTTTGGCGATCCTTGCGCCGGCCGCGTGCTGATGGGCGCGCACGATTGTTGAGTCGATCATCAGCCATTCGAGATCGGCCTCGGCGGTGAATGCCTCAAGAAATCCGTCCAAGGCGCCGCGCTCGATCCAGCGATAGTAGCGGCGTTTCACCGCCTGATGGTCGCCGAAGCGTTCGGGCAGATCGCGCCAGCGGCCGCCCGAGCGGGCCATCCATAACAGCGCGTCGACGAAGCGTCGATTGTCGCAGCGCGGCCCGCGCTGGCCGGCTCTTCCGCCTGGCACAAGATCACAAAGCCGCTCCCATTGATCGTCTCGCAGCGCATCGACATCCCGAATCATCAAGGCTGATCTCCAAAAATCAGCCTTGAATCATGGAAAGATCCTCGCGAGAATCCCCCAAACGCCGAATTCGTCACAACGGCCTAGGAGCGGACGAGCCTTGCCCGTTCCGAGATTGAATAGGCCGGAAACGCCTGGATGTGCAAAAAGTCACATCGGCGACGCAATCAGCGACATGCGCGAAGTCGCGCATTTGTTCACCGTCGCGATAGTCGTCGTGATGCGATCTGAATAATGAAATCCGTTCGCCCGCCGCGATCGTCGCAGTTACATCCTACAAGGCCGAGCTCCCGCCAGCCTGACCTTTCCCGCAATCGGCCCTATTTCAAACCGGCGGCTGAACGCGCCGATTGGTCACGCCTCGGCCAGCAGCTTTTCGACGAAAGCGCCGATCCCCTCTTTCTGGCGCGCAGCGCGGCGGCGCTCAGCTGTCAGAATCGCGTAAAGGTCGTTGAAGGTGCTCTGCAGGTCGCCATTCACCAAGACATAATCATATTGAGTCCAGCGGCGAATTTCGTTCCGCGCATTGTCCAGTCTCTTGGCGATGACATCCGGCGGATCTTCGGCGCGACGCTCAAGGCGCGCGCGCAATTCCTTCATCGACGGCGGAAGGATGAAAATCGTCACAACGTCGTCGGCGGTCTTCTGCTTGACCTGTTGCGTGCCCTGGTAATCAATGTCGAACAGCACATCGCGGCCCTGCGCCAGGACTTTTTCAACCGGCTCGCGCGGGGTGCCGTACCAATTGCCATGCACCTCCGCCCATTCCAGCAGATCGCCAGCGTCGCGCAGCGCCTCGAACTGTTTCTTTTCGATGAACGTATAATGGATGCCGTCGACCTCGCTCGACCGACGCGGCCGCGTCGTCACCGAAATCGACAATGTGAGATCGAGTTCCTTGGTCTGCAGCAGCATGCGGGTCAGCGTTGTCTTGCCGGCGCCGGAAGGCGACGACAGGATCAGCATCAGGCCCCTCCTGCCAAGGCCTGGCTCGTTGTGGGGCGGTAATCCCCGCCGGGTCACGTCTCGTTCCAAAAACGGCGCTCCGTGAGATCATGATCTGGCTGCATGGCGCTACTCGATATTCTGAATCTGCTCGCGAAACTGCTCTATTTCCGCGCGCAATTCGAGGCCAATGGCGGTCAAACTCGCGTCATTCGATTTGGCGCAGAGCGTATTGGCCTCCCGCCCAAGTTCTTGCGCCAGAAAGTCCAGCCTGCGGCCGATCGCCCCGCCGGACGCCAGCAAGTCCCGCGCAGCTTTGACGTGCGCCGCCAACCGATCCAGCTCCTCCCGGACGTCGGCCTTGGCGGCCAGCATCAAGGCTTCCTGATGCAGCCGGTTTGGATCGAAATGCGCATTATCGGCAAGCGCCGCGATTGATTGCGCGAGGCGCGCCTTGATCGCCTCAGGCTTGCGCGCCGGGCAAGCCTCGGCCGCCTCGGTCAGCGCCGCGATATTGTGCAGCCGGGCGCGCAGCACGAAAGCCAGCGCCTCGCCCTCGCTCCGCCGCATCGCGAGCAACGCCTCGAGCGCCGCGTCGAGATCCCGGAGGGCACCGACATGCGCCTCCGCCGCCTCGGCTTCGCCTTCGGTTGCATCGGCGACCTCGATCACCCCCCGAATAGAAAGAAGACCGTCAAGACTCGCGGGCTTGAGCCCGTCAGGGAGATCGATCGCCCCTACCGCCGCGACGAGCTTGCTCAATAGCTCCTGATTGATGCGGATTTCCGGGCTCATGGCCGCTCTCTGCGCGGATAGAGTGGCATAAACCGTTCCACGCGCCAGCTTTTCGATGACCCGCCGCCGCGCCTCCGGTTCTATCGCATCGAAGGCGGCCGGCAGCCGAAGCCGCGCATCAAGGCCTTTGGCGTTGACGGATTTGAGCTCCCAGGCCCAGCTATAGACGCCGGCGCCTCCCGCGACCCGGGCGAAGCCGGTCATGCTGGCGATTGTCATCAAATGGACTTTTGGAAGCTGGAGGAACTTGGAATCTGAAGCGATCGATTGCGTAGCATAAATCCGCTCAGGATCGCGCTCAAGTTGAGTTGGCGCCGATAGCGGCTGAGGAAAACTCACTGTTTCGGGAAATCGAGCCCCATCTCGCGGTAGCGTTCGGGATCGTCGGCCCAATTCTCGCGCACTTTGACGAAGAGAAACAGATGCACTTTCTGTTCGGTCGCCTCCATGATGTCCTTGCGCGCCTCCATGCCGATCGCCTTGATCGTGCGGCCGCCTTCGCCGATGACAATTTTCTTGTGACCCTCGCGCATGACGTAAATGGTCTGCTCGATCCGCGCCGATCCATCGGGCATGTCTTTCCACTGTTCCGTCTCGACAGTGGATTGGTAAGGCAATTCATCGTGCAGGCGCTCAAAGATCTTTTCGCGCGTAATTTCCGCGGCGAGCGAGCGCAACGGCGCGTCGGAAATCTGATCCTCCGGATAGAGCCAGGGTCCTGGCCGCATCAGGGCGCCAAGCTGCTGCCGGAGTTTCGGCACGCCATGGCCGCGCAGAGCCGAGATCATGAACGTGTCCGCGAAAGACAATTCGGCGTTGAGCTTGGCGGCGAGCTCGAGAAGTTTTGGCGGCTCCACCGTATCGATCTTGTTGAGGACGAGAATCTTGACGCCGCCGACTTGCGGCAGTCGCGCCAGAATCGCCTCCACCTCATCATCGACGCCTCTGCGCGCATCAACCAGCAAGGCGACGGCATCGGCATCCCCCGCCCCGCCCCATGCTGAGGTCACCATGGCGCGGTCGAGCCTGCGCTTCGGCGCAAAAATCCCCGGCGTATCGACGAAAATGATTTGGGCCGCGCCCTCAATCGCGATGCCGCGCACCAGGGTGCGGGTGGTCTGCACCTTGCGCGAAACGATCGAGACTTTGGCCCCGACGAGTTGATTGATGAGCGTCGATTTTCCGGCATTGGGCGCGCCGATCAGGGCGACAAAGCCGCAGCTTGTTTCAACCGGCTCGCCAGCATCATTATCTACGTTCACGCTACGCCCTTTTGGTCGCCTTGATCGATGATTTTCTCGCGCGCCATAAAACCGGCTGCGGCGGCCTGTTCGGCGAGCCGCTTGGCGAACCCTTTAGCTTCGGCCCGGGGATAGCCCGGCACTTCAACGCAAATGGTGAATTCCGGCGCGTGATCTGGACCTGAGCGCCCGATCTCGCGGTAGAGCGGCGGCGCCAGCCCCCGCGCCTGCGCCCATTCCTGCAAAGCGGTCTTCGGATCGCGCAACGGCCGGCGCGGCGAGCGCATGCGCGGCTCGAACGCAGCCTTGACGACGCTTCTTGCGGCCTCATAGCCGGCGTCGAGGAAAACCGCGCCGATGATCGACTCGCAAAGATCGCCAAGGATCGCCGTCTTCACGGCCTGCGTCTGCTTTTCGCTTTCGCCGAGCCGGGCGAAAGCCTGCGCGCCCCATTCGAACGCAACTTCCGCGCAACTCTCTTTGCGCACAAGATCGGCGAGGCGGCGCGAAAGCTCCCCCTCGTCGGCCTTCGGAAAGGCCTCATACAGCATTTCGGCGATGACGAGGCCGAGCACGCGGTCGCCGAGAAATTCCAGCCTTTGATAGGTCTCATGTTTGCCGACTGTTGCGGCGCTCACATGAGTCAGCGCCGCGGCGACAAGGCTGCCGTCCGCAAAGACATGCCCAATGCGGGCTTCGAGCGCGCTTAAGTCTGGCTTTAGCCGAGTCATCTATTTTACGGGTTTCAGCATCCGGTCCCAACGCACCGTCCAGGGCCACTCCCAGAACGCCCAGGCCGGCTCGCCCTTGCCGACTGAGAAGAAGATCAATTCCGCCCGGCCGACCAGATTCGCGATCGGCACGAAGCCGACGCCGCCCTGATCGGGCGAAACCCGGCTGTCAGTGGAATTGTCGCGATTATCGCCCATCATGAAATAATTTCCAGGGGGCACCTCGTAGACTTGCGTATTGTCGTTGAAGCCGCTGTCGCCCTGGATTTCTATGATCGTATGCTTGACCCCGCCGGGCAAGGTTTCTTCATAGGTCGGAACATCCGTTTCGCGACCATAGAAATCCTCGGTATGAGCCTTCGCAATCGGCTCGCGCTCGACGATTTCGCCGTTGATGTATAGGCGGCCTTCCTTCATCTGCACCTTGTCGCCGGGAAGGCCGATCACGCGCTTGATGTAATCCGTCTGACCGTCGCGCGGCAGTTTGAACACCACGACGTCGCCGCGCTTTGGCGGCGAGGACAGAATGCGGCCGTTAAAAAGGTCCGGGCTGAAGGGAAACGAATGCTTCGAATAGCCATAGGCGTATTTCGAGACGAACAGATAATCGCCGATCAGAAGCGTCGGAATCATCGATCCGGATGGAATGTTGAACGGCTGAAACAGGAAGGTGCGAATAACGAGCGCGATCAGCAGGGCCTGGACGATGACTTTCACAGTCTCGCCGAGGCCGCCTTCCTTGGCGCGCTGCTTAGCATCAACGCCTTTCCTGTCTAACCGCACTGGTTCTGTCATCTCGTATCTTCTCTCTAGAGCAATTTCATGCGCATGCGACGCCGGTTCGCCTGCAACTGCGGCAAAATGAACGGGTAATGCGTTTTCGACGATGCGATTGATCGCAAAAAAGGGTCCGGGACTGCAGCCGCTTGAGCCGGAAGTTTCGCTCATTACCATGCGGCGAAACTGCGGTATAGGGCGCCTAAGGCATGATCTCGGAAAGTTGCAGACTTTTCGAGCCGCGCCGCCCTGTGAAATAAGCAGACAGGGAGCATAATCGCTTAGAATAAAGCGATTATTCTCGATTAACCGAACGTCGCACGCTCACGCCTCGAAAATCCCCGAATCCGTCCCTAGCAGGACGGCATCCGGATCTTCGAGCGCCTCAATGATTACTTGCGCTTGCGCTAAAGGATATTCGTCGGTCAGCGTCAGATGGATGACCGCTCGACAGGCCCGCGGGGTCAGGATTGCAAGCCGCGCCGCAGCGCCGCCGGTCAAGACCAAGGTCGGTTGGCCGGACGCCAAATTGACGACCCCCATCTCGCGCCAGGCGACGCCGAAGCGCAGCCCAGTGCCCAGCGCCTTGGCGCAAGCCTCCTTCGCCGCGAAGCGCTTGGCGTAGGATGCGGCGCGCGACGCCTGGCCATCCGATTTCTGGCGCTCGACCTCGGTGAAAACGCGCCGCGTGAAGCGCTCGCCAAAGCGCGCCAGGGAATCTTCAATGCGGCGGATATCGCAAAGATCGTTGCCAAAACCGATGATCATTCAGAGACATCCGCCCGATCTGAAAGGGAGGCCGCAATTCAAACCGCGAGCGCCCGGCCCGCGTCCATCGCCGCCCGCATTTTTGCAATCGCCGGTCCAAGACCAACAAAGATCGCTTCGGCGATGAGATAATGGCCGATGTTCAATTCGACAATTTCCGGCACGGCCGAGATCGTTTCCGCGCTTGAAAAATCAAGGCCGTGGCCGGCGTGGCATTCGATCCCGAGATCCTTGGCCAGCGCAGCCGCAGCTCTGATCCGCCCAAACTCGCGCTCTGCGTTCGCCGCCTCGCCATGCGCAAGCGCGTCGCACCAGGAGCCGGTATGCAATTCAACCACGGGCGCACCGATGGAGCGCGCCGCCTTTACGGCATCGGGTCCGGGCTCGATGAACAGCGAGACCCGCACCCCGGCCTTGGCCAACTCCGCCGCGACGATTTTCAAATGATCATGGCCGCCCATGACGTCGAGGCCGCCTTCGGTGGTGCGCTCGCTGCGTTTTTCCGGCACGAGGCAGCAGGCGTGCGGCCGCGTATCGATCGCAATAGCGACCATTTCATCGGTCGCCGCCATCTCGAAGTTGAGCGGCTTTGAGATCTTTTGCTTCAGCCGGGCCATATCATCATCGCGAATATGCCGGCGATCCTCGCGGAGATGCGCCGTGATGCCGTCGGCCCCAGCCTCAATCGCCAGCAGCGCGGCGCGGACGGGATCGGGAAAGCCGCCGCCCCGCGCGTTGCGCAGGGTTGCGACGTGATCGACATTAACGCCAAGGCGCAGGCGACGCGCGGCCATTATCCGTTCACCCGTTCGACCTTGCTGACCACAGGCCGGGACCGTAAATTTGAAATGATGGCGTTCAGATGCTTCAAATCATTGACCTCAATGTCGATGGTCATTTCGCGAAAGTCGGCGGAAAGGGGTCTGAAGACGATGTTGTCGATGTTGGCGGCATGATCGCCGATCACTGTCGAGATCATCCCCAAGGCCCCCGGTTCGTTGATCGCCGTTATGACGATCCGCGCCGGAAAAAAATTATGCCTTCCCTCTTCGATGTCCCAGCGGACGTCAAGCCAACGTTCGGGCTGTTCGTCGAAGGCGGTGAGATCTGGGGACTGGATCGGATAGATCGTAATGCCCTCCCCCGGAGTCAGAATGCCGACGATGCGGTCGCCCGGCACGGCGCCGCCGTTGGGCGCGAACCGCACTGGCAGATCTCCCTGCAGGCCGCGGATCGGAATTGAATTGCGCTTTTGCTCCTCGCTCCCTTCGCCGGGAATCTTGAATACGAGGCTCGCCCCCTTTTTCATGCCGAACCAGCCCGCCTCGCCCCTCGGACGGGCCGGGACCGTCGTCTTACGCTCCTCCATGAACTCCGGATAGACCGCCTTCACCACATCGCCGGAGAACATTTCGCCGCGGCCGACGGCGGCGAGAACATCCTCGACATTGGCGCGAGCAAGACGGGGCAGTACGGCTTTAAGCTTCTCTTCCGCGTAGGGTTTCCCGGCCCGCTCGAAGGCGCGCGTCACAATCTGCCGCCCTAGACCGGCATATTGCGCCCGCACGGCGTCGCGGGTCGCCCGCCGGATCGCCGAACGCGCCTTGCCAGTAATTACCAGGGTCTCCCAAACGGCTGGCGGCGTCTGCCCCTCGGCCCGAGCGATCTCGACTTCATCGCCATTCTGCAATTCCGACAGCAAGGGCGCGTGCAGGCCATTGATTTTGGCCCCGACGGCGGAATTGCCGACATCCGTGTGCACCGCATAGGCGAAATCGATCGGCGTCGCGCCGCGAGGCAAAGCGATCAACCGACCCTTGGGGGTAAAGCAAAAAACCTGATCATGAAACAGCTCAAGCTTAGTGTGCTCCAGAAACTCCTCGGGGGTATCGCCCTCGGCGAGAAGCGCAATCGTCCGGCGCAGCCATTGATAGGCGCGGCTCTCATTGGTCAAGGTTTCACGATTGGCGACGCGCCCATCTTTATAAAGCGCATGGGCGGCGATGCCGTTGCTGGCGATGTCCTGCATCGCCGCCGTTCGCACCTGGAGCTCGGCCCGCTGGCGCCCCGGACCCACCACAGTCGTATGGATCGATTGATAGTCGTTCTGCTTTGGCGTCGAGATATAATCCTTAAAGCGGCCCGGCACGACCGCCCATTTGGTATGCACGACCCCAACCACGCGATAGCAATCCTCGACGCTTGGAACCACCACCCTAAAACCGAAGATGTCGGATAGCTGCTCAAAAGCGATCGATTTGCGCTCCATCTTGCGCCAAACCGAGTAAGGCCGCTTTTGGCGCCCCTCGACATTGGCCTCGATGCCGCGCTCGGCGAATTCATCCGCCAGCTCTTTCTCAATCGTCGCGATGATCTTGCCATTCTTCTGACGCAGGCCCTCAAGCCGCGTCTCGATCATCGCATAGGCGTCCGGCATCAGATGCCGGAAGGCCAGATCCTCCAATTCGTCGCGCATCCTCTGCATGCCCATACGGCCGGCCAGGGGTGCGTAAATGTCCAACGTCTCCTCGGCGATTCTCGCCCGTTTGTCCGGGGCGACGAAATGCAGCGTGCGCATGTTGTGCAGCCGATCGGCGAGCTTGACCAGAAGCACGCGGACGTCCTCGGCGATCGCCAGCAGCAGTTTGCGGAAGTTCTCGGCATGCGCCGCGCGTTTGGAGACGAGGTCCAGCCTCTTGAGTTTGGTCAGCCCATCGACCAAACGACCGATATCGGAACCGAAAATCCGGTCGATTTCCTCCCGCGTCGAATCAGTGTCCTCAATCGTGTCGTGCAGGACGGCGGCGACTATGGTCGCGTCGTCGAGCTTCATGTCTGTGAGGATCGCGGCGACTTCGAGAGGATGCGAAAAATAGGGGTCGCCAGAGGCGCGCTTCTGCGCGCCGTGCGCCTTCATCGCATAGACATACGCCCGATTGAGCAGCACTTCGTCGGCTTGCGGATTATAGCGCCGCACACGGTCGACGAGTTCATATTGCCGCATCATGGTTTAGATCGATCCGCCGCCTGAAGCCACCTCTAGGAGCATGCGCCGCCCCGCAAAATCGGCGCCGCCTGCCCTAATGGGGTCCCGGATCAATCAAGGTCCGCAGCGGCTCCGCTTTCCAAATGGGCAAATCCGCGGAATGCGACGTCAAAGCACAGTTTTTCTTAGAGCATTTCTTGGCTTCGACGGAAACATCAAACTGCGGCGTCAAGTTTTTGTTTTGACGCCATGTCCGCCCGAGGCGCGATGGCCGCCCGCCACCGGCGGCAAGGCGAACCAATAGAGTCGCCGGACCATCGCCCGGCGCTTATCCCTTACCCCGACCGCGGCTGAAGCGCCGCGCCGCATGGCGATGATCCCGGCGCGTTCGCCAACTTTAGCGCGGGATCAGGCGCAAAAACAACGGGTTGCAAGGCGCAATCGCGTCAAATAGAAACGATTGCGCTTAATCGCCCTCGTCTTCGGTTTCAGCCGGAGGCACCAGCCCCTCGAGGCCGCGCAGGAGATCCTCTTCGGTCATGCGATCGAATTGGATGTCCATGCCGCCGCCGGAAAGGGACTCTTCGGGCCCTGAAGCCAGCGCCGGAACGGCTTCGGCTTCGGGCTCGTCCACTTCGACGTGCTTCTGCAAAGACTGGATGAAGTCTTCCTTTAGATCTTCCGGCGCCTGAGTGGCGTCGGCGATCTCGCGCAGAGCGATAACCGGGTTCTTGTCATTATCGCGTTCGACAGTGATTTGGCCGCCGGACGCGATCAAGCGCGCCCGATGACTGGCGATGAGAACCAGTTCAAAACGATTTTCAACTTTATCGACGCAATCTTCAACGGTGACGCGGGCCATAGAGCGCTCGTTCCTTGTTCAAAAGATCTAATCTCGGATTATGCTGACTTATCCTTTAATTAGCCTCGCTGGCAAGCTCAAAGGCGGGCTTAGCGCCATTTTACGTTTGTAACGATACTTCGCTCACTTTTGACGCGATTTTGTCGTTTTCATAAGCGACATTTACCTGAATTCTTGAATTCGAGACTGTGACATGGAATTAGATTCCAACTGCAAGCCTCGACAAAATATTGATAGGGGTTAGCCGGCGACGGGCAACTATTGCCGGCTATGAGGAAAACGGAGTTTCAACAAGTGACTGTTAGCAAGATGATTTAACAGACGAGCCTGTAATTAAGGTTGGCTGTTAGTGATGACCTTAATTGTCACTTTTTATTACACTTTGTTGGAACTCTTCACGCGGCGGCGGGTTGTTTACATCAGGCCAAATTAGGTGGCGCCGGACGCGTACGGCGTTTAATTGGGTTTTATCTGCTCAGGAGTTCTATGTTCTTGCTCCTATCCTAGCGGAAATCATATGTCGAAAGAGCAGAAACAATGTTTCTAAAGAGATATATATATGGCTGACCAAGAGCGAATTGGCCTCTTCATTGACGGCGCGAACCTGTACGCGACTGCAAAGTCTTTAGGTTTTGATATTGATTACAAGCGTCTTCTGAAGGAATTCCAAAGCCGCGGCAAGCTGATAAGGGCGTATTATTATACTGCGCTTGTCGAGGATCAGGAGTATTCGTCAATTCGACCGCTCGTCGATTGGCTCGACTATAATGGCTATGCGGTTGTCACCAAGCCAACAAAAGAATTCGTGGATTCGCTCGGCCGGCGCAAGGTCAAGGGAAACATGGATATCGAGCTTGCGGTTGACGCGATGGAAATGGCGGAACATCTCGACCATATGGTTCTCTTTTCCGGCGATGGCGACTTTCGGTCGCTGGTCGAAGCGGTGCAACGCAAAGGCGTTCGGGTTTCGGTCGTGTCCACAAACACGACGCAGCCAGCGATGGTCGCGGATGAGCTCCGCCGTCAAGCCGATGAATTTATCGACATTATTCACCTCGCTGCAAAAATCGGCCGCGATTCTGGCGAACGCACGGAGCGCCCGCAAAAGATCCAAGACCGGCGGCCCGCGCCGGCCGGCCATTTCGATCCTGAATTGACTGACGACCACCTGGATTGAGCCAAACAGCGATTGCGGCGGGCGAGGAAGCTCGGGAGAGCCGGCGCGATCCTGATTTCGCGTGTCAGCTCTGCCCGCGTCTTGCTGCCTTTCGCGAGGCTAACCGAATCGCCGAGCCTGCATGGCGCAATGCGCCGGTCCCGACCTTCGGATCAGACCAAGCCGCTGTCCTCATCGTCGGGCTAGCGCCTGGCCTCCGCGGCGCTAACAGAACCGGCCGCCCCTTTACGGGCGATTATGCCGGTGATCTGCTTTATACGACGCTGATCGAATTCGGCTTCGCCGAAGGAATTTATCAGGCCCGCGCGGACGATGGCCTGTGCCTCAAAGGCTGCGCCATCACCAATGCGGTCCGCTGCGTCCCGCCGCAGAACAAGCCGACGCCGCAGGAAATAACCACCTGTCGCACATTTCTCGGCGCGACGATCGAAACCGCAGGACAGCTTTCCGCCATCGTCGCATTGGGCCGGATAGCGCATGATTCCGTTGTCCGCGCCTTTGGCGGCAAACTATCGGCATTTCCGTTCGCCCATGGGGCCGAACACGCCTTGCCTCCGCGAGGGAATCGGCCGCGAAGGGATGGAAAGCCGATCAATCTTTTCGACAGCTATCATTGCTCTCGCTACAACACGAACACTGGCGTTTTGACGCCGCAGATGTTTCGCGATGTCTTCGCCGCATTGCGGCGGCGGCTTGACCAGTCGGCCTGATCGCAAACGCGGCGATGGATCAGGCGGCCTTCTCGACAATCCGCTCCGACGCGGCCTTCGGCTCCGCCGGCGCTCCGGCCCATTCCGAATGAGCCGGAATCTGTTCGCCCTTCATGACCAGGGTTAGCGGCCCAAGCCGGGCGTAATCGGACACCTCAGTATCATAAAGAACCGTCGAACCCGCGCCGATGGTGACGCCCTTGCCGACAAAAACCTTGCCGACCTTCATCACGCGATCCTCATAAAGATGCGTCTGCAAAGCGCAAAGCGCGTTGAGAGAGGCAAAATCCCCGACCGTCACGCAGTCGAACTCGGTGATGTCGGTCATGTCCATATAGACGCCCTTGCCGAACCTAGTGCCGAACAGGCGCATCAGCCAGGGAAGAAAGGGCGTGCCGCGCAGATGATCGAGCAGGACCTTCCCCGCCATGCCCCAGTAGATCACGGCGACCGCCTCAGTGCGCATCGCCCACCATGACCACATCGGTTTAACCATCGGCTCATAACGCCCCATCGTAAGCCATTTCAGGACGATAACAACGACCGTCAGGGCGACGCAGATCATGACCGAGGACAATATGAACAGCACGGCGACATCGAAATATTCGCCGTCAAGGACGCTTTTGCTGAACCATTCCACCGCCCAAGTGCCGAAGGTGATGAACAGCATGGTCGGCATCGAAATCGTCACGGCCTCAAAGCAGGCGCGCGCGAATTTCTTCCAAGCCGGCGCTTCATAGGTCCAATTGGCGCCGCCCGCGTCGAATTTCTGCCGCACCGGCAATTTGATCGGGGGCGAGCCAAACCAGGTGTCGCCCTCATGCATCAGATGATTCGCCGGCGGCTTTGACTTGATGCCGATCAGGGCGTTGGCGGGGATATCGGCGCCGGTCGGAACGACGGCGCTATTGCCGACGAAGACGCGCGGGCCCGTCTTAACTCGCTTGAGCGTCATCCAGCCGTTGCGAACTTCTTCATCGCCTAGAACGACTTCATCGGCGATGAAATTCTTCTCGCCGATCTCGACCAGATCGTAACGTCCGGACAGATTCGTCGAAATCTCGGCGTCCTTGCCGATCTTGGCGCCCATCAGCCGATACCAGGTGCGCATATAAACGGTCGCGTAAAGCGATGACAGCGTCTCGAGCGTGATCTCGGTGGCGAGCGTCACCGCCCATTTGCGCAAATAGAACCAGGAATGAACCGAATAGACCCCCTCGCGCACGCGCGGCAAGATCACCCATCTGCAGACGGCGATGAAGCCTACGGTGACGAGAACCATTACGAACGCAGTCGGCCAGGCCATGACCGGTATCGAGGCCATGTACAGCGTGCGATCGACATCGGCGACGCCGATCACGTCGTCGATCTTGTCGAATACCCAAAAGGCCGGAAAAATCGGCAGCAGGCCAAGCGGCGGTATGGCCAGAAGCAGCGCCAGATAAACAATTCCCATGCCGAATTTGCGGGCTCCGGACGCAACCGAGGGAGCGTCAAGCTCGGCGCGATCGACCATGCCGACCTTGCGCGCCGGCGAGCCGTCCCAGACTTCCCACGCCCCGAGGCGGCTTCCCGCCCCAATCGCCGTAAGGTCGCCCATTTCGGCTCCGCGCCCGATGACGACATCTTCCTCGATGACGCAAGAGGAGCCGATATAGGCCTCGGCGCCGATGTCGATCGAGCCGATGACGAGTTCATTGCCTTCGACGCGAGCGTTGGCCAGATTGGCGATCGAACCAATGCTGGCCCCAGCGCCAATCGAAATCAGATCGATTGCGCCTGCATCGACCTCGCCGATGATCGCGTCTTTGCCGATTTTCGCTCCCAGCGCGGCGAGATAAAACCGCATGAAGGGCGAACCCTGGAACCATTTGATATGGACCAAGCCGATGAAGCGCCTAACCAGCCACCAGCGAAAATAATAGACGCCCCATAAGGGATAGCGGCCAGGTTTGGTGCGTCCGATGATCAGCCATTTCGCGCCGATGACGATGGCGACCGTCGCGATGTTGATGAACATATAGACGCCGATGAGCGAGATGATTTCCTCGCCGATGCTCGCGTCCGCGCCGGTCAGCAGCATGTAGCTGACGAAAACGCCGAGCCATTGGGCGGTCACGAGCCCGAGGATGATCGGCAGGGCCGCCGCCTGGGCAAGCCCGCAAAAGAAGCGTCGCAACAGGGGCGGCGGCGTAAAGGACAGATCCTCGACCTCCGCCATGTGGGCCCATTTCCGGTCAAGGAGTTCGCCAATGGCCCGCAGCGAGCGCGCGCCGTAGACATCCTGCAAGGTGATGCGCGCCAGCGCCGGCGTCTGCCGGACGAGCGAGATAAACCGCGCCGCCAACAGGGAGTGTCCGCCAAGATCGGTAAAAAAATCCGCGTCGAAAGGAATCGGCTGCGGCGGCAAAACAGCCTTGGCCGCGGCGAGCAAGCTCGCTTCGGTCGGCGTGCGGGGGTCTTCTTGTTCTTCGACGGGATCGCTGGCGGAGAGAGCGAGGAGTTTCAAGCTCTTGCGATCGACTTTGCCGGACGACAATTTGGGCAAGCTTTCGATCGTCTCGAAACGCGATGGAAGCATATAGGCCGGCAAATGCGCGCGAAGGCCATTGCGCATTGCGCGGGTCTCGATCGCCGCTCCCGCCGTTGGAACGATGAAGGCGACGAGCTGCTCGATCCCGTCGTCCGTGCGCAATATGACGGCGGCGTTGGCGACGCCCGGCAGATCGCCAAGCTTTGATTCGATCTCGCCGAGTTCAACGCGAAAGCCGCGCACCTTGACCTGATCATCGATCCGGCCGCGAAACAGCAGGTCGCCGTTAGCGTCGATCGCCACCGCGTCGCCGGAACGGTAGAGCGTCGGGTCACTCGCTTGGCCCGCAACGCCGGCGGAGAGGAACGGATTGGCGATAAATTTCTCGGCGCTCAGTTCCTCACGGCGCAAATAGCCTGCGGTGACGCCGGGACCGCCGATGAGCAGTTCGCCTTCGACGCCTGACTCAACGAGATTGAGCCGATCATCGGCGACATAACAGGAGTAATTCGGAATCGGCCGCCCGATGGTGACCGGGGCTCCGGGCGTTACTTCCGCGACTGTCGCGACGACTGTCGCCTCCGTCGGACCATAGGAATTGAAGATCTTGCGCGAGGGCTTGCACCAGCGGTTGGCGATCGCCGGCGGGCAGGCCTCGCCGCCAAGAATGATCACGCGCAGAGTGGCGACATCGCGCGGCAGCAGCGCGAGCAAAGTCGGCACCGTGTCGAGCACGCTGACGCGATTGGCCTCCATGATTTCGGGCAGTTTCTCGGCCTCCCCCAAGATATCCGCGGTCGCGACGAAAAGCGTCGCGCCGACCAGATAGGGGAGCCAGATTTCCTCCATCGAGAGGTCGAAGGCGACCGACGCGCCCTGGAAAACGACGTCGCTGGCGCAGAGGCCGTACACTTCATTGGCGGAGCGCAGATAATGGCAAATATTGCGCCCGGAAATTACGATGCCTTTGGGCGTTCCGGTCGAGCCCGAGGTGTAGATGAGATAGGCCGCGCTTTGCGGCGTCGCGCCGAGCGCGCGGACGTCGATTTTGGTTGTGTCCGACGCATCGATGAGATCGTGAGCAGCCCAGATCGAACAGGGGGCGGCGCCTTCGAGCTTTCGGGCGAAATCATCCGAAACCACGATGCCTTTGGCTTCGGCGTCGCTGAGACACACTGCGATGCGCTCAACCGGGGCATCGCCATCGAAAGGCAGCCAGGCGGCTCCCGTTTTGGCGATGGCGATCTGGGCGATCAGGAGGTCATGGCCCCGCGCCATCCAGAGGCCCGCGACATCGCCGGGGCGCAGACCTTTGCGAATGAGACCCCGCGCAATCGCCTCCGCCTTGGCGTCGACATCTGCGTAGGTAAAGCTGCCCTCGCGCGTCACCATCGCGACGGCGTCTGGATTCGCTGCGACGGCGGCGGCAAAAATTTCGCAGAGCAATTCGTCGCGAATCAGCTCCGGCTGGCGAAGACCGCGCAAAATGGCGCTTGGACCGCGCCCCGAATCGGAACTCGGGCCTTCCGTCTGAAAAGCCGCTGCGGTCGCCAAATCACGCGACATGTCTAATCCCGTTTGAGTTATCGCGCTCGGACTCGCTCATATGGCATGGAAATCTATAAAATTTCCTGGCTTTGGATTGTACGCATTGTTTCATGCGAAGCGTTTCGTTCGGCCCCGAAGGCCCCCAAGTCCAATGAAAACGGTCGGGAGCCGCCCGAGAGGGCCTGTTCGATTGCAAGCCGATCAACCGGACGAAGCGCTGGCTCGAGTTTCGGCTTTTCCATCGTCTAGCCTATGAACCTAGCTTGAATGGAGGATGAACGCCAAGCGTGAAGAGACATGCCCCGCCGGCTTTTCATAGGACCGGCTAGTCTTTCCCAAGCGCCGCTATGTCGGGCGCCGCCGGATTTTTCATGCCGACGACATGATAGCCGGCATCGACATGGAGGATTTCGCCAGTGATGCCGCGCGCCATTGGCGACAATAGAAAGACGGCGCTTTCGCCGACTTCCTGGATTGTCACCGAGCGGCGCAGCGGCGCGTTATATTCGTTCCATTTCAGGATGTAGCGGAAATCGCCGATCCCCGAAGCCGCGAGCGTCTTGATCGGACCCGCCGAAATCGCATTGATCCTGATATTCTGCGCGCCGAGATCGGCGGCGAGGTAGCGCACGCTGGCCTCAAGCGCGGCCTTGGCGACGCCCATCACATTATAATGCGGCATCCATTTTTCTGCGCCGTAATAGGTCAGGGTTAGCATCGAGCCGCCCTTGCGCATCAGTTTTTCGGCGCGTTGCGCCACCGCCGTGAACGAATAACAGGAAATCAACAGCGAATTGCTGAAATTTTCCGCCGTGGTATCGACATAGCGGCCCGTCAATTGATCCTTGTCGGAGAAAGCCACGCAATGGACGACGAAATCGAGGGAGCCCCAAATGCGCTCCACCTCGGCGAACACCGCGTCGAGACTTGCGGATTCGGTCACGTCGCAATGGCCAAGAACCTTGCCGTCGACCTCCAGCGCCAGGGGTCGCACTCTCTTTTCCAGCGATTCGCCCTGAAAAGTAAAGGCAAGTTCGGCGCCCGCTTCATGGGCCGCTTTGGCGATGCCCCAGGCGATTGACCGATTATTCGCGAGCCCCATGACAAGGCCGCGTTTACCAGCGAGGATTCCAGAAGTCTTCAGGCGAGGCGTCATGGTTTCCGGTTGCGTCATTCTCGATCCGGATCAGAAAAAAGAGGGATGCGATCGATTGGAACGGCCGCTGCATCAGCCGCGTTTAAGGACTCTGCGGACTTAACGCAAGTTATGCGGACAAGGAAGGCGCAAAAAGGGGACTCTGCAGGCGGTAAAATTTTGCTTCTCCCGTAGGCAGGAAGCCCGGCGCGCACTAATATATTTTTTTGGGGAGGTGGCCGCACGATCGGCCGGGAAGCGCTGACGACGGAGCGCGAAAGTGAGTTTGCGAGAGGATTTGGATTTGCGTGGATCGCGGCTTCGCCGTTACGCCCGCGCGCTTGTCGCTTCCCACCCCGGCGCCAGCGACGCCGCTGACGATCTCGTCCGCGCGGCCCTACTCCGCGCGCCGGAGCTTGAGCCTGTCGGCACGACTTCAGACCCCGACGCGGATGTTTATTCTCTGCTGATCGAGATGCATCGCGATTTGCTGCGGGGACCAAGTTTCCGCGCGCCGAGCCGGGGCTCGAGCGCTTTGGCGGATGGGAGCCTGCGCGCGCGGACCTTGCACTCCCCCGAGAAAATCCCGAACCTTCTTTCGCCCCGCGATAAGCTTTCCTGCGCGCTCTGCGGACTTAAGCTTGAGGAGAAAGAGGCCTTTTTGCTGATCGCTTTGGAAGGATTTACTTATGCGCAGGCGGCACGAATCCTTAAAGTTTCGCGTCCTATCCTGATCGCGCGCCTGTCCCGCGCGCGGGAGCGCATGAGTCAGGCTCTGCAAGAATCAGCCCCAGGGCGTAAAGCCAAAGCGCGTCCCCCCCATTTGCGGCTGGTCAAATAGAAAGTCCGTCGGCGTGAGCGGCACCGTGCCCCCCGTTAGCGATGAAGAGCTGCACGGCTTCGTCGATGGCGAAATCGAGGGAGAGCGCCGCGCGGCCATCGCCGACTTTCTCGCCTCCTCGCCAGTTGACGCCGCGCGGGTCGAGAGTTGGCGGCGCCAAAACGAAATCATCCGCGCCGCTTTCGCGCGGGTCGAAGGCGAACCCGCCCTGTCCTTCGCCTCGCTCCCTCCGCCCGCGGCGAAAAACATCTTGGCGAGCCGGCTTTTGTCGGGCGGCGAGGAACAGAGTCAAAACGATGCTGCCCGAACCAAGATTTGGGCCTCCGCTGTCGTTAAATTCTGGCGCGATCGTCGGCAGGCGCGCTGGCTCATCGGCGCTTTCGCCGGCGGAATGATCGCCGCGACTCTCGGCGCATGGATTTTTTTCGATCGCTCCCACCTGCCGACCGCTGGCGCTCTGGACACGGCTGCCCCTGCCGCCGACGATATTTTCGTCCAGCGCACGCAATCGGCTCTTCTAGCATTCGCGCCGCAAAAGCCTGCGAATGCGGCGGGGATCGCGCCGCTAAGCCGCCAGCCAAGTCAGGCCGCGCTGGTCGTGCCAAATCTTTCAGCGGCCGGCCTGACGCTGGTCGGCGTCCGCGTCGCGCCCGGTCCCGCCGGCGGCATGTTCTGTTTTTTCTACGCCAAGAACGATGATTCCCCGGTCGGCCTCTGCGCCGAGCGCGATGAAGGGAGTGGCGCACCCGGCTTCCACGCGGCCGGGCGCGCTTCGTCCAGCTCCCCCGCCAGCTCCGCTGCGATCGTTTGGCGGCAAAACAACGCCAAATATGCCCTCGCCGGCGCGCTCCCCGAGGCGGAACTGCGCAATTTGGCCGCGCGGATCAATGCCGAAGTCGAAGCTTTCGACAAGCGATAGAGCCTGAAACAGTCGGATAGAGCCCGATCGCTGAAAATCAGGTGAGGCTATTGATTCTGCCAGGCCGCCAATGCGTCATTCAACGCGCGCTGCCCGGGCGGGCCTTTCTCAAAGGTCAGCTTCGCGATTTTGCCATTGCTCAGAAGCATCGGCACATCGATCCATTCCCGCGACTTTATAAGATCGAGATTGGCCGCCTCGGCGGTTCCCCGGCTCAAGCCGACAAGAAAGGAATTCTCCGTTATCGGAACCGGAACGCCGACGAGGCCGTCTCCTGTGGCGCTGTCTTCGCGCCGCATCTGCGGCACGCTGATCTGCTGGACATTGCCCAAGGGGCCGCCTTGGGGCTCAGTGAATTGCAGTTTCATCGTATGCGAGGCCGGCAAAGTGCTGTCGAAGTTCTTTTGGAACGTCATCTCCGCCCGCAATTGTTCCTCGGGAATGTCGATCTCGGCGTGAACCGCAGTGCTCAGCGGCTCGCCCGGCCCATTGCTAACATTATCGACCTTCCAGACGACTGCCCCAAGATAAGTCTTCACCTTGGATTGCTCTTCCGGCGCTTCGACGAGGAGTGCCGCGCGGCGCGAGACGGCGGCCGGCGGCTCAGCCGGGGGCGCCGCGCTCTTCGCTGCTTGATCGTCGGAGACGCCTGCGCTTTCAGAGGTCGCCGAAGCCGCCGTCCCCTCTGGCTCCGCTCCAACGCCGCCGATGCGATCCACAATCTTTCCGTTCACGGCGGCGTCGGGAGCTATGATCGGCGTGGCGGCTTTCTGGCGCAGATCCTCGGGCCGATCCCGCAACTCAAAGGCCGCAACCGCGACGAAAAGGACGAGGAGGCCGACGACGAAGCCGACGATCCAGAGCCGTTTAGGCGCCGCGCGATCTCGCGCCGGGCGCGGGGCGAAAGGACGTTGCGCATCGAGGCGCGTCCCGGCTGCCTGACCAAAATTTTGCCGGCTCGCCGCATTCGCCATTTCAGTGGCCGCTTCGTCAGCGTCCGTTGTTGTTGTCAGAAGCGTCGGGGGGCGCTCTTCGGCGACAGGCTCGCGAACATTTGAATCAGAGTCACCCGAGCTGCGCTCTCGGAAGCGCAATTCTGGAGAAACGGGTATTTCGCCGCTTGATGCCGGCGCGACTGGACTCTCCGCAGGTTTCTCTGGCGCCGGCGCTTCATAGGGACGCGACGACGGCGACACGCGAAGGGTCGGAGACGGCGGAATCCCCGGCGTCCTCTCGCGCTGCACCTTGAAGAACTGAGGCGGACGCGCCGGCGGCGAGGCTGCTGCGCCAACTCGTCTGCGTATGTTGGCGGCGGCGGGATTGGGGACGGCTGATTCGGCGACGGGAGTCCCGGCCGCGGGCGCTCCCTGCGGCGTCTGCGCCGGCGGCTCATCGCTCGCAACGGGCGCGACCGAACGAATTTCAGGCGGAGGCTCGGGAGCGTCGGCGGCCTTCCGAGTTGGCTCAACCTTGCTGGCAGGCCCCGGGGGCGGCTCAGGCGCGACGACTTGTTCGGTTTGGGCTTCGGGCGGGGGCGCCAATTCGGCTTCAAGGCGCGCGACCGCAACCTCTAAAGCCCCGCTTTCACGCTCGACATCCGCTTCCGGGACGGGCGGCTCGAGACGACGCAGCTGCCCGAGCAGCGCATTGCGAGCGCGATCATAGATCGCCCGACGCGTGTCCGGCGTTGAGTTCGGCAGGCCCGCGACAGCCTTGGCGAGCAGCGGATAATAGTCAGCCATTCCGCGTTCAGACCATTCCAGGGATCATCCGTCAATCCCGCAACATGCTTATATCATTAGGGTGTCTACCCGTCCGCGGCTTCGCCGCCACGGCGCCCCGGCCTCAGTCCCGGAAAGGCGACCTCAGTCCCGGAAAGGATTGTGCACGAGGATAGTATCGGCGCGCTCTGGACTCGTCGAGAGCAGCGCCACCGGCGCCTCGATCAGCTCCTCGATTCGGCGCACATATTTGATCGCCTGCGCCGGAAGCTGCGCCCAGGAGCGCGCTCCGGCGGTTGTGCCCTCCCAGCCCTCGATCGTCTCGTAGATCGGCTCGACTCGCGCCTGCGCCGCCTGACTCGCCGGAAACCGGTTAATGCGCTGACCATCAAGATGATAGCCAACGCAAACCTTGATTTCCGCAAAGCCGTCGAGAATGTCGAGCTTCGTCAGCGCGATCCCGTCGATTCCCGAGGTCTTTACGGCTTGCCGCACGAGAACCGCATCAAACCAGCCGCAACGCCTGCGCCTCCCGGTATTGGTTCCAAATTCATGGCCCCTGTCGCCCATTCGCTGGCCTGTCTCATCGTTGAGCTCAGTCGGAAAGGGTCCACCGCCTACGCGCGTCGTATAGGCTTTGGCGATGCCGAGCACATAGCCGATCGCCTTTGGGCCAAGGCCCGATCCGGTCGCGGCGTTGGCGGCGACCGTGTTGGAAGAGGTGACGAAAGGATAGGTGCCGTGATCGATATCAAGGAGAGCGCCCTGCGCGCCCTCAAATAAAATGCGCTTGCCCTCGCGCCGAGCGCGCTCAAGCAGATCCCATGTCGCATCCATGAAGGGCAGAACCTTGGGCGCGACCGCGGCGAGTTCGGCGCGGATCGAGGCGGCGGTGATCGGCTCAAGCCCAAGGCCGCGCCGGAGCGGATCGTGATGGGCGAGGAGGCGGCCGATCTTTTCGTCCAGCGACTGCGGTTCGGCGAGGTCCATCAGCCGAATTGCGCGGCGGCCGACTTTATCCTCATAGGCTGGACCAATGCCGCGCTTGGTGGTGCCTATCTTGAGGCCTTCGTTGCTGGAGGATTCACGATGGGCGTCGAGTTCGCGGTGGAGCGCCAGAATCAGCGTGACATTGTCGGCGATCTTCAAATTGTCCGGAGAAACCGTCACGCCCTGCGCCGCAAGCTTGGCGATTTCCTCGACGAGATGGTGCGGATCGAGCACGACGCCATTGCCGATGATCGAAAGCTTGCCGGGGCGGACGATGCCGGAGGGAAGCAGCGCCAATTTATAGACCTGATTGCCGATGACCAGCGTATGACCTGCATTATGGCCGCCCTGGAAGCGCACCACGATGTCGGCCTCGAGCGACAGCCAGTCGACGATCTTGCCTTTGCCCTCGTCGCCCCACTGAGCGCCGACCACCACCACATTCGCCATGGATCTGTTTCGCTCCAAGCTTCGCCGGATCGAATTTGACCCGAGCGCGCATTGCAAAAAATAAGCCCGGCGCATGCGCCGGGGCGCATTCAGCGGTACACAATCGCGCCGCATGAGTAAAGCTTCCGCCGCCCGGTCTTGTAACAACGAGGCGAGTGGAGTATAGGGCGGGTTCTCCAGTCATGACCGACGAGTTATGAGCCTCGATTGCGCTCTCGGCGACGTTTTTGACCGGCCTTGGTTGAGCCTCCCTGGCCGAAGGTGTTTTGAAGGAATTTGCCGATGAAAGCCGATATTCATCCCCAATATCATCTGATTAAGATCGTCATGACTGACGGGACGGAGTTTTTGACCCGCTCCACCTATGGCGCCGAGGGAGACACGATGCACCTCGACATCGATCCCAAAACTCATCCGGCATGGACCGGCGGTTCGCAGCAATTGCTCGACCGCGGCGGACGGCTTTCGCGCTTCAATTCGCGTTTCGCCGGACTGTCTTTCGGCAAAAAATAAGCGGGTCAGGCGCGTTCGCAGCGATGGCCGCCGGGCGCCGCCGCGTGTCTCATTCCCGACGATGCATTTGGCGCGGCTGATTGACGCCCGCGCCGAATGGCCGACGTTGTTCGTCGCATGCGATCAATCCGCAGAGATTGATCGGGCGGCATGATCGAGAGGCCGGCCCAAAAATCTTCCATTGGCGGCGGAACCACTGAATGCGAAAAAGCCCGGCTCTGCGTCGGGCTTGCTTCGATGCATGGCTGGCGTCGCCGCTCGGGTTTGCGCCGACGCCAACGTTCTTATTATTTGATCTCCCACGTCGTGTTATGCGGAATGTCCATCGCGGTGTAGCCGCCCGCTCCGGCCAAGGCAGGCATTACAATACAGGCAAACGGCTCCCGGCCGGTGATTCCCTTGTACTTGCCGGTGCCCCCCGTGATGATATGGGTGCCGCAATCCATTTTTGGGTCGGACTTATCGACATCGCGCGTATCAAAGGTCGAGAAAATCTTGTCGCCGTCGCTATCGGCCAGCACGCATGCGCCGTCGATGTATTTCTTGTCCCCAGAAGCAACGTTCAGCGCAGTGCAATGCGCCGACATTTTGTCGAGCATCTTCTCTCCCTTCAAGTTTTCGGTGGTTCCAACCGCCTCCAGCTGTGTGGCCGTCCCGAGGTCGGGGACGTCGATGCTCATCACCGGTCGAAAAATGAAGTGCGTCACGTAGGGGGTAGTCCCCTTCTTTTCCATCGGGGCCGCTGCGGCGACGCCCGGGGCGAAGGCTATGAGCGCCCCCGAGACAAGCGCTGTCTTAACGAGAGTTATCGCTGCGGCGGGAGCCGCGATTCTGCTTGGATTCATGGGTTTCATCGGTTCCTCCTTGGATCGAGCCGCGGCGTTGCGCCTATGCTCTGACCCGCCGCGGACCTGACGACGACCGGCTCGCGCTTGAGATGCGATATGCGCCGGCATTTTCTTGCTTACTTCGGCTCGCTGCTCGACGCTCGAGGATCAACCTTTGCGTCGCGCTCAGGCGCTGAAGACGAAGCGCGTTCCGGTGTAGGAGCGCAGCACCTTGCCCGGCATCTCGACTTTGGCGATGTCGAAGAATGCGTCGCCTGTGCAATGCATCGGGATGATGTAATCCGGGTCGATCGCCTTCAGGGCAGCGACCGTCTCGCGCACATAGTCCTCTTTTTGCGGCGCCAGGTGGAAGCCGCCGATGATCGCATGGACCTTGTTTTCGCCTGAGACCGTCTGGGCCTGTTTCACGACATTCACTACGCCGCGATGGCTGCATGAGGTGAGGATGATCAGCCCGCGCCCCCTTAGATTATACGCAGTCGCGATCTCGTGGCGGAACTGATCGGAAATCACGGTCAGGGTCCGCTCGTCCTGCGGGAGTTTGTCGGCATAGCAACCGACGCCGTCCGTGACCCCGATTGTCATTGCGGTCGGGGCCAGCACCTTCTCGAAGCTGCCAAGCTCGACTTGACCGGTGGTGAAGCCGTGACCCGCGACAAGGCTGGCGCCTTCTGCATAGGTGACGGCGAGTTTGGCCTGCTCCAACGCCCTTCTATCGAGCGCTCCAAAATTGCCCTTGGTCGGCGGCGCTTTCCATTCTCGCGAGCAGAAGCATTCCTCGCCGCCAAGATAGAGCGGCAGATTCGCCCTGAGCTTGGCCCCGTGCGCCTTGAGGAACCCGACGAGCCCTCCGAAGTGATCGTAATGGCCGTGGCTCAGAATCAGCGCGTCAAGGGCGGCCGGATCGAGCCGCAACAGCTCCAGATTGTTGTTGAGCGCTTCCGGCGTATAGCCGAAATCGATGAGGACGCGCCGCGCCTCGGGTCCGCGGAGAGATTCGACGTGGAGCGACAATCCAAATTCGCTCACAAGCGCCCGCGCCGGCGGCAGATCCGAGAGCATAAAGCCGGAGCGCTGGATCTCGACGTCGCCGATCGTCAAATTGGGAGCGACTGCGAGCATGTAACTGTCGGTCACTACCGTGACCGAGACTTTGTCGACTGTGGGCGCGGGAGATTCGAGGCCGACCGCCCGAGCCGGTCGACCCCCGGCTAGCAATGAGGCGACGAGCGTCGCAAATGCGGCCGCGCCGCCGCCGCAGATCACGTCGCGCCGGTCGAACGCACCATTGGGTCGAAAAGCCGCCATTGCAATCCTCCCCTGCGCGCCACCCTGCTAGTGGATTGGCTTGGGGCGATCGGCCAGTGATGGCGATGCCTGAATGTGACGAATACGCCCCGTCTAAAACCAAGCCTATGCCCGTCGCGACCGACCGTCAATCAATGCCGGTCGAATACTGCAACATTGGGATTAAAGCCAAGACTGATAAGCCGCTAGCAGAAGGTTGCGGCGATGCAGACGGCTGCGGAAGATTGGTGGCGAGGCGGTCGTAAGGGCAGCGACGCGTCGCAAGTCTTTGAGGCCGCGGAACATGCGCTTGATGGCGTTCCTGTCGCGGGGTAGAGGCTTGGCGAGAATCCGCTACGCTCACCGCCTCCGCGGGGATATACTGCCCCGTCGGAAACGCCAAAACGGTCCGACGCGAGGCCCGACGCTCTCTTTTGGGGAGATTAGTCACATGAAACGGGAGAACTTAATCAATCGGAAGCACTTCATCGTCGGCATCCTGACCGCCGGATGCTTCATCACAACTGCGACGCTGACGCCCAGCGTCGGCAACGCTCAGGCGGACAACGTTAAGGCCTCGATTGGCGCTTTGAAAGCCAAGACCGCAAAATTGGGGGCGCCCAAGATTGAAGGGAAAGATCCTGTTGCGGGCAAGGATGTCCCTGCCCTGTATTTCGGCGCGACCAGGATGAACAACTCCTTCGATGTGGTCGATGCGGTCGTTAAGGAAAACGGCGGAACGGCCACGCTCTTTGTGAAAGCCGGCGACGAATACGTGCGCGTCGCGACGAACGTGAAGAAGGACGACGGTTCGCGCGCGGTCGGAACGATCCTGGACCCGAATGGCCCGGCGATCGCGATGATCAAGAAGGGCGAAGCCTACTACGGAGAGGCGCCCATCCTGGGCAAGCCTTACGTCACGGGCTGCGAACCGATCAAGGACGCATCGGGTAACGTCATCGGCATTTACTATGCCGGCTATTTGAAGTAGCCGGACGAAGACTCATAACCAATAGCTGATGGTGCGGCGACGCAGACGGCTCTGAGGAAATTTGTGGCGAGGCGGTCGTAGCGGTCGGAGGCTCGATGGCGTTCCTGTCGCGGTAGAGGAGGGCCGAGAAGCAGTTTTTCCAGCGCCGATTGGCGGTAGGATGTTCGGCATAGCGCCTAACGCCTCGACCTGTCGGCGAATGGCGTCGCTGTCACCGCCATTGTCGGCATGCCGGATGTCACGTCGAAACCGAATTCGCCTCGCCGAAAGCAGCCCGCAACAACGCGATCTGATTTTCCACAGGGCTCGGCTTCGAAGCCGCGTTTTCCCGCGCTGCCGGACGGTAGATCAGCGCGTCGAAATGGCGAATGCGCGCCTGAACGCGAAGCGACATCTCAACGAGTTCACAGAGACGCGGCGGCAATTCCGAAAGCAAATCGTCGGCGGAGACGGCGTCCTGCCGCGACAGATGAATCCGTCGTTTTTCGCTCGAGGCTTCCGCGCGGGTCAATTCGCCTTCGTTGACGGCGCGCTGAAGCAAAAGCCAGGACGCAATTTGCATCAGCCGCGTCGTCAAACGCATGCTTTCGACGGCATAGCCAAGCGCCGCCGGACGCGCCAGAACGCTCGCCTCCTGACGGCCAGCGCCATCAAGATAGGCGGCTGCGGCCCCCACAAGGTCCATGCCTTCCTTGAACAAAGCCAGGAACTGCTCGGACGCGGCCAGCTTCTCGCCGAACGACACCGCCCCATCAGCCTTGAAAATTGACGTTTGCAACATCGCGCCTTTATCCAGATCCGTTCGCTTCAACTTTTGAGATATAGCGCCATTCGCGCCGCCGTGGGGTTTCACCTTTCATTAGGCTTAACGCGGGCTTGCGGAAGCAGCGTTCGCCTGAGCAGGGCGCAGCTTCGCGTAGGTTTGGTCCGCTAAATTGACGTCAGAATGAGCATCGGGTTTCCAAGCAGACCCGAACAACGCGCCCTGTCTCCTCAGCAGGGTGGGCAGCCAAGGACGATCATGACGCCAACTACATCGCGACCGATGGTTTTCATCGCCACTCCCTGTTTTGGCGGTCTCGTTTCCCAGCATTACATGCAATCGATCCTCGGCCTGATGCAGTTTGCCGGACCAGCCGGATTTGACGCGGCGCTCGCCCTTCTCGGGCATGACTCCCTCATCACGCGCAGCCGCAATACGCTGGTGACGCAGTTTTTGCACACGCCGGCGGCGACCCATCTTCTGTTCATCGACGCCGACATCAGTTTCGAGGCGGAGCAGGTTTTTCACATGCTCGCCTTCAACCAGGATTTCGTCGCCGGCGTCTATCCTCTAAAAGTGATCGACTGGAGCAGCGCGGCGATCAAGCGCGCCGCCATGACGGACGAGAGCTTTCAAAGCGCGCCGTTGCTCTATGTCGGCACCCTTTGTGCGGGCGAGCAGTTGGAGCGCGACGGGCGGTTCGCTACCGGGGTTTATTGCGGCGGCGGCTTCATGTTGCTGAAACGCCGGGTCATCGAGCGCATGACCGCGGCCTATCCGGAAACCCGGTACAATAATGTGCACGCCTATTCCAACGCCGCGCAAGGAGCCGACAATTACGCTTTGTTCGATTGCATGATCGACAGGCAAACCAACGCCTATGTCAGCGAGGATTTCGGCTTCTGCCAGAGATGGCGGGACATTGGCGGCAAAATCTGGCTCGATACGGCGGGCAGGCTCACCCACACCGGCGCCTATAATTTTCAGGGCGACCCTCAACAGCGCTATCTGACCGCATCAAGCCCCGCGCGAACGCCGAGCGAGGCGTTTTGTTGACTTGGCTCCCCAGCGCGATTAGCTAATTCTTGCGCGCCGGCCCGTCGAGCAGCAAGAGTTTCTGCATGAAAATTCTCGTCCCCGTGAAACGGGTGGTCGACTATAATGTCAAGATTCGCGTAAAACCCGATGGCTCCGGCATCGATCTCGCCAATGTTAAAATGGCGATGAACCCTTTTGATGAAATCGCCGTTGAGGAAGCTCTTCGCCTCCGTGAGGCCGGCAAAGCGAGCGAAGTCATCGTCGTCTCGATCGGCCCGGCGCAGGCTGTCGAAACCATCAGATCGGCCCTGGCCATGGGCGCCGACCGCGGCATTCTCATTAAGGCCGAGCAGCCGGTCGAACCCCTTGCTGTCGCCAAGCTGCTGAAAGGCGTCGCCGACGCCGAACAGCCAGGGCTCGTCATCCTCGGCAAGCAGGCGATCGACGATGATTGCAATCAGACCGGCCAGATGCTCGCCGCTCTGCTCGGCTGGGGCCAGGGAACCTGCGCCTCAAAGGTCGTCCTCGGCGACGGCGGCGTCGAGGTGACGCGCGAAGTTGACGCCGGCGCCCAAACGGTCGCGCTCAGGCTGCCGGCAATCGTCACCACTGACCTGCGGCTGAATGAACCGCGCTATGCCTCGCTTCCGAATATCATGAAAGCCAAAAAGAAGACGATCGAGGAAAAAACGCCAGGCGATTTTGGCGTCGATATCGCGCCCCGTTTGAAAATCTTGAGGACCGTCGAACCGCCAGTCCGCAAGGCCGGCGTCAAGGTCGGCTCGGCCGCTGAACTCGTCGCAAAACTCAAAGACGAAGCGGGAGTGCTACGGTGAGCGTCCTGATTCTCGCCGACATTCAGAACGGCAAACTCAGTGAGGCGACCGCCAAGACGCTAACGGCGGCCAAGTTTCTCGGCGAACCGACGCATATTCTTGTTGCTGGCCAAAATATCGGCGACGCTGCGGCGGCCGCCGCAAGGCTCGACGGCGTTGAAAAGGTGCTGGCCGCCGACGATGCGATCTACGCGCATCAATTGGCCGAGCCCCTGGCCGCGCTTATCGCGGCGCTGGCGGGCGGTTATTCGGCGATCCTCTCGGCTTCAACTTCAACGGCCAAGAATGCGATGCCGCGGGTAGCCGCTCTGCTCGACGTGATGCAGATTTCCGAAATCACCAAGGTCGTGGCCCCCGATGTGTTCGAGCGGCCGATCTACGCTGGCAATGCAATCCAGACCGTCCAGTCGAGCGACGCCAAGAAAATCATCACCGTGCGGACAGCCGCTTTCGGGGCGACGGGAGAGGGCGGTGCATCGGCGCCCATAGAGACGATCGCAGCCGTCGCCGTCCCAGAGGTTTCCCGTTTCAAAGATGAGTCCGTCGTCAAATCCGACCGGCCCGAGCTGTCCTCCGCCAAAATCATTATTTCCGGCGGACGCGGCATGCAGAGCGCGGACAATTTTAGCCTGTTGATCCAACCGGTGGCCGATAAGCTCGGCGCGGCGATGGGGGCTTCGCGCGCAGCGGTCGACGCCGGCTACGCGCCAAATGATTGGCAGGTCGGCCAGACCGGCAAGATCGTCGCGCCCGATCTCTATATCGCGGTCGGCATTTCCGGCGCGATCCAGCATCTCGCAGGCATGAAGGACTCGAAAGTCATCGTCGCAATCAATAAGGATGAGGAAGCGCCAATTTTCGAAATAGCCGATTATGGTCTCGTCGGCGATCTCTTTGCGGTTTTGCCGGCGCTGAATGAGGCGCTCGCCAAGCTCGGACGTTAGATCGAGATCCGGTTCTCCGGCGCAATGAATCGGCATACGGGCGTAGCCAAACAAGGGCGAAGGCCCCGCCGCCCGAGTGGATATCATTTGAGCCTTGGTCTAGAAGTCTAATTCGGTCTAAAGCGTAATTTGCGAAAGGGGTCGCAAAGTCCACGGATGAGACTTCGCGACCAAGACCAGATAAAAAGGCGTGATTGGTTCAATTTGAACTGCTCATGCTTTAAAAGTCAGATCGGCGCCTGTCGGCGCGCCCGCATCAGCTCAAGGTGGCGCGCGGGGAGCCGAGCCGGTAAATATCTAATGCCGCGTCCGCTTTCGCGTCTTTCGGACTCGGGCGGAGATCGTGCATGATTTCGGTTATGGACAGATGAAATGAGCATTAACAAAATCGGGGTGATCGGGGCCGGACAAATGGGTACGGGGATCGCCCAGGTCTGCGCACTCGCCGGCATAGACATCGCGCTCAACGATCTTTCGGACGACCGCATCGCTGCAGGTCTTGCCATTGTCGCGTCGAACCTCGCGCGCCAGGTCGAGCGCCAGCAAATCGAGCCATCGGCGCGCGAGGCGGCCCTTACCCGGATCAAATCGGCGTCCAGCTATGAAGCCTTGGCCGATTGCGACTTGATTATCGAAGCAGCCTCCGAAAACGAGGACGTCAAGCGCAAAATCTTCAGCAAGCTTTGCCCTTCGCTCGGGCCCGAGACGATGCTCGCGACCAACACGTCCTCGATTTCAATCACGCGACTCGCCTCGGTGACCGACCGGCCCGAGCGGTTTATCGGAATTCATTTCATGAATCCGGTGCCGCGCATGCAGCTCGTCGAGGTTATCCGCGGCATCGTGACTGAGAATGCGACGTTCGAGGCCGCCAAAGAGCTAATTCTGCGTTTGGGCAAGACTTTCACGGTCTCGGAGGATTTTCCCGCCTTCATCGTCAATCGCATCCTGCTGCCAATGATCAACGAGGCGATATATACGCTGTACGAGGGGGTGGGTTCAGTCGAGGCCATCGATACGGCAATGCGGCTTGGCGCCAACCATCCGATGGGACCGCTGCAACTCGCCGATTTTATTGGCCTCGACATTGTATTATCGGTCATGCAGGTCCTGCACGAGGGCTTAGCCGATTCGAAATATCGCCCCTGTCCCCTGCTCGTAAAATATGTTGAAGCGGGCTGGCTGGGGCGCAAGACGCAGCGCGGATTTTACGATTATCGCAGCGGAACGCCGATTCCGACCAGATGATCGCACAATGAATTGAAGGATCGCCCCTAGACTCGCTGTTGCTTTGCATTCATATCGCCGTCATCAAGCGTGGATATTTCCCGGATAGTTGCCTTGCTAGAGAGCCGAATCGGATTTGTCGTGTTAGCATAGAACCGCTGATGCGGAGATGCTGTTGAGGAGAGGCGCCGGAGTTGACGGTCCATTTCCAAACCACTTCGCCGGAAGCTTGTCCGGCACTTGTGCTCAACGCCGACTTCAGGCCATTGAGCTACTATCCGCTTTCGCTTTGGTCATGGCAGGACGCAATCAAAGCAGTATTTCTGGACCGCGTAAATATCGTCTCCAATTATGACAAAGCAGTTCGAAGCCCAAGTTTCGAAATGCAGCTTCCCTCAGTAGTTTCGCTAAAAACTTACATAAAACCCTCCCGACATCCCGCATTTACACGGTTCAATGTCTTCCTTCGGGATCGTTTCAGCTGCCAATACTGCAGCTCTCGCCATGATTTGACCTTCGATCATGTGACTCCCCGCTCCAAGGGCGGGATGACGACTTGGGAAAATGTCGTCGCGGCCTGCTCCACCTGCAATCTACGCAAGAGCGACCGGCTTCCGGGCGAAGCGCGCATGTGGCCTGCACACAAGCCTTACCAGCCAACAGTCAACGATCTGCACCAGAATGGTCGGATGTTTCCGCCCAACTATTTGCACGAAAGCTGGATGGACTATCTCTATTGGGATTCCGTGTTGGAGCCGTAAGAATCCTGCAAGCTTTTCTGGGCGATCGATCGAGCTATTGTTTCGATTACGGGGCGGCGAAGCTGCGCAGCCCGCGCTTCTATGGCCAAAGGGCGCTAGACGGTTTCACGCGCCGTTCGACAATTCCTCCGCCAATCTGCGCATAAAGGCGATGCCCGCCTCGATCTGAGAGATTTCGATGAATTCGTCGGGCTGATGCGCCTGATCGATCGAGCCGGGACCGCAGACAATCGTCGGAACGTCGGCGGCTTGGAACTGGCCGGCTTCGGTCGCAAAAGGCACGCTGATCGTGCGATTGGAATGGGCGAGTTTCAGCGCCAATGTCTCGGCGGAAGAGCCAGGCTCGGGCCGAAGGCCCGGCACTTCGATTTCGGAAAATGTCTCGATGAATGCGTCCTTGGCGTAGCGGGTAAGCTTCGGGCCGGCGACGCGCGCGATATAATCCTCAAGATGCGTCAGCGCCAGATTTTGCGCGACGCCCGGCAGGCTTCGGAACTCCCAATGAAAAGCGCATTGCTTGGCCAGAATATTACGCGCCGTGCCGCCGCGGATGACGCCAACGTGGATCGTCGAAGCCGGCGGATCAAACCGGCCCGATGGGTCGCCCTGCGCCGCGAGTTGGTCGCCGAAACGATATAATTCGGTGACGAGGTCGCAGGCGCTCTCAATCGCGCTGGCCCCCAGCGAGGCTTTTGACGAATGCGCCTCATGGCCATGCACGACGGTGCGATAGGTGACGATCGCCTTATGCGCGTCCGCAACCTGCATCAGGGTCGGCTCGCCGACAAGCACCGCTCCAGGGCGCGGCAAATTGACGCCAAAGCGCGCGATGGCGTCAAGCGGCCCGCGGCAAGTTGTTTCCTCGTCGTAGCTCAAAAGAATGTGGATCGGGCGGGACAGGCGCGCTTTCTGAAATTCCGGAATCATCGCGAGGCAGATGGCGTCGAAGCCCTTCATGTCGCAAGCGCCGCGCCCAAACAGGCGTCCGCTCTCCCGGCGCAATCGAAAAGGATTGCTGGTCCAGGACTGCCCTTCGACGGGGACGACATCGGTGTGGCCCGAGAGAACCACGCCGCCATCGATTTTCGGGCCAATGCTGGCGAAAAGCGCCGCCTTGTCGCCGGCTTCATTGGGGATTTTGACGTAATCGACGCCGCAATCCTCAAAATAGCTCTCGACCGCCCCGACCAGGGCGAGATTGGATTTCGAGCTTTCCGTGTCGAAAGCGACGAGGCGCTCAAGCATATCGAGCGTTGCGTCGAGCCTCGCGTCGAAGCCATTGCCGATCGAGGACATCAGAAGACCGCTCCCCACTTAACGAATCTGGCGCCGGCGAGGCTGCCCCGCCGCCAGCCGCTCAATTGACAAAGCGATGCGAGAATGGCGAATCCAGCGAAAACGCCGGAATCTCCACCTCAAAGACCTCGCCCCGCTCATTCACCATGCGATAAGCTCCGCTCATAATTCCGGACGGCGTCGTCAAATCCGAGCCTGACGTATAACGGAACGTCTCGCCCGGCTTCAAAATCGGCTGTTCGCCGACGACGCCAGCGCCCTGCACTTCTTTGAGCTTGCCATTGCCGTCGGTGATTTTCCAATGCCGCGCGGTGAGCTGCACGGTCAGATCGCCCTGGTTGGCGATCTCCACCGTATAGGCCCAGAAAAACGTCGCTTCTTCGGCGTCGGATCGTTCGGGAACGAATTCGGGCAGAACGGTAATTTGAATATCGTGGGTTACGGCGCTGTACATGATCGCGATCTGACATAACGGGCCGGGCGCGGGCTTACCCTAAGTTTAACACAACCTCGTCCGCAGGAAAACGCGGGCGCGAGACGGAGCCAGGTCACTCCGCCGCCAGCCCTTGCCGGTCGAGCACAGCGAGCGCCGTTGAAAGATCGTCCAAAAGGTCCTCGACGTCTTCGAGGCCAACCGAAAGCCGCAGAAGCCCCTCGTTGACGCCCAAGGCGGCGCGGGCCTGCGGCGCCAGCCGTTGATGCGTCGTCGTCGCCGGATGGGTGATCAGGCTTTTGGCGTCGCCGAGATTGCTGGAGATTTTGATCAGCTCCAGCCGGTTGGCGAAAGCAAACGCGGCGGCCTTGCCCCCGGTGATGTCGAAACTGACCAACGTGCCGCCGCCGGACATCTGGCGCTTGACGATCTCGGCTTGGGGATGGTCGGCGCGGCCAGGATAAATCACCCGGCTGACCTGCGGCTGATCACTGAGAAAGTCGGCGATCCGCGCCGCGCTCTCCATCTGTTGCCTCACTCGCAAAGGCAAGGTTTCGAGCGATTTCAACAGCACCCATGCGTTGAAGGGCGACAGCGCCGGTCCGGTCTGGCGCAGAAATGTCTGAAGATCCTTCTCGACGAACTCGCGGCTGCCGAGAATGACGCCGCCAAGACAGCGGCCGCCCCCATCGATATGCTTGGTCGCCGAATAGACGACGCAATCAGCTCCCAGCGCCAGGGGCTTTTGCAAAATCGGCGTCGCGAACACATTGTCGACGATGAGCAGCGCGCCGTATTCGTGACCGATCGCGGCGATCGCCTCAATATCATAAACATCGAGGCAGGGGTTGGTCGGACTTTCGAGGAACAGGATTTTGGTCTCGGGCCGCATCGCCGCCCGCCATTCATCGAGATTGGCTCCATCGACGAGAGTTGAGGCGACTCCGAACCGCGGCAGCAACTCTTCCGCAACATAGCGGCATGCGCCAAACAGCGCCCGCGCGGCGACGACATGATCGCCGGCCTTGACCTGCGACATCAGCGCGGCGGTCACCGCGGCCATGCCGCTCGCCGTCCCGCGCGCCGCCTCAGCCCCCTCGAGCAGCGCCATCCGCTCCTCGAACATGGCCACGGTCGGGTTGCCGTAACGCGAATAGATGAAACCGCCGGGGTCCTCGCCCTTGAAACGCGCTTCGCAGGCCTCCATCGTGTCGTAGACGTAGCCCTGGGTGAGGTAGAGAGCCTCGGAGGTCTCGCCAAACTGCGAGCGGGTGGTGCCGCCGTGGACGAGCTGCGTCGCCGCGCGCAAGGTTTTAGGATCGCGCTTTTGCCTCGGATTGCTCATCTTGCCTCCTTGTACCGATCCTTGGTTGATTAACCCCCTATTTCTTATATCTCAAGCAACTTAAGCTCATTGCCGCCGGTCCGTCCGAGGCGCCCTCTCACCTCGATGCGTTTTTCCATGCAATCGCGTTCTCCCAAATTGGACCAAGACGACTTCGGCCCGAAGTCCGGCCTGCTGTCGCGCCAGAAAATCGAGCTGATGGTGCGCCGGGGCATGATTTTGCATCAGGAAGAGCTGGAAGGCAGCCAGTTTCAGCCGGCTAGCCTCGATTTGCGTCTTGGGCCGCGCGCCTACCGCGTCCGGGCGAGCTTTCTTCCCGGCAAGGACCGCAGCGTCAAAGATCAGCTGCGGACACTGATCGAGAACGACGCGGGAATCAGCCTTGAGGAAGCCGGCGCCGTGCTCGAGCGCGGCTGCGTCTACGTGATCCCGCTGCTCGAGCATCTGCGGCTGCCCGACGGCATCTCAGCTTTGGCGAACCCCAAGAGCTCGACCGGCCGCCTCGATATTTTCACCCGCCTGATCACCGATCATTCCGAAGTGTTTGACCGGGTTTCCCGCGGCTATGAGGGACCGCTCTACGCCGAAGTCTCGCCGCGCAGCTTCAGCGTAAGAGTGCGCAAAGGCGCCAAGCTCAACCAGATCCGCTTCCGGCTGCTGAACGCGCAGCAGTTGGAGCAAACGGATTTCGGCATCGACGACAACGAAATGCGCGAGCATCACGCGGAAAGCCCGCTCGTCGATGGCGAGTTGAATTTGCGCAACGGGCTGGTTCTGCGCGTCGCCCTCAATGCAGAGGCGCTCGGGCAGGTGATCGGCTACCGGGCGCAAAAGCATGCCGACATTCTGGATATCGACCGCGTCGGCGCTTATCGCATGGATGATTATTGGGACAAGGTTTTCGCTCGCAAAGACAACAGGCTGATTCTCGATCCGGGCGAATTTTATATTCTGGCCTCACAGGAACGCTTGCACATCCCGCGTGATCTCGCAGCCGAAATGGTGCCGATCGACCCGGCGATGGGTGAGTTTCGCGTCCATTACGCCGGCTTTTTCGATCCGGGCTTTGGCGCGGCGCCGGACAATCGCCCAGGCGCCCGCGCCGTGCTCGAGGTGCGCAGCCACGAAGTGCCGTTTATTCTGGAGGATGGGCAAATCATCGGCCGCCTCGTCTACGAGAAAATGGCCGAGCCGCCCCAGGTGCTCTACGGCGAAGGCGATGCTTCGAATTATCAAGGCCAAGGACTGAAGCTGTCGAAGCATTTCGTGGTGGGCTAATGGGCGCCTCGTCGCGCTGTGAGGCGGCCCCAGTTGAGCTGATGCGGCAGTTGCGCTAGAGAGCGGCTGCGAAGAAGCCGGCTCGCGTCAGCATTTGCCGGATATCGCAGAGCGCCTCGTCGTCATGGCCTGGGCGAGCAAGGCTTGCATGGGGGAAGACCAGCATGGCCAATCGGAAAGAACGGCGCGCGGCGGCTAAACAGGGCGCGGCCGCGCAAAATTCTACGCCTCCTGACGCAAATCCTGGTCCTTCGCCGCGCGCGGCCCAATTGTTTCGCACCGCCTTTGAACGCCAGCGCGCTGGGCGGATCCCCGAGGCCGTAAAGCTTTACAGGCAGATTCTGGAAGTCGAGCCGAACCACCTCGACAGCCTCTATCATCTCGGCGCGCTCGCCTGCCAGTCCGGCGAGAACGAGATCGCGGTCAATTTGCTCGCCAAGGCCGCCGCGCTGAATGAAGGGATTGCGAGCATCCATAGCCAATTGGGCCTCGCCCTCGGGCGTCTTGGAAGGCTGGAGGAAGCCGTCGCCAGCCATCAGCGCGCGCTCGAGCTCGAGCCGATGTCCGCCGCATCTCATGGTGCCCTTGGCAACGCGCTGATGGAAAACGGCAAGGCGGAAGAGGCCGCGGCCTGTTACCGCCGGGTGCTGATTTTGGAGCCAAACCACGCCGGGGCGCACTACAGCCTCGCACTGGCGCTTCAGGCTCGGGGGCGCCTCGACAATGCGGCGTCATCTTATCGCCAAGCCTTGGCGGCCCAGCCGGATTTCTCGGCCGCGCGCTATAACCTTGGCTTTATCCTGCAATCCCAACGCAAGCTCAACGATGCGGCGACCGCCTTCGAAGGCGTGCTCGCCGTCCAATCGGATTTGGCGCAAGCTCATGTAAGCTTGGGCAACGTCCGACACCTTCAAGGCCAGCTTGACGCGGCGGCGGCGTCTTTCGAGCAAGCGATCGCGCTCAGGCCGGACTATGCCGAAGCGCATATGAACCTCGGCAACGTCCGCAAGGATCAGGGCCCCCTCGGCGAGGCGGCGGCGCACCACGAGAAGGCGCTCGCACTAAGGCCGGATTTCGCCGAGGCGCATACGAACCTCGCCATCGTTCTTCAGATTCAGGGCCGCCTCGATGAAGCAATTGCGCATCTGGAGCGAGCCCTCTCTCTGAGACCCGACCTTGCCGACGCGCGAAGCAAGCTTTTGCTCTATCTCAATTATCGTTCGGACCTGTCGATGGAGGCATTGTTCAGCGAACATCGCCGCTGGGACGAATTCCACGGCCGCCAAGCGGGGCAAGCCGCATCTTTCCCCGTGCGCGACCCCGATCCCGATCGGCGCTTGCGGATCGGTTACGTTTCGGGCGACTTCCATACCCACCCGGTCGGCTATTTCCTGACCAAAGTGTTGGAGTCGCACAACAAGTCCGCCTTTGAGACGTTCTGCTACTCCAATGGCGACGCCAATGATGACGCGACCGCCCGGTTGCGCGCCGCCGCCGACCATTGGCGCAGCATTGCAAGGCTGTCCGACGCGGATGCGGCGACCCTGATCAGCCGGGATGGCGTCGACATTCTGGTTGACCTCTCGGGACACACGGGAGCAAACCGGCTCGCCATGTTCGCGGGGCGCGTCGCGCCGCTGCAGGTTTCCTGGTTGGGCTATGTCGCCACCACCGGCCTCGCCTCGATCGACTATTTGTTGATGGACCCCAGCACCGCCCCTGCCGGCGCGGAGCGCTGGTGCAGCGAGGCGTTGGTGAGATTGCCGCACGGACGGCTCTGCTACGCGGCGCCCGACTACGCGCCGACCCCAGTCCCGCCACCATCGCTGAAGGGCGAGCCGTTTACATTCGGCAGCTTCAACAATATCGCCAAGATCGGTCCCGAGGTCGTCACGCTGTGGTCAGCGGTGCTCCGGGCCGCGCCGCAATCGCGTCTGCTCCTCAAATGGGCGTCGCTTGCCGATGAAACCGCGCGGCGAAGGCTTAGCGACGCTTTCCTGGCAGAAGGCATCGACCTTGAGCGGGTGGAGCTTCGCGGGTTTTCGCCGCACAAAGAAATGCTGGCCGAGTATGGCGAGATCGATGTCGCGCTGGATCCGTTTCCCTTCTGCGGCGCGCTGACCACCTGCGAGGCGCTTTGGATGGGGGTTCCGGTCGTGACCTTGCCGCAAGAGCGGCCGGCTTCGCGCCAAACGCTCTCGTTCCTCGATGTGCTTGGGCTCAGCGAGTTGGCGGCTTCTTCGAGCGCCGAATATATAGCCATCGCTGCGGCCCTCGCCGCCGATCCCGAGCGCCTGACAAATCTGCGCGCCTCGCTTCGCACCCGGATGGCCGCTTTTCCCTTATGCGACGGAGCGGTTTTCACCGGCGCGCTCGAGGCCGCCTATCGCGAGATGTGGCGCCGCAAATGCGCCGGAGAATCCGCCGCCGCGTTCGATGTCCCGCGGCAAATCGAAGCGTCGAATGATCGGGCCCCAAGCTGATCTATCGACGCCGTCGCCGATGAATGAATCCCGGAGAACGCGTTCGATCCTCATTTGTCCAACTCGCGTTTGGACGATATTCTATGAATTGCGTCTGTCGGAAGCTTGGCTCAAGTCAAAAAGCATCCGCCTCCAGACCCAAATCCAAGAACATCAGGGGGCCTTCGCGCATGGTGAAACAGCCGAGATTTTCTGTAAGCGTCCCGACCGAAGAGTATCACCACGTATCGCAGTGGCTGCATTGGCTCACTGCGCTTCTGGTCTTCGCAATCCTGCCCATCGCCTGGGTCATGACGTCGATGGCGGATGACAACCCTTGGGTCCGCACTCTATTCATGATCCACAAATCGCTCGGCGTGACGATTTTCGTATTGGTGGCTTTCCGCATCTTCTGGCGCGCCTTGAATCCCCCGCCGCCCTTGCCCTGGAGCCTTGAGCCTTGGGAGTCGATCCTGGCCAAGGTCAGCCACGTTCTGCTCTATTTGATTCTTTTGGCCATGCCGATCAGCGGCTATATTCTGTCCTCCGCCAGCGACCATCCGGTGAATTTCTTCAACCTGTTCAAGCTTCCGCTTCTTCCCGAAGACAAGCCATTGGCGAAGGTTGCTCAAAACGTCCATCTGGCCTTGCAATGGGCGGTCTATGCGCTCGTCGGCTTGCATATCCTTGCAACCAGCTGGCACATTTTCGTGCGGCGGGACGGCGTGCTGAACCGGATGCTGCCAAAGCAAATCAACGCGGAATGACCGCCTCGACTGATCAGCCGAAATAATCCTCAAGCAGCGTCGCGTAAATCTCGGTCAAAGCTTCGATGTCTTTGATCGAGGCATGTTCATCGACCATATGCATGGTTGCGCCGACAAGGCCGAATTCGACCACCGGGCAATAGGCTCGAATGAATCGCGCATCCGAGGTCCCGCCGCTTGTCGAAAGGACCGGCGTGCGCCCAAGCCGTTTCCGCACTGCGCCCGCAACGAGATCCGTAAAGCGGTTGGGCGGCGTCAGGAAAGCCAGCGCGTTGCAGGGCTCGAAGCTGAGCTTATAATCGACGCCCTGCCCGGCCGCATCCAACCGCGCGCGCAACTCGGCCGCAAGCGCGTCGGGCGTCCAGAGATCATTGAACCTGATGTTGAATTTTGCGCGCGCTTGCGCCGGAATGACGTTGAATGCCGGGTTGCCGACATCGACGCTCACAACCTCGAGGTTCGAAGCGTCGAAATGGGCGGTTCCAGAATCGAGCGGCGCGCGAAAAACCTCAAGAAGCCGCATTAACTGCGGGATCGGATTTATCGCCCGCTGCGGGTAGGCGACATGGCCCTGACGGCCCTGCGCGATCAATGTTCCGTTCAAGGAGCCTCGCCGGCCGATCTTGATCATATCGCCGAGCGCCTCGGGATTGGTCGGCTCGCCAAGAATGCAGTGATCGAAACGCTCGCCGCGCTCATGCGCCCAGCGCAGCAGCTTCGCCGTGCCGTTGACGGCCGGGCCTTCCTCATCGCCCGTGATGAGAAAGCCGATCGAGCCTTTTTCCGTCCCGTGGCGCGCGATGAAGGCGCAGGCGGCGGCGGCGAAAGCCGCAACGCCGCCTTTCATATCGACGACGCCGCGGCCAAAGATCGCCGCATCGGCGATCTCGGCGCTGAACGGATCGAAACGCCAGTTGGCGGCGTCCCCAACCGGCACGACATCCGTGTGGCCGGCGAAAAGAAGATAGGGCGCGCCGGTCCCGACGCGGGCATAGAGATTATCGATGTCGGGCGTTCCGGGCTCCGAGAAAACCACCCGGTGCGTCGCAAAGCCGGCCCGGCGCAGCGCCGCTTCCAGCACGCCGAGCGCGCCGCCCTCCTGCGGCGTCACGGACGGGCATTGCACCAAGGCCCGACACAGATCGATCGCTGCGGCTGACATATTCGGCAAAATTTGACGATCCATCTTGTGCGATTTTGCTTTTGCGATTTTGCGGCCGCCAGCCACAGGGTTTGCGGGAAATTCCGGCGATCAGCGACGCCATCGCCAAATCAGCGCGAAAAGGTTAGCTTCGTGAACGTTCTCGCATGGGATTCTCTATGGCGCAAAATCCAACCCTCGACTTCGCGCTTGGATCCGAGATCGATATGCTGCGCGATGCGGTCCGCGCCTTCGCCGATGCGAAAATTGCCCCGCGCGCGGCGGAGATCGACCGCAGCGATGCGTTTCCGCAAGACCTATGGCCGCATATGGGCGCGCTCGGGCTGCTCGGGATCACCGTCGAGGAGGAACATGGCGGCGCTGGCCTTGGCTATCTCGCGCATTGCGTCGTCATGGAGGAGATCAGCCGGGCTTCAGCTTCAGTCGGGCTGTCCTATGGCGCGCATTCCAATCTCTGCGTCAATCAGATCCGTCGCCATGGAAGCGAAGCGCAAAAACGCCGCTACCTGCCAAAATTGATCTCCGGCGAACATGTCGGGGCGCTCGCCATGTCCGAGGCCAATTCTGGCTCGGACGTCTTGTCGATGCGCCTGCGCGCCGACAAAAAGGGCGATCGCTTCATTCTCAACGGCGCCAAATTGTGGATCACCAATGGTCATTACGCCTCGACGCTAGTGGTCTACGCCAAGACCGATCCGGCCTCCGGCGGACGCGGGATCACGGCCTTTCTGATCGAGAAGGAGTTCAAAGGGTTTCACGCCGCGCAAAAACTCGACAAGCTCGGCATGCGCGGATCCCCAACCTCCGAACTCGTTTTCGAAGATTGCGAAGTTCCGCAGGAGAATGCGCTGGGAGGGGTCAATCAGGGCGTCGGCGTGCTGATGTCCGGCCTTGACTATGAACGCGCGGTGCTGGCCGGAGGGCCAATCGGGATTATGCAAGCCTGTCTCGACATTTGCCTACCATATGCGCGTGAGCGCAAACAATTCGGCCGGGCGATCGGCGAGTTCGAACTGGTTCAGGGCAAGCTCGCCGATATGTATGCCCGCCTCAGCGCCTGCCGCGCCTATGTCTATGCAGTGGCCCGCGCGTGCGACGGGGGCCGGCCCGCGCGCAAGGACGCGGCCGGAGCCCTGTTGTTTGCGGCGGAGGCCGCGACGCAATCGGCGCTCGACGCGATCCAACTGCTCGGCGGCAATGGCTATATCAACGACTATCCGACCGGGCGTCTGCTCCGCGACGCAAAGCTCTATGAAATCGGCGCGGGCACGAGCGAAATCCGGCGAATGCTGATCGGCCGTGAATTATTTGACGGGAATTGAGCCCATATGAGCGCCCTCAAATCCCAGGCTGAACCGCGCAGCGCGCGTTTTGCGGCCAACGCAAAGGCGATGCAAGGCCTCGTCGACGATCTGCGGGCGAAGGTTGAGATCATACGTCAGGGCGGCGGCCCAAAAGCGCGGGAAAGACACATCCTGCGCGGCAAGCTGTTGCCGCGCGATCGGATCGGCGTCCTGCTCGATAAGGGGGCGCCATTTCTGGAGTTCTCGCAATTTGCTGCTTACGAAGTCTATGCGGAAACCATCGCCGCCGCGGGAGTCGTCGCCGGCATCGGGCGCATCCGCGGTCAGGAATGCGTCGTCATCGCCAATGACGCAACCGTCAAGGGCGGGACCTACTACCCTTTGAGCGTAAAAAAGCATCTGCGCGCGCAGGAGATCGCACGCGAAAACAATCTTCCATGCCTTTACCTCGTTGATAGCGGCGGCGCCAATCTGCCAAACCAGGACGAGGTGTTTCCCGATCGCGATCATTTCGGTCGGATCTTTTTCAATCAGGCGCGGATGTCCGCCGCCGGCATTCCGCAGATCGCCGTCGTGATGGGAAGCTGCACCGCCGGCGGCGCCTATGTCCCGGCGATGAGCGATGAGGCGATCATCGTGCGCGGGCAAGGGACTATTTTTCTGGCCGGCCCCCCGCTCGTCAAAGCGGCCACCGGCGAGATCGTTTCCGCGGAAGATCTTGGCGGCGCAGAGGTTCACTCCCGCAAGTCAGGCGTCACGGACCATTACGCCTCGAGCGACGCCGAGGCGCTCGAAATCGCGCGAACGATCGTCGGCAATCTCAACAGGCGCAAACTGCCCGATATCGCCTTGGAGACGCCAGCCGAGCCGCTCTACGATCCAAAAGACATTTACGGCATCGTCGAAGCCGATCCGCGCAAATCCTATGATGTGCATGAGATCATCGCGCGCATCGTCGATGGCAGCGTCTTCGACTCGTTCAAGGCGCTTTACGGAACGACTTTGGTCTGCGGCTTTGCGCATATTTTCGGCTATCCCGTCGGCATTCTCGCCAACAACGGGATCTTGTTTTCGGAGTCGGCTCTGAAGGGCGCTCACTTCGTCGAGCTTTGCGCGCAGCGGAAAATTCCGTTGGTCTTCCTGCAAAATGTCGCCGGCTTCATGGTCGGCCAGAAATATGAGGCGCAAGGCATCGCCAAGGACGGCGCCAAGCTCGTCACCGCCGTCGCCTGCGCCAATGTGCCTAAATTTACGATCGTCGTCGGCGGCAGTTTCGGCGCCGGCAATTACGGCATGTGCGGGCGCGCCTTCGGACCGCGGTTCCTCTGGATGTGGCCGAACGCGCGCATTGGAGTGATGGGCGGCGAACAAGCCGCCAACGTCCTGGCCAATGTCAGGCGCGATAATCTTGGCGCGGGAGACGTCTGGACCTCCGAAGAAGAGGAAGCCTTCAAAGCGCCGATCCGCGAAAAATTCGAACGCGAGGCGCATCCCTATTACGCCAGCGCCCGGCTTTGGGATGATGGCGTCATCGATCCGGCCGAGACCCGCATGGTGTTAGGCCTTTCGATCTCGGCCGCGCTCAACGCTCCGATCGAAGAGACGCGGTTCGGCGTCTTCCGCATGTAAGGCGCCGGAGGCATTGATGTTCGCCAAAATCCTGATCGCCAATCGCGGCGAAATCGCCTGCCGCATCATTCGGACCGCGCAGCGGCTTGGCGTTGCGACCACTGCGGTCTATTCCGAGGCCGACCGCGCCTCGCTGCATGTCGCGCTCGCCGATGAGGCGATTTTGATTGGCCCCGCCGCCGCCCGCGAAAGCTACCTCGCCGGGGATAGGATCATCGCGGCGGCGTTGCACGCCGGGGCCGAGGCGGTGCATCCGGGTTACGGGTTTCTGTCCGAGAACGCGGGCTTCGCCGAGGCCTGCGCTGCGGCTGGTTTGGTCTTTATTGGGCCGCCGGCCGCGGCGATCCGTGCGATGGGCGACAAATCCCGCGCCAAGGCGCTGATGGGCGAGGCCGGGGTTCCGCTGATTCCCGGCTATCACGGCGAGGACCAGACGCTTTCGCGGCTTACCGCCGAGGCCGACGCAATCGGCTATCCGGTATTGCTGAAACCTTCGGGGGGCGGGGGCGGCAAAGGCATGAAAATCGTCGCGAGCGGCGCCGATTTCGTCGCTCAACTCGCCAGCGCCAAGCGGGAGGCGATGGCTGCTTTTGGCGACGACCGCATGCTGCTCGAGAGATATTTGCGCCCCGCGCGGCATGTCGAGGTTCAGATCTTCGCCGACGCTCGAGGCGCCTGCGTTCATCTCTTCGATCGCGATTGCTCAATTCAGCGCCGGCATCAGAAAATCATCGAAGAGGCTCCCGCCCCGGAGCTTTCCGGGGAGCTTCGCCAGGCCATGCGCGAGGCGGCGCTGCGCGGGACTCGCGCGGCATCCTACGTCGGCGCGGGCACCATCGAATTTCTCGTGTCGCCCAAGGATGGGGCTTTTTATTTACTGGAGATGAACGCGCGCCTGCAAGTCGAGCATCCGGTCACCGAAATGATCACCGGCCTTGATCTCGTCGAATGGCAATTGCGGGCTGCGGCTGGCGAAGGATTGCCGCTGGCGCAGGAGCAAATCGTCGCCAGAGGCCATGCCATCGAGGCGCGGCTATACGCCGAGGATCCGGCCAGGGATTTTGTCCCCCAAAGCGGGCGCCTCGAATGCCTCGATTTTCCCAAGGCGGGACGGCATGTGCGCATTGATTCCGGTTGCAAGGCCGGAGATGAGATCTTGGTCCATTATGATCCGATGATCGCCAAACTGATCGTCTGGGACGAGGATCGCTCCAAAACCATTTTGCGCCTACGCCATGCGCTCAGCGATATGCGCGTCGCCGGCCTTGCGACCAACCTTGGCTTTCTGACAGCCATCGCGAGCAGCGAGTCGTTTGCGCAGGCCGCCCCGGATGCCGGTTTTATAGAGCGGCATCGCGCGGCGCTTCTGGCCCCAGCGCCGGCCGCCTCAGCCCAGATTCTCGCCCTTGCCGTGATCGGCCTTCTGCGCGAGTGCGCCCGCGCCGTGGAAAAAGCGGCGGCGCGCTCGGGTGATCCTTGGAGCCCTTGGAACCGGCAAGACGCCTGGCGGCTGAACGAGGCCGCTGAGGAAACGTGTGTTTTGCGAGAAACTACAGCGCGGGGTGCTGAAAATCGCGTGATCCAGATTACTTACCTGGGCGAGGGCTGGCGACTTACGACGCTGGACAGCGTTTTTCTCCGCGCAACCGGCGCTCTCGCGGAAGATGGAGTTCTATCGTTCGATCTCGACGGCTGGAAATCGTCGGCGCGTTGGATTCGCGCTGATGGGAAGATCGTCATATGCATGAAGGGGCAGCCTTGCCATTGCTTCGCTCTGGCTGATCGCGGCGACGACGCGGCGACGAGCGAGGAGCCGCGGAGGGATTTGACCTCTCCCATGCCGGGACGGATCGTCGCATTTCTGGTGGAGCCCGGCACCATAGTCGAAGCGAACCAACCGGTTCTGGTTGTCGAAGCAATGAAAATGGAGCATCTGCTGCGGGCCCCGAGCTCGGGGATTGTCCGAGCCTTTAAATTTGCGCTCGGCGATCAAGTCGCGGAGGGAGCCAAGCTGGTCAGTTTCGAGGCCGATGCGGGGTAGCGACGTAATATTAGCGGATGCTTCGGGGCCGGAGCTTCGACGGAATGGAATCGATGCGAAAACTTATAGGCGGAAAACTTCACGGCATCCGCGTTACGGAATCGAACCTCGATTATCACGGCTCGATCACGCTTGATCCGGCGCATTGCGAGGCTGCGGGAATATTTCCCCTCGAATTCGTCGAAGTCTGGAACAAGAATTCCGGCGCGCGGATTTCGACCTACGTTATTTTGGGCGAGCGCGGCTCCCGCTGCTGCATCCTCAACGGCGCGGCGGCGCGCACCTGTCAGCCCGGCGACGAACTGATCATTTGCAGCTCCGTCTACCTGGAGGTCGCCGCCGTCACTGATCTCAGTCCCGTTGTGCTGACCTTTGACGAGGCAAATAACGTCATCGAGCGCTTGCGTTATTCAGTGACGAAGGATGAAAGCGGGGGCTACCAATTCGCCATTCTGGACGAGTCCGGTTCAAAGCTTCCGACGCCGCTGAAATCCAGCTCGCGCCGGAAGCGGGCGAGCTGAGGCTAGGGGCCTTCGCAAAAATCTCCCCCATTTTCAGCGCGGGTTAGATAAATCGTCGGGATTTCGCCCGGTTTGCAGTAAGAAAAACGATCTCAAACTTGACACTCCTTGAGCTGCTCTCCTATATATCGGACACTGTGTTCGCCATACCGAACGATCGGCTAGATTTTGACCAGTGTCTTGGCAATTAAGACGGCAGGCCTTCGCGAAGTCGACGCGCCACATAGTCTCGTCGCGCATTTCGGCGCCGATCGTCCGCTGCAGATGGACGCGGGCGTTTTCCTAAGCCCTTTGACGATCGCCTACCAGACCTATGGCGTCCTCAACGCCGACAAGTCCAACGCGATTCTAGTCTGCCATGCCCTGACCGGCGATCAGCACGTCGCCAATGAACATCCAGTCACCGGCAAGCCCGGCTGGTGGGAAACCATGGTTGGACCTGGCCGGCCGATCGACACGGATCGCTATTTCGTCATCTCCTCCAATGTCGTCGGCGGCTGCATGGGCACGACCGGGCCGGCTTCGCTTAACCCGGCGACGGGGCGCCCCTTTGGGCTCGATCTGCCGATCGTCACGATCCGCGACATGGTGCGGGCGCAAACCATGCTCATCGATCATCTCGGCATCGATATGCTGTTTTGCGTCGTCGGCGGCTCGATGGGCGGCATGCAAGTTCTGCAATGGGTGGCGAGCTTTCCCGACCGCATCTTCTCCGCCATGCCGATCGCCACCGCGGCGAAGCATTCCTCGCAAAATATCGCCTTCCACGAGGTCGGCCGGCAGGCTGTGATGGCCGACCCGGATTGGCGCATGGGGCGTTATCTTGAGGCTGGCATCATCCCGACCAAAGGGCTCGCCGTCGCCCGCATGGCGGCTCACATCACCTATTTGTCGGACGAAGCCTTGCAGAGCAAGTTTGGCCGCAAATTGCAAGATCGCGCGGCGCCCGCATTTTCGTTCGATGCCGAGTTCCAGATCGAGAATTATCTGCGTTATCAGGGCTCGAGTTTCGTCGATCGGTTTGACGCCAACTCCTACCTCTACGTGACGCGAGCCTGCGATTATTTCGATCTCGCCGCCGATTACAACGGTTCGCTGGCGCACGCCTTCCAAGGCGTGAAGACGCGGTTTTGCGTCGTATCGTTCAACTCGGATTGGCTCTATCCAACAGCCGCCTCGCGCGCGATCGTCCATGCGCTCAACGCTGGCGGCGCCTCGGTTTCATTCGTCGATATCGAGACGGATCGCGGCCATGACGCGTTCTTGCTCAACATCCCCGACTTCATCGCGACCTCGCGCGGCTTTCTCGATTCCGCCGCGCGCGCAAGGGGCTTGCCTCCCGCCAAACCGCAGGCGAAGCCTTGAACGAGGCGCCTCTTCTCGGCCAGAGGTCGGCCGCAGGGAAATCGACGGCGCGCGTAGACCTTGTTCTCGTCGCCGCGATGGTCGAGCCCAACAGCCGCGTTCTCGACGTCGGCTGCGGCGATGGGGCGCTGCTGCGGCTGCTGGCCGAAGAAAAGGGAGTTGACGCGCGCGGCATCGAACTGTCGCAGCGCGGCGTCAATGATTGCGTCGCCAAAGGCCTTTCGGTCATTCAGGGCGACGCAGACACCGACCTCGCGGCCTATCCCGACAACTCTTTCGACTATGTCATATTGTCGCAAACGCTGCAGGCGACCCGGCAGCCGCGCCAAGTGCTCGAACATATGCTGCGGATCGGCCATCGCGCGATCGTCTCTTTTCCGAATTTCGGCCATTGGCGGATCAGGGCGCAGATCGCCATCGGCGGCCATATGCCCCTGACGGAGAATCTATCCTCGGTCTGGTACGAGACGCCTAACATTCATTTTTGCACGATTCAGGATTTCACCGACCTCGTGAAGGCGATCGACGCCCGCATCGAGCGCGGCGTCGCGCTCGATCGTTTCGGCAAGCCCCTCGCCTACAGCGCTCCCTGGATCTGGAATCTATTCGGCGAACAGGGCGTCTTCCGCCTGACGCGGAAGCTCTAGGGGCCCGATAAGCGCTAAACTTTATGCGCGGCCTTTGCCCGCTCGATCGACTCTACGACGATCTTCCGCGCCGCTTCGGCATCGTCCCAGCGCTCGATCTTGACCCATTTATTCGGTTCGAGATCTTTGTAATGGGCAAAGAAGTGCTCGATCTGCTGCAGCGTGATCTCCGGCAGATCAGTGTAATTCTCAACCTTCGCGTAGCGTTTGGTCAGTTTCATCGAAGGGACCGCCAAGATCTTCTCATCCTGACCGGCTTCGTCCTTCATTATCAGTACGCCGACGACCTTACAGCTCATCACCGCGCCAGGAATGATCGCGCGCGTATTAGCGATAATAACGTCGCAGGGATCGCCGTCCTCGGACAAAGTATGCGGGATAAAGCCGTAATTACCCGGATAGCGCATCGATGTGTAAAGAAAGCGATCGACAAACAGGGCGCCCGCTTCCTTGTTCAACTCATATTTGATGGGCTCGCCGCCAATCGGCACCTCGATCACGACGTTAACGTCCCAGGGCGGATTAGCGCCGATCGAAATTGCGTCAAGACGCATAGTAAACTCCCGAATTTTCTGAATGGTCCAACGCGGGCGCTGATGGCGCTGAGCGGGTCCGGATTGGGTTTTGGCTTGGTGGCGGAGAAGGTCTTTGCCGCGGTTTCGTCTTTTAGCGATTTCGGGGCGAGGCGCTTGGTCATAGAGCACGATCGTTCCAAACGGAACCTGAATCTGCTCTTTATCTCCTTGTTTCAACGCACGATCGTCTCCAAAAAGCCCTGCACCTTCTTGGGATCATGCTCTAACGCCGCTTCCCTCCGCCCATTTCTGTGAGCGGTCGGTAAAAACAAACGCCAACCAAGTCATTTCACGACGCGGTGATCATGCTCCAAGAGCAAGCCGCCTTCAAGTCTGACAGGGCAACTAAAGCTGCGCCATATTGACCGGGGGCGTCCACCACTGAAGCCAACCCGCTAGCCAAAGGCGAAGGCGTGGCGCGCCCGCGTTTCTGAGCCGAAGCGCTCATTGGCTTGGCGCACGTTCAACCCGCCAAGCCGCGTATAGAATTGCACGGCGCGTTCATTATCAGCCAAGGCCCAAACTAGAAACGACGGATAACCGTGCTCGGCAAGGTCCTTTTGCGCCAGTTCGAACAGACGCTTGCCGAATCCAAGGCCTTGAAATTCCGGCGCCACGTAAAGTTCGAAAATCTCTCCGCCATAGCGCAGCGATGGGACGCGGTTGCGCCCATAGCTCGCATAGCCGCCGATCGTTTCATCGAAATCGAGAACGAGGAGGCGCGACCCTCGCATGATCGCCGAATGCCACCAACGCGGCCCGCGCCGCGCAATCATTCGTTCCAGCTCTCGGCCGGGAATAATGCCGCGATAGGCATCCCGCCAAGCGGCGTCGTGCACATCGGCGATGCCCTGGGCGTCTCCTTCGCGCGCATTTCGAATGGTGATGACTGCCTCGATCATGCACCAATGTTAAAACCGCTTGCCCTGATCCCGCAAGAAACTTCTTGGGGCGCTTTCGCAATTGTTGCGGCGGGACGTCCCGAATAAATCTCGCCGCGCCGGCAAAGCGCGATCTCAGCCGCTGCGCGCGGCGGCCATCGCATCGCCTTCTGTTTCAGGCTGGCGCGGCGGCGCGTCCATTGTCGGCGCGGCGGGCCGCTGCGTCCGGTATATGCCCTTAACCAGAACGACGAAAGCGATGATGGCGCAACCGACTAGCGTCACCCACCAGATCTGGACTGTCGCAACGCCAAGAAAAGAAAGCGTCAGAATCGCGACCAGTCCCGCGAGCACGGAAGGCGCCGCAATATCGGGTATCCGGCCGACGAGCATAAAAACGCGCGCCGTCAGGACCGAAAAGGCGATGGCTCCAACAAGACCGAGATCATACCAAAGCACGAACAACAGGCTTCGCGGCGTCAAGTCCGGGAGATAGCCAAGACTGAGGCCGCGATTGGCCATGTCAAAACCATGCCCCGTAACAAGACGCGGCCATTGCGAGGTGATGAGATCCTTCCAGATCAGCATCGACTCCGACGCCGGTCCCGGCTGAAGCCCGGTTAAGCTAAAGATGGCCCCATAGACCAGCGGAAGCGCAGGCGCGAGCAGGATTAAAGCCGCGAAAATCAGCCCCAAAAGGCGCGCCGGCCTGCCTGGTTCCGACATCGCAATCGCAAAGGTGAAGGCGCCCGCCCCCATCGCGGCGAGGCCGATTTGGGCGAAACCGACCAACGCCACGGCGGCGGCGAGCACGGCGAGGCCAGCGGCCAGCATCCAGTGTTCGCGCAAGGCGAGGGCCCCGAGCGCTGGCCAAACGAGGACGATTAACGTAATCACCGTGCGCTCGAACAGCGTTTCATCGAACTCGGAGGCCCCCCAAAACCACGCCGGGCCTTTGAGCGCCAGAACGAGCGTCGCAATGGCGCATAGGGCGAGGCCCACGGGCAGCAGGTAAAGGTCGATCGTTTTGGTTTTGTCCGGCAAGTAGGCGGCGACGAGCGCGACGAGAAAGGTCGTTCCGACAATTTGCGCGAACCGTTGCGACGCCTCCGGCAAGAACGGCGTCCAAAGCAGAGAAAGACCGGCCCAGAAGGTTAAAAACAGCGCCGTCGCCCCGGCGGGCGAGGAAAGAGCCGCGCGCAAATGGCGCGAACCATGCTCCGGCGCGCCGACCACAGCGCCAATAAGGATCAAAATTGCGCCAATGGGCATCAGCACATAGATCGCCCCGCGCAATATCACTCCGGCGCAAGGCAACGCGATCATCAGAATCGCCAAGCCGAGCCGAATCAGCAGTTTCGCGGCGTCGGCCGCGGGCGTGTCGGTAGGTCGAGAGGCGACGAACATGGCGACCGCTTGATCAAAAAAGACGCAGAATGACTCCGCTCGGATCGCTACCTTAACGCCCAAAATGTTCTAGCGCTGTGGATATTATGCAACAGCTCTGGGTGGAATCGCGAAGAACGAGCGAAGGCGCTGCCTTTTTTCCCAAGTTTCAGCCGCGGGGAAGCCTGATCCTTCCAGTTCGAGTCGATCATGCCCCTTTTCTGGGGCGGGACGGCGGACTGCAAGCAGATCAAATCAATAAGACGGAATCATCTCATCGGAGATCGCGCGGACGCCGGGGATATCCTCGGCGAGCGCCAGCAGCGCCTTATGTTCTTGCGGCGACCCGATGAGGCCCCAAAGATGCACGACGCCGTCCGAGACGACGATATTGCGCTCGCCAAAATCGGTCCAGGACTGATCGGCGAGCCGAGCGAGGATCGTCGCTCGGATGCCGCGATCGGTGGCGGGATCTTTGGCGGCCACGGAGGGCGTCGAGGCCAGAGCCTGAATGAGATTGGCGCGGCTAACGATTCCGACCAGTTTGCCGTCTTTCAAAATCGGGACCCGCTTAATGCGGTTTTTCTCCAAAATATTGGCGATTTCAGACAAAGGCGTGTCCTCGCCAGCGGAAATGACCCGATCGGACATGACTTCAGCCACCCGACGGCCATGCGATTTAGCGTAATCGAGGGCGAGCGCGCTGGCCGGCGTCACCGCCTCCGTCCACCACGAGATGCGTTTCACCGTGCCGTCTTCTTCGCGATGCAGCAAATCGGCTTCGCTGAGAATGCCAATGACGCGCCGGTCGACGTCAACCACCGGCAAGGCGCTGACGTCATGATCGACGAGTAGCCGAACCGCAGTCGAGATTTCGTCGTCCGGACCAATCGTGACGATGTCGCGGACCATTACATCGCGGGCGTTCATCTTTTGTCCTTTGGTTCAAAAGGAAAAGCCGGCCGTTGCGCTCCACTCCAGACCCCGGCGAAACTCGGCAGCCAAAAAACCGCAACGGATTAAGCTGGCAGTGTAGCTCGCAGAATGTGACGTCCTTATTTCATTGCTGCAATTGCATTTGCTAGCGCGGCGATTGTCCTAACCGCACTTGACGCCGGAACGCGAAGCGAGCCCAGTAGCTGTCGTCAACTTTTCAGGAGATCTGCATTTGAAAACCGATATGGCGCTTGTCGTAGGCTTCTTCGCCGTCCTCTCCATGCCGCTCGCGGCGCAAGCTCAGGGTGTTGTAAACGGCGCGGAACAGGGCGCGGCAACCGGACACCGGGCGGCGGGCCCGGTTGGCGGCGTCGTGGGGGGAGCAGTCGGCGGAGTCGTGGGCGGCGTCGCCGGCGGCGTCAAAGGCGTGCTCGGCATTCCGCAGTCGCATAACAGAAGGTGGCATCGCCACCACCACCATCATCATCACGCCTACTGACGGGCAAGGGCGTGCGTTGGCGCGGGAGTTTCCCGCGCCAACGCAGCCGCGATGGCTTTAGAGCGCCGGCGCTTCAAGCTGAACCGACCATTCTTTCTATCTGCTTGTTTAACCGGCGATTCTCGCGAAACGGCCGGGGGCATGCGCTAACCGGCGAACCTATAGCCGATCGCCGGCTCGGTTTGGATGATGCGCGGGTTGGCGGCGTCGGGCTCGATCTTGGCGCGCAACTGCCCGATGAAAACGCGCAAATATTGGGTGTCCTCCACATGCGCCGGACCCCAGACGGAGCCGAGCAATTGACGATGCGTCACCACCCGCCCCGCGTGCCGGACCAGGATGGAGAGAAGATCATATTCAGTTGGCGTCAGACGCACCGGCTCGCCGTTTTTGGTGACGATCCGCTTGGCGGTGTCGACAATGAGGCCATCGGTCTCGACCCTTAAGGTTTCGCCCGCGCCATCCGCCTTATGACGAAGCGCAGCGCGTATGCGGGCGATCAGTTCGCCGATGCCGAAGGGTTTCTCGACATAGTCATCGGCTCCAAGATCCAGCGCCGCAATCTTTTCGGTCTCGCGATCACGCGCCGACAATACAATGATCGGAACGGTCGACCACGCCCGCACCTCTCTGATAATGTCCTTCCCCTCCATATCCGGCAGACCCAGATCGAGAATCACCACATCGGGAGCCGAGATGGAAATTTGCTTAAGCGCCTCGGCGCCGGTGGCGGCGGTCAGAACCTCGTAACCTGCGGCTTTCAGCGCGGGTTTTAGAAATCTTTGAATCTGCGGTTCGTCGTCGACGATCAGAATGCGGTCATCGCTCACGAAGGCCTCCTCTCGCCAACATTGGCGTCAGCCGCCGGCAAACGGATCACCATCCGCGTTCCGCGTTTACGCAAAGCGGGGCTCTCGGCTTTGATCGTCCCTCCCATCGCTTCGATGAAACCCCGGCATATCGACAGTCCAAGCCCGGTCCCAGCCGACCGCCCATCGACTCTGCCACGGCGATAGAATTTGTCGAAGATGCGCTCCAGGTCGCCGGGCGGGATACCCTTCCCCTGATCGGTGACGCTGATCACAACTTCGTCTCCTTCGCGGCGGGCGAAAATATTGGTCGGCGTGTCGACGCCGCCATATTTGCTGGCGTTGTCGATCAGATTGAACAAAACCTGTCCGAGCAGCGCGCCGTCGGCGCGCACCAACGGCAGCGACGGCGAGAGGCTAATCTCGATCACTCGATCAGGAAAGGTTTTTCGACCTCGCTCGACAGCCGCCCGGATCACATCCGAGACATCGACCCAGTCACGCCGGGCGTTCAAAGCGCCAGCCTCCAGCCGCGTCATATCGAGCAGATTGGAGACGAAGCGCGACAATCGCGCCGCTTCCTCTTCGATCGAGATCAGAAGATCGTCGCGACTCGCGGAACTCATGCGGTCGCCAAGCTGGCGCAGGCTGGTGACTGCGCCGGTAATCGAGGCGAGCGGCGTGCGAAGGTCATGCGAAAGCGAGGACAACAGCGCCGAACTGAGCTTTTCGCTTTGCTCGAGCGCCGCCGTTTTCGCGCTCTCGCGGGTCAGCAACGCCCGATCGACGGCGATCGCCGTCTGATCGAGCAGCGCCGCCAGCACCCTCTCCTCGCCCGAATCGAGCGGCGGGGCCGCGTCCCGTTGCTCAAAACCGCAGACGCCGATCACGCCGCGCGGCGTCACGAGGGGGCGAAACTGAAACTTGAGCTTCGGCAAGGTCCCGCTGCCATGTCCAGCGATTTCGCCTTTCTCGAACGCCCAGCGCGCCGCTGTCATGCTGCTGGTTTCGAGGATTGTGTCCGGCGGCCAGCTCACCTTGGTCTGCAGCTCGCCGTCTTCGGGCAAGAGGAGGACCACGGCGGCGTTCAAGGCCGCGCGCAGATGATAGGTGGCGGCCCATAAAACATCGTCCAGCTTCGCGGCCCCGGAAAGTTTTCGAGAGAATTCATACAGAGCTTGCGTGCTGGCGGCGCGCTTCTTGGCGGTTTCGGCCTGATCGCGCACGCGTCCGGCGAGGCCGCCGGCAAGGACCGCCACAATCAAAAAGACCAATAGCGCAAATAATTCATGCGGCTCCGCCACCGTGAAGGAGTAGATCGGCTCGATGAAGAAAAAATTATAGGCAAAGAAGGAAATGACCGCTGCGCCAATGCCGAACCAGCGGCCGAAATTCACAGCGCAAAACAGCACCGCCATTATGAACAGCATCGAGAGATTGGGTAATTTGATTACCGACTGCAGCGCGAGGCCGATAAGAACCGAGCATCCGACCGCGCCAACCGCGGCGAACGCGGGGGCGACCGAAATCCGTATCTTCGGCGGATGCCAGTGCGAGGCCCCGCTCGCCGATGAGTCCCGATCGCTGAGAATATGGACGCCGATGTCGTCCGATTGCCGCATGATCGCTTCGCTGAGCGAATTGCCGCGCAACCGCGACCACCAGCCCGCGTGCGATCGGCCGAGCACGATCTGCGTCACGTTCTCCCGCCGGGCGAGGCGAAGAATTTCGGCGGCGAAGTCTGAAGCCGTTACGCGCAAGGTCTCGGCCCCAAGCCGCTCCGCCAAACGCAAGGTTTCATCGACGCAAGCCGGTCTGTCGCTTTGTTTAGGCTCGTCGCCCGCGCGCTCGACATGCAGCACCGTCCAGGGCGCGTTCAACCCCGTGGCGAGCCGGCTCGCGGTCCGCACGAGTTTTTCTGACGACGTATTAGGACCGACGCAGACAAGAAGACGCTCCGCCGTCGCCCATGGTCCTTCAATGACGTTCTGGCGCAGATAGTCGACCATCTGGTCATCGACGCGGTCCGCCGTCCGGCGCAACGCCAGCTCGCGCAGCGCCGTGAGCGTCGCCGGTTTGAAGAAGCCGTCCATCGCCCGCCGCGCGTTTCCGGGCAAATAGACTTTGCCTTCCTTCAATCGCTGGATCAGATCGGCGGGGGTAATGTCGACGACGATGACTTCGTCGGCGTTCTTCAGGACGCTATCCGGCACGTTCTCGCGGACGGAGACGCCGGTGATCTGGGAGACGACGTCGGACAGGCCTTCGAGATGCTGGACGTTCATCGCCGTCCAGACATCGATTCCAGCGCCGATCAGCTCCTCGACGTCCTGATATCGCTTGGGGTGCCGACTCTCAGGCGCGTTCGTATGCGCGAGTTCATCGACGACGATGATCTGCGGCTTGCGTTGCAGCGCGGCGTCAATATCGAATTCCTCGAGATCGCGCCCGCGATAGTTGACGACGCGGCGAGGCAAAACCTCAAGACCATCCAGCAAAGCGGCGGTCTCGGCGCGGTCATGGGTTTCGACAAGGCCGATGACGATATCGACCCCATCCGCCTTGAGACCGCGCGCGCGCGACAACATTGTATAGCTCTTGCCGACCCCGGGAGCAGCCCCGAGGAAGACCGTCAGTTTGCCCCGCTCCTCCTTGCTCGCGAGCGCTAGCAGCGCGTCTGGATCGGGGCGCTTGTCGGGATCCGAACGTTGCTTGTCAACTTTGCGATCGGAGCCCGCCATGCCAGATCCAAGACCTTATTTTAGGGGAGCAACCTCATCGAGGGCCAGATTAAGCGCAAGCACATTGACTCGCGGCTCGCCCAGGATGCCGAACAAGCGTCCCTCGGTTTCCTTGGCGACCAGCGAGCTGATTTGCTCTTCCGGCACGTTACGCGCCTTGGCGACGCGCGCAACCTGCTCCTGTGCGAAAGTCGGCGAAATATCGGGATCAAGCCCAGAACCCGATGTGGTGACCGCATCAGCGGGAATAGGTCCTTCAAAGCGGTCCTTGCGCATCGCCTCGACGTCGCCCTTGACGCGTTCGAGCAGCTTGGCGGAGGTCGGTCCGAGGTTTGATCCCGACGAATTGGCGGCGTTGTAGGGAGAGTCGATCGTCTTCGAATCGTCAGCTGGATCCGGCGCGCTCGTCGCCGACAGACGCCCGTGGAAATAGTGATCGGAGGTGAAATTCTGCCCGATCAAGCGGGAGCCGACGACGACGCCGCCTCTCATGACAAGGCTGCCATTGGCGGTCCCGGGAAGGGCGACCGCCGCGAATTCAGTGAGGGCCAAAGGATAGGCGAGCCCGGTCAGAACCGTGAACAGGATCAAGAGAACCAGGGCCGGGCGTATATGAGTCAACATCTTGTTTCTCCTTGAAGCATGAACGCCTGAAGTTGAGGCGATCGTGCTCCCCATCAATTTGTTTCAATGCATGATCCTCTCCGAAAAGTCTGCAACTTCTCGGGATCATGCTCTAAGCCAGATGCAGCGCCGCGACGACCAGATCGATGGCCTTGATCCCGATGAAGGGCACAATGAGGCCGCCGAGCCCATAGACCAGAAGGTTCCGCTGCAGCAGCGCGGCGGCCCCGACCGGCCGATAGGCGACGCCCTTCAAAGCCAGCGGTATCAATGCGACGATGATCAGAGCATTAAAGATCACCGCCGAAAGAATCGCCGATTGCGGCGAGGCGAGATGCATGATGTTCAGCGCGCCGAGTTCCGGATAGGTCGCGATAAACAAAGCCGGGATGATGGCGAAGTATTTCGCGACGTCATTGGCGATCGAGAAGGTCGTCAAGGATCCGCGAGTCATCAGCAATTGTTTGCCAATGCCGACAATCTCGATGAGCTTGGTCGGGTTCGAATCGAGATCAACCATGTTGCCGGCCTCGCGGGCGGCTTGGGTGCCGGACTGCATGGTGACGCCGACATCGGCTTGAGCCAACGCGGGGGCGTCATTGGTTCCGTCGCCGCACATGGCGATCAAGCGGCCGCCCTTCTGCTCCTTGCGGATATAGGAGAGCTTGTCTTCCGGCGTCGCCTCCGCGATGAAATCATCGACCCCAGCTTCCGAAGCGATGGCTGCGGCGGTGACGGGATTGTCGCCGGTCACCATCACTGTCTTGATGCCCATGGCGCGCATCTCGGCGAAGCGCTCCTTGATGCCCGGCTTCACCACGTCCTTGAGATGGACGACGCCGAGCAACACGCCATTTTCAGCAACGCCGAGCGGAGTTCCGCCGGACCGCGCGATCTTGTCGACGGCCTGCCGGAAGAAAGACGGCGCCGCTTCGGCGGTGGTTCCCGCAAACCTCAAAATCGCATCGACGGCGCCTTTGCGAATTGAGCTGCCGTCGAAATCAATGCCGGATAGCCGGGATTCCGCCGAGAACGGGATGGTCTTCACGGATTGACCGGCAAGACTTGGCTCAACGGCGCCGAATTCCGACTTGGCGAGCGCCACGATCGAGCGACCTTCCGGCGTCTCATCGGCGAGGCTGGCGAGCAGGACGGCTTTGGCCAGACGACCCTCGCCGATTCCGGGGATGGCGAGAAACTCCGTCGCCATGCGGTTGCCGAACGTGATCGTGCCGGTCTTGTCGAGCAGCAGCGTATCGACGTCGCCGGCCGCCTCAACGGCGCGGCCGGAGGTGGCGATGACGTTGAAGCGAATCAGTCGGTCCATTCCGGCGATGCCGATCGCCGAGAGCAGGCCGCCGATCGTGGTCGGGATCAAGGTTACGAGCAGCGCCACCAACACAACGATCGAGAGCGCGGTGTTCGAGTAATTGGCGAGTCCCCAGAGCGTGACGACCGCGATCAGGAAGATCAGCGTCAAGCCCGACAACAGAATCGAAAGAGCCAATTCATTCGGGGTCTTCTGCCGTTCGGCGCCTTCAACCAGCGCGATCATCCTGTCGATGAAGCTCGAGCCGGGTTCGGTCGTAATCCTCACCTTGATCCAGTCCGAGAGCACCATCGTACCGCCGGTCACGGCCGAGCGGTCGCCGCCCGACTCGCGGATGACGGGCGCTGACTCGCCGGTGATCGCGCTCTCGTTGACCGAGGCGACGCCTTCAATGATTTCGCCATCGCCGGGGATCAGATCGCCCGCCTCGACGATGACGATGTCGCCGACCTTGAGGCCCGTCGCCGGAATTGTGACGAAGGGATGGTTTGGCGCATTCGCCGCCGGCAGTCGCTTGGCGACGAGATCGGTTTTGGCCCGCTTAAGGCTCTCGGCCTGAGCCTTGCCGCGGCCTTCGGCCAAGGCTTCAGCGAAGGTCGAGAACAAGACAGTGAACCACAGCCAAGCGGCGATCTGGCCGGAAAAAGCCTGACCTTCGGCGTGCGTGACGAGATCCCTCAGCCAAAGCACTGTGACCAGCGCGGCCACGACTTCGGTGACGAAGATTACCGGATTGCGGAGAAGATGACGCGGATTGAGCTTGAGAAATGCGTCCCCGATCGCCGCGAGGATGATCGCGGGATTGAACAAGGACGTCGCTTGAGCGTGCGAGGACATTGAAGTCAACTCCTAAAAGGTTTTGCCTGCGAGCATCAAGAAATGCTCGACGATTGGCCCAAGCGCCAAAGCGGGGAAGAATTGCAGACCGCCGATGATTAGGATCACGCCAATGAGCAGGCCGACGAAAAGAGGCTTGTCAGTCGGGAAAGTGCCCGCCGAGACTGGAACCTTCGTCTTCAGCGCCAGCGACCCGGCGATCGCCATCACTGGCACGACATAGCCGAACCGGCCGGCCATCATTGCAATGCCAAGGGTTGTGTTGAACCAGGGCGTGTTAGCGCTGAGGCCAGCGAAGGCCGATCCATTATTGCCGGTTCCCGACGAATAGGCGTAGAGGATTTCGGTCAGGCCGTGCGGGCCGGCATTGGCGAGGCTGGCGAGCGCGACCGGCAGCATCGCCGCCACGGCGGTGAACCCCAGAATCGCAAGCGGTAGGATCAAGACCGCGAGCATCGCGAATTTCATCTCGCGCGTCTCGATCTTCTTGCCCAAGAACTCAGGGGTGCGGCCAACCATGAGGCCGGCCACGAAGACCGCCAATATGGCGAAAACCAACATGCCATAAAGCCCCGAGCCGACGCCGCCCGGCAGAACTTCGCCGAGCTGAATCAGAAACAGGGGAACCATCCCGCCGAGCGGCGTCAGGGAAGCATGCATCGCATTGACCGCGCCGCAGGAAAGGCCCGTCGTCACGGCGACAAACAGCGCCGTCATGGCCTGCCCGAAGCGCATTTCCTTGCCTTCGAGATTGCCGGCCGAGGGATCGACTCCGAGCGCCGTCAGGATCGGATTGCCGCTCGTTTCGGCGAAATAGACGGCCGCGACGCCAACGACGAGCAGGATGCCCATGGCGGCGAGCAATGCTTTGCCTTGACGGATCTGACCCACCATTTGGCCGAAGGCGTAGACCAGCGCCGACGCGATCGCGAGCATGCTGAGGATCTGCAGGAAATTGGCGAGCGCGTTGGGGTTCTCATAAGGATGGGCGGAGTTGACGTTGAGGAAGCCGCCGCCGTTGGTGCCGAGCTGCTTGATCGCTTCCTGGCCGGCCATCGGCCCCATCGATAGGGTCTGCTTGGCTCCTTCGAGCGTCGTGGCGTCGACCGTTCCGGTCAAGGTCTGCGGCACGCCAAGCGCGATGAAGGCGATGGCGACGATGATCGAGAGAGGCAGCAACACATAAAGCGTCGTGCGGCTCAGATCGACCCAGAAATTGCCTAAGGTCGCGACCCCTGAACGAGCAAAAGCGCGGGTGATCGCCAGCGCCATCGCGATGCCTGTCGCGGCGGAGAGGAAATTATGCACCGCGAGCCCAACCATCTGGCTGAAGTTGCTCATGGTCGTCTCGCCGCCATAGGACTGCCAGTTGGTGTTGGACACGAAGCTCACCGCCGTATTGAAGGCGAGATCCGGGGCGACGTTCGAGAAGCCTTGCGGATTAAAGGGCAGCCAAGCCTGCAGCCGCAGAATCGCATAGAGCGAAACGAACCCGAAAGCGCTGAAGACCAGCATCGCCAGGGTATAGCTGAGCCAACCTTGCTCCTTGGATGGATCGACGCCGGCGGCTGCGTAAAAGCCGCGCTCGACAGGACCAAGAACAGGCGTCAGGAAGGTTTTCTCACCCGAAAAAACCCTGGCCATGTATGAGCCAAGCGGCTTTATCGTCAGAATCAAGACTGCGGCGAGGAGGGCTATTTGAAGCCAGCCGTTGAGGGACATGCGAAATCTCCAGTAAACACGGCGGTCCCTTGCGACGCTTTGCGTCGAAAGGCCGGAACATGGACAAACTCAGAAGCGTTCCGGATGCAGAAGCGTGAAAACGAGATAGACGCCGAGCGCGAGAGCGACGACGAGGCCGATGATCGGCTCAATCATGGCGGCTCTCCTCAGATGCGGTTTAGCGCGCGGGCGTAGTAGCCCAACACGGCGATAAGGCCGAGGCCAAGCGCAAGAAATAGAACATCTAACACGGAACTCTCCATATGTTTGAATTTGGCCGCATCATTGCGCCTAAACGCGTCAGGGTTCGATCCGTAAGAGAGGCGGCCGCTGTAAAGGCTCCATAAAGATTGCGGCCAGCGGAGACATTGTTTTTTTTCTTCCCGTCTGCCTGGGCATTTAAGCGTCTCAGGATAGGGAGTCGACTCCAAAAAATGCTTCCTGCAAGCGTCAGCGTATGCTCGACGATTGGCCCAAGCGCCAAAGCGGTGATGAGCAATTGCAAACCGCCAATGATCAGTATCGCGTTGAGGAACCCGCCGACAGAAGGAGGCCTGTCGGTCTGCGCAAAAACCCGTTGGTTCGATTCAAAAGCAAGAGCAGCCGACATAAGCATGTCGCAAAGGCCTTGGCCTAATGATCGGGATCTCGCCACGCCGCGGCCGGCGCGGCGACCTTAACCTCTTCGCTTAAGAGCGATGGCTCGACGGTTCGATGAGCGTCGCCGGCGCGCTTGCGGGAGAGGCCGGCGCATGATCAACTGATGTCCGGTTCCCTCGATGACGCTCTTCGGAATGTTCGGTTCAGTCATATTCCCGCATTTCGCGATGATCGCGGGCGTGTTGATGAGCCTGCTCATCGCGCCGCGATTGCTGCGTCAGCGCCGCTCCGCGCCCAGCACGACGGCGTGGCTGATGGCCATCGCGCTGGTCCCTTGGCTCGGCATCCCGGCCTATCTCGTATTCGGCAACCGCAAGCTGGGAAGCGCCCTTATGCTCAAGCGTCCGATCGGCTCGGACCTTGGCGCGGCGAGTGATTTACCGGCTGGCCCGGCGGGCGCCGACCAGCTGCTGCAGAGCTACGGTCTGCCCCCGGCTCTGCCTGGCAATCGCTTTCGCCTCTGCGCCGACGGCGTCGAAATTTACCGCAGCTTTATGGATGTGATCGACGGCGCGCAGACGCGCATCCACATGGCGAGTTTTATTCTGCATCCGGACGCCGTCGGCCTCGCCATTGTGGAGGCGTTGGCGCGCCGCGCCCGCGAGGGGCTCGAGGTGCGCCTCCTGCTCGATGGAGTTGGGTCGTATCATACGTCCCCGCGGGCGCTGGATCCGCTGATCCGGGCTGGGGGCGAGACCGCTTTTTTTCTTCCCGTCCGCTTGGCGCATTTCACCCGCACCAATTTGCGCAATCATCGTAAAATGCTCATCGCCGACGACAAAAGAGCAGTCGCGGGCGGGGCCAATGTCGCATGCGAATATATGGGCCCAATGCCCGACCCTGCGCGCTGGCGCGATCTCTCGTTTTTGCTCGAGGGGCCAGCCGCACGCCAATACGCCGCGCTGTTCGCCGCCGACTGGGAATTCGTCACCGGCAAGTCAGTCAGCCTGCTCACCGAGAAGGCGCATCCTGCAGGCGAGACCGTCGTGCAGATCGCCCCTTCTGGACCCGACGTATCCGGCGATCCGGTCTATGCGGCGATTGTCTCGAGCGTGTTCGCGGCCCGGCGGCGGCTATGGATCGTGACGCCCTACTTCATTCCTCCTAGCGCTCTCGCGGAGGCGCTCATCCTCGCCGCCCATCGCGGCGTCGACGTTCGGATCTATGTGCCAGATCCCTCAAACCACAGGCTCGCCGATCTCGCCCGCGGCCAGCCGCTGCGCGATGCCGCGGCGGCTGGCGTGAGGGTTGTGCGCTTCGTCGGCGGCATGGTGCATGCTAAAATCGTGGTGATCGACGATGAGCTTGCAATGGTCGGCTCGGTCAATATCGACCCGCGCAGCCTGTTCCTCAATTTCGAGGCGAACGCCATCGTCTATGGCGCGGAAAGCGTTGGCGCAGTGGTCGGCTGGATCGAGGGGATAAAGGACAAGTCGGAAGAAGGCGTCCCGCCTGTCTCCGCCTTGCGCGACACGCTCGAGGGCGTCGCGCGCATTCTAGATCCGCTGCTATAACTTCGCGGATCCGCCGCTCATCTCGGCCGCCACGCTGGCGGCAAGCCCGTCACATCAATTGGGGTAGGGCCTTCCCAGCGGGCCTGGATCATCATCCGGGGCTCCTGCGCTGCCGTAATAGCCTGCGAAGAAGGGCGAGCCATAGCCATCGACGGGATTGAAAATTCCATGATGATGCGTAAGGCCGTAGCCTTCGCCACCGGGGAACAGATAGTCGTAGCCGGTCGCGTCGGCAGCTATCGCACTATGTATCGCCTCAGAGGATTCTATGGCTTGACGCTGCCGAGCGCGCCATGCCCCGACGCGATAATGCCAAGGCAGAGGATAAAAGCCCAGTCCCCCGTCTTTATCGCCGACAAGGGCGACAAAGCCAGTGGAATGCCGGTTAGCCGTTAACCGCGTGCGCATGCCCCCGCGCGTATGGTTGGCGCCAATGAGCGGGTCGTGGGCTCCGATATGCTTCGACTCTGCGGCGGCAGGCGCCGATGCGCCGCCTGCAAACGCCAGAGCCGCAGCGAACGCCACAGCCGATATCCTCTCACGAAAGCGCATTTCCCTGATCTCCAAACACTCGACGAACCGCAAATCCGCGCTCTCTTATACCGGCTAACGCCCATAGACCGCCGCGGTTCCGCCGGCAGCTCAGAGGAGCGGCTTCATTGTTTCGTCAATTTGTGGCGAGTCAATCTTTAAACGCCGCCTGTCGCGGTTCGAGTTAACATCAAGCCTCTGCAAGCAAGCCGCTCAGCGGCGGGGTGGCATTGATCGCGCTCCATCATGCCGGCCCAAATGGCTTTATACGAATACGACGCGTTCGATCGATCATCCTGCGATCAATGCCGCCGAGACGGCCTTAGACCATTGGGCATGATCTTTTGTGTATTGTTGCGAAAATCGGGAAGGTGTTTCCCGCGGGCCGCCATTCTTTTGTTCCGACGCCATCTCGACTGAACAGCAATCATAGTAATTACAAACCTTTCCTGCAGGCGGGACTTCATTTTTGATGCCAGATCGATGACGAGCGCGCGGGTTTCCATCGAAGCCCCTCGCGGGTTTGTACGGGGAGGATTGCAGCGGCTGCTCGATCATGGCGATGGGGCGCGCCGCCCCTTTGATGATTTTAGCCACGGACCGGATTGTATAACGGCATGGCGCAGTTTAAGGTCAAAAAGGCGTGATGTAACAGGCGGGCGACTGTTTCATTGCCGAACGGGCGGCTGAATAGCGAAGCGGGCGATTCCAAGCTGCGCGTCCGCTTCAAAATGCCCGTTGCAAGAAATTTGTTTATATAGAACAAATGCTGCGTCCAAGGTGGATGGCGCTGCGCTGGAGATAAACCTCGCAGTCGACAAACAAGAAAATCGGGAGAGACTTAATGGATCTAAAAGTATTGGCCGTGGCGATGGTGGTCGCCGCCGGCGCCGCCCAGACCCCTGCCCCGGCGGAGGCGCCAAATCCTGCGCCGGCCCCTGGCCAGTCGGAAGTCATGTCCAAGCTGAAGGACATGCACTCAGCCGGCACTTCGCTGGAGATGGAAACCGTGCCGCAAGGCGGCGCCAAGGCTGATGAGCTGCGGGCCAATCTCAAGCACATCAAGCTGCCTGAAGGCTTCAAGATTGACCTCTACGCGATAGTGCCCGACGCGCGGCACATGGCGGTGGCGAATAATGAATCCATCGTGTTCGTTGGAACGCGCAAGACGAAGGTGTGGACGGTCAGCGACCGCACGCATTCGCGCGTGGCCGACGAAGTGAAGATCTTTGCGCCAGCCCTGCAGTTCAAGATCCCGAACGGCGTGTGCATGAGCAAGGACGGCATCCTCTATGTGGCCGAGTTGAGCCGCGTCATCGCCTTCCCCGCCGCAGAATTCTTCTATGAATCGCCGGACGTCGCCGTGCAGGTCGTGACCGATGCGCTGATCCCGAAGACCGAGGAAAGCTACAACCACATCGCCCGCGTTTGCCGCATCGGGCCGGATAACAAGCTTTATGTCACAGTCGGCCAGCCGTATAACGTGCCGCCGAAAGAAAAGCTGCCGCTGTACAACGAGCAGGGAATTGGCGGCATCGTCCGCATGGACCGCGACGGCTCCAACCGCGAAGTGTTCGCTCGCGGCGTGCGCAACTCAGTCGGCATGGCTTTCAATCCGAAGAATAACGAGCTCTGGTTCACCGATAACCAGGTCGACGGAATGGGCGACGATATCCCTCCGGGCGAACTCAATCGCGCGCAGACGATTGGACTGAACTTCGGCTTCCCCTGGTACGGCGGCGGCCACGTCCGGACCGTCGAATTCAAGGACGATACGCCGCCGAGCAATGTCGTGTTCCCCGAGGTGGAGATGCCGGCGCATGCCGCTGACCTCGGCATGATGTTCTACGCCGGCAAGATGTTCCCCGAGAAATATCGCGGCGCCATTTTCAGCGCCGAGCACGGTTCGTGGAACCGCACCACGCCGATCGGAGCGCGCGTGATGGTCACCTATCTGAAGTCGGATGGCTCCGCCGATCACAGCGAACCCTTCGCCGAAGGCTGGCTGAATGATGAGACCGGCGAATACAGCGGCCGTCCCGTGGACGTGGCGATGTTGAAGGACGGCAGCCTGTTGGTCAGCGATGACTACTCGGGGGCCATCTATCGCATCAGCTACGGCAAGTAAGGCGGGGCTTGTGAAGCAACGGAAGATGATCGCAGCGGGTGGGGCGATAGCCCTGCTCGCCGCAACCTTGGCGCTCGGCGCGCCTGCTCTCGGGCAGCCTGCGGCCGCGACGCAGGATGATGCGCCAGCCGGCGATCCACTGGCTGGGCGTAAGCTGGCGCGGTCGTGCGCGGCCTGCCATGGCATCAATGGCATCGCCAACACGCCGGATGCAGCCAATCTTGCCGGGCAGAACTCTAATTATATTGCCCGGCAATTGCTCGCCTTCCGCAGCGGCGAGCGCAAGAACGACACGATGTCGATCATGGCCGCGTCGTTGACCGACGCTCAGATTGCCGATGTGGCCGCCTATTTTGGCCAGATCCAGATCCAGGTGACCAAAGTTCCCGGACAGTGACTTTCCGCTTCGCCATCGCCCTGAAGATAGCTGGCGGCGGCATGTTGAGCGCGAATAAACTGCAAACGCACAAGCGCCTCCGGACCCCGGGGGCGCTTTTTTTCATAGCGCGGGCAGCGAGTCTCGCCCTTCGATGTCTGCGGCAAGGCAGCCCAACCTTCCCCGCGGCGGCTGCGCGAATAGTGAGCCGCATGAGCGTCTGGCTCAATGCGTCACACGCTCTCGCATGTGGAGGTAGTTTTCGCGAGCAGGTCATGAGGATTGTTCGGCGACCATCGTTCGGTCTGCGTCAACTGGACACAATCGCTGTCTATCATACGTTCCCGACCAGTTGGGACCTGTCCAAGAACATAATCTAATGTTGAAATGCAGATGCCTGATCGGCCAGTATCCGGTATACGAGATGGCCGTATCGAATACCCACTCGGAGGCTCTCGTGGCTAAGTGGACTTTTGTAGGATTTCTTCTCCTTTTTGCCGGCGCGGCCCAGGCGCAATCCTCGGCCCCGCCGTTGGAACAACCGCAACGCCAATTGTTGTCGTGTTCCGGCTTCAAATATAACGCGGATGGTTCGTGGACCGCCGTCAAGCCGATGATTATCGGCACGGCGACCGTGAACCCTGGCGATTCGATTCGGCCGGGCGCGGCAACGGGAGGAATCGATCTGGCTGCAAAATTGACCGCCAACTGCCCGCACTATCCCGGACTGGAGTGAATCAAAACCCGCCCCGGGGCAAGTGTGGTTCCCTCGATAAGCCAAACCGAAAAAGAATTAACGTCGGGCGAAGCACCGGCGCGAATCGCAAGGACCCAACAAAAATGGCGCGCGGGACCGAACGGAAGCTGGTGCGCTTTCCCTAAACGCGGCTGATCGAATTGGAACGGCGGTTAATGCAGCGTTTCGCTCGTTTGAAATAACGCCAAATGATTTTCAGCGGCGTCGATATACGAGAGGACCCATTCAAATTCCTGGAGAGCAAGTAGATCTAGATATTCGCTTGAGTCCGGAGCAATCTGGCCCGTGTCATACAAGTATTGCAATTCGTCAAGTTTGGCGAAAATCCTTTCGCGGAGATTTGAGGGTGAAGACATGTATCGCTCCGCGAGCCTATAGATGAAAGGTGTCGAAAATAGAATACCAAGTATCAATTTTCGATTTTATTTATAGTTCGTTCCGCGCAAACCGATCTGACTACAACCTATTGTTGTTTAGTCGATTTCGGATATGAAATGGCGGTCTATTGCGATTTAGCAGTAGAACGGGGCTATTATACATAGCCCGTTTGGGTAAAACATTCCCAGGAAATGTCTCGTTTGGGCGGAATCATAGGCCGCGCGGGGAGCCCCCCACCGCGGCGGTCCAAATTGGAGCGCCTGCCCACCACGACATTCGTCGCGATTCTCGCGCCAGCCGGCGGCGCCCGCATCCTTCTTAAAGCTTGCGCTTTTCGCCGGCGATCATGCCCGCGCTATGAATGCGAGCAGGCGATATCGCAGCGCAACCGTCCGCATTCAACCTCTCTCGGGCGACGACAAACCTTCGCTGCGCCGAGCGCTCCGATGCCAGGAATAGACGATGCCAACCCCGATCAGAGCGACCACCACGCCCAGAACAACGACGATGGCGGATTGTTGCAGCCAGGCGATGCCCGGCACTGCGAGCGCCATCGCGACGCCGATGAAGCAGATCTGCCAAGATAAAATCGTAATGCCGGCGGTGACCGTGCCGAGCGCCAGCAACAGCAAAACGGTAAGGCCGGTCGCCTCCGGATTCAGCAATCTCTGAACGCTGGGCAAAAGCGCTAGGTTCATGGCGATTAAAAACGACAGCCAATGCAGGGCTTGGGTCACAATGAGACGCAAACGGGCGCGCCTGTCGCCGGACTCGGCCCAGGCTGTCGAGACGACGGCGATCCCGATGACGAGCGCCATGAATTCCCAGTAGCCGACGAGCGGATGCCTCGAGACGCTCGTATAGGCGATGCCGATCAGCGTCAGACATAGCACAACGAGATAGGGAAGCTCCCTCAACCAGAAGCTGGCCTTGGGCGAGGGCGTAACCCTGCCGCGAAGATCATCCGCTAAAGCGTGTTCGCTCATGACAATCCATTCGTTGCATCCAGCATCGAGGAAAGAGCCGGACCGCCGGTCGCTTTTCAGCCTGATCTACAAATGGAGCATAGCGCAACACGGCTAAAAAGCCACGACCCACGCAAGAAAATCGGTTGCGAGCAGGCGGCGACAAGGCACAGGCAGTCTAATCCTGCGCTTCGACTTACGGGCCCTCAGGCGCGCGCCCCGACAAAAGCGCCGCGACCCAGCGAGCGGAGGGATATTGCTCGCAGAGCGTGAGCGCGGCGATGGCGATCGGAACGCCGATAAAGGTGCCGGGCAATCCCCATAGGAAACCCCAGAAAACCACCGAGAACACTACGACAAAGGGCGAAATAGCAAGGGTCTTGCCGGTGAACAAAGGCTCGAGATAGCTGCCGATCAGCAGTTGAACCACTGTCAAGGTCACGAGGACGAGGAGCGCCATCTCCCAGGATCCGAATTGGACGAAAGCAAACAGCGTCGGCAATACGGTCGCTATGAGCGGACCAATGAACGGGATGTAGTTGAGCGCGAATGTAATGACGCCCCATGCCGCGGCAAGATCAAGACCTACGACAGCCGCCAAACCCCAAACCACGACGCCGGTCAAAATGCTGGCGATGGTCCGGACCAGCATATATTGCCGAAATTTCTTGGCGATCTTCTCGCCGGCGAGCAATAGCCTAGAGCTATTGGCCTTATCGCCCAAGCGTTCGAGATTCTGCCGGAATTCGTCCGCCTCGCCGAGTCCCATCGCCATGAAAATAAAGATGAGGAGCGCGAACCCGATAAGACTATTGATCGTCGCAGCGACCGTCCGAAAAGCGCCGAGCAGCCACACGACGTTGAACCGCTCGCTGGCGAGAGTGACGATGAAAATATCGTGATCCTCAAGCCATTTGACCGCCGAAACATAAAAGCCTTGAAAACGGACGATGTTCTGAGGAATCCATTGTGCGATCTGACTGGCTCCCCAAGCAACCATTGAGGTAAGCTTGACGATGACGACCAAAGTCACAAGAACGGTAATTAGAAGAGCCAACCCACGCGGCATTCGAGTCTGAAGCTCTTTCTGCAGCGGCCAAACGATGGCGATAGCGAACAGAGCGAATGCGACGGACTCAAAAACGACGTCGGCGAAGCGAAGCGCCGCCACAACAAGAAATATTATGACGAGGACGGAGGCGGTGCGGCCGACGCTATTGTTCATAATTCTCGTAACCCCGTGCGGCGACGATGCGCATCTACTGCGTAACCGCCCGCGACGCGAATCATGGCGCCAAATTGTGACAGACGCCAGAACTCTCGATTTGGCGCCGCCGCCGAGACGGTTCGCAGAAACGCGGGGTGGCGTTCTTAGGCGAACTCACAGTTGATGAATCCGCGCAAGGCGAGGCTGTTGGTCAGGCGCTCATGGCGGCGGAAACAGATTTGACCCCACAGCGTAGCCATCCGCGCTGCATTGCGAGATCAGCCGGCACATCGGCGGGCGCGCAAACGATTGAGCAAGGCGGCGCGCCCTACCCAATGGCGCACCGACACGTCGATCTCCCCAGGATAGGCGGCCGCCGATTTTTCTGCGAAATCTGATGCGCGATGATCGACGACCGCGCCGAGGCGCAATTTCTGAAGCCGCCGCGGCGATGAAGGCTGGCATGCCAAACGCGCTGAGCCCTATTGTGGACCGAGGCCAGAGCTAGGTCGATCTTGCGCCGGCGGGCTCGAACGTAGCGAGGCGTCAAAGGCTGCTCGGCCTCCTATTGTGGATGTCTCCAGCAGGTCACAGCGCTTTTTTCAGATCGCTGGCGATCCTAAACGTGATCCCTTTGCTTGCTTTAATTTTGATGGATTCGCCCGTGGCCGGATTGCGCCCTTTTCGAGCCGCGCGCTTCTTGACCTGAAAAATTCCAAGCCCGCTGACGCGGACCTTGGCGCCCTTCTTCACTTGCTTCGCGATGACCGCGACCATGTCATCGAATAATTCATCGACCTTCTGTTTCGGCAGCTCATGCGTTTCGGCGAGCTGGACGCCGATTTGCTTAAGCGTGATTGTTGCTTGCGCCGCTTGAGCGCGCGGGGCGGCGGCTGGTTTGACCGCTTTGGCCTTCACGGTTTTGGCGCTCGCGGTCTTCGCAGCGCTCGCGGGTTTCTTCGCAACCATTGATCAACTCCTTTGGTTAGCATTGATGTTTATTGATTAGAGAATGAGATCGTTAGAATCCCACAATCAATGCCGTGTCAATAACCCAACGAGTGTCGGTCGCCCGCCACGCCAGCATGAGTTGGCGGCGAAAGCCCGCCGCCACGGCAACAAGCTCAAAAAAACGTGCATTCTTTCAATGCTGGCATCAAGGGCGATGGCATTGAACGCATGTGGCTTCTGCGCGCGCCGGCCTATGAATTATAGGCGTCAGCCCAAAGGCGACGCCTGATTTGCATCAAGGAAGCGGCTGACTGCCGCGAATGAAACGAACTGTGATAAGGCTCACGACCGCCCCCAAAAGAGCGACCGATCTTTTGCGGACCCGCGCCGGATTGGCGATCGTCTTCGTCGGGTGATTCGGCCGGAGGCCAAGCTCGGCGCCAGCGTTTAGGCTCCGTCAGACTGAAGGTAGCGCCGCGTCCGCGCTGCGACGTTATTGCCTCAACCATCGTTTCGTCCTGTTGACGCGAAAAGACTCTCCACGGGGTCGCCGCTGTCCGAAACAGTCAAGACGCGACGGTGGAAACCGATTCGGTCGGCCGGAAGCAGCGGCGTAACCCCCGATTATTTTCGATCGCCGGTCTCGGCTGGCTCCTCGACGCGCTCAAACTTCGATTGCTGCGGAAAGCAACCTCCAGCAACACCCCTCCTGGTACTCGCAGGAATAGCCGACGCTCGCCGATTTCCGGCAGTTCCGTGGGCAAGTAAGGGATAGACAGGCGCTCGAGCTTGGCGCGGAAGGCGTCGTAGTCGTCGCGCAGGAAGGCGACGTGGTCGATGCGTTCGGCCGCCGCAGCTGCGTCGCTCGCGCCCTCACGCGCCGGAATCAGGTGCACAAGCGGCTCAGCTCCCTCGTACAGCCAATGTCCGGGAAACGGAAAATCTGGACGGAAGCCGTCCCGCAGGTCAAAGACCTGTTCGAAGAACGCGCGCGTCGCCGCCATATTGCGCGTACTGAGGGTGACGTGGTCCAGGATCATGGCTGCCCTTTCACGCGGCTGCGCCGCCATTGAGGCTGATGGTCGATTTCCGGCGGCAGCAAGATTGCACATGATTTATGTCCGATGGCCAGCGGGCGAGCGCGGCGGGGCCTATGAACTGAGGCTGGAACGAGGGCCGGCAGCTTTGCAGGCGCCAGCCGCGACTGCCACTCGTCGAGGCGCACAAGATTTCCGCCGTCGCCCGTTCCGGACACTAAACTGTTGGTCGAAGAATGGACCAGCGTTATCATCGCAACGCTACCTGTCTTCGCTCTTTCCACGAGATGAGCTATGCAACGCACAACCGCTTCAAGCGCATGGCCCGAACTGCCCTATCCGGCATGTAAAGAGACTCACGCGACGCTTCATCTTTGGACCCAGATTGTCGGAAAAATCCGATTGTCTCAGGAGCCCTGGCTCAATCACTCCTGGCATACCACGCTCTACGTTACGACGCGCGGACTGACCACCTCAACGATGCCTTATGGCGACCGCGCCTTCACGATCGATTTCGATTTTATCGACCACCTGCTGTTCATCGAAACGAGCGACGAACAACGGTGGCGAATGCCCCTCCGCGCTGAGCCGGTCAAAGACTTTTACGCCGCGATCATGGCGGCGTTGGCGGATTTGGGATTTCCGGTCGTCATAGACGAGACGCCAAATGAATTGCCGGATCCAATTCGCTTCAGCGAAGACCGGATTCATGCTTCTTATGATCCCGAATGCGCTCACCGCTTCTGGAGGGCGCTCCTCCAAATCGATCGCGCGTTCAAGCTCTTTCGCACCGGCTTTATCGGCAAGTGCAGTCCCGTACATTTTTTCTGGGGCAGTTTTGACCTCGCGGTGACGCGCTTTTCTGGCCGCCGCGCGCCGCTGCATCCTGGCGGCGTTCCTCATCTCCCCGATGCCGTTGTGCGGGAGGCCTACTCCCATGAAGTGAGCAGCGCCGGCTTTTGGCCTGGCGGCGGCGCCATCGACTATCCAGCTTTCTATTCTTACACTTATCCTGCTCCTTCGGGATTCAAATCGGCCGCAGTCCGCCCAGCATCTGCATTTTTCAGCGAAGAACTACAGGAGTTCATTCTTCCCTATGACGCCGTGCGAACGGCCGAGGCGCCGGAGGCGGCGCTGCTTGAATTCCTGCAAAGCACTTACGAGGCGGCGGCCAATGCGGCCAATTGGGACCGCAGCGCCTTTGAACGACCGTTAGGACAAAGAGACCGGCCGCCAATCATCTCATGAAATGCTTCGGGAGGCGTTTGGCCCGCATGATCGACTTCAATGCGATGCGCGCGGCGGCCCCGTCGATATGCGCTCGTCCGCTGTCGCCTTAATAAAGCGCCATTGTGCCGCACCGATCGCGCCTTCCGAGCGGCACGCGGCTGGCATAAGCAAGACCAGAGCCCGCGCAGCGACATCCGAATTGACGCGATAGTCTGAGGGTTCCATGCCGACGCAAACTGCTTGGCATTTTAACAGCAAGCGAATTCGCCAGAGACGGAAACGCTTAAAGCAGGAGCACGCACATGGATCTCGGATTGAAAGGGCTGCGCGCCGTCGTGACCGGCGGCACCAAGGGCATCGGACGCGCAATCGTCGACACATTGGCCCGCGAAGGCGTCGATGTCGCCTTTTGCGCTCGCAACGCCAAAGAGATCGCCGTGGCGCAGGGCGCGGTCCGCGCCTTGAATGTGCGGGCCTTCGGAACCGCCGTCGACGTCGCCGACGCGGCCGCCCTCAAAGCCTGGGTAAGCGAAGCCGCGGCGGCGCTCGGTGGCATCGACATCGTCGTGGCCAATGTCAGCGCCCTGGCGATTGGACCCGACGAGGACAATTGGAGGCGCGGCTTTGAGATCGATCTGATGGGTTGCGTCCGGATGGTCGACGCCGCCCTGCCCTTTCTTGCGCAGAGCAAGGCGGCCTCGATCATCAGCATCTCCAGCGTGTCGGCTCGCGAGATCGATTTCGCAGCCGGCCCTTATGGAGCCTTCAAAGCGGCGCTGATCCACTACACTCAGGGACTCGCCAATCAGCTGGCGTCGAAATCGATCCGCGCGAACAGCGTGTCGCCGGGCAACACCTATTTCGAAGGCGGCGTCTGGAACCAGATCAAGGACGGCAATCCGGAACTTTACAAGACGGCGCTCGCCCTCAATCCAACCGGCCGCATGGGAACCCCGCAGGAAATGGCCAATGCGGCGGTGTTTCTGGCAAGTCCCGCCGCAAGTTTCATCACCGGCGCCAATCTTGTGGTTGACGGCGCGCTGACGCGCGGCGTCAAACTTTGATCGGAAGAAACGGCTCCGCATCCTGACGCGATCGACGAGGCCGTTTTCTGACCTCTTCGAAGACTTCGCGAGGAATTGGGCCTCCCAAAGAATCGTTTTCGAGCGCCAGCTCCGCGATCGCGGCGTGAAGCGATCGCAAATCGACGACTGGCGCGGCAGGTTCAGGACCCGCCCCGGCTCCAAAATATCGGCCTGCCGCAGTTGCGCTTTCCGCGCCGTAAGGAGTGGATGATTGACGACAACCGTCTCTTCGAAGAGGCAATTCGGCTTTGTTCAAATGAGAGCGGCGAGTGAGCATAAATTAAGAGAATCCAGCAACGCCGACAAATTTGGAGCGTCAAGCAAATAGTATAGTGCACTCGGCGCAAGCGCCCCTGCTATCGAACAGCAGCTCGTCATCAACGGTCAGAATATCACATTAACGGTCAGAATATCACATTATCGCGAGGGTGCGCCGCCCTCGCTATACCCGCTACCTGAGACGGTTTGTCCAATCGCTGCGGCGTCGCAAGCGCGGTAGATAATATTTCGACGCGTGGGAACCAGCGGCAATAGATAGATCGACCGCTAGACGACCATATGCGCCGAGTTATTACTTCCGGTCGCTGACCGCGACCGGCGCAAGCCTTGCCTCGTCAATATCATGCGGCTCATGCCGGTTATCTGCATCGCCTAATTAATCATACTTTTACGTGGACGATATGACTTTCAACTTCGGCTCATTGATGGTTACTCGCGCGAAAAGACCTTCGGCAACCTCGGAGAACCGCGCACGCGGCGTCATGTCGCACCCTCGCTTGTTCTGGCGCCGAATGCGGCGTGCGGCCTCGTTCATGGCGCTGTTTGCGACAGCGCCGCTGCTCGGCGGTTGCCAGATGGCTCTGATGGATCCGAAAGGTCCAATCGGTGCCGAAGAGAAATCGATTATCCTCCTGGCTACCTGGCTGATGCTCATTGTCGTCGTGCCGGTGATCGTGATGACGATCGCCTTCGCCTGGCGATATCGCGCCTCCAACGCCAAGGCCGCATTCACGCCCGATTGGGAGCACTCGAATCTGATTGAGGCGGTCGTCTGGCTCGTACCGTGTCTGATCATCGCGGCCCTGGCGACCGTCACCTGGACGTCGACGCACAAACTGGACCCGTATGAGCGCATCGTCTCGAGCACGAAGACCATTGAAGTCGAGGTCGTCTCGCTCGATTGGAAATGGCTGTTCATTTATCCCGACTTGAAAATCGCCAGCGTCAACGAACTCGCCTTCCCAGTCGACGCGCCAGTACATTTCCGGCTCACATCGGCGTCGGTAATGAACTCCTTCTTTATTCCCCAGCTAGGCAGCCAGATCTACACCATGCCTGGAATGGAAACTAAACTCAGCCTGCTCGCGAACGAGACCGGCGAATATGACGGCATGTCCGCGAATTATAGCGGCGGCGGGTTTTCCGACATGAAGTTCGCAGCCCGCGCGATGACCGAAGGCGAATTCGAGGATTGGGTCAAGAACGTTCGCGCCTCGCAGAACAAACTGACGAAGTCGGCCTATCGGGAGCTCGCGCTGCCGAGCGAAAAGACGCCGGTAGCCTATTACGGCGACGTAGAGCTCTCCCTTTATCATGACGCATTGAACAAGTGCTCGGACGGCGCGCTCTGCAGAGATGACGCGATGAAGTTCGCTATGGCGAAAGACGCATCGGGCGGCGATCCCGCGCTGTGCACCGCCGCCGCACCAAGGGGTTTGTAAAGATGTTTGGCAACCTTTCGATGGCGGCTGTTCCAATGGAGCAGCCTATCGTCATGGGGACGATCGGAGGCATCCTTGTCGCCGCCGCCGTGATCCTGGGCTTGATCACATATTTCGGCAAGTGGCGCTATTTGTGGTCGCAATGGTTGACTTCAGTCGATCACAAAAATATCGGCGTCATGTATATCATACTGGCGCTGGTGATGTTGCTGCGCGGCTTCTCCGACGCCATACTGATGCGCACGCAGCAGGCGCTCGCCTCCAGCGGCGGGGCCGGCTATCTGCCGCCTGAGCATTACGACCAGATCTTCACCGCCCATGGCGTCATCATGATCTTCTTCATGGCGATGCCTTTCGTCATCGGCTTGATGAACCTTGCCGTGCCTCTACAGATCGGGGCGCGGGACGTTGCCTTTCCCTACCTCAATTCGCTGAGCTTTTGGCTGACCGCCGCCGGCGCGCTCCTATTGAACGTGTCATTGGGAGTTGGCGAGTTCGCTCGCACGGGCTGGCTCGCCTACCCGCCGCTGTCGGAGCTTGAGTTCGGACCGGGCGTCGGGGTCGACTATTATTTGTGGAGTCTTCAGATCTCCGGCGTCGGAACATTGTTGGCCGGCGTCAATATGATCACGACGATCCTAAAGATGCGCGCTCCCGGCATGACGCTCATGCGGATGCCGATTTTCACGTGGACGTCGCTGTGCACCAACATGCTGATCGTCGCTGCGTTTCCGATCCTGACGGCGACGCTGGCCATGCTGTGTCTCGATCGCTACCTCGGCATGCATTTCTTCACGAATGAGGCCGGCGGCAATCCGATGATGTACGTGAACCTCATCTGGGCCTGGGGACATCCGGAAGTCTATATCCTGATCCTGCCCTGCTTTGGCATATTTTCCGAAGTGATCTCGACGTTCTCGAGCAAGCGCCTGTTCGGATACACCTCGATGGTTTACGCGACCATCTGCATCACCGTGCTGTCGTTCCTGGTGTGGCTACATCACTTCTTCACGATGGGATCTGGAGCCGACGTGAACGCCTTCTTTGGCATCACGACCATGATCATCTCGATCCCCACCGGCGCGAAGATTTTCAACTGGCTCTTTACAATGTATCGCGGCCGCGTGCGCTTCTCGACGCCTGTCCTCTGGACGATCGGCTTCATGATCACCTTTACCGTCGGAGGGATGACGGGAGTGCTGATGGCCGTGCCTCCTGCTGACTTCGTGCTTCACAACAGCCTGTTCCTGGTCGCCCATTTCCACAATGTGATCATCGGCGGCGTCGTGTTCGGCTGCATGGCCGGCTTCACCTACTGGTTCCCGAAGGCCTTCGGCTTCAGGCTGGACGAACGGCTCGGCAAGGTTTCGTTCTGGTGCTGGCTGGTGGGCTTCTATCTGGCGTTCATGCCTCTCTACATCCTCGGATTGATGGGCATGACGAGACGCATGAACCATGTCGACAACCCTGTCTGGCATATCTACCTGATCATCGCGATGATCGGCGTCGGCGTCATACTCTGCGGCATCGTCGCCCAACTCGCACAGATCTTTGTCAGCGTCCGTAACCGGGAAGCGCTGCGGGATCTGACCGGCGATCCGTGGAACGGTCGCACTCTGGAGTGGGCCGTGGCGTCTCCGCCGCCCTTCTACAATTTTGCACGGACGCCGATCATCACGGGAAGAGACAGTTTTTGGGAGATGAAGGAAAAGGGCCTCGCCCATCGCCAGCTTCCGGCCTATCGGCAAATCCATATGCCGCGCAATACAGGCGCCGGCTTCATCATCAGCGGGTTCGCCGCGGCTCTCGGTTTTGCTCTCGTTTGGCACATCTGGTGGATGGCTATCGGGTCCGCCGCTGCAGCGCTCGCCGTGGTCATCGCGCATTCGTTCAATGAGAACCGCGACTATTACGTACCGTCTGAGGAAGTTGCTCAGACCGAAGGCAAATATTTCAACCAATTACCATCGCAGGCCTGAGATGACCGTTCATAGCCGTCCACTCCCCGCCGAATCCCTTTTCGTCGCCGACGCCATAGATGCGCACGAGGAGCATCATGACGATGGATCCACGACCACCCTTGGGTTTTGGATCTATCTGATGAGCGACTGCATCTTGTTCGCGGCGCTGTTTGCGAGCTTTTCCGTGCTGCGAGGCCAGACTGCCGGCGGCCCAAGCGGCAAGGAGATTTTCAGCCTCCCCTATGTCCTTGTCGAGACCTCCTGCCTTCTTGTCTCGAGCTTTACATACGGCATGGCGATGCTCGCCGCGGAGCAGCGTCAGCAGGCCTTGGTGCTGCGCTGGCTCGGCCTGACGCTTCTTCTCGGCCTCGCTTTTATGGGCCTCGAGCTGCACGAGTTCTCCCAATTGATTGGCGATGGCGCTGGTCCTGACCGATCCGCTTTTCTGTCGGCCTTTTTCACGCTTGTCGGCACGCATGGCCTTCATGTGACTTCCGGCATGATCTGGATGGTCGTGCTGATTGCGCATGTCTTGCGCCGCGGCCTGACCGACGCCAACCGAACCCGTCTGATGTGCCTCAGCCTATTCTGGCACTTCCTCGATATCGTTTGGATCGGCGTCTTCACCGTCGTCTATCTCATGGGAGTGGCCTGATGAACGTCTCATATACTCCCTCAGCTCCCCCGCCAGCGCACGGGGCGCATCCCGCCGAGGGCGCAGGGCACGGCAGCGTCCGTTCTTATGTGACCGGCTTCGTTTTGTCGGTAATTCTGACCGTTATTCCTTTCGGACTGGTCATGTCGGGTCTTGTCCCGACCGCGACGGCCATCTCAATTTGCGTCGCTTTCGCCGTCGCGCAGATCCTGGTGCACCTTGTCTATTTCCTCCACATGAATGGCTCATCGAGCCAATCTTGGAACAACGCCGCCTTTGTCTTCACCGTGCTGATTGTGGCGATACTGGTCGTAGGTTCGCTTTGGGTGATGAACCACCTCGACACTCATATGATGCCGGGAATGATGCCGTCCGATTGAGCAAAACGGCTGGGCTTTAGGTGGAACTGCGGAGGACGCGGGGGTCGGAATCAGCATCGAAATGCAATGAAGTCGGCCCCTCGCCATCATGAGGCCTTAAGGTGGCCCCATTCTTGCTTGATGACTATCGGAGCTGAATTTTGCTTCGGGCCGGAAGCACCCGTCGCGGCGATTCCTCCTCCTGCTTCCTAACTTAAGCCAGGCCAGCGCGCCTGGCTTTCTTTTTGGCGCTTTGGCCATCGGTAGGTTGGCTCGCCGGTCATCAGCATCGATATGTGGGCGGCCCGTCGGAGGGTCCAACTACGCCATTTGGGGGAGTGCGCAGATTATTTCGGAATGGTCCGCGAACTTCTCCAGCAGCAGGGCGCCGCCCGCTGTTGAATCCTACGGCGGCATCGCCACATCAACGCGTAAACTGCGCGGCCCCCAAGAAGAAAAAGCTGGCTGTGATCAATCCAAGTCCAAGACGCTGAGCGATGCGCCGCCGTTTGATTCGAGACGTTATGCGACTGAGCGTGCGCGTATCCAGATAAGCGCCGATCTGCTCGTATGCAGAGGATCCTTGATACAATGCAAGGGCGCCAAGCATCCCGAGGCCGGCGGACATTAAATTAATTGCTTTGGCTATCGTCATGCTACCCGACCCTTTCTTGAAGCTGGATGCCTAATTGTCTAATGCGCCCCATTTATGATCTTTCGATCCGTGATCGGCGTCATCTCCGCTTGCAAAGGCATCCGTTGCCGAGGCCCTTGGCGCAGCGAGCGCACGATGATTTTACAACCCGCGCGGCCTTCAAGGGCGAATAGCGAAAAGAGACCTCAGTCGAAGCTCAGCCCGAATCGCCGCCATTGATGAATTCAATCCCGGCTGCGAGCAGCATGGAATCGCCGCGCTACTACTCGATTGCACCGCAGAAAAAATGCGTTACCAATGCAATAAATTGAGCCGCAGCTTTCCCATCGATATTTCGGCGTCCCCACACACGCAGCCTCGCCGACAAATCAAGATCGCGCATCGCGCGCCGCAGCGATGAAGGGTTTTGACTTCGGGTCTTGTCGCTGGAAATTAATAATTAATCTCTAATCTCTGGCCCGGATCGCTTTACAGCACCCAATGGCATGCCCCACCATGCCTTAATGCAATGCCTGCGGCGAGTACGCCCATGTCGAAGAAACGAATAGAGCGCGACGACGGCTGTGGATTTGGGGCTGGACCTACGTCCGACGCTCAGCGGATTTGCGCAGGCATTCTTGCATCCGTGGCGTGGTTTGGCCTCGTCATCGAAATCGTTTTCAGCATCCAGGACGCTGTGGCGGAAAACGCTTCGATTGCGACCTACCTCGTCAATCAATTCAGTCGTTTCTCGATCCAAACCACCACGTTGGTCGCGCTCGTCGGAACTCTCGCGTTCCTACGGCCGCAGCCCGCGTCTTTTATTTTGCGGCCAAGCGTTCAAGCGGCGCTGGTCGTTTATGTTGTGGTCGTCGGCGTCGTTTTTGAGGTATTGCTTCAATCGGACTCACAGGGAATAGAATTCGTCGACCGAATTTTACACGGGGCGATTCCGGTTCTCTACCTATCATATTGGCTGATATTCGCGCCCAAAGGCACGCTCTCGTGGGTCGATCCGGCGCTATGGCTAATTTATCCGCTGCTCTTTTTTGTCTATACGATGATGCGGGGCATGATCTTCGGCATTTACCTTCAGCACGTCAGCGAAGTCATCAAACAGGGCTACCGTGAGACGTTCCTCCACACGCTCGTTTTCTTCGCCGCGTTTCTTGCGGTCGGTCTTATCCTTGTTTCGGTTGATCAAGCGCTGGCCGAGCGGCGAAACCGCTGCCCGTGCGGTTAAGGCAGAACGGTTCAATCCCGAAGAACCTCCGCGCAACTTCCCTTGATGTCGCCGATTGAAATCGGACCACCCCCGCGCGTTTGTGCTCAGGCGGCCTGCTCCGCGAGACGGCTCATCTCTTGCCTGATAAGCGCCTGGTAAGGTCCTTCCACCTGCATGAGGCATTCAGGGTCGCCGTCTTGCACAATTTTCCCTTGCCGTAGCACAATAATCCGATCAAAATTTCGCAAGGTCGACAGGCGGTGGGCGATCGCAATGACCGTTCGACCATGCATGAGACGCGCGAGCGCCTCGCGGATCGCCTCTTCGGCTTCGCTGTCGAGAGCCGACGTCGCCTCGTCAAGCAGCAGGATCGGCGAGTTCTTCAAGAAGGCGCGGGCGATCGCCACGCGTTGACGCTGGCCGCCGGACAGCTTCGCGCCCCTATCGCCGACCATGGTGTCAAGACCCGCCGGCAGATTCTGAATGAATGGACCGCATCGCGCGGCGATCGCCGCTTCCCACACCTCGTCATCGGTCGCGTCCGGGCGTCCGTAACGAATGTTCTCCATCAGCGAACGATTAAACAGGGCCGTATCCTGCGGCACAATGGCGATGGCGTCGCCAAGGCTCGCCTGGGTGATTCTGGAAATGTCCTGTCCATCGACCACTATGCGACCGCTTTGCAAATCGTAGAATCGTTGCAGCAGCGCGATGAGGGTCGACTTGCCTCCGCCCGACGGACCGACGAGCCCAACCCGCTGACCCGGTTCCACATCAAGGCTGAAATTATCGAAAACTTGCTTCCCTTCCGGATAGCGGAAACTGATGTTCTCGAATAGGACGCGCGCGCCGCCGGCCGGCGCGAGAGCGGCCGCTTGGGGATGGTCCCGCAGCTCATGCGGAGACAACAGCGTGGCGAGCGCTTCGGAGAGGCGCGCCATATGCTGGGTGACGTCAACGAGGGCGACGGCGAGATCGCGCGTGGCGCTGAGCACCGACATTCCGAGCGTACAGACGAGAATGACATCGCCGGCGGTCGCTGCGTTCTGTTGCCAGAGCCGGATCGCCCAGGCCAGCAGGCCGAGCATCAACAGCACGGTTACGAGGCCATGCATCAACCGGAGTTTTTCTAGATAAAGAAGGCTGCGCCTGCGAGCCTTCACCTCTTGACCGACCGTAGCGTTGAAGCGGCGATACTCGCGCATAACGCCGCCGAAGGCTTTCACCAAAGCGATATTGCCGATGACGTCGACCATCTCGCCATCAACCGCTGCGGCCTTATCGGCGAAATCATGGTGCAGCGGCTTCCCGGCGGCGGCGATGCGGAAAATCGCCACCACGACGGCGCCGGAAACGATGGCCAAGGAAGCCGCCATGGGCAAGCTCACCATCGACAGAAAGGCGATCGCCCCAACGGTCGCCACGCAGGGCGGCAACACATTCCAAACGAACATATTTTCTATGGTGAAGACCGCATTCGACGTGGCCGTGATGCGGCTCGTCAGCACGCCGGGCATTCGTTTGGCGAAATAGTTGGGCGCGTGGCCGGTCAAGTGCCCGAAGAGGTCGGCGCGCACATCGCCGGTTACCTGCACGAACGTATAGGCCGCAATCCAGCTCGCCACGCGCCAAAGCAGATTGTCGGCTGCGATGAAAAACACCAGGAGGCAAAAGGCCGCCCATGGGCTGCCGTTCTGCGGCCCCGCCGTCAGCGCATCGACCAGAGATTTGACGCCATATTGGGTGCTGACCGAGAAGCCGACGGCTCCCACCACCGCCACAACAATGGCGGCGTGAGGCACGCGGCGCGCCCCGATATAGCGCCGGAAAAACGCCAAAGGTCGATTTGCGTATTGAGTGAGCTTATCCATTGACTGCAAAGTTGTGGATTGGAAATGGGAGTAAAGTTTGGCGGGCGCCGGGCCTCTCTGCGAACTGGCCGGCGCTATGCGTCTTTTGTAAAAAAAAGCTCTGGATCATTCGGCGCGCCCATTTGACCTGGCGGCTATTCAACGAACGCAGAGAAGGAGCGTTCCGTCGTCGAGAAGCGCCTTGGTCTAAATTTTACCCGAAAACGTTGCGACAGCTTGGCCAACGCTCACGCCAAGGAGTTGCAAGGTTTGCGAATAGCACAGATTTCCCCACTGACTGAAGCAGTCCCCCCCAAACTTTATGGCGGCACCGAACGCGTCATTTCGTGGCTGACCGAGGAGCTTGTCGGCCTCGGACACGACGTCACGCTCTTCGCCAGCGGAGATTCCGTAACGACCGCGCGCCTCGAGCCGATGTGGCCAAGAGCGCTTCGGCTCGACGGCTCGGTGCGCGACCCCAACGCTCTTCACATGATGATGGTGGAAGAAGTCTGCCGGCGCGCGAAGGATTTCGATCTGCTGCATTTCCACCTCGACTATTATCCCTTTTCCGTGATGTCGCGGCAGGCGATCCCATTTGTAACGACCTTGCATGGCCGTCTCGATCTGCCGGAACATCAACCGGTATTCTCCACATTCTCGTCAATTCCGTTGGTGTCGATCTCCAACTCACAGCGGCGTCCCGTGCCAAACGCAAAGTGGATCGGCACGGTTCATCACGGATTGCCGGAGAACCTACTGACGCCGGAGCAGACAAAACCCTCCTACCTCGCATTTCTTGGCCGTATTTCACCTGAGAAAGCGGTTGATCGCGCCATTCGCATTGCTGAACGTTGCGGCCTTCCGCTCAAAATTGCGGCAAAAGTCGATGGCGCCGACCAAGATTATTTTGACGAAAAGATCCTGCCCCTCTTGAGCAAGCCTCATGTTGATTTCATCGGCGAAATCACCGACGCGCAAAAGTCTGAGTTCCTCAGCGGCGCGCTTGCATTGATCGTGCCGATCGATTGGCCGGAGCCATTCGGCTTGGTCATGATCGAGGCGATGGCTTGCGGGACGCCAGTGATCGCGTTTAATCGCGGGTCCGTCCCCGAAATCATCGAGGATGGCTTGACGGGCTTCATCGTCGAAGACGAGACAAGCGCGGTCGGAGCCATACGCCAGTTGCCGCGGTTGTCTCGCGCCGCCATCAGAAAGCGCTTCGAGGAGCGGTTCACCGCGCGTCGCATGGCCGAGCAATATCTGAGCGTGTATCGTGGTTTGATGGATGCGGCTTCGCTGCGGCCGAAGATCGTCTCCGCCTAATCGGGCAGCGCTTTGTCATTCGCGTCCGGGCGCGTTTCCGGCATTGCGAGCAAGACCAACGCAAATCCGGCGGCGGCGAGCCCGGCCATGGTCGCGAAAGCTACATAGCTGCCGAAATGGTCGCTAAGGTAGCCAACGAGGGTGGTGCTGATTGCGGCCCCAATTCCGACGGCGCAGCCGATGACGCCCTGCGCCAGATTGAAGTGACCGGTGTTGCGCGAGACATCGGCGAGCGTGAGAGGGACCATCACGGCGAGCACAGCGGCTGAAATGCCATCGAGAAGCTGCACGATCACCAGCAGATAGGGGTCAATCACCACCGCGAACAAAACGCCGCGAACCGCCAACGCGCCAAAGCCAAGAATGAGAAGCGGCCGCCTCCCCCATTGCTGCGCCTTGCGCCCGACCCAGGGCGACAGAATAGCGACGATAAACTGAGGCACGACAATGGCGGTGGCGACGAGAGCCGTCGCCAGCTCGCTGGAGCGCAACGTCACCATGCTTGCCGCCAGCGGCAGCATCGCCGCATTGGCGAGTTGGAACAAGATCATGCATGCGGCGAAGATTCGGAGCGCGCGGTTTTCAAAGAGGCTGCGCAGGCCGGGCGCGATTTTGGAGCGCGGAGCATCGCCGTGAACTCTGCCCGGATCGATTTCGCTTGGCCTTATCTGAAAAAGCGCGATCAGGGCGGGCGCGGCCATAGCGGCTGCAACAAAAAAAAACCGCGCGGTTCGACAGATAATAGCCGCATGCGCCCATCCCGACTGCAGCAAGGCCGGTGCCAACCGACGCAAAGGAGGCGTTGCGGCCCAGGCGCTCGCCGATCGCCTCCCGTCCGACGAGACCTAGGCTGATCGCCGCCATTGCGGGGCCGAGCACGCAGCTTGCGCCGGCTTGCGCGATTCGGGAGGCGAGGACGATAACGAAGATTGGCCATGCCGCGAGGGCGAATGCGCTGCCGCCAATGGCGATGAGCGCCAAGGCGGCGATCTTGCGCGTCGAGCGGGCGGCGTCGACAAGCGCTCCACCTGGGATTTGACCAGCCAAGCCGACGAGGCTTCCGATCGTCAAGACGAGGCCGATATCGACCTGCGTCCATTTCTGTGCGGTCAGATAAACGGCGACGAAGGCCCCAAAGCCCGTTTGCACGTCGGCGACGAAGAACACAAACCAGTCGAGACCGCGCTGGCTAGCGCGGGAGGGCGCAGCGCGCGGACGCCCACCGGGTTGGTTTCCCCGCGGAGCGCTGTCCTTGCCATAGGCGCCCTTCGCATTGGTTCTCCGGTCCGCCATATGACTCCATGAGAATGCCGCTTTGATTGACAAGTTATTTGGGGACCGGAGGTTCCTCGGGCGGGGGGCTGATTGCGGCGGGGGCGACTGCAGGAGCAGCGACAGGAGCGGGAGCGGCGACCTGCGCGGCGGCCGGCCGGCCAACTATCACGACAGGATCGCCCGGCTTGAAGATGGGAGCGACCCGCAGCTGATTGCGGCTCAGATCCATGATGACATTGTCCATTTTGCCGTTGGAGGGGAAACGGATCATGCCCCAGTCAACCGCAATCTTGCGCGTGCCAACCCCAAGAAAACCGCCGAAGTCGATGATCACGGCGCGCGCTTGACCTGTGCGGTCAACGATTACATCCACGATCCGCCCCATGTCCTCGCCGGTGAGGCTAAGCACGTTCTTGCCGAGAATGCTGTCCAACTGCTGTCCGTCAACTACGGTTGCAGGCGTGCCTTGCTTTTCTTTGTCCTTTTCGTCGGTCGCGGCTGGCGCGGCGGCGGGATTGTTCGCCGATGGCGTTGGAGGGGGCGCCGGAGCGGTTTGAGGTTCGGGCGGAGGAACGGGTTGGGAGGGCGCAGGCTGGGGCTCGGCTTGCGCCGGTTGAGCGGGAGCCGTCTGCGCAACGCTGCCCGCCGCAGCGAGGGCAACGTCCTGAAACGCCAGAATGGGCGTCACTAGGGTGAGTGCGGACACCGCTCCTGCACATAAGCGGCTGAATATGCTGCATCGTAGCGTCTGCGCATTGAACTTAGGCATGACTTTCAGACCTTTTGCGCTGATCGCCGCCATCAGCATCGTTCTCAAAACGGCAGAGTGGATGGCGATCTCCCTCGAATTGCGAGGCCTCCCGCCAATCGTCTGCGCCGGTGATGGCGACATTGCGACCTTTCAATGTCGCCATCATCTGCATTAACTGGCTCTGCTCTGGCCCAGCGCTGAGCATTAGACGGGCGCGAGCAGCCCGGCCTTTTCGATGAACGACACCACAACGTCGAGGCCATGGCCGGTTTTGAGATTGGTGAACACAAATGGGCGGGCGCCGCGCTGGATCTTTGCGTCGCGCTCCATGACCTCTAGGGAAGCGCCCACATGGGGCGCCAAATCAATCTTGTTAATGATCAACAGATCGGATTTGGTAATGCCCGGACCGCCCTTGCGCGGAATTTTGTCGCCCGCCGCGACATCAATGACATAAAGAGTTAGATCCGAGAGTTCGGGACTGAAGGTCGCGGCGAGATTATCGCCGCCGCTTTCGACGATGATGATTTCGAGGTCGTTGAAGCGCGTCTGCAGTTCATCGACCGCCGCAAGATTGATGGACGCATCCTCGCGTATGGCGGTGTGCGGACACCCCCCGGTTTCAACCGCCAATATGCGCGCCTCTTCAAGCGCGTCGTGACGCACCAGGAACTCCGCATCCTCTTTGGTGTAAATATCGTTGGTCACCACCCCAATGCTGCGCTTATCGCGCATCGCCTCACAAAGACTGCGGACCAATGCCGTTTTGCCCGAGCCGACCGGGCCGCCTATGCCAATTCTCAACGCACCGCGCGCCATGCTTCACCTCACGAACGAAACAGCCTGCTGTATTGTTTTTCATGCCATGCGCTCGCCATCGCCATGCCGATGGCCGCGTTGCCGACATCATCATCAACAAGCAGCTCGGCATGAGCCGCGCTGCGCTCGATGACGTCAACCGCATTGATCATAATGCGCTGCCCCGATGTTTGGCCGAGCGGGACGAGACGCATCGCGGCGCCGGCCTGACCCTCAATGACGCTCCACATCAATCCCCGAAGAGCTTGCGCCGAAGGAATCCGCCAGTAATCTGCCGCGAGGGCGAAGGCCGCGGGATAGGTAAGATTGCGATCCGCGTAATCCCTCGCAGATGCGACCTCGACATCGCGCAGCAGGCGCTGCAAGGCTGCCCCCATCCGCTGATCCTCGAGCTGCAACTCGCGGCTTTCGCGGCTGGCCCAGAGCCATCTATCGTTGCGCAGGAAGGCGTCTTGATCACCGACCTCGAGAGCGGACATCATCCGCCTGAATATGGCCCCGTCGAGCGCTACGAACGCATGTTCCAGCGCTCCGTGAATCCATAATTGCGCGCTGCGTTCATCCGTCACCCAGCCGCGTTCGATGGCGGTTTCCAAACCTCGCGAATATGAAAAAGCCCCCACCGGCAAACTGGGACTGACCAACCGAAGAAGGTGCAGGGGCGCTGCGCCGGCCCCGATCATCTCCGCCACCCGATCGACGCCTCGCCGTCACTCATGGTCATGCGGATGATGATGGGCGTGCGCCCCATGCGAGTGGCTGTGGCCGTGACCATCGGAATGGCCGTGGCCGCCGCCATAGGCGCCCGGCTCCGGCTCGAATGGCGCCATTTCCGCCGCGACCTCGAGGCCCAACTGCCTGACCATATCATCGAGCACATGGTCGCGCTGGTAACGCAGGAAACCATCGCCGACCTGCAGGGGCACATGGCGATTTCCCAAATGATAGGCGCCTCGCATCAAGGACAAGATATCTCTGGACCGCACCGTGGAGACGGCCTCAGCCGCGGCGCGAACTTCAACGATGGACCCGTTGCTCGCCCGCAGAAGATCGCCGCTGCGCAGAATGCGACCGCGCTCGAGCACGACCGCAGCTTCCGCCCCGCTGTCCAGAATCGCGCGCATTCGGCTCTTCTTTCTAAGCTCGAAAGGAAGCGTCATGCTTTCGTCCGCTATCTCCCCGGAAGAGGCGTATTCTTCAATTTCCAACATATCCTGCGAGCCCACATCAGACAGACTTGGCGACGAAAGGCAGACTTGCGCGGCGAAATATTCGGCGTGAGCTAATTTCGCCCCGGCCCCTGAGAGCGTAGACCGGTTGCCGGGCGATTACAACGGATCGCGGCGCTTTGACGACGGGGGCTTCATGATGAATAATGCGTTCATCATGACAAAAAGGGGGGCGCACGATGGTTGCTGGGACGTTCCCGCGGGCTGGCATGATTGATGAATATTCATGCCCCTCGTGGGTCATGAAGCAGGTTTCCCGCCATGTAATGAGCGTCGCGAGCGAGCGGACGGTTGCCTCGCCCCGCTCGCCGGCGCCGATTTGCCCGCCGCCGTCGCTCTGACGCGAGAGAGATGACCCAGATTAGCATCACATGAAGCCGCCCGCATTGACAGAATCCCCAGCCTTCGATGTCGGGTCGGCAACCGCGCTCCAGCGTTCGCTTGGCGACGCCCATTCGCATCGCTGGAGGGCCGAGTTGGAGCTGTGGTTTGAATATGTCGATCGGCGCACCCGCCTGATGCGCCGCCGTCATTTCGGCCCCCTTGTGGTGCAGAGCCCCTTTTACCCGGAGCAGGACGGGACGTGTCATGTATATGTGCTGCATCCTCCTGGCGGCGTCGCCGGGGGCGATGAGCTGCATCTGACGTTTCATTTGGGCGGCGAAGCCCGATCCGTGCTGACGACGCCCGGCGCCACGAAGTTTTATCGCAGCGCGACCGGAAAGGGTTTGCAACGCTGCGTCATCGATGTGGCCGCAGGGGCAATATGCGAGTATTTGCCCCAGGAGACGATTGTCTTCGACGGCGCCACCGCGGAGATCGATACGCGCGTGGCGTTGGAGGAAGGCGCAACTTTCGTCGGTTGGGATTTCATCTGCCTTGGTCGCCCAGCCGCGAACGAGCGCTTCACCACCGGTTCTATCACGCAGCGCGTCGAAATAGTGCAAGCGGGCAAACCGATCTGGTTCGAGCGACTTCACCTGCGCGCAGGCTCGCCCCTGCAGGATGCAGCCTACGGGCTTGGCGGCCAACCCGTGTTCGGCGCTATGGTCTACGCGGGTCCGCTGAAAGGCGGGCTGGCGGACCTTGTATTGGACGCGGTGGGTCAGGCAGGAGACAGGGTCTTCTCGGTCAGCCAGCTTGATCAAGCTGTGGTCTGTCGTTACCTCGGGCGGCATGCCGAAGAGGGGAAGCAGCTTTTCGCCCGGGCCTGGGACTCGCTGCGAACCGCTCTTCAATTAAAGCCTGCCTGCCTTCCGCGGATTTGGGCGACATAAGAATTATTAATCTGGGAGCCGGTTATGGAACTTTTACCGCGCGAGAAAGACAAACTTTTGCTTTTCACTGCGGCGCTGCTGGCCGAACGCCGAATGCAGCGCGGGGTGAAACTGAACTACCCGGAGACTGTCGCCTTCATATCCGCCGCGATTATGGAAGGCGCGCGCGACGGGAAGACCGTCGCCGAACTCATGGCTTATGGCGCCACCCTTTTGACTCGCGGCGATGTGATGGAAGGGATTCCTGAAATGATCCATGACATCCAAGTGGAGGCGACATTCCCCGACGGCACAAAACTCGTCACCGTGCACAACCCCATACCTTGAGAGCGCGCAATGATTCCAGGCGAATTTCTTATAGAGGACGGCGTCCTCGAGTTGAACGCCGGCAGGCAGGTGCGCGACGTGACGGTTGCGAACTCGGGCGACCGGCCCATACAGGTCGGCTCTCATTTTCATTTCTACGAAACCAATGCGGCGTTGGTGTTCGACCGCGAAATATCGAGGGGATTCCGACTGAATATTCCCGCGGGAACGGCGGTGCGCTTCGAGCCCGGACAAGAGCGCCACGTCGAACTCGTGGCGTTGGCCGGCGAACGCGCCGTATATGGTTTCAATGCAAAGATCATGGGCAAACTGGAGGGCTAGAAATGGCGACGATTACGCGACGGGCGTATGCCGATCTTTACGGCCCAACCATCGGCGACCGCATTCGCCTTGCCGATACCGGACTACTGATCGAAATCGAGGAAGACCGCGCGACATATGGCGATGAAGTGACGTTCGGCGGCGGAAAGGTTATCCGCGACGGCATGGGACAAAGCCAGCGATCCGCCGCCGAAGTGGTTGATGTCGTCATCACAAACGTCATCATTCTCGATCATTGGGGCATTGTGAAAGCCGATGTCGGCATCAAGGATGGCCGCATCGCCGGCATCGGCAAATCCGGCAATCCCGACACGCAGCCAAACGTCAACATTATCATCGGGCCTGGCACGGATGTGATTGCTGGCGAAGGCAAGATCCTGACGGCCGGCGCCATAGACTCGCACATCCATTTCATCTGCCCGCAACTGGCGGAGGAGGCGCTCGCGAGCGGCACAACCACCTTGATCGGCGGCGGAACCGGACCATCAGTCGGAACGCTTGCGACGACGGTAACGCCAGGACCCTGGAATATTCATCGCATGCTCGAGGCCATCGATGATTTGCCGATCAATGTGGGGCTGCTCGGCAAGGGCAATGCGAGCCTGCCCGAGCCCCTGCATGAACAGATCCGCGCCGGGGCCATGGGGCTGAAACTCCATGAAGATTGGGGCACAACGCCAGCGGCCATCGACAACTGCCTGTCCGTCGCGGATGAGGAAGACATTCAGGTCGCCATCCACACCGATACGCTCAACGAAAGCGGATTCGTCAAGGACACGTTCGCGGCCATGAAGGGCCGCGCCATCCACAGCTTCCATACGGAAGGGGCCGGCGGCGGTCACGCCCCGGATATCATCACCGCGTGCGGCGAGCAAAACATCCTGCCGTCATCCACCAATCCGACGCGCCCCTATACAATCAACACCATCGACGAGCATTTGGACATGCTCATGGTATGCCACCATCTGAGCCCGCAAATTCCCGAGGATGTCGCCTTCGCGGAGTCGCGCATCCGCAAGGAAACGATCGCGGCGGAGGATATTCTTCACGACCTTGGCGCCTTCAGCATGATGTCGTCCGACTCCCAAGCGATGGGGCGCATCGGAGAAACGACATTGCGGTGCTGGCAGACCGCTCACAAGATGAAGCTGCAGCGCGGGCCATTGCCCGAGGACAGCGAGCGCAACGATAATTTTCGCGCCAAGCGCTACGTCGCCAAATACACCATCAACCCGGCCATCACTCATGGCATAGCCCATGAAATCGGCTCGATCGAGGTCGGCAAGCGCGCGGACTTGGTGCTTTGGAAGCCGGCGTTCTTCGGCGTCAAACCTTCGCTTGTCCTTATCGGCGGCATGATCGCCATGGCGCCCATGGGCGATCCGAACGCTTCGATCTCGACGCCGCAGCCGGTGCACTATCGAAGCATGTTCGGCTCGCTCGGCCGCGCCCGCGCCAGCACCGGGGTGACGTTCGTCTCAAAGGCCGCGCTTGATGACGGCATAGGCGACAAACTCCGGCTCCAGAAATCGCTGGCGGCTGTTCGCAACACAAGGTCCGTTCAAAAGAAGGATATGATCCACAATAATCTGGCGCCGAAGATCGAAGTCGACCCGCAAAATTACCAGGTGCGGATAGACGGCCAAATCATCACTTGCGAGCCCGCCGATGTATTGCCCATGGCCCAGCGCTACTTCTTGTTCTGAATTTCAGAGTGGCGAACTGCGCCCGTCGCCGCAAATTGCTGAAGTTGTCGAGTCGCATCATCGAAGGCCGCGCACGAACGCGAAGCGGCCAGCCGATGCGCCGCGCATGGGCTCGGAACCAATCGCCGAAGGCCCATTGCGCTCGCAGCCTTGATCTGGCCGCCCTGCAACTTTGGTAGCATTCGAGGATGGGATCTTCATCGCCGTCCCATCCAAACGAGCGGAGAGACTATTGACGAGAGTGCGGAGCCTCAAGTTCTCAAGCTGGAGCTCCTTCATTTCGCGAACCGCCGGCAAGGTCAGGCCGCCGTAGCGTCTGCGCCACCGATAAAACGTGCGCGGCGTTATCCGCGCGGCGCTGCAAATCTGAGCGATGGAGAGACCAGCGCTCGCCTCGAGGAGCAGATGTAGGATTTCACCTTCGGTGTGCTGCGAGCGTCGCATCGGAATGAGTCCTGCGTCAGTTATCGGACCGATTGGACAGGAACTTCCGCGCTTCTCAGATCAGTTCAGTGAGTTCCAGCCGCTTGCTGGGCTAGTCTTGGCGAACAGCCGCGACGATAACGCCAGGCGCCGCTTACTGAGACAGAATGTCGCTTCAAAAGATCTGAGAATCCGTCACCGCGGCGCGTCAACAGGGTACATGGGCCGCCCAAAATGTCAAAAGTGACATAATCCATTGGAATATCGAGCTTTTGCCGCTCATTTGGGCAACGCTGTGCAATATTTGAAGTTGCCTCCCATAGAGCCATGGGACAAAAGCTACGCCCGTCTTTGACAAATAGGGTGTCGTTCATGAGCACGTTTTCACGGCGTTCGTTCCTCCAAGCGACGGGTCTCGCCACGGCAGCCCTCGCCTCGCCAATTGGCATGCCGGCGATCATCCGCTCCGCTCGCGCGGCGACGGGGCCCGTGAAGCTCGGCTGCCTATTCTCCTCCTCCGGCACAATGGCCAATATCGAGGGACGGCTGAACTATGTCGTCCGCATGGCCGCCGAGGAGATCAACGCCAAGGGCGGCGTCAACGGCCGCACCATTGAGGTTGCGGTGTCCGACCCGGCTTCCGACTGGCCGCTCTATGCGCAGATCGGCAAGCAGATGTTAGAGCAGGAGAAGGTCGCGGCGTTGTTTGGCTGCTGGACATCAGTGTCGCGCAAATCGGTGCTGCCGGTCGTCGAGCACGCGGACGGCCTTCTGTTCTACCCGCTGCACTTCGAGGGCGAGGAAAATTCCAAGAATGTCGTCTACGTGAATTCGCCGCCCACGAGTTCGGTGCTGCCCGCTGTGGATTACCTGATGGGCGACGACGGCGTCAGCGCCAAACGCTTCTTCATGTTGGGATCCGATTACGTTTGGCCCCGCACCATCAACAAACTACTCAAGGGATACTGGAAGTCCAAGGGCATTCCGGAAACCGCCTTGAAAGAGGAATATGTCCCGCTGGGGTTCTCCAACTTCCAAACGCTGGTCAATCAGATCCGGTCATTTGCGGATCAGCCGGGCGGAAAGCCGATCGTCGTTCTCACCGTGGTTGGCTCATCGATCCCGGATTTCCTCCGCGAGTTCGCCAACCAGAGCATCAAAGCGACCGACGTTCCCGTCCTCGGGCTCGACATGGTTGAAGCCGACCTCGAAGGCCTCAACACGGAGCCGCTCGTTGGCCATCTCAACTGCTGGGCTTACCTCCAGAACGCCAAAGGAGCCGCCAATAAGGCATTCCTCAAGCAATGGGCCGATTATGTGAAGGCCAAAAACGTCCCCTTCAAGGGCAGTGTGGCTATCGACCCGATGGTGTCGGCTTATGATTCCGTGCATCTTTGGGCGATGGCGGCCGCCAAGGCCGGCTCGTTCGATGTGCCCGAAGTCCGCAAGGCGTTCGCCGGCCTCAGCTTTGATTGCCCATCGGGCTACAAGATCGCCATGACGGCCGAGAACAATTATGTGTCCCGCGGCGTGTTCATAGGGTCCGTGAACGAACAACAAGGGTTCGATGTGCTCTGGCAGTCGAAGGACACCCCGAAGCCTGTCCCGTTCGGCTTACAGGGATAAGCATTGCCAAACAAAGTGGAGTTACCGGCCGGCGCATTGTCGCCGGCCGCGATTGGGATTGTAATGCTGCGTCGTTTCTGCGTCGCCGTCTGTCTTGCTGTGACGATGGCGGCGCCTGGGTCGCTCTACGCGGCGGACGCGGCGCGCCCGGCTTTGATCGCTGGACTTTGCGGCGAGGCTGCCGCGCTGAACGAGACCGGAGGCGCCTTAGTCGGGCTGGCGGCGGAAGGTTCCGACGATGACCGAAACTGGGCGGCGCCGATCGCCCGCGCCGTGCTCGACCACAAATTTACTTGCGACGCGGCTGGAGCCGTAGTCGCAACCGGCGGAGCCACTCTCGACGCGCTGACCGGCGCGCCGCGGGAGGCGGGGGAAGACGCGCACGCCCCGGTGCTCAACCTGAAGAACCGGGGTATATTTGAGACTGCCGAGGCGGCTCTCGCCCTGCGCGCCGCCCCCGACGCAACTCGGCGCAGCGCGGCTCTGCATACGCTGGAGCGTAAGGCCGCGAGCTTGCCCGAAAGCCTGTTCGACGGGGCGGCGAGGGCCGAGCAAGATCCCGCTTTGAAGCAGCAGATCCTCGCGATCGCCCATGCGGCCGCGCTGAATTCGGCCGAGCCGGCAAAGCGGATCGCGGCTCTGGCGCAGATCGCCGAAAATCCGAACCGCCGCGCCATGACGGAAGTCGAGGCGCTAACAGCCGATCCGGCCTATGCGACCAATCCGGAATTCAAGCGCGCGGTCGACGCCGCAGTCACTAAGATCTCACGCGGCATCGCCATCGGCGACGTGCTTGCAACGCTCTACAATGGGCTGAGCTTCGCCAGCATTCTGTTCATGGCGGCAATCGGCCTCGCGGTAATTTTCGGTCTGATGGGCGTGATCAATCTGGCGCAGGGCGAGTTCATCATGATCGGCGCCTATGTGACTTGGCTGGTCCAGGAAGGGCTGCGGCGTCTCGCGCCCGGCCTTGTCGACTTCTACCTCATCCTGGCGATTCCAGTCGCTTTTCTGGTTACCGCCGCAATCGGCATAGCGCTCGAAGCCGCGCTGCTTCGGCATCTCTACCGCCGGCCGCTTATGAGCCTCCTCGCCACCTGGGCCGTCAGCCTCTTCCTCACCAATCTGGTCCGCGTCACCTTCGGCACGCAGAACCTGCAATTTGTCACGCCGTTTTATGTCACGGGCGGCGTGCCCGTCATCGGGGATTTCATTTTTACGTGGAATCGCATGTTCGCCATCGTCTTCGCGATCGTGACGCTGGCTTTGACCTGGGCCATCGTGCGGTTGACGCCGCTTGGCCTCAACATTCGCGCGGTTACGCAGAACCGGATCATGGCGGGCTGCATCGGCATCCCGGTGCGGCGGGTGGACATGATGGCGTTTGGCCTCGGCTCGGGCCTTGCGGGATTGGCCGGCCTCGCTCTAGCGCCGGTCTATAGCGTCAATCCTCTGATGGGACAGAACTTCATCATCGACAGTTTTATGGTGGTCGTGCTCGGCGGCGTCGGCACGATCGCGGGCACGGTCGTGGCCGCGCTCGGGATCGGACAGATCAATGTGCTGATAGAGCCGCTCTGGGGCGCAGTTGCGGCCAAAGTCATCGTGCTGCTGATGATTATCGCTTTCCTGCAATGGCGCCCCGAGGGCCTCTTCGCCGTCAAAGGCCGCCGCAAATGAAGCCCTGGACGTCGGACCGGCCGCTGCTCCTGTTGCTGGCGCTCATCGCGGCGGTAGCTATCTTGCTCGCCGTCTCGGCTGCGACCTCTTCCGGCGTTTCGCCCTATGTGGCGAACGCGATCGGCCAACTCGCGGCCTTCGCGGTGCTGGCCCTCTCGCTCGACCTTATCTGGGGCTATCTCGGCATATTGTCGCTTGGGCAAGGCCTGTTCTTTGGGATCGGCGGCTATGCGGTCGCCATGTACCTCTTGAAACATTCGTTTGAGGTCACGGGCACGGCGCCGGATTTCATGCAGTTCATGGGCTGGAAGGAATTGCCGTTCTATTGGGCGGGTTTCGGATTTTTCCCTTATGCCCTGCTGGCCGCCGCAATCGTCACCCTGCTGATCGCAGGCGCATTCGGCTATGTGTCCTTCCGGTCCCGCGTCGGCGGCGTCTACTTCGCGATCATCACTCAGGCGCTCGTTTATGTGGCGATGCTGCTGATGTTCCGGAATGATACCGGGTTCGGCGGCAATAATGGCATGACGGGCTTTTCGGTCGTCTTCGGCTGGCCGATCGGCGCCGACGGCGTGGTGATCGCCATGTCGTTTGTCTCCGTGCTGGCGCTGGGCCTCACCTTGCTTGGCTGCCGCATGTTGCTCGGCAGCCGTTTTGGCGCGCTCATGCTGGCCGCGCGCGACGATGAAGTCAGGCTGCGCACCCTAGGCTACGATACGCTTCGCCTGAAGCTGGCGGTCTGGTGTTTGGCTGCGCTCATCGCAGCGCTGGCGGGCATTCTCTACGTGCCGCAAGTCGGCATCATCAATCCGCGTCTCCTCGCGCCCGATCTTTCTCTCGAGATCGCCGTCTGGGTCGCGATCGGCGGCCGGGGGCATCTTATTGGCGCCGTGATCGGCGTGCTTCTGGTCAACGCCCTGAAATTCTGGCTTTCGACCGCGGCGCCGGAGCTATGGCCCTTCATCCTGTCGGCGCTCATCGTCCTCGTGGTGTTGGTTTTCCCGAATGGGCTCGTCGACCTCGGCAAGATGAAGCTCGCGCGTCCAATGGGTCCGAAGCGACTTGCGACTGGCGCGCGGGAGCTGCGCTGATGTCTGGGGTTGCGCTTCTGGTTGACGCCGTAACCGTCGAGTTCGGCAGTTTCCGCGCCATCGACTCACTGTCGCTCGCGATCGACTATGGCGAGGTCCGCGCGGTCATCGGCCCCAATGGTGCCGGCAAGACAACCTTGCTTGACGTCATTTCCGGCATCACCCGCCCAAAACGAGGTCGGGTAGTGTTGGACCAGATGATCGACATCACGCAGCAAAACGAGTCGGAGATCGCGCGGTCGGGCGTTCGGCGAAAATTCCAGAAGCCAAGCATTTTTGAAGGGCTGAATGTGCGCCAGCATATCGTCATCGGCGCGCAGGCGGGGTTTCGACGCACAATGTCCGAACGCATGCTCGCCGAACGAGTGGCCGAAATTCTGGAAGCCGTTGGTCTCGCCAACGAGGCTCAGCGCTCCGCCTCTGAACTCGCTCATGGGCAAAAGCAATGGCTCGAAATCGGCATGGTGTTGGCTTCGAACCCCAAAGTTCTCATGCTCGACGAGCCGGTCGCCGGCCTGACCGACGAGGAAACCGAGCGCACGGCCGCTCTGGTGCGCGGATTGAGGCGCCGGGACCGCGCCATCGTCGTGGTTGAGCACGATATGGACTTTGTCGAGCGCATAGCCGATCGGGTCACGGTTTTGCACGAAGGCAGAACCCTTTTCGAGGGCTCCATGGCCAATGTGCGAGCCGACGAGCGCGTCGTCGAAGTCTATCTGGGGCGCTGACCATGCGATTTCGCGTCGAAAATCTCGATCAGCACTATGGAAGCGCGCAGGTTTTGCGGCGCGTCGATTTCGAGATCGAACCAGGAGAGTGCCTGGCGGTGCTCGGTCGCAATGGGGCTGGCAAGACGACCCTGCTCAAATGCCTGATGGGCGTCTTGCCGACGACTCAGGGCCGGATTCTGGTCGACGGCGCGGATATCACGGGCTGGTCTTCCCACCGGCGCTCGGTTTGCGGGCTCGCCTATGTGCCGCAGGGCCGCGAAATCTTTTCCGAACTAACCGTGGGAGAGAACATCGAGGCGGCCGCCCGCGCGCATGGGACGTTTGGGACCGGGCTCATCGATGAAACCCTCGCGCTTTTCCCGGTGTTGAAGCAGATGTGGCGTCGCCCCGGCGGCGCGCTCTCGGGAGGACAGCAGCAACAGCTCGCCATCGCTCGCGCGCTGGTGACCAAGCCCGGCCTGCTTATCCTCGACGAGCCGACCGAAGGCATCCAGCCCAATATTGTGGCGGCCATAAAGGACGTTCTCGCCGCCCTCAAGGGCAAGATCTCTCTGTTGCTCGTCGAGCAATATCTCGACTTCGCAATCAGTCTCGCCGACAGCATCGTAGTCCTGTCCCGCGGGACGGTAATCGAGGCTGGCCGCGCCGATGCGACCAGCCGTGACCAACTCACCCGGCATATCGCCATCTGACAACAAAAAAGAAAGTAACGGAGCCATTTTATGTCGCGACGCCACGAGATTCCCGCAACGCCCGAAAACATGGTGTGGGGCTACTTGGACAGCACAACGAAACCAGTGTTGGAAATCGCCTCTGGCGATGTGGTGACGCTTCACTCATTTCCGGCCGGCGGCAAAGAGACCTTGCCGGAAGATCGAAGCCTAGTCCCTGCCGATTACCTCGCCGCGCTGGACACGCTTACGCAGGGACCTGGTCCCCACTTTATGACCGGACCTGTCTATGTCAAAGGCGCCGAGTATGGTGATGTTCTCCAGATCGACATTCTCGACGTGAAGGTGCGGCAGGACTGGGGGTTCGTATCGATCCTGCCCCTGCTTGGAACCTTGCCGGACGAATTCACCGATTACGAAACCATTCATCCGACCGTCGACCATGCGCGCAATGTATGCGTGACGCCATGGGGAACGGAGATCCCGCTTGATCCATTCTTCGGCATTATCGCCGTAGCGCCTCCAGCGGCATGGGGCCGCTGTGGTTCGCCCGTGCCGCGCAGCTTCGGCGGCAACATGGACAATAAGGAGCTGCGCCCGGGGACGACGCTCTATCTTCCGGTCTTCAACGAGGGCGCTTTGTTCTTTGCGGGCGATGGGCATGGCGTGCAGGGCGATGGCGAGGTATGCATCACCGCGCTCGAGACCGGCGTCACCGGCGTTTTCCGCCTGACGGTCCGCAAGGACATGAAGCTGTCATGGCCCTTCGCGGAGAACGCGACCCATCTGATGTCGATTGGGCTCGATGAGGATTTGGATGACGCCGCCAAGCAGGCGGTGCGCGAAATGGTCGCCCACATTTGCGCCCGCACGAACCTCACTCGCAATCAGGCGTATATGCTTTGCTCGCTCGCCGGCAACCTGCGCGTGACGCAGCTCGTTGACGGCAACAAGGGCATCCACATGATGTTCCCGAAGGCTTATCTATAGCCGCAAGATTTGCAGGCGGCGGGATGTCAGGCTCCATCAGCTTCGATCATAACGCCGCTGGCAAGAGTCGAGTCAGGCGGAATGACGCTTGAACTCAAACGACACGCCGCATCGTTGATATATACCACGAACACACAAATGAGGGCCTCTAGGGCTGCGCCGTTCTGCGTTTGTACGGCCGGATCCAGTGGAAACTTGCCGCTGGGTCCATCGCGCCCCGAGCGCGCTTCAGGACGCAAACTGAATCGCCAATCCTCGGCAGCGACCGCTCAGGCATTCTGAAGCCAATAGCAACAATCTGTCGCACCCCCCCTGAAGATCAAGCTTTCGCCTCTTTAAGGCCCAACGATCGTGTTCCCGTAGCTTCCGACTGAAACGGCTCGTTTCTTGCGGGAGGGACGGGTCCGGTTTTTAGCCGGGTTCGTGATCCATCGGCTGTAACGCGCCGAGCCAAGTCAGGCGCGGTTAGGATCACCAATAAGTCAGAGGTTCGTTCAAAGGGCGGCCCGCACATTCTTTGATGAGGCCGGAGTTCTGAATGGTTGAGAGGCCCGAGTGGAAGGTTAGCAATGGCATATGAAATTAAACGTGAAGACCAGACCGCGATCGAGCCAGGCGATCTAAGCGATGCGGAAGCCGCCCTGATAAGGCTCCTGCGAAGACGCAGAGCTGGATATCATCAACTCACGATCAGCTGGTTTGGTCTACACTGGTGCGTCGAGGCGAACGACCTAAGGGTGAACGCGCCGCGCGGGGTTGGCTATGGCGATTCATTCGAAGAAGCCTGGAGCGCGGTCCCTACAAGGCTGGACAGGCCCGAGCGCCATGCGAGCGATAGGGGGACCGAACGTCCGCGGCGCTTCGCCTAAAAGATTGTGAATCTTTCTTCGCCCGGCAAAGGACCGCAACTCCGTTCAGGGAGCCGCCGTCGCGTGGTCGTAACTTTCATCATGAGGCATGGATCGGCCACTTGACGCTCATGCCGTCAAGGCGGCGGATGCCGACGTGCCCTCTTGGCCGCGGCTCCTCGCCGGCCAACCGAAGTTGCGGGATGCGCGCAGTAAGCGCGGCGAGCCCTTCCTCCAGTTCGGCCTTGGCGAGAGCCTCCCCAATGCATCGATGAGCGCCGCCTCCGAATACGAGAGGCCAACGCTGCTGGTCTGTTCTGCGGATATCAAACGTGTCGGGGTTTCGATAGAGCTCTTGGTCTCGCATCGCCGACATGGTCGAAAGCGTCACCAGTTTTCCGCGTTCAAGAACGCGCCCGTCGATCTCAATGTCTTCAAGCGCGAAGCGAGAGACTGAGGCGACGATCGGCTCGAAACGCAACGCTTCCAATACGGCGCCAGGAATGAGCGCGGGATCGCGACATACCGCGTCCCATTGTTCGAGATGTTGCAGAAGCAATGCAACTTGGATCGCCAGAGCGCCTCGCGTGGTATCGCTGCCGCCGATGATCAGCGACACGATCTGAATCACGATTTCATTTGGCGAAAGGTCGCCGCTCTCATTGGCCGCCGCCAAATAAGAGGTCAGGAAATCGTCTTTTGGAGCTGTGCGGCGCGCCTCCAGAAGTTGATCCGCATAAGCAAACAGTTGTTTTCCGGCGTTCTGCATATCAGGCACGTCTTCTGGCGCGAATGACAGACTGAAAACCCGGGACACGTTATAAACTAGGCTTGTGAAGTGAGGGATGTCCGCTTTCGGCAACCCAAGGATTTCGCTGATGGTATGCGCTGGTAGTTGCGCGGCGTAACAATCCAGTAAGTCGACCTCCCCATCAGCGTACCAGCCGTCGATCAGATCCTCGACAATCTTGCGGATGCGCGGCCGGAAGTCGGCGATGAGGCGGGCCGCAAATGTCGCTGAAAAAGGCGAGCGCCGCCGCCGGTGATCAGGCCCGTTCGACGTGAGCATTCCGTATTTGAAGAGATCGAACAGCGGGCCGTCCAAAATGCCCACAAGTGTTGGAAGCTCCGTCTCCGCTTGTCGCACGCAATGGTCGGTCATTAGTCGTCGAACGTCGCTTGCGCGAAGGACGATGTCGACGCCATCGTTATTCCTGGTGATGAATGGGACCAACGGTCTGTGGCGGCCGAAGACGGCGTGTGGGTCGCTTTCAAGCTCTTCGAGTGAAACAATTACCGATTCTGCCGCCGCGACGGCATTTCGCTCGTCATACATCTCTTTTCCTTTCGGCCGCGGTCTCGTTCCGATCGATGCGATGGCAGGCGGAGCGCTGAATCGTACCCTGTCGGACAGCGATTACGGTCTGATTGCGGGTCGCCGCGGATTGGTTACAGCCGCAATGTCGCAGCGCTTTGGCGAAAAGCGGCGGCGGGCGGGATCGACAAGGTTTCCCTCGGGGCCTAGCGTCGAAACATTGATCCGCTTCGACGGAATCACGTTGATGTGATAATTGTGATACGTTCCGCTATGCGGAAATCACGCCTCCCGCCGCAGTAATCGAGGTCGAGCGATCGCTCGGCCGCATAGGACCGCCGTAAAAGCGGGCCGCGTGGCCGCTGCATTTTGGCTCATTCGGACCTAAGCCTTGGCTTGTACTCCTAAGCGCCGAACGACAAACACAGCGAGGCAAAACTTTGCGCTCGAAGTCGCCCGCGTGTAACATTTGGCCCGATCACCAGTTGCGAACCAAGCTAGGTAAGAACGCCGGAACGAGGCCGCCAAGTCGACTGCGATCTTGCCGAAGCTAAAACTCTAGCCACACGATCGGAACGCCTTATGTGTCCGTCTGATAACGGCGATACGCCGATCGTCGAGCCCACGCCTCAGAGCGATGGCCCCGATCTCGCGCAACGCGCCTTGCAACAGCGTATCCGCCAGCAGGAGATATTGGCCAAGTTAGGGGTCACCGCCCTCCAGGGCGCTTCTTTCGACAGGCTGCTTGCCGATACGGCGCGACTGACGGCCGAAGGTTTGCGCGCTGAATTCTGCAAGGTTCTTGAGCATATTCCATCCGAAAATCGATTTTTGGTTCGCGCTGGCGTTGGTTGGAGCCCCGGCATTGTTGGCGTTGCCAGCGTTGGCGCTGATCTAGCCTCGCCGGCGGGCTTCGCTCTGCGAACCGGCAAGCCTGTGATTTCAAATCATCTCGAAAATGAAGAACGATTCAGAACCCCGGATATTCTTCAGCAGCATGGCATCCACCGTGCAATGAATGTCATCTTGCAGGGCGAAGGAAGACCATTCGGGGTGCTTGAGGTAGACAGCCGATCCGAAGACGAGTTCGAGGAGCATGATTTGGCGTTCTTGCAAGGCGCCGCCAATATTCTCGGCATGGCGATCGAACGAGACCGCCACGAGCGCAGTCTCAAAGCCGCTTTGGAGCGCCAGCAGTTTCTGCTGAAAGAGACGAACCATCGCGTGAAAAACAGTCTCACAATCGTCGCGAGCATGCTTCATCTTCAAGCCCGCGACATTGATGATCCAAATCTCACCCGGCATCTCGACGAGGCCTCAAACCGAGTGGCGGCTGTGGCGAGAGCTCATGATCAGTTGTACCAGGGCTTCGATATCGAGCGGATGGATATCGGGAAGTATATTGAAACAGTGTGCAAGGACTTGGACGCCGGCGTTTCACAATATGACATTCATACTCATGTGGATTACGGGATCGAGATTTCCGCCGATCGCGCGATATCAGCGGCGCTGATCGTCAATGAACTGATCACCAATGCCGTGAAGTACGCATATCAGGGGCAATCAGGCGGCAAGATCTGGGTGACTGTCGCGCGTTTGGAGAATGATAGTTTTTCAATCTCCGTGCGCGACGAGGGAGCCGGCCTGCCGTCGGACTTTGATCCCCGAAAAGCCAAGGGACTGGGAATGAGGATCGTCAGGTCGTTTTCTCAACAATTGAACGGCGCCTTCACATTTCGAACCCACGATCCCGGCGCCGAGTTCATCATCACCATTCCGCGCCAGGGTTGAACCTAACGGCGATTTTCAGAGTTTAGCCGCGGAACCATAATCGGGAGAGGCTTGTCTTGAAACTGCTTTCGAATAAATGGGAAATCAATCCCGCGCGCGCCTTCGCGCGAGCAAGGATCTATGCCGTCGTGATTCTGATATCGACGCCATTCGTTCTCGCTGGACTAATCCCGGTGGATCCAGGCTTTCCGGCGTTGCAGGAGCCTGATTATCTCAGCGCTGTCATTGGCCAGGATGCAGCGATTTGGACGCTGCTGCTTTCGAGCAGCGCATTGATTGCGGCCGCTTTTGGAGCGGCATTCACAATAATGATCGGATGGCGCAGCGACCGGCTCCAGGTAGCCAAACTTAAGCGTGAAATCTACGAGATTCTCCATCCCGAGACGGCGCCGCGACGCGACGACATCGCATCCGAGAGCCTTTGATCGCCGTTGAGGTCCAGACCTCATGAAGCGATGAAGAGACAGGCCGCATAGCATGAGGGGCCATACCTGTGGATATGGCCCCGGCGTACCGTCGCGCATACGGCGACGGTACGCAATTGTAGGAAGCAGTTCCGTGCCGAGGCGGCGGCTCAGTGGGACGTTAGGATGGCGGCGCTGCTAGGCGCGGCGCTTTCGTTAAGTATCTTCAAAAAAAGCTTGCCTGCGGTGCTCTCTATAGCCAGCGCCGCATTATCCGTCCCGGCCACCGTTGCGTCATGGAAGAGATCTGGCGTTGAGGGCGTCAGCATATTGCCCGTTGCTGTGCCCCAAGCGGCCGTACCGTTTGACCTCCACGTCCCGTTAACTGCATCATATTCCTGCCAGTGGACCTTATTTTTTGTGTCTGCCGTCGCCACATCGGCCCAACGATTTCTGCCCTCTCCGTAAGCCACGGCGGCCGGCCCGATGCTGGACGTGACCGAACCGGGAATGGGAGCCCAGCCTGTCGTCGATCCATTGGCGGATTGAATCGTGTATCGAAAATGGCCGGACGCATCGATGAGCGCCAGAAACAGTTCGCCCGGCGAAGACGGAGTGTTCAAGATAGTGGTGACAGCGGTGGAGGAGGTCGTCAGGCCGTTGCCGGGAACCTCGGAGGCCGGAGTCACGCCGGCAAAGTTGGACCCATCGAGAGAGATCTCGAAGATGTGATTGTCTTGTCCCGTAATGATAATCACCAAGAGATTGCCAAGCACTGCGAGGCTGGGGCTCACGTTCGTAAACTTGGATAGCTTGTCGCTAAGCGCTAACCAAGGCGTGAAGCTGCTGGGCGGCGTGAAAATAGAGGTATAAACCCTCCCATCGGTGCCGTGATGAGCCAGAACAAACTGGCCATTGAAAAAAATGGCCCTGGGCGCCGTCTGAGTCGTTGCGGTGATTCCGGTGGTCGGAATCGGCTTCGTGGCTCCGCCATTGAAGCTGAACGACATTGTAAGATCGGCATTCCTCGTGACGACTAAACGGGAGCCGTCCGGCGATTCGGCAACGGCAGGAGTATCGACAGTTGTCGCATCACCGGGGGGTATGGCGGCCCAAGCCGTTTCGTCTATCCCATTGGCATAGGCCGGCGCGGTGACGGTTAATCCGATGAAGGCGAGCGCAGCGAGACGCGCGATCGCGGCGCGTGAAGGTTGAAACGACTTCGTCATTTTTGCCTCAGCAAAACAATAATTAAAGCGCGCTTCGCAAGTTGCGGAATACAATATGCGTGTCGCGGTTACTTATGTCTCCGTATCGTATTGCCGAACGATTTCCAAAATCGCTAATTACGTTACGACCGTCTTATCCACCATTCCTGACTGTTATTTATTGGGAGCGCATCTTCGCAGCGATCTTGGACTCCGCGAGGGCATCTAAGCCAGACCTTCGACAAAGCGATTTCGCTCACGCGTTCAAGGACGCACGGCGCTTCAGGCGCATCGAGATCTTGTCAGGCGTTACTCGGTCGAGCCGGAGGACCAGCTTGCGTAGGAAACAAGCGGCGACTGCTCCACGACCGTGGCGACCGCGTCGAGTTCGGCTGGATCAACTGCGGTGCTGACCAAGGTTGCAACGATTTCGCTGAGATCAGGAGAGCGTTCGAAAATCTCGATCTGACGGATCGGATAGCTCGCGTCTTCAAGCGCTTCGGTCAACAGGTCGCGAACCTCGCCGACGCTTTCGGGTCTTGCAGCGACATGCACTTCATAGATCGCCTCCGACGTCAGCTCGTCGATCGGAGCGCGGTTGATGGCGTTGACGAGTGGCCGCAAGAGCGTGTTGCCGGCGAGCACTACGAGCGTCAGCACGGCAGCCTCCGCCGCAAGCCCGACGCCGCACAACGCGCCCACCGCGGCGGAACACCAAAGCGTCGCGGCTGTGTTCAAACCGGAAATCTGCGCGCCATCTTTCATGATGACGCCGGCGCCGAGAAAACCTATCCCCGATACGACATAGGCGGTGATCTGGGTGGCTCCAGGCTGCCCATTGATACGCACGCCGATGGTGACGAAGGCTGCGGCTCCGACGGCCACCAATACATTGGTGCGGAGTCCGGCGTTGCGCTGACGCCACTGGCGCTCCGCCCCAATCAAAGTCGCCAGCACGAAGGCGATGACGAGGCTGATGCAAAGGTCGAGCAATTTGTCTGCATCGAAATCGCGGATGATGGACACGTTTGGACTCTCGATGTGAACCACTGCGGCCCGCGCCGCCCACGCGACTCATAGCGATTGTCGCAAATCGCCAAGCTCAAAGGAAGTCCGCGGTTTTGGCGGAGGGACGATTCCGAGCGCCCGTCCCTATCGTCTGGACTTTATCCCGATCCCGGCGGCTCTCAACGATGCGCGAAATGCGGTTGCGCAAGCTTGAGCCAAACGGCCCTACGGATGAACTCAATGCGGCGTTGTGTGACCACCGCGCCACACGGGCTGAAATAAGGCATTTTGATGGCCGCTCTTGCCTCAAAGCTGTTGTGAGCTGGCCATAAGGGGGGCAGCTTGAGGCGTTACTTCTGTTACGGAGTCATTTCGATGAGCGACCATCCCCTCCGGCTTTCCGAGCCTTCTCTGGCGCCGCCTCACCCGATGGCCATAACCATCGACGTTACGGAATTCATCGCGCTGCGAACGATCGTCATGGCTTTAGCCACCATAATGGCGGTGGAGTTGGAACAAGCGGGAGGCGCAACGGCCCAATCCTGGATAAATGGCATCGCGGAAATTTGCGCGGACGCCATTTTAGAATCGGAGATGACGGTCCCTGATGGACGCAATGTTGAAAGCATGCGACGCCGAGCGATCGATCACCTGAACGCCATTCTCGGCGGAATAAGATTTCCTTCGGCGTCGCAAGGAAATTAAGGTCTGCCCCATCCTTGGCGCCGCGATGGCGCTATGTGGCGGCGTTTCGCGCCCCTCGACCTAAGCCAGGCATCCCCCTGGCTTTTTTTTCGGAAATAGCTCAGCGAGCGCGCCACCCGCTTCTGCTCGAAGAGCGATTATTTGAGAGGGCGGCGACGTTACCCAACAACCTCCACATTCCATCAAAGTAATTTGCAGTGTGCTTGACTTAAATCTCCGCCTGACCGCATCCTGCATCTTGAGCTAAGATGTAGCGCCGCGATCAACGGACCAAATCGTCGACCATTTGACCTCACTCTGAGCCGAGGCAGTTCTATGACCGAGAGATGGTTCAAGTTCACTGCGATCGGCCGCGAGGACGAATACGGATTCGGCACGATGGAGGAAGCGCTCGAGCTCGGCGGAAGCCGCTGCACGCCCTATCTTTTGGACGACGCCGAAGTCCTCGAACTTGACCTACCCAATCGGCAAGATGAATTGAGGATTCGCGACGCGCTTGCGGCCCGGCGAGACGCGCTTGACCCCTGAATGAAATCGCTACGTTTGCCCGGGCGTCACGACCGTTCGGCCAAGCCGTGGCTGCGTAGGTTCAACTTCGCAGCACCGCGCACGCGCCGCCGATGCGTAGAATCCTTTCGCATAGCGCGTTAGCGGCCGCGCGCGACGCCGCCGGCGCGCGTATCTGATAGTAGGGCTTGAATCCGCGGCTGCGCACAATGCCGCCGATGACCATCGGTTCAACATCGCCAAGAATAGCGGAATAGCTGCTCCGCGCGCGCGCATATGCGCTCAGCGCCGCCGCCTTCGAGAAACTGCCGGCAAGTTGGACGCCCCACGGAGCCGTAAGCGCCGAGCCGGCATAGCGCTCAGGCTCTATGCGGCGAATGATGGCTGCCATTTGCAAGCAGGACAGAGTGGAGGCCATTGCGCTATCGGTTATCGTCGACGCCGCGGCGACGCCGACCCAATCTTCGGCAGGATGCCGCGTGATGGACAAAACGTAACCTCGCGTCTCGGCCGGCAAATCGCCGTGGCCTGCGAGCCAATTTGAAACGCGGGCCGGCCCGGCATTGTAGGCGGCGGCGGCCAGTCCAAGATTGCCGAAACGTTGCTTGAGGTCGTCGAGAAGTTCGGCCGCCTTTGGTATCGCCTCTTCGGGATCAAAAGGATTGGCGAGGCCACGCTCGTCGGCGGTTCGCGGCATGAATTGCGCGATGCCCTGCGCCCCTGCCGAACTGATGCTGTTGGGCCGAAAGCTGCTTTCCTGCCAAATCAGCCGCGTCAGGAATGCGACGGGCAGACCCTGAGATCGCGCCGACGATTCGATGAGACGGCAGACGGATGCATCAATCGATTCATCCTTGTGCGGCGCGGCATCGTCCGGCTCCGCCAAGGCGGAGCAAGCATAAAGGAGGGAAAGCAAGCCCAATGCCTGAAGTATCGACCGCAGCGGCATTGAGATATCTCAACATGCTTTCCATCACGTGACAAGAATCGTAACTCATTCGAACGGGCCGGCTCCCGCAAGGCCATTCAACCCTCTATTGTCTTCGCCGATGCAGCCCGCGCGCGGATCCGAGCGAGATTCATGTTGGCATTCGCAGGGGAGAGCCCCCATCGGACTCGGGAGTTCGACAGGGGCAGCCACAAACCAGCTACCGGACCGCCATCGTTGGACCTCGAAGAAAGGCGGGGCATTCTCTTCGAAGAAGATGGCGAATCGTCCGGCTCTCCGCGCGGGCAAACGCCCGCATCGACCGGGAAATCCGGCCACCCATATTTACGATCGCGCAGCCGATAAAGTTTTGAGCGCTATTCCACATTCCGGCGCCGCGACGAAGCTACCGGGCTTTTTTGATCACTTGGTCCGCCTTGGCGTCGATCTTGCGCTCTTCCGACTTTGACATCCGCCCCGCTTTCACAGCTTGGCTGGCGCGCGCCTTCGCATTGGCCGCGTGGCTCTTGTCCGGCATGGGATAGGCTTTTTTTCCTGGTTCGCCGAATGTCCTATTCGGTAGTTTTGCGCGTTGTTCTGAGTCGAGCTTGGACATTGTTCGCTCCCTCCGTGATGCATTGGCGCTACGGAAAACAAATTGCGCTTTCAATTGTTCCAATACTCATAGAACGCCGCTCACCGTCTTCAGCCCAGCCTCCGATATTCTTGGCGAGGAAGCGGCCCCTCTCCGGCGAGAGAGTGCAGCGGAAATCGCCGAGCTAACCTCGAGCGCCGCGCACATGAATGACAGCCGTAACGCGAAGGGCCGAGGCTGAAACCGCTTCGTCATTAGGGCGCCCATAGTTTTAGTTGGTTAGCGCGCCGCGCGCCGGCGGCGCCCACGGCGGGCAATTCGTCTATCGAACCTCGAGGCGCCCAATATAGTTTGAGGGATAGCATGTCTAATATTATCGGCCTGGCGATATTGATAGTCGCCGCCGCATTGTTGGTCTGGCTAAGCATTCGCGCTTGGCGGCTGAAAAACAGCGCTTTAAAATGGGGTGGCGTGGGCTTGGCGTCTCTGCTGGCTGTAGGCGTTTCGTTGGTAAGCGCGCTCATGATCATCGGGCTGTTTAAGTTGCAAGCCCGCAGCGCCGAGGCTCCAGACATGAAGATTGCCGGCTCCCCCGAGCAAATTCAGCGCGGCGAGGCTATCGCCGATAGCTTCTGCGGCGCTTGCCATTCAAGAACCGGCGCGCTCACCGGCGGCGTCGATTTCGCTAAAGACTTCCCGCAGCCTGTGGGCTCGTTTGTGCCCTCCAACCTCACTCCGGCCGGGCAATTAGTCCACTGGTCAGATGGCGAGATTTTTCGGGCGATCCGCAACGGCGTCGACGCGGATGGGCGCTGGCTGATTTTTATGTCCTACATCAACGCCGGCAAGCTGAGCGACGACGATATACAGGCTCTCATCGCATACATCCGCAGTGTGCCCGCCGCCGGAAAGGCAACCACGAATCCGCCGGACCAGCTCAACCCGTTGGGGGTAGTTATGCTGGGCGCTGGCATGCTGAAGCAAGGTAACCCGGTATTTGCCGGCGTCATCACGGCGCCGCCAAAGGGCCCTACCGCGCAATATGGGGAATATATCTTGTCGTATCAGGATTGTCGCTTATGCCACGGCGCTAATTTGACCGGCGGCGTGGAAGGGCAGCTGGGGCCTGTAGGCCCCGACCTCAATCTTGTAAAAGAGTGGACCCTAGAGGAATTTACCGCCACCCTCCGCACTGGCATCGACCCCGGCGGCCATGAAGTCAGCAAGAAAATGCCGTGGCGTCCCATCGGAAAAATGGACGATGAGGAACTAGCCGCGGTCTACGCATATCTCACTCACATGCCCAGCTCCCAAAGCGCCGCGACAAACTAAACCCATATGGCGAGGGGCGCGCGATGCGCGGAAAGTAAAGCCGGATGAGCGTGACAAAGCCGTCGCAGGCGGTACGATGCGACATGTCTCGCTTTCTCTGGCGGACAGCACTTGCGATGGGAGCATTGACGTTCATGACCAGCACAGGACAGACAGGAACGCTAGGCGCGGCGGCGCCGACGTTGCATTCATCAGCCCAAGTCACTGACGCGCCCGGCAAAGGCCTATTGCCATTGATCAGCCCTCATATGGCCGCCGCTCCCTCGCTCCACCATCTCGACGCTCAGCCAATCGAGCAAGTGTCTCCATTGGTGCAGCGCCAATATCTCCACGGCTCTCAATCCACTTTCACAAAATGGATAATGAAGAAAGGCGCGGTGGTGCCGGTGCATCACCACGCCAATGAGCAGATCACATGGATTGTTGCGGGAGAAGCGGAAGTTTATTCGCAGGGCAAGAAATATGTGATGCGCGCCGGCGACATCATGATCATTCCACCCAACGTTCCGCACGAGTTCACGTTCACCGAGGATACGATCGATATCGATATCTTCTCGCCGCAGCGGCAAGACTGGATAGACGGAACGACAAGCTACTACGCGAAGGAATAGATTGAGGCTGAACCTTCATCCTCGCGGCCCCGCAAGCAACCGACGCGGTGCGCTCAGCCGATCGGTCTTCGATGCCTACAGACATGGACCTCTGATCGCTTGGCGATCGATCGACCCATAAAAATGAAAATGCCCCGCTACCTCAATGGGCTGCGGGGCAAGCAAGGCGCAGGGTGCCCATGAAGAATAGGGCCGCATCGATCCTTCGGGCCGCCAGTACATCCGTGGTCGACCAGGCGGATCGATGCTGACCCAGCGAGCCCATGAAACTAAGCCCTAGAAATCGGGCTCGTAAAATTTCACGGGCTCCGGCGTTGCGATCAGCCCAAAATCTTGAGGTTGTCGGCCGACATCTTGCCGCTCTTGCGGTCGGAGACGAGCTCGAAGCTCACCTTCTGGCCGTCACGCAAGTCGCCGATGCCCGAGCGCTCGACGGCGCTGATATGGACGAACGCATCACTGCCGCCGTCGTCCGGCGCAATGAAACCAAAGCCCTTCTGGGCGTTAAACCATTTCACGGTTCCCGTAGTCACTAGGAAACCCTTTCACAAACAGAGTTATAGCGGGCCCGCCATCGCGGGCAGTCGAAATCGCATTTTTCAGGAGAAGAAGAATGTTAGCGCAATGCTGACGTAATCAGCACAAGGCCCAGTCATCTGGCCATCTATCGACCCAATCAACATGGTCCGAGGCCAGTGAAAATGCAAGGATACTTTATGAATTTCTTCTGAATCGAGAATTTCAACCCCAAAAATGTCGGCTGGATCACCGCCCTCATCTCGCGGCCGCTGGATCGCGCGTTGCGCATGAATGGATTTCGACGAGTTTTTGTGGCTAGGTCGAAAAGCGCCGGGCCTGCGCCCAACCCAGCCGCAAAGCGGCAATCATACAACCGATCTGGGACGGACATGAACAGCGACGAAAACGCGGATGGCGATGGAACAGGCATTGGCGCGGCGGCCAGCCGCGCTTTTCTGAAAATCGAAAATTTTGCCTATATAGCTTTGGGCTTGCTGCTGGCTTTGGCAGCGCTGCTCGGCATAGGCGGCGCCGTGACGTCGCTCTGGAGCGCCGTGCATGAATATGGCGAAGCGGACTCGCTCGTCCTCGCGATCGATCGGCTGCTGTTCGTGCTGATGATCGTTGAGATATTGCACACTGTCCGCGTCTCCTTCCGGTCCGGCGCGCTGGTGTGCGAACCATTCCTGATCGTCGGACTGATCGCCTCGATCCGGCGCGTGTTGGTCATCACGCTGGAGTCCTCGCAGGCTAAGCAGCTCAGCAAATGGACTCCTGACTCGCAGGCATTTCTCAACTCCACGATGCTGGAGCTCAGCGTGCTTGGCGGCCTGATTCTCGTTATGGTAATTTCGATCTTCATGCTCCGCCATAGCAAGCGATCCGCCTCGGAAGCATAGCGAACCAGGGGCCCCAAGAATGCTTGGCGCGACCAGCGACGCTCAGAGACAACTCGTCCGCGTCATCTAATCCCATCGCAGCTTTCACCGTCGAGGCCCGCAATTCCTTGATGACACCCCGCTGGCCCCGGCGATCAGCGCAATGTTCCGAGGCATTGCAGGCTCCGTTAACGACGAATGGCGGCGGCGCTTGCTCAGGCGGCGCGATAACGCTCCAGCCAATAAGCGTATGGGGCCGGAAGCGTCCAGGCCGCCTTATCGACGCCGAGTTCTCGGGCCGCGCGATAGGGCCAATGCGGATTCTCGAGCAGCGGGCGACCCAGCCCCACGAGATCGACTTTGCCTTCTCGGATCAAGGCGTCAGCCTGAGCAGGCTCGCTGATGAACCAACTTGTCGCCGCCGGAATATGCGCCTCGCGGCGGACCCTTTCGGCGATAGGGGCCATGAAGGCCGGCCCCCAAGGAATGGCGGCCGTCGGAGTGGAGAAGCCAACGCTGAGGTCGATTAGGTCGAGCCCGCCGCTTTTGAGACGTCGAACCAGTTCGATCGACTCCTCGAGCTCGCCTTCGCGGCCATCGAATTCCGTGACGCCCAAACGCGCGGCCAGGGGCAAATTTTCCGGCCAAACCGCGCGCACCGCGGCCAGAGTTTCCACCAGGAAGCGGCTGCGGTTCTCGAAATTGCCGCCATAGGCGTCCTCGCGCTTGTTCGACCAGGTCGAGAAAAAGCTCTGGCCCATATAGCCATGCGCAAAGTGCAGCTCCAACCATTCGAAGCCGGCCTCGCGCGCCCTTTTGGCGGCGGCGACGAAATCGCTTCGGACGCGGCGGATGTCATCAAGGCTCATCGCGCGCGGCACGCGCGGCAAATGTGCGCCAAATGCGATCGCCGAAGGCGCGATCGGCTGCCATCCGCGAGGATCGCCTTCGGGAATGTGGTCATCCCCCTCCCAAGGACGGTTGGCGCTGGCCTTGCGGCCGGCATGGCCGATCTGGATGCCGGGCACGGAGCCTCCGGCCTTGATCGCCTTCACCGCGCCGGCGAACGCGCTCGCCTGGGCGTCGGTCCAAAGGCCGGCGCAACCGGGCGTATGCGCCCTTCGGGCGACACCGCCGTCGCCTCGACGATGACGAGGCCCGCGCCGCCGCGGGCGAGACCAGCGAGGTGAGCCAAGTGCCAATCATTGATGATCCCATTTTCCGCGGAATACTGGCACATGGGCGAGACCGCGATGCGGTTCTTCAGCGTGATGTCTTTGAGGGTGAAAGAATCGAATAACGAAGCCATGCGGGGAAAACTTTCCAAAACAATTGCGAAACAGCCAGAGGCCCGATATGTTCTATTATTCGATAAATTACGAACTAACAATATGGGCCGCCATGAAGGACTTCAACGCGTGAGGACGCTGCATCATCCGGATTGCGGAGCCATTGAGCTGACGCGGGTGCTTTACGCGCTGAGCGACCCTGTGCGCTTGGAGATCGTCCGGCAACTCGATCGCGAAGGCGCGCAGACTTGCAACGCTCTCGATGGCGGCCGTCCGAAATCGAGCATGTCGCATCACTTTCGCGTGTTGCGCGACTCCGGCGTCATTCTGACGCGGACGGACGGACCGTCTCACATGAACGAACTCAGGCGCGCGGACCTCGATCGAATGTTTCCAGGCCTCCTCGCCGCAGTGCTTAACGGCGGCGGCGCTTCAAGAAGCTTGGACGGCGAGCGTTCCCGGCCCGCCGCGCCGTCAGACTAAAGGGCCGAACCCGCGGTCACTGACAATAGTCCCAGAACCCGTTCTGCTGGCTGGGGTCGGTATAATACCAGCACATGCCGGGCTGGGGCGGCGGCGGAGCCCAGGACGCCACCGCCGCGGCGGTGAGGAATCCGATGGCGAAACCGGCCGCGATGGCTCCGCCAGGAGCCCAACGATAAGGTCTGACCCAAGCGCGGTAGCCGGGACGGCCGTAGCCAGGGCCAACGAAGCCAGGACGCCCATATCCTGGACGCCCGAAGCCCGGACGACCGTTGGCGGGACGACCGTTGCCGGGGCGCGCCGCCGGGCCATGGCCGTTGGCGACCGGTCCATGATGGGCGTCAGGCTGGGCCTGAACCGTCGTCGGGGCAAGACCGTCAGCCGATCCAGCCCACTGACCGATGGGAGCCGTCGGCATCGCCTGCGCCGGAACTTCGGCGGTGACTAAAAGCGCGGCGGAAAGGCCCGCCATTGCAAAGCGGAATATTGTATTCAGGCGCAAATTCACCTCCGTGAACTTTTGGGAATCGATAGAAGTTCGCTGGAGACTTCGGTCACGGTTCAGGCGAACATTCAACTGGGGCGCAGGCGGCGCGCTATGGCGATTCGCCGACGATCCAAATATGAGAGGACTGGCCAAATATGAGAAGGGCTGAGGGTCATAGAGCTTTCAGCCGTTCTGCGAGCTCTGGAGTCGGACACGCGCTATAGCATGATTCCGAGAAGTTCGAAGACCCTGGCCGGGATCGCGCATTGGAGCCAAAAGCGCATGATCGATTCAATTTCACGTGATCATGCGCAAATGGACGGCTGCGCGGCTCATCAAGACCCGACGCGATCCAGCAAGAGACATTTTATGTTCGCGCTCGGCGCAATGATCATCAGCGCCACCGGCTGGCGCCGCCGCCTGATCGCCTTTGCGGCGGGAGCCGTCGGAGCGCTTACCCAGGCGCCGTATAATTTTCTTCCCGCGATGGTGATCCCGATGACCGTCGCCATCTGGCTCATCGATGGCTCGGCCGAACCCAACCGGAAAGCGGTCGCCCCGCGCGCCTCTTGGCGCAATTGGCGTTCCTGGAGCCCTTGGCTCGGCTTGCCGCCGGCGGCGCGGCGCGCGTTTGCCGTCGGTTGGTGGTGGGGCTTTGGCTATTTCGTCGCCGGCCTATGGTGGATCGGGTCGGCATTTCTCGTTGAGGCCGACGAGTTCGCCTGGGCGTTGCCGCTCGGCGTATTGGGACTTCCGGCGGCGCTGGCCCTCTACCAAGGGCTCGGCTTCATGCTGGCCCGCCTCATCTGGACGCGCGGCCCCTCACGCATTTTTGCGTTCGCCGCAGCGCTGAGCTTCACCGAATGGCTGCGCGGACACCTTCTGACGGGGTTTCCGATCAATGTTTTCGGCATGGCGCTCGGCGACAATCTCGTCACGGCACAACTCGCCTCCCTCGTCGGCCTTTATGGCTTGACGGTTCTCGCGATCGCTCTATTCGCTGCGCCTGCAACCCTTTCGATCAAGCCTTTGTCCTGGCGCGCGTGGATGCCCACTCTGATGGCTTTGCTCGCCTTGGCGGCGATTTCCGGTTTCGGCGCCTTGCGCTTGCATCAAGCAAAAGACGACGCCGTCCCCGGCATCGCCTTGCGCATCATGCAGCCCAATTTGGGACAGGACGATAAATTCAGCCCGGAATACAGAAATGCGATCCTCGCCCATTACCTAAGTCTTTCGGCGCTCGATCCCGATCCTGATTCGACGGACGAAACAGTTCTGATCTGGCCGGAATCCGCGTTTCCCTTCATTTTATCGCGCGATGCGGAGGCGCTGGCGCAAATCGGCGCCGCCTTGCCGCTGGGCTCGGTTCTCGTCACTGGCGCCGCGCGAGCCGAGGAGAGTCTCGCAACCCTCTTCAAAAGTTTCGGCTTGCCGTCATCGCAATTGGTCCGCCCAAAATATTTCAATTCGGTCCAGGTCATCGACAGCAGCGGAATCATCATCGATACTTATGATAAGGTCCACCTCGTGCCTTTCGGGGAGTATTTACCCCTTCAATCCATTCTGCAGCGATTCGGTCTGCACCATTTCGTTCATGTTCCCGGCGGCTTCGAAGCGGGCCTCAAACGAAAGATGCTGACCGTGCCGGGATTGCCCCCGGTTGCGACTCTGATTTGCTATGAAGCGATTTTTCCTGGCGAAGTCCTGCCTGAAGACGGAGGCGGCGTGCGGCCCGGCCTTCTGCTCAATGTGACCAATGACGGCTGGTTCGGTCTAACCGCGGGCCCTTATCAGCATTTCGCACAGTCGCGATTGCGCGCCATCGAGGAGGGATTGCCGCTGATTCGGGCGGCGAACACGGGAATTTCCGCCATCGTTGATCCTTACGGACGGATTTTGGCGCAGTTGCCGCTCGGCGTCGAAGGGGTGCTGAATGGCCCGCTGCCGCAAAGGATTGCTGAGCCGCTTTTTTCACAATTTCCCTTCGCCAGCCCGTTTATGTTGTGGCTGGCGACCCTTTGCCTTGCGTTGGCCGGCAGAGCCCGCGTTTGACAATAAATATTAAGTGTCTTCTATTTATTTTTGCTTTTCGTCACAACCACCGGGCATTCTATCGCAATCCGCGCATATCTTCGTGCGCCCACCGAAACGGTTGTGGCGTTGAATGTTTCGCTTCTGGTGTAGAACCCAAAATGTTCTACCTTGTAGAGAAAGTTTGGCTATGACCGATCAGAGTTCGACAATGGACAAGGTGAAAAAGATACCCAATCCGATTGACCGGCATGTCGGCAGCCGCGTCCGCATGCGCCGGGTCATTCTGGGCATGAGCCAGGAAAAATTGGGCGAGGCTTTGGGCCTCACGTTTCAGCAGGTTCAGAAATACGAAAAAGGGGCCAATCGCATCGGCGCGAGTCGACTGCAGCAGATCTCGCGCACGCTCGACGTGCCGCCGGCGTTTTTCTTCGAAGGGGCGCCATCCTTTGAGATCGCGGGCAGCAATGCGCCGAGCCATAATGGGGTCGCCGAAGATTCGCATTCGACCTATGTCGCCGATTTCCTGTCCACGGCCGAGGGGCTGCATCTCAATATGGCCTTCGCCCGGATCCATGACGTGAAGATCCGTAAACGGATCATAGACCTCGTCTCCGCTCTCGCTGGCGAGGAAGCCGGCGTTGAGATGACCGCGCGCCATGCTGTTGATGAGGATGCATAGTCCAATTTCGTCCGGCTTAACGGCCGAATTCGTTCCTACGAACGAAAAGACCTAAATCGCTTGACAAAACGAACGCCATGCTGAAATTTCCGGCGAGTCGCAGGCCGTCTTGCGCAACCGTGCGCTAGGTGGCCGATGGCGACGACCTTTCTGCTCAACCGGAGACAGCCGATGGCTCGTCAGAATTACCTTTTTACCAGCGAGTCAGTCGCCGAAGGTCATCCCGACAAGGTATGCGACCGCATTTCAGACGAGGTGGTCGATCTTTTCTTTCGCGAAGGGGCCAAAAGCGGCGTCAATCCCTATCAGATCCGCGTCGGTTGCGAGACTTTGGCGACGACCAATCGAGTTGTGATCGCCGGCGAAGTGCGCGGCCCCGCCATCGAGGCGGCGGCGATCGAAGCTGCGGCGAGAGCGGCGATCAAAAACATCGGCTATGAGCAAGACGGCTTTCACTGGCGCAACGCCAAGGTCGATGTATTGCTGCACGCCCAATCCGCCGATATCGCGCAGGGCGTCGACGCGGGCGCCGGCAATGACGAGGGGGCCGGCGATCAAGGGATCATGTTCGGCTACGCCTGCCGCGAAACCCCGACTTTCATGCCAGCGCCGCTCTATTATTCCCATAAGATCCTCGAGGTTCTTGCGAACTACCGCAAAAGCGGCAAAGGCGACGGAGCAAAGCTCGGTCCCGACGCGAAAAGCCAAGTGACGGTCCGATATGTCGATGGCAAGCCGGTCGGCGTGACGCAAATCGTTCTGTCGACGCAACACCTCGACGCCAATCTGAGTTCAAACGACGTTCGCAGCATCGTCGAGCCGCATATCCGCGCGACTTTGCCGGAAGGCTGGATCACCAAGGACACGATCTGGCACGTCAATCCCACAGGCAAGTTCGTGATCGGAGGCCCCGACGGCGACACCGGTCTGACCGGGCGCAAAATCATCGTCGATACTTACGGCGGAGCGGCACCGCACGGCGGCGGCGCGTTTTCCGGCAAGGATCCGACCAAAGTCGACCGTTCGGCCGCCTATGCCGCGCGCTATCTTGCAAAGAATGTCGTCGCCGCTGGCCTGGCCGATCGGTGCACCATTCAGCTCTCCTACGCGATCGGCGTCGCCGAGCCGCTATCGATTTACGTCGATACCCACGGCACTGGGCAGGTCGCTGAAGACAAGCTGGAGGTCGCGCTGAGCCGAAGCATGCGGCTGTCGTCGCGCGGCATTCGGGAACATCTGCAGCTTAACCGGCCGATCTATGCGCGCACCGCGGCTTACGGCCATTTCGGCCGCGAGCCCGACGCCGATGGCGGATTCTCCTGGGAGCAGACCGATCTCGGCGACAAAATCAAAGCCCATCTCGGCTAGACATCGATCCTTCGGTCATCGAAGAACTCTATAGCTAATTCCGGGTAGCCCCGTCGCGCGACATCTTCTCCGCGACGGCGCTCCTTGCGTCCGCGCAAACTCCGCAAGCGGCGGATAGCGGAGTCTCCGCGCTATAACCGCCCTGCAGATCCACCTCGCTCGAGCGAGGAAGCACCGCCGCGCCAAAGCTGCGTGAGCGCGCTTTAAGCCTTTTCCAAAACTGTACCCACATCTTTGATCGCTATTGCGGCGCGGGCGGCAATCGCGCGCCGATTACTATTGCAGCAGCAATCTACACATCTTCGTGAGAGCTAAGCGTCCGGCATGCCTTGGCGCGGGGGCGCCTAGAAGCATCATATACGTTCTTATCTATTGAACCATCTATAAATGAATCCTCATTATTTAATTAGTCTAAAACAATAAATCAGAAGACGCTTAGAATAAGTATAATATAAGCCAAGTTGACGCTTTATGGCTGTAACTGGTAGACACCCTCCATCTGATCCCTGGACTGTAACGTATAGATTTGCGTACAGATCCCTATTGGGCGGGTGCATATAATGTATTCTTCGTCAAAATACCAAAAATATAATTATATTTCCTCTTTTATGAAGCTATTCCATTCGGAGTTTATGGAATCAACTCATAGTTACGACAATAACAATATAGCACTTACATCATCAGCTTATTTATCGAAGCGCTCGTCGCGTTTGCGAAGCGAAATCTATACCGCGCCGCTTCTGTTGGGTATCGCGTTTGCCAGCATTGTCGGCATCGCTGGCGCGCATGCGCAAGACGCCGGCGGACAAGACGCTGGCGCGCTGGCGCTGCCGGAAGTGAACGTCGAAGGCGCAAACGCCGCCGGAGCCGCCGTTGAATCTTTGCCAATGCTTGTGCAGGTTCCAAAGGTGGCGTTGACCGGGACGAAGGTCGAGGATTTGCCGCTCAGCATTAAAGTTGTGCCGAGCGAACTGATTAGCGAACAAGGCGGCACACATCTGGCGGACGTCGTCCAGGACGTCAGCGGCCTTAGCACGGGCGGCGCGGATTCGCATGGATTCTTCGACCGCTTTCTTATCCGCGGTCTGGATGCGCGAATTTACACCGACGGGTTCACAGACGGCGACCAACTCAACGGCATTCCGCATTCGCTGAATGGCGTTCAAAGCGTCGAGGTGCTGAAAGGTCCTGGCTCCGCCCTGCTCGGCAGCGGCCCTCCCGGCGGCACCATCAACATTACGCATTTTGCGCCAGCGTCCACTCTGGCTTACGGGGCCGGCGTTCAGTATGGCTCTTACAACACGCTCTCATCGAACTATTGGGCGACGGGTCCAACCAGCATCTCCGGCCTCGATTTTCGCATCGATGGACTGGTGCAGCATTCCAGCGGATTTCGGAGCCTAAAGAGCGGCGACTATGAAGTCCGCCCAGTGCTGCGTTGGGATATCAATGATCACGTCATCACCTTTGTCGTGGACGCGCGCCGCCTCGAAAACACGCCCGATCCTTACGGCCTGCTCTATTTCCATGGCGCCCCTATCAGCATTGCGCGCAACACGAAATATTCGACGCCGTTCAACTTTGCGCAGCAGAACCTCGTGCGCGTAGAATTGAGCGATGTCTGGACCGTCAATGATTTTCTCACGATAAACAACCGGTTCTCGTACCTGCACCGCGCCTCGCAGATCTTGCGCAATGGCGACAGCGGGACGATTGTCGGCGTCGCAGACACAGGGCGCTCGCTTCGCCTGCAATATGATGCCTCCGATGACTTCGACTATACTTTGGAGCCCGTTTGGAGATTTCATACTGCAAGCGTCGGGCATACGCTTGTGACAGGCTTCGAAGCGCAACATGAGAGCCTATTCACCAATCAATCCGACGCCAACCTGCCAAACATCGAAAATATCTTCGCCCCGATCATTCCGGAAACCTCGACCGGCAATTTGAACTTTATTCGCACCGCGACAAAGGGCGAAATCGACAGTCTCAAGGCGACCTATCTCGGCGCTTACGCTACCGATCAAATCGACGTAACGGACCAACTCAAACTTCGGTTGAGCGGCCGCCAGAACTGGTGGAGCACGACTCTGACGCCCGATATTTTCATCCCGGGCCGCATTTTCGAGGGCTCTCAGGTGTTTCTGCCGGGGGTAAATTACGGGCGAGCCGATTCGCCATTCGATTGGAGCGCCGGCATTCTTTATAAGGTTCTTCCCGGCGTCTCTCCCTATTTTGGCGTCGCGCGCAGTCATTTGGCCAACTTCACCTCCGAGGCCACGACAGCGGCCATCCAAGCCCCGGAATCGGCGCTACAGTATGAACTGGGCGTGAAGCTGAACACTCCAGACAACCGCCTGAATTTCACCCTAGCGGCGTTCAACGTCGATCGCCAAAACGTCTTCACCCTGGTCAACGACGAACCAACATTCGGCTCTCAATTTACGCACGGCCTTGAAGCTGATCTTGAACTCCACGTTACGCCGGAATGGAAGTTCCTCGCCAACGGCACGCTGCAGCAGGCGGTTCTGACGGATAATCCGTCAGCGCCGACAGCGGTCGGCAAAGTGCCGATCGGCGTTCCAGCGAAGATCTTTAACCTGTGGACCACCTACGACTTCGAGGTTTCCGGAATCAGAGGCTTCACCGTCAGCGCCGGACTGAATTACAAGGGCAAGATTTTTGGCGACCAGCTTAATACCGACATGGTGCCGGCATATACGATCTTCGACGCCAATCTCACCTACACGCAACCGAAGTGGGATGTGGCGATCGGTATAAAGAACATCGCCAACACGCTTTATTTTATCGCCGCCAACGGAGCCGGCGCCTTCGTCGGCGATCCGCGCACCGTATACGTCAAGGCGGACGTGCGCTTCTGATCCTTTGCGAGAGAACCAAAACGTAGCCTCGCCATTGGTTCGAATGTCCAGCTGGCGTCGGCCGCACATTCGCGCAAGATCTCGAACAGAGAGGAGGATCGGCAAGCAGTCGCGGCGCGGCTCTCAGGAACTCGAGCAAGGCGTTAGCGGAACGCATTGGTTGTTGGTTCGCGCGTCGGGGGCGATCAACTCCGATGGACCGGTTTGATTTTTGTCTCCGCCATTGCCACGGCCTCCTCCAGCGCACTCGTAAGCCACGCAAAATCGCCGCCGTGAGGGAACCAGGCCGCGCGGACGCCCTCGATGTCTTCGTCAACGCGCGCAAATTCGAGGGCCGGCGGAAGGCTTGAGGCCTGCAGATAGACGGCGTGACACAACGGATAGTCGCGCGCGCGCCATTCCGGCCGATGGGTCGTGAAGAAAGCCAAGCATGGTACGGAAAAGGCATCCGCTAAATGCACCATGCCGGTGTCTGTGGTCACGATGAGACCTGCCGAGGCGACGAGACCACATAATCCGGCGAGCGAGGATTCTCTAGGCAACGCTGACTGGCTCAGCACCATCCGGCCGCTGCGGGATTGCAGCCATGCCATCGTCGCGTCATGGATTGCCGTCGGCATCCGGCGTAATTCCATGGATGCTGTCGGGCATACCAGCACATAGCCGGAGGCGGCTGCGTCCTGGCGACGCTGCGCTCGAGGCGCGAGCCATGAATTGCGCTTGCGGCCGGATTCCACCTCGGCCGGATCGAGCCCGAGCCGGCTAAGAAAAAAATCTATCATGGCGACGCCGCGAAAACTCGGATCGAAGGCGAAGTCGCGCAGATCTATGACCCGTGAGAAATCCGCGGCCGCGGCGGGCGGCGGTCCAGGCGTCTCATCGGCCCAGGGCAAAGTTCGCACGGCGGCGAAATCTCTGGCCGCGTAATAGAGCTCCGGGATTAACGTCGATGAGTCGGGAAGGCGGAATAAGACGGGATGAGGCGGAATGACGCCAGCCTCGATCGCCAACTTCAGGGCCTGCAACCCGATGACGCTGTCGCCTAAACTCCGACCGAAGCCATTGAGAATGGCGACATCGGAATGATTGAAGGATTTCATGGCTGGATTCCGTTGATCTCTGTCTTGGAGGCGCCAACCCGGAGCCGCGCGTGAAAACCAGGGCGATGTCGTCAATCTCCAGCGGCGATGCTTTGTTTGTTTGGCCGTTTAGCGTCGCGCGGCGTCGCTGCCCTGGAGACCAAGAAACGTCAGCAGTTATTGCAGATCCGAATTTCCAGGCTTTTGTATAGATCGTCGATGGAGCGGGGAAGAAGCGTTGATGGCGCGCCCGCAGAAACCAGCGGCAGCGAGACTGTCGCGCCTGTGTGAGCCAGGTAGTCTTGGCTCAAAAGAGCTTTGGCGATCGTCGCATCGGCAGTCGAGCCTGGGGCGTCCACAAGGCGCGTGTTGGCGTGGGTCGGGGCGCTCGCAATGACGACCGCAGCAAACGGCGCCAAAAGGCTGATTTTGGTCAAGGCTTTCCTCTCCGGCTCCTGAGGCGGAAAGGCTAGATGGGCCGCATTTCAACGCAATTACGCCGCACGCAAGATGCGTTGCAACCATAACATTATCGCCGAAAAAGCAAGCGGCTCGGCGATGACTTTCGGGCGTGAAAACCGACCGGGGGATCGCTTATGCCCCCGGTCCCCGGCCAAGAAGTTTGGCCATTTCCTCTTCCAATGAATCAAAAGGATCAGGCGGCGACGGCTCGACAGGCGTTTGCGCAGATGTCGGCGCAGTCGTTTGAGAAGGCGCTGTCGTCTCAGCGGCCAAAGACGGGGGCGAAGGCTCGGCGTCGGGTCGCGTCTGCGCTTCCGTTGGCGCAGGCAGAGCAGACGCGGCCGGCTCGGGCGCAGGCGCTGCGGGCGCGGCGGCCGGCGGTTCGGAGACCACAGGCGCCGCAGGCACTGCCGGCAGCGAAGCCGGCTTTAAAAATGACTCCGCCAATTGACGCGGCGGCGACGGCCGCAGGAAAGGCGTGGCTAGCGGCGCGCGCGGAAAAGCGCTCGAAGGATTAGCTCCAGCTTCGCTCTTTACGGAGGGCTCGGGGCGTCCGATCGGCTCGCGCGGCGCTGGCGTGCGCTGCGGCGTCATTGGCTGCGCCGCGCGGCGCGGCGGCATCGGAAAAGCCGGGGGCCGGGGCGGCGGCGACGCTATGGGCGCCAGCGGCGGCTGATCGGCGACCCTCACTGAGGGTTCGAGCTCAGGTTCTGGCGCGAGCGCCGGGGGCGGCGGCGTTCTGCGCGCCGGTTGCGGCTGGCTCAAAGCAGCCCGGGAGGAGGGGGCCTCGATTTCGGAAGGCCACGAAATGGCGGCGGGCGCTTGCGGCGCCTCCCTCTGATCTTTCTCGCGAATCTCTTTGTCGCGACTCCTGTTGTCGCGAGCTTCCGCCCGAATGATCTCCGACTCGATGACGAGGTCGTTCGGACCGCCGATCATCAAGAGATGCTCGACATTGTCGCGCCGAATGATCACAAGTTGGCGCTGCCGATCGAGATCGAACGCGTCGACAATGCCAAGCCGAGGCAACCTCGCCCTGCCGCCTCCCGGCATTCGCAGCTTGCGTCCGAAGGCTATGCGAAAAATCAGTAAAAGCAGCGCCACCGCGACAAGCAGGGCGATTATCGCAACGGCGAACATCAAAGTCTTGTTCTCGAAAATCTTGTCGCTTAGGGCGAGCATCAGCGCGACTCACTCGAAGATATCGGACGACGATCCGCATCGTAACCAGATCGACTATGCGGGAGCGACGAAAAGATCAAGACAAACCATTGAAAATCCCGACGCTTGCGTCAAGCGCCGCCAGGGTTTCAAATCCCTCGCGTCGGGACTTTATTACTTGGAAAGGTAAAATTAAGAATCCGATCGCCAGAAAGGGCCGCGATTGCGTCACAACCAAGCTCAAGGATCGCCAAGGCGCCTCGCGCAAGGATTGCGCATGCAGTAGACCATTATTGGGGGAAATCTTCAGGATGCGATTGCAAAGCCAGGTTTTGGACCGCATCGTCGCTGAGGCGGTCAGGGGCCAACAGCGTTCTGGCGTTCGGAATTCGCAACGCGTTTGATCGCGTCTTCGCCTTGGCGTCCTGCAAAGCCTCGGCATCCTGCGGGATTTGCGCCCGAACTCGCGCGGATCAAGACAAATTCAATTAAGTTCTGCCAGTTTGCGTCGAACATTATTGACGCTTCGCTTACGCCGGATAAACATTTATGAGCGACCAGCCGATTTCCGCCGCGGTCGACCGCACCGAACGCTCGGGCAGCCCCGTTCTGGTCTTGCTTTTCGCCCTGTTTCTGGGCGCAGCCGCCGCCATTTTCTCTTTTTTACCCAAGGATGAGGCGGCAAGTCTCGTCATGGGTTTGCTCGCCCTGCTGGCCATCGTCGGCATTTTTGCCCTCTTCGCCTTCGCCGTCGGCATCCTTCAGTTTTCCGGCCAAGCCTCAAAGAACGACATCACAAAACTGGTATGCGACAATAATCCGGAGGGATTGGTCGCAACCGACGCGGCAGGCAAGATCATTTACGCCAATGAAAGCTATATGAATCTGTCCGGAGCCCGCAATCCGGCGGATCTGCGCGCGGTGGAGCGGCTCTTTTCCGGCGCCCCTGACGTCTCCGAGGCCATCTACCGGCTGGCGCAAGCCGCGCGCGATGGCAAGCCGACCGTCGAAGAAGTGCGTTTAAGTCCGCCGCTCAGCGGCGAGGGACGCGTCGGCTGGTACAAGATCAAGGTGCGGCCCCTGCCCTTCGCGAAGACGAAGCGCGCCAACCTCTGGACCGTCGCCGACGTAACCAGGGAACGCGAGAGGCAGGAAAACGTCTTTCAGGAGCTGCAGCACGCCATCGATTTCCTCGATTATGCGCCAGCGGGCTTTTTTTCCTGCGACCGCAATGGCGGCGTGTCTTACATGAACGCGACCCTTGCGGCCTGGCTCGATTACGACCTCGCCCAAGTTGGCTCCGGCGGACTCGAATTGACCGATTTTGTGGCCGGCGACGGGGCCTCGCTGCTCGCCTCGATCGCCGGCGGCTCCGGCGAGGTTCGCACCGAGCAATTCGACATCGACTTGAAACGCCGCAACGGCCAAAGCCTGCCGGTTCGCCTGCTCCATCGCGTCGCTTTCGGCCATGACGGCGCGGCTGGCCCTTCGCGCACCCTCGTTCTCAATCGCGCGCCGGGCGAGGAACCGGCGGAAGATCTGCGCGCCGCCGAGGTTCGCTTCGCGCGGGTTTTCAACTCGACGCCGATGGCGATCGCCAGTCTCGACAACGCCGGACGCATAACGCGCTCCAACGCCGCATTCGCCCGACTCATGCCCGAAGCGTTGAAGTCAGCCGATGGCGGGGCCAGCCGCTCGATCTATGCCGGCATCCTCGAGCGCGACCGCGGCGCGCTTGAAACGGCATTGGCCGCCGCCGCCCAATCGAAAACCGACATCGCTCCCGTCGACGCCGGGCTCGAGGGCGAAGGCGACCGGTCGGCTCGCCTCTTCATCTCCGCATCGGAAGAACGCGATGGCGGCGGCGCGACTATCTACGCTCTCGACACGACCGAGCAACGCACATTGCAGCACAATTTCGCGCAATCGCAGAAAATGCAGGCGATCGGACAGCTCGCCGGCGGCGTCGCGCATGATTTCAACAATGTCCTGACCGCGATCATCGGCTATTCGGATCTACTCCTCGCCAATCACCGGCCAACCGACCCCTCGTTCCGCGACATCATGCAGATCAAGCAGAACGCCAATCGCGCCGCCGGGCTGGTGCGCCAGCTGCTCGCTTTTTCACGCCGTCAGACCCTGCGGCCGCAAATCCTGCAGCTCGGCGACGTTCTCTCCGATCTGCAAATTCTGATGCGCCGGCTAGTCGGCGAAAAGATCGACCTCGACTTGCGCCACGGCCGCGATCTCTGGCTGGTCAAAGCCGATATCAATCAGCTTGAACAAGTCATGATAAATTTGATCGTCAACGCGCGCGACGCCATGCCGGACGGGGGCAAGATTTTGTTGCGCACCCGCAACGTGACGCCGGACGAATGCCCGGAGTTTGAAGAGAAGTCGCTCATCGCCGCAGACTACGTCGCAATCGAAGTCGAAGACTTCGGCCATGGCATCCCCCCGGCGGTGAAAGATAAGATCTTCGAGCCGTTTTTTACGACCAAAGAGGTCGGCAAAGGCACCGGCCTTGGCCTCTCGATGGTCTATGGGATTGTGAAACAGACGGGGGGATATGTCTTTTGCGCCAGCGTCGTCGGCAAAGGAACGACCTTCACGGTGCTGCTGCCGCGTTATATCGCCGACGCCAATGACGCGCCGCCTCCCGTCGAACCAGTGAAGGCGGCCGCCGCCGATCTCACCGGCCATGGCACGATCTTGCTTGTCGAAGACGAAGAGGCCGTCAGAGCCTTCGCCGCGCGCGCCCTCGCCTCGCGCGGCTATAGCGTGCTGCAGGCGGCGTCGGGCGTTGAGGCGCTTGAGATCGTCGAACAGAATCAAGGAAAAATCGATCTCGTCGTCTCCGACGTGGTGATGCCGGAAATGGACGGCCCGACCATGTTCGGCGAATTGCGCAAACGCGGCGTCAAGGCGAAAGTTATTTTTGTGTCAGGCTACGCTGAGGACGCTTTTGCAAAAAATCTCCCCGAAGGCGAGGACTTCGCCTTTTTGCCAAAGCCGTTTTCCCTGAAGCAATTGATCGAGGCGGTCAAAGGCGCCGCTCGCAGTTAAAGATGAAGCTCTCGTCTCGCTACCTATCCCTACTCGTTGCGATCGAAAAAATTCTTCCACCGCCTTAACTAAGAACAAATAATGAACTTGGCTAATGAGAACAAATCAGGTACATTTGACCGCAACGCAGATCACATTGCGCTCCGCGCCAAGGCTGTGCCAGAAGGATGAATCAAATGAGTCAAGCGAATCTCCGCCTCGTAGAAGGAACGTCCGTGGACAAGACCAAGGCCCTTGACGCCGCCCTGTCGCAGATTGAACGCGCCTTTGGCAAAGGCTCGATCATGCGGCTCGGCAAGAATCAGAAAGCCGTCGAGATCGAGACGGTGCCAACTGGATCGCTTGGCCTTGACATCGCCCTCGGCGTCGGCGGACTGCCGCGCGGACGAGTCGTCGAAATCTACGGTCCCGAATCGTCCGGAAAGACGACCCTGACTTTGCATGTCATCGCCGAAGCCCAGAAGAAGGGCGGCGTCTGCGCCTTCATAGACGCGGAACATGCGCTGGATACGATTTATGCGCGAAAGCTCGGCGTCAACCTCGAGGATCTTCTGGTCTCGCAGCCAGATACCGGCGAACAGGCTTTGGAGATCACCGACACGCTGGTGCGCTCCGGGGCCGTCGATGTGCTGGTCATCGATTCTGTGGCGGCGCTGACTCCCCGCGCGGAAATCGAAGGCGAGATGGGCGACAGCCAGCCCGGCCTTCAGGCGCGGCTCATGAGCCAAGCTCTGCGCAAGCTCACCGCATCGATTTCGCGCTCTCACACCATGGTCATTTTCATCAACCAGATCAGGATGAAAATCGGCGTCATGTATGGCAGCCCGGAGACGACGACAGGCGGCAATGCATTGAAATTCTACGCGTCCGTGCGGCTCGACATCCGCCGCATCGGCTCGATCAAGGACCACGACGAGGTCACCGGCAATCAGACGCGCGTAAAAGTCGTCAAGAACAAGGTCGCGCCGCCGTTCAAGCAGGTCGAATTCGACATCATGTATGGCGAAGGCATATCGAAAATCGGCGAACTGATCGATCTTGGCGTCAAAGCCGGCGTCGTCGAAAAATCAGGGGCCTGGTTCTCTTATGACAGCCAACGCCTCGGCCAAGGCCGCGAGAATTCCAAGAATTTCCTAAAAGCCAACCCGTTGATAGCGGATAAGATCGAGCTCGCCATTCGCGAAAACTCCGGCGTGATCACAGATAAAATTCTCGACGTCGCTGACGCCGCCGACGAAGAGGCTGGAGAGTAGCTCGGGGGACCGGCTCGCCATTCGGCGCTTGCGTTTTGCATTTGCCGCACTCATTTTCGCTCGCGTTGGGGGCGGCTTGCGCTGAATTGAGCCATGCCCTCAAAACGCGCGACGCGGCGCGAACTCGCAGTTGAAACCAGCGATTCGATGCGGGAGCAAAGGATCGGCTTTGCGCTTCAGCGCCAATGGATGAGATGGAAAAGACATGAACGGCGTGAACGAAATCCGCTCGGGGTTCCTCGATTTTTTCAGCAAAAACGGGCACGAGATCGTCCCGTCCGCGTCGCTCGTGCCGCGGAACGACCCGACTCTCATGTTCACCAACGCGGGCATGGTTCAATTCAAGAATTTGTTCACGGGCGTCGAAAAACGGCCCTATGTGCGCGCCGCGAGCGCGCAAAAATGCGTCCGCGCCGGCGGCAAACACAATGATCTCGATAATGTCGGCTATACTGCAAGGCACCATACATTTTTCGAAATGCTCGGCAATTTCTCTTTTGGAGACTATTTTAAGCCTCTCGCGATCGAGCTCGCCTGGAAACTGATCACACAGGAATTTGGTCTGCCAAAAGACCGGCTTCTCGTCACGGTCTACCACACCGACGACGAAGCCTTCTCCTTATGGAAAAAGATCGCCGGCATTCCTGATTCGAGGATTATTCGCATTTCAACGTCCGACAATTTCTGGGCGATGGGGGATACGGGCCCCTGTGGCCCCAGCTCGGAAATTTTTTACGATCAAGGCGACAAACTGCAGGGCGGCCCGCCCGGCAGCGCCGATCAGGATGGCGATCGTTTTCTCGAATTCTGGAACCTTGTTTTCATGCAATTCGAGCAGATCGCTCCCGATCAGCGCGTCGATCTCCCGCGGCCGTCGATTGACACCGGCATGGGCCTTGAGCGCATAGCCGCGCTGCTCCAAGGCGTAACGTCGAATTACGACATCGACCTCATGCGCGCCTTGATCCTCGCAGTCGCGGCGGCGACCGGCGTCGATCCGGACGGTCCGCAAAAGGCCAGTCATCGCGTCATCGCCGATCATCTGCGCGCCGCCGCCTTCCTGATCGCCGATGGCGTCACTCCCTCGAATGAGGGGCGCGGCTATGTCTTGCGCCGCATTATGCGCCGCGCCATGCGCCACGCCCAGCTTCTTGGCGCCCGCGAGCCGCTGATGTGGCGGCTGGTTCCGGTTCTGTCGCGCGAAATGGGGCAAGCCTACCCCGAGCTGCTCCGCGCCGAGCCGCTCATCGTCGAAACATTGCGGCTTGAAGAGACGCGTTTCCTCGACACGCTCGCCAGAGGCCTTTCGATTCTGGACGAGGCCGTCCGCGATCTTCCTCAAGGCGGCTCCTTGCCCGGCCAAGTCGCGTTCAAATTATACGACACTTATGGCTTTCCCCTGGATTTGACCCAGGATGCGCTGCGCGCGCGCGCCCTCGGCGTCGACGTCGATGGCTTCAACATCGCAATGGAGCGCCAGCGCACGGAAGCGCGAAAGGCTTGGACAGGGTCCGGAGAAGCCGCGACCGGGACCGTTTGGTTCGCCGTCAAAGAGAAAGCCGGAGCGACTGATTTCCTCGGCTACGATACCGAGCGCGCTGAAGGCGTTGTGGCGGCCGTCGTCAAGGATGGGGCGGTAGCCGATCGCCTTCGCGAAGGAGAGAAAGGCTCTATCGTTCTCAACCAGACGCCGTTTTACGGAGAGTCCGGCGGCCAAGTCGGCGACACCGGCTTTATGCGCGCCAACGGGGCGCGTTTTCGCGTCATCAACACGCAAAAGAAACTTGGCGACGTTTTTGTCCATGAAGGGATCGTCGAAGAAGGTGAAATTAGGCTTGGGCTTGCGCTCGAACTTGCCGTCGATCATCGGCGCCGCACGGCTGTCCGAGCCAATCATTCGGCCACCCATCTTTTGCATGAGGCGCTTCGTCTGGTCCTTGGCGATCACGTCGCGCAAAAGGGTTCGCTCGTCGCGGAAGATCGCCTGCGCTTTGACTTTTCACATCCAAAGCCAATTTCTGCGGAGGAGCTCGCGCGCATCGAGGACATCGCCAATCGCGTGGTCATCGAGAATGCTCCTGTCGTAACGCGCCTGATGGCTGTGGATGAGGCCATCGGCGCCGGAGCCCGCGCGCTCTTTGGGGAAAAATATGGCGATGAAGTGCGCGTTGTTTCGATGGGCTACGCGCAAGATCGCGAGAGCGAGAGCGGCGAACATTCCAACCGCGCTTTTTCGATCGAACTTTGCGGCGGCACGCATGTCGCGCGCACCGGCGACATCGGCCTGATCAGCATCGTGTCTGAAAGCGCCGTCGCCGCCGGCGTGCGCCGGGTTGAAGCCAAGACCGCGGACGAAGCGCGACGCCGGCTCAATGCGCAGGCGCGCCATCTGCAAGACATGGCCGCCCTTCTTAAGGCGCCCGAAGAGGACGCCTCCAAACGTCTCGCGAGCCTCATTGAAGACCGGCGCAAACTCGAGCGCGAGTTGAGCGACGCGCGCAAGAAATTGGCGATGGGCGGCGGCGGCGCGGCCGAGAATCCCCTGCAGGACATCGGCGGCGTTAAGTTCTTTAGCCGCTCGGTCTCGGCGATAGAGTTGAAGGACCTGAAATCGCTCGTCGATGAAACAAAGCAGAACATCGGCTCAGGGGTCGTCGCGATAGCGGGCGTCGACGGGGATGGCAAGGCCGGCATTGTGGTTGGCGTCACCTCCGACCTGACCGACCGTTTCGACGCCGTCGCTTTGGTGCGGCTCGCCGCGGCCGCGCTCGGCGGCAAAGGCGGCGGCGGTCGTCGCGACATGGCGCAAGCAGGAGGGCCGGACAGCGCGGCCGTTGACGCCGCGCTCGCCGCGATCGGCGACGCTCTACGAAAAATTCAAAGCCCTGGCTGATCGGACGAGCGCCAAAGCCAAGCTTGCGAACGACAAATTGGAGAGGATTTACCAGAGATATGCAACTCCTTTGCGCCTGAACGATTGCCATAGGCCGCCTGCGGCGTGCGGGCGGGAAACGGCGTAGGGAGAAACAAAATGATCGAGCAGGATACAAGAGGGGCGACCGAGGCCGCAGGTTTAGCGGCAAATAGCGTCTCGGCCGCGTCTAAGAATCTGCAAGCTTTCGCTAGCGAAATCGCGGAAATGTCCAGGGAGTCGCTAGAGCATGCGACAAGCACTATGGAACAGTTGCGCAATGCCCGCGGAATGTCAGAGGTGCTGGCGATCCAGACGAGCTTTGTCAGGGAGGCATTCGAGCATATTGCGCGACATACGAGGAAATTCAGCGAACTTTTAGCAGCTCTTCCTATCGAGATGACCAAGACTTACCAGGAAGCATGGTCAAAATCTATCAATGCCGCAGTGAATACAGTCGACGAAGCCAGTCGGAAAGCCGCTGCAGGCGTCGAGCATTTGTCGGACGAGTTTCGCAGACATTAATTAAGGGCTTTTTTTCAAAATTCGCTGACTATTAGCAAGGGGACCTGCCTGATCGGCGGCGAGCCGGTCAGGAATTGCGGGTTCCAGACGTTCACCAATTTATGGTCAGGCGGTTTTGCAGCGAACGCCATTCGCCGTTTGGCGGCGACTTATGGCGGCCGTCGGCGTGCGCCCTTATTGTTTGCAAACCCTTATTGTTTGCAAAGACGTGACGCAGCTTTGGCTCGGCTTCGATCCGCATCCCGGATTTGGGCGATGCCTCGCCGATGCTCCGGCTGTTTCCGCCGTCGCTTCTCCGAGGTCGAGGTTTCCCCGGCATAGCCGACATTGGACGAGACCTTGGAAAAGGCGTTCGCGCGTCGCTCCTGATCGCTCGCAGCGCGAGCGGCTCCGGCCCGCCGCCAGCTATCGCCTCGCGCTCGCGGCTCGCAATCGCCTCCACCCAACGCGATAAAGTTGTTCATGCTTGCGAATAGGCTTGATTTGAACCTATCCCTTTGGTTTGTCGCATTTACGCGCGGGCGCAGGCGCCCACCTTCGCATAGTCATCCGGACTCCCCGTCTTGCCCCTGCTCTCCGATCTTTTTTTTGAAGCCCGCGCCGTGGCGCAGAGCCTCATCGACTATTCCGCCGGGCCGCATATTCGCCTTGGCGTCACGGGACTTTCGCGCGCGGGCAAAACGGTGTTTATCACTGCCCTGATCGAACATCTGACCAAGGCGACGAGCCCGGCCATGCGCGGGCGCAAAAATGCGCTGCCGGTGTTTCGCGTTCACGCCGAGGGGCGGTTGATTAGCGGCGCGCTGGAGCCGCAGCCAGATGACGCCGTCCCCCGCTTTTCCTATGAGGACCATCTTGATGCGCTGGCTGGGCCGGATGGCCGCGTCGAGGCCCGTCATTGGCCGCAGTCGACGCGGCGCATTTCCGAATTGCGCCTGCGTCTTGAATATCAGCAAAAGACCGGGCTTCGCGCCGGCCGGCAATCGCTGACGCTCGATATCGTCGACTACCCCGGCGAATGGCTGCTCGATTTGCCGCTTCTCGCCAAGTCGTTCGCGCAATGGTCGCAGGAATCGATCCTCGCTTCGTCGAGCGCGGCTCGCGCGCCGCTAGCGGCGCACTGGCGCGGCTTCGCCGCGGGCATCGATCCCCGCGCCAAGGCCAATGAAGACGACGCGCGCCGATGCGCCGAGCTTTTCACCACATATTTGCGCGCCTGCCGGGCCGACGAATACAGCTTTTCCAGCCTGCCGCCGGGACGTTTCCTGATGCCGGGCGATCTCGCCGGCTCCCCGGCTTTGACGTTCGCCCCGCTCGCCATCGAGCCTGGAGAAATCTATGCCCCGGACAGCCTGGCCGCCATGATGGAGCGCCGCTACGAGGCCTATAAGGCGCATGTCGTCAAACCTTTTTTCCGGGACCATTTTTCGCGGCTCGACCGGCAAATTGTTCTCGTCGACGCTCTGGCCGCGCTGAATGCGGGGCCGGCCGCGATGCGCGATCTCGAAATTGCGCTCAGCGATGTCTTGACCGCTTTCCGCGCCGGGAGGACCAATCTTTTATCGTCGCTGTTCCGGCCGAAGATCGACAAAATTCTTTTCGCCGCGACCAAGGCCGATCATTTACACCATACCAGCCACGACCGGCTGGAAGCGATTTTGCGCTATCTGACCGGACGAGCGATCGCGCGCGCCGAGACCGTTGGGGCTGATGTGGATGTGATTGCGCTCGCCGCAGTGCGTGCGACGCGCGAGGCCAAAGTCAACGGCCATGGCGAACCGGCGCTCGACGCCGTCATCGGCACGCCGCTGGACGAGGAGCGAATCGGCGGCGAGACATTCGACGGCGAGAGCGAGGCGGCAATCTTTCCCGGCGAGCTCCCGGCTGATCCAAAAGCGGTTTTCCGCGACGCGCCCCTGCCGGCGCGTAATGACGGCCGTTCGGCCGCGCGGAAGACCGAAGTCGATTATCGCTTCGTCCGCTTCCGGCCGCCGGTCGCTGCGCGCGCCGAGGATGGAACCCTGCTTCCGCCGCCCCATATTCGGCTCGACCGCGCGCTCCAGTTTCTCCTCGGCGATAAACTGCGGTGAGGAATCGGTGCATGATCGCGGAAAGTTGCGGACTTTTGGGATAGGATTTTGCGTCGAAACAAAGGGATGTGGAGCATGATCGACGCGGAAGCGATTGCTCCAGATCGTCAAGAGGTTCTTTTGTGCAGCCAAACCAACGACGCCCGCCGCGCGCATTTCGCCTCGAGGATCTGAACCTCGGCGACGCCGATTTCACCGAGAAGCCCCGCGCGCCCGTGCTCATCGAGCCCGAACGCGACCCCTATGAAGCCGAGGTCGAAGCGGCGCTCGGAGCCGGCGACTCCGATGAGGCCGCCGTCGAAGTCGCGCAAAAGCAGGGCGTCGTCGCCCATTGGCTGGTGTCTTGGACCGGCCTCTTCTGGTCCGCCGCCGGAGGGCTCGTCGCGCTCAGCTTTGGCCTCTGGCTGAACCGCCTCGTTGACGATCTGTTCGACCGCGCGCCGGCCCTCGGCGTCGTCGGCCTCGCGCTGGCCTGCCTTGCCGCGCTCGCGCTGTTTGTTCTCGTCGGACGGGAAGTCGCCGGCGTTTTGAGGCAGCGCCGCATCGCCGAACTGCATATCGGGCTGGCGCAGGCGCGCGAGGCCGATGATTTCAAGGAGGCGCGGCGGCTCGTCGGAGAACTTAGCTCGCTCTATGCCGCGCGGCCGGAAACCGCCCTCGCGCGCGGACATTTGCGCGACCTCGCCCATGACATCGTCGATGGGCGCGATCTCATCGATATCGCCGAACGAACGCTAGTGATCCCGCTTGACGCGCAAGTGCAGCAGGAAATCGCCAGCGCGGCCAAACGGGTTTCGATGGTGACGGCGCTGGCCCCGAAAGCGATCATCGACGTTCTTTTCGTCATAGCGCAAGCGATCCGGCTGATCCGCCGCATCTCGATGCTATATGGCGGGCGGCCCGGCCTGCTTGGCTTTCTAAAGCTGCTGCGCTCGATCGGCGCGCATATCGCGATCACCGGCGGCATGGCCGCGGGCGACAGCATTTTGCAGCAACTCGTCGGCCACGGCATAGCCGCGAAGCTATCGGCGCGGCTCGGCGAAGGCGTTCTCAACGGACTGTTGACGGCGCGAGTCGGCCTTTCGGCCATGGCCGTCTGCCGGCCGATGCCTTACGCCATCGGTCGCGCGCCAGGCGTGCGCGATGTGGCGCCATTCCTGTTCAGCAATTCGGACGCGAAGGGTTAGGCGCCTAACGCTGAGCTCCAGCTATAATTTAGTTCGCGAGCGCCGTCCCCGCACCAATCGCACAGCTTTGCCTCGCATTTTTGTTGATGGTTGTTTTGGCAAAACCACCCCGCGCTCGCACCTTGATCCTCGATGTGAATCGTTTGGATGGGAGTTTTGGTGGGCGCGATCGAGCGTTTTGAAGCCGAGTTTCTAGGCAGTAGTGACGAATTACCTGAGCATGATAGCAATAGCGGCGAGCAATACGAAGCCTCGGTAGTTTGCGAGGAGCTTGTCGTATCGGGTTGCGACGCGCCGGAACTGCTTCAGTTTATTGAAGAAACGCTCGACGAGATTGCGCTCCTTGTAGAGCGCCTTGTCGTAGGGGAGCGGCGCGCGGCGATTGGATTTTGATGGGATCACCGGCTCAGCCTCACGCATAAGAACAGCCTTGCGCAAGTGATTGGCGTCATAACCTTTATCGGCGATGATCGCATCGGCCGCAAAGCCTTCGATCAGGGCGTGCGCTTTTGTGATGTCGTTGCGCTGCCCAGGTCCGAGAAGGAGCCGAACGGGGTTGCCGAGTGCGTCTGTCGCGGCGTGGATTTTGGTGCTCAAACCACCGCGAGAGCGGCCCAGGCCTTGGGCATCCGCCCCCCTTTGGCGATCCTTGCGCCGGCCGCGTGCTGATGGGCGCGCACGATTGTTGAGTCGATCATCAGCCATTCGAGATCGGCCTCGGCGGTGAATGCCTCAAGAAATCCGTCCAAGGCGCCGCGCTCGATCCAGCGATAGTAGCGGCGTTTCACCGCCTGATGGTCGCCGAAGCGTTCGGGCAGATCGCGCCAGCGGCCGCCCGAGCGGGCCATCCATAACAGCGCGTCGACGAAGCGTCGATTGTCGCAGCGCGGCCCGCGCTGGCCGGCTCTTCCGCCTGGCACAAGATCACAAAGCCGCTCCCATTGATCGTCTCGCAGCGCATCGACATCCCGAATCATCAAGGCTGATCTCCAAAAATCAGCCTTGAATCATGGAAAGATCCTCGCGAGAATCCCTCAAACGCCGAATTCGTCACCACGGCCTAGGCAGTAGTGACGAATTACCTGAGCATGATAGCAATAGCGGCGAGCAATACGAAGCCTCGGTAGTTTGCGAGGAGCTTGTCGTATCGGGTTGCGACGCGCCGGAACTGCTTCAGTTTATTGAAGAAACGCTCGACGAGATTGCGCTCCTTGTAGAGCGCCTTGTCGTAGGGGAGCAGCGCGCGGCGATTGGATTTTGATGGGATCACCGGCTCAGCCTCACGCATAAGAACAGCCTTGCGCAAGTGATTGGCGTCATAACCTTTATCGGCGATGATCGCATCGGCCGCAAAGCCTTCGATCAGGGCGTGCGCTTTTGTGATGTCGTTGCGCTGCCCAGGTCCGAGAAGGAGCCGAACGGGGTTGCCGAGCGCGTCTGTCGCGGCGTGGATTTTGGTGCTCAAACCACCGCGAGAGCGGCCCAGGCCTTGGGCATCCGCCCCCCTTTGGCGATCCTTGCGCCGGCCGCGTGCTGATGGGCGCGCACGATTGTTGAGTCGATCATCAGCCATTCGAGATCGGCCCTCGGCGGTGAATGCCTCAAGAAATCCGTCCAAGGCGCCGCGCTCGATCCAGCGATAGTAGCGGCGTTTCACCGCCTGATGGTCGCCGAAGCGTTCGGGCAGATCGCGCCAGCGGCCGCCCGAGCGGGCCATCCATAACAGCGCGTCGACGAAGCGTCGATTGTCGCAGCGCGGCCCGCGCTGGCCGGCTCTTCCGCCTGGCACAAGATCACAAAGCCGCTCCCATTGATCGTCTCGCAGCGCATCGACATCCCGAATCATCAAGGCTGATCTCCAAAAATCAGCCTTGAATCATGGAAAGATCCTCGCGAGAATCCCCCAAACGCCGAATTCGTCACCACGGCCTAGCGCGGCGGTCGATCGCGCGCTCCATCTTTCCCAGGCAGCGTTCGCCAATTGCTCCATCCACAACGCCAAAAAGCGCGAGGAGCCAAAGCTCTGTCCCGCGCCAGAACCGCATAAGCCAGGCAGGCGCAAGCTCTTCGATGTTCAATATGAGCAATTCGTCAGAAGCATCGCCGACCCGCAGCGTCAGCCGCCGCTGCCGGCAGCGCTCGCTTTCAGCCTGATGGACCCGTCGACAGGCAAGCCGGTCTTCTTCGACGATTGCCGCGAATCGGATGGCGCCATGATCGAAGCCAAGGGACATTATGCGGAGATGATGAGGTCAGAGTGGGGCCAAGACATCCTCGCCGACCGGTGGGCGAAGCAAGCCGAAGATCAGATCGTGGCCAGTGGGAGGCGGCGGATCGAATGGTATTTCCATGAGCAAGCGGCGGCCGATTTGGCGCGAAGGGTCTTTCAGCGAGAAGCGAACCTTAAGCGGATCAAGGTCCGTTATCGACCGGACCCTGTCGGCGCCCCCAACCCGAATTTGAGAATCAAATGAGCGCAGAGTCGATATTGATCACTCAGATAACTTCTCCCGACTACAGCATCTTTGCGTCCTGGGGCCCCCGCGTGGAGACTCCGGAGGCGATTGCGGCTCATTTCCTCGCTTGCGTCGATCGCTTGAAACAAATCCATCCTGCTTACGACAATTGGATTTTTAGGTTGAACAACCGGCCGAGGAAATTCGACGCCTTGCGCGGGAATCTACCGGCGGCGGTAGCCTCGCGCGTCGCGCGGGCGGACGATGGCGAGCCGACGCCAATCTATGGATATCGGCCCAGCACATTCAACAGCATGAAGAGCAATCCGGGCTCACTTCACTTGAGGATCAAAGCAGGCTCCGCATTGAGCAATTTCGCTGAAATCGGAACTGGTTACCAAGTCGTCCCTGATCCCGGCATCATCAGTTTTCCGGTTTTCAAGGCGGCGCTCCTGGCGCTCTCCGAAAGTTTCGATGTAACCTATTGCTCCGCCTATCCGGCGCAGATCCTGAATCTCTCCGACACAACCCGCCATCTCCGCCTCGCCTGGATGAGCTATGTATCGCCGCGCTTTGCGCCGCTGATTACGCCGCCGCCCTCCGCCATCGTCGAGCGCCCGCGCGGAGCTCTGCTGATGGCCGCGACGGAAGAAACCTTCTCCATCGACAATCCGGCCCATCTCGCCGCCGCGCGCGACATTCTCGCCGCTCTCGCCCCCTTCGAGGCTCTGCCCTGGCCGCCAGACGCCGCGCCGGAATGAAATGCGCGGCGCGACGATCTGGTCCCGAAGGCCTTGTCTTTCGGTCCAAGCGCTGCGCGCCTTCCCTCGAGGCTAGCGCCGCGAGCGCTTAGTTCTTCGCTTTATCAACCAGCTTGTTGGCGCCGATCCAAGGCATCATCGCACGGAGCTTCCCGCCGACTTCCTCGATCTGATGTGAAGCGGCCTTGGCGCGCGTCGCCTTGAACGAGGTTTGGTTGACCTTGTTTTCGAGCATCCAGTCACGCGTAAATTTACCCGATTGAATGTCGCTCAGAACCCGCTTCATCTCGGCCTTTGTCTCGGCCGTCACGATGCGCGGGCCGGAGACATATTCGCCATATTCGGCCGTGTTCGAGATCGAATAATTCATATTGGCGATGCCGCCCTCATAGATGAGGTCGACGATGAGCTTCACTTCGTGCAAGCACTCGAAATAGGCCATTTCCGGCGCATAACCGGCTTCGACCAAAGTCTCGAACCCGCCCCGGATGAGTTCGACGAGGCCGCCGCAGAGCACAACTTGCTCGCCGAACAGATCGGTTTCGCATTCCTCGCGGAATGAGGTTTCGATAATGCCGGCGCGGCCGCCGCCGATCGCAGAGGCGTAGGAAAGCGCCAGATCATGCGCATTGCCGGAAGCGTCCTGCGCGATCGCGATCAGGCAAGGAACGCCGCCGCCGCGCTTATATTCGGAGCGCACGGTATGGCCGGGGCCTTTTGGCGCAACCATCGCGACGTCGAGATCCTTGCGCGGCTCGATGAGATTGAAGTGGATGTTGAGGCCATGCGCGAACAGAAGCGCCGCGCCCTGCTTCAGGTTGGGGGCGAGATAGTCGCGATAAATATCGCCCTGCAATTCATCCGGCGTCAGCAGCATCACGACGTCGGCCCATTTGGCGGCGTCGGCGACGCTCTTGACGTCGAGGCCCTCGCCCTTCGCCTTGGCCGCCGAGGCCGAGCCCTCGCGCAGGGCGACGCAAACGTCTTTGACGCCAGAATCGCGGAGGTTCAACGCATGCGCATGACCCTGGCTGCCATAGCCGACAATGGCGACCTTCTTGGACTTGATGAGATTGATGTCGGCATCCCGATCATAATAAACGCGCATGACGTGACGTTTCCTCTTTGCTCCGCGTCTCTTCGCGGCTGAAGACGGTGGGTGGCTGGGTTCTTTTAGGCGGCGCGGCGGCCGAGGTCAAAACGATCTTCGATCGCGGCTCATATCGGATTGGGTCCGCGCGAGATCGCGGCGACCCCGGTGCGAGAAACTTCGACGAGGCCAATTGGCCGCATCAGTTCGACGAACTGGTTGATCTTGTCGACGGCGCCGGTGAGCTCGAAAACGAAGCTTTCGATCGAGGCGTCGACGACGCGGGCGCGGAATGCGTCGGCAAGACGCAGCGCCTCCTCGCGATCCTGGCCCTTGCCGGCGACTTTGATCATCGCCAGCTCGCGCTCGACGGACTTGCCGCGCAACGTCAGATCCGTGACCTTGTGCACCGGCACGAGGCGCTCCAGCTGATGCCCGATCTGTTCGATCGCCTCCGGCGTGCCCGAGGTCACGATGGTGATCCGCGACAAATGCTCGGCGTGGGCCACCTCGGCGACGGTCAGGCTCTCGATATTATAGCCGCGGCCAGAAAACAGGCCGACGACCCTCGCGAGCACTCCAGGCTCATTATCGACCAGAACCGAGAGCGTATGCACCTCGATGTTCGATTTGCCGACGGCCGAGGAATAAGGCGAGAGGGGCGCCGCAGGAGCGGTGGGAGCGTTCATCGCGTTACACCAACATCTTGCCGGCCGAGTCGATCACGCCGGCGATATCGTCGTCGTCATCGGGCATGATCATCTCATTGTGGGCTTTGCCCGATGGGATCATCGGCAGGCAGTTTTCCGTCTTATCGACGATGCAGTCAAACACGACCGTGCGCGGCGTGTCGATCATCTCCATGATCGCGGCGTCGAGATCGGCCGGATTGGAGCAGCGAATCCCAACTGCACCATAGGCATCAGCGAGTTTGACGAAATCGGGCAGAGCCGCCGAATAGCTGTGCGAGAAGCGGCCGCCGTGCAGCAACTCCTGCCATTGCCGCACCATCCCCATATATTCATTGTTGAGGATGAAGATCTTGACCGGCAGACGATATTGCGCGGCGGTCGAAAGCTCCTGCATGTTCATCAGGATCGAAGCCTCGCCGGCGATATCGATGACGAGCGCTTCGGGGTGCGCCATCTGCGCGCCGATCGCCGCCGGCAGACCATAGCCCATGGTGCCGAGGCCGCCGCTCGTCATCCAGTGGTTCGGCTCGTCGAAACGATAATGCTGCGCCGCCCACATCTGATGCTGGCCGACTTCGGTGGTGATATAGGGATTGCGCGCCTTGGTCAGCTCATAGAGGCGCTGCACCGCATATTGCGGTTTGATCACCTTGTTCGAAGCCTTGAAGGCGAGCGATTTGCGCGCGCGCCATTGCTCGATCTGCGCCCACCATTTGCTCAGCGCGCCAGCGTCCGGCGTCGCCTTTTCGGCGCGGAAGACATCGATCATCTGGCGCAGCACATGAGTGCAATCGCCGATAATGCCGAGATCGATCTTGACGTTCTTGTTGATCGAGGACGGATCGATATCGACGTGGATCTTCTTGGACCCCGGCGAAAAGGCGTCGAGACGCCCGGTGATGCGGTCATCGAAGCGCGCGCCGATCGCGATCATCAGATCGCAATCATGCATCGCATTATTGGCTTCGAACGTGCCATGCATGCCAAGCATGCCAAGCCATTTCTCGCCTGAGGCCGGATAGGCGCCAAGGCCCATCAAGGTCGAGGTGATGGGGAATCCGGTTAGATCGACCAGTTCGCGCAGCAGGCGCGAGGCCTCAACGCCGGAATTGATGATGCCGCCGCCCGTGTAGAAGACCGGACGCCGCGCGGCGGCCATCATCGCCACCGCCTGCTCGATTTTCTCCGGGTCGGCTTCGAGCTTCGGCTTATAGGTTTTATGCTGGATTTTATGCGGCCCGATGTACGCGCCGATCGCGAATTGGACATCTTTCGGGATGTCGATGACGACCGGACCCGGACGGCCGTTCTGCGCCACGTAAAAGGCCTCGTGCAACACCCGCGGCAAGTCCTCGATCTGACGCACGAGATAATTATGCTTGGTGCAATGGCGGGTGATGCCAACCGTATCGCATTCCTGGAAAGCGTCCGAGCCGATGAGATGGGTTGGCACCTGACCGGTGATGCAAACCAGCGGAATCGAGTCCATCAAGGCATCGGTCAAGCCGGTGATCGTATTGGTTGCGCCGGGACCCGACGTCACGAGAAGCACGCCGACCTTGCCGCTTGAGCGCGCATAGCCTTCAGCCGCGTGCGCCGCTCCCTGCTCATGGCGAACCAGCACATGGTTCAGCTGGTTCTGATGAAACAAAGCGTCATAGATCGGCAGCACCGCGCCGCCCGGATAGCCAAACAGCGTCTCGACGCCTTGATCCTGCAACGCCCGGACGACCATTTCTGCGCCGGTCATCAGATTGGACATATCCTAAAGCTCCCAGGATGCGACTTGATCAGAAATTCGAGCAATAAAAAAGGCCCCAGGGGGCCTCGGATATGCGCCAGCGTCAGGAAAACGGAGGCTATCTCCGCCCCGCCTCCGGCGCGCATGGTACAATAAGAGAGAGTTTCACAGGTCGCCCTTACAAATGATTTCCAACGCTATAGCGGACGCTGGGGTCTCGGTCAACATAGCCGTTGGCGCGAAAATCGGCTATTTTGGCGCAATGGCTGGCGCGTCCCCCCACTCCGAAATCAAAGCCTTATTTTTCGACGTTTTCGGCACCTTGGTTGACTGGCGCAGCGGCGTCGCCGCTCAAGCCGAGGCCATTTTGGCTCCGCTCGGCTATGCTTTGGACTGGCCGGCTTTCGCCGACGCATGGCGCGGCGAATATCAGACCGGCATGGAGGAGATCCGCTCGGGACGCATCCCGTTCTCGAAGCTTGACTTCATCCATCGTCGAAATCTCGACCGCATCCTGCCGCGCTTCGGTCTCGCCAAGGCGCCCGAGGCGGCGCTCGCCGCCCTCAATCTCGCCTGGCATAAGCTCGACGCCTGGCCCGACGCGGCCGCGGGACTGGCGCGGCTGCGCGGGCGATATATTCTGGCCCCGATGTCGAACGGCAATGTTTCTCTTATCGTCGAACTCGCGCGGCATAATGGCTTTTGCTTCGACGCCATCTTTGGCGCGGAATTCGCCGGCGATTATAAGCCGAAGCCGCGCGTTTATCTCGCCGGAGCGGAGGCCCTGGATTTACCGCCGAGCTCATGCCTGATGGTCGCCGCGCATAGTTCGGACCTTGCCGCCGCAGCGCGCTGTGGGCTTCGCACCGCCCATATCGCGCGGCCCGATGAATACGGCCCTGGAGGCCCCGGCGAGGCGTCCCCCAGCGTTCCCGTCGATCTCGCCGCCGCCGATGTCGGCCATTTGGCCGCACTCCTGGGGCTCTGACCTTTCAAACCCCCTATCGGTGCGATAGGGATAGGCCATGACCAATACGCAACCCGCAACCCCCGCCCTTCCGGCGGTCCGTCGCGCCACCGCGAGGGCGCTCCTGCTCGGCGACCGCATCGATGCGGCGGGCCTTGAGCGGTCGGACATGATTTCGGAGACCCCGCTCGCCTTCCATGTCGGGTCCAATGGGTTCGTCGCTCTCTACCGGTTTGGCGTCGCGGTGATGATCGGCCTGTCGCCGCTCGAAGAGGACGATGTTCTCAAACAAGTGAAATTGCGGGTGTCCGGCCCGCATCAGCACGTCCATGACGAATCCGCCGTCCTCGAAATTTCGCCGGACCACGACGACAAGATCCCGCCCGGCGGCGCCATCACGATGAAAGATCTATCGGCGCAGCGCCTGCTCGTCGTTTCGGATGCGCTGGCCAAAAGCGTGTCGCTCGGCCGCGACGAACGCGAGGTCAACGCCGTTTTCGACATTGTCGAGCCGTTCGCCGCCGATCTTGCGCGCAATGGACGCCCGCCCTGGAAACGCCGCTCGATGCTGAAGCTGCTTGGCCAGACGCTGCTCGTCCAGCATCGCGTTTCCGGCCGCGTCGCAGTCGAGGAAAAGCCCGACGTGCTGTGGGATCGTCCCGATCTTGAGCGGCTCTACGCCCGTCTTGAAGACGAATATGAATTGAAGGAGCGCGCCGAAACGTTGAAGCGCAAGCTCGACATGATCGTCGAAACCGCGCGCATTCTGACCGATATGATCGACGCCGATCGCGCCACTCGGCTGGAAGCGACGATCGTCGTGCTGATCGTCGCCGAAATTTTGCTCACTGTCGGGCAGATCATATTCTGGCGGCATTAGACTCTTCGGACGGCTCGACCGGCTAAGCCAGCGCCAACGCCTCGGCCTCCGCCTCATTCGCCCACTTAAAATCCGCCAGTTGGTGCCGCGCGAAGGTGTGCTGGCGCTTGGCGTAGGCCCGCGTATCGCGTTCCGCCAGTTCGGCCGCCTCGCTCAGCGATATTTCGCCGTTGAGATGGGCGATAAGATGAGGAACGCCATGCGCGCGCATGATCGGAAGAGCCGGATCGAGATGGCGCTCACGCAGGCGCGAAACCTCCTGCAACGCGCCAGCGTCGAGCATGGCGCGGAAGCGCTGGTTGATGCGGCGAGTTAGCGCGTCGCGCTCCAGCGTGAGAAAGATCGGCCGGGCGTCCATCATATCGAGCAAGGGCGGGGTCCGAAAACCCTGGAACGAGGCGAGGCTTTGCCCCGTCGCCTCAAAAACCTCAAGCGCGCGCAGCACCCGTTGCGGATCGGTCGGCCGCAACCGCGCGGCCATCAAAGGGTCGCGGCTGGCGAGTTGGGCGTGGAGGCGCGCCGGGGAAACACCCGCCGCTTCGGAGCGGAGACGCGCGCGCACCTCATCGGGCACCGCCGGAATATCGGAGAGCCCCTGCGTCAGCGCCTTGAAATAGAGGCCGGTGCCTCCGACGAAAATTGGCGTGCGGCCGCTTTGCCTCGCTTCGGCGAGAGCAATTCGCGCATCTTCCAGCCAAAGGCCGACTGAATGATTGACGGCGCCGTCGACATGACCAAAGAGACGATGCGGGGCCCGCGCCTCATCTTCGAGGCCGGGGCGCGCGGTCAAGATGGGCAGATCGCGATAGACCTGCATGGAATCGGCGTTGATCAACACGCCGTCGCTGGCGAGGGCGATGCGAAGCGCCAGCGCGGATTTACCGCTCGCCGTCGGTCCGGCGATGAGGATAGCTGAAGGTCGCGTCATGCCGCGCGGGCAATCATGCCCCCGCGCCTAGACCGCCGCCTGACGCAATTCGCGCGGAAGTGGGAAGAACACGCTTTCTTCCGCCGTCGAGACGGACTCGACATGCAATTCGAAGCGCTGAGCGAAGGCGTCCATGATTTCTTCAACGAGAATTTCCGGCGCGGAAGCGCCGGCAGTGATGCCGAGCGAGGAAATATTGCGGAACAAGTCCCATTCGACATCCTCGGCCCGCAGAACCAGTCGGGCGAGTTTGCAGCCGGAACGTTCGGCCACTTCCTTCAGCCGCTGCGAATTGGACGAATTGGAAGAGCCGACGACGATCAAGGCGTCGACGATCGGGGCGATCCGCTTCACCGCCTCCTGGCGGTTGGTGGTCGCGTAGCAAATATCCTCGCGGTGCGGTCCGACGATGCGAGGGAACCGGCGCGTTAAAGCCTCGACCATGCAGCGCGTGTCATCGATCGATAAGGTCGTCTGAGTGACATAAGCGAGATTATTCTCGTCTTCCGGCTGTAAATTCTCAATGTCCTCAAGAGTTTGCACTAGAAGAATGGAGCCGTTCGGCAATTGGCCCAAAGTGCCGACCACCTCGGGATGTCCGGCATGACCGACGAGAAGAACCTGACGGCCCTGCCTATGATGAAGTTCAGCTTCGCGATGGACCTTTGTGACCAGCGGGCAGGTCGCGTCGATGGCGAAAATCTCGCGCGCCGAGGCCTGTTTCGGAATAGATTTCGGCACGCCATGCGCGGAAAAAATCACCGGCTGCAAGGTATCCGGCACTTCGTCGAGCTCCTCGACGAAAATGGCGCCCTTCGCCTTCAGCGTTTCGACGACATATTTATTGTGGACTATCTCGTGACGCACATAGACGGGGGCGCCGTAAATCCGAAGGGCTTCCTCCACCGCATCTATCGCGCGAACGACGCCCGCACAAAAACCACGCGGGGCGCAAAGGAGAACATTTAGCTTTGGCTTGACAGTCATGCGGCGCCCAGCCTGAGATTGGTGACGATTAAGAATTCGCGGGTTCGAATGTCAAGTCCAACCCTGGCGCCAGCCTATATCACGTTAGCCGCAGAAAAAGGGAATTCTTGTATGGCCGACCTTGCTGATCTTTTTCCGGGCTTCGAGACGCACTGGATCAATACGGATGCAGGAAAATTCTTCGTCCGCGCCCGCGGCGAAGGGCCGCCCCTGCTGTTATTGCACGGCTATCCGCAAACCCATGTCGAATGGCACAAGGTCGCGCCGAAACTCGCGGAACGCTACCGCGTCGTGCTGATGGACATGCGCGGCTATGGCTGGTCCAGCGCGCCGGCGAGCAAAAATGGCGCGCTCTATTCCAAGCGCCTTATGGCCGGAGACGCCATCGCCGTCATGGCGCAGCTCGGGCATATTCGCTTCAGCCTTGTCGGGCATGATCGCGGCGCAAGGGTTGCCTATCGTCTCGGACTCGACCATCCGGAACGGCTGGAAAAGCTCGCCCTGATCGACATCATACCGACCGCCGTGCGGTGGCGGAGCCTCGATGCTGCCGAAGCCATGAAGGGTTATCACTGGCTCTTTCTGGCGCAGCCGGAGCCTCTGCCGGAAGCGCTCATCGGCGCCTCCGCTTTGGCGTTCATCGATTACACGCTGGCGAGCTGGACCAACGCGAAGAATCTTTCAGCCTTCGATCCCCGCGCGCTCGCCCATTATCGCGCGGCCTTCAATGAGCCCTCCCGCATCCACGCGACCTGCGAGGATTACCGCGCCGGCGCGACGATTGACCGCAGCGACGATGAAGCCGATCAAGCGGCCGGCAAGAAGATCTCCGCTCCGCTCTGCATCCTTTGGGGCGCGCGGGGACTCGGAGGGGGAGACGCTTCGACGCTCGACATCTGGCGGCAATGGGGCTCCAACGTCCAAGGTCAAGCGATCAAGGGCGGCCATTTTTTGCCCGAGGAAAACCCGGAGGCGACGCTGGAGGCGTTGCTGGCCTTTTTGTCGGAGCCAGCCAGAGCCTGATGCTTTAATCTCAGCGCCGCAGCGCGAAAAACTGGCGCAACAACTCGGCCGCCTCGCTCTCCCGGATGCCGCCATAAAGTTCAGGCGCATGATGACAGGTCGGCTGCGCGAAAAAACGCGGCCCGTGGTCCACCGCGCCGCCCTTTGGATCGGCGGCCGCCCAATAGAGCCGTCGCACGCGGGCGAAGGAAATCGCCGCCGCGCACATGGCGCAGGGCTCGAGCGTTACATAGAGGTCGCAGCCGGCCAGCCTTTGCGAGCCAAGCGTCCGGCAGGCCGAGCGGATGGCCAAGATCTCGGCATGCGCAGTTGGATCATGATCCTGCAACGTCCGGTTGCCGGCGCGGGCGAGGATTTTTCCCTCATGCATGATAACGGCGCCGATGGGGACCTCGCCGCGCGCGAAGGCGTCTTTCGCCTCGAGGAAAGCGCAAGACATCGGATCGATTGTGTCTCTCTGCATTCCCGATCGCGCCCCAAATGCTCAAACTGTTTTGAAATTATCGCGCCGCTTTGTCCGGTCCCTGGAGCGAGAGCGGCATTTTTCCAACAGAGTCTTAGTTCCCCTTTCGGTTCACATTCTGTTATTGGGATATATGAGCGATGACACGACCAAAGACCATCCACCAGCCCGCCAACGACCTGCCCGCCTAGAACGCGGGTCGCGCGATGACGGGGGCGCGCGAAAGCCTGGCCCTCGGCCATCGCGTGGGGATGCCCCTCTCAGGGCGTCCGGCGGAGCGCCCCGATTCCGCGACGGCGAGGCGGCGAAGTCCCGTCTGCCGCGCAAGAAATTGGCTCCCTTGTCCGAACCCGAGCGCAAACCAAAGCGCGAGGCTGTCACTGAGCCGGGCGGCGAGGACGCGTCCGACTCCCTGCAGCGGATCGCCAAGGTCATGGCGAGAGCCGGAGCCTGTTCCCGCCGCGATGCGGAAGCTTGGATCAGCGAGGGGCGCGTCGCGCTCAACGGCGTCGTGCTGACCAGTCCAGCCGTCAACGTCGGCGACGATGACAAGATCACGGTCGACGGCGCGCCGCTCGCCCCCCGCGCGCGCACGCGGTTGTTTATGTTCCATAAACCACGCGGTCTCGTGACCACGGATCATGATCCCGAAGGCAGGGAGACGATTTTTGATTTTCTGCGCCGCAATTGGCCAGAGGGTCCCCGCGTCATCAGCGTCGGCCGCCTCGACATCAACACCGAGGGTCTGTTGCTGCTGACCAATGACGGCGGCCTCGCTCGGGTGCTTGAACTTCCTTCGACTGGCTGGGTGCGGAGATATCGCGTGCGCGCAAAAGGTCAAACCGACCAGAGCGAGCTCGATCGCTTGCGCGACGGCGTCACGGTCGATGGCGTCGACTATGCGGAAATCGATGCGAGGTTCGATCGCGCGCAGGGGGCCAATAGCTGGCTGACCATTGGCCTTCGCGAAGGCAAGAATCGCGAAATCAAGCGCGTGCTCGAACATATCGGTCTTGAGGTCAACCGTCTCATCCGCCTGTCGTTTGGACCGTTCCAGCTCGGCGATCTCGCCGAAGGCGCCGTCGAAGAGGTTCGAACCCGCATGCTGCGCGATCAGCTGGGGCCAACTCTCGCCGAGGCCGCAGAGGTCGATTTTACCAGCCCGACCGGGGGCGAGGCCGAGCCCGCGCAGGCGGCCGAACCTCCGCGTCAGAAGCAGGGCCGCGCAAGAAGCTCCGAGCAAGGAGCGGATCGGCGCGCGACCCCAGCTCGCGCAAAGAGCGCCTATGGGAGCGCGCGCAACGATCGCTCGCGCGAGCCGGCGCCCGAACCGCGGACGCAGGCGCGAAACAAGCCGACGCCGGGTCCGCGCAAACATATTTCGACGCTGCGCGCCGATAGCGTCGAACAGCGCGCGGGCCGCAAAAGGATCGAACGCGGCGAGACCGCCGACCGCAGCGGCCGCACCGTGCCGGTCGAGCGTCTGGTCGTCGCCGATCAGCCGCGAGGCAAAAACCAGGACAAGGCCGCCCCGACGACGCGCAATGGCCGCCGCTTTGAGGCCGAGCGCAAAACGCGCGGCTTCGCCCCGAAGCGGCCCGAGCGCGGAGCGGAGCGAAGTCCATCGCCCTTCCCCGCCCGCAAGGATCGCTCGCAAGAGCCAAGACAAGGGCGCGGAGCGGATATGGCCGAAGGACGGAAACCGCCGCGCTTCGCCTCGGGCGAAACCCGGCCTTCCGCTCGCTATCAAGATCGCGTTCGCAGCGATGAGCAGGCGGAGAGGCCGCGCCGGACTTTTGATGATCGCAGGGAACATTCGCGGGAAGATGCGAAGCGCGAGCCAAGACATGAGCGCTCGCCAAGGGCCGCAAGCGGAGAGAAACCCCATGCCGCCGGACGCGGTCAGAATCGCGCCCATAATGAGGAGCAGGCCAAGAGGCCGCGGCGTCCCTATGATGGCGACAAGGATCGCTCCAGAACGGATGTCCGGGCAAGCCGCGAAAATGCGCCAAAGCGATTTGGCGCGGCAAAGCCGTTTGGGCAAAAATCCTCCGGCGTGCGATCTGGACCTTCAAGCAAGCCGGCGCGAGGCGAGGCGTCGGACGCGCGTCCGCGCGGCGCCGGCGCAGCGGCCGGATTTCGCGGGAAAGACAAGCGTCCGACAGGCAAAGCAGGCGGACCGCCGCGCGGGCCAAGAGGGCTCGGCAAGGGCGGTCCGCGCGACAAGCATTGATGACCAATGCGCATCGTCGGCGGCCGTTTCAAAGGGCGCACGTTAAAGGGTCCCGCCTCGGACGCGATCCGTCCGACGTCGGACCGCCTGCGCGAGAGCCTGTTCAATATCCTCGTTCATGCCTATGACGCGCCGATCGAAGGCGCGCGGGTGATGGATCTTTTCGCGGGGACAGGCGCCCTCGGAATTGAAGCTCTATCGCGCGGCGCCGATTTCGCCCTCCTGGTCGATCAAGGCGCGGAGGCCAATGCCATCATCCGCGCAAATATCGAGGCGCTGGGCGTTGGCCAGTCTGCGCGCCTAATGCGCCGCGACGCCCGCAAGCTCGGGCGCGCGCCGGAGGGCGAGCGATACGACATCGCGTTTCTCGATCCGCCCTATGGCAAGGGTCTCGCCCCGCCTGCGCTCGCCGCGCTGCGGGATGGCGGTTGGCTCGAAAAGGATGCGCTGGTTCTGATTGAGGAAACGGCGCAAGGCGAAGTCGCGCTGCCGCAAGGTTTTGCCTTGCGCGAGACGCGTCGCTTCGGCGATACGCAGATCTTGTTCGTCGACGCGACGGGCTCGGATTCAATCGGGGCGGCGGCGCCTTGTTGATCACATGGATCACGCCGTTGGATTGCATGCGTCGGCGATCGTCGATTATTGTCCGGTTGTTTCGCAGCATGATTCTCCCTGAGAAGCCAAAGCTTTTGTGATCATGCTCTGACGCGCCGGCGTCCTGCCGGCATGTCAGTCTTTACGAGAGCCCTCGGAGAATAGTTTCAAAGCCCGCCAACCAATATCGCGGCGGCAAAATCCACCCGGCCAATCGATGGCGTCGACCGCCGCATAAGCGCGGGCCTGCGCCTCGGCTATGTTCTCGCCGAGCGCCGTCACATTAAGCACTCGGCCACCATCCGCGATGAGGCGCGCTCCGTCGATTTTTGTCCCCGCGTGAGTGATGATCACGAAAGGCATCCCTTCGGCCCGCCCGAGGCCTTTGATTTCGCTGCCCTTGATCGGCGCCTCGGGATAGCCTTTGGCGGCGAGCACGACGCTGAGCGCTGCTTGCCGCGAGAGGCGCGCGGCGCGTTGCGGCAGGCGGCCTTCAACGGCGGCGAGCATCAGCGCCAGCAAGTCCTCATCAAGACGCGGCAGCATGACTTGCGCCTCGGGGTCGCCAAAGCGCACATTATATTCAATGAGCTTTGGGCCATCTTTTCCGATCATCAGCCCGGCGAACAGCACGCCCTTGAACGGCGTCCCCATCGCCGCCATGCCTTTCAAGGTTGGCTCGACGATCTCGCGCATGACCCGGGCGCTCATCGCTTCATCCATGATCGGCGCCGGCGAATACGCGCCCATCCCTCCCGTATTGGGTCCCTGCTCGCCGTCGCCGACGCGCTTATGATCCTGAGCCGAAGCAAAGAGCAGCGCATGTTCGCCATCGCAAAGGGCGAAGAACGATGCCTCTTCCCCATCGAGAAACTCTTCGATGACGATGGTCTCTCCAGCTGCGCCAAAGGCGCCGGAGAACATCGTATCGATCGCGGCCTCAGCCTCAGCGACGCTCATCGCCACGATGACGCCTTTGCCGGACGCCAATCCATCCGCCTTGACGACGATCGGCGCGCCTTTTTCGCGCACATAGGCTTTCGCTGATGCGGCGTCTTCAAACCGCGCATAGGCGGCCGTCGGAATATTAAAGCGAGCGCAAAAATCCTTGGAGAATCCCTTCGATCCCTCGAGCTGCGCCGCCGCTTTGCTCGGCCCAAAGGATTTGATTCCTGAAACGGCGAGATCATCGACAAGCCCGGCGACAAGCGGCGCCTCGGGGCCGACCACAACAAGATCGATTTTCTCCGCCGCGCAAAAATCCGCGATCGCCGAATGATCGGCAAGATCAAGCGCCGCGAGGCGCGCGAGGCCGATCATGCCGGGATTGCCCGGCGCGACGAAAAGCTGATTCAGCTGCGGGCTTTTGACGAGCGCCAGAGCAATGGCGTGTTCGCGCCCGCCCGAACCCAGAAGAAGAACATTCATGCCGCGCCGCAATTCCTTATCCGCGCCAGCGCCGGAATGAGCCGGACGCAGCCTCCTTATCATTTCAAGCGCCGCCAATTTCAAGTTTTGTCAGCGCTGGCCAAGATTTCGGGTCTATTCCACGCTATCTTCATGCGATTCGTCGAGCGAGGCCGCCCCAATGCACATAAGGTTTGAGTTTGCCGCCGCCTTCATAGCAGGCGCGCTCGCCACGTTTCCGGCCGTGGCGCTCGATTGCGCAGCAGCCAAAACAGCCGAAGAGAAAGCAATCTGCGCCGATCCGGCGGCGAGCGCCGCAGATGAGGCCATGACCAAAGCCTATAATGCGCTGGCGCTTTCGTTTTCGCCGACCGAGAAAGCCACGCTTGTGACGTCGCAGAGACGATGGCTGAAACGCCGCGGCTATATTTGCGGGAGCCGAGAGGGAGATGGCGCCATCGCCTCATGCATCGCCAAGGAGGCGCAGGAGAGGCGCGCCTTTCTGCAAGGCGAACCGCAGAGCGGGCCGGGAACGGGGCAAAGGCTCGTTCCCGTGCTGGTCCAGCATGTCGGCAAGCCGAACGAATATGACATCGACGTCAATGCGGTCAAATTCGCAGATCCGAATCTTCCCGGCGAAAAGCTATTCAACGCCAAGGTCGACGATCTTTTGAAGGAGGTTCCCGCCAGCAAGCAAAGCGACATCCAGCGGAACATGGTCTATTCCTACCAACTCGATGTGACGGCGCCATTCGTCTCGCCGAAATTCGCCTCGGCCCACGTCGAACTTTATGATTTTTCCGGCGGCGCGCACGGCAATTCGAGCACGTCGAACTTTGCGATCGACATGGAGACCGGAAAAGAGCTGCATTTTTCAGATCTGTTCGAGCCGGGCGCGCAAGAAAAATTCGTCGCTTCGTGCCTCGATCAAATCAAGCAGCAGAAGCATGAGAAAATACCGGATGCGCCGTTCGACGTCATAAGCGCCGAGGACCAGAAGAAGAAGATCGAAAACAGCGTTAGCGATCTGACGCGATGGACGATCTCGGCAAACGCCGCGGAAGTGACGTTCGACCCCTATGCGCTCGGCGCCTATGTCGAAGGATCTTATCAATGCGATTTCCCGGCGGAGATGCTGCGGCCTTTGTTGAAGTTCGACTATCTGCCGGGCGCGCCTGAAGCGGGGCCAGCCTCACCTGCGGCCAAATAGCCTTTCGACGTCGGAGAGCTTTAATTCGACATAGGTCGGACGGCCGTGATTGCACTGGCCGGAGCCGGGCGTTCGCTCCATTTCGCGGAGCAGCGCATTCATTTCCTCCGTGCGCAGATGACGGCCGGCGCGCACCGAATGATGGCAGGCCATTGTCGCGAGCACATGGTCAAGCCGCTTTTCCAGCGAGGCGACGCTGGAGTCATCCTCGCTGAGCGCGGCGGCGAGATCGCGCACAAGGCGCGTCGCATCGGCGCTTTTGAGCAAAGCCGGCATTTCGCTGACTGCGATCGCTCCAGGCCCGAAAGGCTCGATGACGAGGCCAAATTCGGCGAGCAGCGAGGCCGCGTCCTTGACGCGCTCAACCTCGCTCTGCGCCATTTCGACAATCACCGGGACAAGCAGCGCCTGACGCTCGATGGCTTTATCGGCGCGCGCAGCCTTCAGGCGCTCGTAAACGAGACGTTCATGCGCGGCATGCTGATCGACGATGACGATGCCATCGACAGTCTGCGCGACAATATAGGTTTCGTGAATTTGCGCCCGTGCAGCCCCAAGCGGCGCTTCGCTGTTTTCTCGCGAGGGCGGTTCTTCATGCGCGCGCGCATCGAAGGAGACGCCGCCGGCGAGCGTATCGAACGCCGGCGGCGCTGACTCGGCGAAACCGCTGTGAGACATCGATGGAGCGGCGGGCGATTGACGCCAATCCCAGTTCGCCTGCGGCGGAGCGCGATATGTCGGATAGGAGGCGGAGGCGGAGAAAGGCGCGACGCGACGCGCCAGCGCATCAAGCGTCGCCGCGCCATTGGCGGGGGTAGCGCGGTGCATCGCCGCCTGCAAAGTCTGTTTCAACGCGCCGATGATGAGGCCGCGGACGAGGCCGCCATCGCGAAACCGCACTTCGGCTTTGGCCGGATGGACATTAACGTCAACCTGATGCGGGTCGCAGGTCAGAAACAGCGCCAGCGCCGGATGACGGCCGGAAGGCACAAAATCCATATAAGCGGCGCGGACCGCGCCAACCAGAAGCTTGTCGCGCACGGGGCGCCCATTGACGAAGAGATATTGCGCGGAGGCGTTGGCGCGATGCCAGGTCGGCAGTCCGGCGAAGCCTTCGAGCCCGAAACCTTCGCGCTCGGCTTCGACCTGCAGCGCATTGGGGCGAAACTCGGGGCCGACAATGGCCGACAGGCGCGTCAACAGGCCATCCTCCCCATTGCCGCAAGCCGCAAGGTCGAAGCCTGCGGCATCCGCGCCGGCAAAGCTGAAGCGCACGCCCGGATGGGCCATGGCCAGCCTCTCGACGACATCGGCGGCGGCGCGCGCCTCGGCGCGATCGCTTTTCAGAAATTTGAGCCGCGCCGGCGTCGCCGCGAAGAGATCGCGCACTTCTATGCGCGTGCCTTGCGGCTGGGCGGCCGGCGCGACGGGCCTCTTCAGCCCCTGATCCACGCGAATTCTGGCGCCTTCTCGCGCGCCCGCCGGCCGCGAAAAAATCTCGAGCGTGGCGATCGAGCCAATCGAAGGCAGCGCTTCGCCGCGAAAGCCCAAGGTCGCGATGGCCGAGAGATCGCCATCGGGAAGTTTCGATGTCGCATGGCGCTCGACGGCGAGATCGAGATCTTCCGCCGACATGCCGGAGCCATTATCGATGACGCGGATCAATTTCCGGCCGCCCGCCTCGATCGCGATATCGATGCGCGTCGCCCCGGCGTCGAGCGCATTTTCGACCAGCTCCTTCAAAGCGGAAGCCGGCCGCTCGACAACCTCGCCGGCCGCAATGCGATCGACAAGCACAGGATCAAGACGGCGAATCGGCATGGCGCTCTTGCTTTCACTACCCCTCATCTCGAGCAGGCTTTGAGGCGGCCGTCTCGAGGCATGAGTGACTATTCTGCTGCGGGATACGCACCTAGCGATGAATTGTGGAGTACAGCGCGCAGCTTGCGTCAATCGCCAAACCGCACAACTCACTTGTTTCGTCGCAGAGTCTAACCCGCGCCAGCCGGAATTAGGTTGCGCGCCAGCGAGAGCGCTCGCGGATCTGCGGAGGAGATTTCGCGCCCGAAGGCGTCCGCCTCACATCCCTTCCGGACGGCCGGCGACCGCGACCAGCAGCTTGGCGTCCCCGAACACGCGCTTGGCGGCGCGTTTGGCGTCCTCCAAGGTCACCGCCGCGATCAATCTATTGCGCTCGTCAAGATAGTCGACGCCGAATCCTTCGAGTTGCAGATGGGCGAGCTGGCTCGCGATCTTCGTCGAGGTGTCAAAGCGCAGCGCATAAGAGCCGATCAGATAGTTCTTGGCCTTGCTCAGCTCCTCCTCGGTCGGCCCGAGGTTTGCGAGGCTCGCGATTTCGGCCTCGATCACCCCCATCGATTCGGCGGCGCGTTCGTTTTTGGTCGAGGTGCCTCCCATCAGCACGGCGGCGTGATCGTAAGTCACGAGCTGCGAATAGACCGAATAGGCAAGGCCCCGTTTCTCCCGCACTTCGCGGAAGAGTCGTGCCGAGAACACCCCGCCGCCGAGAATATGATTGACGACGGTTCCCGCGATGAAATCGGGGTCCTTGCGCGGTAGCCCCTGCCGCCCGAAACGGATCGTCGATTGCGGCACGTCGATGTCGACGACAAAGCGCTCTCCCTCGCCGGAAAACGCAACATCGGCGACTACAGCGAGACTGGATTTTTCGGGCAGAGCGCCGAATGCGTCATCAAGATGCTGCGCGAGCGTCGCGGCGTCGATGGCGCCGACGACGGCGATCCTCAGCGCATCGCGCGCGAAGACGGCTCTGCGCATCTCGATGAGATCGGCTCTCGTCAATGCGGGCAGGCTCGAAAGATCGCCGCGCACGGGCCGGCCATAGGGGTGATCCGGGAATGACTTGGCGCGAAAGGTGCGGCTCGCGACGTAATCTGGTTCGTTCGCCTCGCGCTTGAGGCTTGCCACGATCTGGCTCACCACCCGCTCGAACGGCTCGGCGTCGAGCCGCGCCTCCTGCACCGCGAACCGGAGCAGGGAGAACGCCCGGGCGGTATTGCGCGACAGCGTCTGCAGCCGGCCGCTCAAAACATCGCGATCGGCGGAAAAAGACAGTTCGATTGCGTCTTCATCGAGCGCCCGATGAAAACCCTCGGAATCATAGGACCCGGCCCCTTCGTCGAGCAGACCGGCGAGGAGGGTCGCAACCCCCGGCTTGCCGACAGGGTCCTGCGAGGCACCGCCCTTGAAAGCGAATTCGACGGCGACGAGAGGCACCGCGTAATCCTCGACGAGCCAGGCCTCGATGCCGCCTTTCGTGAGGACTTTTTGCACGGACGCGGCGCGGGATAGGCTTTCTGTGCTTGCAAGTGCGGTCATTTTTTTCGCATCCAAAAGGCCGCGTCGCGGAAATCTCCGTGACGGAATAAAACGCTAGCTTTCAATCGACGCATCATCGATGCGAGAAGTCAGGGACTTTTCGGAAATCATGCGGTCGTCTCGACAATCTCGCTCTCGCCGTTCGCGGCGGGCAGAAGGAAGCCGGTCACGCTGCGTCTTTTGTCGAGCCAGAGCGCCGCCTTCTTCACATCCTCAAGGGTCACCGCCTCGATTCGCGCCGGCCACTCCGCAACATCCGCGAGTTTCAACCCCGTGGCGAGCGAGGCGCCATACCAACGCGCCAAGGTCGCCTGATTATCCTGCGCATAAATCGCATCGGCGACGAGCCGCGTTTTGGCCCGCAGAAAATCAGCTTCATCGACGCCATTGGCGACGACGCCGGCGATGACCGCGTCGATCGCGGCGTCGAGACGCTCAAGCGAGACGCCAGGGGCCGGCACCGCAAAGACATAAAAGCGCGTGTCATCGACCGCCGTGCCTTGATAATGCGCGCCCGCCGCAACTGCGATTTTGTCGTTCATGACGAGAGACTTGAACAACAGGCTCGTCTGTCCTCCGCCCAAAAGATGGCCGAGCACGTCGAGGGCCTCGCCCTCGCCCGGAGCGGCGGTGCGATAGGACGGCACAAGGAAGACGCTCTGATGCGAGGGCTGCTCGACCTTCTCGTCCGCCAGCGTCACCAAGCGATGCGCACGAGGCTGCGGTTCGCGCGGACGCACCCTCTTCGGCGGCTCGCCGCGCGCTGCTATCGGGCCGTAGGTCTTTTGCGCCAAAGCTATGACATCGGTCGCCTCGACATCGCCGGCAACGACCAGGATCGCGTTTTCAGGCGTATAGAAGCGATCATAATAGGCGAGCGCGTCCGCCCGATCGAGGCCCTCGATCTCGTGGCTCCAGCCGATGATCGGTTTGCCGTAAGGATGCTGCGTGTAGAGCGCCGCCTGAACAGCCTCATTCAATAAATCCGAGGGGTCGGAATCGGTGCGCATCCGCCGCTCTTCGAGAACGACATCGCGTTCGGGGGCTACAATCTCGTCCGTCAAGACCAGATTCTTCATCCGGTCGGCCTCATATTCCATGCAGACGGCGAGGTGATCCTTGGCGGCGCGCTGGAAATAAGCGGTGTAATCGTTCGAGGTGAAGGCATTCTCCTGGCCGCCGAAATCGGCGACCAGTTCGGAGAATTGTCCTTGCGGGTGCGTTTTGGTGCCCTTGAACATCAAATGCTCAAGAAAATGCGCGATGCCGGACTTGCCCAATGGATCATCGGCCGACCCGTTGCGATACCATACCATATGGGTCACCACCGGAGCGCGATGGTCGGGGATCACGACTATGTCGAGGCCATTGTCCAGTTTGGCTTCGGTGATGGCTGGACCGCCCGGCTTGGCGGGCGCGAGTGCGGAAGGGGTCAGGGATGCGGCGATAGGCGCCGCCACGGGTTGACCAAAAGACATCCAATCCACCGCTTTCCATAAGGATTCGTCCGAATACAGGACAGAACGTAGAAAGGGTGCGAGTTTTTCGCAAGGTCAAGCCGAGGTTTTGGCGCGTCGCGCTCCGCCTGCACGGCTTCCCGCGCGAGCGCGGCTGCTCCCGCCGCGCTCACGGTAAAATTAATTATCGGCTGATGTTTTATGCTACTGCGACCGCACAGAGGCTCCCGCATCCGCGGCGGCAGGCTGTTCCTTAGGCGGATCTATTTTAGGCGGATCTATTTTCGCGGTGGTTGCGGCCGTTGGCTTCCGATACCCGCCCGGCGGCTCGGTCAAATAAGTGCGGCGCGGCTCCTCGGTCGGCAAAGGCGCGTCGGCCTCCTTCTTGCCGACGAAAGGAATCCCATCGACCGCCTTTTGGAACATTTTCACAGGCGCAGAAAGACAAATCGGGGTCCCAACGCCGCCTTGACAATCGTCGGGGGTCTCGGATGGAAGATCGGTGCGGCTGCTGGCCTGCAACTCCGCCGGAGAAAGTTCGGCGCGAGCTTGCGGCGTCAACTGCGGCGCGGGGGTCAGTTTGGCGGCGGCGGCGTGGCGGCGTTCGGAGGCGTCCGGGTCATTCGGCCACGACGCGTCATGCGTCACTTCTTTCGGCTTTGGAAGTTCAAGATGCGGCGGTACGACAATCGGCGCCCTGGCGCGATAATCGATCTGGTCCTTGTCCTTGTCGAATTGCACGCCGACGAAGCCGAGGACCGAATTCAGCGGATTGCCGTCTTCCTGCGAGGCCTGAGCCCTCGCCGGCGAAGCGCCGATCATGCCGGAAATAAGCAAGACCGCGAGGAAATGGAAAGCGCCAACGGCCATAATTGCGTTGCGGGCGCGGAGCTTAACCCAGTCGAAGATCATCACGTTCATCCTCAAACCATCCTCTGTGCGCCGCCGCAGGGCGGACGCGGCATTCCGTCGAACGCCATTCTTAGGCGCGTTAAGGGCATTTTAGCGGCAAAGGTGGAAAAAAAGTCTTTATTGTCCACGAACGCTGCCCCGCTCGGCCTTCCCGCTCAAAAAGACGGAATCGTAAAGCAGCAGCCCGACACCGGCGACAATCGCGACATCGGCCAGATTGAAGACATACCAGGAGAATGAGCCGACGTGGAAATGATAAAAATCAGCGACAAAGCCATATGACATGCGGTCATAGGCATTGCCGAGCGCGCCCCCGACGATAAGGCCGAGAGCCATGGCGACGAACCTCGTTCTCGCGCGCCATAGCCAGACGCCAAGGAAAATCGTCGCAGCGAGGGTTATAGCCAACAAGCCGAACCGCTCCAGACCGCTTTGCGCCCTGAAAAGCGAATAGGAAATGCCGGGGTTCTTAGCGTAAATCACATCGAAAAAGGGCGTCAGCGCGACCGGCTGCCGCGCTTCGATGCCATAATTGAAAATCAGCCAAAGCTTGTTCGCCTGATCCGCGGCAAGCGTGATGACCGCGGCAAGGGCGCCGATAGCGCGCGGCGTCACTGCCACAGGCCTAAAGCTTTCAGTTCGCGCAAGGCGTTTGCGTCGCGCGGCGTAACGTCGGGAAACTCAGGATCGCTGCCAACCAGCGTCGAAATCTTCCACGACCGCGCGCATTTTCGTCCCTCCGCAAGGCGCGGGACCACGGCGACGCCTGGAACATCGTCGAGCCGGAACGCCTCCGCCGGTCCCTCGCCCGCGCGGATCGCGATGTCCGATGTTATGCAGATTTCGGCGAAATCGACGTCATCGAGCAGCGCGCGCAAAGGTTCATCGGCGATGAAGACTTCCGGCGCCGCCTCGAGCGAAGAGCCGATCCCCTTCTGCGCCCGCTCGATCTCTAGCGCACCCGTGACGACGGCGCGGATGCGGCGGATTTTCTCCCATTTGGCGGCCAGCTCGCCATCCCGCCAGCAAGCCGAAACCTTGGGAAAGCTTTCAAGATGAACCGAGATAGCGCCCGGATAATGCGACAGCCAAGCTTCCTCGGAGGTGAAGACCAGGATTGGCGAAAGCCAGAGCGTGACGCAACGGAAAATCCATTCGATCGCCTCCAGCGCGGCGCGGCGTTTCTCGCTCGATGGCGGCTCGCAATAGAGCGTATCCTTGCGGATATCGAAATAGAACGCCGAAAGATCCGTGTTGAGGAAGCCGGATAGGCGCGCGACGATGCGCTTATAGTCGAAGTCCGCGTAGGCTTGCTCGATTTCGACATGCAATTCCGCGAGGCGATGAAGCATCAGCTTCTCGAGTTCGCCCATGCCCAAGTGCCCGACGTTCTGGTTCGGATCGTAATGGGCGAGCGAACCCAGCATCCAACGGATCGTATTGCGCAGCTTCCGGTAGGTTTCGACGAAGGTTTTCAGAATTTCGGGGCCGATGCGCAGATCATCGGAATAATCCGAAGCGGCGACCCAAAGGCGGAGAATATCGGCGCCGGCGTCCTTGATGATGGTCTGCGGCGCGGTGACGTTGCCGAGGGATTTCGACATTTTCTGGCCCTTCTCGTCGAGAACGAAGCCATGAGTCAGAACGAGGTCGAAGGGCGCCCGGCCGCGCGTGCCGCAGGATTCGAGCAGCGAGGAATGGAACCAGCCGCGATGCTGATCCGAGCCTTCAAGATACATGATCTCGTCATTGCCGCCGTCCCGTTTGCGATGGATGCCGGAAAGGCCCGGGAAACGCTTGGAATCATCCAGCGTGAAGGCGTGGGTCGAGCCTGAATCGAACCAGACATCCAGAACGTCGTCGACTTTTTCGTAATTTTCCGGCTGGTAGTCCGGCCCCAGAAAGCGCGCCGCGGCGCCCTCCATAAACCAGGCGTCGGCGCCCTCCAGCTCAAAGGCGTCGGCGATGCGCTGGTTGACCCTGGCGTCCTTGAGGATCTGCCCGCTGTCCTTGTCGACGAAGATGGCGATCGGCACGCCCCAGGCGCGCTGGCGCGAGACCACCCAATCGGGCCGGTTGGCGATCATGCCGGTGATGCGGTTTTCCCCCGTCGCCGGATGCCATTTGGTAACAGCGATCTCGCGCAGGGCGATCTCGCGTAGGCTGGCGTTGCCCGCCCCGCCCTGCCGAATCGGCTTGTCGAGCGCGATGAACCATTGCGGCGTGTTGCGGAAGATGAGGGGCTTTTTCGAGCGCCAGGAATGCGGATATTGGTGTTTCAGCCTTCCGCGCGCGACGAGATTGCCGGCCTCGATCAGCGCCTTGATGACCGCCTCATTGGCGTCGCCTTTGTTGCCTTTGTCGTCGATGACGCGGCGGCCTTCGAAACCAGGGGCGTCTTTCGTCAGGAAACCATCGGCGTCGACGGTATAAGGAATGCGCGTCTCGATTCCGCGCGCCGCAAGTTCGCGGCCATGCGCCATCCAGATGTCGAAGTCATCGCGGCCATGTCCGGGGGCGGTATGGACGAAGCCCGTGCCGGTGTCGGCGGTGACATGATCGCCATTGAAAAGCGGAATATCGAATTCATAACCAGCGACGACTCCCGCTAATGGATGGCGCGCGGTGATTCCGCGCAATTCTTCCGCAGGCGCTTCCCGAAGCCGCTCGAACGCCTCCGCCCTGGCGGCCTTGAAGACGCTCTCGGCGAGGGCGTCGGCCAACAGATAGGTCGCGCCGACCTTGGCCCAATTATCCTCCGGGGCGGCGGTTACGCGATAGAGGCCATAGGCGATCTTTGACGAATAGCTGATCGCGCGATTTGCCGGGATGGTCCAAGGCGTCGTCGTCCAGATGACGATGCGGGCGGCCGCCAGTTTGTCATCGTCCGAGACCACCGGAAACGCCACATAAACCGTGTCGCTGACGTGGTCTTCGTATTCGACCTCCGCCTCAGCGAGCGCGGTCTTTTCGACGACGCTCCACATCACCGGTTTCGAGCCGCGATAGAGCGTCCCGTTCTCGGCGAATTTCATGATCTCGCGGGCGATCTGGGCTTCGGCGGGATAGGTCATCGTCAGATAAGGATGATCCCAATCGCCGCCGACGCCGAGGCGCTTGAATTCCTCGCGCTGGATATCGACCCAATGCGCGGCAAAGGCGCGGCACTCGCGGCGAAACTCGACGACCGGCACCTCGTCCTTGTTCCGACCCTTGGCACGATAATTTTCCTCGATCTTCCATTCGATCGGCAGGCCGTGGCAATCCCAGCCCGGCACATAATTCGAGTCTTTCCCGAGCATCTGCTGCGAGCGGGTGACGAGATCCTTCAAAATCTTGTTCAGCGCATGGCCGATGTGAATATTGCCATTGGCGTAGGGCGGACCATCATGCAGAATGAACTTTGGCCTGCCCCGCGCCGCGCCGCGCAGGAGGTCGTAGAGCCCGATCTCGCGCCAATAGGCAAGCAGCTCCGGCTCCTTCTTCGGCAACCCCCCGCGCATCGGAAACTCCGTCTGCGGCAGATAAAGGCTTTTGGAATAGTCGGGGCGATGGCCCTCTTCGCCCGCGGGCGGCTTTTGCGCCGCATCAGCCTTCGATTTCTGGTCTTGCATGATTGGATTGGCCTGTTCGATCGTGGCGCGGCTCTGCCGCGAAAATGGGCGAAACATCCCGGCTCTGGCGCCAGAACCATTGCTCAGGCGCGAGCCGGGCCCATAATTCGAAGCGGGCGAAGTTGAGAGATCGGCGACATGCAGGCGTTCTAGCAACGAAATTGCTGCGGATAAAGGATTTCCGCTCCCGCTGAGCCAGTCTTGCTAAGCCCACCGCTTGGCGGCGCGCCAAAGGATCCATTGCCGGCGCCATTGCGGCAGGGCGACAGCCGTCTCGAATGGATTATAGCCCGGCTTCTCCATTTCGCGCAGATAAGGCTCGCAAAGGCTGACCGGCAGGAAAGCGCCCCGGCATCGCTCGGGCAGGCCCTCAATTCGCGTGAGGAACGCCTCAAGATGACGCCGGGCAAGATTGCGCAGATCGGCCAGCGCTGCGGAGATTGCCGGCGAGGGACGCCCGGCCGTAATATCGCCAGGCTCAAGCCCGTGCCTTCGCAGGATCCCAAGTGGAACATAGACCTGCCCGCGCGCGCTATGCCAGGGGAAGGCGCGAAGCAGCCCCGTCAGCGCATAGGCTATTCCGGCGTGTTCGGCGGCCCCTGCGACAGCGGCTGTTTCCTCTCCCATAAGGATCAGCGGACTAAGCCGGAACAGGCTGGAGGAGGTCGCTTTGGCATAGGCATCGAGCGCCTCAATGCTCTCCATGACGTCGTCGTAGAGATCGAACTGCCGCGCGTCGATCAATTCGATCAGCGGCGATTTCGGCAGGCTAAAGCGCCGGATCGCATCGAGCAGCGCGCCCGCGACCGGATTGGCCCCGACATCGCCGGCGTCCAGGCCCTGAAGCGCATCTCGCCACCATTGAAACCGGATTTCTCCGAGCATGGGCTCGGAGACGATCTCGCGCACGCGGGCGATTTCCAAGCTGAAAGCGTAGAGAGCCTGAACATGCGGCCGCTTTGCTTCGGGAAGAAAAAGGCTGGCCAGCCAGCGATCAGGATCGTCCCGCCGCAGCAGCGTTTCACAATAGGCGTAATCCGGCTGCTTGCCGTCGCGGCGCGGCTCGCTCATCAAGGCACGGCCAGAAGCGCAGCCGCGACGCGCCGCTTCTCGCCGAGCAGGATGGAATAAGTTCGCGCCGCAGCGCCCGTTTGCATCGGCTCGGCTCTGATTCCAGCGGCGCGCAGGCGCTGACGCAGCGCGGCCTCGAGCGGAACAAGCTCCAATCCGGTGCCGACCAAGAGATGTTCAATGAGGCCGCGCGGTTCAGCGAAAACCGCGGCGAGGGAGGCTATGTCGATATCGGCGGGAGTGAGCGCGCCCCAGGCGTGGATGCCGGACGGCAGAGCCAGGATCGAGCCCCGATGCGACATGCCTCCGAACCGGAAGCCGCCAGCTCCATAGCCCTCGATCGCGTGCGCGCCGGGCAAGAATCCGGCATATTTTTGTTGGCTCATGCTGATCCCGCGGGAATGAGGATCGTCTAGGCCGAAGTTTTGGCCAGCTTGCCTGCGGGAGTTGGCTCCGATCCGACGGTGTCGCTGCGCAGCCCCAGATAGATCAGCATTGGCGAGCAGATGAAGATGGAGGAATAGGTGGCGACGAAAATTCCCCAGATCATCGCGATCGAGAATGAGCGAATCACTTGGCCGCCAAAAATCACCAGCGCGAACAACGCCAGGAACACCGTGGTCGCAGTCATGATCGTGCGCGGCAAGACGGCGTTGACGGAGACGTCGATCAATTCATCCGTCGGCATTTTGCGGTATTTCCGCATCATTTCGCGGATGCGGTCGAGCACCACGACTGTCTCATTCAACGAATAACCGACGATGGTCAGAATGGCCGCGATCGACGTGGTGTTGAATTCGAGCCGGGTTACGGCAAAAAAGCCGACGGTCAACAAAAGATCATGCATCGTCGCGATGATGGCGCCCACCGCGAACTGCCATTCGAAGCGGAACCAGAGGTAGCACAACACGGCGATGATGGAGGTGACGACGCCGAGCGTGCCGGATTGCACAAGCTCGCCCGAAACGCGCGGACCGACGACTTCGGTGCGCCGGATCTCATAGCCATCGCCGATCGCAGCCTTGACGCGGGCGACCGCCGCCTCCTGCGCCCCGGCGTCGCCTTTCTGGACGCCAAAGCGCAAAGTGACGTCAGATGGCGCGCCAAACCCCTGCACCTCGACATCGCCGACATTCATTTGTTCCGCGGTGGCGCGCAATTTTGCGATATCGGCGGCGCCGGCCTTGGCGCGCAGTTCAATCAAAGTGCCGCCGGAAAAATCGATGCCGAAATTCATTCCGAGGGTGAGAAACAGCACGACCGAAATGATCGAGAGCGCCGCCGAGAACGGATAGCTCACGCGCCGGAAGCGCATGAACGGAAATTTGGTGTTCTCTGGCGCAAGGCGCAGCAGTTTCATCGCACAGACCCTATGCCAATGCCGGAGCGGCTCCAGCCATTTTATTTAGAGCATGATCCGAGAGGACCATGCGTTGCAACAATGTCATGAGCAGCATCGTCAGATTCAATCTGAAACGATTATGCTCTAGATCGGCAGCCTCACCGGCCGCCGGTAGCGATACCAGAGCGTGATCATCATGCGCGTCATTGTCACCGCTGTCACGATGGTCGTCAAAATGCCGAGCGCCAGCGAGACCGCGAAGCCGCGCACCGGACCGGAGCCAAGGAAATACAGGATCGCTGCGGCGACGAACATGGTGACGTTGGAATCGACGATGGTTGCGAAGGCGCGGTTGAATCCGGCGTCAAGCGCCGAGACGATCGAGCGCCCCATATGCGCTTCCTCGCGGATGCGCTCATAGATCAGCACATTCGAGTCCACCGCCATGCCTATGGTGAGGACAATGCCGGCGATGCCCGGCAAGGTCAGCGTCGCGCCGAGCAGCACGAGGCCGGCGAAGATAAAGGCGATATGGACCAAAAGCGCGATATTCGCGAAAACGCCGAACACGCCGTAAGTGATGAGCATATAACAGGCGACCAGCCCCGCGCCGACATAGGCCGCGCGTTTGCCGGCATCGATCGAATCCTGCCCAAGACCCGGCCCGACCGTGCGCTCCTCGACGATCGTGAGCTTGGCCGGCAGCGCGCCAGCGCGCAGCAAAATGGCGAGATTATTGGCGGATTCGACGGTAAAATGGCCGGAAATTTGGCCTGAGCCGCCAGTGATCGGCCCGAGGATGCGTGGGGCCGAAATCACTTTTCCGTCGAGCACGATGGCGAAGGGCCGTCCGACGTTCTCCGAAGTGACCTCGCCGAACCTTTGGCCGCCGCGAATATTGAAGCGGAAATTGACGATCGGCTCCTGCGTGCGGCTGTCAAAGCCCGGCTGCGCATCGGTCAAATCCTCGCCCTGCACCATGACGCGCTTCTCGACCGGCAATTTGCTGCCAGGTCTGTCGACCTCTTCGAGAGATTCGGTGTCGGATGTATCCGCGGCGGAATCGGCGACGAGGCGAAATTCGAGCTTGGCCGTCGTGCCTAGAATATCCTTGAGCTTGCCGGTATCCTGCAGCCCCGGCATCTCGACGAGAATGCGATCGTCGCCTTGACGCTGAATATTGGGCTCGGTCGTGCCGAGCGCGTCGACGCGGCGGCGCAAAACCTCGATTGATTGCTCGACGGCCCGGCGAACCTTGGCTTTGATTCCCGCCTCCGTCACCGTGAACTGAACGAGGCCGCTGTCGTTTTCGCTGACGTCAAAGACGGGCGGTCCGGAATTGCTGGAGAGGCCGGCGCTCGCCGGCAGAGCCAGTTGCCTGAGTTGCGGCATGACCCGCGCGCGCTCCGCCGGATCCGGAATGCGCAATTGCACTCCGCGCGGCAAGACGCCGATGCCGCCGGTGATCGAGACTTTTTCGTCGCGGAGAACGCGTCGAACGCTGTCGCGCAGATTTTCGATGAGGGTTTTCACCACCGACGAACCGTCGACCTCAAGCAAGACATGCGAGCCGCCTTGCAAATCGAGACCGAGCACGATGGCGCGCGCGGGAACCCACTTCGGCAAATGCGAAATCAACGCCTCGCGGCTATTGGGGCCAAGCAGGCTTGGCACGATGACGAGGACGGCGAAAACCGTCATGGCCAGGATGGAAACGATCTTCCAAGTCGCGAACCGCAGCATGGCGTTGCTAATTATCCGAAGTTGGGGCCAGCCGGCCGGCTCGCGATGGGGTTAGGCTTGGTCCTTGACCGGCTCGCCCTTGGCGCGCACGTCGGAGACCATTGAGCGGATCACGCGCACCCTGACGTTGGGCGCAATTTCGAGTTCGAGTTCAGCATCATCGACCACTTTGGTCACCTTGCCGATCAGGCCGCCGGTGGTGACCACAGTGTCGCCGCGGCGCAAGTTCTTGATGAGATCGGCATGTTCCTTGGCCCGTTTTTGCTGTGGCCTCATGATCAGAAAATACATGATGACGAGGATCAGCGCGAAAGGCGCCAGTTGCACGATCAAGTCGGTCGGTCCACCCCCGGCGCCACCGACGGCTTGGGCGAAAGCAGGTGTGAACAAATTCCCTTCTCCTCAAATTGCGCCGTGCAAGCGCCTGTAAGCGCGGGCGGAATATAACGAGTGGCCGCCTGAAAGCAATGGCGCTGGTTCGCGCTAAAAATGCGGCATGAGGCGGCGCCTATAGAATGTGCAATCAATAGCCCATTAAGCTGCGTTTTGACGCACCTTCCCCCCTGGCGCAACGGATTATATTGCCTAATTAGTAACCGAACGAGCTGGGTAAACCCAGCCGTCATTGGGACCAGGAGTTATTAAAATGAAGATTCTCACATTGTCATTTGCGGCGGCGGTCGTCGCAGCATCCGTAGGCATCGCTGAAGCGCAGCAGGTTCGGTCAAACCATTTCGACGGAAGCGCCGCATCGCAGTTTGATGTCACAACGGGTCGTTCGATTGGCGTTCAAAACCAGAACGATCGTAACGGCGCAACCGGAGCCGAGACCTCAGGCTACCAGCCGCTCCCGCCCGCGCGTGGGCCGTTCCAGGTCTATTGAGATCGTCTCTATTGGAGATTGCCGAATTTAGGGGCTTGAACAAGCGCCGAAGATAGCAGCAGCGAGAGAAGCGAATTCTCGAATCGGAAGGGGTGGGACGATGGTCCCGCCCCTTTCTGCATCTTGGGGCGGTGGACAGAGCATTCCCCCCGCGCGAAAAATGCTCTAAAGCGGCGCAGTTTCCGGATCTGAAGCGCCTCCTGGAGCGAACCACCGATGAGCAGCAGCATTGAAAAAACTACAGCTTACGCTGCGGTTCCCCGCTCCGCCGAGGCGTTGGAGCGAATTGCGGCGGCGCTCGAAAAGCTGATTCCGGCAGAGCCTGCGCCGCTTGATTTCGACGCCGCCGACGCTTTCATTTTCTCGGCGACCGCGCCGCAGCTGCAACCGGTCGAGCGCGTCAATCGCGTCGAGATGGGATTGCTGCGCGGCATTGACCGGTTGCGCGACATACTGACCGACAATACCGAGCGCTTCGCCAAAGGGTTCCCCGCTAATAACGCACTGCTCTGGGGCGCTCGCGGCATGGGCAAATCATCGCTGGTCAAGGCGGCGCATGCCGACATCAATGCGCGGTTCGCCGCCAAGGACGGATTCAAGCGGCTGAAACTGGTCGAAATCCATCGCGAGGACATCGACAGTCTGCCCGATCTAATGGCGCTCGTGCGCGACGCTCCCTACCGCTTTCTCGTCTTCTGCGACGATCTGTCCTTCGATGCGGCGGACACCAATTACAAATCGCTGAAAGCCGCGCTTGAAGGCGGCATCGAAGGCCGCCCCGCCAACGTTCTATTCTACGCAACCTCCAACCGCCGCCACATCCTTTCGCGCGAAATGGTCGAGAACGAGCGCGGCACCGCGATCAACCCTGGCGATTCCGTCGAAGAAAAAGTCTCCTTGTCGGACCGATTCGGGCTTTGGCTCGGCTTCCACGCCTGCTCGCAGGATGATTATCTCGCGATGGTGTTTGGCTATGCCGAGCATTTCGGTTTGGGGCAGGACCGCGCCGCGATCGAGCGCGAGGCGCTGGAATGGTCAATAACGCGCGGCGCGCGGTCTGGCCGCACAGCGTGGCAATATATCCAGGATCTCGCCGGCAGACTCGGCAAAACAACGGGCTAAAGCGTAAGTTTCAGGCCGCCTCTTCCATGCTGTCCCGCGCCGGATCGACATGCGCCAAGGCCGCGCGAAGAACGCCGACATGCGCGCCCGGCTTGACCCCTTCCGTTGAGAGGTTGCGGCGCCACGCCCGCGCCCCGCGCCGTCCATTGAACAGTCCGAGCAGATGGCGCGTCATGGCGTGCAGCGGGATTCCTTCGGCGAGCCGCGCCTCGACATAGGGAATAAAGGCCTCGATCGCCTGCGCCGGATCGGCCACAGGCGCGTCCTCGTCGAAGAAAACCGGGTCGACGTCCAAAAGAAGCGCCGGATTCTGATAGGCCGCGCGGCCTATCATCACCCCGTCCACATAGGCGAGTTGGGCGCGCATCTGATCGAGCGTCTCGAGGCCGCCGTTGATCGCGATGGGGATGTCGGGAAAGCGCTGCTTCAGGGCGTGGACCAGCCCGTAATCCAGCGGCGGAATGTGGCGATTGTCCTTGGCCGAAAGACCTTTCAGCCACGCCTTGCGCGCATGGACAAAAAGCGCATCGGCCCCGGCCGCGATTATGGTTTCGGCAAGCTGTCCAAGCGCCAGAACGGGGTCCTGATCATCGACGCCGATGCGGCACTTCACCGTGACCGGAATGGCGACCTGCGCCTTCATGGCGGCGACGCATTCGCCGACGAGTTCCGGTTCGCGCATCAGGCAGGCGCCAAAAGCGCCATTTTGCACCCGCTCGGACGGGCATCCGACATTGAGATTGATTTCATCATAGCCAAATTCCGCGCAGATTTTTGCCGCCGCGCCTAAATGCGACGGATCGGAGCCGCCAAGCTGGACCGCAACGGGATGTTCGGCCACGTCGAAGCCAAGCAGGCGATCGCGGTCTCCGTGCAGCACCGCCCCCGTCGTCAGCATCTCGGTATAAAGCCGAGCGCGGCGCGACAGAAGGCGATGGAAGAACCGGCAATGCCGATCGGTCCAATCCATCATCGGCGCCACGCTAAATCTATGTGCCTGGTATTTATTCATTGTCTGCAACATCAAATTCTTAGATTGTTGAGGCGGCCGATTTTATGCCTCATATCGGTCCTTCTCGACCCGATTTCAGTTCCGCGTGCGCAGAGATGCACACGAAGCTTCCCTCTGGCTCCTGGCGCGTCCAAATTCGGCGCGAGGGGCGTCGTCAGCGAGACATTCCAGCGCCGCGAAACGCTCGGCGCGCGGCTTTCGGCGCTGACGTCAACCGGGCCGATCGCGGCGCGGCTCCGACCAGTCCCGCATCGCCAAGATCAAGACCTTCGACGCCACTCCGGCCCAAGGCCGCAACGCTTGATCTTCTGAAGCGAGAACTCGGAAAATGCAAGATTTTCGCTTTCACCCACGATCGATTGGTCAAATTCGGCCGTGATCGCTCCGATCAGGGCCTGGCTCCGTCACTGGCTTTGTGACCCTTTCGCGTGACCGGCGGGGAGATAAAACAACGCGACGGAATGCCGAATCTTTAGTTGACAAATTCTATCGATTATAGATGCTACACCCGACGAAAGGAGCAACCATGTCCGCGCTCAAAATTGTCGGAATATCAGGAAGTGTGAGACGGCCATCTCGCACCACCGCCCTGGTCAAGAACATCTTGGACGGCCTGGACGACGATGGCGCTGTGCATCTGCTCGAGCTTGTAGATGAAGCCCCGCATCTGTTCTCCGCATTGACGGGCGCGACGCTGTCAGGCCGCGCCGCCGCGGTTGTCGAGCTGGTGCAGAGCGCGGATCTTCTCGTCGTCGGCTCTCCTGTCTACCGCGCTTCCTATACCGGCGCCCTGAAGCACTTGTTCGATCTCGTTGATTACCGCGCCCTACAGGGCGCGCCGGTGGTTCTCGCAGCAACCGGCGGCACGCCTTTACATGGCCTCATGATCGAACACCAACTTCGCCCGCTGTTCGGGTTCTTCGGCGCGCGCACGATTCCAACCGCCGTCTACGCACTCGATACGGATTTCGACGACTACGAGCTCACCAACGAGCAGGTTCGGGCTCGAGTCGATCGCGCCGTCGCCGAAGCCCGACAACAACTTGAGCTTCCAAATCTTGTCGCGCGATCGGTCCCCGTCGGCTTCCCTGTTAACGCCTGAGCGCCCTCGACGTTCTCAAATCCAGGAAAACCCAATGCCGCCTCTCCAGCAATCTCCCCAGCGTGAGCCGTTGAAGTTTGCTTACTGGGTGCCCAACGTCTCCGGTGGCCTCGTTATCAGCAACATCGAGCAGCGCACGAGTTGGGACATCGACTACAATCGCAAACTTGCCCAGATCGCCGAGCGGAACGGCTTCGACTATGCGCTGAGCCAGATCCGCTTCACGGCTGGGTACGGGGCGGATAACCAGCACGAGCCCGTCACGTTCAGCCAAGCCCTGATCGCTTCGACCGAGCGTTTGAAGTTGATCGTCGCCCTCTTGCCTGGCCCCTGGAATCCGGCTGTCGCCGCCAAGCAGATTGCGACGATCAACAATATCTATGGCGGACGCGTCGCGGTCAACGTGGTTAGCGGTTGGTTCCGCAGCGAGTTTACCGCGATCGGCGAACACTGGCTGGACCATGATGAACGCTATCGCCGCTCCGAGGAGTTCATCCGCGCCTTGCGCGGGATCTGGACGCAGGAAAATTTCACGTTCCGCGGCGATTTCTATCGCTTCACCGATTACATTCTCAAGCCTAAGCCCATCGATCCCCAGCCGGAAATCTTCCAAGGCGGATCATCACGCGCGGCGCGCGACATGGCGGCGCGTGTTTCCGACTGGTATTTTACCAACGGCAATACTCCCGCCGAAATTAGAAAGCAGGTTGATGACCTGCGCGCCAAGGCAGCTGCAAACGGTCATTCCGTGCGCGTAGGCGTCAATGCATTCGCCATCGCAAGGAAGACGGAAGAGGAAGCCAAGGCAGTTCTGACCGAGATCATCGCCAAGGCCAATCCCGACGCGGTCCATGGCTTTGCTCACGAGGTGAAGAACGCCGGGAAGGCATCGCCGGAGGGCGAGGGAAACTGGGCGAAATCCTCCTTCGAGGACCTAGGCTCAGGACTCATTGATTGAGATAGAAGAGGACGGCGGCTGCGATGCAGATGGCGGAGAAGAAGGTGTGGGCGCATCGATCATAGCGGGTTGCGATGCGCCGCCAGTCCTTGAGCTTGGCGAACATGTTCTCGATTTTGTGACGCTGGCGGTAGAGCGTCTTGTCATAGGCAATGGGAAGCTTGCGGCTTCTGGTTGGCGGGATGCAGGGCTCGACGCCCCTGGCCTTCAGCGCGGCGCGGAACCAGTTGCTGTCGTAGCCCCTGTCGGCGATCAACATTGAAGCGGGCGGTAAAGCCTTGAGCATCAGCCGCGCGCCCTTGTGGTCGCTCATCTGGCCCTCCGAGAGCAACATGACGAGGGGCTTGCCGGCGCCGTCGCAAACGACGTGGAGCTTCGAGTTCAGTCCGCCTTTCGTGCGCCCGATACGGCGGGGAAGAGCCCCTTTTTGAGCAGGCTCGCCGCTGTGCGATGCGCCTTCAGATGCGTGGCGTCGATCATGATGCGCTCGGGCTTTGGACCTTCGCCAGCGAGCGCGGCGAATATGCGGTCGAAGACGCCGAGCCGGCTCCAGCGGATGAAGCGATTGTAAAGCGTCTTGTGCGGCCCGTAATCCTTGGGCGCATCTTTCCATTGCAGGCCGTTGCGGATCACATAGACGATTCCGCTGACCACCCGACGGTCGTCAACCCGCGGAACGCCATGCGACAGAGGAAAATGCGGCGCAAGCCGCGCCATCTGCCGCTCGCCCAACAAAAACAAATCACTCATCCCAGCCTCCCCATGCGGAGACCAGGAATCACATCTCAGGCAAATTTAATAGGTCCTGAGCCTAGTCCAATATAATGACGGCTTCCGCTCAAACCTAATCGGGACGCCTGATCAAATCGCCGAGCGGGTTATCGCTCTCAAGGATGCAGGCGCCGACCTAATTCTTCTGGGCTTTCTGCATTTCCAGGAAGAGGTCGAATATTTCGGCCAGCGCATCATCCCGCTTATCCGCGCCTTGGAAACCGAACGATCGCTATCGGTGGCGGCGGAATAGTTCATAGGCCTGCAACGGCCGGCCAGGTTTTCTGCCTCCTCCCTGCAAGCAAGCGGAACAATCAATGGGTGCAATGTCGCGCGCGGCCTTGCCGGCTTCGGTCGAGTTCGAGCCGGAATATGTGATCCCCGACGATGAGCCGCATACTGCTGCCTCGCCGACGCTCGCCCGGCCGTCCCCGCCTGCTCTGGCCGTTGAGCGGATCGGGTTAGCATTCGGAGGCGTCACGGCTTTGTCCCAGGTGGATCTGGCCGTTCATCCGGGTGAGATTTTCGCCATCATAGGCCCCAATGGCGCAGGAAAGAGCTCGCTGATCAATGTCATCAGCGGCATCTACCGACCGGACACCGGCCTCATTCGCCTGGGGGATCAAGTTTTCGCGGCTGTGCCGACAGACCGGCTGGCGCGCCTAGGCGTCGCGAGAACGTTCCAAAATCTTGCTCTGTTCAAGGGACTTAGCGCGATCGACAACATCGTGGCGGGTCGCGTCGCCGCCGGCCGAGCCGGGCTGCTGGAGCAGATTTTAGGTCTGAGCCGGGCCCGGCGCGAACGAGATGACGGCCGCCATCGCGCAGAAAGCCTGCTCGATTTTCTCGATCTGGGCAGCATCCGCGATCGCCTCGTCGGCACGCTGCCTTATGGCGTGCAGAAGCGCGTCGAATTGGCTCGGGCTCTGGTGGCGCAGCCCAGCCTTCTGTTGCTGGACGAACCCATGGCCGGCATGACCGCCGGCGAAAAGAGTGAAATGGCGCATTTCGTGCGAGCGGCTCGCAATGAGTTCGGCACCACGGTCGTACTGATCGAGCACGATATCGGCATTGTCATGGCCTTGTCGGACCGCATCGCGGTCCTGGACTATGGCCGCGTAATCGCCGAGGGCGCGCCCTCGGAGATCCAGAGCAATCAGTCTGTCATCGACGCCTATCTTGGCGTCGCCCACGAGGATGATGGCGGCGATTTTCGCGACGATGTCGGGGAGCGCAGCTGATGGACGGGTTCGACTACCAATTCTTTATCGAAGTCCTCGTCGGCGGATTGCTATCTGGCGTGATGTATTCGCTGGTCGCGATTGGCTTCGTGCTGATCTACAAGACGTCGGGCGTGCTCAACTTCGCACAGGGCGCAATGCTGCTCTTCGCAGCGCTTACATTTGTAAGTCTCGTCGAGCGAGGCCTTCCAAGCGTCCTGGCGTTTGCTGTGACCTTTGGCATTATGGTCATACTCGCGATTACCATTGAGCGGACCGTTCTGCGCCCGCTGGTAAACAAGCCGCCAATGACGTTGTTCATGGCGACGCTCGGTCTTTCCTACATGATCGAGGGCGCTGCGCAGCTGATATGGGGAACGCAAGTTCACGGTCTCGATCTTGGCATAGACGACACCCCCTTTGAGGTTTACGGCGTCCTGATCTCGACATTCGACCTCTTCGCCGCGGGCGTCGCCGGCATCATGGTCGTGCTGTTGACGGCTTTTTTCCGCTTTACGCATGTCGGCCTCACCTTTCGCGCAGTTGCCGATGACCAGTTCGCTGCTTATGCAACCGGCCTTCGCCTGCCGCGCATATGGGCGATCGTCTGGAGCGCCGCCGGTCTCGTTGCGCTTGTTGCAGGCTTGTTATGGGGCGCGCGTCTGGGCGTGCAATTCTCCCTGTCCCTTATCGTGCTCAAAGCATTGCCGGTCTTAGTGCTCGGAGGATTTGACTCGATCCTGGGCGCGATCGTGGCGGGATTATTAATCGGCTCTCTCGAAAAACTCGCCGAGGTCTATATCGGTCCATACTTCGGCGGCGGCATCGAGGGGTGGTTCGCCTACGTCATCGCCCTCGCGTTCCTGCTGGTTCGGCCAGCCGGGCTGTTCGGGCAGAAGATCGTGGAAAGGGCCTGACCCATGTCCACGCTCGCCGTTCAATCTCCACTCGACCAGACCCGCAAGCTGCCGGGTTGGCTTGCGCCTTTGTTCTTGCTCATTATCGCCTATGTCGTATTGCCGCTGCTGGGAACAGATTATCTGTTCGACGCGCTATTGACGCCGTTCCTCGCTCTTTCGCTGGCTGCGCTCGGCCTGAACTTACTTACGGGATATGCCGGCCAATTGTCGCTCGGCTCCGCGGCCTTCATGGCGGTGGGAGCGTTCGCCGCCTATAATTTTAACCTCCGCGTTCCAGGCATGCCGCTACTCGGCAGCATTGTGCTTGCCGGGGCGACCGCCGCAGCGATCGGAATCATGTTCGGTTTGCCGAGCCTGCGATTGCGCGGCTTCTACCTCGCCGTCGCGACGCTTGCGGCGCAGTTCTTCGTCGAATGGGCGCTGAACAAATTCAGCTGGTTCTCCAACTACAACCCGTCTGGCGTCATCGACGCGCCGCCCCTCGCCATGATGGGATTGACCTTCAACGGTCCCATAGGGCGCTACCTCTTCGCACTGACCGTCGTCGTGAGCCTTACCACGTTCGTCTACCGGCTCGTGAACACGCAGACGGGCCATAATTTCATCGCGGTCCGCGACAACGAGATGGCGGCCCGGACGATTGGCGTGCCGGTACTTCGCACCAAACTCATCGCCTTTGGCCTATCGTCCTTCATCATAGGGGTCGCCGGCGTACTCTGGGCCTTTGCCTATCTGCGGACCGTCGAGCCGGCTGGCTTCAACCTCGATCGGTCGTTCCAGATCCTCTTCATCATCATCATTGGCGGGCTCGCCACCATCCAGGGCGCGTTCTTCGGCGCCGCCCTGATCGTTGTGTTCCCTCTGGTTCTGTCGCGGCTTGGCGGCTTCGTCTTTGGCGGCAGCTTCGACACGGGCGTCCTCGACATGAGCCAGCACGTCGCCCTAGGCGCGCTCATCATTGCCTTCCTCATCGCCGAACCCGATGGGCTCGCGGCTCTCTGTCGACGCTTGGTGAAACGGCCCTTTTCCAGAATCTAACTGAAAAAGGCGACTTAGTTTTTAATCAACCCCCGGAGTGCATCCATGCGATCCCTAGTTTCCTCTCTTATGCCGCGCCTGAGGCGCACAGCGCTCGCGGTCGGTCTTGCGTCGGCCATTGGGGCCCCGTTCGCTTTGTCCTCCGCTCAGGCGGGCGAGCAATATTTTCCGCTGCAGAGTTATCGCGTCGGTCCGTATGCCGCAGGCGGCACTGGCTTCTTCGGCGGTTTCATCGACTACCTCAACCTCATCAATATCCGCGACGGCGGCGTGGGCGGTGTAAAACTGACTTGGGACGAGTGCGAAACTCAATATGAGGTGGAGCGCGGCGTCGAGTGCTATGAACGCCAGAAGAGCCATCCGGCAACTGCTGCTTGGAATCCGCTCTCAGTAGGCATCGCCTATGCCATGATCGACCGCATCACGGCCGACCGGACGCCGTTGATCACCATCAACCACGGCCGGACAGACTCTACGGACGGGCGGGTCTTTCCCTACGTCTTCCCTCTTTTGCTCAATCCCTACAGCGAGACTTCGGGGATCATTAATTATATCGGCGGCAAGCTCGGCGGTGTGGAGAACCTGAAGGGAAAGAAGATCGTGGTGCTCTACCATGGCTCGCCCTATGGTAAAGAGACCATTCCGATCTACGAACTCCTGGCCAAGAAATACGGCTTTGATCTGCAGCAGATCGAAGTGCCCCATCCAGGCAACGAGCAGCAGTCGCAATGGCTAACGATTCGCCGCTACAAGCCTGACTACGTCGTGCTGCGTGGTTGGGGCGTGATGAACCCGGTAGCCCTTAAAACGGCGCAGAAAGTCGGCTTCCCGGCGGACCATATTATCGGCAATGTCTGGTCGAATTCCGAGGAAGACGTGATTCCGGCCGGCGATGCCGCCAAGGGCTACACCGCCATTACCACGCAGGCCTCGGGCAGCACCTATCCTGTGGTCCAAGAGATTGTGAAGACGGTCTACGAGGCCGGCAAGGGCAATCTCGATGACAAGAAGCGCATCGGCAGCGTCTACCACAACCTTGGCATCGTAAACGGCATCCTCAACGTTGAGGCGATCCGCATCGCCCAGGAAAAGTTCGGTCACCGCACCTTGACCGGCGATGAGGTGCGCTGGGGCTTCGAGCATCTCCAGCTCGATCCGGCCCGCGTCGAGGCGCTGGGCGCCAAGGACCTGTTCCATTCCATTAACGTGACTTGGCAGAACCATGAGGGAGAGGGCTACGTGACCTTCCAGCAATGGGATGGCGCCAAGTGGAATGTCGTATCCGACTGGATCGCGCCAGATTGGGCCCTTCTTCGCCCGATCATTGAGAAGTCGGCCGCCGCCTACGCGGCCGAGCACAAAATCGCGCCCCGGTCAGCCGCCGATGCTGACAAGCTAGGCTCGAAGTGACGCAGGTAGCCCCCCTCTTTTCGTATTCGGGAAGTTGGGGGCAACCCAGGAGTAGACTTGCATGACCAGCGCACAAGCCCTTCTCGCTATCAATGATATTGCCGCGGTCTACAGCCATGCGATCGTGGCCCTACGCGGCGTCACGCTGGACCTGCGCAACGGCGAGATCCTTGCGCTGCTCGGCGCCAACGGCGCCGGGAAGTCGACCACCCTGAAGGCGGTGTCGAATCTGCTTCCGGCGGAGCGCGGCAAGATTACGAACGGGTCGATCCTCTTCGACGGACAGGATGTCTCGAGCCTCAGTCCCCCTAAACTCGTCCGGCTCGGTCTGGTCCAGGTTCTCGAAGGCAGGCACTGCTTCCGCGCCCTGAGCATCGAGGAAAATCTCGTCACCGGCGGGTTGGGCCGCGGGTCGACCCGCTCGGAGATCGCGCAGGATCTTGAGCGGGTCTATGCGATCTTTCCTCATCTGAAGCGGAAACGCCGGACGGCCGCCGGTCTGACCTCCGGCGGCGAGCAGCAGATGGCCGCGATTGGAAGAGCGCTAATGGCGCGGCCTCGACTATTGATCCTCGATGAGCCGTCGATGGGGCTCGCGCCCCTGGTCGTGCAGGATATTTTCCGTCGGTTGAAAGCACTGAATCGTACGGAGGGGCTCTCAATTCTGCTGGCTGAGCAGAACTCGACTATCGCGCTGCGCTACGCCGATCGCGCCGTCGTCATCGAGGCGGGCGTCAGCGTGCTCGCCGGCGCCGCTACAGACCTTCGCGCCCGCGATGACATCAAAGCGTTCTATCTCGGTCAAGCCATAACGCCGGACGGATCTCCGGCGCGCGCCGCCTAAGTTACTTCTTTCAACAGGAGCAATCCATGACAACTGCCTTCAAACACGCCGATATCGATCGGGCTTCGCAACCTGTCGCCGTTTCCGCCGTTCCGCGGCCTAAGGAGCCGGCTCACGTCATCACCAGCGACGCGGAGGCAATCGCTACCGCGCAGGATCTCGCAGGGCGCTTCGCCGAAGGCGCCTCGGAGCGCGACCGCCAACGCATCTGGCCCGTGGCGGAGCTCGATGCCTATTCGCAAAGCGGCCTGTGGTCGCTCAACGTGCCCAAGGCGTTTGGCGGACCCGAATTATCATACGTAACGATAGACAAGGTGATCCAAATCATTTCAGCGGCGGACCCCTCGATCGGCCAAATCACACAGAACCATATTGGCATCGTCGCCGCCATCCGCACCAACTCCGATGAGGCGCAGCAGCGGCTGTTCTTCGCCGAGGCCCTTAAGGGCACGCGTTTTGGAAACGCCTTCTCCGAATTCGGTTCGAAGCGTGCCGCCGATTTCGAGACCAAACTCACTGATGCCGGCGACCATGTGTTGGTCAATGGCAAGAAATTCTATTCCAGCGGGGCGCTGCTGGCTCACCTGGTGACTATCGTCGCGCTCGATGACGAGGGACGCGCTTGGTATGCCATTGCCGATCGCAATGCGCCGGGACTGAGCGTGATCGACGACTGGTCCAGCTTCGGCCAGCGGACGACGCTGAGCGGCACGGTTTTGATCGACAATGTCAAGGTGCCCAAGACCCATCTCGTGCCCGGCTATAAGGGCTTTGAGCGCCCGACCGCCGATGGCGCCATTTTTCAGATCATCCAGGCAGCGATCGATACCGGCATCGCCGAAGCCGCGATCAAGGATACGGTCGCCTTCGTTCGAGGCGGCGCTCGCGCCTGGATCGACAGCGGCCTGGACCACGCCTGGCAGGATCCGTACACGATCCAGGCTATTGGCGACCTGACCCTGCGCCTGCATGCGGCTGAAGCGCTCCTCGAAAAGGCTGGCGTCGCTGTCGACCGCGCAGTTGAGAACGCAACTGCCGAAACCGTCGCCAAGGCGCAGATCGCTGTCGCCGAGGCCAAGGTCCTTTCGACTGATATAGCTATTACGGCTACCAACAAGTTATTCGAACTCGCCGGCACCCGCTCGACGCTCGGCGTGCACAACCTGGACCGACACTGGCGCAACGCCCGAACCCATACGCTTCACGATCCGGTGCGCTGGAAATATGCGATCCTGGGCAATTACGCGCTCAACGGCGTAAATCCGCCGCTCCACGCATGGAGTTGATTGGATCTCTAACGAAATCTTGAGATCGGCAGGGGCTCTAGATTCGCGTCAGTCATTGCACCGCTGTCGATACGACCCGAGGACGCTCACGGCGAAAGCGCGTGCGCGGCCTCGTTGGGGCCCGGATTTAGAGCAAGCTTCGATAAGATTGCATCATATTCAGCGGCCTTCGAACAGGGCGACAACGCCATCCTAGACTGTCACTCCGACGAGCCGCGCCCCTGCGCAAGTTATTTATCCGTGAGCTTCACGCCATTTTGAGCGGCGACGATGTCGGACAACACGGGCACGTAATCATCGCCATGGCCGCTCGCGACCGCGGCCGCAAAGCTGTTGCGCACCGCAGCGCCGACCGGATTTACGACATTGGCCGCCTGGGCGAAGGACGCAAGGTAATTCGTATCTTTCAGCGCATTCTGTAGCGTGAACTTGTGGGCGTCGCGGTCGCGCTTGAGCACATAGGTGAAAAACGTGTCGTAGAATGGGCAGTGCATGCGTCCGCCCCGGATGACCTTATCGAAGACCTGCGGCGTCAGGCCGGGTTTGGCGCCCAGCGCCAAGGCCTCGGAATAAAGCGCCGCATAGCCGAGCGATATGAAGTTGTTCAATAGCTTCATCGTGTGGCCGGTCCCCGTTGGCCCCGTGTGGACGATCTTGCCAGCGAAACAATCGATGACGGGGCGAACCCGTTCGACCACCGCGTCCTCGCCGCCGACCATGACGTCGAGGGTTCCCTCCCAGGCGTCCTTGGGCGTGCGGCTGAGCGGTGCGTCGATCAAGGTGATGTTCTTTGACGCGAGTTCCGCCGCCAGCCTTATCGTGACGGCAGGTTCGGATGTCGAGCAGTCGACGATCACGAGCGCTTTGCCCGCGGAGGAGAGACCATTTGGTCCATTGATGGCGGCCTCCACCTCGCGCGATCCGGTCACGCAGAGGAACACAATATCGCTGCGCTCGGCCAGATCGCGGCCCGAGATCGCCTCGGCGGCGCCCCGCCGCTTCAGATCCTCTACGCTCTCGCGTTTGCGATGGCCGAGCACGGTGAGGGGGAAGCCTTTTTCCACGATGTTCTTGGCCATCCCGTGACCCATGAGGCCGACGCCGATGAAGCCAATTCTTGCCTTGCTCACGATGATGTTTACTCCACAAAAGGACGTCAGCGCGCCTCGATTGCGCGCGCGAAGAAATCGGGGGCGCCGAAGTTGCCCGATTTCAAAACGATCCGAAGGCCAAGATGATGCATGATGCTCATCACAGATCCCCGCCTACCCTGCGGCGATAGGGAGCAAACCATCCAAACCCATCTTCGGTGCGTCCGCGCGGCCTGTATTCGCAGCCGACATAACCGCCGTAACCGAGACGATCCAGCTCCGCCCAAAGAAACGGGTAATTCAGCTCCTCGTCATCCGGCTCGTGGCGGGATGGCACGCTCGCAATCTGCACATGGCCGATGAGCGGCATCAATGCTTGCATGCGCTTCGTCACATCGCCGTGAATGATTTGGCAATGATAGAGATCGAACTGCAGTTTTACGTTTCGCAGGGCAAGATCGCGGATCAGATCCGCCGCGAGATCGAAACTGGATAAATAATAGCCTGGATTGTCGCGAAGGTTCAGCGGCTCCAGCAAGAGATCGACCCCGCGATCGACCAGGCGATCCGCGCACCAGCAAATCGCATCGCGATAGGCCGCATCCGCCGCTGCGCTCGCCGGCGCGATCCCAGCCATCAGATGCACGCGCCTTGCGCCCGTCGCCTCGACGTAAGGCAAGGCGCGCTCAAGACCCTCGCGAAGTTCTTTGACCCGCTCGGGAAAGACCGCAAGCCCGCGCTCGCCAGCCGACCAATCGCCTGCGGGCAAGTTGAACAAGGCTTGCGTGAGCCCGTTTCGGCGCAACCGCTCCCCGACATGCTCGGGTGGGTGATCGTAAGGGAACAAAAACTCGACATGCTCGAACCCTGCTTCTGCGGCGGCGTCGAAACGGTCGAGAAATGGATGTTCGGTGAACATCATTGTGAGGTTGGCCGCAAACTGTGGCATGATCGGCCGCTATTCCTCCGCGCTTTTCGCCAACCACGGCATGCATGAATGCACCTAGCCAGCCATTGAAAAGCCCGTCGTTGTGACGGACTTCCTTCTTTGACGACGGCGGCGATTGTTACTTGGCGGGAACGTAGCTCCGCCAATTGTGCTCCTCGCGGAAGCCCAGCACCTCTTTGGCCTTCTTGTTCGACATCAGGCTTTCGAACTCGCCAAGATTCCCGCGCACCGGCACCTTCGGGTAGTAGCGCTTCAGCAGTTCGGCCGTGGGCAGATTGGACGAAGTATGGTCGTTGATCGCGTTGAAGATCTGGAACCCCAAACCATCCTTTTCGATGCCGAGACGGATGATCTGCCCGAGATCGCGAGCGTCAATATAGGTCCAGGCGATGCGCTTGCGGAAATCCGGCTTGGCGAAGAAGCTCGGGAACAGGGCATATTCGCTCGGCTCCACCACATTGCCGATGCGGATCGCATAAATGTCGGCGCCCGTGCGGCCAGCAAAGGCTTGCGCGGTCTTCTCATTGCAAATCTTTGAAAGCGCATAGCTGTCGCGCGGATCTACGGGATAGCCTTCGTCGAGAGGAAAATATTCCGGATCGCGGTGGCCATAGTTGAACACGATCCCGTAGGTCGTCTCCGACGACGCGATGATGATCTTGCGGATGCCGAGTTTGGTCGCCGCTTCAATGACGTTGTAGGTCCCCATCGTATTGACGCGGAAAACTTCGCTGTCGGCCGTGAGCATTATACGCGGAACCGCAGCGAAGTGCACCACGGCGTCGAGCGGCTGCGGGCTCAAGTCCTGATCGAATTCGTGCAGACCCATATAACTCGACAGGGCGTTGAACACCTGTCCTTCATCGGTGATGTCGGTGATCAGCGTACGGACCTTCGGATTATCGAGCGGCTTGGTATCGACGTTGAGCACCTGGTAGCCATGCTCAACCAGATGCTGAACCACATGGCGGCCAGCCTTGCCGCTGCCGCCGGTGAACATTACGCGCTTCATATATAGACCTCATACAGGAACGGCATCCGCTTAAAATCCAGGTTGCCCCAGGACGCGTCAAGCGGATCAAAACGGTAGCTTCTCAAAGTCTTGAGCAATCGGCTGATGGCGGCGATGTCTTGGCAAGGCGGACCGCGGGCATGAAGCGCGCGATCCGGTCATCGTCGAACCCAATCAGAACTTGTATTGATCGATGTTGTCGGCGCCGACCATCTCGGCGACGATCGCGCCCTCGTAAACCGAAAGGATGCGGTCGCAAAGCGGCAGCGCCATTCTCGCCGAGGAGCGTCATGACGCGAGAAGGCCAAAGCGTCAGACCGACTCCGCGCAGCGCCTCGACAGGGCCAAAATTCTTCATGATATGAGAGGCCTGATAGAGCCCCGGCTCATCAGCGCGGCAGACGTGTTAGGTGCTGCAGACAATAATGTACCCTCCGGCGCGGCTCTCTTGAGGAAGCCTGTCACGCGCTACGCTACTGCAATTTAAATGGTAGCGCAATCATGATTTAGCCTGATGCTGCCATCAATGCGTTGCGTCTCGAAATCGCTCTTGGCTGCGCGTTGCGACTGATATGAACCACACTCTTGTGGCGTCCAACGCGCCGCCGCATTAGGCTCGCTCCATGAAGCACGCTCCCCGCTCCGCGAGATCCGTCGGACAAGTCGCCATCGCCGTGACCCTGAAGCACGTCGCCGAGCGAGCTGCCGTTTCTCCAATCACGGTTTCCCGCGCGCTCAATAAACCCGACACAGTGTCGAAGGCCTTGCGGGCGCGGATCGAACAGGCGGTAGAAGATCTAGGTTATGTGCAAAACCGCGTCGCCGGAGCGCTCGCCTCGGCCGAATCTCGGGTTATTCCCGTGATCGTCCCGTCGCTCTCCAACGCGGTTTTTGTCGAGACCATCCAAGGCATTCAGGATGTGATTCAACCCGCAGGATATCAATTGCTGCTGGGCAATACCGAATATGACTTAAACCAGGAATACTCCTGGATCTCCACGTTTCTCGGCTGGTCGCCGCCGGGATTGATCGTCGCCGGCACGCGTCATCTCGCGCGGACCTCCGACTTGCTCAAACGTTGGGGCAAGCCCGTGGCCGAGATCATGGAATATGACTCGCATTCGATCGATATCAATGTCGGTCTGTCTCACTCCGATGCCGGAGAGGCCATGGCGATCATCTGATCGAGCGGGGCTACAAGGAGATCGGTTTCGTCGGCTGCCGCATCAAGTCCGACTATCGCGCTTGGCAACGCTTCAAAGGGCTCGATCGAAGCCTCGCCGCGGCGGGCTTAACCCGACGGCCGCCGTTCATTCTGGATGCGCCGACAAGCGCCGCGCTCGGAGGCGAGACCCTCGTCCATCTCCTGGCGGAGAAACCCGAGCTTGACGCATTATTCTTCGCCAATGATGACCTCGCGGTCGGCGCCCTGCTGCGGGCTCAACGCGATGGCGTCAAGATTCCCGAGCGCGTGGCGATCGCCGGCTTTAATGGCCTCGGGCTTGCCGAATTGGTCACGCCGGGATTGACCACCATCGCTTCGCCTCGCCGCGAAATCGGCCAGATCGCCGCAGAGAAGCTTTAGCGCGCATTCGCGGCGAGACGTCATCCCTGAAGCGCGTCAATGTCGGTTTCAAGCTCATCGCGCGAGAAAGCACCTGAGCGTCGACCCTCGCGATCGCTCGCCGGCTGATCCAACACTCGCGGACGCGCGGATGCCCGGCGCGATCATTTGCTGTGAAAGTTGCAAACTTGAAGAATTTGGGCAAATAGAGCAAATCTGCGCGTCATTTTCCCGACGGACGCAACACTAGAGGACCGAAATGGATCGATGGACTGAGGTTGAGCTGTTTGTTCAGGCTGCGGAATTAGGCAGCTTGACGCGAGCTGCGGAAGCCCTTGGAATATCGAACTCTGCGGCCAGCCGGTATCTTCTGGCGCTTGAATCACGCTTGAACGTAAGGCTCGTGCAACGGACGACCCGTCGACTCTGCCTGACAGAGCTGGGCGAGCAATTCTATGCGCGCAGCAAGGATATTCTCTCAGAGATGAAGGAGGCGGAGGCGGCTGTCAGCGAGCATGCGCTCAATCCGACGGGCACGCTTCGCATAAGCGCCTCCCTATCGTTCTGCCTCAAATATCTTTTGCCGCTGATCCCGGAATTCACCCGACGCTACCCCGATGTCACGGTCGATGTCGCAGCGTCCAACCGCTCCTATGATTTGATCGAGAACGGCGTTGATATGGCGATCCGCACGCGGCGCATCGAAACGGACTCCTCGACCACAATCCGCCGCTTGGCGGAGACGCGTCGATTGCTCGCCGCCTCGCCTCAATATCTTGCGAAGCACGGGACGCCGATGACGCCGGACGATCTCAGGCGTCATAAGCTCCTGCTCTATACCTTGGCGGACAAACCGAACGAATTCCATTTCCGCAAAGGAGATGAAAGCATCATCGTCCCCGTGCAGGGTCTTCTTTACGCCAATGACGGGCAGATCATTCAGGCCGCAGGCCGGGATGGCCTTGGGATCTTGGCGCAGCCCGCGTATATCATCCACGACGATCTCGCCGCCGGCCGACTCGTGCGGGTTCTGGATGATTGGGATCTTCCCAGATTGACGATGAACATCGTCTTTCCGACACGGACGCACATGCCTATTAAGGTACGGCTCTTCATCGCATTTCTCGTCGAGCAATTTCGCAAGCACGACTATGAGACGCTGTGGATGTCGTAATCTTTGATGCGGCGTGCGGCCTCAGAACAGCAGCCGACGCGCCTGAGGGAGTTCGTCGCCGACCCGACAGGGTCGACAACGACTAATGGTTAGGCGTCAATCACGCCTTCAAGAGCGTAGTGCTTGACGGCCTTCCGATTGGCGATCAATTGGTCGACCGTCGGCTCGCCCTTCATCGCACGTGAGATGGCGAGTTTCGTCGCCTCATAATTGGTGCGATAGAGATCGCGCTTGTCGAGGTTTTTATTGTTCGCGCAACGCCGATCCAGCCAGACCATGATGATCATGCAAAGCTCATCCGCGTCCTTCTTCGGCAGAATGCCTTCTTTGAGGCAATCGACGATTGCGTCGCCTGTGGCCGCCTGGACGACGCCGCCGAGCAATTCGACATAATCGCTGGAGTTTACGGTCACTTTGGTGGTCATCATGGTCGCCGGACGCACCATCTGATTGAGGTCGCGGATGACGAACATGCGCGGATGACCGGCGACCTGCCCCGCCATCGCGGCGAAGGCGTGGCCCACGGGACCCTTGACGTTACCAATCATTACCTCCGGCATGGCGTCAGTGAATTGCCCTTCGGCGGCAAGGACCGTCGCCTCGCCAGTGCACAGCCAAATCTCGCTCATGTTTCGTTCCTATAGTTTGAGGGTGTGGTCGAATAGCATTGTCGCGGGAAAGGCGGAAGGGCTAACCAGCCGAGAGATCGATTATGGCGGCGCGCTGCGCCGCAACCAACGGCGTCGCGGCGTCGATGACGTGGCGGTGGTGGGTGAAGACCAGCACCTGCGTCGTCCGCCCAAGTTCGGCCAGCAAGCCAAGGGCGGCGAGGCCCCGGTCGTCATCGAAATGGACCAGAAGATCATCGGCGATAAATGGGAGGGGCTCCGCCGCTTGGCAATATTGTTCGATGCTGGCGATGCGGAAAGAAAGATACAATTGGTCGCGGACGCCGTCGCTCATCATGGCGACGGGAACCTGTTCTCCATCCGTTCGGCGCCCGACGACGACAGGCAGCCCTTTGCCATCGATGTCCGTTTCAACGCCCGCGAAGGCGCCGGCCGTCGAAGCCGCAAAGAGCGCTCCAGCGCGTAGGATCAAAGGGTCCTTTCGCCGCTCGCGAAGCCTGTCCATCGCGGCTCTCAGCAAGTCCTCGGCAAGAGCGATCTCGACATAACGCTCCAGCACGCCGTGGATCTCAGCAATCGCGCGCTCTCTCTCGGCCGCGAGGGCATTGAGGCCCTCGTAGGCGGATAAGGCATCAAGCTCTCGTTTGCGATCCTGTTGCGCGACGAGCGCAGCCTCGAACTCTTTGGCGAGTTCCGCTGACTCGCTTTCAAGCCGCAGCGCGGCAGCTTTGATTTCATCGAGATCACGCCCCCCCCATTCCGCGCGCAACGCTTCAATGGAAAGGTCGTCGCCGCCTGTGACGATCGCCTCGGCGAGTGTTTTGAGCCGGTTCGCCATGGCGTTCCGCTGCTCACATCGCTCCGCAAATTGGGCAAGCATCCTGGGCTCGCAGGAGGCCTCGCGGCAAAGCGCATCTACTTCCGCGCGGATGCTCTCAGCGAGGCGCTTCTTTTCGCCTCGCTCGGCAATGAGTTCATTCAGCTGCGGCATCAAGCTGCCGCGTGCGATCTCGATCTTGCGCGCGGCGTCAAGACGCTCGACCAGCATCTTCGCCGCAGCGACTGCATCCAGCGGCAAAGGGAATTCCAGCGATGGCGCGATGCCCCGCACCGCAGCAAGGAGCGCGGCCTCGTCATCGTCCATACGCCTCAAGCGGTGACGCACGATCCGAACGGCGCTGAGAAGCCCAGCTGCGGCGGCCCATTGCGTGGCGACCTCATTGACGCGCTCGGGCGGGAGCGGCGGATTAAGGCCAAGCGCGCGAACCGCCGGATCCCATATCGCCCGCCACTTCGCCTCGACTTTTTGGAGGGCGACCTGAGAGTCCTCGATGGCGCTCAGTTTGAGCTGGACGCCGCGCAACGCGTTTTCATCCTGCCTGAAATCCGCATAGGCATCGTCATGGGCCTTGATGCTCTTACTCGCGGCGGCCGTGCGCGCGCTCAAAGGCGACGTCGCAGGCAGTTTCAGTTTTGCCTCCGCCTGCGACAAAGCTTCGAGCCGCGGCGCGATATCGGCCTTCTGCGCTTCGACGCCTTCAACCTGCGCTCGCCAATCAGCATATCGCGCGAGAGCAGCGACGCACTCGTCTGACAAGAGCTTCAGCCGGCCGAGATTCTCCGCGCGTTTTACGGCCTCAGGCCAAGCCGCGCTCCAAGCTGCGCTAGCCGCCGCCAGTTGCCCATCGAGCGCCAGCCCCTGTTGAGCCAGCGCCGCAAGCGTGGAAACGGCGCTTGTGTGTTCGCGCTGCGCCAGATCAAGCGCGGCGATCCGATCAGCCTCGTCCGATTTCCTATCGGCGAGAGCGTCGGCCAATTTTCCGCGCTCCTCTTGCAGCCCCACATCGGACAGCCGACCTTGCTCGGAACGTGCGGCCACCGCTGCGCCGCCAGAACTCAGATAGCGCGCCTTGATCTCATTCCATATGCGGTCGCGTTCTTCGCGCGCGGCTTCTATCATAGCTGTCGAAGGCACATCGCGGCCGGCTAGGAGGCGTTGTATATCTGAAGCGGCTTTGTCGCGCTTTTCTGTCGCCGTCGCGATCTTGTCGAGCACCGCCGCCTTTTCGACTTCGATCACCTCTTGTCGGCGAATCTGAGATTGAATCACGTCGGCGTCAGGACAGCGCCACGCCATCAATTCGTCGATCGCGCTGAAACCATTCCGAGCAAGCCTGGCGTCGATCTCCGCTTTGAGCTGGGCTGCCTGACGCTCTTTGGATTCCGCCAAAGCGGTCAACGCGGCAAGATTAGCGAAGTCCGCCGCACTGACGCCGAAGGGTTCATGCTCGCCCGCCGCCCGGCGTGCATTCTGGCGTTCGGCGATCGCCTCAAGCGTCTTGGTTTCCCGCGCGCACTCCGCGATGAGGCTGGCGATCTTGCCGCGATGCTCAAGGGCTTGCGCAGCTAGTCGCTGCGCCGTCTCGATCGCCTCCGGCGCAGGCGCGGCCGCTTCCAATTCCGCATCGCTCGCGAGGCCCACGGTATGGCGCACGGTTTTGAGTTCATCGCTCAATTTGGCGAGCTCGACCTCGCGGTTCGAGCGGTCATCGCGGGCTTTGCCGACGTGAATGGCTTTTTCGCCAACATCGCGAATGGCGGTTTCCGCGTCAAGCAGAGTCATCGGCAGCGCGAGCGCAGCGATCTTGGCCTGCAAGATATTGCATCGCGCTTCAGCCTCGCGCAGATCGTTTTCTCCCCGCTTCAAAGCCTCAAGGGCTGTCTTACAGGAAATTGGAAAATCGCCACGCAAGACCGGCAGGTCTGCGAAGACGGAGAGTTCCTCTTTGACGCGGTCAAATTCACGGATCGTGGGAACGACGCGGGCAAGACGGCCGTAACGCAGTGTCTCTTGGGTCAACCCTGAAAGCCGAGTTCTATGCTCGGTCACAGCATCTTCCGCAGCATTGAGAGTCTGCCGGGCTTTGACATATTCCTCCCGCGTCATCACGCCTTTCTTGAAAGCTGCATCGGCCGCCGCAAACGTGTCGAGCCCGATGTAAAACAGGCGATCGGCTTTGCGCCGCGTGTCAAACAGACTCGATGCCTTGTCTTTGAGCTCATCGACCATTTCGACGAGCGACCGCAGGCCGCCGCCTGCCTCGAGAATCAATCGGCCAATGTTGCCGTCGGCGGCCAAGAGATGCTGGCCGCCGGTGCGGAGCGTTTCATGATTGAGACCGAACAACGATGCGAACCTCTCGCGCCCGGTGGATCCGAGGAAGCGCGTGAACACAGCCTCGTCGACGGCCTGACCGACCTCATCCGTCAGCGTGCGCGTGCGGCCTTTGCGCCTCGTCGTCGAAAGGCGCGTTCCATCCGCGAGAACGAGCGTCGCCGACAGCCGGATGCTGGCATAGCCAAAGACGTGACCGCGGGTGGTCTGGTCTGGAATGCCGTAGAGAAAATCGGAAATGGCCTCGAGGCTGGTGCTCTTTCCGGCCTCATTGGGACCGTAGATGAGCACAAGCCCTGGCGTCGCGGCAAAATTTAGCGTGCGGCTATCGCTTCGGCCGTATTTTTCGAGCGTGAGCGATTCGAAGCGCATCGGCTAACGCTGCCCCTTGCGCAACAACGCCAGCGCGAAGTTCCGCGCCCGCTCTGCCCCTTCGGCCTCGAGCTGCGCCAGGAGCGCATCGACCTGGGCATTCATCGGCAATTTCGCGCGGATCTCGCCGAGCCGATCCGCCAGCCGATCCTGCAGCCAGCGGCTATCAGCGAGCTCATTGATGGTGCGATGCAGATCGCCTGCGATTGTTGGATCGAGGCTGGCGCTTTCGCCCGGCGGCGAGGTTTTGACCGCCAATTTCTCCAACCAGATATCGCTCGCTGCACCGGCCAGCAGGGTTTCGGTCTCCTCGCGAAGCTCGGCCGCCCCCGTCACGAGATCGGCATGAAGCGCGGTCGCTCCCGTCAGCGTCAGGCGGAGCGCCAGCGCGCGGCCGTCAGCGGCGGCATAGGCGCCATCAATCAGCGATCTGATCGCGGCGAGAAGCTCGTGACGATCGTTGAAGGCGGAACAATCCAGCTCCTCCGCGGCCCAGCGAATCACATCGAGCGCGCGATGTTCGAGCGCAACGATGGCTCCCTCCTCGACGGTGACGAGCGTCGCTCCTTTTGCGCCGGTCTCGCGGATGCTCCGCCCCTGGAGATTGCCGGAAAAAACAATATAGGGCGAAGTCGAGAGTTCTTCGCGGGCGTGGATGTGGCCCAGCGCCCAATATTGATAGCCGTGGTTCGTCAGTTGCTCGACAGTGCAAGGCGCATAATTTGCGTGGCCGTCGCGGCCAGCGCCGGCGGTATGCAGCAGTCCGATATTGAAGCGGCCGGCAACGGGCCTTGGGTACGCAAGGGCGATATTGTCGAGCACATCGCGTTGCGGAAAGCTTTGTCCGTGGACGGCGGTTTCGATTTCGTCGACCAGCACGGTGTCCGGCCGTTTCGACGAAAGCAGGGTTACGTTATCGGAGAGTTCGAGGCGTGCGGCGAAGCGATTTTCGGCGTCGTGATTGCCGGCGATCATGATCACGCGAACGCCGCGCTCCCGTAAACGCCGCATGCGATCGACGAAGAATTGGCCGGTGCGATAATCGCGCCACTGGCCATCGAACACATCGCCGGCGATGACAATGAGGCGGCATTCCTCTTCAATGGCGAGCGCGATGAGATTGTCGAACGCGCGCCGGGAGGCGTCATCGACGCGCGCGGCGAAATTTTCCGATTGCTTGGCAAGGCCAAGCAATGGACTGTCCAGATGGAGATCGGCTGCATGAATGAAACGGAAGCGCAAACGAGATCACCCGAGAAATCATATCCGCGCCTGTCCCCTATGCGAACCGCCAAGCTCAGGGCGCCGCGCTTTGGATCAAAGCTGCTGAAGCGCCACCATATACGGCTTGAGGTTGATTCGGAAACCTTCGCGCGCCCGGAACGGAAAGCGCGACGTAGCGTTTGCGCCAATTTACGATGGCGCGAAAACCTTCGCCGCACCATGCATTGAGCTGTGGAGAACTGATATGCCACAAGGCGACAAGTCGAAATACACCGACAAACAGGAACGCAAGGCGGAGCACATCGCCGGGAGCTACGAGGAGAAGGGCGTCTCGACCAAACAGGCCGAACGCCGGGCCTGGGCCAGGTGAACAAGGACGATGGCGGCGGCAAGAGAGTCGGTGGCTCGGGACGAGGCAAGGAAACCGGTCACCCGGCGGCGCATAAGGGCGGAGAAATAGGGGGCAGAGCGTCCGCCAATCGGCCTGCTGCGGAGCGGTCGGCCTCGGCCAAAAAAGCCGCCGCCACGCGAAAGCAAAAGGCCGAACATCGGCCGCATTCTTGAGAGCCAAAGTCCCGGCCTTCGAATGGCCGGTTTATCCCGAAGCGGCCATTTTCTTACGCGAGAACTTCCAAATCCTCGCAATTGAAATGGTTCGCCCTGAATGAATAAGAAATGGACCGCCCGCGCGGTCGACTTTGTTTGCGCGTGCCTGGTCGGCGTTTCGGGCGGGCATGCCCAAACCGCGACGGCGCGGATCGGCGCGGATAAAAACTGGACGCAACCCGCGGGCGATTACGCCAATGCGCGTTACTCGACGCTGAAGCAGATCAATTCGGAAAACGTCAAAAATCTCACGCCCGTCTGGACGTTTTCAACTGGCGTTCTGCGCGGCCACGAGGGCGCGCCGCTGGTCGTCGGCGACATCATGTATATGCACACGCCTTTCCCCAATATCGTCTATGCGCTCGATCTCAGTCACGACGGCGAAATTCTGTGGAAATACGAGCCTCGCCAGGATGAGAACGTCATCGCCGTGATGTGCTGCGATACAGTCAGCCGCGGCGTCGCCTATGGCGAGGGCAAGATCTTCTTGTATCAGGCCGATGCGACCTTGGTCGCGCTCGACGCTATAACCGGAGCAAAAATTTGGTCGGTGAGGAACGGCGACCCGGCGGCGGGCGCGACTGGGACATCAGCGCCTTTTGTCGTCAAGGATAAAGTGCTCGTCGGCATATCCGGCGGCGAATTCGGCGTGCGCGGTTATCTCACCGCTTATGACATCAAGACCGGGGGGCAAGTCTGGCGCGCCTATTCGATCGGGCCTGATTCCGATGCGCTCATCGATCCGGTCAAGACGACCGCGCTTGGCGAGCCGGTCGGCGCGGAGTCGAGCCTTGCGAGCTGGCAGGGCGATCAGTGGAAGATCGGCGGCGGCGCGCCCTGGGGTTCGATTTCCTACGACCCCGAACTGAATCTCATCTATTACGGGTCCGGCAATCCGTCGACATGGAACCCCAGGCAGCGGCCGGGCGACAACAAATGGGCGATGACGATTTTTGCGCGCGACGTCGATACCGGCATGGCGCGCTGGGTCTATCAGATGATACCGCACGATGAATGGGACTATGACGGCGTCAACGAGATGATCCTGGTCGATGAGACGATCGATGGCGGCATGCGGAAAACGCTGACGCACTTCGATCGCAACGGCTTTGCCTACAAGCTCGATCGCGCCGACGGCGAGTTGCTCTCCGCGGAGAAATACGAGCCCTCGGTCAATTGGGCGACTAATATCGATATGAACAAAAGCTCAAAGACCTATGGCCGGCCTCTGGTCGTTGACGCCTATTCGCCCGATCACAATGGCGAAGAGGCGACGACGCAAGGCATTTGCCCAAGCACCGTCGGGGCCAAGAATGCAAATCCTGCCGCCTATTCTCCGCTTACCGCGCTTTTCTATGCGCCTGTGACTCATATCTGCATGGATTACGAACCGTTCAAAATAACCTATGCCGCGGGCCAGCCTTATACCGGGGCGGACACGTCGGTCTATCCGCCAAAGGGCGAGACCGCGATGGGCGGCCTGATCGCGTGGGATGCAAAGGCTGGCAAGATCGTCTGGTCGGACGCCGAACCTTTCGCCGTCGCTTCGGGCGTTCTCGCAACCGCGGGCGGAGTCGTCTTTTACGGGACGTTAGAGGGTTATCTGAAAGCCGTGGATGCGAGGTCCGGCAAGGAGCTCTACAAATTCAAAACGCCGTCCAGCATTATCGGCAACATCATGACCTATGAGTACGATGGCAGGCAATTTGTAGCGGTGCTTTCCGGCGTCGGAGGCTGGTCCGGCGTCGGCTTGACCGCCGGCCTCAGCCATTCCGGAGAGGGCGCCAATTCGCCGGAAGTCTATGCGGCCCTCGCCAACTACACAGCGCTCGGCGGACAGCTCACGGTCTTCGCATTGCGATAAGGATGCTAAAGCAGGCTCTCCGCCGCGCGCGCCGTCTTCGAATGACATAGTTTCGCCAGCCGCCGGAAAAGGGCTGGACGATTTCGGACTGGCCCTGCGAACGGGGAACGCTGGGTGGAGCGTTCGGGCTTTTTCAGGCAGACGAGGTGAAGCCATGGCTATCGACGATGGAAATATCTTTGGCGCGGCGCCACGCCGCCGGGCCGCATCTTTTCATGAGATCGGACAGGCCCTGGACGATCTTTCCGTTGATCAGCTCGATGAGCGCATTGCCCTCTTGCAAGCCGAAATCGGCCGCTTGGAAGAGGCGCGAAAGGCCAAGCGCGCCTCTTTGGAGGCCGCCGCAGCCTTCTTCAAAAAGTGACCTGCCGCTAATCGAAACATCCGATATTTCTAGACCCCAACAATGAGGAATTCATTATGTCCCGCGTCGTCCGTTTCCACGCAACAGGCTCCCCCGACGTGCTTCGAATCGAGGATGTCGCCATTGCGCCTCCAAGAAAAGACGAAGTGCGCATCCGCGAGAAGGCGATAGGATTAAACCGCGCTGAGTCCATGTTCCGTTCGGGGCAATATATTGAGGATCCAAAGCTTCCTGCCGGCCTTGGCTATGAGGCCGCAGGCGAAATCGAATCCATTGGCGAGGGCGTCGAGGGCTTCGCGATTGGCGATGCCGTGAGCGTCGCGCCGGCGTTTTCGCTGAACGCCTATGGCCTCTATGGCGAGCTCGTCCTCGCGCCGGCTTTTGCCGTGATAAAACATCCTAAAAGCCTGTCATTCGCCGAGGCGGCTGCGACGTGGATGATGTATCTTACGGCCTATGGCGCTTTGATCGAGACGGCAAAGCTCTTCGCCGGCGATACGATATTGATTCCAGCCGCCTCGAGCAGCGTCGGCATCGCCGCAATTCAACTCGCCAATATGGTGGGGGCCATACCCGTCGCCTTGACTCGGAGCGCCGCCAAGAAGGCGAAACTGCTGGAGCTAGGGGCCGCGGACGTCATCGTGACCACTGAGCAGGACATCGTCGCGGAAACCCTACGCATTACGAACGGGCGCGGGGCGCGGGTGGTCTTTGATCCTGTCGGCGGCCCGACTTTGGCCAAACTGACTCCGAGCATGACCATGCACGGCATTTTGGTGCTTTATGGCGCGCTCAACGCGGAATCGACGCCGCTTCCGGTCTTAGACCTTCTGGCCAATCGTCTGACCATCCAGGCTTATGTGCTGTTGGATACAACTCGCGATCCAGCGCGGTTCGAAGCCAGCAAGAAATTCGTGGTCCACGGTCTCGCCACGGGCGCGCTAAAGCCTGTCATCGCGAAAACCTTCCCGCTTGATCAGATCGTCGAAGCGCACCGCTATCTGGAGTCCAACCAGCAGATCGGCAAAGTCGTCGTCACGGTCTGACCGCCGGAGATTTGCATCCGCTTTCTTAGCGATTTGCGGGCTGCAAATCCCTTCCATAAGGTTCTGTGCGTCGATTACACTACGCCTCTCGATATGCTGGCGGAATTATGCGAGGATCAATCGACGCCCGCGTCGAACCATGCATGGGTTCTATAGTCGACGCACAATAGAGCGCGGTAGGTTAATGAACTTGACCGAGGAAGCGGCGCGCCGCGCAGGCTTCCTCTTTCGGGGCCAGCCGTCAGAGGGGCTCTGACGGTCGAGATTGCAACAAGACTTTAAAAGGAAACGTCTGATGGCCGATATCGCACCGATACACGCCCTTCGGGATCGCCTTGAGAAATCCCGCTTGCAGGCGATCGAAGAACTGGCTGAGAAAGGCGGAGCGCCTTCCGCCGACGCTCTTCGCAACATCGCGCTTTTGCAAATTGTTCTGACCGCCGTCGAGGATGAAATCGAGGCTCACGAGGTCAGAATCGGCGGCGGCGCAGAAACGCCTTTGAGGTAAAAATTAAATCAAGGGCGGCTGCTTTCAGAGTCGCTGGCGGCTTGGTCGCTTCAGCTCGAAGCGATCAGGCTTTTTTGTTGGCTTTTGCGCAGTATTAATACGAATAGATCCAATAATACGAATAGGTTCCTGGCGGCCTTCGAGTCAGGTAGTCAAACCTGCCATGGACATGATCACGCGGATCGCCAACGCCACAAGGCCAAGCGCCGCCACGCTTAAAGTCCAGATCAGAACGAGCCAACCGATGCGGCTGAGCCAGGGCTTTCGATTGGTGGAAACCCCTTCGGTCAATGGTAGCCTTCTCCAGCCCTCACCTTGCCGCGAAACACGTAGTAGGACCACGCGGTGTAGGAAAGGATGAATGGGATGACGAATAGCGCTCCTACGAGGGTGAATCCCATGCTTTGCGGCGGAGCCGCAGCGTCCCGGAACGAGATGCTCGGCGGGATGATGTGAGGCCACATGCTAATGGCGAGGCCGCTATAGCCAAGAAACAGCAGCGCCAGAGCAAGCAGGAAAGGGCCGCCGTGGGTTTCCCGCTTTAAGAGATGCAGGATCATTAAGGCGGTCGCCAGCACGAGGACAGGAACCGGCAAGAAAAACAGGATGTCCGGCAGCTTGAACCAGCGCGCCGCAACTGCGCTATGCGCGATCGGCGTCCATATGCTGACAGCTGCGATTACGGCGAGCAGGAGCAGCGTGATTGGCCGCGCCAATGCGATCATCCGCTGCTGCAGCCTGCCTTCGGTTTTCATGATGAGCCAGGTGCTGCCAAGCAAAGCGTAGGAGACGACGAGACCAAAGCCGGTAAACAGGCTGAACGGGGTCAGCCAGTCGAAGGCGCCGCCCATATAGGACGGCCCGGTCACCTTGAATCCATTGATGAAAGCGCCAAGGCAGACGCCCTGGGAGAAAGCCGCGATGTAAGAGCCCCATGCAAATGCGTGGTCCCAGAACCATGTGTGCGCCGCGTCCGCCTTAAAGCGGAACTCGAAGGCGACGCCGCGCCAAATGAGGCCCGCGAGCATGAAGATGATCGGCAGATAGAGCGCGCTGAGCAGCACCGAATAGGCGAGCGGAAAGGCCGCGAGCAGCCCCGCGCCGCCCAACACCAGCCAAGTCTCGTTGCCGTCCCAAACCGGCGCGACCGTGTTGACCATTGTATCCCGGTCGCCTCTTTCGGAAACGAAGGGAAACAGAATGCCGATGCCGAGATCGAAGCCGTCCATGATCACGTACATCATCAAGCCGAAGGCGATAATGATCACCCATAGGACTGGAAGATCGATACCCATCTGCGTCAGATCTCCTTGGAGCTTGATTGCTTCGGCTTGAGTCGTTTGCGGTCTTCGTCTCGTCGCTTCAAAGTCCGCCGCTCCCGTCCGAAGATCGAGCGGCGTTTCGAGATCATGCCCTAGCTTATCGCCGGACCAATTTCATCAGGCGCGGCCGAGAACGGGCGCGCCGGCCGCTGGATGTTTGGCCCATGGGCGTCATCTTCGGCGCTGACATGATCGGGACCTTTGGCGACGAGTTTCAGCATGTATATCACGCCGGTTCCGAAGACGATGAAATACATCACGATGAAGAGGCCGAGCGTCGCGGTGAGCTCGAGCGCCGAATGATGCGCGACGGCGTCCTCGGTGCGCATGACGCCGTAAACCACCCAGGGTTGACGCCCCATTTCCGTCGTCACCCATCCCGCGATGATCGCAATCAGGCCCGCCGGTCCCATGAGGACGGCGAAGCGCAGAAAGAACCTCGAGTCATACAAGGCGCGGCGCCAGCGCTGAACGAAACTCCACAGCCCAAGCAGAACCATGAGCATTCCGAGCCCGACCATGAGGCGGAAAGTCCAGAACACCACCGTGGAGTTGGGCCTGTCTTCTGGCGGAAACTCCTTAAGGCCTGGAACTTGTCCGTTCCAGGAATGGGTGAGAATGAGGCTGCCAAGATCGGGGACCTGAACCGCAAAGCGGGTCGTCTCCGTCTTCATATCGGGCCAGCCGAACAGGATAAGCGGGACGTTCTCGCCGGGCTTATTCTCCCAATGGCCCTCGATCGCCGCAATTTTCGCTGGCTGGAACTCCAGCGTGTTGAGGCCATGCTGGTCGCCGAGTTCGACCTGTATCGGCGCGACGATGAGAATCATCCACATGGCCATGGATAGCATCGTCCGCACGCGAATGGTGTCGCGCCCCTTCAAAAGATGCCACGCTCCGGAAGCTCCCACAAAAAGCGCCGTGGCGAGGAAAGACGCGACGGTCATATGCGCCAGCCGGTATGGGAACGAGGGGTTTAGAATGACCTTGAGCCAGTCAACCGGAACGACGCGACCATCGAGGATCTCGAAGCCTTGCGGCGTCTGCATCCAGCTGTTCGAGGCCAAAATCCAGATGGTCGAGACCAAAGTGCCGAGCGCGACCATCGCGGTGGCGAAGAAATGAAGACCGGGCCCGACCTTGTTCCAGCCGAACAGCGCAACGCCGAGGAAGCCAGCTTCAAGGAAGAAAGCCGTCAGCACCTCGTAGGTCAGCAGAGGGCCGGTGACGCCGCCGGCGAAGCTGGAAAAATAGCTCCAGTTAGTGCCGAACTGGTAGGCCATGACCACCCCAGATACGACGCCCATGGCGAAGTTTACGGCAAAAATCTTCGACCAGAAATGATAGAGATCGCGATAAACCGTTTCCTTCTTCCAGAGCCAAAGCCCCTCCAAAACGACGAGATAGCTCGCCAGTCCGATGGAGATCGCCGGAAAAATAATGTGAAAAGATATGGTGAAGCCAAACTGGACCCGCGCAAGATCGAGGGCGCTCAAACCAAGCATTGCGAATCTCTTTCGTTCAATCCCGCCAGCGCTGGTCGCCGAAGTAAAGCTTCGTTGTTAGAGCCTAGGCTTCGCTCGCCGCAGAATCTAGCCGAATTTTTCGTTTGTAGCGACCGGTACGCCGAAAATTTTCGCTCCCGGCCTGGGCGATCTAGGTCGGTCCGCGCGGCGGCGGCCTATTTGTCAGGTTTTGCGATCAGGCCATTGCTTTTCGTCGCGCTTTCTTTATAAACGCGGGCTTCGAACCGACCGGCTGTAGGGCTGCCGTGGCGGTTCGTTCGCTCGTTCGGAAACGAACGAGAGTGGGCCTTAAGGTTCCACTCGATTAACAATTGCGGGCCAGCCGCCCGACGGAGACGAGCAAAATGCCCAAACTGAAGACCAAATCAGGCGTCAAGAAGCGCTTCAAGATCACCGGCACCGGCAAGGTCTTGTATGCGCAGGCCGGCAAACGCCACGGCATGATCAAACGCACCAATAAGCAAATCCGGAATTTGCGCGGCACCAATGTTCTGTTCAAGAGCGACGGCGACAATATCATCAAGTACTTTATGATGTACGGCTGAAGACTTGTTTGAGCCTTGTCCAGTTTTGTCTTTGTTCAGTTCAATTTAGCTAATCCGGAGATTTGCCATGGCACGCGTTAAACGCGGCGTCACGTCGCACGCCAAGCATAAGAAGACACTCACAGCGGCGAAAGGCTTTTATGGCCGCCGCAAGAACACGATCCGCGCCGCCAAGGCGGCTGTCGATCGCTCGATGCAATGGGCGACGAAGGACCGCCGAGTCAGGAAGCGGGTGTTCCGCTCCTTGTGGATCCAGCGCCTGAATGCGGCCGTGCGCGAACTGGGCATCACCTATTCGCGCTTCATTGATGGCCTGGCCAGGGCCGGGATCGAAATCGATCGCAAAGTATTGTCGGAACTCGCCATCAAAGAGCCGGAAGCCTTCAAGGCGATCGTCGAAAAGGCTAAGAGCGCGCTGCCCGCCTCGGCCTGAGGCGCGATCCTTCAAGTCGAAGTAACCATGCTGTGAGAGCGGACTTCGGTCCGATGCTTCGAGCATCAGACAAGCAAAAAGGCGCTAAGGAGCGCCTTTTTCGTATTCCGATGACGGGCGCCGCGAGAGTTTCGCTCAGCGTACTTTTGTGTGGCCCGAAATCACGCTGAAGGCGAGCGTTTTGCCGTGGGCATGCCTCTCCTGCGCGCTGCTGCTGCGCTTATGGGAATGATAGTGGTAATGGTAATGCCGCGACCCGCGGCTCACGGAATGGCGGCCATGCGAGGAATGCCGCTCTTTTTGCGCAACTGAAGCCTCGGGACTGGCCGTCTCGACCACATCGGCTCCGGATCCATCGCCGTCGCCATCGCCTCCAAAATCTTTCGCGGTGGCGGCGCCGTGCGTATGAGCAACCGGGCCAAAAATGGCCAGGCATTGATTATAGGCATCGGCGGCCTGGATTTTTTCGCAATCATTGATTGTGCTCGGCGCGGCCATAGTGGCTGCCGGCAACGCGAAACCAAGGATCGCCGCAAGGGTTATCGTGGAGAGAGATCGCAAATCCTTATCCTCTTAAGATCGCGCCGGTTTTCTTCGTCACTTCGGCAATGATTTTGGCGGCGGCGGCGTCGATCTCGGCCTCGGTCAAGGTTTTGTCGCGCGGCTGCAAAGTCACAGAGATAGCCACCGATTTCTTGCCCTCGGGGATCCCCGACCCTTCATAGACATCGAAAACATCGGCGTCCGTCGCAAGCAGACGCTCTCCGGCAAGCGCGGCCTTCACAATGTCGCCAGCGAGGACGGAGCGATCGACGACAAAGGCGAAATCGCGTTGCAAAGGCATGAATTCCGAAAGTTCGAGCTTGGATTTAGCTTTTGTCGGCTTGGATTTTGTCACTGGTATGTCATTTAGAACAAGTTCGAAGCCAATCATCGGCCCTTCGGCGCCAAGCATCTCCAGCGCGCGGGGATGAATTTCGCCAAACGAGCCGATTTTATTTTTCGGCCCGAACTGCAAAGTCGCCGAACGGCCAGGATGCAGCCAGTTCGGACCGCCCGGTATGATCTGCACGCCGCCGGAGGGAACGCCCAGCGCTGAAAGCAGGGCGAGGACATCTGCTTTTGCGTCGAAAACATCGGCCTTCGCCGGCGCGGCCAACCAATGCCGCCCGGCTCCCGCCGCCTTAGCGGAGCCCTGACGGATGGCGGCTGCGGCGATCCTCTGATCGGCCTCCCCATCGCCCAGGAAAATCTGGCCGACCTCGAACAGCGCGACATCGCCGTGGCCGCGATCGGCATTGCGTTGCGCCGCCGCAATCAACCCCGGCAGCAGGCTCGGCCGCATGTCGGAGAGATCGGACGCGATTGGATTGGCGAGGGCGAGAGCCGGCGCCCCTCCCCCGAATGCAACTGCGCGGGCGTGCGACACAAAGGACCACGTTACCGCTTCAACAAGGCCGACGGCGGCCAAAGCGCGCTTGGCGGTTTTGACGCGCTTTTGCAGTGGCGTCAGCACCGGTAGTGGAACATCCGCGGACTCGCGGAGAAATGGGCGCGAGACCACTCGATCGAGCCCGGCGATGCGCACGATTTCTTCGACAAGATCGGCTGCGCCTTCGATATCTGGGCGCCATGAGGGCGCCTTGACCACGATGCGGTCGCTATTGCCGGGCGAATAGGCGAGATCAAAGCCAAGATGTTCCAGAATCCCGGTCATCTCGGAGGATTCCAGCTCCAGGCCCGTGAGCCGGGAGACATCGCTGAAGAAAAAGACGGTGCGTTTGTCGGGATGGGGAATTTTTCCGGCCAGCAGCTTTTGCGAGGGCTCCCCGCCGCAAAGCTCAAGAACGAGGGATGTGGCGAGGTCAAGGCCCGGCAGGCAAAAGGTCGGATCGACTCCTCGCTCGAAGCGGTAGCGGGCGTCCGAGTTAAGGCCAAGCTTGCGGCCGGTCCGCGCGATGTTGACAGGGTCCCATAGAGCTGATTCGAGCAACACATCCGTCGTCGCCTCGTCGCAGCCCGAAGCCTCCCCGCCCATGATTCCGGCCAGCGATTCGACGCCGTGATCATCGGCGATGACGACCATCTCGCCATCCAGCGCATAAGCTCGTCCGTCGAGCGCGGCCAAAGTCTCGCCGGTTTTCGCGCGGCGGATGGTTAGATCGCCGCGCACTTTGTTTGCGTCGAACGCGTGCAGCGGCCGCGCTCGGTCGAAGGCGAGAAAATTGGTGATGTCGACGAGCGCATTAATGGGCCGCAAGCCGATCGCCTTCAGCCGTTTTTGCAGCCATTCCGGGCTCGGCCCGTTACGAACGTCGCGCACCAGACGCAGCGCGAAAGCCGGCGCAAGATGCACGTCATGGGCGGAAAAATCGAGACGGGCTGCCACTGGACATGGAAAGAAACCCTCGATCGGGGCGACGGCGCGATTTATGAATTTGCCGAGCCCAGCGGCGGCAAGATCGCGGGCGATGCCCTCGACGCCCATGGCGTCCGGGCGATTCGGCAACAGATTGATCTCGATGACAGGATCGGCGAGGCCGGCCCATGCCGCGAAACGGGCACCGACAGGCGCGTCGCTGGCGAGATCAAAGATGCCATCGTGGTCCTCGGACAAGCCGAGTTCGGCGCCCGAACAGAGCATGCCGTTCGATTCGACGCCGCGAATGACGCCCTTTCCCAGCGTGATCTTTTTCGCGGGAATAAACGCGCCGGGCGGCGCAAACACAGTTTTAAGGCCGGCCCGCGCATTGGGCGCGCCGCAGACAACCTGCACAAGACCCTCGCCGCCGATGTCGACGCGGCAGACCCGCAGCCTGTCGGCGTTGGGATGCGGGTTCGCCTCGATCACCTGAGCGATGACAAAATCTTGAAGCGTCACCGCAGGATCATCGACATGCTCGACCTCAAGGCCGATCTTCGTCAGCGTCGCGACGATCTCGTCCAGCGTTGCATCGGTCTCGATATGGTCCTTGAGCCAGGAAAGCGTGAATTTCATCATAGTCCCAGAGGGCGATCGTCACCGCGAGCGCGCCGGGGAGCGCCGCGCAACGATGACCCGGTTGCTTGTGTCCAACGTTTCTTTAATTTCTGTAGTGGCTTTCTGCGCCGAGGGGAAATCCCCTTATCGCGCGAAAGTCAATTCTGGCTGCTCCTAAAACAGCAAAGCTTTGACCCTTGCGGCCAAGCCGTTTTCTGGGCAAAGGTTGAGACGCCTTCGCATTGCGAAATATGGCTTGCTTCGCACAAGTCGCGCAACCGGAATTAAAGGAACGCAAGGAATGAGCCGCAACAGGAAGACAGCGGGAGCGCGCGACGCGGTGCGCGCAATGGCCGGGGTTTTGTCCGTCATCGCGGCTCTCGGCCTTTCCGCGCCGGGTCATGCCGCCGACTACCCTGACCGCGCTCCGGTAGGCGGCGAAGATCCGTTTGAAGGCGTTGCTTGCTCGATCGGGTTGCCGATATGGGAGCCGCAAGGCGTGACCGCCGAAACTTTGCCCTGGCGCTCCGTCTATTACGGGCATTTTTCGGGCGGGCGCCCATATAGGGGTCCAGATGGCCGCGTGCTCGTCGATTGGCGGGATGAGCATGTCTGCTTTCCGTCGAGAGCCAAATGCCGGGCCTGGATCAGCCATCTGCGTTACGTCTACGATCGGCCGGAAGGCTATTGGGCCTGTGTTTTTCTGCGCTAGAATTAGGCTCGCAATCGCCCCATCCTGGGCGCGGCGCCGCCCCGGAGGCTTTGATGTTTGATGCGTTGAAGAGCTTCATCGCCGAACTTAGCGGAGCCAATGCCGCCGAGAAGAGAACGATTACCGCCTCGCCGCCGTGGCTCTGCTGATTCACGTCGCGAGCGCCGACGGCCAAGCGGATGATCTGGAGCGGCGCAGGCTAAAGGCGATCATAGAGGAGCGCTTTGGGCTAGATGATGCCGCAACCGCGCAATTGATCGCGAAAGCCGAGCAAAGCGATCGCGACGCCGTTGATTTTTACCAATTTACCAGCGTTTTAAAACGCACTCTCGATGAAGATGGCCGGCTCAAAGTCATCGAGATGATGTGGGACATCGCCTTCGCCGATGGGGTCATCGACGAATTGGAGGATAATACGGTCTGGCGCGTCGCCGAATTGCTCGGCGTTTCGAATCGCGACCGGATTTTGCTGCGTCAGCGCGTAATCGGCGCAACCACCGAGCCAGAGCCGGTGACGGAGGGCCCTTGGTCCACTCCGGCCGCCAGGGGGAAAGCATGAGCGACGACATCCGCCAGAGCTATCGCCGCGTTGCGTTGATCACCGGCGCGTCCGGCGGAATCGGCGCGGATCTCGCCCGCGTTTTCGCCCGGCATGGTCACGACCTCGCTTTGGCGGCGCGCAGCGGCGACAAGCTTGAGGCGCTCGCCAATGAAATTGCGGCGTCGGGGCGCCCGCGCCCCTTGGTGCTTGTCTGCGATCTGGAGCAACAAGGCGCCGCGGCGGCGATCGCAGCCGGGCTCGAGGCGGCGCAAGCTACGCCCGAAATTCTTGTCAACAACGCCGGATTTGGCCTTGCGGGCGATGTGGCTGACCTTGAATCTACGGAGCAATTGGGGATCGTGGACCTGAATGTCCGCGCCCTCGTTGAAATTACCTTGCGTTTTCTCCCACAGATTCGCGCGGCTCGCGGGAAAATCCTGAACGTCGCTTCGGTCGCGGCCTATTTTCCGGGCGGTCCGGGCATGACCGTCTATTACGCTTCGAAAGCTTTTGTTCTCTCGTTTTCGCTTGGGCTCTCGCGGGAATTGCGCTCGGATGGCGTCACCGTCACTGCTTTATGCCCGGGCGTTACCCCCACCGGGTTTCAGGCTCGAGCTAAATTTGGCGCGGGCATGAATCTCGATCGCATGCCGGCGACGTCCTCAATGGAAGTCGCCGAGGCAGGCTACGCAGGACTAATGGCGGGAAAACGCGAGATTATACCGGGTTTGTTCAATAAAATTGGTATGGCGGTCTTGGCCTTTATGCCAAAAGACGTGATCCTGATGTTGATTTCGCGGATGCAGCAAAAACGCCATGATTCTGTTTAATGCTGCTGTTTCGCCTGGGTTGGATGTACGTCAAACAAGTTAGCGATGCCAACGAGCGTTGAATCATCAGGCAGGGTTCTCGTCGTCCTGCACCAACATAACTCGACGCCGGGGCGGCTTGGTCGGCTTTTGCGCGCTAACGGCTATGAGCTTGACATCCGCCGGCCGTCCTTAGGTGATTCGCTGCCGAAAACCCTTGATGGCCATGTCGGCTCCATCATCTTCGGCGGCTCGATGAGCGCCAACGACCAGGACGATTGGATTCGGCGCGAAATCGACTGGATCGGGGTTCCGCTGAAGGAAGAGAAGCCGTTTCTTGGCATTTGCCTCGGCGCGCAAATGCTAGCGCGTCATCTTGGCCACCGCGTGCGCCCGCATCCGCAGGGCCGCGTCGAGGTTGGCTATTACCCTATCGATCCGACCGAACACGGCCATAAGATCTGCGATTGCCGGTTCCCTTCCCGGGTCTATCAATGGCATCGCGAGGGCTTCGACCTGCCGAACGGGGCCACCCTTCTCGCAAAGGGCAAGGATTTCGAGGCGCAGGCCATCCGTTACGGCGCGAACGCCTTCGGCTTCCAATTCCATCCAGAAGTTACTTTCACCATGATGTGCCGCTGGTCCGCCCGGAAGAGCGAGCGCCTGCCGTTTCCTGGCGCGCGTCCGTTCCACCGCCATTTTGGCGGCTGGTTCCGGCACGATGCGGCCATTGCGCGCTGGTCCGGAGCCTTTTTGCGCAGCTGGCTCCGCGGCGGCCAGACGGCTCCGTAGCGGCGGATCACCTCGATGATGAGGCCTCATCGTCGCCGAGCGGATGCAGGTCGCGCACCATGGCTTTCATCCTCTCATCGAGCACGTGGGTATAGATTTGCGTCGTTGAAATATCGGCGTGGCCCAGCAATTCCTGTACGACGCGCAGATCGGCGCCATTCTGCAAAAGATGGCTGGCGAAGGCATGGCGCAGCACATGCGGACTAATTCGCACTGAGGCGATGCCGGCCGCCACCGCGCAAATCTTCAGGTCACGGGCGAAAGCCTGCCGGGTCAGATGACCGCTTTCGCTGTCGGCCGGAAACAACCAGGGGGCGGCGGCGGCGCCAGGCTGCTTTCGTTCGAGAAAGACGCGATAGGCGAGGATTGCCTGACGCGCGGCGGTCGATATCGGGGCCAGCCGGTCGCGGCCTCCCTTGCCGCGAACCTGGATGAGCGGCTCTTTGCCGCGCGCCACGCTTTTGGGGAGCGCCACGAGTTCGGAGACGCGCAGTCCCGTCGCGTAAAGGAGTTCGAGCAGACCGGCGGTGCGCAGCGCGCGCAGCCGCTCGCCGCCCGGACGGGCGGAATCGTCGAGACCCTCCTTCGAGACCGCCAATAAATGATCGACTTCGCCGATCGAGAGGATTTTTGGCAGCGGGCGCCCCCGGCGCGGCCCTTCGAGAATGGCGGCGGGATCGTCGGCGCGCCTTCCTTCCGCGACGAGAAAGCGATGGAACTGGCGCATCGATGAGAGTTTGCGGGCGCTCGAGGCCGCTCTCAAGCCGCGCTTTTCCAAATGCGAAAGATAAGCCCGGATGTCGTCGCTGGTCGCCTCCAGCGGCGTCTTGTCGACATCGGCTAAACGGGCGGCATAGTCGGAAAGATCGCGGCGGTTGGCTTCCAGGGTGTTTTTCGCCGCGCCCCGCTCGGCGGCGATCATCTCGAGGAAACTCTCGATCAGACGCGCGGAGCCGTGCTTGGCCGCCATGAACTCACCTATTTGTTCAGCCGCGCCGGCGGAATCGTTTGGCTGATTTCGCGCGGCTCGGGCTTCACGAACGTCACCAGTGCGACCATTCCCGCGAAACCGATGCCGGCTAAAATGGCGACAACCAACAGGAAACGAATCAGGCTGGGCAAGCGATCCTCCGAAAGCAGCTTGCCTTATCGGTCCAACGTTGCGCTTGAGGCAAGCAGGATCTCGTCCCAAGGGTCCAACTTTTCAGATCAGATCATGCGGCCAGGCAAACATACGGCGGCGCCAGGGAAACCGCGCCAGAAAGCGCCCGAGCATCGGGTGGACGGTTACGCGGCGATGTCCGCGAACAAAACCGGGTCGAGACGAGTTTCGAATTCAAGTTCAACGGGGCCGGTCATGATGACCATGTCGTCGCTCGCGCGCCATTCGATCGCGAGATCGCCGCCGGGCAATGTCACGGTTGCATGACGGCCGGTGAGATTTTTCCGCGCCGCCGCGACAAGCGCAGCGCAAGCGGCCGAACCGCAGGCGCGGGTGAGGCCAGCGCCGCGCTCCCAGACTTTCAGCTCGATGTGATCGCGCGAAACGATATGCGCGAGCGAAATATTGGCGCGGTCGGGGAAAATCGGATCATGTTCGAGCGCCGGACCGATAGCTGCGAGATCATAGGCCTCGATATCGTCGACCCAGAATATTGCATGGGGATTGCCCATGCTGACCACAGACGGCTGCTGCAGAATGGGCGCATCAGGCGGACCGAACGCCAGATCGATCGCGCGAGTATCCGCAACGGCTGCGGCCAAGGGAATCTCGTCCCAACCGAGGCGTGGGGTCTCCATATCGACGGAAAAGCTCCACTCACCCGTGCGGCGGCATTCGAGCTGTGCGGACGCGGTCTCCAGAATGAGCCTTTCGCGCGAGGTTCCGCGCATAAGAGTCCAAGCGACGCAGCGCGTTCCATTGCCGCAGGCCCCCGCTTGTGAGCCGTCAGCATTGAAGATGGTCATGAAAGCCTCGGCGCCGGCCGTGCGCGGCTCCTCTAGCACCATGAGTTGATCAAAAGCCAGACCCTGGCCGCGTGCGATCGCCCGCGCCTCCGGCCCGCTGACTTTGAGGCCAGCGCCGCGCAGATCTAAAACCACGATCTCGTTGCCGAGGCCGTTCATCTTGGATACTGGTCTGTTGGCGAGAGGGTTCATTGAGCGCGTCATGTTTCCCTGGATCTACTTTCATATAGGAAAAATAATTCGCCACGACCATTGCTTTGACGAAGCTTAGCGTTCTTTATCCGGCTAGCCCGCTTGGATTTGCCGATCTAGCCGTGCAAGCGAGGCTAAAAAAGGGTCGTACACGCTGACGTGATGATTTGGAGCGGCATATGAGAATCGGCAAAATCAAAAGATTGACTAACTGGGCGCTAGCTTTTGGCCTGCTTTTGGTGGCGGCGAGCATCGCTATGCCAGCTTTTGCGCAAGCGCCCTCGGCCGCAACGCCAGTCGAGGAGGCCGCTCCGGCCTCTCCCAATGATAATTCCGCCCCTGGATCTTCGATTCCAGAGTCCGACCAGCAGAAAGCGGCGCCTGGCGTGCCAAGCGACGCCACCGTGGAAACCGTGGACGTGCCGGCCCGCCCGGTCGCCCTATTGACCGGCGATGCGGAATGGGCGGACGGATTCAAGTCCATCGTCGGCTCCATCGAGAAGGTACAAGCCGCGATCAAGACCGCCGGGCTGAAGCAGGCAGGACATCCCTTCGTGGTGTTTCTATCAACCGACGAAACCAGCTTTCACTTCGAAGCGATGGTCCCCATCGGCGACAAACCCGAGGGCAAGGGCGACCTGCCCGATGGCGTCAAACTCGGCGCATCGCCGGCAGGCAAGGCGATCAAATTTCTGCATCGCGGAGCCTATGACGATATCGATTCGACCTACGATCTCATCACCGCCTATCTCGATGAAAAAGGTCTCGAAGCGCAAAACCTGTTCATCGAGGAATATCTCACGGATACGAAAGAGAGCGACGACGCCAGCCTCGAGGCGGATATTTATGTTTTCCTGAAGTGAGCTAGAAGAATCGGAGAGACCTGACAGCATCCAAATCTGTCTCGGCGCGGGGGGGACCCCTCTCCCGCGTCCGGTCTGGTCGAAGCGAGACTATTTGGCCTTTCGGCCCTTGTGGTCCGGCGCGCCCGCCGTCGCTCTTGGCTGCGTCACCGATGGCGGATCGCTCGCGGGAAAGGAATCCTCAAGCTCCTGCTCAAGCTCGGCATCTTGGCTTTTTTTGCCCTGTTCCTGCTTTGCCTTGTCGCTCGCCTTCGACTTCGCTTTCTCAGTCATGCTGATCCCTTCCTCTGATGCGCCGCAGGGACAGTAACGGTCCCTGCCGCCAACCGTTCCTTTACCTCGCCGAGAAAACCGAAACCAGCGTTCGGCGGTTATTCCGTCAAAATCGGAGCCGGTGGAAAAGCCACCTCGACCAAGGTGCCTTCGTATTTCTTGCTCTTGATCGAGAAGAAAGCGCGGTTGGCCTCGACCAAAGCCTTCGTCAGCGGCAAACCCAACCCGGTGCCCCCTACCGCGCGCGAGGTCGCAACCTGCCGAAACGGTTCGAGCGCGACTTCAATATCGGCCGCTGACATGCCGACGCCCGTATCGCGAATGCGCAGCACAGCGTGGCCGCCATCGGTCAGCGCCGTCGCTACAATCACCTGACCGCCCGGCTGATTGAACTTCACCGCATTGGAGAGGAGGTTCAGGACGATCTGACGCAATGAGCGTTCGTCGGCGGAAATATGCGGCAGCCGGTTCGCGAGGGAGAGCCGCATGATGACACGCGCGCGGCTCGCCTGAGGCTGCATGATCGAGACGCACTCGGTCACGATGCGATTGGCGTCGACCGATTTGAACTCCAGCTCCATCTTGCCGGCCTCGATTTTAGAGAGGTCGAGAAGATCGTTGACGAGACTCATGACGAGCGCGCCGGAGCTATGAATGTCCTTGAGATAATCCTTATAGCGTTCATTGCCGATAGGCCCGAAACGCTCGTCCATGATGACCTCGGCAAAGCCCAGAATCGCATTCAGCGGCGTGCGGATTTCATGGCTGATCTTGGCCAGAAAATCCGATTTCAAAGCATTCGCGCGTTCGGCCTGTCGCCGCGCGTCGTCGAGTTCGCGCTCGACCTTTTTCCAATGCGTCATGTCGCGCAAAAGCGCGCAGTAACGCAGATCCTGGTCTGTTTCAGAGCCCAATCCGAAATGAACGCCGGAGCTGACCCGGCCGAGGGTCATGAAGATGGGAATTGCGCCGCCTTGCCGGGCAAGGCCGGTGATCTCGCGCCCATCATTCAGCAGACTGGCGACCCCATGCGATTTAAGCCCCTCGAGATAAGCTTCCATCCGCTCGCGGCTCTCAGGCGCGATCAGCATGGTGAAAGGCTCTCCGGCGACTTCGGCTTTATCATAGCCAAATAGCGCCTCTCCGGAGCGGTTCAGGGTCACGATGCGGCCTTGCGAATCCAGAACCGCGACGCCGTCCGTCGCCGTGTCCAAGATCGCGTTGAGTTCGCGCGCCTCATTTTGATAATGGCGCAGCTCCGCTTCGAGACCCGCTCGGTTGCTTTCCGCGCGAGGCTGTAGAGAGACGAGGGTAAGCTTCTGGGAAAGCCCGTCGAGGCTTTCCGCACGCATGCGCAAGGAGACGGTTTGTCCGACGCTATCCCGCGCGTCGACGCTCCCGCCTTCGCGCGAAAGACGCGGCAGGCGATGGATGATGGGCTCCAAGGCCCCGACGGCGCGGGCGCTGAGAAGATCGACGCAGCCGAGAAGATCAAGCAGAAAGCGGTTGGCGAAGATGGGCGCCTCATCGCGGCAAACGAGTACGCCAATCGGGAGCGCATCCAAGATCGCCTCGGCATCCGCCAGGATCTCTCCCGGCCGCGCGGCTGGCGCCCCATCCATCGCCGTCCACGGCCATTCCGCCTCAAGCTTTCGGGCGAGATCGGCGACGCTGGCTTGATTGACGAATGGCGGGACGTTGCCGACGCCTGCATCCGCCCCAAGACCTGCATCTGCCAGAAGACCTGTATCCGCCCCAAGAGTCGTCGCGATGGCGCGGAAGGCCTTCTGCTCGTCCGGGGTCAATGCGCCGGCGGTTAAAGCCGCATCATCGCCGTGCGGAAACTCCCCGGCCTTCGGAGTTGGCGCAAGCGGCCGCAAAGGTATGACATTGGCATTCGACGCGAATCGCGGCGGTCGGGCCTCAAGGCTCGTCGCGCCCGATAGGGTGGCGGCGACGCGCTCGGCGGGGATCCGCTGCGCGGCGGAGCGCAGACGCTCCAGATGGATCAACCCAAAGCCACGGTAACCCAAAAAGCGCCGCTCGCCGTCAAAACTCGGCGAAGCGGCAAGGATGATCGGAACGGCGGCGGTGGCGCCGGAGATCGGCCAGTCGATTTCAACTCCGCTCCAGCTCTTCTTTTGCTGTAGCGATTGAGCGAGCCGCGCGCCCTGCCCAGCCTCGAGACGCTCCGCCGCTTCGGCTAGGTCCCGACCCGTAAGATCGGCCGCCGCCTCGCCGACGATCTCCGCCAGCAATGCGCCGACATTGATGATTCGATGCTCGGCGTCCGTCCGCCAAAGAAATCGCAGCGCGCCCGCGTCTTTGAACGGCGCAAGCATGACGCGGACATCCTCAACCCCGCGGGGTCCGCGCTGCAAACGGGCGCCGCTTTTCTCAGCAGAACCGCGCGGGGGTGGCTCCGAGTCGACGAGAGCGCTTGGAATGTCGAGCGCGGCCGCCAGGAAAAGCGGCCGGCCGTGCGCATCCGCCACCCGCCGGCAAAGAAAAGTTACGCTTCGCGCCGATGACCCAAAGCGGAACCGCAGCCTTTCGAGGCGCGCCGGTCCCTCGAGCGGCAGAGTCGCGGCGAGTTCCCTGAGCCGGCTCAGACCCGGCGCATCGGCCTTCGCGATTTGCTCGGAGAGATCCGCGAGCGTAACGGCGCCAAAGAGACGCATGACCGCGCCGCTCGCGAAAACAGCCCGCTCCGCTTCCGCCGCACGGCCGCCTTCCAACGCAAGGACCGGCGTGTTGGCGGCGAGCCTTGGCGACAGGCTGCGCAACGCATCCGCGACGTCTTGTCCGGTCAAGCCGGACTCAATGCAAATGTCGGTCATGCCGCCCCAACGGCTTCCTTCTGATAACCTTAAGCAAATCCTAACGGCGCTATCGCGGCGGGTCCATCGACAGAAGCGATTTCAGTTAAAATTGATAATCTATCCTTAACTTTTCAATCACACGCGGCAATGATTGCCTTTGGGCCAAAAGAATGGTTTGAAATAGGACCGATCAGGCCTAAAGACGCGTCGCGCTAGGCCTTGCAATCGGATTTCGTTCCTTTTAGGGTCCGGCGCTTGTTGATGCGCCGCCATAGCTCAGTTGGTTAGAGCGCTAGATTGTGGATCTAGAGGTCCCCCGTTCGAGCCGGGGTGGCGGTACCAAACAAATCAAAGGCTTAACGCGCCATTTCGACCCGTCATTAGGATCGATGGGCTTTCGGGGCAACGTTTGGGGCAACAGCGCCAATATTTCGTTGTCAATCACGAATCCGTGAACGGTCTTCTACCGAGGCCCCGCCGACACAGCCGTCGAGGGGCAGGTGTAAAACATCCCGGAAATTTTGACGGTAGAGCAAGTGCAGCCGCGACACTCGTGACGATTGACAATTGTGGTAACGTCATCTTCGCCGCAGTAAAGGGCTTACTGCGGGCTAGAGCCGCCGTGGGGGCGACGGCTGTAACTGAGGCTATGCCTGCGCTGGTGGGGACCTTCGCGCGGTCATAGTTGGCAGATAGGAATTTCCGATCGGGCTACCTGACGGGCACGATTCCGACTTCTTCTGACTTGGGACCAGGCTTTCGAGCCTGGTTCTTATTACGCCCTTGGCGGAGCCTTTAGCCGATCCACCAAACACTCCAGTGCACCATGGCACAAAGAAGGCTTCCAGTTTGTCGGGCCGCCCACGCATGCCCGCGCTCCTAGGCCGAACGACGCCATCGAGGTGCGAGAGGCGGAAAGTAACAATCGCTACTTTGGAGCCATTTTGTCTGACGGCTTAGCCCCGCTCTGGGAACCGCTTTTTCCCTCGACGCCGGGCGTTTCTACGGCTGGCGGCGTGCCCGTCATGCCTGGATCGGTGTCCGCGCCTTTTTGCATCGCGGGGTCCGGGGATCCGCCACTTGTTTTCCCCATAGAATCAGCAAGGGCCACACCACCCATAAACAGGGTTGCTGCAGCCGCAAATGTCACGATTTTCCTATTCAAGCTAACCTCCCAAGTTTTGGTTGATTAACCGGATAACTTGTCTTCCAGAGTTTCGTTCCTTCAACTTGAAGTTGAACTAAACGATGACATGGTCGTTAGTTCCTCAGCATTGGAGGTTATTATGTTTAAGGTCCAGCTTTATGGGCGCGGCTTAAGGATGCGCGAAGTCGCCAGATCTTTCCTGACCCTTAAAGACGCACTCGACCAGGCTGAATCTTCAGTGTCGGCGAGAAGTGATCTTTTCGGCAAAGTGACGAACTACAGTATTAGCACTGACTGCGGAACGGTACTGCTGGAGGCGGAAGTTTGTGGCGGCCAAAGACGTTTTGTTCACAGGAACCTGAAGGCCTAGTGTTGGTACTGCGACTAGATAACGTTTGCGAGATTGCGTCTTCAACTCGCGTCTTCAAATGGAGGAGCAAATGGATACGACCACGCTTCTTATCATCGTGTTAATCGTTTTGCTCGTTGGTGGCGGTGGATGGTATGGCCGCGGACGGTGGTACTGAACGCCCTTGATTGAAACTCGTCTCATCCGTCGGAATGGCTCCTGCTACCGCAAAGAAGCCCGCCTTAGCGCTGGGCCTTTTTTGCTGCTGGATCGGTCGTTGCCGGCACGGTCAGCGCCTTGTCTCCGAGGAGCGGGCCAAAAAAAAAAGCGATCCATTCGGGCGTGCTCATAATTGAGCGTATCGCAGATCAAATCATCGAACAGTTCCCGGCGGTTGGCGGTTAGGGCAAGCGACCTGGGAGGAAAACATGAATTTGATCGCGACGCTATCTGCAGCCATGCTTACGTTCTCACCGATCGCACTGGCGCAAGGCTATGACACAAATCGGACTGGGCAAACCATGGGTCAAAGTGGGCAGAAGGGCGATTCCAACCCGTCTACTGGCTCCAAAGAGCCCGGAGGCGCCGGAAACGCCGCGGGTCAAGACGGGCTGCCTTCGCCAAACAGACTCGGCCACGGTAGCTCATCGGGTGATCCGAAAGGCCACGACCAATAGGCCGATCGTGAGTAATCGACTGCGCGACGTCCAACTCCGCCATCCGCCGGCTCCTGCCGCTAGAACGGGGCAGCTACAGATGCGCGATCGCACTGGCCGGTATACCCAATTTTTCATGGTTTCTCTTTGTCGCTCATTATTTTGCCCCCCTCAATTGAACCGAAAGGCCCTGCCGCTGTTCATTGGGAAACTGCGACCGCTGGCTCTCGAACTTCCGCGGACCGCGAGCTTCAAATGAAAGGAAACGACATGAGACGCGCGATCACACTTCTGGCGAGTGCGGCCTTCACCGCAACCGCATTTAGCACTGCGGCCATTTCCCAGGGCGCGCCACAAACGGTGACTCTGATGCGAGTTGACCCTGCATCCCTGGCGACCGGATATAGGACTTCTAAGGTTGTTGGCAGCACCGTCGTGAACGAGGCCGACCAAAACGTAGGAACGATCGACGATTTAATCGTCACCCCCAGCGAGAAGGTCCCCTTCGCGGTGCTATCGGTTGGCGGCTTTCTAGGAATCGGCACTAAGTACGTGGTCGTGCCGTTCAGCTCATTGCAAGTGCAAGGCAAGAAGATGGTCCTGCCCGGCGCTACCAAAGACTCGCTAAAGAGCCTTCCCGATTTTAAATATAATACCTGATTGTTTCAGTGATCGATCTTGGCCGGGTTTATCCGCGCTTATCTGGGCCAAAACGCGGGGACTTGAGGCTCGCCACCTCGGCCGCGTTTCTCAGCGCTCGGTTCTCAACGTGACCGGCGTCGTCCCTCTCGCATCGCATTTTGTTTCGCTGAACATTACCGCCAGCTGCACGCCCTTTCGATATAATGCGCTGCCATCTTCAAGATGGCTCGGTTCTTGCGTCTGTCTGTATGCGCCTCGGCAGGGAATCGCCGTTGCGGCTTTTCGGCTTTTTCCTCGTTTCCCCAACTAATAGCTCGGCTTAGCGCTGGGCTTTTTTCTGCGCGGGCTAACCCTTGACCCGCACGGGCCGAACCCATCGCGAAGTGGCGCGTTACGACGAGCATCCTTTTGGCCGAGGGCTCCAGGTCCCCCGGCCAAAAACGCGGGAGGCTTCAGCCCGCGCGGGAACCGGCCGTTTCGCCACCCCCTCGATCCATATTCGACGAATCCAATTGGACCGAGGCCCAACGATCGTGATCCGGTAGCTTTGTTGTCCCGGCTGCCCCCGCCGCGTCTTCGCTGGCCGGCGGGGGTTCCCACTCAAAGGGCTCGGTCTCAACATGCTCAGCGAGAAAGGCGCATTCCTGCGTAGGCGCTCAGATCCGGAAGCCGCAGAAACAGTCCCCGCTTCTTACGGCATTTATTTCTTTGAATGCTCGTGAGCGGTGGTTGTGTGCTTGTGAGCAGCGGTGCTGTGTTCGTGAGCCGACACAGCGTGCTCTTTGGCCTCGGTGTCCCGGCCGTGCTCGTGGTGATGCGCCGCCTGCCGGTGGTGATGTGCGGCCGTTTCGTGGTGTGCTGCGGCCTGATGGTGGTGGTCTATAGATGGATGTTTTGTAGTGGCCATGGTCCAGTTCCCTTGATTTCGGGAGGTTTCCCGGTTGATTGGACGCGCACTTGGAATAGTCTCGGTGCGCGACGCCGGAAGCAGACCACAGCTTTCGACCTCCGTGAAGAGTTCCGGCGGTCGATAATGCCCTTACCTATCGAGAGTTCATTAAAATCGCGCTGTATTGATAGATTATAGCTATTGATTGGCAGTAGTTGAATAGTCAAGCTGTTCCAGTATTTGGAGTTTGTTGGCGATTCTAAGGTCAAGCTTTCCGCCTAAATTGGTTATCTCCAGCACGCGATCTTTCGAGGTCATCGGTTATCCGAGCCGCCAGACCCAATAAGCTCATAGCGACCCAAATCCGAATACGCGCCCATAACGTGCGGTGAAGCGGCTGGGTCATGCCGCAGCCCTCTTCACGAACTTCCGTCTGAGCTCTCTTTCGCGCGTTTGGCCCATACGTAGGATGTCAGCCTTGATAGCGTCGAGCGCCTGCAATGCAAACAATTCGGCCCACGAGGCTTCACCGTGCTTGGTGATGCAATAGGTGGCGACCTCAAACTTACGAAATATCATCCATTCATAAGGCACCGGCGCGGTTAGGATGAGCTGTATCAATTCGTCCTCGCGCTCGAAGAGTTTGTCATCTTCGGCCTCGTCAGCCCCCTCGGCGGTCGTGCGCTGTAGCAACCACTCGTTGAAATCCGCCTCGAACTGAAGGCGAGTGGCATAGTCCGCTTCCCAGAGCCTACGCTCGTCCTCGGTCTCGTGGAGATGGGCGTTGGTCGGACGGTCTCGTCTAAATTCCCTGGCCTTGGCCATTGCTTCTTCATGCGTCATGGTCAGAGCCCCTCCCGTTTGGCTTCGGGCACGAAGGCGTGGAACCACGTCTTAACGGTCGTGATCTGGTCGAGCGCCATCGTAAAGAGCTCTTCCATCGCCTCCCGCTCGCCGCCGAAAGTGGTTTCGAGGCTTCGTGCAGCGAGCCCCCCGATGAGCATCAACGATTGGGTGCGGTCGATGGCAAGCTCGGCGTCGATGTAATCCGGCCATTGACGCCCGGGGGCCGCGGATTCGGACATCGATGGCTTTTGGTCTTTCGATTGGTGATTGAGATTTGGCAAGCCGGTATCGGCTGCCGGAACTGTGCTGTTCGGCATTGTGGTTGCTCCCTTGATGGTATTGCTGTACACCATGTACATACATGGACCAGACATCTCATGTCAATACATGATGCAAGGGAATCGATGCCGCTTATAAACGACAAGCAATTCCAGATGCGAGCTTCGCAGGAGTTTCTGACAACGTTGGACGAATGGCGTCGGTCGCAGCCGGACTTACCTGGGCGAGCGGAAGCCATCCGGCGGCTGGTCCACTACGCGCTCGAGAAGATGGCTAAAGAGCCCAAGCCGAAACCGACGGGGAAGTGATGACTGATTACGCTAAAACAACAAGGCCAGACGAGTTCAATGTTGGGGACGAAAGAACCGACAAAGAACTTAGGGAGATAGCCCGCGCTATCTACGGCGATGATGTTGGAATCCCGCCGAACGCCGCTGTCTGTCGGGGGCCCGCCGGAACCTGGGTCGAGGCATTCGCTTTTATCCCCGTCCTACCGAAAAAACCCGAGCCGGATAAATGGTCGCGCGTCGTGTACAAAAAGAAACTATTCACAGGCCCGGATGGGAAGTTGCACACGACGGTGGTCAAGAAGAAGCTCACAAATAAAATACCTTGACCCTGACGGCGTGGATTCCTCTCCGACAATGGCGGAGGAACTGGCGTGAGGCTGAGGAAGGGCGAATAATGGCACGACCTCCGATTGGAAAGCGCGCGATGACTCCGGCGGAGCGCCAGAGACGCCGACGCAAGTTGCTTGTTTCAAAACAATCAGCAGCAGTCGCAAAAGCGCTGCGGGCCAAAGCGAGACAGAAGGCGGCGGAGAAATATATACCCGCGCCGCCTGGAATCACTTATTGGGAGAAGGTCGAAGTGACGCTCCCGTCAGGGGAACACAAGGTAATATACACCCCGACGACGAAGCCACTCGCCGCCTGCGAAACGATGCTGGATGACGACGACGTCATCGCGCTTGTTCGCCGCCTCGGCTCTGTAGCGACCGAGCGCGGGATAATTGACGCGGCGTTGTCCGCGCTTCGGGCCGGAAGCGGAACCGCCGGGATAATGATTTCGTGACTCGCGCTGTCACGAAATAGCTCCTTTTTGCAGGCGGCCGGGGCGAATAGCTTCGGACACCTGTTCTTCGTGATCGGCACGGGGAACGCGCGAGAACTGGTGAAACTTTAGATGAGAGATAACTGACCATTGGTAAGCGCTTAGCCGAGGCCGTTCAGGCGGCGTATTTCCAGGGCATGAGGGCATCGATTTCGGCATTGGGCCAGCCGTTTGCGACGCGCTCGAGTGTCTGGGTGAGCCAGGCCTGAGGATCGATGTCGTTCATTTTTGCAGTTTGCAGCAATGTGGCTATGGATGCCCAAGTACGGCCTCCACCATCGCTGCCGGCGAAGAGTGAGTTTTTTCGTGTGATTGTTTGCGGCCGGATTGCACGCTCTACGATGTTGGAGTCGATCTCGATGCGGCCATCATTCAGGAAGCGTTCGAGCGTCGCCCGGCGTGAGATGGCGTAACGTATCGCCTCGGCGAGCTTAGACTTGCCGGAGATACGTGGGAGCGCATCTTGCCAAAGCCTGAACAGATCAGCGACGATCGCCACCGCAGTTTCTTGCCGGGCCGCAGCGCGCACTTCTGGCTCTTTGCCCCGGACGTTTTCCTCGACCTCCCATAGATGGGTCATGCGTTCAATCGTAGCCGTGGCAAGCTCGGAGCTGCCATTGACGTGCAGTTCGTAAAATCGTCTCCGGACATGGCTCCAACATCCCGCGAGCGTGACGGCGTCATTGCCGCGGTCTGGCCTCGCGAGGCGATTGTAGGCCGTATATCCGTCGACCTGCAGAATGCCCCTATAACCACCGAGATGACGGGCGACACAATCGCCAGACCGGCTATCTTCGAAGCGATAGGCAACCATCGGCGGGCCGCTGCCGCCAAAGGGGCGATCGTCTCTCGCATAGGCCCAGAGATAGGCTGTCTTTGTGCTGCCGGAACCGGGCGCCAAGGTCGGCAAGGTCGTTTCGTCGGCGAAGATTCTTTCCGCCTGTTTGATCCGGGTGAGGACGTGTTCAGAGAGGATCTCAAGTTCAAACCCGAGCCGGCCCATCCATTGGGCCATCAGGGCGCGATTGAGTTCCACCTTGTCGCGCGTGTAGATGGCCTCTTGCCGGTAAAGCGGCAGGCCATCGGCATATTTGGAAACGGCAATAAGCGCCAGGAGAGCTTCCGTCGGAACGCCGCCCTCGATGATATGGGCCGGCGCTGGAGCCTGGATGACACCATCCTCATTCTTGAATGCGTATTTAGGCCGGCGCGTGACGATGACGCGGAACTTGGCCGGCGTGACATCGAGCCGCTCGGAGACATCTTCGCCGATCAGGATCTTCTGTTTGCCTTCATTCTCGGGAAGAGTGTCCGGTTCGATGACGATTTCGAGCCGCTCGAGATGGGCGGCAAAACCTTTGCGGGGACGTGCGGCTCGTTTGGCCTTATCGGGACTGGGCCGCTTGTCGAGTTCGGCCTGGATGGCTCCGATCCCCGTTTCAATCTCGTCGAAGACGAAGGCACTCTGTTCGTCATCAAGAGCTTTCGAGCCAAGCTTCTCGGAGCGGCGCCCGAACCTTGCCCGTTCCAATGCCTTGAGGATGGAGGTCAGTCGCGCGATGCGTTCGTCGGCGCTCGCATTCAAGGCTTTGAGATCGGCAACTTCGGCTTCAAGAGCTTCCGCGCGAGCCGCTTTTTCAGTCATGGCCAACACCATGGCCTTGAGCGCATCAACGTCGTCGGGGAGCTTGGAGCCAGGCACTACCATGGGGCTCATAAGAGCACATTTTGCCCGCGATTGCCGCCCTATTGAAACGCCCGATTCACTCTGTCGCAGGCGTTTTATCCAGCAAACTCCGGCCGTTTCACTGCCACCGCGTGAACGCGTTTCCAGTCCATCCCATCGACCAGCGCCATTAACTGAGCCTGGTTGAGTTGAATCCGGCTATGCCCGATCTTCGGCCAGCAAAACTGCGCTTTCTCAAGACGTTTCGCATAAAGACAAACGCCGGATCCATCCCAAAATACAATTTTGATTCTGTCGGCCCTTTTTGCACGGAAGACGTAAAGCGCGCCATCGAATGGATCGCTGCCGCTGTCACGGACCAGGGACAGCAAACCGTCTACGCCCTTGCGAAAATCGATCGGGTGACTTGCCAGAAACACTTTGACGCCCGATGGGATCATGCCGAACGAACCGCGCGGATCACGCGCCGCAAATGTGTTTCGTCGGCCGTCGCATCCGCGCGGATGACAACGCCGCCGACAACAATTTCGATAACGCAAGGCGTGGGCTGCGTGACTTCAAGAGATGCATCCGCCGGTGGCGCTGGCAGGCTGGCCGATCCCTTACGTAAGGCCATGCGCCGCCAATCAAAAAGCTGCGCGGGACTGATGCCGATGCCTCGGGCGATCGCCGAGACATTCGCTCCAGGCACCAGAGATGCAGCTACGGCCTGTTCTTTGATCTCGTCCGACCATCGCCGCCGCAGCTGCGACGGTGCTCCCTCAAGACGATCAGGAAGCACCTCGATCATATGGAAGCTTCTATCCCTAGACCTATGCGCAGACATAGAAGTTCAAACCAGCATTTATTGCAGCTCCCGCATAAATACCTGCTCGTCAGACGCTCCGCCATATGGGTCCAGCTTGGCGCTTACGACCATTGCTCGCTCTACGAGCCGAAATAGTCCGCCAGATCCAGGCGTCGAAGTCCCGGCGTGCCACGCCGAGCAGATCCGCCGCCCAAGAAACAATCGATTTGAGGTGTTCGTAGTCGCTGACTGACACCCCCGCCTCGCTCGCAAACGTCTTGACGTGTCGATCGACTGCGATGCAGTCGACACCAACTAGACAACACAGATAGTCGTAAGTCTTCGGACCGATGCCATGCAATTCAAGCAAACCCTCTCGTATGCCGCTAACGCCAAGCCCGCGTTTGAGATCAGTGGTTGTTTCAATGCCTTGTTCAGCCAGGAATTGTGCTAGAATCACGAACCGTAGTAACTTGGTGGGGTGGTTCCAAAGCAGAAAATCGCCGACCTCTTCACGGTCGATGAGCGCGGTAACGCCAGATAGCGTTGCTGTGTCAGGAAATCGTGATTTAATTCGTTCGACGCGCACTCGCACCACTGTCCGGTAGCTCATGCCAGCTTGTAGAACAGAGTCAGCAAGCACCGCACCGAGGTGATCCGAAACGGCCCGCGAGGCAACTGGCCAACGGTGAACGCCGAGCCGATCAGCGTGATCAGCAATTTGGCGTGCGAATGCAAGTTGCTCTAGGATGCCGGGCGAGGAGGTCAAGCGACTACTCTGTTGGCTTCGATTGCATTTAATCTTTCGACGCAATTTGGGCATGCTCCGCAAGGAACGTCGCTGAGTAATTGACATGAATAGGTAGCACCAATCGCAACGCCCAACCTCACCGCCTCCGCCACCACCTGTGTCTTCGACCAAAAGCGAAAGGGCATGTGAAAGCGGACTGGGCCGACGCTCTCCGCTAGCGCATCAAGTCCATTCAGAAATCGCGCCGAACAGTCCAATTCCTTAGCGTGATTGCTATTGATGAAACCACTGTAGACGTCGGTTAGTCCCCGAGTTTGCGCACATGCCGCTCCCATCGAAAAGAAAAGGAGTGTGCGGTATGGTATGTATAGATCATCATCAGCGACTGGCTCGCGCCACAGATCAGCTTCGACGATAAGCCGAGATCTCGACCCACGAAAGATGGCGGAGACGTCGATCCGTTCCGCTGGGAGCACGTCCTTCCTCGGGAGCACCCGTCTAAGCGTCTGCCATTCCTTCTCGACGCAGTGTTGGCCATAGTCGAAAAAGATTGGAAGGATCTCAATCTCACGTTCACGCAGCCAGTACCCTAGCGTTGTGGAATCGAGACCACCTGAGCAAAGCAGTAGCGCGGGCGTCATTGAACCGAGGCTCGCGATAGAATTTCGAACACGGCATTAAGCGAGGCATCTAGATCAGCCGAATAGTGCGCCGCACCAGCGATCACCATTGTATTCGCGTTTTCGCGTGCCGGGTCGTAGACTACGACTGGGATGTCGGCCTCGATCGAAATGCCGATTTCCACAAGCGTCCCTGGATCTCGCCCCGTCGGAACGGCAAACACCAACGAGCATCGCTTCAGCATCTCATAGTCCGCCTGATAAGTCTGCTGGAGGGCGAATGGGGCCGATTCGGGCGGCAACTCGCCATTTTCGAGAACGGGGCGCCGGACGGGGAAATTATGATAGCTTAGAGAAGCGATTGCTTTGTCTAATGCGCGCCGATCGGCGGTGCTGAAATCCGGTGCGGCGAGGTAAATCTGATATTGGCGCCGCTTCTCCCATGGTAAAAATACGCCCCAAAGCTGTCTCATGTCATCAAGACTCAACTTTAGGTCGCGCTGAACATATGTCTTGAAAAGATCGGGATAGGTTGTCTGCGAGTATGCGGCCGCAGCGTAAGTCGCTCGCCAAGCTGCTCCAACGTACCCGCGGTCGACATGCACGACATACGCGGCCGCGAACACGTCGCCGACGCCCACCGAATTAATCGTCGTTCCGAGCTGAGCGGGCAATGCTTCTATTGCCGTGCTGCCGGCGACAACCATTCTCGCGCCACCGCGATTCTCTTTAAGGATGAGCGTCGCAGCAGGGCACGAAGCGAACGCCGCAATTACACCGCTAAAGCCCTCGCCAGCGACCGATTTGAACAACGGTGATGACGTTGAGATTAGGATGGTCTGAATACGCTGGGGAAGCTCCGCAAGGATCTTGGGATCATCAAGGTCGTAAGCAACGTCTATATGCAGTAGCGCATCCGAGGGTAGCGTTGCGCAAACTTTCGCGAGATCATAACTCCCTGGGAAGATTAAGATATCTTTACATGACGCGCGGTCGAAATCGACGGAAAATAACTCAATCGTCTTCTCTTCACGCAGCAGCGTGTCATATCCTTGGTCCGCGACTTCGGTCGCATCAAGAATCACTGTAACGTTCGGCGCGCCGTGGACGCGCCCCACCACATAGAAATCGACGCAACCGAGGGCGACGAAATAGTTGCGCGCTAAGACTTCTAAATAACCTGGCAAAATGACCGCGGCACTGAATGGCGCATTGAGCGCCCAAAAGCCGCGCGCGGCATGCGTAATGCCACCAAGTCTTAGCTTGTTCTCAGCTCCATGTTCGGACACCGTAAAATCGACGAAGATTTCGCCAACCAAAAGTGGGGCCGATTGCTGTGTGCTCATGGAGGAGACGTCGCGGCGAAATCAGCCGATATGAAAATTACCGGCGGACCATTAGAGACACCTTGGACTGCCCCGACGTACTTCCACCCGGCGCTCAGGCATGAGGCAAGGTAATTGTGCGACGTCGGGAGATTACCGACGCTTTCCCCGTTCGCGGCCTGAGCAACAAGCCGTTTGCGTTGAACTACTTCCAATCGCGTACCCACCGACGGGGCCGACCCGCGTGCCAGATAGTGGTCAGACTGCTCGACGTCCTCTAAGCGCACGCTAAATGCGCGGGCACAGCGATCCTCGGGAGGACCGCCGTTGCTACCGGCCCCACCGCCAGGTTGGTCCTGTGATGACGAACCTGGATAATCGCTAATTCTTCCGGACCCGCTGCTTCCCATGGCCTCTCCCCCTAGACTAAAGGCTGCACCGACGAAGTCACAGCATCATTATTTTCCCAGAAACTTATCGTCCGAGACCTTAGTCCCCTGTAAAATTTCTGGGTTGCCCGACGATCCTTAGATCTTGAGTGTCGTTCCGGCCACCAACTCCGCTCGCATCACTGTGCCGCCGGGCTCATGTTGCGGACGAGATCGCTGTCCATGATTAACCGCAAGCTACGTTCATGCCCGGCGGTCCACACATGGCGTAGCCGCCATGATGAGACGCCCGCGTCGGGTGCAGAGCATAAGCCATCCGGACCTTCGTCAGCACAAGTCCTGTAACCGCGACCCTCAGATCAGTTGAGCATAACGCCCAAGCTCAGGCTTTAACTTATAACATTCGTTTGTAACCAATTCGCTCAGTTTTCGTAGTCGATATGTAGCAACACCTGCCTATTATGCGGCGCTCCCACTCAACTTATCGTGTCGTTCGCGATCGCCAAGATCGCCGGCGACTATTTTCAGTAAAGACTGTGAGCATGCGTTACATACGGCTTTTAGGCACTATCGTCTTGTCCGCTGGAGCTGGCCTTCTCCTGGGCATCAATCTGGGCGCAACCGATACATCGGTCGAGGCTGCATTGCTTGGTCTGACACTGGGCTTCGGCGGCGGTCTCGCCATAGTAGTGCTCTAATGCAGCAATGAGCGAGCGCTACGTGCGAGGCATTTGCTCACGATGGTGCCGACTTCGGCGTAGGCGTCGGCGCGTCAATTGTTCTGTCGGTCATTGACGAACTCTTTGTAAGCCTTCTTGATCTCGCGGCCGATTTCCCGAAGCAAATGGATGATCTCACGCAGCTCTCGGTAATTCGGACCGCCCTGCATCAAAGCGCCATGGACGAGACGCCTCCCCATCCCATGAATCGCCGGTCTCCCGTGCTCATCAGAAGCCTCAAGCAATGACGGTTGGAGCAACAGCGGCGGCTCGAGCCTCAAGTTCTGCAACGATGGCCGCCTTATGCTGCCGAACCTTCCCCAGATCAGCCGGCGTTAGCAGCGACGCCCGAACAGCGGCGACGGAGCCGTCTTCAGCAAGTGTCAGCGTGATTCCGCGGCCAGTTACCTCGGCGATAAAGGTCGCCGCGTTGAAGGATTGTGCCTGCTGCGCAGCGATGTTGGCCCACACGGATTGCTCCGCCTCAAGCTTTTCTTGGTGGGCACGATTCGCGGCGTCTATGTCGAGAATGCCGCGATAAGCAGCCTGCTGCCGCTCCGTGGGCGTGGCTGTCGCATAGCGTGCAAAGATGTCAGCAGCTGCGTTCAGCGCCTTGATTGCAAGTTGCGGGTTCAAGGACTTGATCTGTTCCTTCGTCGAAAAATACTTCTGCTGGGCACGGGGATTGCCGCTGACTTCGACGGTCCACGCATTGATATATTCCCGCTCAAAACGGGCCTGTGCCTCGGTGAGCTCCGCACGCGTAGATGCGGCGACGGGGTCAAGCTGGTTGATGAGGCCTTCGGGATTCAACATGTTCATTTCTGTTCTCCATCGTTGGTGTTGGGTTTGCCAAAAAGGTGTTCGATGTTTGCTTCGGATTCCGCCTTCATGCGCTCAGCGCGTCTGGCGCTATAGGCGTCAATGCCGGTCAAAACCCGCTGCCATTGCTCCTCTGTGAGCTCCCGGGCATGCTTCTGTGTGATGTCGTCAGTCATTCAACTGTTCCTATGTGCGGCCGGCGATGAAGCCGGGCCGATGGTTGCTGCGGTAAATTGGATTGTCGATTTGGGGTAAGGGCGCCTTGCGCTCCAGCCACCAGATCGGCAACGCGACCGCCCGCGCGAGACCGTCGACGGCGCCATCGCGGGCATTGGCGAGTTCTGCGGCCAGCGCCGATGCGGCGGGCAAGTCTTGGGCGATCCTCAGTCGTCCGGCGTCAAGAATTGAGGACAGCGCCGACGCCAAATTCAACGCCGGAATGCTGAATTTGAAATCGGCAGATTTGTTTTCGGTCGCACCATCGTGAACGAGGCAAGTCAGCGGCCGTAACCCCGCCTTCTTCATATCAACGCCAACGGGGCGACCGACAGTCGTTAAGTCCGCTAGCAACATTGGCGAGCACGGAGCATTCGGCAGCGCCTCCATAATCCTGACGAGGTCGTCGATCTGCTTGCCGATTGAATCATCCGCGGCGAACTGTGCGACCGCCGGGACGTTATGGATTGGCGGCATGCGCTCATCGTTCTCAATCCGCGCCACCCGTTCGATAACGGCGATTGATGTCCGGGCGCCAAAACTGACGCCGACGACGAAGCCGATGCGGCTGGTGTAAGAGGACGTTGTCATCACCAAGTTGGCAGCTCCAGTCGGAGGGGTTTGACGTCGGCGCTGAACGCCGCATCGATTGATGCACGACGGAAAGACCGCTGCCCGCTAACGGCTTGAGTGAGCGCGCCGCTGCAGCTATTGGCATAGTCGTCATGTTGAGACGGCGGATGGTCGATGCTGTCACGGCCGCCGCGTGCGGTACGACGTTCCAAATTGCATAGCTCGGCAATCAAAACCGGATGATCAAGCAATCGAGCCTTGCTGGAATTCAGCAAAGGCAGCTCGCGATATAGATCCGATTTCGGTTTCGCAGATTGCTCGCAAACAATGCCGTGGCGCATGAAGGCCTCAGTCACGAATTCCGAGCCCCATCGGTCAGCCGTAACCCGGCGAATGCCATAGCGCTTCAGCGTTTCGGCGAAATCAGCGACGACGCTTTCGGGCGAGAACGGCGGTTTCACTCCGCGCAGGCAATCGAGGACGGCAACCTCGCCCTCGGCGTGAGCTACGGCCATCGCCATGCTGTCCGATCCAGAGCCACCTGCGGCGTCGACAAACCCAACGTAACCGATGGAATGCTGAGGCCCGATTTCGTGGCAATCTGGCTCGATGCAAGAGTCGATGACGTCGCGAGATACGAATGCTTCCAGGTCGGTGCGGAACGCCGCCCCATATTCCGCCGCCGCCGAGGCGGCATCGCGCTCAAACTCCGCGTCAATGAAGCTTTGCGGGACGGACGGGTTCATCACACGTGTCGCAGCCTGCCAAAACAGGTTCCGCGGGTCATTTTTGCCGTAATATTTGCGGTGGGCGTCCCAGAGCAACCCGCGACGGCTGTATGGCGAAGAAGCAATGACCATCATGGCTTCGTCGCCAAACGTTGCCATCGATGCGCGAATGGCGGTGAAGACTTCAAAATCTGGGCTGGCCGACCCTTCGGAGCGCCAGAACGCGACCTCATCGAGCAAGGCGCAGCAAACCGAACGCCCACGGGTGGTGCGATACGAACAGGTCACCACTTCAACGATGACATTGCCACGGAGCTCGATCGAATCCGCCGTCTCCGATTCGACGTGTTGCGACAGGATCGGAGACGATAGGATGCCGGAGATATAGCGCCTCAGGATCTTCGCTTGCTCTCTATCGGCGGCGACTGATAGCACGACCGCACGCTCGCCTGGCGATAGGCTATCCGCCCAGTCCTTGAACACGGCGATGTAGACCGCCATGACGGCCATGGCGAACGTCTTTCCGCCGCGCCGGCCAATGGCTAGCCACAGAAAGCCGAATGCGGCTGACGGAAGCTCAGCGCGGCCCGTACACTGCCGAAAAAGGCCCGCGCCGTCACTATCTAGCGGCAAACCGAAGAGAGCCGCCAGCAGCGCGCGCCAGGGCCGCCACGACTCGGGGTCACGAATGGCGGACCCGAGCAAGCGCTCGTCGTCAATGGCTTCAATGATGTTCATCGAGTGAGCACGAACCCCCGGAGAGCTACGCCCTTGAATGTCCGGGCCGGACAAGGCTGTCGCCTTGCCCGACGCCGCGACAGCTTCCTCGGATTACGGGTGTCAATGTGCCCCGCCTGCTGCACCGCGAGCCGCGATGCCTCATTTTGCGCCGACCGATCCGAGGCGTCGTTGCCCTCTTCGCTGTCCTGAACCGAGGGGGAAATGGCGGACGGGGAATTCATTACTGCTCTAGCCACGCTTCGGGTAATTCGCCGCGATGTAGCTGGCCAGATCCGGCGTTACGTCACGCTTGGTGCGCTTGAGACCGAGGCGTTGAAACGCGCGCCCGATGCGGTCGGAGAGCTGGCCAAAGACATCCAAGTCAATTGCCTCGCCAGCAACCGACTTTGCTTCCATCTTCTCGCATTCCACGCTCATCAGGGCGCATCGACGCGCAAGCTGGCGCTGGCCTTCTGACAAGCCATCGGCGCCGCCAAGATCGGAGATAATCTCCGCAAGGACGTCACGAAATCGGCGAGCCTCTTTTGAGCGGCCATCGACATTGTCGACAAACAGCTGCGACCCGTTGGAGACTGCGCTCCGACTGGCGGGCGGTGGTGAGGCGAGGAGTGGGCCATCCATTAGTTTGAGCATCCAAATCAGCAAAAAGATGCCCCATTGTTGCCCCATACGCTATATTTTTCAATACTAACAATCTATCTAATTGATTATCATTGTGTTTATTATTTTGGGCACGAGACTATATTCATGGGCGCGGCCGGCGTTTGAGCCCCGAAACGCTGAATTAACGTGCAGTCGCTACAGCTGGGCCGGCCGCGAAAAAATTAAGGTGGGTTTGCCTTTTTACCTTTCGTCTCAACTTGAGATGAAAGTCGGTCACCGCGAGGCATTCCGGCCTTCCCGCTCGGAACAAAAGGAACAAAGGGAACAATGTGCCTCTGTGTTCCGGGTGTACCGGGGCGGAACAAAAGGAACAGGGTTCTATAAGAACCTGTTCCTGTTCCTCCCACCTGTTCCTCTTCATACTGGCCACGCGTATGGTTCCCAGATTGCAACGGCCGTTGCGGCGACAAGCGCCTCTGATGCACGTTGGAAGGCCATGCGTTTCGCTCTGGGCTCGTCCGATGAACAAATGCCGCGCCGGAAGGCGTAGTCTCGCCACTGGGCTACCGTGACTGTCCTCACGGCTGGCGGGATATGGCTCGCAGCGAGAGGAACCACCCCAACGTCACTGATCGCCTCCTGCAAGGCGGCAAGTGCGATCTTAGCGCCCTTGGTTAGCCTAGACCGTCCTGTGCTCCGGGAAAACGCTAAGCCTTCGACTGGCACGATGACGCATGACGTGATCGGATCTCCATCATCGTCGACTCCAACTTCGACGACTTCGAGTTGGCTTGCCACCTCTTCGCCCTGTGCGCCGTCTTTCATAAGATCGATGGTGGCGATGATATTGTCGGCTGCGTCGCGTTTGACGGACAGCTGAGCGTCGACAGCGCCCATGAGACTGCTGTGGCCCCGCGGACGGCTGGCGTCGTGGCCGCAATGATGAACGATAATGACCGCACACTTGAACGCGTCTCTGATGGCATCGGCTGCTTTCACATAGGCCGCCATATCTCGGTCATCGCTTTCCGAGCCGGCTAGTGATCTGTTTAGCGTATCGATGACGACGACGCCGGGGCTGACGGTCCCCAGCGTATCGCGGATCGACGCGACCAGGGCCGCATGGTCAGCGACCAGAGTCATCGGCGAGGCCATGAGATGGAACGGTACTTCTACTGAGGTCTCCGCTAACCGAGTAAACCGGAAAGCCTCGACTCGGCCTCTAAAACCTTCTGCTCCCTCCAAGGCGCAATATACGACATGCCCCTGCCTGACGCGTTTGCCCCTGTACTCCCAACCGAGCGCGACATGCATAACGAGGTCAAAAACGAAAAACGATTTGCCGCACTTCGGTGGTCCCCATACGACTGTGAGGCCGACGCGAGGAACCAAACCTTTGACGAGATAGGCAGGCGTTGTATCGAGCGCGATCTTTTCGAACGGAACAAGTTGGAATCGCGGGGCCGATTGGGCAGTGATTTCGCTCTTGCCTGTGGGTCTCGCCCACCAAGCGTTTTTCCTTTCTTGCGTCCAGTCTTCATATCCAACCGGCGCAATGTTCATGGGATATGGATCGTGGGCGGACTCCATCATTGCACCCACCCTTTGTCGATCTGCGTCCACAACGCGATGCGAATACCGTCGCCGTGTCGGCCACGGACGACTTTGACCCATTCATTGACACGCGACTGCCTAGTAGAAATGACGACCGAATGCAGGCGCAGTTCTTTCGCAACCCTCACGGCATCGCAGTACGCCTGCGGGCATTTACAAGCGATGATCGTGACCAATGCGGCTATGTCGAAGAGCTTGGCCAAAGAGTCTGCGTCGAATCCGGCCGGCCCTGCGTGGTCGTCATCGGCATCAAATATTTTGACAACCGTCGGCTTTACGAGAGACGCCGGCATAAAGGGTTGGCCGCTCAACCAATCCTGCAGAACGGGTATGTATCCGCACTGATGATCGCGGACTGCGGCAAGAATCGAGTGACTCGTCTTGCTGCCCTTCGCGAGCATTTTGGCGGCGGTAGCCTCTGAGCAGGTAGGAAGGCGTACGGTCATTCGGCGCCTCCATTTCGGAGTTCGCCGATACGCTGACTTACGAGCGTCGCCGAGGTCACGTGCGCGGACAAGAACTTCAGCTGGCGCGCAACGCCGGCAATGTCATTGATGTTGCAAAACGTCTTTATCAGCGTCACCTGATGGTCGACGTGGTTCATCCGCTCGAAAATGCGATCAAGCAGAGTATCGACATCATCGATGCTGTTCGCATCAACAGGCGGCGAAGTTTCGTTGCCAGCGACACTCATGCGTCACCGCCTAGCTCGGCGGTGTAACGGCACGAAGCGAAGAAAACAGTTTGGACTTCTGCGAGTGGAAGTGCTATAACTCGGTAGTCAATCGCCTGGCAGCAAGAGACATTTCCGAGCCCCGCCGCGACGCCATCGCGCGCGGGGTTCGCTGTTTCTAAAACCATGTTTTAGACGGCCTCCCCGCAGGACACGAGGGACTGCTTAGGCTGTCCTTCAGCGTTTGACGGCATGCGTCGAGGACGGGATTCGAGCCACTCGTTGAGCTCGTCTTCAAACCACCCAATTCCGCCGCCGATCTCGACAGCCAGCGGAAATCCACGCTCTTTCCGCATTCGATGCAGGGTCATTCGACTCCCGCACACGCCCCGCTCTACCAAATCATTGTATCGCAAAACCTTGCGCATATTGGACATCCTCTCACGTTATCGCTCCGTGTCTCAGCGGTGCTTATGGTGAAAGTGATGGATGTTAGCGCTTCACATAAGTGTCGAAACTTCAGGTTTTTGGGATTGTTTTGACACCTTCACCGCGCGCCTCAAGAGCTCGGCAAACCCACGCTTGAATTCGGCGGCGTCTGGAAGCATCCCGGCAGCTATCGTTACAAATTGCGAGAAGGTGGTGTTCGGCTTTTCAAAAGTCGTGCTGCCGGAAATATGGGGCTTTTCGCCGGTGCCCCGAGTCCATGCCTCGGCAAGATGAGCGGCAAAAATCGTTGTAGCCTTCGTCGGAGATCCCGGCTGTTCTAGTTTATCCAGTGCGGCGGCCGCGCCATTGCAAATGAGCGCAAGGGTTGCTTCCAAGTCATGTAACGCCTGCAGATGTTTGTTAACTGCTGCCGTCTCAGCGACTGTTACGGGAGGCACTATCGCCTCCAAGAATCGGATATATTCCTTAGAGCCGAGCTTCGGCATAACCTTACACAATTTTTCAGCAGCCGTTCGGACAGTCTGAAGGCGATACTTTAAACGCTCATTCTCTTGGGCGTGCCCATACCTGCCGATTGCGATGTTAACGTCGTTAAGCATCTGATCACGGCGCGCAGGGTCAACCTTGTGCTTTTCAAGGAAAGCAATCAGAGGGCGTTGATCGATCTGGCTAGGGTGCAAAGAAAAGAAAAAGGACATGGCGGTCATACCCTTGCCAGATAAGGCGCAACGGCAAGGCATTCTTTGGTCTCAACGATCGACGAAAGACGCTTCGCCCAAAGCTCCAGCGCACGCCGCTTTTCCTCGCGATAGGTGTGGCGATCATAGACTTTATGCAGCCCCGGCTGAGCGTGCGCGATGACGAGCTCGGCGGCGTTCGTCGGCACCGGCAGTCCGCCTAAGTGGGTACGCATAGTGCGTCGGAGGTCATGGAAGGTCCAGTTTTCCACTTCGCTATCCAAAAGTTTATCCAGCCGAGCCTTGGCTTTCGAAAATCCAGAAACAGGACGATGGCCGCCGGTTGTGGAGAAAACGCAAGGTCCGGTGCCCCGCGGCAACGAACTGAGTAGAGCTAGGGCCTCGGGGGCCAATGGAACTTCGTGCGCAACCTTGCCTTTCATCCGACCTGCGGGAATCGTCCAAAGGCCCCGATCGAGATCGACCTCACGCCATTCCGCATTCGCGACTTCGCGCAAGCGCTGACCAGTTAGAAGTAAGAAGTGCATGAAGTCGCTGAATGGATAGCCGAGCCGTGAGGATGCGCTCCAAATCGCCCGGAGCTCGGCGTCGCCAAGAACGCGAGCCCGAGGCTCGCTCTTACCGATCAAATCTGAAGCGGTGACGCCGCGGTCGCATGGCGAGGCGGTTAGCCCATAACAGTCCTGGGCCACAGCCCATCCAAACAGCTTTTTGCAATAGGCCAAAAGGTGACGGCTCGCAGTCGGATGTGCCTCCGCGTCTTTCTTAACGATTTTGATAACGTCGGATCGAGTGATATCGCTAATCGGCCGATCGCCCCACGCGGGGATGAGCTTCTGCCTGATTGCTGATGAGACGTTAGCTGCCGATCGCAGGTTTTTGACGTGCTGTGCGATGAAGGCCTCGGCGACGACACCGAAGCTGTTTTCCTGCTGTTTTTGTTTTTCGTTCCGCTCGGCGCGCCTTTTTTCCTTGGGGTCGACTCCCCTCGTTATGTCAAAAAGCGCCGACCGCGCCTCTTCTCGCGCCACGGCCAGCCCGACTGGCAATTCCTTAGGGCCGCGAAGGGGAACCTGCCAAGCAGGCCCAATGCTGCGGCGAATAAGCTTCCCGCCGAGTCGGCGCATGATGACGAACGTGGCCGAACCCTTGTCGGTCACACGGACGCCGAAGCTCGGCACGACGGCATCCCAAATCATGACGCGCTCGCCGGGGGGCGCAGGCACCAATGCCTTCAGACGGCGGTCGGTCAAAACTTCTTTCATGAATTGCTCCCGTGCTCCGTATGGGCAACAATGGGGCAACACATGGCCTATGTCAACGGATGTTTTTGGTTGATACGTTTTGGGATGCTGCTTTGGCCTAACCCACTCAAATCGCTTGGTATACTGTCGTGCTTTGGTAAAATATGAGAAGGGATGATAAATGGATTTGTCTGATTGTGGATCTAGAGGTCCCCCGTTCGAGCCGGGGTGGCGGTACCAAACAAATCAGAGGCTTAACGCCACTTACAAGCACTCGCGTCGCCTTGATCGCTGTCCGAGCAACGCCTGCGGCGACGGAATGCGTCGATCCGAGCGCGCTTCCTCAATTTATTTTGGCTGAGGCGCGCCGCTTCGCTTTCTTGCCCCATGCGGTTATCCGCCTCGATCGACGGCGCGTTACGCCCGCAACCAACTTCCTCTGCGGTGAAATCGCGAAGTAGTGTAGCCAATCGACGATTCGAGGCGAATGGCCGTTCACGACGAGCTATGATTCGCAGCCTCAGTTACCCCCGCCCGACCATAATAGGACAAACGATGCTCCCGGCAGTCATCTCCATTCCGTACCGCATCGCCATCTGCGGCATTGCGCTCGCCGCAATGCTCGGCGCGCATAATGGCGCAGCTGGGCAGACTGTCGCGCCCGACTACGCGGCGATCGTGGCCGCGCCTGAACGCAGCGACGCGGACCGACAAACTGATCAGCCGCGGGACCCGGCGAAGCTCTTGGCGTTTGCAGGCGTTCGTCCAGGCATGAAAGTTCTGGATGTAGGCGCAGGCGCCGGCTACAGCACCGAGCTGCTTGCGCGCGCCGTGGGCGACGGGGGCGTCGTATACGCGCAGGACTCGACTCAGGTGATCGAGCGCTATGTGAAGGACCGCTTCGATCTGCGCGCAAAGGCCCTCGCGATGGAGCATGTCGTGCATCTTGTGCGGGATTACGATGACCCCTTGCCGCAGGATGTCCGCGATCTCGACCTTGTAACTATATTCTTCTTCTATCACGCCATAAGCTTACAGCCAGTCGACCGCGCGAAGATGAATCAGCGGCTGTTCGATGCGTTGAAACCTGGCGGGTACCTTGTGATTGCTGACCACTCGGCCCGCCTCGGCGACGGGACGGCGGTTGCAAGCACATTGCTTCGCATTGAGGAGAATGTGGTGCGGCGCGAGGTCGAAGCGGCCGGCTTCAAGCTTGTCGCCGAAGGCGATTTCCTGCGTCATCCAGATGACCCCCGCGATGCGCTGGTCGCCGGGTCTAAGACTCCAGTGGACGAGTTCGTCCTCAAATTCGAAAAGCCGCTCCGATAGCCTTGCAATTGTAACGCTCTTTTCGGGTCTTGAAATATTTACATAGCATGTTCCCGACACAGTCCGGCGACTGATTACGTCGCTGGAGAGACTATGAGCGATATCCTCGCCAAAATCGAACGCTACAAGCGCCAGGAGATCGCCGCGGCGAAAGAGGCGATTTCTCCAGCTGAAATCGAGCGGCGAGCGGCCAAAGCAGCGCCGCCGCGAGGCTTTGCTGCAGCCATCAAGGCCCGCGTGGCAACGGGGCGTCCCGCTCTTATTGCCGAAATTAAAAAGGCGAGCCCGTCTAAAGGCTTGATCCGCGCGGACTTCGATCCTCCGAATCTTGCGAAGGCCTATGCGGAAGGGGGAGCGACTTGTCTCTCCGTGCTGACCGACAGCCCTTCGTTCCAGGGGCGTCCCGAATATCTCGCCGCCGCGCGGGAAGCATCCGGGCTGCCGGCCCTGCGCAAGGATTTTCTTTTTGAGCGCTACCAGGTCTTCGAAGCGCGCGCTTGGGGCGCCGATTGCATTCTGGTGATCATGGCGAGCGTCACGGATGCGGATGCCCGCATCCTGACCGAAACGGCGCGGGAACTGAGCATGGATGCATTGGTCGAAGTCCACGATGAACAGGAGCTCGACCGGGCGCTAAGCCTCGACACGACGCTCGTTGGCATCAACAACCGCGATCTCCGGACTTTCGAAACAAATCTCGAGGTATGTGAAGAATTGGCCCCGAAAGCGCCGGGCGATCGGATTGTCGTCGCCGAAAGCGGCATCTTCACGCATGACGACATTCTGCGGCTTTCCCGCGTTGGCATCGGCGCCTACCTGGTGGGCGAAAGCCTTATGCGCAAAACGGATGTCGCGGCGGCGACCCGCGAGCTGTTGGGGACCAATCCCGCGGCATGATCGCTGGCGGGCGAAAGCGCTTCGACAAATTCGGCGATGGGGAAGGCCTGCGATTGGCCTCCAACAGTTCATGCGGGAGCCGGTAGATTGAAGCCCCCGATCCCCCAAATCAGGACCGTTCGTGACTTCGCAACCCTGTTGAGATTACGGAACGCCAATGGCATGGCGCAAATTGTGCGTCATCCAAACGTGTTTTGACAATGTGTGAGAATGGCTGATAAGCGAAATTCTCGGATTGTCGACCTGGAGGCTGAGGGTCCACGCCGCGCCGGCGGCTCCAAGCCTCTGAAATCAAAGCTGGCTCCATGGACGCGAAAACGACCCAACTGGCGCGCGACGCCGGCAGGGATCAGTCTACCCATCTTACGATTCTCATGGCGCTCAGCCTCACTCATGGCTTGAACGACCTCGTCCAGTCGTTAATTCCGGCGATCTACCCGATTCTGAAGACGACCTTCGCGCTCGATTTCAGACAAATCGGCTTCATTACCCTCGCCTACCAGCTCACGGCCTCTCTATTGCAGCCCTTTGTCGGCCTTTACACGGACCGCAAGCCGGTCCCCCATTCTTTGGCGGCCGGCATGGGACTGACGCTCTGTGGCCTGTTCCTTTTATCTGTCGCGCCGAGCTTTATCATGGTGCTCGCCGCCGCAGCGCTGGTCGGGCTGGGATCTTCGGTATTTCACCCAGAGGCCTCCCGCGTGGCGCGCGCCGCCGCGGGGACTCAGCACGGACTGGCGCAATCGATTTTTCAGGTCGGCGGCAACGCCGGCACCGCGCTTGGGCCTTTGGTCGCCGCTTTCATTGTCGCCCCATATGGTCAAAAGAGCGTCGCCTGGCTCGCCTTCTGCCCGCTCGCCGGGATTTTGATCCAGTTTCTGATCGGACGATGGCACATTGCGCGGATGAAGGCGGCGCGGGCGCGCCCGAGGTTGGCGCTAAAACCTCTTAATATCCCTCGAAAAACAGTGGTGGCCTCGATCCTGATCTTGCTCGCGCTGATTTTTTCAAAGTATTTCTACATAGCGGCGCTCAGCAACTTCTATACCTTCTACCTCATCGAAAAATTCGGGCTTTCCGTCCAGACCGCACAGGTTTTCCTGTTCTTCTTCCTCGGATCGACCGCGGTCGGCACATTCCTTGGCGGCCCGATCGGGGACAGGATCGGCCGCCGCCTCGTGATCCTCGTCTCGATCTTCGGCGTGCTGCCCTTCACGCTCCTGCTGCCTTACGCCAACCTCTTCTTCACCGGCGCGCTCAGCGTTCTCATCGGTCTGATCCTATCCTCGGCTTTCGCCGCGATCCTTGTTTACGCAACCGAGCTTCTCCCCGGAAAAGTCGGCGCCGTGGCGGGCCTGTTTTACGGATTTGCTTTCGGCATGGGCGGCCTTGGCGCGGCCGTGCTGGGCGCGCTCGCCGACGCGACGAGCATCGGGTTTGTCTACCGCCTCTGCGCGTTCCTGCCGGCGATTGGCCTTCTGGCCTATTTTCTTCCCCGGCTGGAGAGATACGAACTGAATTGAGAGCTCGGCCGAAGACGAGAAGGCCGCAAAACAAGAAAGCCGTTCGGCGCCCAGAGACCGTTGAGGCTTCCGGGCGCCGTAACGGCGATTCGTCGGGTCTTAATTCATCGGAAACATGTTTCCGCGGTCGTAGTCGACAAGGCCGCGGCTTGTGATGACGATCCAGCCGGGGCCGCGCCGTTCAATCGCCTTCACTGTGCCGGCCCCAGGAATGGTTTCGCCAAGCGCTACCTCCAACGAGCCCCGGGCATTTTCCACTAGGGCGACGCCGTCATAGACGTCGCGCACCACCCAGTCGGTGATCAACGCCAGATGTTGTTTTGGCGGGCTCGCGCTATCGGCCGGCGACTTCGCCTGCGCCATGTCCGGCCGGCCTTGCGTCGCGGCCTTGACCATCGTGGCGGACGAACTTGTGGAAAGCGGCGCCGCCGTCTGTTTTTCGATGCGATCCAGCCGCTCGACGACCTGTTTCAATGCCGGATCATGCTGCATGTGGTCGACTTTGTTCGAAAGCTCGGCCAAAGCGCCGCTGGTCTCGGCCTTCGCCGCATCCAGCCTCGTCTTTAGGGCCTCGACGTTCTTTTCGAGTCCATGCTGATCTTTCGCGCTTGAGTTTTGCGCGACGGTGGATCGCAACGCATCGACATTGGCTTTGAGCTCGCGAATGTCCTCGACCATTTTTTGTGTCGTGCGCAGCATTTCGGCGCGCTCGGCGCCCTCCTGCGAGACGACCGCCGCTGTTTTCAGCCCCTTGCCCGGAATATCGCCGCCAAAGAAATAAGTGCCCGCCGCGAAGGCGAACCCCAAAACCCCAGCGACAAAAGCAGCGTTCGAGGCGAAATTCAGCAGGGGCTGGAAGCGTCCCCGCCGTCCTTCTCCCGCCGCCGCGCGCTCAAACAGCTGGGCGAGATCGATGGGAGCGGCGTCCAGCGGACTTAGATCCTTACCCTGCGCCTTGCCTGATCCCGTTCCGGATGTTCCGCCCGAATTCTCTGGCCGCCCGTCGCCTGCATTGGAGCCGGCATTATCTTCAGGATGGTCCATACGCGTCCTCCACGGAGGTTAAACATTTAACAACGAGGATTGAACCGTTTCCCTTAAATCCGCGTTAAGGGTTCGGCGTCTGCATCGGACAAGAAAGCCCGAAAATAAGTCTTTTTCGGCACATTTTGCCTCTTGCGGCCCCTGAATCGGCAATACTGCGCTTCAACTTGAGTTGATGATGGGTTTGTTGTTTCAGCGCAATGACAGCTTCCAAAACGGCTGCAATTATTCGGCGCCGGGGCGATGCAGGCGGAACGGTGCAGGAGAAAGCGATGATCAAAATCAGTCTAGCGACCGTCTTTTTTGTCGCGATGGCGGGTGTTTCCGCTAACGCCGATCCTTCTAATGTCGGGAGGTCCGTTGGCGGATCGGCTCCGCGCCTTTTAAATCAGGATTATCTGACGTCGACGGGTGAAACGGTTCCTCGGCTGGGAGCAGCCCCCCTCGAACCCACCGGGACGCCGCTCGATCGACACATCCTCGATTTGGATGATCACGTGGAGCACGGCATTTGCAGCAATTGCTGAACGCCGCTCTTTCCGCCCGCCTGTAATCGCAATTGAGTCCGGAATGCTCTATGTCTCCATGCGAGACGAGGAGCTGACGGATGCGGGTCGAGGGCAAAGCGCTTAGAACAATTTGGGTTGGCGACGACGCGGCGAGCGTTAAAATCATCGATCAGACGCGGTTGCCGCATCGGTTCGAAATTGTGACAATCGCCAATGTCGCCGACGCAGCGCGGGCCATCAAGGATATGCAGGTGCGCGGCGCGCCGCTGATTGGCGTGACGGCGGCGTATGGAGCCGCGCTAGCGATGCGCGCCGATCCCTCCGATCTCAATCTCGAAAAAGCGTGCGCCGTTCTGGCGGCGACGCGGCCGACCGCCGTCAACCTGCAATGGGCGCTGACTTCTATGCGCCGGCTGTTGGCGGCTTTGCCGCCAACTGAGCGCTTTGCAGCCGGCTTCAAGCATGCCGCCGCTATTGCCGCCGAGGATATAGCGCTTTGCGAAGCGATCGGCGATCATGGGCTCGGCCTGATCACCGCCGTCGCCGCTCGGAAAGTCGCCGGTCCTAAGGCCGGGCAGCCCGTCAATATTCTCACCCATTGCAACGCCGGCTGGCTGGCGACAGTGGATTGGGGCACCGCCACGGCGCCGATTTACAAGGCGCATGAGGCCGGCGTCGCGCTGCATGTCTGGGTGGACGAGACTCGCCCGCGCAACCAAGGAGCCTCGCTGACCGCCTGGGAGCTCAAGCAGCATGGCGTGCCCCACACGATCATCGTCGACAATGCCGGCGGCCATGTGATGCAACATGGCGAGGTTGATCTCGTCATCGTCGGCACCGATCGCACGACTGCCTCGGGCGACGTCTGCAACAAGATCGGCACCTATCTGAAGGCGCTGGCGGCGCGAGACAATGGCGTGCCCTTTTATGTCGCGGCTCCTTCGCCCTCGATCGATTTCTCAATCTCCGACGGCGTGGCGGAGGTCCCGATCGAGGTTCGATCGGAGCGCGAGATCACCCATATATCGGGGCTTGGCGACGACGGCGACGTCAAAACCGTTCGCCTCGCCCCCGCGGGAAGCGCCGCTCACAACCCCGCTTTTGATGTGACGCCCGCCCGTCTCGTCACCAGACTGATTACCGAGCGCGGCGTGATCGCCGCGAATCGCGACGCTTTGGCGAAGGCTTTCCCTGAACGCGTCGCGCTGCGTTAGCCGCTTTGGCCCTTCGTTCGCCGCATCTGGCGTTCAAACTTCAAAGTGGTGAGCAATCTTCTCGCGCCGATCGCTGCGTCGGCGCCACAGCACCGTCGCGACGACGGCTACTATAAAGAGCGCTGCTAAAGCTACGATGAGAGCGGATTGATCAAGCCAAGCGATTCCCGGCACGCTGATCGCCATGACGAAGCCGATAAAGCAAATCTGCCATGACGAAATGTGAACCCCCGAGATGAACGTGCCGAGGGCGAGCAGCATCAGAAGCGTCAGCCCGGTTGCCTCCGAATTCAGCATTCTCTGCACGCTCGGGAGCAGCACCAGATTCATCGCGAACAAAAACGCCAGCCAGTGGAGCGCTTGAGTCCACACCAAACGCAATCGCGCTTTGCTATCGTCAACGCGCAGCCAGCCAGTAATGATGCAGGCGATTCCTATGAGGATAGCCAGAAATTCCCAATAGGTGACCAGCGGCTGTTTCGAAAAGCTAGTATAAGCAACGCCAATCACCGCCAACAAAAGCACGACAAGATACGGCGATTCGCGCAGCCAAAATCCCGCTTTTGGCGAAGGCGCGGGGGCGACATCCGGACTCGTGTCTAGCATCGGTGCGCTCATCAGAATCCGCCCATCAAGTCTGTCCCGCGCCCCACAGACGCCGCGCTTGCAGTCAACATAGCGCGTCTGCGCTAAAACGCTATGAGCTGCCGCTGGAATTCCAAATTTGCTTGGCGGAGTTGGGAATTGCCCTGCATAGCGCCAAACGAAACAAGCACGACCGTAGCAGCAAAGTTGCCAGCCGCAGCGTATTACTGTTAACTGCACTATATAAGTGCGTTCAGTCGGCGCACCAAAATATACGCATGAAACAACAAATAACAGCTCATTGCGTTATACCTTGCATGACCTATAAATAGCAGATCCAATATTTTGGTACGTGCATATATGTTCAAAAATTTATTTCAATAAACATTTCCATCCGCAGACTTGCGTTATACGCTGCATATTCGGAGAACGTCTTATAGGCTGCCCATTTTTTCATCACACGAGACAGATTTTTAGTTGCGTTTGTAATTTTAGCGCTGACAGATATTGGGCAACGTCAGAATTTCAGCGTGACAAATAAGGCACATTCATTTCGAATCATTATAGCAAGCAGCCCCGCGCTACGGCCACAATCTTGAATATCCTTTATTTTCAAGGTGTTACAGTAGAGACAGTCTAGCTAGACAATTGAGGGGCCGTCACTTAGCTGTCATCGAGATACTGTGAATCAGCACTAGGTACATTCGTGCCTTTCGCCGATTGAAGGGGCAACTTTTATGAAACGACGAGAACGCAATCAGGCCCTAGCGGCCTTGACCTTGGGGGCGCTTGTAGCGTTCCAGGGGACTGCGCGCGCAGACGACACTTCCGAGGAAATTCGCCTGCTCAAGGCTCAGCTGAAGAAGCTTGAAGAGAAGGTCAACGACCAGGCGCGCAAGCAAAAAGAGACGCAGGTTCAGATCCGCAACGTCGAGGCGCGCCCCGCCCCGGCTGGGGCAGGATGGGGACAGGCCGGGTCAGGCATCGGAGTGGGCAGCCTTGGCGGCGCGGCGCCCACAGGACTCACCGCGCAGGAGGCCGCGATCCAAGGCCGTCCCGTGGCTGGCTCCCCCAGTCTGTTTATTAACGGCGTCACAATTACGCCCGGGGGCTTCCTTGCCGCGGAAAGCGTTTTCCGCACCCGCAACATTGGCGCGGACATAACGACCCCGTTCCAAAACATTCCTTTCAACAACGTGCGCACCGGCAACGCCAACGAGTACCGCATGAGCGCGCGTCAAAGCCGCGCCTCGCTTCTCGTGCAGGGCGACGCCACGCCGACGACGCATCTCGCCGGCTGGATGGAGCTCGACTTCCTCGGCGCAGCGCAGACCGCCAATAACAACGAGAGCAACTCCTTTACGCCGCGTATCCGCAATATCTACGCGACGATCGATCAGGACGATTTCGGCGCGCATCTCCTCGCCGGTCAGAACTGGTCGTTGCTGACGCCAAATACGAGAGGCATCACGCCGCGCACGGAGGACATCCCTCTGACAATCGACGCGCAATACGTGCCTGGCTTTAACTGGGCGCGTCAGCCGCAGATCCGCGTCGTCAAAGACTTCGACCAAACCTTGTGGTTCGGTTTGTCGGCGGAAAGCCCGCAGACGAACACCTTCGTCGGACCCGGCGCGACGAATGGCGGATTTACGAATGGCATCGCGCAAGCCGGACCGACAGCCGCTCTCCCCAGCACCCTCGTAGACACCTTCGTGCCCCCGGGCTCGTCTTTGTTCAATTCCGGGAACTCGATATCTCTCAATCACATGCCGGATATCATCGGCAAGGTGGCGTGGGATCCGACTATTGCCGATCGCCATATCCATGTGGAAGCCTTCGGCCTGTTCCGCGATTTTTATAACCAGGTCAACGGCAGCAATCAGGACGTCGCAGCCGGCAGCTACGGCGGCACCATCATTGTTCCCGTGCTTCCGCACGTACTCGACGTCCAGTTCACCGGCATGAACGGGCGCGGCATCGGACGCTATTCCTCCGGGCAACTTCCTGACGTCAGCGTCAATGCGAATGGCTCGCTTTCGCCCATCCAGGAAACGACCTTGCTCGCCGGGCTGACATGGCATGTTACGCCAGAGTTCGACTTCTACACCTACGCGGGTCAAGAACAACAGCAGGCCAGCTTCTCCAACAGCATCACCACGGCTGGCGGAAAGACAACGGTCAACGCGTTCGGCGATGGCAATCCGCTGTACACCAATGCGGGATGCTCGAATATTCTCAGCTCCGCTTGCGTCGGCAACGTCAAGTTGATCCGGAATATCACCGCCGGCTTCTGGGATAAGGTCTATCAAGGCTCCTTCGGCCAATTGCGGGTTGGCCTGCAATATGCCTTTACCGAGAAATACTCTTTCCAGGGCTTCGGCGGCGCAGCCAAGGCCACGGAGAACTCGTTCTTCACCAGCCTTCGCTACTATCCGTTCCAGACGAATTGAGCCGCTCGCTCTCGCCTGGCTGGCTAGACTCTCTGCCTGACAGGACGAGCGACCTAAATCTCTCAGCCGAACGCAGGTTCGGCTGATAGCGCGCTACCAAAACGCAGCATCGCTAAAGAGCATGATGGCTTCCTCTTGAAGCAGTCATGCTCTTTTTGTTTGTCGTCGACAGACGCCTGGCCGCGCGAAAGGCAGGCGGTCGACAAGATTGTCCTGCGTCATCCCAACCGATTTCCGCGCAAAAGCAATCGCAGTCGCGACCGCGCGTCCGGCATCGGCGAGCAACGCCCAGCGCTCGCATTTCGCGCGCGAAGATAAGCTTCTCGGAGACTGTCGCCAATTTACCGGGTTTTAGGCCTCAACATGCGAGCTGGGAAACCCGCCGGCGACTGCCCACGTCCGCCTCGGAGAATCAGCGCCAGAGATTTGTCCGCGCCAAATCGATGACTGCGTCGGCGCGGCCGCTCATCACCGCCTTCACCATATAGAGAGTGAAGCCCTTGGCCATCTCGGCTGTCACCTTGGGCGGCATGGCGAGCTCCAGCCGGTTCACCACAGCGTCGACCAGCACCGGCCCGTCATGGGCGAGCGCCTCGGCTATGCCGCGCTCGACGTCGGCTGGATCCTCAAGTCGGATTCCGCGCACGCCAACGGCTTCGGCCATCGCCGCGAAATTCGGGTTCTTAAGCTCCGTGCCATTATCGATGAAGCCGCTCGATTTCTGTTCCAGCTCGATGAAACCAAGAGCGCCATTGTTGAACACGATCACCTTTACGGGCAGGCCAAGCTGCGCCATGCTGAGGAAGTCGCCCATCAGCATTGTGAACCCGCCATCGCCCGACAGTGAAATTACCTGCCGGCCGGGGAAAGCCGTTTGCGCGCCAATCGTCTGCGCCATCGCATTGGCCATGGAGCCGTGCCAGAACGACCCGATAAGTCGCCGCTTGCCATTCATCGCGAGATAGCGGGCGGCCCATACCGTCGGCAAGCCGACATCGCAGGTGAAGATGGCGTCGTCCGCGGCCAATTTGCTGACCGCGCTGGCGACTTGCTGCGGGTGAATGACCTTGCCAGGCGTTCCGACCGCAAGCGCATCGAGGCCTTCGCGCGCCTTGCGATAATGCTCCAGCGCTTGATCGAGATGCGCGCGATCGGTTTTCTCATTGAGCAGCGGCAATAATGCCTCGAGCGTCGAGCGGACATCGCCGACGAGACCAAGATCAACCGAGGCGCGGCGGCCGATCTGTTCGGCCCTGATGTCGATCTGCGCGATGCGCGTCGCTCCCCCTTGCGGGTAGAACTGGCGATAGGGAAAGTCAGTCCCCAGCATGAGCAGGACGTCGCAGTCGTTCATCGCGAAATAGCCGGACGAGAAGCCAATCAGCCCGGTCATGCCGACGTCATAGGGATTATCCCACTCGACATGCTCCTTGCCCTTGAGCGCATGAACCATCGGCGATTTAAGTCGATCGCCCAGCGCAATCAGCTGATCGTGAGCGCCCTCACAGCCCGAGCCGCAAAAAACGGTGACGCGGCGGCTGCCGTTGAGTAGATCGGCGAGCTGCGTCAGAGCGGCGCGCGGCGGCGTCACAAGGGCCTGAGGCGGCAGAAGGCTGGAGAGTTTAGGCGCAGGCGCTTCAATGGCGGGCTCGAGGGCGACGTCGCCCGGAATTACGATGACGGAGACGCCGCGCTTGCCTACCGCGGTGCGGATGGCGATCTCGAGCACGCGCGGCATCTGGTTTGCGCCGGAGATCAGCTCGCAATAGTGGCTGCATTCGCGGAACAAATCCTGCGGATGAGTTTCCTGGAAATAGCCGGAGCCGATCTCAGCCGAGGGAATCTGCGCGGCGATGGCGAGCACCGGCAGGCGCGACCGTTGGCAATCGAACAATCCATTGATGAGATGCAGATTCCCCGGCCCGCAGCTGCCCGCGCAGACTGCAAGGTCGCCAGTGAGATGCGCCTCAGCCCCGGCCGCGAAGGCGGCGACTTCCTCGTGCCTGACATGGATCCATTCGATTTTGCCCTGGCGACGGATCGAGTCGGTCAGTCCGTTGAGGCTGTCGCCGACGATGCCATAGATTCGCTTGACGCCCGCCGCCGCAAGCGTCTCCGCAAATTGATCCGCCACGGTCTTCATGATCGAGCTCCTTTAATTCTGATGCAGGCATCTCAAGGCAGAGCGGCCATTATGCAGAACCGCAATCGGGACGCCATCAGAAGTTATGGTTGCAAGTATCGAAAGCCGAGGCGTCAATCAACCACGATTACCGGCTCCGCGCCATGAGTTAGCTGATTAAGACATGCGTTAATTGCGTGAGCGCCGACCTAATGCTAATTTCATGTGGGTGCAGGTAACGAACTCTGCTGTATAGAAAACGCGTCTGGCATCGCCGCGCTGTGCTTCGGTCACATTGGCGTTAGAATCGCGCAACGCTGTAGCAAGGCTAAGCTGGAGCGGCGGGTTTTAACGTCGCTGCTCCCCAAACAAAAGCAACTGACATCCTGTGGCCATTCCTTGATCGACGACGCCATGTTGTGCGAGGAGGTGCGTGCGCAGACAGCGCGGGCGGCGCATCTTCGCACGGTCTGAACGATGATGGAACCGATCGCGCTATCCGCCTTGTTCGCGGCCCCGGATTTTGGCCGGCGCGTAGTCAGGAAAAAGTACAATGACGACAGCCCCTAGCATGGACTCCCCTCTCGAGACTGATCTGACCGGCTTCGCTTTGATCAACCAACCCATGCTCAATAAAGGAACCGCTTTCACTGAAGAGGAGCGCGATCTTTTCCATTTGCATGGGCTGTTGCCGCCGCACATCGGCTCGCTCGACCAGCAGATGGCGCGGCGGCTTAAAGTCTTGCGCGCTTTTGAGACGAATTTTGAACGTTACGCCTTCTTGCGCGATTTGCAGGACACCAATGAAACGCTGTTTTACGCGTTGCTGGTAGGCAATCTCAAGGAGATATTGCCATTGGCCTACACGCCGACGGTCGGCGAGGGTTGTCAGCGTTTTAGCGAGATCTGGCGCAAGCCGCGCGGATTGTTTCTAAGCTATCCGAACAAGCGGCGCATCCGCGAAATTCTGGCCGATTCGCGGTTGGACGCCGTTCGCATCATTGTCGTCAGCGATGGCGAGCGCATCCTGGGGCTTGGAGACCAAGGGGCCGGCGGCATGGGGATCCCAATCGGCAAACTCTCCCTCTATACGGGTTGCGCCGGAATTCATCCCAATCAAACCTTGCCCATCCTTCTCGACGTTGGAACCAACAATCAGGATCGTCTGGACGATCCGCTCTATATCGGCTGGCGGCACGAGCGGGTGCGCGGCGCCGAATATGATGCTTTTGTCGAGGAGTTCGTCTCCGCCGTTTCCGAGCGTTGGCCGAACGTTCTTCTGCAGTGGGAGGATTTCGCCGGGCCCAACGCCGGTCCCCTCCTCGAGCGCTACCGCGATCGCCTTTGCACCTTCAACGACGATATCCAGGGCACGGCGGCGATCGCCGCCGCGACGCTTCTCGCCGCGATCAATGTGACGGGCGTAAAGCTGACGGATCAACGGATCGCCTTTCTCGGCGCGGGCTCTGCGGGATGCGGGATCGCCTCGCTTTTGCTGCGGACGATGATCGAAGGCGGCTTGAGTGAGGCCGAGGCGAGGAGCCGTTTCTATGCCGTCGATCGCGACGGGCTGCTTGTCGAAGGCATGTCGGGCATTCGCCCCGCGCAGGCGCCCTTTGTTCAGACGCGGGAAGCCGTGGCCGGCTGGACGCTCGCCAAGCCAAATGAGATCAGTCTTTTCGACGTCATGGTGAACGCCAAGCCGACGGCGCTGATCGGCGTCTCAGCCCAGGGCGGCGCCTTCAACGAACCGATCGTGCGCGCTATGGCCGCAAACGTCGACCGCCCCGTGATTTTCCCGCTGTCGAATCCGACATCGCGCAGCGAGGCGACGCCGGAGCAACTTTTGGCATGGACCGATGGGCGGGCGCTGATTGGCACGGGAACCGCCTTTCCGCCAGTCACATGGAATGGCAAGCCGGTACCGATGAACCAAACCAATAATTCTTACGTTTTTCCCGGCGTGGGCCTTGGCGTCCTGGCCGTTGGAGCGCGCCGCATCAACGACGCTATGTTTGCGGCAGCCGGCAAGGCTGTGGCCGAATTATCCCCGACAAAGAACGACAAGAACGGGCCGCTGCTGCCTTCTGTGGATCAATTGCGCGCGGTGGCGGTTGCGGTCGCGACAGCAGTTGCGCGCCAAGCGCAAGCGGATGGCCTTGCCGAGCCCTGCGATGACGCGGCCTTGGCCGAGCGCATCCGCGCCCATGTTTGGGAGCCGCGCTATCGGCCCTATAAAAAGCGGGGTTAAGCCGATCTCGTTCGGGCGAGGCGCCGCGCCTATCTCGCGCATGGTTGCTGGACGACCGCCGCGACCGCCCTTATCCTCCATCCGTCGACGCGCGCGGCCTAAGGATGCGTCTCCACGGCTCAGGAGAATGACCATGACTGACTTTCGCACCGAAACCGATAGCCTCGGTGAGGTTCGCGTGCCTGCCGACAAGCTCTGGGGCGCGCAGACCCAGCGGTCGCTGGAGCATTTCAGCATCGGCAAGGATCTGATGCCTCGGGAAATGATCGGCGCATACGCGATCTTGAAGAAGGCGGCGGCTAACGCCAACCATGCCGGCAAGAGGCTCGACGATCGCGCCCATAGTCTGATCGTCGAGGTTTGCGACGAGATTCTAGCCGGCCAGCATCAGGACATGTTCCCGCTGCACGTGTGGATGACCGGCAGCGGCACGCAGTTCAACATGAATGTGAACGAGGTGATATCCAATCGCTGCAGCCAGCTCGCCGGCGCGCCGCTTGGCGGCAAGACTCCGGTTCATCCAAACGATCACGTCAACATGTCGCAATCGTCGAACGACACGTTTCCCTCCGCGATGTATATGGCCGCCGCGATCAATGTCACGCAGCGCCTGATCCCCGCGGTGAAGGCCCTGCGCGACGCCATTGCGGCGAAGGCCGCGGATTGGGCCGATATCGTCAAGATCGGCCGCACTCATATGCAGGATGCAACGCCGATCACGCTCGGACAGGAATGGTCTGGCTATGCGGCCATGCTCGCGGACGATCTGGAGCGCATCGACGACGCGCTGAAAGGCGTCTACCGCCTGGCGCTAGGCGGTACGGCCGTCGGCACCGGCATCAACGCGGCGCCGGGATTTGCCGAAGCGGCCGCCGCCGAAATCGCCAGACTGACGAGCCTGCCTTTCGTCACCGCGCCGAATAAGTTCGCCGTGCAGGGCGCCCATGATGCTTTGGTGCAGCTCTCAGGCACGCTCCGCACCTTGGCGGCATCGCTCTATAAGATCGGCAACGATATCCGGCTGATGTCCTGCGGCCCTCGCGCAGGCTTCGCCGAACTGCTGATTCCGGAGAATGAGCCAGGCTCCTCGATCATGCCGGGCAAAGTCAATCCGACGCAAGCCGAAGCGCTGACGATGATCGCGGCGCAGGTGATGGCGAATGACGTGGCGGTCGGGTTCGGCGGGGCCGGCGGCTATCTGGAGATGAACGTCTATAAGCCGCTGATGATCTATAACATCGCTCATTCAATCACGATCATGACCGATGGATGCGTGAATTTCCGCAAATATCTGGTTGAGGGAACAAAGCCGAATCTCAAGAAGATCAAGGAGTATGTGGACCGCTCGTTGATGCTGGTGACGGCGCTGGCGCCAGTGATCGGCTACGACAAGGCCTCGAAAATCGCGCATTACGCGATGGACAATGACCTCACGCTAAAAGCTGCGGCTCTAAAACTCGGATTCGTCACTGAAGAGGAATTCGACCGTGTGGTCGACCCGGTGAAGATGGTCAAACCCTACGTCGCAACCAATGGGTAAGAGACTGCGTGCGAAAGCATGAGCAATTCCGACGCGGGGAGAAACGCCGCGCATTCGCCCGATGCGCCGCGGGATCCCGCAGCCGCGCCTTCTTGTGCAACGCTGTCGCGGAAAGACGCCGCGGATCTGATCCTGACCTGCCTCAGGCTTCTAATGGTCAACGGCCAGACGACTGAGCAAATGGCGGCGGCCGCAACGCATCTCGCCGAGGCTCTGGGCTTTCAGGCGATTCTCTTTCCGCATTGGGGGGAGTTGACCCTCCGCATCGAGGACGACGCCGGCGTCCATTTCGAGATTATCGCCGTCGCGCCCACAGGCGTCGACATGAACAAAGTCGCAGCGACGATGAATGTGATCGACGATCTCCGCGATGGGCGGATCAATGCCGAAGCGGCGCGATCGGATCTTGAGGCGATCACGCAATATCCGCCCGTCTCGATTGTGCGTTTCGCATTGCTGGCGGCCGCTGGAGCCGCGGCGCTGGGGGTCATCTTTGGCGCCGCTGACCCGCTTAGCCTTATTCTGATCGCGTTCAGCGCGGGGGCGGGCGCTGTTCTGCGGCGCGGAGTGGCAAAGGTAACCGCCAGTCCATTCGCGCCGCCTTTGTGCGCCGCATTGCTTGCCGGCGTCATTGGCGCGATCGTCGCAAAATTTAATCTCAGCCCTTCGTTGCGCCTTATCGCGGTATGTCCGTGCATGGTGCTGGTGCCCGGCCCGCATCTCCTCAATGGCATGCTTGATCTTGCCCGGACGCGCATTGTGCTTGGGGCGGCGCGCATTGGCTATGCGAGCCTGATCATTCTCATGATTTGCGCGGGTTTGCTCCTTGGTCTTTCGCTCGGCGGCGTGACCGTGCCCGTTTCAGAGTCTTCAAGCTCGGCTCCGTTTCTGTGTGACGTGGCCGCCGCCGGCGTCGCCGTTGCGGCATATGGCGCATTTTTCTCAATGCCGTGGCGGATGCTGCCGATCCCGATTCTTGTCGGAATGCTCGCCCATGCGTGCCGCTGGGGCATGATCTCGGCATTAGGCGCCAGCGTTGAGGCTGGAGCGTTCGTCGCTTGCCTTGTGGCGGGGATTATCACCACGCAGGCCGCGGATCGGTTGCGGCTGCCTTTCGCGGCGGTCGCCTTCGCGTCGGTGGTGTCGCTGATACCGGGCGTCTTCATCTTCCAAATGGCGGGCGGCCTCGCCGAACTGATGACTCTCGATGGGCGCGCTCCTTTCGGTCTGCTCCCTGCGGTGTTCAAGGACGGAATGACGGCGTTCCTCATTACTCTGGCGATGGGCTTTGGCCTGATCATTCCAAGAATGTTCATCCCGCGATTCTGCTCGGCTTCAGCCAGATTCGGGCGAGCTAGCTCGGGCCGCCGGAGGGCCGGTTGAGAGGCATCAGCAGTTCTCACGAACCGAAGCGCAAAACGTCTTCGGCGGCGACTGCCCCGAAGCGAAATTTAATTTCACTTCAGGTAATCCGTCACCAAATGATATTAAATATCAGCCGAAGCGGAACTATTCCTTGTTCGGATCGTTTATTTGCGCGGGTTTCTGGGGAGGATGCCTGTCTTAAATAGGGGGAGAAAATCATGAAGACGATTCAATTGCTTGGAGCCATTGTCTTTCTCGCGGCTTCGATGGGCATCAGCTATGCTCAGAGCGAGGAGCCAAGGGAGCAATCCGGGCGCTCGATCGAAGAGAAAGAACGTCCGGCGAATGAAAAATATGTCCCGAGGAACAATTGCACGCGGGGTGAGCCTTCAACGACGCCCGAGGGGACGCCATCGTTGGACACGCTCGAAATCTGCCACGACGATTAAGGATAGTTCTTTAGTTGAGCGGTCGCGCTTACGAAGAGCGGAGTCATCCAGCCAGTAGCCAGGTGCTCTCGCCGTCAGTCATTTGGCCGTAGAGCAGTTCCGCTCAACTCCAATGAGTGACGGCCGCAGGTTCAAACGTCGTTTCGTCTATCTATTCAATGGCGGTCAAGCAGTGGATGTCGTCGCGCTGGCCGGCGGCACGCCACTTCGCCGGTCACGCTCGCGGGGTGTGACCAGCGCTTGGGTAATTTCCGACATCATGTTCTGGCGGTTTCGGGAAGGCGGTTTCCTGCGGCTGCGATGCAAGCGAGTCCAGCCGAAACCGGCGGGATTCGCGAAGACTTCCGCAGCCGAGGCGTCATAAGCCGCGGTCAGGCGATGGCGAACCCAAGGCAAGCGAGGGATGGTGGCCCTTACGCTTCCTACATGGCGGCTTTGGCTTTCACCGCGTCAAGGCCGGATTGATAGATGCCGCTAACGGCGGTGTCCGCATCAGCTTCCTTGCCGCTCACCGGCGTGAAAGTGCTGAACCAGGTGATCGTCGACATGCCGTCGCCCTTGGGAACGACCTTGATCGTCGAGAGGTAATTGCTGAGCGGCAGCGGGCTTGACTTGATGGCGTAGGAATAGCTCATCCCTTTGTCGTCGCGGGCGGTCTCCAGCTCTACAAAAGTAGCTGCGCCATCTTTGGTGACGAGCGTGCGGGTTGGCTCCGGCTTACCATCCGAAGTGCACGTGCCGATGGCCGGATGCCAAGCGCTGATCGAGCAGAACGGACCGATCATCGCCCACACCTTTGCCGGCGGGGCGTTGACATCAATGCTTTTCGTCACTGAGGCGGCGGAGGCGGAGCCCGCGGCAATACTCAAAAGCGTCGCGGCGACAATCGTCCCGATATGCATTGGCTTCACTCCCATGATTGCTCTTTTCAGGCTTTTAGCGCCTGCGCGCATTTGATGCTGCGCCGAATCTTATCGCGTGCTTTGCCACATCCTGTCCAGCCCCGCGCCGCGGACCGCTCGCACGTTTGGCTCAGAACTTCTCCTCGCGCGAGCGAACTATTTTGCTTCGAGAATATTGTTCGTTGCAGACAGGAGAAACGCCATCAGATTTGAAATCGAAACAAAGCGCGAGAAAAACCCCGCGCAGGCGAATTCTAGCGAGGTCTCCCGCCAACGTATCTTGCTGAGCGTCGCGCTTATCTGCGTCTTGCAGAGCTTTACGTTATCCGACGCTAAGTCTGCTCCCATCGAGCTTCCACGGGACGAGAGGGCGGACGTTCCTCTTCCTCCCGAAAGACCAAAATCGCCAAAGCCAGCCGAGGTCGCCCGCCCGCCTGAGCCGCTCGCAGCCCCAGCGCCTGCAACGTCAGAGGGCTGCATGGAAACGCTCGCGGCCCAAGGCGTCGTCGCAAAGCCGGCCGCGATTGAGGCGTCGAGCGATCGGCGCTGCCTTATTGCGCAACCGGTTACGCTTGAGGCTCTGACGCTCCGAGGCGGGCAGCGCGTCGATTTGCCGGATCGTCCGACGGTAGCTTGCATTACCGCCGCGACCTTCGCCAATTTCACGAATGAACTGCTAGTCCCCCTCGCCAAAGGCGCATTTGACGCTTCCATCATTGCGATTGGGACCGGCCCCGGCTTCGAATGCAGAACCCGCGACCACGTCGTGGGCGCGAAGCTGAGCGCGCATGCTACGGGTCTCGCGATCGACATCGCCGAAATCAAATTTACGGGCGGGAGGACATATCAGGTCGGGAAAATGGCCGACGAGACGGAGCGCGGATTCGACCGCGCCGCCCGCTCCGCAGCTTGCGGCTATTTCCATACGGCGCTAGGTCCGGGCTCCGACGCCTTTCACGCCAACCATTGGCACTTTGATCTCGAACCACGCGGAAGCGATGGAACATCGAAGTTTTGTCAGTAGCGAAAGGCCGGCGCTTCGATGGATCAAACGATGCCGAGAGCCCTTTTTCCTTCACGCGAAAAAGGCGTTCATGCCTTCGACATCCGACAAATAGGTTTCAATGGCGCGGATGATTTCGCCGTCAAGTAAGCAGACCGTCGCCAGATGCTCATCGAGCAAAGCATCCCCGCGCCGCGCCGTATTGTGCAAGCCAAGCGCGACATTGTCCCGGCTAACGAGAATGTGCTCGAGTTTGAAATTCACGCCGAAGGCTGCGATTTTCTGAAAATGGGCGATCACCGCGTCGCGGCCAGCAATTTCGCCCGACACCTGATTATCGCCCGGCAACGTCCAGACGACATTTTCCGCGAGCATCGCGCCGAGCGCAGCCCAATCGCGCGCGACCAGGCTCGAATGGAGGAGGCGTCCAATGGCGGTTTTTTCAGCGTAAGTCATTTGCGGACTATCCTCTCATCGTTGCGTTGATCACCAATTGAGCCCGGGAGAGCCCAATTTCAAACGGAGGAATACGCAGCTCACTCACCCGGCGGATATTTCGCTTGCCCACCAATGCCTGCAGTGCGGCATTTCCGATCCAACCGACGCTGATCATCGCCCAATAGTCGAAGCAAGTCGATCGAACGGCGGCACTTCGGATGATGCGTCACGCAATAGTCGTCGGCCTAGCACTATTAATTGGCGTGGGGAACTACTCAACGCGCAAGGCGTAGTATTATAGGGCGTCTCTGGCGCGGCGGCGTTCCGGGAGATTGACAGGACTCGCTAAAACGCGATGCAATCGAAGATACGATCAATCTTATGGCTTTTGCTAATCTTCCATCCTATGACCGAATTGAAGTGAAATAATTTTTATGGTTTTTTGATTATGACCCAACGCCCCCTGCAAACCCTTGCTCGCGTTCCGTTTTTCAAGGATGTCGCCGATATTGATTTCGATCGCTTCGACCGGCTCTGCAATTGGCGCCGTTTCGATGATGGCGAATTGGTTGTCGATTATGAGGACGAATCCTCGGACGTTTATTTCATCATCATCGGCGAGGTCCGCGTATTGATTCGCACCGCAGCCGGCAAGGAGATCATCCTTGGCGAGAGCCGGGCGGGCCAGTTCTTCGGCGAAATGACGGCGATCGATGGGGCCAAACGCTCGGCCAATGTCACCGCCCTGACCAAGTCCGAGCTTTGCATTATGCCGGCGTCCGTGTTCCGCGAGGTGATTTTTGCCTCAAAAACCGCCTGCGATCGGATTTTGCGGCTCCTCACAGGGCGCGTGCGCGAACTCAATTCACGGCTCGCCGAACATTCGATCTTCGATCTAAAGCACCGCCTCTATTCAGAGCTTTTGCGCATGGCGCATCCCCGTCCCGGCAAGCCTGCCGAGCGCACGGTGACGCCGCCGCCCTTCCATCATGTCCTCGCTGCGCGCATCGGCTGCCGGCGCGAGCAGGTCACGCGAGAACTCTCGGCCCTGGTGCAAGAAGGTCTTATCGAAAAAACCCGGGGCGCCCTGGTCCTCATCAAACCGCAAGTTCTGGAAGCGCGCCTCGACGAGGCGATGCGCGAGGGCGGATGACGCTCCAAGCCTGGAGCATGACGAGGACCGGTTTCGATCTTTTCGGCGAGTTCGTCGCTATTTTTCGTCGTCGACGTGCAGGATTACCGGCGCCTGCGGCGAATAGTTGGGAATGTCGGCGGCGACTGCCTGCCCGGCTGGCGAGCCCAACGCGTCATGGATCGCTTTAAGATTATCAAACGTGCCGATGAAGGTCCAAGAGAATGCCCCGGCGGCTCCATCCAACGATGTGCTGGGTCCATAGACCGCATCTTTCAATCCGGGCATTTTGCGGACCAGCGGCATGTGGGTTTCGCGAAAATAGCGAGCAAATTTTTCCGGATTCTCCGGCGCGGAATATAGGACAACCAGTTTACTCATGACCGTTCTGCTCCCCCCTTCGCTGCAACCAGCTCAGCTTATGCTTGCACGACGATGCGCCGCGGGCAAGGAGTCTTCCTGGCCGAAGCTCTGCTATTTGCCATCTGAGTTGGCGGTTGGCTTGGCTGCTGCAGGCTGTTGCGAAAAAAGCGGAGCCGCGGCTCCCGATTGCCGGATCAGACTCTGCGCATCGGGAATCAAGGCGAGATCATCCCAGGAGCCGGCGACGTCGAAAGCAAATTTCGGCTCCGGCTCCGCTCCGTCGTCCCTACCGGGAAGCGATGCGATGGCGTGCACATTGAGCGTGCGCTCAAAGAATTCAACCGCGCCGCCAAACCCCAGATTGGCGCTCGAACTGCGGAGCTGCCCGTCGTCAATTGCGCCGACGCCGGCGACGATGCGCAGACCAAATCCCGCGCTGTCGAAAGCGGTGCCGCCATAATGGATGTCATTGGCGAGCGCGAGCGGTCTTTTGTCGAGCGAACCCAGCGCCTTCTCGAGATTGATGCCGCCGAGTTCGCCATGGTCGAGCGCGACTTGGGCGCGGCCCTCGAGATTGCGCATAACTTCGCTCATGCTGGCGCCCGAGCTCTCGAAATTGCCCGTGGCGGTCACAGCTCCTGAGACCGTCCACGGCCCGATCGAGTTAGGCAGTAAGGCCGCAACGTCAACGTCAGTCATTGCCCCGCTCGCGCGCACCTCGATTCCGTCGCTATTCGCCGTAAAGGAGGCGCGGCCTCGGATTTCGCCCTGATAGGCCTTGGCGCCAACCAGCGCGACCTCGAGGCGGCCATTCTGGCTGAGCAGCGAGAAAGCCGCGTCGCTCATCTCAATTTCCGGCAGAATCAGGCGACTCGCCGAGACGCGCAGGTCAAGATCGGCGAAAGTCGCGCCTTCGAGATCGAACAGATCATGACTCCATTGGCCATCGCGAGCAATGCCGGCGGGCAGGCCTTCGAGAAAAGGACGCAGGGACAAAAGATTTGCCGCCAAAGTGCCGGAGAGGACTGGCTTTTTCCCCCCGAACAGAACCGCCAGCGCGCCCTCATATTCATTGCCGTCCAGCTGCAAATGGAGACCGGAAAAACTTGCGCTCGCAGCGCTGAGGCTCGCCTCGCAAGTCAAAGCGAAATCCTCAAAAGGAGCCGGAAGATCGACGAAATAGCCGCCGGTTTCGACCAGCTTTCGCACCGAGGGGGCCGAAGCGGCGAGGCGGCCGGTATATTGCGGCCTCGGCGCGCTCGCCAAATTACCTTCGGCCGAAAGCGAAAGCGCTGGGCCATCGATCTTCAGGCTCAGCGCGGATTGCTCGCCTCGCAACAATTCGGACGGGCGCGCAATCATGGCGGCGATATCAGCGGATTGTCCGCGAAAGCGCACGGTTCCGGCGAGACTCGCCGAAGCGCCGAGGGTGCGCCAATCGAGCGTTACGTTAATGTCGTCGATCCAAAGATCCGAACTGCCGGATTTGCTTTTCAGACGCGCGCTGCCATCGACAAGCGAAACCACGCCCAGACGCGCTTCGTCGGCGAAAGTCGCTTGCGGGCTGGCTGATTTTGCATAGGCGGCGCGGCCGATCGCGCTGTCGGCCGGCACCGGGTGGCCGTCAAGATCGATAACAATTTCCGGGGCGCCGAGCGTCGCTGACGCTATTTCAAGTCGCCCGCGCAGAAGCGCAGAGACGCGCAGATAGCCCTTGAGATAGCGCGCGTCGATCCGCAGCGCGCCCGAGGGATCCGCGAAGTGGATGTCGTCAATGCTGATGTGCGGTTCGGGCAGAACCACGAAAACCGCCCGGCCTTGCGACAGCGCGACGAGGCCCGTCATCTGACGGATTTGCGCGACGATCTCGTCGCGCAGCACGCTCGTCGAAAACAGCCAGGGGACCACGGCGGCGGTCATTGCGATTACGATGGCGCAGGCGGCTAAAGCCCCAATGATTCGGGAAGAGTGTCTACGGGGAGGCGTCGGAGAAACAGAAGCGATCGTCGCCATCTAGACCATGGCTCTCAGTTGCCCTCAGGCTCTCCGCCGTTCTGACGGCGCCGCCGCAAATCCTGCGGAAACAAAGTCGTAGTCTTTGACTATGTCACGATCAAGGCGGCAAACCGTTTCGAGCCGCTCCGACGGCCACGCGTGGAACGACGAGCAAAAAGCAAGCCGCATCGAAACCGGTTCGACCGACTAGTGGCCGACGGCCCCGAACACTGTCAGCAATAAAGCGGCGAGGTCTTTGGCCCCAAATGGTTTTTGCAGAACGGCTCGATCGGCATACGCAGCCGGAACGCCGGATCGCCCGTGTCCGGTCGTGAAAATAAACGGGCAGGCGCGCTCCGCCAGCAAATCGGCGACGGCGTCAACCCGCTGCGTGCCGAGGTTCACGTCCAAAAGAGCGCCGTCAATATGCTCGCGGCCAATGAAATCGATCGCAGCCGAGACGTCGCCAACGCAGCCTGCGACGTCGAAACCAAGGTCCGACAGCGTATCGACGAGCGTCAGCGCAATGAAAGGCTCATCCTCTACGACCAAAATTCGCTTTGAAGGCAAGTCCGAAGCGTGGGCAAGCGTCATTTTGAGACCTGATTGGCTCGAACGCGGACTTTGCCTTGCCCGATGCTTAAAGTCCAGACAATCAATCGTGGTCGCTAATTGTGGTTACGATTTGTTCATGGCGCATCCCTGCGGCGGCCTCAGACCCTCTTTGCGGACAAAGCTATGAGCGCCGCAATGAACGTAGAGATCCAGCCAAGGATCAACAGCGTTCCGCCGATAGGCGCCGCCATCGCGAAAAGGCGCCCCCCGGCGAGGGCGCGCATGGAGAGATCGCCGCAAAACAACAGACTGCCCAGCAAAAACAGGATCGCCGAGCCGAGAAACCAGCCGCTCCGTCGCCCCGCGCCCGTCGCGAGGCCGGAGACAGCCAAAGTCGCAACCGCATGGATCAGCAAAAAGCTGGACGCCGTTTCGAGCAAGGGGCTGGCCGCGACATGCGCCGCGACGGCGGAGAGGATTACCCCGCAAGCGCCGAAGAGGCCCGCCAGCGCGCTCGCGATCAATGCCCATTTTTGCGTTTCAGGATTTGTCAAAGCAGGATGCTCGCCAATGAGATGGGATTGCGCCGTTTAGCATCTTCCTTGGAAAAATGCCTGCGCAATTCGATCTGCATCAACTTGACCTTGGTTTGCCCGCGCAGTTGGCCTATCGATGGGGAGTCAGGCTGTCATTGAGGTGGGTTGATGCGGAAAACTCAGATCATCGCGTTCGGCGCATACCTTCTTTCATGCGGCGCCGGACTGGCGCAAGCGCACGCGCCGGCCGCGCCAGCTGCTCCGTCGGCGGGAGCGGAGGGCACGAGCGAAACATTCGGCGACTGGTTCCTGCATTGCGGCGTCTCCCCCACGGGATCCGGCGAACAGGCCTGCGAGGTCACAACTACGATCAAATTACAGGGAGACGCTCCCGTCGCGCGAATTGCATTTGGCCGAGCGATCCAGCCGAAAGGGCAGGCGAAGGGCAAAGAGCCGGCAAAGGACAAGCCGCCGATGCGGCTTGTCGTGCTCGTGCCGGTCAATGTTTTGATCGCTCCTGGCGTCGATATCGCGCCTGACGCCGCCAAGCCGCACCTCACTCTGCCTTTCAAATCCTGCATCCCAGCCGCTTGTTTCGCGGAAATGGAGCTCGACGACGACCAGATGCAGACATTCCGCAATCATTCGCAGCCGGGGCAGCTTGCCTTCACCGATCCGGCGGGTAGTCCAAAGCCGCTTGAAATATCGTTCAAGGGATTGGATCAGGCGCTCGACGCGCTGGCCAAACGCTAGGCCCTTCGCAACTCCCTAGGTCAACAAGCTCACTCTGCCGGATTTGTGTCTCAATTTGACCTAGTCTAGTTGGGACTGGCTGCGATTCGCCGCCAGCGCGACAAAGCCGCGCCCGATTGCGGGCGGCCCGTCTTTGACGCCGGACATGGAGGAGCTTTCATGCGACCGTCCCGTGTTTCTTTGTTTATTGCGATGATCGCCGGTCTGCTGGCGCCGGCCGCGGTTCTTGCGCAGGACATAGGCTCGCTCGAGCCAAGAGTCCTGCCGCCGCTGGAGCACCCGGACGATCCATCGACTCCAGCGAAGGAATTATTCGGGCGGCAGGCGGAGCCGGCGCCTCTGGCCGCGCGCACGATCGGCTTTTATTCGCGCGGCTGCCTTGCGGGCGGAAAGCCGCTGCCGGTCAATGGACCAGCTTGGCAAGTCATGCGGCTATCGCGCAACCGCAATTGGGGCCATCCCGCGCTGATCGCTTTTCTCGAGCGATTTGCGCGCAAGATTCCGACCGTCAGCAACTGGCCGGGGATTCTCGTCGGCGACATGTCGCAGCCGCGCGGCGGCCCAATGCTGACAGGACACGCCTCGCATCAGATTGGGCTCGACGCCGACATTTGGTTGACACCCATGCCGGCGCGCGACTTGTCGCGCGCCGAACGGGAACAAATGTCCGCGATTAACGTGGTGCGCGCGGACCGGCTCGATGTCGAACCGTCGAAGTGGACTCCGGATCATTTGGAAGTGATCAAGGCGGCGGCGCAGGAACGCGAAGTGCAACGCATCTTCGTCAACGCCGCGATCAAAAAAGCGCTGTGCCGGGAGGCGACAGGCGATCGCTCATGGCTGAATAAGGTGCGCCCCTTTTACGGCCATGATTATCATTTCCATGTCCGCCTGATGTGCCCGCGGGGGCAAGAGGCCTGCCGGGAGCAAGACGCCGTCCCCCCGGGAGACGGCTGCGACGCCTCGCTGGCCTACTGGTTCTCCGATGAAGTTCTGCATCCAAGGCCTGCTGCGCCGGAACGGCCCAAACCGCCGTTGACCATGGCGCAATTGCCTACCGAGTGTAAGGCGATTCTGACGGCGAGATAGAGATTTCTCGAAGAGCCATCAATCGTTCGGCGCAGGAATTTCCGTGACGATTGGCGTTTCAATCGAGTCCGCCGGCTTCATCTTGACATGGTGCATCTTGGTTTTGTGATGCATGCTGACGCTGCGGCCCAAAGCGATCGGAACCTCATCCGAACCGCTGTCGACCGCCTTGGCGCCCGGAGCGTCGATTGTGCTCCTGCCGGCAAGCGCCGCGCCCACCGCAAAAAAACTCACACAAGTAAAAATTGCGAAGGTTTTGCGGAAATCCATCGAAAACTCCCAACGCCACTTTCCGCCTGAGCGGATCTCGATTTCTATAGAACGCGCGCGAACGAAAAAAAAGCGCGCGAAATCACGCAGCAATCTTTATTTTGAGCCTGGAAGCGAAGCGCTCCCACCTCATGCCGCCGGAACGCCGACGCCGATTGGACAAGAAACGCCAGTGCCGCCCAAACCGCAGTAACCAGCAGGGTTTTTGGCGAGATATTGCTGGTGGTAGCTCTCGGCGTAATAAAAAGTCGGCATATCGACGATTTCAGTAGTGATCGGATCAAAACCCCGCGCCGCCAGCGCCTTGGCGAACACCGCCTTGCTCGCTTCGGCGGCGGCCCGCTGCGAGGCGTTGGCGACATAAATCGCGGATCGGTATTGCGTGCCGACATCATTGCCCTGCCGCATCCCTTGCGTCGGATCATGATTCTCCCAGAAAACCTTTAACAAGGTCTCATAGGAGATTTTCGCCGGGTCGAACGCGACCAGCACGACTTCATTGTGGCCGGTCAGACCGGAGCAAACTTCCTCGTAAGTCGGGTTCGGCGTTATTCCGCCGGCATAACCGACCGCCGTTGCGTAGACGCCCTCCCCCAGCTCCCAGAATTTGCGTTCGGCTCCCCAAAAACATCCGATCCCAAACAACGCCGTTTGGATCCCCGCCGGAAACGGGGGAGCAATGTTATGGCCGTTAACAAAGTGGGTAGGCGAGGTCGCGATCGGATCCCGCCGGCCGGGCAGAGCATTCGCAGCTGTCGGTAGGGTCGGGGGTTCGCGGAATGAGAACATGAGCCCTCCTTCGAACAAAATCTCTTCCACCCAAATGGGTTCGAGGCCAGCCGCCGACAATGGGGTGCGCCGCAACCAAACCTTCAAATGCGCCAAATTCTCAGACCATAAGCATATCGATGCGCGGCCTGAGCGAAATCGCATCGATGACGCCCTCCTTCCGCGAATCTTTCTGCATGCGCCTGGTCGAATCAGCGGCTCGAATACCCGATCTTTGGCCGCGGCGTGCGCGCAAGCCAAAGAAACACTACTCCCACGGCGCCAACGACCAAAAAGGTCGGCAGCCGCAGAGCCCTCGTCAAGGTTTGGTCGAGAAGCGGATGCGCATGAGGATCGATCGCATTCTGAAGCAAGGCGAGTTTGGCGGGCGCAAGCGCCGCCGCGGTTTGCCCTATCTGCGTTAGCGCGAGGCTTCCTCCCGCCAATGATCGTGAGACGTCAATAGCGAGGGCCGCGAAGGCGCTCGCCAGGATGAAAAAACCCAAGAAACGCGCCGTTAATCGAATCATAAGATAAAAATTCCCCGCCCGGAAACGATTGCGCGAATTACGGCGCCTTGGCGCGAAGCCGCGGGCCGGCGAGCACGATACTTCAGCGGCGCCGAGCCTGCCTATGTCCGTCGGCCGACCGAAGACAAAACGGCGTGAAAAACGCCGCGACGAAGATTGAGCGCCACTTAAAAAGGCAGATTAGATTGCCTTCTCGCGCGGCGACGCCTATATGTCGTCTTATCCCTGTCATGGCTATTGAATTGAGCTTCGCTCATGAGCCTCGCCCCTGCGCGACGGGGGGACGAAGCGGCGCGTCCGCCTCCTCGCGGGATTTTCCGTTTTCGAGCGCAAAGGAGAAGATGATATGAGCAATGCGCCGCTGATGCCCAAAGCTACCGCCGTCTGGCTTGTCGAGAATACGTCTCTGACATTCGATCAGATCGCCAATTTCTGCAAACTTCATCCGCTTGAGGTGAAAGGCATCGCGGACGGCGAAGTCGCCGCCGGAATCAAGGGCCACGATCCGATTACTTCGGGGCAATTGACCCGCGAGGAAATCGCCATGGTGGAGAAAAACCCCAGCCGCCAGCTGCAGCTCGCGGTCTCCAAAGTGCGTTTGCCGGAGCCAACCCGCAGGCGCGGCGCGCGCTATACGCCTTTGTCGCGTCGCCAGGACCGACCCAACGCCATTCTCTGGCTGGTGCGCAATCACCCGGAGTTGAAGGACGCCCAGATCATGCGTCTTGCCGGCACCACCAAAACCACGTTGCAATCAATTCGCAACCGCACTCATTGGAACTCGGCGGCTCTCGTGCCGGCGGACCCCGTCACACTGGGACTTTGCTCGCAAATTGATCTCGATTTCGAGGTCAACCGCGCCGCCAAGGATCGGCCCCACATCGTCGAAAATCATGGCCAGACCCTGGTGTCGGCTGAAGTCACGACGCGCGCGGCGCATGAGGAACCCCGGACCGAAGCCGAGGTCTTCGGCAACGCGCCTGCAAGGCAGCAAGAGCAAGACGAAAATATTGATGCGGATTCGGTCTTTGCAAGCCTGCGCGGCCTCAAGGTCAAGGAGTAGAATCTCCTTATGGTTGCATTTTTCCCGTATTAGTCGTTATTTATGCTGCTTTAGCGCGCATGCTGGTGTAAGATTAGATCGAATCAGGCATCGAGGTTCCTTCGATGCGGAGCGCTAGTTGCGCCCGATCTAACGCGCTGGAGAATGCGATGAAGAGCCTATTTGCACTCGCGGGATGGGCATGGGGAGCGGCCTTCGCGCTTTGTCTCGCGCTCGGCGTGGGGTCAGTTGAAGCGGCAGATTTCGGCTATGGGCCGCCGAGCGCTTACCTTCCCCCGCCGCCCGTTTACACTTTTAACGTTGATCCGAGATGCCGGATCATTCCGGCGCCGCAATTGGACCTCGTTGGCGACACAGCCCGTTTTCGCGCCCAAGCCGTGTGCCAGTCGCGCGGCCTCTACGCCGATTCGCTGGTTTTTCCTGAACCGCCCCTGATTTATCGGGGGCTATTCTTACGGACGCGAGCGATAGCTTTGCGGCGATAGCGCGATTCTTGGTCGCGGCCAACTGCGGCCAGCGGCGAGCCGACGGAATAAATGCCCGCTTTGGCGCCAGCTACGCCAGAAAAGGCTCTTTCTTTTCCGATTTTTACCATATTTGGGTCAAGAAGTTTGACGCGGCAGGGGTTAACAATGAAAAGCGAAGTTTCGATGCCTTCGCAACTCTCAGATGGTTCCGCGCCCGCTTCGACACCAAGCGTCAGCGCAGACCTTATCTGGACCGGCCGCCCTTCCCCCTAGGGCGGCCGGATTTATATTAAGCTTTTTGATGCGAGGCGGCTGCTTTCCGATTGTGATTATGTCGGGCCTAAGATCCCGCGTTTGCGCGTCAAACTCTTTTGATAGCCGGTAAATTGCCGCTGCAGCCGGCAGCCAGATCGCCCTTTCGACAGCCCATGTCGGAAAAGGCCGATGACGCCCCCAAAACGCTGATCTCAAAACAACCGCCTCAGGAGAATCGCGGACCGCGCCGCGCCTCGGCGAGCGCGCAATTGAGAGCGCTGGCAAAATCCGCTTTCTCCCCCGGTCCGAGAAAAGCCGCCACCTCGACGCTCCGGCCGCGCGAGACCAAAGCCAGTTTGAGCGTTCCAAATTCTTCGTGTTCTTCACGTTCGAGGCGCACGAAAGCTGGATTGAAGCGCCATTCTGCGCGCCGCCCCTCGGCGCTCACCTTCGCCACCAGAAGTTCAAAAGGCGTCACATGCACATCTTCATACGCCCGCGCGGCGCGGAAATTGGATTTGAACGCGATATAGAGCAAAGCGACGTCAAGCCCCATGAAGCCGGCGACCGGCCAAGCGCCCAAAATAATGAAAGGCAGGCAGGTAAAAATATTGGCGCCCAGGAAAAACATCAAAAGCAGACGAAAATTCCGTCGCGTCAGCGAGCGATGCGGGGTGATTCGCGCGGCAAACAGCGCCGGATCTCCAGCGTCTGCGACTCCAATATTCGCGTCTGACATGCAGAGGCCCTTCTATCTCCAGCTATTGGAATCTATAACGCGCATATGGTCAAAAGGACTACCGCAAATCATCCCGTTTCGCAGCCCCCGCAGTCTCCGGCCGGGCCGGTCGCGGCCCCGCCAAAGAAGCACAAATCCCCGGTGACAGCGGCGCCGTCGCGGCGGAGCCCGCAGGATGAAGCCCGCATCGCCGAGATTTTTCGCCGTTTTGCGGCCGCCGATCCCAGTCCGAAGGGCGAGCTCAATTTTGTGAACCCGTTCACGCTTCTCGTCGCGGTTGTGCTTTCGGCGCAGGCGACCGATAGCGGCGTCAACAAAGCGACCGGGCCATTGTTCGCCGTCGCCGATACGCCGCATAAAATGCGGGCTCTCGGCGAGGATAAAATTCGCGAAATGATCAAGACGATCGGCCTCTACCGGACCAAGGCCAAGCATGTGGCCGCCTTGTCGCGGCTGCTTGTCGACAATTTCGGCGGCGAAGTTCCGAACGATCGCGAGGCTCTCGAAGGGCTTCCGGGGGTTGGCCGCAAGACCGCAAATGTCGTGATGAACACGGCGTTTGGCGCTCCAACGATCGCGGTGGACACGCATATTTTCCGCGTCTCCAACCGGATACCGCTAGCCCCCGGCAAGACGCCGCTCGAAGTCGAGCGCGGTCTCGAACGGATCATTCCGGACGCGTATAAATTGCACGCGCATCACTGGCTGATCCTGCATGGCCGCTACGTCTGCAAAGCCCGCCGTCCAGAATGCGAGCGCTGCATTATTTCCGACCTTTGCGAATTTCCGGGCAAGCTCGTCCCGTCCTAGGCAGTAGTGACGAATTACCTGAGCATGATAGCAATAGCGGCGAGCAATACGAAGCCTCGGTAGTTTGCGAGGAGCTTGTCGTATCGGGTTGCGACGCGCCGGAACTGCTTCAGTTTATTGAAGAAACGCTCGACGAGATTGCGCTCCTTGTAGAGCGCCTTGTCGTAGGGGAGCGGCGCGCGGCGATTGGATTTTGATGGGATCACCGGCTCAGCCTCACGCATAAGAACAGCCTTGCGCAAGTGATTGGCGTCATAACCTTTATCGGCGATGATCGCATCGGCCGCAAAGCCTTCGATCAGGGCGTGCGCTTTTGTGATGTCGTTGCGCTGCCCAGGTCCGAGAAGGAGCCGAACGGGGTTGCCGAGTGCGTCTGTCGCGGCGTGGATTTTGGTGCTCAAACCACCGCGAGAGCGGCCCAGGCCTTGGGCATCCGCCCCCCTTTGGCGATCCTTGCGCCGGCCGCGTGCTGATGGGCGCGCACGATTGTTGAGTCGATCATCAGCCATTCGAGATCGGCCTCGGCGGTGAATGCCTCAAGAAATCCGTCCAAGGCGCCGCGCTCGATCCAGCGATAGTAGCGGCGTTTCACCGCCTGATGGTCGCCGAAGCGTTCGGGCAGATCGCGCCAGCGGCCGCCCGAGCGGGCCATCCATAACAGCGCGTCGACGAAGCGTCGATTGTCGCAGCGCGGCCCGCGCTGGCCGGCTCTTCCGCCTGGCACAAGATCACAAAGCCGCTCCCATTGATCGTCTCGCAGCGCATCGACATCCCGAATCATCAAGGCTGATCTCCAAAAATCAGCCTTGAATCATGGAAAGATCCTCGCGAGAATCCCTCAAACGCCGAATTCGTCACCACGGCCTAGTTCTGGGCCGGACGCAAAAACTCCTCCAGCGCCGCGAAACCGCGATCGACCACAACGGCGAGCAGCGCGACAATGACCGCCCCCTGTATGACATAGGCGGGGTTCGAGGCTGAGAGTCCTTCGATGATGGGCGAGCCTAGCGACAGAGCGCCAGCGGTCGAGCCGATCGTCGCCGTTCCGATATTGATGATGACGGCGTTGCGCAGTCCAGCGAGGATGAAAGGCAGCGCCAGCGGCAGATCGATCCGCCACAGGATATCGGATGGCGAAAAACCGATGCCTGAGGCGGCATCCCGTGCGGCGATGGGGACGCCGCGAATCCCGGTGATGGCGCCTTCGAGAATCGGTAGAATAGCATAGAGACTGAGAGCGGCGAGCGTCGGCGCCGCGCCGTAGCCAAGCAGCGGAATGGCGAGCGCCAACACCGCGACCGGGGGAAAGGTCTGGCCGACGGCGGCGATGGCGCTGACCATAGGCGCAAATTCGCGCCCGCTTTGGCGCGTGACAAAAATGCCAAGTCCTATCCCGATCGTCGCCGCAATGAGGCTTGAGATCGCGACAAGCTGGCAATGCGCAATAGTCAGCTCAAAAAAGCTCGCGCGCGTATAGAGCGGATGCGGGTCGCCGGGAAACAGCGCCCGGAACAAAGGCGCGCTCAAGGGCATCGCCGCGATCAACGCGATAAAAAGAAGCGCAAGCCAAAAGACTGGCTGACGCGCGCGTCGGGCCGCGACCGTGAACAGCCTTGTCATTTCCCGCCAATTGTCATGATCTCGATAGAGGTGACCGTAGTCTCGAATTTCCTCCCTTGCAAAGAAAGTGAAATCCGGTAGCGTTTCAGTTTGCCGGTATAGAGTGAGGAGCTATTCATGTCGCCGCCGCAGACCGTCGGGACCCTTCCGCATACAATCACATGGGCCCCTGGCGACTTGCCAACTTTGCGTGCGGCCTATTCCGACCGTACAGCAGCTTTGATGGCGTACCTGGCTGCGTTTGCTTATGATCACAGCATCGAGGCCTTTGTAAATGATCAGAGCATCGAGTCCGAGCTGCCGCCCCCAGTGCCAATGAAGCTTTCTTCCCTAGGCTCAGGACCTATTAAATTTGCCTGAGATGTGATTCCTGGTCTCCGCATGGGGAGGCTGGGATGAGTGATTTGTTTTTGTTGGGCGAGCGGCAGATGGCGCGGCTTGCGCCGCATTTTCCTCTGTCGCATGGCGTTCCGCGGGTTGACGACCGTCGGGTGGTCAGCGGAATCGTCTATGTGATCCGCAACGGCCTGCAATGGAAAGATGCGCCCAAGGATTACGGGCCGCACAAGACGCTTTACAATCGCTTCATCCGCTGGAGCCGGCTCGGCGTCTTCGACCGCATATTCGCCGCGCTCGCTGGCGAAGGTCCAAAGCCCGAGCGCATCATGATCGACGCCACGCATCTGAAGGCGCATCGCACAGCGGCGAGCCTGCTCAAAAAGGGGCTCTTCCCCGCCGTATCGGGCGCACGAAAGGCGGACTGAACTCGAAGCTCCACGTCGTTTGCGACGGCGCCGGCAAGCCCCTCGTCATGTTGCTCTCGGAGGGCCAGATGAGCGACCACAAGGGCGCGCGGCTGATGCTCAAGGCTTTACCGCCCGCTTCAATGTTGATCGCCGACAGGGGCTACGACAGCAACTGGTTCCGCGCCGCGCTGAAGGCCAGGGGCGTCGAGCCCTGCATCCCGCCAACCAGAAGCCGCAAGCTTCCCATTGCCTATGACAAGACGCTCTACCGCCAGCGTCACAAAATCGAGAACATGTTCGCCAAGCTCAAGGACTGGCGGCGCATCGCAACCCGCTATGATCGATGCGCCCACACCTTCTTCTCCGCCATCTGCATCGCAGCCGCCGTCCTCTTCTATCTCAATCAATGAGTCCTGAGCCTAGGTTTCAACAGGCTCTGGTCATTCCATAATGGGCTGACGAACGGCTGGGCCTATCTCGCCGCCAGCCCCGACATAATAGTATTGTCATTTCGTGGAACGCAAACGAAGCAGGATTGGCACACGAATTTCCAGGCCGCTCTAATTCATCCTGCCAATACCGATAAGAATCTGCTTGTTCATTCTGGCTTTTACAACGCCTTCGAAATCCTTGCGGATGGCGCCAACGGGCTCGGCGCAAAACTCTTGGAAATTAAAACCACGACAAGCGGCGTCCCAATCTATATCACCGGGCATTCTCTCGGCGGCGCGCTAGCGCAGATCGCCGCCGCCGTCTTGGGCGATGATCGAGTTGCTGCATGCTATACATTTGGGTCTCCGCGCGTCGGAAATTCTTATTTTGACCTATGGGTGAAAGTGCCCAGCTATCGGGTCATCAATTTCGCGGACATTGTTCCTCAGGTGCCGTTGCCAATCATATATCGGCATTCAGGCGATCCTCGCTATTTGCCTGATCCAGTAACTACATCGCCATATCGTTATCAACCGAACTTTCTGACTCGCTCTCGGCAATTCGCCCAAGGCGTCGTTCAGTTCATCAAGGCCGGGGGCTCGATACTTGGCATTGCAGACCATTCGATAGCCGAATATTCTAGTAAGCTTGATAAAATCGCGGATGTGCGCGCTCAGAGCAGGTGACGGATAGATGGAGGCGGCCTGAGCATCGCCCTCAGCGATCTATAGAGTCAATTCGCATGATGGCCCGCGACAATATCGGCAATGTCGATTTCCCCGAGGCTCGCGCCATTATCATCCACGACATGAAGGCGCGCGTGATGACGTTCGAGCATGAGGTTCAGCGCATCCTTGAGACTGGCTGACGCTTTGATCGTTGCGCCGAGGGAGCCGGAGCCCGGAGCGGCGCGTTCGCCGACTTTCACAAAGTCGAGCAAGCGAAACCCCAAAGCCTCGCGACCCAGAAAAGCGCGGACAAAATCATTTGCTGGATGCAGCAGGATCTGCGCCGGCGCGCCTGTCTGAACTACGCGGCCCTTGTTCATCACCAACACGTCAGTGGCGAGACGCAGAGCCTCATCCATGTCATGCGTGACAAAGACAATCGTCTTGTCGCTTTGGGCATGCAGACGACGCAATTCGTCTTGCAGATTTGCGCGGCTGACCGGATCGAGGGCGGCGAAAGGCTCGTCCATCAGGATGATGTCTGGATCGGCGGCAAGCGCACGGGCGACGCCGATGCGCTGCTGCTGACCGCCCGATAATTGTCGCGGATAGCGCGCCAGAAGGCTGCGATCGATTTGCAGGAGACCGACGATCTCCTCGACGCGCGCGTCGATTTTGCCTCGATTCCAACCAAGCAGGCGCGGCACAGCCTCGATGTTTTCGGCGATGCTCCAATGCGGAAAAAGGCCGCCGGATTGGATCACATAGCCAATGCCTCGCCGTAGCTCGACTTTGTCGAGGGCGCTGATGTCTTTCCCGCGAATTTCGATCGTTCCGCGATCAGCCTCGATCATCGCGTTGATCATGCGCAGCACAGTGGACTTGCCGCAGCCGGAGGGCCCGACAAAAACGAAAAAGGCGCCGGCCTCAATGCGCAGCGAAAAATCTTCGACCGCCGACGAGGGGCCAAAAAACTTCGACACATGGCGCAACGCGATCATGTTCTTCTCCGTTTGACGCCCAGCACAGCGGCGCGGACTATCTCAGCAATTCCGCGGACGATAGGCTTCGTCTTGCCGCAGCAAGCAGCATTTGAAAGAGAAAATCGGCGGCGAGCGCGAGGAGAATGATCGGGATTGCGCCCAAGAGCACAAGTTCGAGCGCATATTGTCCGATGCCCTGAAACACGAAGACGCCAAGGCCGCCCGCGCCGATGAGGGCGGCGACGGCGGCAAGGCCGATCGCCTGGATCGCGACGACGCGCAATCCTGAAATCAGCGCCGGCAGCGCCAGCGGCAATTCAACGCTCAAGAATAACGCGCGGGCGTCAAAGCCCATGCCGATGGCGGCGTCTTTCACGTCCTCAGCGACCTCTGCGAAGCCGGTGTAAAAACTTCGGACCAAAGGCGGCAATGAATAGAGCGTCAGGGCGATGATGGCGGGCGCTGCGCCGATTCCGTCGATTCCGAGGCTGCCCAAAACCGGCCAATGCGCGCTGAGCGCCGAAAGCGGCGCGATCAAGACGCCAAACAGGGCGATCGAGGGTATCGTCTGGACGACGCCAAGAACCGCGAAGACGACGCCCCGCGCAGGCCGCCGGCGCACGACGATCGCAGTCAGCGGAATGCTGACAAGCAGCGCGAAAAAAATGGCTGCGCCGACGAGGCTGAGATGGCGGCCTAGTTCGCGCATGAATATGGCGCGATGATCGAAGAATTCTCTGGCCAGCGCGAGGTTAGAGAAACTCCTTGCCTGCGCCATAAGCGCGAAACCGCCCGCCAGCGCAGCCCCAAGGCCGATTTGCGCGGAAAGAGAGAGGTTGGCCCGCTGCGCGGCGTCGAGCATCGCGAGAAAAGCGACGGCGAGCAAAACCCAGAAGGCGGCGCCAAGCGAAATGCGCGCCGCCGGCGAGCCGGTTTGCGCGAGTTGATCGGCGAGCCGCCCGGCCCCGGAAAGGCAAGCCCAGAGCAGCGCCGTGCCGACGAGCAAGGTCGCGAAAGAGCGCGCCTTCACGTGTGCTGCGAAAGATAAGAGCGCGAGGCCAGCGAGGCTGAGAATTACGGTCGCAGTTTCCAGCGCGGGAGCGCGCCAAAGAGGCAAAGCAACGCCATTGACGAGAGCGTTGTTGGCGTGACTCAAGAAACCGCAGAAGGCAAGTGCGACGGCGCCGAAGCAGCAGAGCGTCAACAGCACGCGGTCATGAATTCTCGCATGAATTCCCAGCAGCGCGCGCGGCCTCACAGCAAGTCTCGCTCGATCAAATATCGTCGCGCGACGACGCTGGCGTCCTCCCCCTCGACCGCCACTTTCTCGTTCAGACCGCGCAGAGTTTCGAGATCAAGACGAGCGAAGACAGGCGCCAAAACAGCCGCTATCTGCGGATAGGCTAAAAGCGTCGCCTCCCGCACCACTGGCGCTGGCGCATAGACGGGCTCGGCGTGGCGAGGATCCTCCAGCGCATGAAGATCAAGGGCTGCAAGGCCGCCATCGGCGCCATAGGCCATGGCCGCATTGACGCCCGAAATTCCATCGGCTGCGGCCTTCATCGTCGCTGTGGTTTCGCCGCCGGATAAAACCAGAAGCTGCGTCTCGTCCAGCCTAAAATCATAGGTCGATTCAAAAGCGGGAAGGCCGGCCTCGCTCTCGACGAATTCGGCGGAAGCCGCCAGTTTGATCCTGTTTCCGGCGCGAACAAAACCTGCGAAATCCGCCAGCGTCCGTAAATTCTTGGCGCGGGCCAGCGCGTTTGGAATGGCGATGACCCAAGCATTGTCCGCCGGCGCCGGCGGCAACCAGACGAGGCGGTTTTGCGCATAGTCCAGCGCCGCCGCGCGAGCGTAGCCGGCGGCGGCGTTCTTCCACACTGGATCAGCCTCTTGATGAAAGAAGAACGCCGCATTGCCCGTATATTCGACGCAAAGATCAACCGCGCCGGACAGCAAGGCTTGCCGCAGAATCGCGGTCGGCCCTATTTGCAGCTGATTGACTGTCGGAACGCCGGCGCGCGCCAGCGTCAGCAGCATCATCTGCCCAAGCAGAGCGCCTTCAAGATCGAGTTTCGAACCGACGACGACAGGCGCGCCGGCCAAAGCGCGGGGCGCAAAAAGCGTCGCGAGCGAAGCCAGCAAGACGCCGCGACGCGAAAACTGCCGCCTCGCATCCATCAGACGACGACCGTCAGCCGCTGGGCCGCGCGGGTGATGCCGGTATAGAGCCAACGATTGCGATGCTCGCGAAAAGCGCCGCTTTCATCGAACAGCACCACCGAATTCCATTGCGAGCCCTGCGCCTTGTGGACCGTCAGCGCATAGCCGTAATCGAATTCGTCGGATTCCCGCCGCGCCTTTGGCAAGAGGCTCTCTTCGCCGCCTTGGAAAAACTCCGGCAGCACGCCGATGCGGAGCGGCTTGCGCGTCGGATCATCCTCCGGCACGACGTTCAGCGCGAGTTTCTTCTTGCGCGTCGTCCCAGTGGTTTTCACCATCCAGATGCCGCCGTTGAGGAGACCTTTGGTCTTGTCGTTCTTGAGGCAGACCAATTTATCGCCGGCCTCCGGAAACTCCGACTCATGGCCGAACAGTTCGCGCATTCTTTTGTTGTACGATCGACGCGTGCGGTTCAACCCGACCAGCACCTGATCGCTCGCCGTCACCGCCGCTGAATCGATGTCGCGACGCTCGATCACCCGGCTTTCGCCATAAGCCCCGAGATGAAGGCGGCCGCCCTCGCGCACCAGCATCGACATCTGAATGATCGGATTGTCCGCCGCCTGGCGATGCACTTCGGTCAGCATCACATCGGGCTCGGCCTCGGTGAAAAAGCCGCCGCCGCGAACCGGCGGCAATTGCGCCGGATCGCCAAGAACGAGCACAGGCTTGCCGAACGACAAAAGATCGCGGCCAAGTTCGGCGTCGACCATCGAGCACTCGTCGATGATGACGAGGCTCGCCTTGGCGACATTGCTTTCCTCGTTCAAAACGAAAGTCGGCTCCTCCGCGTCAACCTCGCGCGGGCGGTAGATCAGGCTATGGATGGTGCGCGCATCCTTGCAGCCCTTGGAGCGCAGCACCAGCGCCGCCTTGCCGGTGAAGGCGGCGAAGGCGACCTCCCCCTCCGTATCCTCGGCAAGTTGCCTGGCGAGCGTCGTCTTGCCGACGCCGGCATAGCCAAACAGCCGGAAAACCTGCGGCTCGCCGCGCTTCAGCCATGCCGCGACGGCCGCAAGCGCGCCTTCCTGCTGCGGCGACCAGCTCACAGCAAGGCCTTGGTTTTTGCGGCTTCGGACTTCAAAATCAAACACATGCGCGGATTCCAGCTACGGCGTCTCGCCCCCCGATGGCGCCGCCCGGTTCGATCAGCGTGCAGGGTCTTGGCCGCAGCCGTCAAGGGCTTGCTCCTGCGCCTATGACAAGGGATTGATTGATTCGCAGGCTGGCGCGGCGGACAAGCTTACGGTAGGTTTGTCTACGCCAGCGAGCGTTGGCAATGGAGAACGAAAGATGAAAAGAATTGCCATCGCTATTGCTCTGGGGAGCTTTATCGCCGCAGGTTTTATAGAGCAAGCTTTGGCGGTCGACGCGCTCGCCGCGCCATCTGGAACAAAACTCGCGCTTGAGGCCTATGCCGACGGCGTCCAGGTTTACGTCTGCACAGCCAAGGAAAAAGGCTTCGCCTGGGTCTTCGACGGACCGGCCGCCACGCTTTTCAACGCTCGCGGGCGGGAGATCGGCACCCACGGCAAGGGGCCGATGTGGACGCTTGGCGATGGCTCGGCCATCACGGGCGAAGGCGTCGGCAAGAAAGATTCGCCAAAAGCAGACTCCATTGCGTGGCTGCTTCTCAAGGTCAATTCCCATGCTGGGACCTACGGGCAGCTTTCCAACGTCACCTATGTCCGCCGGATCGATACAAAGGGCGGCAGCGAGCCGGCCGACGGCTGCGATAGCCATAATCAGGGCGATATTGCGCGGATTCGCTATTCGGCGACCTATCAGTTCTATGCGCCCTGATTAAGCCCGGCGACGAACGCGCCATACCGCGAACTCCGACCTCTTGATCCTCCCTCTTGCGCGCCCCGCCAGCGCAGTTAAAACTGCGCCGTTCAAGAAGCCGGAGCTCGCATGACTAAAGCAATGATAGGAATCATCGGAGGATCGGGCGTCTACGATCTCCCGGGTCTTGAAGACGTCCGCGAAGAATATGTCGCAACGCCTTGGGGCGAGCCCTCCGACGCGCTGCGTTTTGGCCGCATCGGCGCGACGCAGGCGGTGTTCCTGCCTCGCCATGGGCGCGGACATAGGCTATCGCCGTCCGGCATTAATTATCACGCCAATATCGACGCGCTAAAGCGCGCCGGCGTCACTGATATCGTGTCGGTATCCGCCTGCGGCTCTTTCAAGGACACACTCTATCCTGGCCTCTTTGTCCTGGTGGATCAGTTCGTCGATCGGACGTTTGCGCGGCAAAGCTCGTTTTTCGGCAATGGCTGCGTCGCTCACGTCTCGATGGCCCATCCCATCGCCCCTTTGTTGCGCGCCCGCATCGCCGCGGCGGCTGAAGAGGAGGACATCGCCTGCGTGGACGGCGGAACCTATGTCTGCATGGAAGGCCCTCAATTCTCCTCGCTCGCCGAATCGCAAGGCTACAAGACGGCGGGCTATGACGTGATCGGCATGACCGCCATGCCCGAAGCCAAGCTCGCGCGCGAGGCGGAAATTTCCTATGCGACGATAGCCATGGTCACCGATTACGATTGTTGGCATCCGCAGCACGACAATGTCGACGTCGCCTCGGTGATCAAGGTCGTTCAAGCCAACGCCGGCAACGCCTCGAGGCTCCTGGCGCGGCTGTTGCGCGACTTCCCGGCGACGCATCAGCCCTGCCCGATCGGATCGGACCGCGCGCTCGATCATGCAATTCTGACGTCGCCCTCCGCGCGCGATCCCGAACTCATGAAAAAACTGGAGGCGATCATGCAGCGGGTCAATCATTCATGACATTCGACCTTAAGGGCGCGATCCGGACCATTCCCGACTATCCAAAGCCCGGCATCCTGTTTCGCGACATCACGACTTTGCTCGGCGACGCCCGCGCCTTCCGCCGCGCCATCGATGAATTGGTGCAGCCCTGGTCTGGCAACAAGATCGACAAGGTCGCGGGCATCGAGGCGCGCGGATTCATCCTCGGCGGCGCGGTGGCGCATCAACTTTCCGCCGGTTTCGTGCCGATCCGCAAGAAAGGCAAACTGCCTCACACCAAGGTTTCGATCGCCTACTCGCTCGAATACGGGCTGGACGAGATGGAGATGCATGATGACGCCGTGGCTGCGGGCCAGAGGGTCATCCTCGTCGATGATCTCATCGCGACCGGCGGAACGGCGACGGGCGCGGTCGGACTATTGAAGAAAATCGGAGCCGATGTCGTGGCAGCATGCTTCGTGATCGATTTGCCCGACCTCGGCGGCGCCGACAAGATCAGGGCTCTCGGCGTTCCAGTCCGCACCCTGATGAGCTTTGAGGGGCATTGAGCCACAACAGGAACGGCCACGGCCTAACTGTTTTGATTGCCGCCTTGGGGTCAGCGTCGCAGCGACAACCTCAACCGCTGGGGCTGCGACCGTTCGCCGCCGATGTCCTCGCGCGGGCACTATCATACGCGGAGATTTTGATGTCCATTCTTGCTCTTGCTCGCTTCGGCCGCGCCCGAGCCTTGCAGCGTCGATTTCGCTGTGTTCTCGCATCGATCGCCCTGCTTGGCGCGACCGGCGAGGCCTTTGCGCTTGACTTCAAAGCCGGCTCGATCGAGGTCGTTCAACCCTGGTCCCGCGCGACGCCCGCAAACGCCAAGGTCGCCGGCGGTTATGTCGTCATTCGCAATCATGGCGACGCGCCGGACCGTCTCGTGTCAGCTACGGTGGAAGTCGCCGGCCGCGCGGGGATTCACGAGATGACGATGAAAGACGGCGTCATGAGCATGCGGCCGCTCGCTGATGGCGTCGCTATTCCGGCCAACGGCGAGGTTGCGTTGACGCCCGGTGCTTATCACCTGATGCTCCTCGATCTGAAGCGCCAGCTCAAACAGGGCGAGACATTCGCCGGAACCTTGACCTTCGAGAAAGCCGGCCCGGTCGACGTTACCTTCGTCGTGGAGGGGATGGGCGCGACTGATGCTGGACATCAGGGCGCCGATCACAATTAGCGACATATCGTCGTTTAGCTTCAAAAGCGCTGGGTCAGTCCCGCCAGGATCGTGCGGCGAATGCCAAATTGCGGCGCGCCGACGCCAACGCCCGTGCCGTCGCGAATCTCGTAGACGGAATCGGTGAGATTTAGAACGTCAAGCCGAAGCTCCGTCCCTGCGCCAATGCCGAGATCGAGTTTCTGCACGATGCTGGCATTGACGACGGCATAGGCAGGCAAGGACGCGCCGTTCGGCACGGTTGGCGTACTGGAGCGAAGGCCGCTTTGCCCCAAGAGATCCATCGACACGCGGGTCAGATATTTGGTCCCCATGTTGAAGGTGTAAGCGATGCCGCCGGACGCCGTCCAAGTCTGGTCGTGATCGAGGTGGATGAAGTTATTCTGGATAAAGGCGAGCTCATCAGGCGCGAAGTTGAACTGCGCCGAGACAATGTTTTCGCCCATCGCGCGCGACCACGCGACATTGCCATAGAGCGACCAAGGTCCCTGATCGTAACTGGTCGTGAACTCGGCGCCGGCGACGCGCCCAGTCGCGTAATTGAACGCCGAGAGGATGATCGGCGCGCCGAACTGGCCTTCGTCGATCAGATCCGTCGCCAATTTATAATAGCTGTCGACGCCGACGGTCCAACCCGGCAGGACGATTTGACTGATGCCGACATCGAAATAATGCGAGCGTTCGGCCTTGACTGTCGAATCCTGGGTGACGGCGGGCGCGCCCGACGTATTGGCGAAGAGGCCAATGCTGTTCGACGACACGAGTTCGAACGGCGGCGGGACGAAGTAACGCGAATAGCCAGCGTGTATGGTCGTCGTATCGGTCGGCTTCCAGACCAGGTTGATGCGAGGGCTGACCTGAGTCGCCTGCGTAAATTCATCGACGCCGTCGAAGCGGAGTCCGTAATTCAACGTCAAAGCTCGCGAAATTCGCCATTCGTCCTGGACATAGGCGCCGTATATCAGGCCGGTCCGGCTGCTGTTGTCGATGACGTTGATCGGCTGGTTGGAAGTGGGCGCGCCGTTAGCATCGAGCGGAATCACATTGGAGGACGTGTTGGACGTCGAACCCTCTACCTGGACCAAAAAACCGCCGCGCAGCGTGTGGCTATCGTTGAGCCGCCAACTGGCGTCCTCCTGGACTCCGCCCGCTAGATTGGTGCGCGTCGCGTTCTCCTGGACGCCGTTGAACAACAGATCGGAAAAGGGGTCGGGGCTATAGCCGAGCGTGCTGTTGCGCATGAACAGCGACGTTTGCGTGTCGATGGCGTCGATGTGCTTTTGCAGCGAGAGCACGCCAAACTGCGTCGCCTCGGTCTGCGTCTGATTGCTCAGACTGCTGTTGACGTTCGAGACTCCATTCACGTTCAAGCCGAGCGATGGCGTCTGACCCGGATTATTCGGAAGCTGGAAATTGCCGAAGAAGGCGCCGCCGAACACGCTGACGCGGGTGTCTGGATCCAAAATGTCGTTCACAATGGCAAAACCGTGCCATTGCTGCGTCTCGTCATGCAGAGCGTTGAACGAGGACGCGGGGTTTTCAATGCCGCGATTGTTCTGCATGTAGTCGCCGGTAACGAACCAATCGGCCGAACCAAGACGCCCGCCATATTCGAAGCTGGGCTGCAGCCAGCCGAAGCCGCCGCCGTACATCGAAACCGAGACGCCGGGGTTGGTGATGCCGGTCTTGGTTTGAATGTCGAGCACGCCCGCGGTCTGGAATCCATATTGCGCCGGCAATGCGCCAGTGAGCAGCGAAATGCTCTGAGCGAAGCGGGTTTCGAGCGCCTGACCGAATACCGAAAGCCCTTCCGGCAGTTCCACCCCGTTGATCCGGAATTGAACATTGGCGTGATCGCCGCGGACATGGACCTGACCGAAACTGTCTTGCGCGACGCCCGGCGCTTGCAGAAACACCTGGTTCAACGGCGCATTCGCGCCTTGCGGAACTGTCTGCAACGCCTGCTGATTGAAGTTGTAGGTGCTGGCGCCGAGACTTGGTTGGATTTGCAGCCGCGCCTGATCGAGCTGCTGGGAAATGACCTCGATCGGATCGAGAGTGACCTCGTCCGCCCCAGCCGCCCCTTGCGGAGCAGGTGCGGAGCCACCCGCGTTTTCCGGAGCTGGCGTGGTGCCGGCCGCAAGAGCGGACCCTGCGGCCAGCGCAAGGCTCGGAGCCAGGGCGAAAGCAAAAAACGCGCGACGCGGCAACATATTATTCCCCTCAAAGTGGCGCCGTAACGCCAAAACCAATGATAGAGGTACGTTATAATGTTACATCCATCCAGTCCAGCCCTGGCTGTGAGTCTTTTGTGCATGGACGCGCCTTCCCGGCTTAGCCTACAAATGACGCAAGAGGATTCGAACTCGCGGCTCGCCGCCCGATCGCAAATTCCGGGGATCAAATGTTCAAGAAAATTCTCATCGCCAATCGGGGCGAGATCGCCTGCCGGGTGATCAAAACCGCGCGGAGGATGGGAATTTCAACAGTCGCGGTCTATTCGGACGCGGACAGAGACGCGCTGCATGTCCAACTGGCGGACGAAGCGCTCGCCATCGGCCCCTCCCCGGCCGCGCAATCGTATCTCGACATCGAAAAGATTGTCGCAGCCTCCAAGGCGAGCGGCGCGCAGGCGGTGCACCCCGGTTACGGATTTCTCTCGGAGAGAGCCGCCTTCGCCCAGGCGCTGCTAGATCAGGGAATCGTTTTCATCGGGCCAAACCCCAAGGCCATCGAAGCCATGGGCGACAAGATCGCGTCGAAAATATTCGCCAAAGCCGCCAATATATCGATCATTCCGGGATTCATCGGCGCCATCGAGGAGGCCGCTGACGCCGCGAAAATCGCCGAAGGGATCGGTTATCCGGTCATGATCAAAGCCTCGGCCGGCGGCGGGGGCAAGGGCATGCGCATCGCCTATGCGGCGGAGGATCTTGCCGAAGGATTTTTACGCGCGAAGTCGGAAGCGAAGTCGTCGTTTGGCGACGATCGCGTATTCATCGAAAAATTCATCGACGATCCGCGCCATATCGAGATTCAAGTTCTGGGCGACAAACATGGCGCCTTGATCCATCTCGGCGAGCGCGAATGTTCAATCCAGCGCCGCAATCAAAAGGTGATCGAGGAAGCGCCCTCCCCTCTGCTCGACGAGGCCCTCCGCGGCGCGATGGGCGAACAGGCGGTCGCCCTCGCCCGCGCCGTTAATTACGACTCCGCCGGCACCGTCGAATTCATCGTCGATCAGAATAAAAATTTCTACTTTCTCGAGATGAACACGAGGCTGCAGGTCGAGCATCCCGTGACCGAACTCGTCACCGGCGTCGATATTGTCGAGCAGATGATCCGCGTCGCCGCCGGCGAGCCGCTGACGATCAAGCAATCGGACATCCACATGCGCGGTTGGGCGATCGAAAGCCGCATCTATGCGGAAGATCCCCAGCGGAATTTCCTGCCTTCAACCGGGCGGCTCAGAACCTATCGGCCGCCGACCGAAAGACGCCGCGACGGCGTTACGCTGCGCATCGACGCCGGCGTCGGTGAAGGCGGCGAGATCTCGATCCATTATGATCCGATGATCGCCAAGCTGGCGACCCACGCGGGAGATCGCGGCGGCGCCATCGAAGCGCAGGCGCAAGCGCTCGATCAATTCGCAATCGACGGCATCCGCCATAACATCCCTTTTCTCGCGGCCGTGATGGGCCACCCGCGCTGGCGGGCTGGCAGGCTCTCCACGGGCTTTATCGCGCAGGAGTTTCCGGCCGGCTTTGCGCCGCTTTCCCCTTCAAACGAAATGGCGCATCGCCTCGCCACAGTCGCCGCATCGGTCGATCATGCGATGAATGAACGCAAGCGCCTGATCTCAGGGCAAATGCATACGTCGCGCCCTGTGAGCTTCGAGCGCGACCGCTCCGTCCTCCTCGGCGGAGCGCGTTATGACGTGCGCCTCGATGATGGCGACGCGGGCCTTTTGGTGCGCTTTGAGGCGAGCGGGCAGGCTCATCTTTGCTCTTCGAACTGGGGGGCGGGTCAGCCGGTGTGGACCGGCGCAATCGATGGCGAGCCGATCTCGATTCAGTTGCGCCCAATCCTTAACGGCTTCGCCTTGATGCATCGCGGCATCGCGGTCGAGGCCTATGTGTACACCCGGCGGGAAGCCGAGCTCGCAGCGTTGATGCCGGAAAAGGCGTTGGCGAACGGCTCCAAAGCCCTGCTTTGCCCGATGCCCGGCGTCGTCAAGGCGATTCATGTGGCGGCGGGACAAGACGTCAAAGCCGGGCAAGCCCTCTGCATGCTCGAGGCCATGAAGATGGAGAACGTCCTCCATGCCGAGCACGATGTCACCATCAGGAAGATTTGCGCCAAAGTCGGCGATTCCCTCGCGGTCGAGACGGTTATTATGGAGTTTGTTTGAAATTTTCCCCGCCTCGCTCCGGCGGCGCGGCCTGGCGCGTGCGCTGCAAGCGTCAGGCCAAGGTCGATATTAGGGTCAATATCAATGCTTCGTCGGCCCGTTGATTTCGATGCGTTTCATCTTTGATTGCGCCGGCGCGGTCTTCGGCAAGGTAACCTTGAGCAGTCCATTCCTGAATGACGCCTCGACCTTGTCTTCTTCAATGTCGAGACCAAGCGAAATCCGGCGTTCGAACCTGCCATAGAATCGCTCGCTGAACTGGCGGTCCTTGTCTTCGATTTCAGCTTTCTTTTCGCCGCGAATAATCAAGTTGCCCTCGTTCAACAGAAGTTCGACGTCTTTTTCTTCAAGTCCGGGGATCTCGGCAGAAATGAGGATGTCTTTCTCGGTTTCATTCACCTCGATTTTCGGCCACGCCATATTGGCGAGACCATGCCGGCCGCCAAATAGCGCCGGCGCATCGAAGCCGCGAAAAGCGTCTTCGAGAAGCCTGTTCATCTGGCGCTGCAGCGCGGTCAGGCCGCCCATTCCTTCGCGATAAAAGTCCGGCGGCTGATCTGAGCCTCGCGTCCAAGACATGAGATCACGCATGTTCATGACTTTTCTCCTCGATTCGAGCTTGCCAAGCCCTCAGGATCAAGTCGTTGACGCCGATCGGCGCATCGCTGCGCGGGTTTGACTGCGCGGACAGGCCCACAGCCGATGCGTTCGGTCGCGTCAGGCTTGCCGAGCGGCCGGCGTTCAAAACTTAGAGCGCGAACGATCGGGTTCAAGAGGAGCCAACCGGATTTCGCTTTCATCTTTTCGTCGCATCTCTTTCGCAATTACTCTTGCGCGCTGGCGCAGACCAAGTCATTCTTGAGGTTTGACAGCGGCATTACGCCACGCCAATGGCGAACCTTCGGCCGCGATTGGAGAGGCCATGATCATTGAATATGATTTCGGCAAGAAAGAACGGTCCGGCGCGAAGCGGATCGCAAAATCTTCAGACGACGAGGCTCAGCGCGACCCCCAGATTTTGGCCAGTCAGCCTTTTCCCGATCGCGCCAACCTGCGCGCTACGCTGTTGGAGAAGGCGTTGCGCGACGCCCACGCGGCTCATTCAGCCTTCGCCGCAAACCCGGCGGCCTCGGCCGAAAAAATCCTCGTCGACAAATCCGAATATGCGCGTTTGCTCCGATGCAAGGAGATCATCGAGGCGGCGCTGGCGAAGTTGTGAGCGGCCGCCAATCCTCATGCTGAGCGGCAGGCAAAACTCGCCTGCTTTCGACGGATGTTTCCAGCATCGCAGCGCTGAAGATTCTCCTCACGCCGTTTGCGCCGGATGTTCGCTCAACCGCGCCGCATAACGCGCCATCAGGTCGACTTCGAGATTAACAGCCTCGCCGACGCTCTTCTCGCCCCATGTCGTGACCAGCAGCGTATGCGGGATCAGCAGAACCGAGAACGCATCCCCCGCGACGCTATTGACAGTTAGTGACACGCCATCGAGCGAAACCGAGCCTTTTTCCGCAATGAAACGCGCCAACGCCGGCGGGGCGCGTAAAGCAATGCGCCTCATGCCGTCGAAATCCTCAATGGCGAGAATTTCCGCAATCCCATCGATGTGGCCGGTGACGATATGGCCGCCAAGTTCATCGCCAAGCTTCAGGGAGCGCTCAAGATTGAGTTTTACTCCCGGCTTCCAGTTCGCCGCCGTGGTGCGCGCGAGCGTTTCAGCGGCGACATCGACGTCGAACCAGGTTTTGTCGTCCAAAGCGCCTATCCCGACCGCCGTCAGACAGGGGCCGCCGCAGGCGATCGAGGCTCCGAGCGCGATCGTTTCGGGAGCGTAGGAGCAAAGCACGCGGACGCGTCGCAAGTTCCCCCGCGCTTCGACCTTTGCCACCTCGCCAACATCGCTCACAAGACCGGTAAACATCACAAAACTCTTTCGCTGCGGGTCAAAACATCGTCCCCGACGCTGCGCGTCTCGACGCGCCTATAGCGACGCGGATCATCCAGCGCGGCGGCGCTGGCGGCGGCGAGCCCTGCAAGCCCCTCCCGCCTGAGCGCCATGGGACTCCTAAAGAGAAGCACGTCATCGGCGAACCCGCGACTGATCAGGGCTTCCGCCAACGTCGGGCCACCCTCGCAAAACACCCGCGTTATGCCTCGAGCGGCAAGATGCCTGAGCGCCGCCGCGAGGTCGACATGGCCGGCCTTGTCGCGAGGCGCGAACGCAACCTCGACATTGTGCTCCTTGAGGCGAGCGGCGGCGGCTTCCGACGCGCCCTTCCCGGCGATGATCAAAGTCGGATAAGCGCCAGCCGTCGCAACCAGCCCGGACGTCAACGGGATGTTCAGCCCGCTATCGAATATGACTCGCAAAGGCTTACGCGCGCACAGTCCCGGCAGCCGCACGGTGAGCAACGGATCGTCGGTCAGAACCGTTCCGCTCCCGACCAGAATGGCGTCATGCATCGACCGCATGACATGGACGAGGCCGTTCGCAATGGGACCGGTTATGGCGATGCGAGGCTTATCCCGCGGGCCGCCTGCAAAGCCATCCGCCGTCAACGCAAGCTTTAAGGTGACCATCGGCCGCTGGATTGTGACGCGAAGCATGTGGCCGAGATTGGCCCGCATCGCCGCATCGGCCAGAACATCCGTGGTCACATCTATGCCAGCGTCGTTGAGGAGCTGATAGCCGCGTCCCGCCACGCGGAGGTCCGGATCGCCAATCGCCGACACGACGCGGGAGATCCCCGCCTTAATAATTGCTTCGGCGCAGGGCGGCGTGACGCCGTGGTGGCTACAGGGTTCGAGGGTCACGTAGAGCGTCGCCCCTCGAGCCGCTTCGCCGGCATCGCGCAACGCCTCGGTTTCGGCGTGAGGCCGGCCGCCCGGCTTGGTCCAGCCGCGCGCAATAATCGCCCCATCCTTGACGATCAGGGCCCCCACCGCAGGATTTGGCGCGGCGCGCCCAAGCCCACGCCGCGCGAGGGCGATCGCGGCCGCCATGAACCGCGCATCCAAATCGGCATCGATCATGCCTGGCTCGGCGAGCGCGTTTTTGGCGGCGCCGGAGCGATCTCGTCATCGGCAGGAGCAAGCGCCTCGCCGGCCAGTTCATCAATTAAATTATTGAAATCGCGCGCCTCGCGAAAATTACGGTAGACCGAGGCGAAGCGGACATAGGCGACGCTGTCGAGGGAGCGAAGGCCCTCCATGACGAGCTCGCCGATCTGCTGGCTCTGCACTTCATTCTCGCCCTGGCTCTCGAGCTGGCGCACAATGCCATTGACCATGCGCTCGACGCGATCCGGCTCGACCGGACGCTTGCGCAAAGCGTGCTCAAGCGAGCGCATCAGCTTGTCTCGTTCAAACGGAACCCGGCGGCCGGACTTTTTCAGAACCGTCAACTCGCGCAGCTGCACGCGCTCGAAGGTCGTAAATCTGCCGCCGCAGTCAGGGCAGACCCGCCGCCGCCGGATGGCGGAGGCGTCATCTGTTGGCCGCGAGTCTTTGACCTGCGTTTCAAGACTGCCGCAATAAGGACAGCGCATCGCGACAGAGCCTCAATAGATCGGGAAGCGATCCGTCAACTCTTTAACCGTGGTCTTGACCTTGGCTTCAACCGCAGCATTTCCGGCATCGCCGTTGGCCGAAAGGCCATCCAAGGTTTCAGCGATCAACTCGCCGATTTTCTTGAACTCCGCGACGCCGAAGCCGCGCGATGTGGCCGCCGGCGAGCCAAGCCGAATTCCCGAGGTCACCATTGGGCTGGCGGTGTCGAAAGGCACCCCATTCTTGTTGCAAGTGATCGAGGCGCGACCCAGCGCGGCTTCCGCCGCCTTGCCGGTCAAAGTCTTGGGCCGCAAATCGACCAGCATCAGATGGTTGTCGGTGCCGCCTGACGCCAAATCGAAACCGCTGCTCTTGAGAGTCTCCGCCAACGCACGGGCGTTATCGACAACCTGACGCGCGTAAAGCTTGAAATCGGGCTGCAGCGCTTCGCCGAAGGCGACGGCCTTGGCCGCAATCACATGCATCAACGGGCCGCCCTGAAGGCCTGGGAAGACCGCCGAATTGATTTTCTTTGCGATGTCGGCGTCATTGGTCAGAATCAAGCCGCCGCGCGGGCCGCGCAAAGTTTTATGCGTCGTCGAGGTCACGACATGGGCGTGCGGGAACGGCGAGGGATGCGCGCCGCCAGCCACCAATCCGGCAAAATGCGCCATATCGACGAAGAAATAGGCGCCGACCGAATCCGCGATCTCCCGGAAACGGGCGAAATCCCAATGCCTCGGATAGCCCGAGCCGCCGGCGATGATCAGCTTCGGCTTGTGCTCCGCAGCGAGGCGGGCGACGGCCTCCATATCAATCAGATGATCGTCGCGGCGCACTCCATAGGAAATTGGCTTGAACCATTTGCCGGAGAGGTTGACGGGCGAGCCATGCGTCAAATGGCCGCCTGCGGCGAGGTCGAGGCCCATGAAGGTATCGCCCGGCTGCAAAAGGGCGAGAAACACCGCCTGATTGGCTTGGCTGCCTGAGCTTGGCTGAACATTGGCGAATTTGCAGTCGAACAGGCGCGTAACACGCTCGATCGCTAGCGTCTCGGCGATGTCGACGAATTGGCAACCGCCGTAATAGCGACGTCCCGGATAGCCTTCGGCGTATTTGTTGGTCAGAACCGAGCCCTGAGCCTCGAGCACCGCCTTCGACACGATATTTTCCGAGGCGATGAGCTCGATCTCATGCTGCTGCCGACCAAGCTCCAGTTCGATCGCCTTGGCGATCTCGGGATCGGCATCCTTGAGACTCGCTTCAAAAAATGAGTTCGAGGCGAGGCTGCCTTTGTCAGCGTTAGCTTGGCTCATATTGAGAGCTCCTTTTGAGTACGGAGAAACCTACAGCGGCACCGAAGCTGTCGGCAAATCGGCCCGGCGCATAATGTCGAATAGTCGCCATACCATGTAGCTCCGCGCGCGTGAAGGCGCAGGGTGAAGGGATTGCCGGAAGGCGGCTGCGGCTTGGCGATCGCCTACTGGGTAAAAATTGGGCAGATTCAACCGAGCAGATAAATAAAGACATTATCCCAACAGATCGCCCTTCCGGCGGTGGACGAAACGAGGCCCCCAGGTCGATAATATAGGGATGACGTGTGAGCGTCACTAGACCAGCGGCGTCAGCCGACCGCATGCCCGCGCCTGAATCCCGCGCTTGGGGCGAAAGTCGGTAGACCCGTCATGGCGCGAAAGATCGACATAGATCGATCGAGAGCTAGCATCGTTATGGGAGGAGGATCGGAAAAATGGCATTATTCGACGCGCTTATCGAAGACGTCAAATCGCGATTTAGTCTTGGATCCCAAGCCGCTCCGCTCATTCAGGAGCTGCTGCGTCAGATCACCGGCGATCCTGGCGGCGTTGATGGCTTCCTCGACAAATTCAGGGCCAGCGGACTTGCGCCGCAAGTTTCCTCCTGGCTCGGCAAACCCGACAGCAACGCAATCGCGCCGCACGCCGTGGAGAAGGCGCTCCGCGGAGGCGCCGCGACGATCGAGAAAAAAACCGGGCTAGGGAGCGGAATTGTCGCCGCCGCGCTCGGCTATGCGATACCGAGAATTATTGGGCTGCTGACGCCGGGCGGCCTCGTTCCAACGTCGATCCCAGCTTCGGTCGCGAGTTTTCTTGAAGGGCCCATCACTGCGACGCCTTCCCCCTCCCGCGCGCACAGCATGTTTCGCCGGGTAGAATCGGCTCCGCGGCGCAGCCTTCGCGGCGAGGATACCTCTGGCGTAAACAGGTGGATTTTTCCGGGCGTCGCCGCGCTCCTTGCAACCGGGTTCGTGGCGCATTTTGTGCCAAAGCAGGCTAAGCCTCCTGTCGTCGCCACCCCAGCTCAATCGACTTCGGCTGCATCAACTCCCGCGCCCGTAGAAACTGCGCCGGCGGAAACTGCGCCGAGGGCGCCGGCGCGCCTGGCCCTCAGCAATGCAGATGGCGCGATCCTTTTTTCGGGCGTCGTCGCAGACAACGCAACCCGAGACTCGATCATCGACTCGCTCAAGACGGTGTTCGGACCCAACAAGGTCTCAGGCAATCTCGCCGTGGAGGCTCACACCGCCGCGCCGCCGTGGCTTCCCAAATTGCAAGCGGCCCTGGCGGCTTTGAACATATCTCGCTCGAAGGCCGTGTTTGAGGGCAATACGTTGAGCGTCGGGGGAGTCATTCCCGACGCGGCTCGCGAGGAAATTCTCGCTACCTTGAAATCAATTTTTGGCAATCAATTCGAATTTGCGAATTTATCGCGCGTCGCGACGAAGCCAGTTACCGACCTCTCGGCGCCGCAATCGGGCTTCAGCGGCAAAGATCTGGTTGGCGTGCTCAACAAGACGGTTCTCAATTTTGCGACAGGAAGCGCCGAGGTTGAGGCAAGCAGCAAACCGCTCCTGACGCAGGCGGCAAACTTGATCAAGCAATTGCCGGCCGGAACCGTCGTTCACATCAGCGGCTATACGGACAGCAGGGGCGATCCGGCCGCTAACCTCGTTCTATCGCAACACCGCGCTGATTCCGTCCGCCAAATCCTCGTCGACGCAGGCGCAGACCCCGCCAGCCTGATCGCCAAGGGATATGGCAGCGGAAATGCAAGCGGAAGCGATGCCGGCCAACTGAACGAACGACGCATCGAATTCAGCGTCGGCCCTTAACTAAGCCGGAGTTTTGTCAAGCCACCGCGAGCATGTCGCGGTGGCTTCGTTTTTCTTTGAGCGATCTTTTATTGTTGGTCGTCGTCGAAGGGCTCGAGCGGCTGCCCGCGCGTACTGAGCGAACGTTGCGCGGCCGGTTGCGGTTGAATCGCCTGCTCAAGCGGCGCGGGCGCGGAGGCATTGGAGGCGACCGGTCCAAACCCGTCGCGCTGATAAATGTCTTCGCGGAATTGGGCGAGACCGTCGGGCGTCGCCCAAGCCGTGACATAAACCCAATACACGGGAATCGGCGTCGCGATCTTGGCGTCGATGCGCTGGCCGGAGCGGATCGCTTCATCGATATGCTCGCGATCCCAGCCCGGCGTGTCCTTGAGCAGCCAGGTCACATAGTCGCGCACGTTCTGCACCCGGATGCAGCCAGACGATACGAACCGGACGTCATCCCCGAAGACGCCCTTTTCCGGGGTGTCATGCATGTAGACGCCGTAGGGATTGTTGATGTTGATGCGGACGACGCCGAGCGAATTGATGTCGCCGCCCGGATCCTGGCGGAATTTATAATTGACCGCGTCCAGCGAATTCCAATCGATCTGGCTGGCCTCAACCTCTTCGCCGCTCTTGTTGAAGATCCGGATTTTATGGTCGCTGAGATAGTTGGCATCTTTTTGCATCCGCGGAATCAAATCCTTGCGGATGATTGAGACGGGCACGGTCCAATAGGGGTTGAAATTAATGTCGATCGCTTTGGTCATCATCACCGGCGACTGACGGTCGATCTTGCCGACGCCAGCCTCGTGATGCGTGGCGACGACGCCGTTTTCAACCGTTTCAACCGCCATCGCCGGAATATTGGCCATGACGAAACGCTCGCCGAGGTTGCCCGAGTATGAACGCAAGCGGACCAGATTGATCTCGAGCTGATGCAGGCGCACATCGGCTGGGATATTGAGCGCGGCGAAGGTTTCCTTGGAGACGACGCCTGTCTGCAACAGCCCATGCCTAGCCTGGAAATGCTTCACTGCGGCGTCGACATAAGAATCAAAAATCGGAGAGGCGCCGGCAGAGGCGTCAAGATCGTCCGAAGCCGCCAACCGTTTCCTCAGCGCAACGACGGCGCTCCCGTTGACGCCGAGTTGCAGCACATGCGTCGCGGGAACCATATTCCAGCCGCCGTTTGCGACGATCTGCCGGTAGGATTCAATCGCCTGCTCCGTCGCCGCCAAGGTTTGCGGCGAAAGAACCGGCGTATTTGAGCGGGTGACGGCCAGATGCGGATCGGCGTCGTAGCGCTGCGCCCACTCCGCTTGTTCGCCAAATTGCGCATCGCCGGGGGCGGCAAGCGCATGAAGGGACGGGTAGAAACAAAAGCCAGCCATCAAAGCGGCCAAGGCCGTTCCGCGCCGCAAGGCGATTCGCGCTGAACCGATCAAATTTGTCGTCACTTTGAACTCCAACCTTCGATACGCCAAGCTTCGCTCTCCCATGCCCTGCTCCTTTACTTCGGCGCGCGAATCTGGCGATTCGTCGCGGCGGCGGCATTGCGATGACGCGCGCAAGGCCGCTTAAAGCGATGCTAGACCCGATCTCGAAGACCACGTTTGAGGCTCAGCGGCAAACCACAGCCGCGTGAAGGCCCAAGCCCAGCCACATCCGGCCTTCCCTTAGCATCCCGATGGTTAACAAGAGACAAACAGGGAGGCAAATCTAAGGCAATGCGGTGATTTGCATGGGCGGTGCGTTTGGCCGCCCCGCATCGCACATGATATATTGCTTTCCGTTCAGTAGAGAATTGCGCAAACGCTTACTTAAGCTTGGCTTTTAACCGTAAAGCTGTCATCAAAGCCGGTATCGAATTTGATCCGCCCAAAATCGCTCGAGTCGAACCAGCGATTGATTGAACCGGGCGAACTCGTCCGAGGCGATGCCGCCAATCTGTTCCACCGTGGCTACATGCTTATCATAAAGCCCGGACACGATATCATGCACATCGCGGCCCTTTTCGGTCAGACTGATGCGCACCGCCCTGCGATCAATTCGCGAGCGCGCGTGGTGAAGATAGCCGGTTTCAACCAGCTTCTTTACATTGTAGGAGACATTGGAGCCGAGGTAGTAGCCTCGCGTGCGCAACTCGCCGGCGGTCAGCTCCTTATCGCCGATATTATAAAGCAAGAGGGCCTGCACCGAGTTGACGTCGCTGCGGCCGCGCCGGTCAAATTCATCCTTGATGACGTCAAGAAGCCGGCAATGCAGGCGTTCGACCAAAGTCAAGGCTTCGAGATAGACCGGGCGAACCTCGGCCGGCCGCTCCCTGCGAGCCAGCGACGCGTCGCTCTTCAGCGCATTATTCATAACCACATCCTCGTCTTTTGCCTGCGGCGCCGATTCGCTTGGCGCTCCATGGCGCAAATTTAGTTGCAACTAATGAAAACCAGTTTAAGCAAAAAACTGAATCAACTCTTTATCTAACGCCAAAAATCATATTCTTAACTAAATTGAAAGTTTGCGATTACATATGTTGAGATTATTAATACCATTAAGTAGACGATATGTTTTGCGTATTTAATGTTAAAAGTTGCATAATACATCAGATATAATTATTTATAGTCACATACATCTCATAACTATCTGAGTATGCCTACAAAATATGGAAGTCATATTGAGCAATTGCCAGAGAAAAAAAGTCGTCTCGGAAATGTTCAAGAGCTGATGCCGCAGAGGAAGCAACCCCGCAACTCGGCGCGATTCTATCGCGACCAATACAAACCGTATGATCGATAGAATGAGACGCGGCTCCCCGCGATCGGGCTCAAGGCAATTCGCCGAGCGCATCGCCAAAAAGCGAGGCGTGCGCAGCGAGACTAATGACTATGCCAAAAGTCTTTTCGCCAGCGCAGTGGATGCTTCTCGGGAGCTCAGAACGCAGACGGCGGGTTTGGTCGTCATGACGGCCGCGTTAATGCTCGCGACCGTCCTTCTCAGGCGCTTCTTGCGCTTGGGCTGGGATTGCGCAGAAGGCCGTCTCGGAAGAAGAATGCCTCGTCCGATCAGCTCTTCAAATAATCATAAACGACCTCGCCCAGCCCAAGGGTGAGGTCCGTAATGAAATGGGTGGCGGAGACGACGCCGCGCACCGGCAGGCGGTTGACGTCGCACATCGCGTGATCGAACAATTGGATGGCGGCGGGGCCGCTCCATGCGCCTTTCACGGTGACGTCCTCGACATAATAGCGCACCAGCTCGCAGATGCGCGGCGTGCAATCGACATGCGGGATGATCTTGATCATGAAATTGGGTTTTGCGAGGCTTTGCAGCAGCGGAGCCTTATCAATTTCGCGATGCTTATAGCCCATGGTGGCGGAGACGCAGAGCACTGAGCCGTAATGCAGAGTGCAGACCAAGGTCTCGCTCTCGTGCGAGACCAGCGGCGTCGCGAGCTTCTTCGGAAAGCCCCAGATCTCACGTCCGCCAGCGATGGGCGAATTATCGTCGAGATACATCGCATGGACGTAGCCGCCCTCCTGCGCGATCCCGTCGGCGCCGGTAAAGCGCACCGGAATAACCTGGCCGGTCTCGGTGTAATCGCCAAAGCCGGTTGAGTCCGGCATGCGGATGAACTCGTAATTGACCGTGTCGCCAATCACTTCGAGCGGCTCTGGAACGACGGCGCGCAGCGCGTCCGGGTCGGTCCGGTAGCTGATCACGATGAATTCGCGATTATAGAATTTATACGGTCCGCGCGGATAGGCGGGATCGTTCAGCGGCATGGCGAAAGCTTTTTTACGAACTTCGGCGAGTTTCATGGGTCGCTTCTCCAGAGCGCAGGATAGTTCAGAAGCGTTGAGTTATTTTGAGCATTTGCGCAAGCGGCGGGAATTTGCGCGCGCAACTGGCTGCTCGGGAAAGGGAAGCTCCGAACAGCCGCGGTCTTGAAGTTCAATCCGCTGAGTGGAGCGAATCACGAAGAAACCGATGCTCTCATCGTCGGGAATTCTTTCTGCGCGCCAGTCCAAAAACGCCTGCGTCAGATCAGCGCGCTGTTGAATCTGGTGCCTCACGCGATAGATGCATCCGGCATTGCGCTGCAACCTAGCAGACCAAGCAACTATCACGATCTGACCAAGAAAACCCTTCAGAAGCTCCTGCTCGGCCTCTCATCGCATTGTTTCCGTCGTTCCTATCCATAGCCGGATTCGGCATCCATATCGCCTTGTCCCGAAGGGCTTTTTCCGGCCATGAATGAATGGCATAGCTCTGGTTACGGGACTCGTCGCAGCGCTCCGCGCGGCGAGATCCGCCATAAGAACACTGCATCGCCAAGCCTCATCTTCCCGATTGCCCTCATTCGCGATTTGAGCGCGCTTGGCCATGCGGGCGGCGTCACTTACGCGGTCGGTTTTCGCCAACTGAGACTAGACATTTATGGCGGCGTTGTATTATTAGCCTAAGCGTAAGGAGCCTGCATGAAACGGTCTATCCAGCTTAAATCGGTCGCGATCTTATGTGCATTTCTTTTGACATCTTGCACAAGCTTTCCTCGTTCTGGCCCGGATCATCATATCATTGATAGCTCTGCAACCGATGGTATACCCTCAGACCAGCAAAGCCCTCCTTCGTCTTATGCACTTCTGGACCTCACGCCGGCAATACTTGACCTGCTTCCCCCTCCTTCAAATGGATCGATATACAAAACCTTTGGCGGCGGATCTGGCGGGCCGCCGGTAATCAAAGTCGTCGAGGGCGACCAGCTGCAAATCACCGTGTTCGAGTCTAGTTCGGGCGGCCTCTTCATTCCGCGCGAAGCAAGCGTGCGCCCGGGCAACTTCGTGACTTTCCCCGCCGAAATAGTTGATCGATCGGGGACCATAGCTGTTCCTTATGCGGGACGCGTCCAGGCTATCGGCCGCAGTCTTTCGCAAATTCAAAGCGATATCGAAACGCGCCTCGCGGCTCGCGCAATTCAACCTCAAGTCATTGTATCGTTCGTCGACAGATTATCGCAGGCCGCCGTAACCGGCGATGTCAACGCCGCTAACAAATTCACAGTCAATCTAGGCGGCGACCGTGTGCTGGACATGATCGCGAAAGCTAACGGCCTTCGTTTCGAAGGGTGGGAAACTTATGTAACTTTGCAGCGCAACGGAAAAGAGTCGACGATTTATTTCCTTCGACTTGTAGATGATCCCAAGGAGAACATTTTTGTTGCGCCGAAGGATATTATCTATGCGTACCGCAAACAGCGTTTCTTCCTCGCCTTTGGTTCCGCTGGTCAGCCAGGCCGCTTCGATTTCGATGCTGAAAATGTATACCTTGCTGACGCAATGGGTAGGGCTGGCGGCTTGCTGGATAACCGCGCAGATCCCTCGCAGGTTTTTATTTATAGGGCCGAGGATCGCGAAGTGCTTGAGCGCGCGGGGTCAATATTGACAAGTTTCCCCCCCGAGACGAGGTTTATTCCCACCATATATCACCTCGATCTTCGCCAGCCCTCGAGCTTTTTCTTGACGCAAAAGTTTGCGATGCGAGATCGCGACGTCGTCTATATTTCGAACGCAGACACAGTCGAAGTATCGAAATTTCTTCAGCTGCTCAACTTGGCGTCGTTCAACGCTGTTAACATCACCGAATCTGGCAACGCCGCCAAGACTCTTGTTAGGCCGTAACGATGATTTCCGGCTGGGGATTCTTATGCTGCGTTTCACATGACGCAAGGCTGATTTAGAGGTCAGCCTTGACGATTCGAAATGTGGATGCGCCGCGCGATGAGTAACGGGAGCGCTCATCCCGCCGAAATCAAGTCGCCGGGCCCTGCCTCCCCAGCAACAAAGCGCTCTGCAAAGAGGGACGCCGTCGAGCCGGTCGCCTTCCTATTGGGATGCGCCTCGAACGGCTGATGCTTGCCGATGCGGATAACGAGAAACTTCTCCAAAACGCTTTGGCATTGGCGCCCGACAGGAGAGTTGCCTGCCGTATCGCCAAAAAGGCTCCGCCGCCCCAGAGACAATCACGCAAGCTTCCCGGAAGAAGGGCGCATTAGGAAACCTCAGCCCTGCCTCAGGCTATAATGGGACAATGCGTTCTTTCTTTCGGTTCCGCCAAAGATCGCGCATTCGAGGCGCCGCTCGCTTCATTATCATTTGCGGCGTCATCCACCATTTATTGACCGAAATTGTAACATCAAGACATGATACTTTGTGCCACCAGCCGTAAGGCAAGTACAACATCTCTCCAGGATGAACAATTATATCGTAGTCCGGCTCAAACTCGCTCAATGGCGGAATGCCGGAACTGGCGGCGTTTGTATAGTCGGTCAGGCTAAAGCACGAATACCACGTAATGCGGCATGGATATCTCGACGGCTCTCGCTCCGGTGCATAAAGCTGAAATCGTTTCCGTCCCAATATCTGAGCAAACAGATTATCGGCGTAGTCGGCATGAAGACGCGAACCGTCGACGCCCATCCAGAAATAGATCCGAGCTAATCGGGGAGAAAGCTCATAGCTGGGAAATTCCAAATCAGCTTTAAGCGATGGCGCATGCTCCAGTAAATTATATGCCGACAAATAATATGTCTTGCGAGCGCCATCACTAGTGAGCGCGGAAATATATTCGCTCAACAAAAGCCGGGTAGTCTCAGGCTTCGTATAGAAATCATCCTTGTTGTAGAGAATGGGAGAAACGTCGAGATAACCAAAATTCTCCTTCAACCATTCAAGGGACCATTTCTTATGCGCGCCCCATGGCGCCGGAATTTCAAACTTGCAGGGGATATTTGACTTCGCAAACCGCTCCTGGAATGTCGCCCTATCTGGAAGAGGATAGGTTTCTATCTTTTGCACTTCGTCAGCTCCCTAGATTTATTCCCCCTTCACTTCGGATTTGAACCGATCTATAGGGAGTTGAAAGTAAGCATTCGTCGCGAATGCATCGCGCCGATGCCAGCTTTACCGCCATTTGCTACGCTGGCGGCAGGTAACTCGCTCTTCCCCCAGTCTCGGTCTCGCCGCAGCTTCAAACATCCTAGCCCTGCCACTACTGGACCAGAATACAGCCTTACTGCACAATAAACGCATTTAGCTCCATAGGACCTGACTCCAAGTCGAATTGTAATTCGTTATTGGCGATGATCGTTGGAACCGTCTTGCCGGTGACTAAATTCCTAACTGTGACGTTCGACTTCAAAGAACCAGGGAGATCGATGGTGAGTTTCTTGGAGGTATAGCCTCGATAAGCCACTCCTACATAGGTTTCATTTGGGGAGGAATAAAGACGGACCTTGAGATCAGGGTCAGTTTCATTGACAACCGTCCCGTCGATGGCGGGAAGCGCGAGAAAAGCTTCGGCAAACCTCCTATGCGCGTCGGCAAATCCCCGCCCATAAGTATAAGCCGTATATGTCAATGTTCGGGCATCACCGTGGAAATAAGCCAAAAGCTCAAGCGCCATGCTGAAGGCCGGGCCGGCCGGAGTGATCATGCTCGCTTCGTATTTGGGATTAATCGTCCGAGACGCCACTTCGTCGTACGAGACAAGATTACTTACGCCCAACCCATCCGCCGTCTTGAAGTAATTCAGATACTCGAGGCTATTCGCGAGATAGAGGGAACCCGTTGGCGCCAATAATTCAATCCCCTTGGCGTGCTGATAAAGTTCCGGGCGTAATCCGTAATCGGCCCGGTTGATCCCTCCGCTTGCTTTACCAAAATTCCCGGAACGGATTGTCTCTACGTAATCATCATCTTTGATCGACCTGCGATCGTCACGGTCTTTCTCATAAACCGCGCGGCTGCCTTCCTTTGCAGCAGCAACTTGGCTCAAGAAGGCCCAGCTATTGGCGTCAGGTAAAATTAAGCTAAATTTATCCTCGTCCCAGTTATAATAATATAACTTCATTGTTGATCTGTAGCTTTCAAGAAGATCAACCAGCTTGGAGTGAAACTGCTGGCGTTTTTGGTGCCACCAATTTTCATATGGGACTTTTCCAGCGCCGTTCGACGCCCACGCCGCAAGCGCCGCGTCAGATCCCTGGGGAATAATGGACTTCGTTTCGCTAGCAAACAGCGCAATGTCGTACCGGCTGTAGCTAATCGGCATGCGATTGCTTCGGACCCGCCACAAAATGCCGGACAATTGTGGGTTGTCCTTAACGTAAGGCTTGAAGAGATGGTCCACGAGCTTGGCAAGATCATCCCAAGTCGCCGGATGCAAAAGGTCGGCGCACCAAGCGGCAAAGCGCTTAGGCTTCGCGAGTTTACCATTGCTGGCGATGGCTCGCGCCTCGACAGGAAGATCAAGCGAGCCGCCGTATTCAATGCGCGGCACATAATCGACGCCGGAGTTCTTTGTCGCGGCCAGATATTTGACGTGAACCGAGTCGACGCCTGGCAGGGCTGGCCCCGCATCTTGGGTCAGCGGCTGGTAAAGCCGCGTTACCCAGTAATCCCGAGCATCAACATTGACTGAATTATATCCATTTAAAGGATCGCTGTAATTTGCAAAGCCCCATTTGAGGATCACCGGAGATATGGCGTTATATCCCATCAACTTTGCGTAGGCGACAAGGTCAGCTGGATGATGATCGGGTTGGCGCTCCCAATCAAACATCAGGACGCGTTGCGGCAGATTCTTGGGCTTATTGATAAGAGGCGCGTTTTTCTCAGGGTCAATCTCATATAGCTTGATCCTCGCGACGGCTGGGCCGCCCTCATACAAAGAATTATACTTTTGGGGAAAGACTTTGTTGATGAAATAAACCCAGAAGCCGTTTTCAGCCGACGCGCTGCCGGTGCCCCCCGTACCTACTGTCTCGTCATCCAGTGGCACTATTGCGTCATACCACTGCCAACTCTTGCTCAGCGGCCAGTTATCGTAAGGATCATTGGCCCCAACTCCGTTTTTCCACCCGATATCCATAAAATTTTGTCCCACCTGCACTTCGACAGGGGCTAGGCGCGGCTTGTCTTCGGGATATTCGATGCGAAGCAAATAGGTCGAGTGGGGCCGAAGCTTTCCGCGTCCGATACGGTATGCGAACCAGCCATTTTCGCTTTCCCTGGCTTTTTTGCCAAGGATCTCATTGACCATGACTTTCACAGGAGAGCCCGGCGTCTTGAACATCTGCGCCTTGTCGAAACCGCTCGCCAGATAGGGGTGTTGCTCCTCGGCCAAGGATTGCGAGGAATCGATCTCATCTATGAGTTTGAGCTTACCATAGGGAGTATCCTCCACGGCCTCAGCTAGAGGAGGCAAAGATTGGGAATCTCTGCTGGCGAAGGAAAGATGATCGACCTCCGTCGAACTCCGATACAGCGGACTGCCGCCATCATCGGATACAACTACATCCGCCTTAAATCGGCCGCCGAGGTAGATTGCTTGCGACATTTCATGATCGACGTTCACGATCCCACGGGCGATGCCATCATTGCCCACCTTGACGGGGGTCACGCCGGCGCCAATCGCTCCGCCATAATAATCCGCCAAGGCGTAGTGCATTTGCCCCGCGCCATTGTTGAGTATTTCCTTTGGAAACCGGAAAACCAGCTCAAATGGCTTGCCTCTCTGGGCGTCGCTCAGGTCGAAAAGCTCGATATTTCGCTCGGCTGAATCGTCGCTTCCTTGTTCTCTCGCCGCTATGCGATAAGAACTGAGTTCAGCAGTATAAGGCCCAGCGACGAGGCCGCTTTTGCTTCCGATAAAGGTAAGATTGCCCCCCCATACCCGAATAGCGATCGTGTTTTCCTGCCCGTAACGCAAGACCGTGGGAGGAACCGTGTATACCCGTTGCAATAGATTGGCGTATTTATACTCGCCTCTGATCCCTCCCACGTGCACGCCGTTGACGTAAATGTCGTCGTCCGACGGCATTGGAGCGAGGGTGAGCACGAGATCGCTGCCTCGATAGTCTTGGGGAATGAGAAGCTTCTGCCTGTACCAACCAAATCCATGATGGTCGACGCCCTGTTCCTCCCAGGACAGCCCCGATCGAAGAGTTCGCCAGGCTGAGTCATCGAAATCGCCGGCATACCAGCGGCGGGTAATTCCTTCATCGCCCGGGTCCGTGGCGAACTTCCAACTATCTCCTAATCGCAGGGTGATTGCCGGCGGTCCTGGATTGGCCGCCGCAATATTTGCATGCGCGCAAAGACATAAAAGGAATATAAGCAGACTCTTTGCAATCGCTTGCATCTAACTATCGTCCTATTCTTATTGAAGTCAGATTGCCCTGCGTCAACGAGATCAGCTCATCGATTGGAGCGGAGGGATTCACACGGAGGCCTGTTTGAATTTAAATGCGCCTTCGCAGCGCAATCTGCGTCCCCCGCAGCGCGTGAGAAAGCCCGAGACGGCGTCGCCGCCAGTTTCTGAAGCGCTTCCTTTTCCAGAAGCGCTGCAATTGCCGCCGCCATAAACTTGAAGCAGCTCTGGTCTGGCGAGGAATGGCGATCCCAGAATCGCGCAAAATCGCCAGAGCTCACCAACTCTACAGTCTTTCCAAGCGCCCGAGAAAGAAAGCCGCCCGGCGCGTCAAGCTCAATGATAGTTGCCATATCCATAGGCCTGGATGCTATCCGGCGCATAATGCGCGATTCGATATGGATCAACCTTGTTAAGCACGGCTCCGATGCACTTCTCATGCACGACCGGATTATGAAGAAGCACATCCCTGGCGACGCTTCGCGGCGTCTTGCCCCACTCAACCACAAACAACACGCCGTCAAGCACCGGCGCGATGGCTCGGGCATCGATGAGGGAGAGGAGCGGCGGCAAATCGATCAAAATATAATCGAATGCTTCGCTCGCGCTCTTAAGCAGCTGCTCCATTCCCGCAGAACGCAAGATTTCACTTGAATTAGCCGTTTCGAATGCGTTGCCCGCAGGTAGAAACGACAAATGTTCCGATAGCTTTATAATTGTCGACTCAAAACGGCTGGCGCCTCTCACAACTTCCACCACGCCCGCCACAGCGTCGGTTCCGAAACTTTTCGACAAGGCGCATTTGCGAAGATCCGCATCGATCAGCAAAGTTTTTGCGCCTGTATCGGCGCAAAAAATCGCCAAGTTCGCGGATGTGACGGTTTTACCTTCTCCCTCTCCGGCGGACACTATTCCGATGGTTTTCCCATATGCCGTAGAAGAGTGAAGGTCGATCGCCACCTTGGTCGTCCGTATCGTGTCGGCGAACCGGGAAAACGGGGCCGTCGCCGACATCTTCATGACGGCAGGGATGTCGAAATTAATCTCGGTCTTTCCTCTTGGTCCCAACTCCCGCGCATGCTGCTCGGCCGTTTGCAGAGGCAATATGCCCAGAAATTCAAGCGCGAGTTCAGACCGCACGTCGGCCGCTGTCCTGAAGGACCGGTCGCGATATTCTCGCAGCATGGCCGCGCCGGATCCGCCCGCAAGACCTAAAAATATGCTCGCTGCAAGAATAAGCAGGGTTTTCGGCTGGCTGGGCGCGGTCGGCACGATAGCCTCGGCGATGATGCGCGTTTCCGTTATTGGAAAGGTTTGCTGTTGCACGAGCTGCTGATAGCGCTGCAGGAAATCCTGAGACAGAATGCGATAGGTATCAGCCGTTTGTTGCTGCTGCTGAAGGTTGATCATCATGCGATTATCGCCCGCCGAGCTGCCGGCGAGGTTGGTAAGGTTCGCGGTGAGAGCCACCTCGCGCTTTTTGGCAATCTGCAAGTCGCTTTGATAAGTTTCGGCGATGCGGCCAAGCTCTTCAAAGATCTGGCCTTCGTAGTCGCGCATTTCTCGCTCCAAACCAAGCACCTGGGCATGATTTGTACCAACCTTCGCGACAAGATCAGCCCGTCGCTTGGAAGTATCAAGATAATGATTCCGCAATTCCGTGATGACGGGACTGCTTAATTCCTCGGAAATAGCCGCGTTTGTCTGCTTAGTGTCGATGATTTCGCGAATATGATCAAACTTGGCTTGCGCGTGTGAGACATCCGCGCGCGCGGCGCTTATTTGGGAACTAAGCTCGCCAAGCTGCTGGTCATTGAGCAAGCGGCCGCCTGCCGCGACAAGATTGTTGCTTTCGCGATATTTCTCGACCGCGAGATTAGCCTCCAGGGATTTTTTCTGGAGTTCCTCAATTCGATCTTGCAGCCAAGAACTCGCGCGAGTGTTGGATTCAAGCTTGGCGTCGAGTTCATTCGTGACATAGGCTTGAGCGATGGCGTTCGCGATATCAGCCGCTTTCCGCGCGTCTTTCGACAGGAAATCGATCTGCAAGACATAGGTCTTGTTGACGCGAGTGATGGTCAAGAGATCCGCGAACCTGTCAAGCACTCGCATCTTCAAGGCGGCCTCGGGATTAGCCGGCGGTTTTGACTTCAAAAAGGGCACCGACCCGATGATCTTTCCTATCAAGGAGGGCGCTGTGAATTCCGGATCCTGCATCAACTTGAGTTTGTTGATCACGTCCAGCGCTACGCGCTGAGATTTCAGGATCTCCACTTCATTGTCGACGGCGGTCGTATTGAAAACGAGCTGGGCCGACTCCCCCGTCGTGGTGGTTCCGAAGGAATGAAAATCGATGACGATGATCGAAGTGCCGGTGTACATCTTCGGGGCGAGCGCGAGATAGATCGCCGCCACGGCGATCATAATCGCGAGGCCAGCTACGATCGATTTCCATTGCCGCCGTGCGCCAGTGAGCACCGCGTCAAGGTCTATCGCTTTCACGCTGTCGCTCTGCGGCGGCGGAGGCAGCGCCTGCGCTGTTCCCGGAACGGTCATGTTTGTCAACGTATGCTTCATCGCGATCACGCGCCTCCTGATATCGATGCCAGCCGCCCTAAAGAATAATGCCCATTTTCATTTAAAATACGGCAAGGCGCTATTATCAGCCAACGTAATGAACTGTGACTGGCCACGACGTTCATCTATTTTCGCCATTCATCTTCACAGCCTGAATCTTGATCGAAACGAACGGCAAAGGCCGTCAGCTTCAGGATCGGCTCGAGGGACACGCAAAGTCGACTCTTGCCTTGGCGATCCAACCATCATTCAGACCCCTGATCCGGCCGTCGATGCATGAACTGAATTCCTGATGCGATTATATTGAATACCATATAGGTCACTATGTAACCTATACTGGCAAGACCGATAATCAAGACCATCCTGTTAAATGGCTGCTTGCTATACACATTCCTGTGTATGTTTATCATAACAAATAGCGCAAATATTGTCAAATATATATAACCACAATAGCCATACCTGAGCTTGAATAGAGCCCACCCAAAATGGGCATTGCTATAATTTGGCGGAGCAAAACCATTTGAGAAGACCATGTCATAGACGGCGCCATGACCATAGCCGATCGCCTGAGCCAGAAGGCCGCCTTCGTTTATCTTTTTATCTATTGCCGTGGATTCTTCTTCGCGTTCACCGACAGAGCCAGATCCTTCCTTGACTTCGCCCGGCCCGGTCATCGCGGCGATGCGATGGCCAAGGGGGCTCTCCGGCGGAACAAGAAGAGGTAATGAAACGGCTGCGATTCCGATCATCACAAAGAATAAATAGAGCCTGAAGCCCGATATGGCAATTGTCCGAAAGAATATAATTAACGCGGCGATCAAAAGAAAGGCTAATGTCGTCCTATTGAAATTGGGGGCGATAAGCGCAAACACGACCAAGTTAAACAATACGAAAATAATGCTAAAATGACGGCGCCCCCACACGGACACGACAATGATCGTAATGGATATCGTAGTTGAGACGGCTCCGCCCAGGCTAACTACCGATGGCTTTCCGAGTTTAACCGCCAAGGCGCCAAAGAAAACCATGATAGCGACAAACGCTATATTGGCTTTGGCCATGCGATCAAACGACATTCCCTTAAACGCGTTGGCATGCGTGGCTAAGACAATATTAATCGCAGCGATGACTAAAGGAATGGTGTCGGTCGCAATCTTAATGGGGTTATTCTTCCATCCAATCCCCAACAAAAGACCATGTAAAGCAAGGAAGCCGAAAAATAAAGCCACAAGCAAGCTTTGATCGGGATAAAACTTCCCTTTCACCATTTTTTTTATTTGAAATAGATACTCAATGAAAAGTATTCCATAATACATCGCCAGCTTTTGTTCAAACAAAGCGAACGAAAACATGCCGAGCCCAAATTCCAAGACAACGCGCGCAAATAACTCCGGTATCAAAGCGTAATAGATTAGGCGTTCCACGAATGGAATATCATCGAAATACGAGAAATATTTCCGATGAGAATATGCTGAATGCTGGCGGAGGCTAGACGACGCGCTATCGGCCGAAATCATGACAATACTCGTTTCATGGCGGCGCGATTTCCGCGGTTGCGCTTGCAGATGAATTGGCGAGACAGATCAGCGCCAATCGGCTTGCCCCAACTGAATCCCGACGCCGCGTCAAACAAGGGCCGCACCGAGGGCGCCGCGTCCATCCGTCATCTGCGCCAGCTCCAGCACCGAGCGCTCATTCAGCTCTATCGAACTGCGACGAAAATCAGGAGAGGTCGTAAACTCGACTACTTTCTCAAATCGATCGCGAAAAGATTGAGTGGAAAACCGCTTTGCATTGTCGTGGCAGGCATAAGATGAAAAGGCTTTCTCAGTGGCTGAGAAGTCCTCGACTGCTTGCTTTACGCACTCGACGGTTTGCTCGGCGAAAAGCATTCCCGTTTGCGGCGCCCGACTGTGCCCCTCTATGACGATATCGCGCGAGCCGCCATGGTGGAATGCGATGACCGGGGTGCCCGCCGCCTGCGCCTCGACCATGACGATCCCGAAATCTTCATAAGCGGCGAAGATAAACGCCTTAGCCCGGCTGATCGACTGAATGAGTTCGCTGCGGCTCACATGACCTTTGAAGACGACATTGGGGGTGGCGCGAGACGTCAATTTAGCCATCTCAGGTCCATCTCCAAGGATCACGAGTTTCTTCGTAGGCATTTGCGCAAAAGCGTCGACGATGAGATCAATCCGTTTGTAGGAGACAAGACGCGATGCGACGACGAAATAGTCGTCCTTGTCGACGGTCAAAGGAAAATCCTCAAGACTCACGGGCGGCGGCAGCACGAAAGATTTTCGTCCGTAAACCTGTTCTATGCGTCGCTTCACCGTAGATGAGTTGGCCAGCAAAACGTCCGGGCCATTGGCTGTCCGGCTGTCCCATATGCGGAGTCGATGGAGCAGAAGAAGGAGCAAAGGCTTGAGAGGCGAGCGCGAGAGGGGCGTGCCCGCCATATACTCGAATGTTTGGTCCCAGGCGTAGCGGACGTTTGTATGAACATAGGCTATGTGCCGTTGATGCGGATGAGTGATGACGCCTTTGGCGAAAGCCGCGGACGAACTGACGACGAGATCATAGGCGGAAAGGTCAAAGCTCTCGATCGCCATGGGACATAGCGGGAAAGTCCATCTGTAATATCGTTCGCAAAATGGAAGCTTATTCAGATAGCTTGCGATGATTTGCTTGGCGCCGATGCGATCGCGATCTTCCTCGCTTAGGAAATCAAACAGCGTGTAGAGATCTGAGGGACCGGTAACGCGCATAATTTGCGCGACGACCTGTTCGGCGCCGCTGAACAGTGGAAGCCAATCATGAACGAGCGCTATCCGCATAACTGCAATGTCCCTATTAGCAACATGAAAAATACAGACGCGACGCGTTAGGTTTGAGCGAGCTGCAGTTCACGGCTTGCGAAAAATCTCACCAAAAGCACAATCGAGATCGAGATCTGAGCAATCGCCGCGATCATCATGGCTGCGAACGCGCCATCAACGCCAAAACGCGGCACGAGAACCAAGGTCGCGATAATGATCGCCGCCAGCGAGATACATTGAATGGCGAAGAACGCTCGCCGCATCTGGGCGGCGAAACAACCATTTGTGATGATTCCTGCGGCATATATCGGGCCCGCAACAAGGGCGGCGGCGACCAGCATGCGTCCTTGACCAGCAAAGGCCACCCCATAAAAAAGACCCAAGAGCTGCGAGCCGATGGCGATGGCGAGGAAGACGCCAATTATCGACAAGCCCTGGATAAGCGCCACCGGCCACAGAAGCTGCCGCCAGAAACTGCGCGGAGAATGGTTGCTGATTGCATCGGCAAGATGGGGCAGCAAAGATTGACCGATGGAGCCCGCAGCAATTCCCCCGACCGTCAGAAAATGGCCTACGGCGGAGAAAAAGCCCAGTTCTTTCGGCCCGAGCGCAGCCTCGATCAAAAAACGCGGCGCGTAGATGGCCAGCGACATTATCACCAGCGACATTCCGACCGGGAAAAGATCGAAGACGATTGCGCGCCGACGCCTCAATCGCCGCATCGTCATGTCAAAAAGATCTGAGGCCGCCACCGAAATCGCGAGACGTTTCCTATCGATGAAAAACAGCGCGACCCAGAGCGCCGATACCGCAAAAAGGGAAAGCGGCAAACTATGGGTCGTTATGTAGAAGCCGCCGAATAAAGGAATGGAGAGCCCGCCGCGCACGAGATTGGTTAGCGCGACGCCGGCGATGTCGCCGCTGCGCTGCATTTTCCCGTAGGCTAAATCGAAAAAGCCCTCGACATATTTCATCGCGAAGACGCCCGAGGCGATCCAAAAAAATTGCGGCGAGTCATAAGCAAAGCCGATGAAAATGAGCAACGCGCCGAACACGATCAGCGGCGCGACCGTGCGGAGAAAAACAAAATCCGCGAATGAAGCGCCGTCGGCCGGCGCAACGAGATATTGCTGACGGATCGACAACCAAGCGAGATAGCCGGCCGGCGTCGCATAGGCTTGCGCGAGCGCATACTGACCGACGAGCACGGGCCCATCGAAATGCGCGACGAAGAGCATGATCGCCCATTGCATGATTGCGACGGCCAGGGTCGCAACCATGATGTAACCGGAGGTTAGGCTATGTTTTCGCCAGGACATTTGGGAGCCAAACTAGGAGTGATGCATCGCAAGCTGATATACATTTCGGACTTCTTCGTGGAGACGATCGAGCCCGAAGTGCGACAAACTGTAAGAACGGGCCTCTTTGCCGATCGAGCGTCGCAGCGCCGGATCATCCTGCAGACGAAGGACGGTCGTCGCGAAAAGCGAAGGGTCGCTGACCAGAAACCCGGTTTTGCCGTCGATGATCATTTCCGGAATGCCGCCGCAAGGCGTGGCGATCACGACAAGGCCTCGCCCCATCGCCTCCATGACCGAACGAGGAAATGGGTCGGGCATAGTGGATGGCACGCACACGATATCAATATCGTCGTACACCCTGTCTGGGTCCGCGACGAAATTCTCGAATGTGATGACATCGCTCAATTCCAAAGCCGCGATAGCCGATTTTATCTGCCCCTGGTAGGCCGGCGTTTCCTCGGCGTAGGCCCCGCGCACGATAAGACGCACCCTGCAGCCGAGAGCCCGGGCTTTGGCGAGACCCTCAAGCAAGAAGTGCAGGCCTTTTGCGGGATGTATGCGTCCGGCCGTAAAGCCGAGAACAAGATCATCCTTGGCGGTCAAGTTTGGATCCTCATGCGCCGAGCGCAAACCGTTGTGGACGACATGAACTTTGGCTGGCAACCGAGCTGCGGACGCGCAGGCGCGCGACACCAGAATCGTGCGGTCGGCGGCGAGCTGAAAAGCCTTCCAAACAGTCTTTTCTAATTTTGTGTTGGCGATGTCGCGGATGTGGATGACCGCCGGGCGTCCGCCAATGCGCTTGGCGGCGAGCGCAATCGCATGCGCCTTGAGACCATTGCTATGCACCAGGGCGACGTTTCGTTTGCGGGCAACGCCATTCAGCTCTCGCGCCGCTCGCATCAGGCTTCCGAGGGCCTTCACCCCATCGCCCAATCGAAACGGGCGCTGAACGCTGCTTATGCCATCAAAATTTATAAGATCCCATGGGACGCCAAGCTCATCCGCCCGCCTGCTCAGCGGCCCTTCGGCGGGAACAGCCAAAAAAGGCTCGATATGCGGGCTTGTCACAAGATCCATGAGCGAACGCTCGGCGCCGCCCTTGAAGTTTGGGACCGGCGAGAGAAACAGCACGCGAATACGGTCCATGCGAAAGGGTTCCCAAAAAACCTCCTGAGAATTTACAGGTTACATCAAAAGACTTTCGTTACCAAGAGAATAGGGCGAAGGCTTAGCAGAAATAGCACGTTGATTTAGCTCATTTTATGCAGCAGCAGAGCGGCCGACCGAAGTTTGCCGCGTTGATTTGTCGCATCAGCATAGCTAACCAAAGTAGGCGCTGAGATTACCAATCTAGGATCAACGCCGGCTATGCATGATATTCATCGCGCTCGCCACGGAAGCGACTAATCAATAGCTAATTATTGTGCAGATGATGCTCAATTTGAAAAGATTCTGCTCGGCACATCTCGCCGATCTAATGACGCGCCGCGGCGCATTCTTGGCGACCACGGGGCGCGTAAGGACTATCCGGCATAATCGCGCGGTCGGACAGTCCCAAAAAGCGACACAAAAATAAGGCAAAGACGAACCCAACGCCAAGCCGCGCGCTTTCTAAGGCGACAACTGATTCTCAAGGAACAGGTCCTATTGTGCGGTGAAAATATAAAGCATCTGGCGGAAGTTTAGCAGCGATGATCGCGGGCACGCCCGAGTAAATCACATGAGTTTGCTCTTGCTTTCGATGCAACGTCGAATTGGCGGCTAAGACGCAATAATCGGGCAAAGCTGAACCCTTTAGGATCACAGATCCCGTGCCAACGAAACAATAGCGGCCAATAGTCACCGGCGCAGAACGCTGGCGATTGGCTTTTATGTCGATGGCGTGAGTCATGATCTGCGTGCCGGCTCCCGCAACCGTTGAGAACTCCCCGATTGTTATGCGATTACAGCAGTCTATGAAATGACGCCCGGTGATTGAGGCATGACGGGCGATGATCAGCTCTGGATGACGCTCCTGTTCATCGGTGAAATGTTTGGGATTACCGCTGTCAACGCCAGAGACCCAATTGAAGGCTCCGATCTTGGCGTGCTCGCCCAGATGCAACAAATCCAAAGATTTGATCACGTTGAAGTGACCGATCGAACTCTTATCTTCCATTACGAGCCTTTCGCCGAAGATCAGCGAAAAACCAATGCGCGCGGTCTTGGCTATTTTATAGCCGCAGAGCGCCTCAAGCACGCGGCGACGGATAAACCACGGCAAAGGAATGCTAATAACAGACCAAAACAATCGAGGGGTCATTCGAGACTGCTTCCGCGACATATTTAGCTACGTCGACATGACGCTTAAAGTTTTCTTCCCAGGAGCGAAGAATCTGAGGTTTGTTAGAAATCGACAGTCCTCACAAAGCGGAGGCTACGCTGGGTTACGCTGCAATGCAAGATAGACGTTCGCGAAACATAAGCGCGTCGCTGAGGCGGATTTTTGGCGAATTCGCTATCGAGGCAAGGGATCGGGGGAGTTTGCGCAGAACATTCCAGCAACAATTTTCGCGTCGGAGGATTACTTCACTCGGACGCTACCGGATGGGGCGCTATTTTTCCTCAGCCAATGCGCCGCTCGCCATGAGCACCTGCGGGTCGTTTTCCGCGCGAGAGGCCATCATGTCGTGAACAGAGCTTCGGGACGACCGATCGCGATGATGAGGATCAAGATAGGCGCAAAACTGCTTAAGGCAGGGCTCGCGCGCGAAAAGTTCAGCAAGAAGGCGCCCTTCGCCCAGCGCCGGATGCTTGCCCTCGACGACAAGACGTTCGATCTCCGTCGCCATCGCCGCGCTATCGCCGGCGGGCGTGAGTATCGACGTGCCCTCTAGAACCTCGAAAAGCTCTGTCCCCGCGTCGGCTGTCACCAGCACCGGCTTGCCGCTGGCCAGCATGCCGCCAAGCTTCGACGGCAGCACCAGGTCGGCGGCGCCGCTGCTCTGCGGTAGAACGTGCAAATCAGCGAGATTGAGAAGTTCGCAAAGCCGCGCTTCCGGCTGCAGCGGCAGGAAATGGACGGTTTCAAGATCGCCGTAGTCACGCATCAATCGCGCCTTTTCAGGTCCGTTGCCTGCGATGACGAAATGCACCTTATGTTTTTTGGCGAGCGTCCGCGCGGCGTCGAGGACAACGTCAAGGTCCTGCTTGATGCCCACATTGCCTGCGTAAAGCACGACAAAATCATCGTCAGTCAACCCGAGTTCGCGCCGAAACCCATTTGGCCCCTCAAGCGGCTTGATCTTGGTCAGATCGACCCAATTGCGAACAATGCCGATCCGGTCAGGCTCGACGCCCTTATCGATCAGCCGCTGACGCATCTGCCCGGAGATCGTGATCAGACTATTAAAGCGCCGGAGCAGCCAGCCTTCGACGCCGGAGATGATTTTCTCGATCGCGCCGCTTTTCAAATGACCTACGGCAAAGGCGGCGTCGACTTCAAGATCCTGCACGTGAAGGACCACGCGCGAGCCGAATAACCTCGACAAAAGCGCCACGGGCGACGCGAATAAGGTCGGCTCGATGCACAAAACGACGTCGGGCCGCATCGTCAGGATCTGCCAGAGAGCAACCGGCGCTGACGATATGGCGAAGCTCAACGGCGCGATCAGCCGCCAGATGCCGCGCATGTCGGCGCGCAAATATAATGGGCAGCGCAAAACCTTGGCTCCCGCCCGCATTTCGCGCGCGTAGCGGCCCGCGTGAAAAGGCGGCGAAACCTGCCAGCCTGGATAATGCGGAGGAGCGGTGACAACGGTGACTGCATAGCCTTGCTCGGCCAGGTATGCCCCGATATCGCCAGTAAAGCGGCCGACGCCAATCATTTCCGGAGCGTAGTTTTGCCCGTAAATCAGGATCCCCGGACGATTTCTAAGTTTCGCTCGCGATTGGAACATCTGCTATCTACCTTGGAATGGCGAAAATACGCGGCGTGTCGCAGACGAAATAGTTCAAAAGCGACGATTAACGACCTCTATCGTAGGCAATCAGGCATTGGAACTCCCAATTGGGTGGCTCGTGCTCGGCTTGTAACATTCCGCACTTCGGTGCAATCACTAAATATTATTCCGAACATCATCACGCATAGGCTGAGACTACGCGGCAGTTCACATAACACGAAGTGCGCTCAGATCATATAGAAAATGATCAGCTTAAGTCTTAATGTTAACTATGCTTTGACGATTGATATCTGAACGATTTATTTTTCGTTCATTAAAATGATACTTGGTATGAAACTGCCTCTCGTTCCGTCATTGAGCCAACGGCTCAAAACAAGCCAAAGAGATTTACCCAACCGAAAGCTTGGGGAGGCTAGTTGTCATTCGTCGGCGCGCCGGCAATACGCGGCCTTGGCGGACTCGATGCGACGTAAAAGATTGCTTTCGTCTTTAGCTCTTCGCCTGCAGTTTAGATCAACTGCGGAGCCTGAGCGTAAAACTATTCGCTCATTCCCAGCGGACGGAGCCGCTCAGTCCGGTGTCGATTTCATGCCGCCGCGCAATCTCGATCTTCACGCGAGCCCAATGCGAACGCGGTCGCCCGCCCTCGACCAAGCCGTGGCCTTTGGAAAGTTGTTCCGCCTCGTAATAGGCCTGATCGCCATAGCGCGTGATGAGATCGACCGTGTCGGCTTCAATATAATTGGCGTGGTTCGGCCGGCGATTGATCCGCCCAAATAAGGCTTTGATTCCTGTCGCGGGCCAAAACATCATCTTCGCCAGTCGGAAACCCGATCGCGCCTGCCCGCGAGGAGCCGATTTCGTCCCTACACCAGACGGCGAGGACAGCCATAGGTGTAAAACCTTAGACATCATTTTCTCTGCCGCTTCCCATTCCGTCGCAGACCTTTTTATCGGGCTTATTAAGCTTTAGTTATTTTCAGTAAATGTCAATTGAAGATTATTCGTAAATGTCATGCTGATGGCCGGGATAATGACATAATTTGCAGCTAGAGCTTGGCTAATTGCCGCTGGGAACAGAGTGCGGAAATACGGGCGGGAGGACCGCCCGAACGACCGGCCGGATGCGTGCGACAAAACAGCCCTTACCCGACATATTGCCCAGCTATAGCTCAGCGGGCTTACGCAACCGTTCCCTGCGCCTCGCATTGTCTGGCAATATAGCAAGGAGTCGAGCATGATCGTTCAGGCCATAGATACATTGGATTTCGCGACACGGATCTATATGCGAATGCGTTCCTGGGTCGCGCCTGCTGGAATTGCGAAAACATTCCTGGGCTTCAAAATGTATTGCGATACGCGTGACTTTATTCAGCGGCGCATATTTTACTTTGGGATGTTTGAGCCGAATTTAACCTACTATATGATGTCACAATTGCATGCATCAGATCATGTTGTGGATATTGGCGCCAATGTAGGATATATTACGCTGTTGGTGTCCCACATAGTTGGCGATAGTGGACGGGTTGTATCGATCGAGGCGTCCCCGACGACCTTTGCGCTTCTTTCCCGCAATCTTAAACTCAATGAAACAAGTAACGTCCTGGCGCTTAACATGGCGGCGACCGGCGAACCTTGCGAGGTCGAGATCGTAGCCGGAGGAAGTCGCAACAGCGGCTCCAACTCAATTCAGCGTGTGACAGGCCGATCGGCGACCGTCGTCAAGGGAGACGCCTTGTCAAATCTTGCCGCAGTAGACAAGGAGCGACTTAAATTTATAAAGATCGATATTGAAGGCAGCGAGACGCCGGTGCTGCAGGATATATTGAATAACCTTCATAGATATCCAAAGCTAAGAAACATTGCCGTCGAAATGTCTCCGGCCTCAGCAAATCTCGTGCCTCTCTTCGTCGCTGCAGGCTTTCGCGTCTACGCGCTGCCAAATAATTACAGCATAGGATATCTATTTGTCCGCGAGTATTTGCGCCGATCCAAGGAAGATGGATTTGTCGTCAAAAAGCCCATAGATGCATATGATGCAAGCTATACTGACTACGTCTTCGAGCGCGCTTAAAGTCACCTCCGCCGCCGACCCCGCAATTAAGAATTGAGTTCCGATCATCCCCGCCGCCGCGATACAATTCTGCGGCTTCAAACTTGTCTGCGGCTTCAAGCTTGAGCCAAGCTGGCTTACCGCGGTCTACGCGCCGCATTCGCATCGGAAGCTACAGGCTGCGACAAACTCGCACATCGGCTCCGCCCGAGCAGCATAGACGCCTTAAAACAGAACCCTTCCCAGCCTCTCGAACTTTTCTCGGGTTTAGCATGCGGCTTTAACCTCATTCCAGCAGTTAACCCCTTGCCTCACAAGGGCAAGCGGTCCGAGGTCCGGTCGTTGGACGCATTTATGATGACGACTCAACAGATGACAAAAGCCGTCAACTATGGCATCGCTAGCCCACTGCTACGCTTAATGGGGCATAATCGGCAGGATCCCATTTCGAACGTCAAGTTAGGGTGATGAGGGATTCAATTTGGCGCGCGCTTTCCGAGGATCTGAAAGCCAACACCGGCGGTGGGGGGACGGTTCGCGGAATTGCAGCATTATTTTACAATCCGGGTTTTTGCGCGGTCGCGCTGCATCGTATTGCGGCGCGCCTCAATAGTTTTGGCAAGCTCGGCCAGGCATTTGGACTTCTGGTCTGGCGCCTGAACGTAATTCTGAATGGATGTTATTTTAACAATCGAGCAAAAATTGCCCCAGGTTTACGACTTCCACACCCGATCGGTGTCGTCGTGGGGGCGGATGTTTCTATCGGAGCTAATGTGACAATATACCAACACGTAACGATCGGGGTAAATGAGAATTGTCATGCTCTGTGTCCGACTATTCATGCTGATTGCGTGATCTATGCGGGAGCCGTGATTGTAGGCGCGATTTCGCTTGGACCGAATGCTGTCGTTGGCGCAAATTCTTTTGTAAGAATCAATGTCCCAGAAGATTCTCTGGCGGTAGGCTTGCCGGCCATCATCAAGGCGCGCTTGCGGGCGCCGATCGCTGAGAATGGAGCCCTAAACACATCTGACCGACCAGGAGGGCTTCTCTAATGCCGATATCGACCGAAGTTCGCAGCGTTTTGGTGACGGGCGCCGCAGGATTCATTGGTTCGTTTCTCGCCGCGCGCCTTCTCGACGAAGGCGTAGCTGTCGTCGGACTCGACAATATGAACCACTATTACGACCCTAAACTTAAATTTGCCCGGCTCGCGCGGCTCCAGGCACATAAGGGATTTCGTTTTTACCAGGGCGATCTCGCCGATACAGAATTCGTCGATAAAACCTTCAATGACGCTCGTCCAAATATCGTCGTCAATTTGGGGGCGCAGGCCGGCGTTAGATATTCGCTTGAGAATCCTCGCGCCTATATCGACTCGAACGTCGTCGGCTTTTTAAACATATTGGAGAACTGCCGGCGCACCAAGATTGATCATTTGGTCTATGCGTCCACAAGCTCCGTCTATGGGGCTAATCCAAAAATGCCGTTTTCGACTGAAGATAATGTCGATCATCCGGTAAGCCTTTATGCGGCTACAAAAAAATCAAACGAGCTGATGGCGCACTCCTATGCCCATCTCTATGGCATTCCCACAACGGGGCTGAGATTTTTTACCGTTTATGGTCCTTGGGGCCGGCCGGACATGGCTTATTTTATTTTCACAAAGAAGATTCTCGCCGGAGAAACCATAGACGTATTCAACAACGGCGAATCATCGAGAGATTTTACCTATGTCGATGATATCGTCGAAGGAATACGACGGGTGATGAATTTAATCCCCAGCGGGGACGTAGCTTGGGCTGCCAACGGCGCCAGCGCGTCGCGGAGCACGGCGCCATACCGGCTCTACAACATCGGCAATAACCGGCCAGAAAAGCTGATGGACATGATCGGCTTCATCGAGTCGGCGCTAGGGAGTCAGGCCAAGACTCGATTCCTGCCCCTGCAGCCGGGCGACGTCGTGTCCACCTGGGCGGACATAGAAGATTTAAGCCGCGATACCGGCTTTGCGCCCTCGACCCCACTCAATGTCGGCCTCAATCGCTTCGTCGATTGGTATCGGGATTTCTACCGTTGAGTAAAGAGCCTTTCCCTCCGATCGAACCGACGGCGTTCGTTAACTTGGCATCGCCTTGCCCAATGTAGTACGGAAGTCGTTCATGTAACCAGATCCGCTCGAATATTAGCGAGCTTCCTTAATCCGCTAATCTCTTTATAACAATATCGCCGCCCTGAGATTATACAGTAAAAAAGGAACCTTGCAGAATGTACCGAATTGCATTCGTTTGTGACTGGGACGCCTCGAATCCTTCGGCTATGTCAGGCGCTGCTTACTCTATGAGGCGCGCTTTGCTTGAGGCTGGGCACGAAGTATTGGATGTCTTTCCCGCCGAACGAGATGCGCTTTCGCGAGCCGCGATGGTTAGCGGATTATTCATAACATCGTTTTTCAAGCTTTTCGGTCTTTACCACAGCCCCAAGCGCGAGACCGCCTATTTGAAAGCGGCTGGCCTCTATACGGAGAGAAAACTCCGCCGCTTGGGCCAGTATGATTTCGTGTTTTCTCAATCGGCTCTGCCCGTTGGTTTTGCAAGAATAAGTAAGCCGATTGTCTTCACCACCGATCAGCCGTTTGAAGCCTACATTAAGGGATATGTTCCAAATCCATCGAATCGCTTTTTGAAGATTGGGCGAGAGCTGGAGACGCTTCTAGCCAATAAATGCAGTCTCATTATTTTCCCTTCCCAATGGGCGGCGGATGAGTTTCTGAAAACGCATATTGGAGCGAAGCCCAAAGTTAGGGTTATTCAATGGGGAGCCAATTTGTCGGCATCGCCGTCAAGAGAACAGGTTTATGAAAGTATAAAAACACGAAAATCAGAGAAATGTTTGAATCTTGTTTTTATCGGCCGCGATTGGGAGCGAAAAGGCGGCCAGGTAGCGGTCGACGTCGCACAAAAATTCCATGCGAACGGACAGGATTGCAAACTCACGGTCATCGGAACCCGGGCCGAGATCCCCGATGAAATTAGAGGTCAAGTTATTCCCTTTATAGACAAGAATACTCCTGACGGCATTGCTCTTCTTTCAACTATATTGAGCAAATCGCATTTCTTAATTGTCCCTTCGCGCGCCGAGGCCTATGGACATGTTTTTTGCGAGGCCGCGGCATTCGGGGTTCCCTCCGTATCGACATCCGTCGGAGGCATTCCTTCGATTATAACGGATGGCGAGAACGGCATTTGTCTCCCGGTCTCGTCTTCGGCGGAAGCATTCTATCAGCGTATAAAGGATATATTCGCGGACGATCAGGCGTATCAGACAATGGCGACGAAGGCTTTTTCCTCATTTGAGGAGCGGCTAAGCTGGAAAGCGTTTACTGCCAGCATGCTTGAGGGGGGTCAGCGACATTTTGCCGGAGTCGCACGCCAAAAATAAGAGTTAATTTCTCAGCAAATTGATATTTGCGCTCCTGACGAGCGCCAAGTCCGTCGCCGATTGCTCGACGGGCCTGTTCAACCGGCCATCTTCCCAGAATCCTGAGCTATAAATCTTGGGATTTGGCAACTATTTCCGAAATCGCCCGACTTGAAAGATGTGCGCCTGTTTTGAATGCGCCGGGGCAAGCCTGCCCAGCATCCGCGTGGCGCCCCGCACGCAAATCGCGGCCAGAGTCCCGATTTTTTCCGGCGCAAGCGGCTTTGCCGTTTTCGGAACCGATCTAGAAGCGACCGGACTGCGTTAAGTTCGAGGCAGCGCTCGGCGAGGAACCCACCGGGCTCCGCTGTTGGTTATTTGCGCTTGTCCAGTCGCCTGACGTGCGGCGGCGCACATACGGCGGCATTTCGCGAAGCGTGTACCAAACGGGCTATGGCTCCCCCAGATATAAACAGCTAGATACCTGCTAGAGTCTTACTACAGCAGTTTAAATGATGATTTTGAGTTATCGTTAATCCACACTTACTCGTTCCATTTGAATAATACGCATGTGATGGCATCTTTTTGCTTGCATAAGCCATAATTAATAGACTATTAGATAATCTATATTGGCTTTTTCGATGATAAGTCCTATCAATCTGTTGTAATAAAACGTCTATATACCGGTTTTTAGTTGCCGAATACGCCGAACGATGGAAATTCATAATCCATTTTTAGCTCAATAATTTAATCATGTGGGGAGATAGCCTATGTCCTCTGGAGGAATAACCGGTCTATTCCAAGACTTCTTTCGCACAATGCGGCCCACCGGATACGTTCGGCACTACTCCGTCAGAAGTCGCGACCAATACGTCAGCTTGAAGTTAGCGCGGTTCTTAAACGTTCGATTGAGACCGGATACGGCGCGTTGGATCGGCCAATGGCTGATCGTTGCGGCGGAGCGGGCTGATCGCGGCGACAAGGCTTTTGTTTCGTCACCCCGTAGATCCATCGGCGGAGGCTCCGTGGTTGAGGTTCCGGCCCGCGCGTTCAACCGCCGCACAAGGTGAACTGTCTCGCAGGCAAGCGGCGGAGCGTGATTCCGCGACCCGATCCAGACCTCTCGGCTCCATCGCCGGAAGTCAGCTGATCCAATCCCGGTGCGGAAGGTCAGGTCGCGACGCAGCGCAAGTTGACGCCCCTCACTGACTCCAAGCCGGGTCTTGCCGCGACGCTCCGACAGAGATTCCGCGGTCCTTGCGCCCCTGCGCGGCGGACGCAGGAGCATCTCCGCTTCACGCATGATCGATCCCCTGCGGAACTTCTTCTTTGCAAGGTGGTTGGGCCGCTAGGAAATGGTTCGCAGCCATCGAGCCTATCGGGCGGCTTCGAGACTGCGCTTCAGCGAGGCGTCATGTCGTTTTGGATCGAGTTTCTAAAGGGCGGAGATATCGTTGATTCGACGTTCTGGCGCGGCGACCTAGCCTCCGCCCGGATGAGTGCGATCGATGGCTTTGAAGTTCGCAAAAAGCAAATAGACGCGACGTTCGTCCGCGTGATCGACGTCAAGCGGCAGCGGATTGTTCTGTCTTTTCCTGAGACGATGACGATTGGCGAGCAGGGGTTGGAGAGGCGTTGATCGCCCCCTGCTCCCAGCTCTCCGGGAGCGCGTTTTCGCTCCTTCGACGCGACCTCGGTTAAGTGGAATCCCAGAGCTTCGATCTCCGGTCTGGCGTCCCCGCACTGCTTAGACGCGATAGGATGCGGCATGCAATCGAAATTCACAGGGAGCCCGACGGTCGAAGAGCGCGAGCTCATACTGAATGGCGTGCGCAATCTGAAAATGGCTCGATCCGCGCACGCCTATGTGCGCGGCAACACGATCCAGTTCTATGAATGGATCGACTCTCTAAGCGTTGGAGCCCTTCCGGAGGGGCCTGCCGTATGGATCTGCGGCGATTGCCATGTCGGCAATCTCGGTCCCGTCGCGGACGCCAACGGGCGGATCGAAATAGAGATCCGCGACCTGGATCAAACGGTGATCGGCAACCCCGCGCATGATCTCATTCGTCTTGGTCTGTCGCTGGCCTCCGCGGCGCGCGGCTCCGATCTACCAGGCGTCGCGACGGCGCAAATGCTGGAGCAGATGATTGAAGGCTATCAGCGCGCTTTCGATGCGCCTGAAGGGCGGGTGGGGGAAGACCGGCCTCTGACAGTGCATTTCGCGATGAAGCAAGCGGCAAAACGATCGTGGAAGCATTTGGCGCGGGAGCGCATCGCGGACACCGATCCGATCATCCCGCTCGGCAAGCGGTTCTGGCCGCTTTCCGACGTGGAAAAGCAGGACATCGTTCGGCTCTTTGAGACCGAGGGCGTTCACCAATTAGCCACGATGCTGAAATCGCGCGACGATGATGCGGCGGTGCAGCTTCTCGACGCGGCCTATTGGATGAAGGGATGCAGCTCCCTTGGCCTGTTGCGCTATTGCGCGCTGCTCGGGGTCGACGGGAAATCCTTGTCCGACATGGATATGTGCCTGATGGACATCAAGGAGGCGGCGAAGGCGGCGGCTCCCCGGAGCGCCAAAGCCACCATGCCTTCCGACGACGCGCAGCGCGTTGTCGAAGGAGCGCGTCATCTGTCGCCTTTTCTGGGCGAGCGCATGCGCGCCGACCATTTGCTCGGCCGCTCCGTATTCATCCGCGAACTTCTGCCGCAAGATCTGAAGATCGAAATTAGCGCAATGTCTCATGAGGAAGCGAAGAAGACCGCCGGTTTTCTCGCGGCGGTAGTCGGGAAAGCGCATGCGCGTCAGATGGATGAAGCAACCCGGACCGGCTGGCGCAACGAGTTGAGCAAGAAGCACTCAAAAACCCTCGACGCGCCATCGTGGCTTTGGTCGAGCATTGTCGACCTTCTCGTCAGTCATGAGCGCGGATATCTCGAACATTGTCGCAAATATGCTTTGGCGAACAGCGCCGGCGCGACCGCGAAAACCGAAGCCTCTTCATAAATCAATGTGGTGCGGACGACGGGAATCGAACCCGTATGACCAAAAGGTCGAGGGATTTTAAGTCAGCCGTCCCACGTTGATTTTATTGGAGTTTGTTACGCCATATCTTTGCTCGGGAGCGGCGTGTTACGATTTTTATGGCGCTATTGACCTGGAAGCACGCAATGCGAACACTGACCGAATGGTCAGCGCCGCAATCCTCTCTTTTTCATTCCGAGGTGCGTCAGGAAAGCGTTATCAATACACGCTGCGGCCGGTCACGATCCGCTAATCCTAGGAACTTTCAGCCCAACGGCTTGTTCGCAGGGGAGCAATCGCCTCTCGCGCCGGATGCCGGTGCTTATGGATTTCAAATATGAAACTCCCCATGACGCGGGCGACCCGCCCAACTTCAAATGCACGAAACTACGCCGTAGCAGCCGCTGTTGGAGGGGCCGCCCTCGGTGGGCTTGCGCTTATCGCCCGTCGGCAAGCGAGCAACGCCACTCAGAACCATCCGGCGGCGGGCAGGTTTCTTGATGTTGACGGGGTGCGCCTGCACTACGTCGAATGGGGGGTTGGGGAGCCTCTTGTACTTATTCATGGAAATGGCACGCAGATTCAGGATTTTGAAACGAGCGGCCTCATCGACCTCGCAGCCCAAACATTCCGCGTCATTGCCTTCGATCGTCCGGGCTTTGGATATAGTTCTCGGCCTAGGGGCACAATCTGGACGCCTTCCGCCCAGGCCGATCTTATACACAAGGCATTAGTGCAGCTGGGCGTTGAACGCTGCATTTTGCTGGGGCACTCCTTGGGTGCCTCGGTCGCGACGGCGCTCGCGCTGCGACACCCGTCTTCGGTTAAAGCGCTGGTTCTTGTATCTGGATATTATTATCCGACAGAGCGCTTCGACTCAGGCTTCCAGATCGCCCAGGCGTCGCCCATCCTCGGCGACGTCCTGTGTCATACGCTTGCGCCCTTATTGGGGCGCCTTGGGTGGCCTGCTTTAATGCGGAAGATCTTTTTCCCGGCGGCCTGCTCGCGATCCTTCTCGGCGGCCGTCAAGGAGATGGCGCTCCGTCCTTCACAACTACGGTCAAGCGCCGCCGACGCTGCTCTCATGGTGCCCACCGCCGTCAAGATGCGGGCTCGATACGGGGAGCTCTCTATGCCGGTCGGCATAGTCGTTGGGGCAAACGATCAGCTGATAGACCCTCAATCGCAGTCGATCCGATTGCATGGCGAGATTTCCGGAAGCTCGATTGATGTGATTTCGGGGATGGGTCATATGGTGCATCACGGCGCGAAAACCGAAGTCATGAAAGCGATCAACGCGGTCGCAGGCGTAGCCTGAGGCTGAAAACGACTCTAGAATGGGACGTAGATTCGAGCGTGTGATGTTGCGCTCCAGAAGCGAAGCAGGAAGGCTAACTCATGCGTTAGGTGCAAATTGTCGCCATCGACGCGGTCATGGGCCATCAAAAGCCAGCGCGCTAATCGCTCCTCAATCTTGCTGCGTCCGTTCGCCACTGCTGTATCAGCCGTCTGCATGAAGAAAGCATGCCCGTAATTCAGGAAAGAGCGCCGCCGCGTTGGGCTTTGCTCCATGCCCGCCGCAGCGTGGCGGCGCTGATGCGCAGACCGGCTCCTCCGAGCTGCATATAAGTCTCAGCGGCGTTGCGGTCTGCACGGGGAAATCGACGGCTCAAATTGGCCTTCGAACATGCCGAAGTCGTCTCGTGAAAGGCGCGAGAGGATACGATGGCGAGTCGGACGGACGCACGGATCTACTTGCATGGCTCTTCCCATCATGGGCAAGAGCAGTGGCATCTCTCAACCGCTGCGCCCGGAGAAACGGCAGACGGTGAGATACCTTACTCCTATTATCGTCTCTTGGTCGTCGCGCTGTCACGGATTTCTTATTTTTCGGAGCGCCGTGATCGCAGCGTTGGGCTCATTTCAAAGCTTCCGCCATTTCCAAGTGTGACTTAAGCGTCGGAAGCGTTTTGGAAGCCCACTCCTTCAGAGCCTCATTATCGCCGCCCTTTGCATAACGTTCGAAAAGATCGACAGCGCTTTTATGGGCGTTAATCTGATCGTCATCGTATGCTTCGGCAAAATTCGCGCCACTGGAAGCGCCCAGTCTGTCGAGCTTGTCTTGGTGTGCTTTATCCAGACTGCTGGGAATATCGGCCTTCACCGCTCCACTCGCGACGAGCCCCTTCAGTTCGCTTGAGGTCTTTTCGTGATCGGAAATCATGCGTCCGGCAAATGTCGCCGCAGCTCCGTCCGCACGCGCTTTTGCCAGTTCACTCGATTTGATTTCGAACATGTCGCTGATGGCTACTTCTTTGACGAAATCAGGCGTACTCGGGCTGACGCCCAGAACCGAGTTTACGCCCATTTTCTCGGCGGCAGACTGGGCGACAACAGCCGCCGGAATGCAAAGAACCATGGCTCCCAGGATGATCGCGCGTTTCATAGGTGCTCCTTCAATATAGAGAAAGCCTTGACCGATATCGGAGAGGCGTGAGTCGAACAGTCTGGATCGCAACCGGTTCCGAAAGCGGTCGGAAGAAGCCGCGCTTTTATCGCCCTTGATCACCTTCAGTCGGCGCTGGCCTTGGGTCGGGAGATCGGGCGGCCGCGGCGGCCAGTCAAGATCAATGAAAAATGCGCCGCAACGACTCTGCAACGCCTGTCTGCGCTCCCACACAGCGCAGTCGTCCGCCAGCTGGGCGAGCAGGTCCGTCATGGCGATGTCAGGACCGTATTTAGCCGCCAGCCGCGCAAGGCTATAGCTGCCCGTCCGATTGCATTTGCGGCAAGCCAGCCGAACCTTAACGTATGGATCGGTGACAAGCGTATCGCACTTCATACTCAGAACATAACGAGAACGCTGAGGGAATCAAGAGAGGCTTAATCCAGCGCAACTCGCGCACACCCGACCATTCCGGTCCTAGACAGGTCGAACCTTCTGTTTTAGAACAAACGCAGAACTCAAGAGCCACCCGCTAACGAGGAGAAGTGCAGTGGCGAACGTGACCTATTTTGTGGCGCTGCCATTCGTCAGGACCGACGACGGTGAGCTTGTAGCTGGAGAGGCGCAAGAGCGACAGACGACTGGAGCCGCCGTACGCGAGGCTCAACGCATGGCGCTTACAGCGGCCGGTGCCGTCGCCTTCTCAAGGACTGGCGACCCTGCGTCGGGAGAGTTTCAGGACGCCGTTGTGATTAAACGCTTCGGCGATACGCCGGATGTGGAGGCTTTGCTAGGCTGACGTGACGATGGCGGCCATGGACTTTGTCGCTTCCTGTGTTGCCTTCCGCCAGCGGGCTTTGTGACGTTTGGGATAACACTTTACATTTAACAAATAGCCCGCCGATGCAAGGCACGAACTTGACAATAGTAGGATGTAGCATGACCTGAGTCGTTCAATTATGGGGGAAATCATGGCTACGTTCCCAACGGCCGAGGAGCACGCAAGGCTTATCTTGACGATTCTCAAAGCTCACGACACGGGTGTCGACGAGGCCAGGATGATGGCGGCCGCTGTCGTTTCTCAGTTTATGAAGGCCGGATACGATGCCGAGGCATACAAGGCCGGGATAGACTTCGCGGTCGAACAGGGCTGGAGGGGTCCATGGTCAAACTAACGGCCGCAGGCGCCGCTTGGCCCCGCCGTTCCAGTTGAGCCGACCGGAAACGGTCTTATGATAAGTGAGGCTTTGGCAGTTCTCGGGGATGGTCACGACGCCTGATGTGTAATCTCTACTCGATGACCCGCAATCAAGACGCGATCCGGCGATTGTTCAGGTTCCGGCGCGCTTTGGCGGGCAATCTGCCGCTGATGCCGGTCGTTCGCGTGGCTTCAGATGCGGCAACCCTCGGGGGCAGCCAAACGGATTGCACGCTTTCTGCTCTGAAATTGCGTTGTAACATGGCTCTGCGAGAATCCTCCGTCTAACAAACTTCTTAGCGGAAGCGGCAGGATCACGAGGCGAAAAGGACGGCAATGCCAAGGCGCGCAGCATAAATGTGGCGCCAACCGCCAGCGGAAGAGACTTCGCTTGACGCGGTCTGGCGAAGGAAAGCATCGAGGACCATAAGATGAACGAATTTAAGTTATTGATCGGCGGACGGCTGACAGCGGGCTTCACCACTTTGGACGTTATTAATCCCGCGACTGGGGAAGTGCTGGCGGTCGCACCGCGCGCCGACCGAGCACAGCTCGATCAAGCCGTGTCGGCCGCCAAAGCGGCCTTCCCCGCATGGGCGGCGAAGCCGATCCGGGAGCGTGGCGCGCTGTTAATCGCTCTGGCCGATGCCCTCGAAACGCAGCAAGGCGACTTCGCCCGGCTTCTCACAGAAGAACAAGGCAAGCCGCTGCTGCAGGCGACATATGAAATTGCCGGATCGATCGCCCTGATCCGCTATTTCGCGTCGCTCGATCTCCCCTTGAAAGTGCTCAATGAGGACGCAACGCAAAAAGTGCTGCAGCAGCAGTCGCCGCTGGGCGTCGTCGCCGCCATCACGCCGTGGAACTACCCGATGGCCCTTCTGATGGTAAAGGTGGCGCCGGCGCTGCTGGCCGGCAACACGGTCGTGGCGAAGCCCGCGCCTACGACGCCGCTTACGACGCTCAAATTCGGCGAGATCTGCGCCAAAATTCTGCCGCCTGGCGTGATGAATATTATCGTCGATGCGAATGATCTGGGCGGCGCGCTAACCAGCCATCCCGACGTCGCCAAGGTCGCCTTCACCGGCTCCACGGCGACAGGCAAGAAGGTGATGGAGAACGCCGCGGGCACGTTGAAGCGGCTGACCCTCGAACTTGGCGGGAACGACGCCGCTATTGTTCTCGACGACGTCGATGTGAAAGACGTGGCGTCCAAAGTCTATGCCGGCGCTATGCTCAATGCTGGGCAGGTCTGTCTCGCGATCAAGCGATTGTACGTCCATGACTCGCAATATGACGAGATTTGCGACGAGCTCGGTCGGCTCGCGCGGGAAGCCGTGGTCGATGACGGTCTGAAGCAGGGCACGCAGATGGGGCCGCTGCAGAACAAAGCCCAGTTCGAAAAGGTCAAGGGCTTTCTCGAAGACGCGAAGCAGAACGGGACAATCGTCGCTGGGGGCGCAGCGCTCGACCGCAAGGGCTATTTCATCCAGCCGACCATCGTCAGGGACATTCCCGACGATGCGCGATTGGTGAGGGAGGAGCAATTCGGGCCGGTGCTCCCGGTGCTGCGCTACTCCGAGATCGATGACGCGATCGCACGCGCCAACGACACTGACTACGGGCTTGGCGGCACCGTATGGTCGAAAGATTCCGATAGGGCGTTCGAGGTGGCCTCGAAGATCAATTCCGGAATGGTCTGGATTAACCAGCACATGGCCTATTCGCCCGACGTCCCGAGGGGCGGCGCCAAGCAGTCGGGCTTCGGCGTGGAGCTAGGGCAAGAAGGACTTGAGGAGTTTACCCAAGCCAAGATCATCAACATGGCGAAGTGACGGCTTCAACCGGCTGGATCACATACGTAATCGGGCCCCTGGCTTTTGATAAGGAACCCCCGCTCGCAGGGTCTAAACAGCGGCGGGGGCAGTTCTTCTCACTACCGGGACACGATTGTTGGGCCTTCTGCGGGAGGCGAAACGGCCCGGCTCCCGCGGGGGCGCAACCCCGCACTTTTGACCAGGCTGGAGCTCATCGCAGCCCTCCAGCCTAGTCGATCAACGATTATGGAACAGCGATGTTACGACGTGATTTCACCTTCGAAAAAAGTCGCCGCAAATCGAGGATTGTCGGAAAATGGGGGCGATCGCGGCCAACCAATCGCCCCCACTCCATAACAAATTGTCGCGTTCTTAAATGTTGCAACACTCGGTCCGCCACATTTGTGGGTCAAATCACGACCAGCAAAACCCCGAAACAGGAATGCCAATTATCGTGATGGTTGCAAATTTGTCCTTCCATGGACCAGCACCACTAAACTCGATCTTCGCGGTCCATCTGTGCCCGGTCGTCGTCGCTGTGACGGTGATGGCCTCGGTCGAAACCGGTCCCGTCCCCGTGCTATAAACTCCGCACGGCGACAACTCGATTGATCCGCCTGCGGTAGCAGAGGCGGCGGCTGTGAAGTTGATAAACAAGCTTTCTGCGGCAGGCGGCGTGGTGCCTCCAAACTGCGATGCGCCTGTGCACGGATTTTCAATAAAAATCGTCATGCGCGTCGAAGCCGACGCAACGAGCGTCTGCGATGTGCCGCCCGTAGTCACCGCGCCGCTGCGGTCCGTCAGCGTCTTGACGTTGGGGACGATGGTGACAGCCACGGCCTGAGCCAGCGGCGTGGTGCCGCCCAGAGGCGCGCTGATCGCGCCGCCGCCACCTTCCCCCGCCGCCGCCAGTGCAAGCGGGATGCCCTGGGTACCAGGACTGTAGATCGCCGGCAGAGAGTCGCATGAGGTGACAACGAACGCACGCATTTGCGCATGAGCCGCGGCCGGCATCATGACCATGACCGCGAAATTGACCGCCTTGATGATCTTGATCATATCAGCTTTTCATACTCGAAACCCGCGTTGCTCCCGCGCTTTATCAAGCTCGTTGTTCAGACGATCGATCGTCGCCGCCAGTTCGTCGACCTGGTGCTTCAAATCGTCGACTTGCTCCATATACCCAGTGATGATTTTCTCGCAGGCATCGATGTGCTTTTGATAACTATCGATCAAAATTTTCATCCGCGCGTCGATCAGAACGGCCATCGGCGGCTGGCGCTTGATCAGAGCCACGACGACGATGGCGATGGCGCCGACGACGGCGCCGATGCTCCCAGCGCCCAGCAATTGCCCGAGGCTGCCGGTCACCGCGTTGAGAAGATCGTTCTCATTGGTCGCCACGATCGGCCCTCCCTTCCGAGTGTCTGGTGCAAATCAGTTTCACAAAAACTCCGTCAAAGCCGCGCGGGCCGGCCGCTAGCTCCATCTGCGCGTTCAGGCCGCCGACTGCGCATTCGAACGGAGACACTTCGCGGCTGACAGCGTCGAAGGCCGTTTGCTCGGTACAGGCGTCCGGGCTCAACGCTGCGGAGCAAAATAAAATCAGGGCTGGGATCACTATGACCTCGCTCGGATGATTGCGGCTCGGCGCACAGGCCGGCGCGTCAAGGGATGACGAGTGGAGCGATGAAAGTCGGGAAGATGCCGTAAGCGATCGTGGGCGCCGAAGGTGAATTTCTATTTCCTCAGCGGTTCGCAGAGGATTTGGATGCGCCCTTCGATCCGGCTCATTTGAGGCGGAGTGACCGCCGCGGCGCTTGAGGCGCCGCAGAATCGCCGCTCGATCTCAACGTTCTGCCGATTGACCTCTTTCCAATGCTGATGCGGCGCCCCGCCCTCGAGGATCGAAAAGGCGATCGCCGCTTTGACGAGGACCATCATTTTCCGGCGGCGGTCTGCGCGGCCGCGAGAGCCTTCATGACGGCAGCGTAGGCCGACAAAGCGGTCGAAAGCGTGCCGGCGACGGACGTGAAGGCGGCGGGGTTCGCACAGAGCTGGTCGACGCCGGCGACGGCGGCCGACTCGTCCGAGATGACGCTAGCTGCGAGAGGTTTTCCAACACCCGCTTGTGTAGCGGCAATCGTTTGGAAACTGGCGTCCGCACCTTGAAGCAAGGCGCAAGCGGTCGGCACGTCGGAGGCGACTTGAGTCGCGACCGTGTTAACCGCTCCGGTCGCCTCTGCGATCTCTTTGGCGCAGCCCGCAAGCCAGGATCCGATACAGAGGATACCGATGAGGGCGACATATTTCTTGATCATTTTAACAGTCTCCAGTGATGCGGCAGCTGCGGACGCAGCCGCCATGGCGCGCGGCGTCGACGGACGCCGCGGCGGAAAAGTGCTGCGATTTCTTTTGGATCAGTGGCTAAACGGCCCAATCTCGAACGTGCCGTCGGGATTGATTCGATTGGCGGGATCTGCGGCCCAGGCCTGCGAGATAAAGCCGCCGCGTCCGTCGGGCTGAAGTTTTGACGCCCAAGCGACCAGCACCGGCAGAATGACGGTCAGGACCGCACCGACCACCGCAACGCCCTCCTCAGCGACCGCCGCCGGCGGATAGATGACGGCGATGGCCTTGAGCAGGCCCTCGACGATGGGGAGGCCGGCCGCGAGCTCGGCTTGCAGGTTCTTCGATCTCCACGCGGCTTCGAGAGCCGCGAAGTCCGGGCTGATCGGCGTCAGCGCGGCAAGGACTTCGGAAACGTCGGAGACGCCCGTCGAGATGGCGGTCGGAACCGCAGCGACGTCTTTTTCGACCGCCGGGACTGCCGCCGCGACGGTCGTTTCGGCCTTGGTGAAAAAGCCGAGGATCGAGCTGAGAAGGCTCATTTGCCCGCGTCCGGATTTGCGACCGTGCCGGTCTTGTTGCCGTCTTTCGCGGCTAGCCCGGTATAACCGGCGCTGATCAGGCCAGCGCCCATCGCAAGCTGTGCGCCGTCAGAATTCCAGTTCGGCGCATGGCCGGCGGCGAGCGCTTGGGTCGCCTCAGCGACGACGCCCGCGATGAGTGCGACGCCGGCGGCGATAGAACCGATGCCGCCAAGGGTCGTTTTGATGTTGCGATAGGCCTCGATAAAAAAGCTCATGCTTGCGTTCCTTTCATTGTAGGGGCGGCGGCGAGCATCGAGCGGCTCAGCTCGGCTTCGACAGCACGCGCAACCGAGTCCAACTGGCGTTGCTTGGCGGCCATCTGCAGCGCGAGCGCCTGGCATGCCGCAACGCGCGCGTCCCAGCCCTTGCCGAAGCGGGTCCAGTTCGACAGTCGATGCAGGAAGGTGAGGCGCCTCGCGCAAAGGGCGCGGATCACGGCGTCGACGTCGGCCTTGGCGCCGCCGGCCGCGCGCCATTCCGAAAGCGCTTTTGCCGGACCGGAATTGACCGCGTAATCCAAGACCACGAGATCTTCGCCTGCGCGCAAATCATCGCCGCCAATCGCGTCCCAATATTCGCGGCGATAAATGGCGTCGCGTTCGGATGGCGCCATCAGATAGACGCTGCGCAACGGCAAGCGGCGCGCTTTGCGCCAGGCATTGTAGGTGCGCTGCGTGATCCCTTCGTCCGTGCGTCCGCCCGGATCGCGAGGATCGTCGACTTTCCCGCCTTCGCGCCGAAGCTCAAAGGCTAAACAGGGAGAGAAATTTGCAGAGGCCATCAGAACCCTCCAGGCAATAAAAAACCGCCCATGGGGCGGCGGGGAACGACGATATTTTGTGAGAAGGAAACCGAGTTCAGGCGCTCGATGCGCACGGCAGAGACGGCCGCCCTAAATGGGCGCGCCGTCCTTCTGAATTTTAGCTCGCCGGGCGGCTCAGATTGATGACCGGCGGGGTCGTTGGGGTGATCGGAATGATCGGGGGCGGCGTCGCCGGGCCAGCCGGCGCGCTCTTTGCCGCCATGCTCAGCGGCGTCGCAAGAGATGGCGCCGGCGGCGAGGTCGGTACCGGCGGGATCTTCGACATGATGGTCGAAGCCAGAGTTGTCAGGGTGGTGATCGCCGTGCTTACGCTGGTGCGGGAAGAAGGCGCCGTCTGCAGCGCCGCGACCTGAGCTTGAAGCGCGGTGATCTGGGCTTGGAGCCCCGAGATCGTTGCGGCGTCGGCGGCCTGCGCGGCGGCTACCGCAGCTGGGATAGCGGCCTGCGCGGCGGCGACAGCGGTCTCCAGAGCTGCGACGGCGGCCGCGAGTGGATCTGTCGTGGTTGCCATCTTAATTTCCTTTCAAAATGAGAGGGCGTCGGGCGCAGATCCGTTCAATCGACCCGCGAGATCTGAACCAGGGCCACTCCGACCTGCGTCATGCCGAGCGCGCGAGCGGCGCCAAGGCTGAGGTCGATGCATCGGCCTGTCCAAGCGGCGGGGCCGTAATCATTGAGGCGCGCGACGACCGAGCGGCCGCGATAGGACACTTTCACCCTCCCCCACCTGTGCGTGGGCATCGCGACGCTGATCCGATGCGGATTGAAGCTCTCGCCGCTGGCGGTGATCGATCCGCTCTCATATCCGTAATAGGAGGCCCGGCATGTTTCGGATCGGGCGTCCATGGCCAGGCCAGCCCACGCGAGGATCGTGAGCAGCCCAAGCAACAAGAGCTTTGACAGGATGATCTCTCCAATGAAAAAGCCGCCCAAAGGGCGGCTGGAGCTCGGTTTGAACGAAAGTGAAATCGGGTCAGGGCGCGGAAGGATGCAGCGACGGCCATCCGGAATGGATATCGACCGCCGAGGGATCGGGCGCGGCGGCTATTGCGGCTTTGAGGGCGTCGGCGTGGCTTGCGCAGGCTTCAAGATGAGCGCGGGCGGCTTGCTGCGGCGTCACGCTGTCCGGCAGCTGCGCGAGCCAAGAGGGGGTGAGCGAGGTGTGCTGCGCGGACGAGTGACGCCGCTCAAGATCGCGCAGTTTTGCCGCGCGCAATTCCTCGACGGTTGGCGCCGGCTTCTCGACGATTGCCAGCGTCTTGAGATCGACAAAGTGCGATCCGAGGGATGGAACAAATCCCCGTATCGTAGCAGTTCCAGACTCAATTTCTGCGTCCAGGCATTCGTCTTGCATGGTTCCAAAGCTTAGAATTTTTCCTGTATTTACGTCGTATCTTATAAACTCCGCCATTATTACCTCGCATATTCGATTGCAATAAGTGAAACGACGCCAGTATTTAACGGCTCGCCATCTGGACCCACTACATTTATATTTACACTATGGGTTCCAGCTTTGGAAGACAATAAAGTGAACTGCGCAGTTGTTGCATTAAATATCGTGTTAATTGAAGATGAACCACACAGAGCAATATCTACCTGTTGAACAACTGCTCCATCTATCTCTAATGTAAGCGTCCCAGGTTGAGGTGAGCCTGAAGTAAGTTGGGCTGCATTTCCTCCCGCATACGTTCCAATTATAAAGAAAGGCAATCCTCCCTTTAGGGACATATTAATAGTTATGTTCTGAATTCCATTTGCTGACGCAATCGTCGTAATGGAATTAGGGGCAATCGCCGACGTCGTGACGGAATTCGGGACGCCGAGGTTCGTGATGTCCTGGTTATTGCCTGATGCCGCAGATCCCAAATTGCTCCGCGCGCCGGCGGCCGTCGTGGCGCCGTGGCCGCCCTGATCAATCGAAAGCGGCGTCGTCAGGCCGTTGATGCTCGTTATGTTCGAGTTTTCGCCCGCCTCGGCCGCGCCGAGATTGGCGAGCGCGCCGGCGGCGGTCGTAGAGCCATGGCCGCCCTGGTCAATCGAAAGGGGCGTCGTTAGGCCGTTGATGCTCGAAATGTCCGAGTTGGGACCAGAGGCGGCTGCGCCGATGAGCTCGCGCGCGATTGACGGCGGCGTGAATCCCTTGCCTGAGGGCGTGAACTCGAACACCGCGCAGGTGGAGAGATCCTGAACCGAATTTCCAAAAACGTTGAAGCTTTGGAACTTCATGAAGATCGTTTTGCCGATCATCGCGGTGGGCAGCGGAAATTCGAAGATCGCGTTGTCGAGGCGTGCGAATGGAGCGCCCAAATTGTGCGATGCTACCGTCGTTCCGAACAATCCGCGTTGCAGAAAGCCTAGTTCGTAAGCGTTCGGACCTGTGAGCGTCGCCGTTGCGTAGGCGAACATCTCATCGTCAACGATGCAAAGGGTGACGCCGCTCTCGGCGTCAGCGTCCGTACCGGACTGCAGCGCGCCGCCGCTTTCGAGCAAGCTCACCGGCATCTGGTTGACGGGATCGGGATTCTGCGCGCCGATTCCAAATCCGACGCTGAGCACGCCCATGCGGGATGCGCCCGTGATCCGGCCGACCTGCGAATAGGTGTTGTTGTCGGTCGACAGGAAGATGTTCGCGCCGCCCCAGTTCGGGTCGGCGGTTCCCCCTATCGCGCCCGATGGAGTGGCGATCGCTTCCTCGATTATCGCAGCAGCAGGGCTATTGGGGGCAAAGGCCGGAAGGAAGGCGAGAGGCTCGTTGCCAGCAGAATATGCCGCGCCCCAAAAGAAGAATCCCGATCCAGGCACGCCTTCGTAGGTGACGTTACCAGGGGTGTTCGAAAGAAAGATGACTAGCTCTTGATCTCCCTCCGCTTGTATGACAAGCGAGGCAGTGATCGTGAACCATCCGTTCCCCTGGTTTATGATGTTGGCATCGACCGTCGCGGTTCCCAGGGTGTTGATCGTGCCAGCGACAAGATCGAACTCTAGATTTGCAACAGTCTGCACGACGTCCAATAGCTGAAGGAATCCTGCTGTTCGCTCTGCCGGCTTGATGTTGACCGAAAAAGTGACCAGCGTTCCTTTTGGCTGAGGCGGCGTGATAAGAGCGGCTGCAAAATTGGTGGTAGTGGTCGAATTTTCTTCCAGCTTAAAGACCGGAGCGACGCCGCCGGATATGGCCACCCAGACCGCCGCAGCGCCGTTGGTCAGTTGGAACGGCGGCTCGAAAATGATCGGCGTGTTGACCTGAGAGGGAATGGCTGCGGCGTTGAACACCGTCGATGCGCCGCTGCTGAGCTGCACAGGATATTCGACCGCCGTAGCGGCCCCTTGCGGGAACTCCTCGGCCGTCACGCTCAGCAGCCCCTGATCGTCCTCTTCAATCGAGGTGATCCGGACCACGGTGTTATTCAAACCGATGTCCACATCGGTGAGGGTCACGAGATCCATGGGCTCGAGCAGGCAATACTCGTAGGACAGCTTAAAGGAATAGGTGTTCCGGATGTAGAGCATCCGCTGCAAAATGAGCTGCGCGGATATCTGCGCGCACGACGAGACGCAGAACTCGTGCGCCGTGACCATCGAAGCTTTTTGCGTTCCGAAAAGATCGATCGAGGCTTGATCGAACACATCGACGGGAACCGGCGCGTAAGCGTTGCCGGCTCGATCCAGGAACTCCAGCGAAAGCCAGTTTTTCGCATTGAACGGATCGGTGCGCTGAATCTGAACCGGATCGGCGCCCTGCTCCGCGATAAAATCATCGTCGGTCAGATTATAGACCGGCGTCACATTTGGAATATACGTCGCGAACTGGCCCGCGACCTCGGCGTCGCCGTAGGGGATGAATTTGAGTTGGCCGCCAGACCAGACGGCCGCGGTGTTGGTGATCTGAAGCCAGCGCGCGAGAATGCTGGACCCCTGCTCCGCGTTGACGAGCGCCGGAGACATCGCAAGGCCGACCGCCTTGCAATAGGTCTGATAGGACGAGTCCCCGGACGATCCGAGCAGCGTCGGCAAATCGATCGTGAGGTCGCCAAGCACGCCATATTGCGGATTGGACAAAAAGTCCTGAATGATCAGCGCCGGATCGCCATCGATGGCGCCGGCCACCGGCGAATTGAACTTCGACGCGGCGAAAACCTCGAACGACAAGGCGGGCAGCGACGGCGAGCCGCCGAGATCGAAGGAAAAATTATTCGCGTAAGCGGTGCCGCGATAGGACAGAGCCGGATTGTTTAAGACGGGAGACAGCGGCCCCTGCGTCGGGCCGCCGGTTTGAATGCCGAAGCCGATCGCGCCGAGGCCGGTGTTGGCCGCGCCGTTGAACGCCTGCGGCGCGGTAAAGCTCGGCGTCGACTGATTGTCCCAGACGCCGCCGACGCCGTTGATCTGGCCTTCGCAGATCGCCAGATAGAAGCCGCTCGTATAGTCAAAGCTGCCGCTGAAGGCGTTGCCGGAAGAAATGCCGCCTTTGCCGCCGCTGGAATGCCCAACGGATCCGACGCTTTGCGGGAACGAATGAAAGTTGCCTGTCTCGATGATGTTCGGGGCGATGCGGACCGCGCCCCAAACAATAGCGATCGGAAGCGCGTTGCATGACGTTTGAAGCTGCAGGCCGGTGTATGCCGGAGCCGTCGGAGCCCTGTGGTTAAGAAAGCTCATTTTATCCTTTCCCAGAGGCTATAATAGCGACGCTGGCGAGCCGGATCTGACAGTTGAATGTTGGCGTCCAACCCCTCTTCGAACGTGGTCCGATAGGGGTGGTAGGCGTGGACGAGGCGAAGCGGGTCGGTCGAGGTCACCACCCCGCCATGGCTGTAGCAGCGGCCGTAGCGGAATACGACGATGTCGCCGAGGCCGGGCTGTTCGACCTGCTCGCAGCGCTCAGTGACAAACCCGAGATATCTCTCGGCGCTGCGGTGCAAATGCCAATCGGGCGGATAGGGACGCGGGTCGAACGGCGCGACGAGGCCGGTGTCGACGAACACGCGAACGATCAGCATGCCGCAGTCGACGCCGGCGCCGCGCACGTCGGCGCAGGGATGGTAGGGCGTGCCGATCCACTTGCGCGCCTCGGCGACGATCAGCGCTCTGGTCTCCAGTTCGGTCAAAACCATGTCAGAGCGCAAAGCTTGGCGGGGGGACGAACGGAAACCCGCGAAAGTTGACCAGATTGTTGAATTTGTTCTGGCAAGTCGAAAACGAATGGTCGCAGCCCTGCGACACTTGGAACGTGTCGCCGGCCGTCGGCTGGTTCAGCAGCGGAAACGACAGGGCCAGTTGCGTATTCGTTGCGCTCTTGACGTTCGCCGTGGTCCCGGTGTTCGGGCCGCTCAAGAAGACGATCGAGCCCTGCGCGAACGCCGGCAGCGCGCCGGACCAATTGATGACCGAAAATGTCGATCCCGCGCCGACGCTCCCGTTTGTCGTGAAATTGGCCTTGAGCAAGGTGCATCCGGAATCAAACAAGGCGTGCTGGCAGTTGGGCGAATAGAGGTTGCGCGGCATATCGACGTCGAGCAGAACCAGGTCCGAATTGACGGTGATCTGCGCCGTGGTGCGCCCGATGCTATCGACCGCGCCGACGCGGCCCTTGAACAGGATAACGCTGCCAATCGGGTTCGCGGCGTCGATCAGCGCAAAAGAATTTAGGAAGGCGCGCTGGCGCACAACTTCGGCGCCGTCGAAGAGGCCGTTTTGGATGGCCTGCATCAGCGGGATTCCGCCGACCGTTTCAGTCGGCAGGGCCTCGATCGTAATCTGCTGCTCGTCGACGCTCAGTCCGACCTCGGACTTGTATTTGAGGCCGTTGACCAGGACCGAGTTTGCGACATAGACGAGACCGTTGATGACGACCGGGACCTCGATATTCGTGTAGGCGAGCGTCAGCCCGGCCATCGTCGTGATCAGGAAGCAGTCGGCCATGAGCACCAGCCCGTCTTTGCTCGCGCGCACGGCGTTGAGAAATTCGATCAGTTGAGGTGTTGCCGCTTTCAAGGTTTGACGCTCCGGAATTTCAATGAACTGACCTTCCACAGGCCGGACATGAAGTTCTCAAAGTCCTCCTGATCGTCGGTGAATCTGCACTGGAAGGCGTAAGTGAAGTCTGCAACGATGCCAGACGGGGCTGGAGAGGGCTGCGCGCCTCCAACTAGAGTCGCGCCGATAACTTGAGAAGGGCCTATCCCAAAATTGGCGGGGGCAGCGCTACCCAATGTGAATTCTATTTGCGTAAAGAACGCTCCGGCGCCTGGAACTCCTTGATATGAAGTGATTCCGTTTGGAGCTTCTAAAAGAGCAATATCTCCCTGGACTCCTAGACCTGATGTCGTAAGAAAAGTCATTGAGCAAAGAAAAAACCCGTTGCCGGCGGGAACCATTGAAGTCGACATAACGTTGCTTGATGTCGTTCCAGGTTGAACTTGTCCAGTCGCCATGTTGTACACAGCCTGAAACCCTACGACGCTGTCCGATACAAACATTACGAAAGAAGTTCTTTGTGCCGGAGCGGCATAAAAAAAGAACGTCACTTCAGTTCCAACAGGCAGGGGAGCAGAAACCGCCGTTTGCGCAAGATGCTGGCCGTTAGACCCATCCTCTGCAACGAAGTTGGAGGCTGTTGGAATCTTGATAGGGGGGCCTAGCGTGAAGACAAGTTGGTTAGGCTGTAAGAGAATCCATGACGAAGGATTGGCCACATTTGGTGATGTTAGAGTTCCATTTGCCACTGATACCCAAGCAGGAAGGAAGTTGGGAGTTTCGTTTCCGACCGCCACGTTCGATCCGAAAATATAAACTCCGCCTCCAGATGTTCCGGCAATCGCAAGAGCCCCATCTAAAAAAAGAGCGAGGGTAAGCTCTACGTTTAAAGCTGGTTTAGAGGTGATTGATAACCTAAACCATCCTCCGCCAATCGGCGTTATAGATTGCGAGATTGGAACCAGGTTACCAGGAGAAGGACCTAGTGATGTCCCCGCTTTCAAATCAAAGTTACAGTCGACTCCCGTTACTGTATCCCCAATAAAAAGGACAATCTGGCTTTCCTCTGCCGCCTTCGCATATACTGTGAAAGTGAATGAAGTTCCGACCGGAACTCCCGGGACTGCTTGCTCCGCGACGTGCTGGTTAGCCGATCCATCCTCCGCGAATTTTTGCACAGGACTCAGAGTCCCGGTCGTGTTCGGATCTTGCAAGGACCAGATCGACGGTTGCTGTATCCCGTTCAAGAAGACGTTTGAGACCCGCGTCACCCAGCTCACCGCGCCCGTCGACGGCCCGAGGTTGCGCATGAACGTGAACGAGTCGGACACCCCGTCCGGAATGGCTATTTGCTGATTGGCGGCGGCATTGTCGGTCGGGTCGGTGTAGAGGAAGGTGCCGAACTGCCCCTGGACATGGTTATAGAGGCCCATGAGGCTCTGCAGGCTGTTTGGCGTGACGCCGGGGAATTGTCCGTCTGAATCCAGCCCGTCGTAAGTAAGCTCGAACTCGTACAGCGGATTCACATAATAGGGCGCGCGAACTTCGCGGCCCGAAACGTGACTGGCGATGCGCGTGCTCCAGGACGGCCGTTTATGAACGGACCATCCTTGGCCGCCGAGCACTGGAAATAAGGGAGGAATCGTCAAGCCGAGGTCTTTCTAAAAACTATGTCCTATCGCCGAGCCGGGCCAATGCCATGCTGGACGCCGCGGGACATGGCGCGATGAATCGTTTTGATCAGCGCCTTGTCGTTGTTCTGAAACAGCCGCTGCACGCCTTGAGCATCTGGCGTGTTGAAATGGAAATGCGTGCCGCCGTTGCCGCCGCCCGCGCCGCTGGCGCCGGTCGGCGAGGCGCCGCCACCGGAGAGCGCGCTGCGCATCGCCGCCGCCGGTCCGGCCGGGACGATCATTTCGCCCTGATGCACCTGCGCAATCGTGTCGCTCGGCAGCTCCCAGGCGCCGGTCGCAAAGCCAGGAAGGTGCAGCGCGCTGAGGAGACCGGTTAGGATGCTTCCGCCGGGAATCAGATTGATGCCCTGCTTGACGAAGCCGCCGAAGAGCGGGGCTATCCCCGCTCCGATCGCCGAAGTAACCCCGCCTTCGACCCCGCTCGCGGCCGCGCCGCCTGGGCTCGCGGCGCCAGCCACAGCACCGCCGCCCGCGCCCGCAGCGCCGGTCGTTCCCTGTGCCGGCGCTCCGAAGATGCTTGGCAAGGCCATTTTGGCCATCTGCAGCGCCCAATTCTCGACGATCTTGACGCCCGCCTGCAGAAAAGTGTCTTCAATCGACGTCGCCAGGCTCTTGGCCGCCTGGCCGAACGTCGTGGTGCGCTGGATCATGCCCTCGAGCGAGGTGGTGACGTTCGAGCCGATGGCGTCGAAAGCGCTTTTCCAGCTCGCCTGCACCTGCTTTGCCGCTTCCGCCTGCGCTTTGGCGTTGGCGTCCGCCGTAGCGCTCGGAATCGTCTGGATCTGCGTCGCCGCCGCGCGAAATTGCGGCGTGCCTTCGCCATAGATCTCCTGCAAGCGCTTTTGGTGCGCGATCTGGAGCGCCTCGATTTGGGCATTGACCGCGACCTGCCGCGCAAGCCCTTCCTGGGCGGCGATCTCGCGTTCCTGCGTCTCCGATTTGATCAGCGTGATGCGCTCATTAAAGCCATTCAGCGCCGTCTGATATTTGGCCTCTTCCACTGCTGCGTCGTCGGCCGCCTGCGCCGCCTGGAACGTCTTGTTCGCCTGCTCGATCTGATTCTGCGCCGCGATAAACTGCTCAGAACTCCGATCGGGGAACGCCGCCTGCACATGCTGTCCGGCCGCGACTTGCGCGTCGCGCTTTGCCGCCGGCGTATCGGCCCGGGTGATGGCGAGTTGATCCTGCGCCTTGACCACTGCGAGCTGTCGATCGGCGAGCGCAGCGCGCCCCTGCTCGAGCTGCAGCTGCAGGGCGCTCCTGGCGCTGAGGTCGTTGGTCAGCGCCAGCTGCCGCTCGAGCGCGGCGTTGCGCTGTTCCTGGTCGGCGACGTCATTGCGGGCCCCGGCAGCGTTGCGCGCAGCGATCGCCAAATTGGCCTGGTCGAGCGCGTTGCCGCCCGCCTGCTTGTCGAGCAGCTGCTGACGCAGATCGAGCTGCGCCCGCATATCCGCCGTAATCGCCGCCTGATTGCCGACGCCGCCGGGCGCATTGGTGATATTGGCCGCTTCCTGCTGCCGGCGCATGGGGTTCGACGTAAGGCCGCCGATCGCGCTGGCGACGTTTTGGTCGCTGCCGGTGCGCGCGGCGGCGATGACGGAGTCCGGGACATGACCGTAATTATAGGCAACCGAGGCGATCGACGCTTTGGCGGCGGCCGACAGATTATTAAATTGGGCGCCGATCTCCTTGGCCGCTTCGGCGGTGAATTCGGGAATGCGACGATTGAGATCGCGCCAGGCGTCCTCCATCGTCACCACAGTGCTGCTGGTCACCGGGCTGACCTGGCCGGACGCCGAGGTCGTCGTGTCCGAGCCAAAGCCGGCGCGGAACCTGCCGTCGCTATCGACCTTGGCATTCGCCGAAAAGCTCTCAAAGCCTGCGACCAGCTTGCCCGCGTCGGTCGTCGATCCCTGCAGGCCGGAGCGCAGCGTGGCGATCCTGGCGTTGACGGCGTCGAGTTGCGCAGTGAGCGGATTATCCGATTGCAGGACGCTGTTGATGGCGCGCGCCGATTGCTCGAGCGTCAAAGGTTGGGCCGAGACGGCCGCGCCCCGCGCGCGCAGCGCCGCGACGTTGCTGGCTAGCGCCTCGTTCTGCTGCCGCAGGCTTTCGGTCAGGCTGTCGACGAATTTTTGGCTGGTCCCAAAGGCTTGGGCATTCTGCAGCTGCTCGGCGGTGGCGCGCGTCGCTTCCTGGCCGAGAGCCTGGAATCTGTTGACGATCACGTCATAGATGGCGGCGTTCATCCGGTTGACGTTGCCGGTCTGCTGCGCCGCGCGGAACTGCTCGACTTCCGCGTTGGTCACGCCGGCGAGGCTCTGCAGAAACGCCTGTCCGCGCGCATTTGGGTCGTCGAAGACCGCCGCCCATTCCTTGGCGGCGGCTTTGGCCTGGTCGGAGGAGCCGGCATATTTGGCCAGCAGATCGACCAGGGCGTCATTGACGGTCGATGAATAATTATGGATCGACCCGAACAGGCCCTGGATGGCGGTGGCGTCGCCTTGGGTGACGCCGGGTATTTTCTGCAGCTCATTGATATAGTCGCCGATCACCTTGCCGGTGAACACAAAGCCATTGGCGGCGGCCTCGATCGCCGTCACATTGCCGGCGAAAGCCATCTGACGGCCGACCTGCGCGATCGAGGCTGCGGTTTCCAAAGCCTTGGCCTCGAGATAGGCGAAGGCCGCCGCGCCGACGAGCGGAGCGGCGACCAGGGCATAGCCCAGCGCGTTCGCCGCGACGGTGGTCACGACGGCGCCCGAGGCCGCGGACAAAAGGCTCGACGCGTACGTCCCCGCGCTGATCGCGGCGCGGCCCATGGCCGAGGCGCTCAGCGCGGTCGAGGCCGCCAGTCCGGCGTCACTGAGGGCGAAGACTTTAACGGCGGCATTGGCGGCGACGATGCCCGCCGCGACCTTTGCGGCGTCGGAGACGATGCTGCCGATTTGCTGAAAAGCGCTATTGGCGTTCTCGACCGAGGATCGGACGTTGCCCGCAAATTCGTTGACCGACCGCGACGCCTGGAGCATCGCGGTCCCGACGCCCGAAACGTCAGCGCCGAATTTTAACGTAACGTCCCTTGCGGCCATGATTTGTCCAACAGAGAAAGGGCCGCCTAAAAAGCAGCCTCAGCAGAGCAAACTATTTGGAAATGTATGGCGACCAGCGTCCGAACGAGTGGCGCCGGATATCAGCGCTTCAGAGTTTTTGCGCGGACATATGCCGAAGCTTTTTGAAGACAGCTTGGACTTCTTTGAAGCTTTTACTGTCTTTTATCCGGGCGATTTCCCGACTATCGTCTACGAGCTCGCCCGGCTTTTTGGGCCTCTCGATGCGATGAACCGCCTTCAGAATTTCATGGACCGGCGGATTTTCGGTCCAATAGTCGAGCAGGTCGCGCACCTCGAGCCAGGGCTCGTCGTCAATCTGGGCTGACGTCCAGCCCAGGGCCGTCTTTAGGCGGCTCCGGATCCAAGCCCAGGTGCTGCGCCGGTCGTCGGCGCTTCGGCTTCCCCCCAGGCGGATTGCTGAACAACGGCGAGGCTCTTGCCTGTGACATCGCCGGGAGCCTTGATGACGTCTCCGTCGATCATCGCGGAGTAGACAAGGCCGCCGAGCGTGCAGCGGCCCAACATTCGGCTGTCGGGAACCATGACGCTGTCTATGCCATCAAGCAGCTGGTTGACGATGCTGGATGGAATGGCGTTTTCGTCCTGGCCGACGTCGCAATAGACGATGGCGCGGACTTCAAGGGTCCGAATTGGCGGTTGGTTTGGCGACGGCCGCTCATATGTCTCGGAATGCTCGACCAGCATCAGCGCCGGCGTGTTGATCGCGGCGATCGATTCCGGCCTGCGGTTGCGTCGCCCTATCGTTGCGAACTCGCCCGATCCGGCGAGACGGGAAAGCAGCGCAGTCATGATCTGTTCGCGGCTCGCGGCCATCATGCCCCCGTCGCATTGTTGATCGCGGCCTCGAGGGCATCGACGATCTCATCGTCCATCTCAGCCAGCGCGCCGCTGAGGATATGCTCCGGCTTGATCTTCGCCCCCGGCCAATGCACGGCTTTGGCGAAGACCTCATGCGCGTCATCCATGAAGTGCAGGGCTTGCTCGACATTCGGCAGGATCGTTCGCGCCGGCAGCGTCGCGCCGTCCTCGAGGATATGCGCGTAGAAGACGCCGGCCCAAACCGAAGCGATGACGCCCGTCGCAGTCGCGGCCACGTCGCCATCGATGCTGGCGCGATAGGCGGCGGTGCGGACGTGCGCGCGGCGGCGCACGCGATCGACGAGCTCGGCCTCGAGCGCCTGCTCCGCCGTGAGCAGAGCGGCGCGGATGCGGCCGTTCATCTCGTCGAGATAAACGAGCGCATCCCTGTCGTCGATTTCGACGGAAACGCCCAACGCCATCAGGCGACTCCCGCGGCACCGAGCTCGATGGCGCCAGCGAAAGCGCGTTTTTGCATGTCGACGCGCGTCACGTTCAATTTTTCGCCGGTCGAGGACAGGATGATATTGTCGTTCTTTTGCACGGGCAGCGGGAAACGCGCCTGCGCCAGATCCTCGATCATGACGATGACCTGGCGGTCGCCTTGGGTGATCGAACCGGGCTGACTGGCGCCATAGCCGGCCCGCGCCGGGTCCTGGCCGTCGGGCTGGTAATTGGCGACCATGGCAGAAACGACAGCGGAGAAAGTCACCGTGCGCGGCGCGACGCCAGAGATCCTTTGGAAGATGACCTCCTCACCTCGCTGGGCAATGCCACGCCGATGCGCCGCTTGGGCGCTGAGGCTAATCATCGCTGTCGAAGCCTCGCAAACTCTCAAGCGCGGCAATGCATGCCACCGTGTCGCTATTGGCGAGCGCGGTCTTTGCAGCGTCTATAGCGACGGTCATCATAGCGATCGCAAATTGTAAGTTTGCCTGCGGACCCGCATCCTTGGCGTACTCGCGCCAGCGTTCGCGCTTAGCTGAAACGCGTTCGATTTCGTCGAGGAGGCATGTCCCTACGGATTCGCCTTCAGCCATAGCCCTCTCCATTTATCGCACCATCGCCGTCGCGTTGAGCAACGTCGAATTATTGTAGGTCCCCGCGACCACGACGACGGCCCGCAGCCGATCGCCGAGGACGCCGTCAACGCTGGAATTGGGCGCCAACGATTGCTGCGTCGGCTCGGCCGGCGTCGTCTTTGGCGTCAGGGCGGAGAGATTGACGATCTCCGTGCCGCTCGCCTGCGCGAACTCGATTGCGGCGATGTCGATCGCCGTCTGGCCCTGGTCGATCGAGGTCTGGATGTAGACCGTGCAATTCTCGCCGCCGGAGCCGTAAAGGAACTGCGCCTGCAGCGATGCCGAGAGCATCCCCGCGAGGCCAGTGATCCAGTCGCCGACGAAGGTTCCGGCGCCGGTAATTTGGAACGCGCCGCCGTTGAATGTGAGCTGTATAGGACCGGGATTATCCATGTGATTTTCTTTGCTGCTTCTCTTCGCGGACGCGCTGACTAGGCGATCACGGGCACGCGATAGTTGCGATCGAGCATGGCGCCGATGTCGGCTGGCATATCTTCCGCCGCGCCAGGCCCGGAGCCGTAGAAATATTGCGCTTCATAGACGCCGGCGGCGTTCTCAGAGCGGATCAGCGGATCGCGCTCGCGCGAAAACCAGCGCATTTTCACGAGACGAATGACCGCCTCGCGCAGATCGTCCGGGATCTCGACGTAACCCGCCTGGTACTGCACGATGATTGGCAGCGCCGGCCATTGGCGGACGTTGCCATCGAACGAAAGCCGCGCCAGCTGGCCGCTCGTGTGATCGACCAGGAAGCCGACGCCTTCCGCCACTGATTCCGGATGCAAGGCGCTTTGCGATGGAAAAGTGCGTGGCGGCACGCTCACCGGCGAAATCGGCGAGTGCACATTCTCCACGACCGTCACGCTGTTCGGCGGCGACTGCGTGGCCGTGACGAGACCTGTGGCGGGCAAGGTCCAGGCCTCGCCGATCGGCATCGGCGCGGCGTTCTGCAGCTTCTCGCCAAAACTTGTCGTCGAGGCGTAGACGTTCCAGCCGATCGCCAGGGCATTCTTGTCGAGCGGCGGCCCGGCGACCTGCAGCAGATTACCGGCGCCGACCACAAGCCGCGTCTCGAGCGATGGCGCCGTCTCGCCTTCCGCGGTCACATAGGTGATGCGGACATAATAGATGCTCGCCGCGAGCGCGCCGCCGGCGTCCGCCGACAGAAAAGGCGCATGCGGCGGCGCGATCCCCGCTGGCGAAATCCGCGCGACGATCGGCCAATGCGCGAGTTGCAGCGGCAGGAAACCGCCGTGGATCTGCCAGGGATGCGCCTCGCGCCGCGCCCAAAATTGATCCTGATAGGTTTGCACCTGGAAAACGCGGTTGCAGAACTTGGCGACGGCGCGCGACTGCCGCGTGATGACGTCTTTGAGCCAAACGTCATCAGCGCCCGAGGCGATTTTGAGCTCCAGCTTGATGTCGGCGAGGGAAATCAGGTCGAGCGGCGCACCGCCCTGAAAGGCGGGAACGGCGGGGATCAGCACCCTCGATAGGATCGTCGGGGACGAGGCCATCAGTACAGCGCCACAAGGCCGGAGGCCGTGGTTCCGGTGGCCCAGACGCGCTGCGCTCGGATGCTCAGCACGGTTCCGACCGGGACATTGGAGAGGGTGACGCCGGGGGAGCCAGCCTGGCCCATTGCGGTGATGGTGATGTTGCCGGCTTTTCCGAAATAAATCGCCTTGGTCACGAAAGGCAGATCGGTTGCGTCGCTCGGGGCGATGACGGCCAGATTCGTCGGCGGGCTCACCAGGTCCGGGCCCATGCCCTGAAACAGATCGGTCATGTCGATCCTTGCTATTTGGTGAGATAGGTTTGGCGGCGGTTATGCTTGGCCGCCTTCGGTGACGCGGAGTCCGGCTGACTCTGCTGAGTGGGAAATGGCTTTTTCCCATGATCCGGCGGATTGGCCGCAATTTCGCCGGACGCCTCGAGGCGCGCCGCGACGTCATCCGGCAACACCCGCCTTTCGCCAATACGGTGCGGCAGGACGTCACGTGTAAATTCGACGAGCTTCATTTGTTTTATCCCTGCTGCGTCTCCGCGCCGCACCGATATTTGCTTGCCACTTAGGCGATTGCTGATTAATTCTGCGGCGAAGCGCTCAAATATTGCTCACTGATTCGAACTGAGTGGGAGCGTTTATTAGTCGAACGGTCGCTGTAGTGATGACTACCGCCGGCCGCGATTTTCAGGAGTTCACACTATGAACATCTTCAAGATGTTAGCCGTAGCCACGATCATTGCAGGCTCCACGGGTTTCGCTGAAGCAAAGCAGGCGAGTTCCCATTTTGATGATCAGCGTCCGGCTCAAGAAGAGGGCGTCACCATGGGGCGCTCCGTCGGGGCCGACCCCCAGAGCCTATCGCGTGGCGGAGTGGAGCAGTTGCCCTCAGCGGGCAGCTCGTTTGAAGCGCTGCCCCCAGCCCGCGGCCCCTATCAGCGCTATTAGATCGTGACAAGCTACCAGTGATTAAAGAGGCGGGAATCAGTCCCGCCTTTTTATTTTTGTCCGGAACAATGCTCTAGCCGACCGGCGCTTCGAGGGTGTCGAAGCCGGCAAATACTCCACTTGGGAAGATGACGGCAGTGTCCGTCGTGGCGCTCGAGAGATGCGGCGTGACGGTAAGCCGGATGAAGCGCCGCGCGCTGTCGAGCTGAATGCTCGGCGAAGCGAGATTGCCGGGAAGGTTAAACCCCTGTCCCGGAATATTGGGATTATCCGCGTTGACGAGCGTCAGGCGCGCGACGCCCTGGATGTGGCCGCCGCCAGTCGGCCCCGTCAGATAGGGCGCCGAAGGAACGGTGGCGTAATCCGCGAAGTTGACGCCGTCGGCCGAGTCCTGAACGTCGAAGGCGACCGACAAGGTCGCACCGGCCGCTAAAGTCGCATCCAGCAGGACCCCGACGTCGAGTGTCTGCGGCAGGCTTCCCGTTGGGAAGCCCAGGCGGTCGATGACGTTGCCAACCAAGGGCACGTTGTCCTGCGCCGAGCCGGCGGTCCAGGACAGGGATTTTGACAGCGCCTTGATGTCGATCAGGTCGCCGATATGTTTGCGGTCGGAAAAAGCAGACACGTGCGTGCCTCCTCAAAAAAATGTGAAATGGAGAGGGCCGGTCAACCGGCCGCGAGGATTACTGGATCGCCGGGAACCAGCGGACGAATTGTGCGATGGCGATCGAGGCCGGGTGACGCATCTGGAAATCATGCTCCATGATGCCGCGGATCAGGGTCTCATCGTTCGAGAATGCGCTTTGCGTGACGCCGGCCATATCGACGTATGTGCCCTCGCGAGACACAGCGAGCTCCAGGGTCATGGAGTCGAGGATCATGGCGTCGGTCATCTCGACCAGCATGACGAAGGAGCAGTCCTTATTGGCGCCCGTCGCGTCCTGGATGTTGATCGGAATCTGCGTCGACTTTTTGAAGGGGTAATTTAGAAGTTTCCCTTCGGACAGTTCCTCGCGGTAGATGTATTCGCCGAGCGAGTTCTGCACGTTGTTCAGATAGTTGAACGATCGCGGATGCATGAACCACATGCGGCGCATGTCGGAGACGTTGGCGGTGTCGAGCTTGTTGACGAGGCCGCCGAGCTCGGAAGCAGCCGTAGCGAAGGTGAAATTTTCATTTGAGGTGATGAAGTTGCCACCGACAGCGGCCGTCGAAGGCGCCGTCGAAAGAAACACGCCGACGGAGCCGCCGTTGACCGCCGCCCACTGGTTGGCGAAGCTCAGGAAGCCGCGCGGCGAATCCTGCGTGCCGTCGCCGACCAGGAAGGCCAGATCTTCGCGCAGGGCACAGACCTTGACGAGATCGTCGCGGACAAAGGCGTCGGCCGCGGGATCGGCAAAGCGCATCAGGTCGTTGGAGACGGGGATGAGGGCGCGGAGCTTCTTATAAGTCGCGACGATCTGGCCGAGGCCAGGTTGCGTCGTGCCGATCGGCGAATGCTCGGACCCGTAGGTGGCGACCGATGCGCTGGTCTGCGATGGCAGAGTCATCGTGCCGCGGGGCATGGGCAGCACGCGCGGGTTGGAGGCGCGAACTACAGCGATCGGGCGCAGGAGTTCGATGATCTCGTTGACATATTCCGGCGGCACAATGAAGCCGCCGGAGCTGCCGATGCCGGCCACGAGAGCCTTGGTGACGAGATGACGTTCGCCGTAAAGATCCTGGGCGATCTGGCGAGCGTGATAAGGGTTGCCGCCGGCGGCGCCGATCATCTTCGCCAAGCCGCCGAGGATAAGGCCCTTGGACGAGCCAAATCCCTTACGCTCGGCCGCGGCGTCATCGGTCCAGGGATCGTCTTTGACGGCGGCGGGCACGCGTCGCTCGTCCTGGCCAGCGACCGGAAGCGCGGTTTGGGCGCTCAGCTCCTGAGAGGTTTTCAGGCGCTCAATCGAGGCGTCGAGCTCTTTGATCTCGCCTTGAAGTTTTTCGAACTTCGGCTGATCGACCAGGATTTTAAAGTCAGGCTTTTCGGCGAGCGCCTTGAACTCATCATAGACTGTGGCGCGCCTCGCGCGCAGCTCATGTATAGACATAAGAGGCTCCATCTAAGGGATGCGGCGTCGTCCGACGCGGCGGTTGGGGGTTGCCTAAGCCCACAATGAGAAAGGCGGCGCTCCGCATGTCGCAGGAGTGGAATCCTGGGCTGACCAACAAGCTACAATCGTAGCCCGGTCGTCTCTTCACATCGGGTTCATTTGAGGAACTTGGCCTGCAGAAGGCGAGTTTCCCCGCCAGCGATGTTAGGAGAACTAACTCATGAAAAGATTAGGTGTTTTGGCGAGCGCCGCTGCGCTCGGAATTGCGATAATTTCTAGTGGTCCTGTCTTAGCGCGCGGAGGCGGAGCGCACGGCGGCGGCGGTTTTGGCGGCGGCGGTTTCCACAGCGGCTTCGGCGGCGGGGGCTTCCGAGGAGGCGGTTTTGAAGGGCGCAGCGTGGGATTCAACCGCGGCTTCGGCAACCGCGGTTTTAACAGACGCGCGTTCTTCGGCGGGGGCTTCGGATATGGCCCATGCTATGGCTACGGCTATTATGGCTATCCTTACCCTTATGGCGCGTGTGGCTTTTACTAACCTTCCACGCAGGTAAACCCACTTCCGGCATTTTGAGCACCCCTCCAGAGGCGACCCTTTGGAACCGGGCCTGAATCCGAGTTGCTTGAAAAAAGCAATACCAGGAGGACTCATGAAAAGACTTGGCATATTTGCTAGCGCCATTGCGCTTAGCGCGGCGGTTATGTGTAGCGGCGCGGCACTAGCGGCGGGAAACACTGGCGGAGCCGGTTCGGGCGCAGGCGCCGCCGGCGGCCCGAGCGGAGGCGCTATGACCGGCGGACACCCTGCTATAGGGGAGGCCGGAACGGGCATACGCGCCCCGGGCGCCGGCTCCGAAGGACGTAGCGTTGGCGGCTCTGATGGCCTCGCCGTTCATTCGAATGGAAACGGGACGGGTTGCGTTCCGCCGACCACCTGCAACCAATAGACGCGAGGTTGCTATGGCGCTGGAGACAAAGCCAGCGCCATTGCCAGACGCTTGCGATGCTCGATCTCGCCAGCGAGCTCCACGTCTGCAAGCTCGTCGGAATCACCCGGCTCATTGGAGCCATCCGACGATCCAGCGCGGTCCTGGATATCCTTGACGTGGCCGCAGGCGGTTTCAATATGGCCTGCGGCCTTGGACATACAGTCCATCGCTTTTTCGAGGCATTTGGCGTTTTCGGCGCTGAGCATGCGGCCTGACTTGCGGAATGCGGCGCGCATGCGTTTGGTCGCGTCAGTCAGCGAGTCGTCAGAGGCGAGATCGACCGGAATGACCTCGACGTCGCGGCCAGCGAGCAGCTCGGCGGTCTCCTCCGCCGTCATGGCCAGGAAGACGTCTGCGAGGGACTGCAGCGCGTCGGCGAGCATCGCCGGGACTTTGCTGCCATCCTGCTCCCACTCAGCCTCCCAAACTGAACTGTCTTGCAGGCAGCCGAGTTCGCCTAGCAGGCGCGCCAGACAGGCGACATCGTAGAGGCCTTTGATTTTGGGCTTGATCGCTTTGGTCTTTGATGCTGGCGCGTTCTTTCCGTCTTTCATTTTTGCCTCGTAGTCGTCGAGCACCGCACGGGCCTTTTTCAACACCTCGGACGGAACCTCCGCGCCAATCATGTCATCGGCATCGGCCGCGTCTTTGATGGCCGTCAGCCTTCCGTCGATCACGTCGGCGAAGGGCAGTCTGTAGGAGCTTTTCAGCCTCGGATTGGCGTCGTCATAGGCGAGGAAGCCTTTGCGCGCCCAGGCGACGTCGGGATTATCACCATCGAAACCGGCCTTCGCGAAAATGCGTTCAGCAGCCTCTGAGGCGTCCCAATCGCTTTTTTCCGCGATCGGCAAATTGAGCGAGGCGCCGCATTTCCAATTGCAGCGGTCGCCTGGCAGCGAACGGGCCGTGACGACGGCGCCAGGATCGCAAGGGACCGCGACGCATGATAGCTCCATGAGCTCCCACTCCTTGTAGAGCCAGCCCCCGCCCTTGATTGGCTCTGCGGCGATCTCGCGAAAGCCGACGCTGACTGTTTTCATGACGCCGGCTTTGTACAAGGCGCAATATTCGTCTGCCTTGGCCGAAGCTCCAGCCGGCGCGAAGGTGATGACGCCTTCGACGCGATCATCCTTGATCTCGGGCGCGAAATTGCCGACCGGGCACTGCGGATTGTGATCGGCCAGGACGATATTGTTCGACAAATAGTTGTCGAGCTTGCAGCCCTTGGCGACGAGGACGTCCCTGACGCGATCGCTTTTGCCGCTGTTGGCGACGACGCGGATCTGCCGATCGCCGAGCGCCGCGTCGGAAACGACCGAGCCGGCGAAGAGTTTGTTCTGCATGGTCACGGATTCCAAGGGACTCCGACCGCCGCCCTATTAGGCGTTCGGTCGATCTAAATTGGTCTGCATTACGGCCGCTCGCGGACATCGTGAAAATCTCGCGCAGGGCCGGTCTCGGCCGAAGTGGCAGCCTGTCGGCTTTCGGGCGAGCAACCCGGCAAATCGGACGCCAACGTCGGAGGGCGGCTACGGTCGCTACTGTTCCCCAAAGCAGACTTCAAGGCAGTCCAGCAACCATTGTGTGTGCTCCCGAGTTAGAGCTGAGCCTGCTTCATCGGCTCACTCCGAGGGTAGCTGACGGGATGAATCGGACGTGGACGCAGGGAGGGTCGTTTTGATCAACGGTGAAAGTCGGCTTCAAAGGCAACAGGAGGTACTAGCCGAGTTCGGCGAGTTGGCCCTGCGCTCGGACAACTTGGATGAAATCCTTACCGAAGCTTGCCGCCTGGTAGGCGAGGCCCTGGATACGGACTTGGCGAAGGTCATGGAGATGCAGGAGGACGGCGTCACGCTCCTGGTTCGGGCTGGCGTGGGGTGGAAGTCCTATGTCGTAGGTAAAATAACAGTCACGGCCGTGAGGGGCTCGTCCGAGGGTTATGCCCTACAGACCGGCCTGCCAGTGATGTCGGACGACATTGACCAAGAAACAAGGTTCAAATACGCGGACTTCATTAAAGACAACGGCGTAAAGGCGATCGTCAGCGTCATCATATTAGGCGCGGACGGCAAGTCTCCTTACGGCATATTACAGGTCGACAGCCGAACCCCCCGAAACTTTAATGAACAAGACACCAAGTTTCTCCGCGGCTATGCAAATTTGCTTGCAGCGGCGGTGGACCGCCTCCGCGTCGCTGGTGAGATGCGCGACGCGCAAGCGGCTTTGCGAGAGAGCGAGGCCGCTTTGCGCGAATTGAATGAGACGCTGGAGAAGCAGGTCACGGAACGTACGCGCGAGCGGGATCAGATTTGGCGGGTCAGCCCAGACCTTTTCGTATTGTGCGGTCTTGATGGGTGTTGCCGTAGCGTTAATCCAGCCTGGACTGAATCGCTGGGATACCCTCGCGAGGACCTCATCGGCGCGCGCTTTGAGCACTTGGTTCATCCGGAACAGCTAACCGCCCTGCGCGGCGCATTCGAGCGGCTGGTTCAAGGCACAGTGGTGCACGACCTTGACGTTCAGATGCGAGCTCGTGACGGCTCATATAATTGGCGCAGCTGGACCTGCATACCCGAAGATGGCGAGTTCTATGCGGCCGGGCGTGATATCGATGATCGTAAGCAGCTTGAGGAACAGCTGCGTCAGTCGCAGAAAATGGAAGCAGTGGGGCAGCTGACGGGTGGCCTTGCGCACGATTTCAACAACCTTCTGACCGGCATCACAGGTAGCCTGGAACTGCTAGGAACCCGTGTCAGACAGGGGCGCCTCAAAGATGTCGACCGCTACATCGGCGCGGCGCAGGGAGCCGCTACACGGGCGGCGGCACTGACCCACCGGCTACTGGTGTTCTCGCGCCAGCAGACGCTCGCCCCGATCGCAACCGACGTCAACCGACTTGTAGCGGGGATGGAGGAGATGGTCCGGCGCACGGTCGGACCCGCGATCGAAATCGAGGTCGTGGGCGCGGCTGAATTATGGACCGCCTTGGTGGATCCCAACCAACTTGAGAATGCGCTGCTGAATCTGTGTATCAACGCACGCGATGCCATGCCTGACGGCGGCCGAATTACCATCGCGACGGCCAACAACCGCCTGGATGAGCGGAAGGCCCGCGCGCGTGACCTGCCCCCTGGCGACTACCTGTCCCTTTGCGTCATCGATACCGGCACCGGCATGCCGCCCGAGGTGATTGCCCGCGCCTTCGACCCCTTCTACACCACCAAGCCGCTCGGACAAGGCACCGGCCTTGGCCTCTCCATGATCTACGGCTTTGCGCGGCAATCTGGCGGGCAGATTCGCATCCAATCCGAGGTAGGAGCGGGCACGACGATCTGCCTCTACCTGCCGCGGCACGATGGTGAGGAAGCGAAGGTGCAAAGTCCAGCAGGGCTCGATGATGTCGTCTCCCGTGCCGAACATGGCGAGGCGGTACTTGTCGTAGACGACGAGCCGACCGTGCGGATGCTGGTGGCCGAAGTGCTTGAGGATCTGGGCTACATCGCGATCGAGGCGGCCGATGGCGCTGCTGGGCTGAGAATACTGCAATCCGACGTAAGGATCGACTTGCTCGTGACCGATGTTGGCTTACCTGGCGCCTTAAACGGGCGGCAAGTGGCCGATGCAGCGCGCCAGGTCAGGCCCGAGCTGAAGGTGCTTTTCATTACCGGTTACGCCGACAGTGCGGTGTTCAGCCGCGAGAACTTGAAGCCCGGCATGTCTATCCTGATCAAGCCGTTTCCAATGGAAGTGTTGGCTAGCCGGATCAAGGAGATGATCAACGCCTAAAACCCCAATGTCCGATTTCCACCAGGTGCAGAAGTCTATCCGCCTGAACTCTTGCATCTGCAAGGTCCGCTTTTGGGCCTAAGCGAGATACCCGCCCACGGCCGGCGTGGGCGCGAAGCTCTGTTCGTCCGCGCGCGCCGAACGTCGCCCGAGTTTTATGAACCGTCATTCAGTGGCGGCGGCGCGCCGTTTGTCATTGCGTTATCGTTTGAGATATGGGTCGGCACATTGTCAGCCGCTGGCGCATCGCCTTCGGCCGCGGTCGGATGCCCCGCCCCGTCCGGCGCCGTACCGGTGGCGTCGCTGCCCAGCGCGGCCATGTTAAGCGGGCGATATACCTCGTCGCCGCCTTCGACTGGCGGAAGATTCTCGCCGGCGCGCACTTCGTTTGGCGAAAGGAAGCCGGTCAGCATGCCGACGCGGGCCGAATTGTAACGGGTCGTGATGTCGGCGCGGAGCAACACGGTTTCGTCCATGTCGATCTCAAGGCCCTCGTCAGAGAGGCCGAAGACCTGATCAAACTTTTGCTCCCAGCGATGCAAATCAGGCATGACAGTATTGTTGACGTAATCCTGATCCATCTGGACGATGTTGACGCCGCGCAGCTGATCCGTGCCGAGCTTATGCGGCGGGATGCGGTAAAAGCGGGCGATGTCTTGCACCTGGTAGGCGCGCTGGGCCATGAACTCCATGTCGACCGAGGTGAGCTGCAATTGGTTTGCCTTGATGCCTTGTTCGAGCACCGGCACGCCGCCGACGTTTTGAATGCCGGCGAAGGCGTCGCGGAACTGCTGACTGAGACGCTTCCCGGTGTCCTCGGACAGTTTATGAGGAGCCTCGAGCACCATGCTAGGCCGGGCGCCATTGGCCATTTGCCGCGCCGTTTGCTGCTCGAGGCCCATGGCGACGCCGATGGAATCGCGCGCGATGCCGATCGTCGAAAGCGCCATGAGCGCGTTCAAGCTCAGGCCGCGCAGATGAAAAATATCCTCCGAGGCGATCGAGGACGGAAACTCGCGCAGCATGGCGATCTGCCACAGACCGAGCCGATTGACGTTGTAGAAGATCTGGCCGTCGAAGCCCTCAAGGACCAAAACGGCGTCCGGATTGATCGGAATGAGCTCGGAGACAACGCCGCGCCCGTCGCGCTTGATGGCCGCATAGGCATTGCCGCGCAGAAGATAGGCGGCGTTCATTTGCTCCATAAACTCGAACCAGGTCTGGACCCGGTTGGGCCGGCGAAAGACCTTGCATAGCGGATGCGTGGTGTTCTCCGCGCGAGAGCCGTCGGACCGACGCGTGAACAGGCGCGGCGTGCAGCGGGCGGTATCCTGCGAGCGGATGGTGACGCAGGCGTAGACGGTAGAGACCGCCATCGCCGTGCCCTGGCTGATGTTCAGCCCCGTCGTCGACGGCGTCGCGCCCAGCGTCGGCAGATATCCCATCGCCGGGAGCGCGGCGCCGACGCTTTTCTCCTTTGGCGCGAAGGCCTGGCGGATGCGGGAGACGAGGCTCATGCGGAATTCATCTCATGTTCCAGATTTTGAGCCAGCCGCGGTAAACGACGACGCCAGGGATCATCCAACGGGACCTGAGCACGATAAACGAATTAGCGTGATCGGCAGACATTTGTCTTCGGAGGGCGTATTGTCTGATCGGATCAACCGCACGCTATTTTTAAGGCCATCCGCGCGCCGTACAGCTCCAGATCGGACTAGCGTTTTCCCAATGTTGAACCCAAGCCAGAACATGGCCGACGCGCACGCGATTGCGCTGGCGATCATCGATACGATCCCGGAGCCGTTTATCGTTTTGGATAACCAGTTTCGCGTGCTGGGAGCCAGTCGTTCCTTTTACCGCACTTTCAACGTCGACGCCGAGGACACAATCGGCTGTCTGTTCTACGCTCTGGGCGAAGGCCAATGGGACATCCCGGCGCTTCGCGTGCTGCTTGAAACCATCATCCCGGAACACGCGGCGATGGACGGCTTCGAGGTCGAGCACGATTTTCCTGACCTCGGCCGCCGGACCATGCATCTGAACGCGCGAAAGATGCTTTACAAAGACAGCTCAAGCTCGATGATTCTGCTCGGTTTCACTGATGTTACGGCTCGACGCGTAAATGAGCGCGAGAAGGAGGAACTTCTAACGCAAACCAAAGAGCTGTTGCGCCAGAAACAGGTTTTGCTTCAGGAAATGGAGCATCGCGTCGCAAACAGCCTCCAGATGATCGCGAGCATCCTGCTATTGAAAGCGCGGGCCGTCACGTCAGAGGAAACGCGGCTTCATCTGCGCGACGCCCATCAACGTGTCATGTCGATCGCCGCAGTCCAACAGCACTTGCATGCATCCGAGGGCATTCGACAGATTGAAGCTCGTTCCTACTTGGAGAAGCTTTGCGGCAGTCTAGCCTCATCGATGATCGGAGACGGCCAGCCTATCACGATTAAAGTGGTGGCGGATGAGGGGACCATCGAATCGGCTAAGGCGGTGAGCATTGGTCTCATTGTCACAGAACTTTTGATCAACGCGATTAAATATGCTTTTCCAGCCAACAAAGCCGGCGCCCTGGTTCTCGTCACTTACGAGGCCGAGGAGGCAGATTGGAAATTGACCGTCTCAGACAACGGCGTCGGAAGAGCCGACGGCAGTATGAGTGTAGGCGGCGGATTGGGAACGGCCATCGTTAACGCTCTAGCCAATCAACTCGAAGCTCGAACCCAAGTCGTTAGCGGCCCCGCAGGCATGAGCGTATCAATCACGCGGGCAACCTTCACATCGCGGCAGCCACAAGCAAAATGATTCTCCGATCTAAATTACAAGAAGGTTGTGGCCATCCTCATAGACCGAGCGACCTCCAAGCGGCTTAGGATTCTGGCTCATCAGCGCAACGGCGTTGAAGAGGGCCATCAATGGGTCGATCTTGGCGGAGCCGGAGGCCTGCTTGGTCACGACGATCGAGTTGCCTTTCGGTTCGACTTTCGCGTTGCTGACGCACCATGCCATCATCCCTGATCCGCAATGGACGAGGTTGCCGTCGGCCAGTTTAACTTCAGTCATCTTGATCGTGCCGGTCAGCTTGTAGCCCTGCGACACGCCGACGATGCGATCGTCGCCCGAAATGTCGCGCAGCGCCATGGCCTCGACGATCTCCGCGACGCCGTAAGGGTCAAGCCCGACGGAGGCGAGAGTTCCGGCCTGGTCGATCTCCTCCGCGATGTCGGCCACTGATTCGAAGGCGATCGACATGCGGTCGACGATGGTGAGATCGCCATGCTCGGCAAAATCGCGCAGTTTCGAGGCCTCGCTCTTGCGCCGCTCGAGCACCGAGACATGCGCGAAGGCGTGGCCCCATGACAACCACTTGCGCGTGATCCTGTCCCGACCCACGACGCCGACGCCGAGGAGATCGTCAAGGCCGCCGCCGTCGACGCCCATGGTCACGACGTCCGAACGCCTGATGATCTCACGGAGCGTGAGGCCAAATTCGACATTGGCCTCCCAAAACTCGGCGCCAGGCCAGCGATCGGCGCGGAGCGCGAGGCCGATCTCGACGTTGAGGTGCTGCGACGCCCAGCGCCGCAGCTGGCCATCGCCGCTGTCGACCGCCGTCTGATATTCTTCGATCAGCCGATCGAGCGTGACCGACCGGTCGAGATTGGGCGTGACCATCCACCAATTGGCGGAATCGTTCCAGGCAACATCTTCCGGAAACTCGTAAAGAATGGGCAGCATGGCGCCGCCGATGAGGCCGTCGCGGATGGCGCGGGCCTTGGCGAGCTCGGTCTTGAAAACGCCCGCGGGCGGCCGCTCAGACTGCGTTGTGATGAAAAACAGAAACCCTTCCGGCTGAGAGATGAGGCCGCCGCGGAGCTGCCCGATGACGCGGTCGGCGTTGGGGTTGTTGGAGACGACATGCAATTCGTCGACGAGAATGCCGGAGGGTTTCACGCCGGTGAGAATGTCGGTCGAAAACGATTTGATCTGCAGGGTCGCGCTATTGCGCTGATGCGTGATCTTTTTGAGGTGAGGTTGCACGTGCAACAGGCTGCGCAGAAACTTGTCGGTCGCGATCATGCCCTCGACCTGGCGGAAGGCGAGCTCGGCGATCTGCTGGGTTGGGGCGACGAGCAGGAACTCGGCGTAGGGCCTCTCGTTAATCAACAGCGCGGTCAGCAGGATGGCCGCGCCGCCAGTGGTCTTGGCGTTCTTCTTCGGGACAGCAGGAACGGCTCCCGAACCCGCCGGCGGCCGTTCGTCGGGTCGATCGACCCGAACAGCGCGCCGACGATGTCGCGGATCCAGTCCCCTGAAGCATCGCGCATAAGCGGCGTGCCGACGACGTCCGGTATGCGCAGGCGCCCGAACACCGTGATAGCGCGGGCGGCCGCCGCTTCGTCCAGCGGCAGGGTCGGCACGAGAGAGCGACCTGACCGCAAGCGATCCTGCCAATCTGGGCAGGCGAAAGACCATGCGCCGCTCAATTAAGAATGCCCGCCCACTCATTGAGATCAAGCTGCTCGCCTTTTTTCGAGGTTGGATTCTCCGCATCCGGCGAGGGCGGTTGCGGCGGCGGCGGCGGATCGACGAAGGCGGCGCGGCGACCGAAGCCGCGATCGAGCAGGGCATTGGAGGCAGCGACCGCCGCGGCTTCGCTGTTGCCGTACTGGGAGATAAACGCCAGGCGCTTGATGGCCGCCGGCGAGTAGGACCTGGCGAGGATGGCGATCTCTTTCTCGGAGGCGACGCCCTCGACCTGCTCGAGCGGCATCGGCTCCTGCGGCAGCTTCTCCGGGGAAACGGTCGCTTCCGGCGCCGCGGCCGAAGCGGACTTCACCTTCGACGCCGTGGATCTCGATGATTTACGCCCAGCGCCAGGCCGCGCGCCGCCATGCTTTCCGGCCATTTTACCTATCTCTTGAAAACTTGATTACTTGATTGCAAGCCCCTGAAATTATTCCCAAAAAAATCTCTCCGTTGGGGAATGTGCGGTGGCTAGACGAGGAGGTCAGAGTTTTCAAACCCCCTACCCTTCGGTCTTGCGCGATCCGTCTGGCCGCTCCTTGAACATGCGATCGTGACAATCGCAAAGAGATCGCAGGTTCGACATGTCATCTGCGCCGCCCCAGCGTCGAGCTCGGCCATGATCGACGAACTTCGCTGGCCTGCCGCATCCCTTGACCGTGCATGTGTAGCAGTCGCGCTCAAACACCTTCTGACGCGTCTTGGCCCACAATGGCGATGAATAGAACGGATCAACTCTCTTCGGCTGCATTGCAGCGATCGTGCGATCCTTCGCCACGCGAAGCGGCTTGATCATCTTCACGATTGGGCCTTCGCACAAAGAGAAGCCCAGCAACCTTGCGGCGCTGGACTGAAACTCACGACGCAGTTATCCCTGCGGGGTGATCATCGGTTCCACATAAGTGTCGCCGTATCGAAACGACACGTTAAACCGCAGGTCCTGAGCAGCAGATCAAGTCACGCTAATCAGCTCGTCAACCCCTATTTTCACTAATACCGCGCGGTTCAACATATCGATCATGACCGCGGCTTGAGTGCCAACGATCCTGAGGCACTCTCCACGTCGACCCTGCAAAGCGCCGCGCGCAAACTTGACGACTGCGCCGGCGACAATCGGTGATGGCTCGCGTTCGTCGTAAACGCCCGTAGCCTGCTCTTTCCGCATGTCCTCAATCAATTTCGTTGGCACGACGACTGGAGCGCCATCATTGGCCAGTATCGCTTCAACTCCATCGGTATGGCGGAGCGCATACCATGAGCAGCCCGGAACAAAGCCAACGAAAACATATCGCGGAAACAAGAAGCGCATAACGCGCACCCGCTTCCTCCGCAGCTTGATCTGCTTTGCGCCGGCCGGAGAAAACGTCAGGAAGCCCTTTCGCTGCAAGCCGTCCGCCGCGCGCTTTTCCGATTTGACGTTCGTATAGGCGACATACCATTTCGGCTCATAGATCTCGTCCGTGACGAGGCTCAAGCGATGCTCCTCAACCGTTCTCGCGTTCATATAGGCGGCATACCAATCGCGTTCGCCATCGCTCACCTTCGTCGCTCTTGCACCCATCTTCCCACCTCGCTGGCCAACTTTGTCACAAACGATTTTCACGAATTAAATCAACGCCCTGTCCTACCTGTCCTACCTTTTGATAAATAAAATAAAAGGTAGGACAGCTAATACCGATGCAACATCAAACGCTTGTCCGACCTGGCCGACCTGTCCGACCTTTTTTGGCTGCTCCGATCTCAATCGCAGGGAGCGAAAGACCTTCGCTGGATTTGCGCATCGCTCGCGCGCACGTGAGAAAAAGGTCGGACAGGTCGGCCAGGTAGGACAGCGCTTTGAACTCAAAAGGGAATTTCGCGTCCTATCTTTTCGTCTTCGTCCGAGAAGATCGGACAGTTCGGACAGCTAGAACTGCGCATCGTGTTCTCCTTCCCCCACGCCATCCTCATTTTCAGCCGAATCCTCTTCGTCGCTCGGCACGCCAAACGATCCCCAATCGACGGCCTGGGCGACGGCCGATTGAAATGCGGCGCGACACTCCTTCAGCGTTGGGAATAAAAAGCAGGGCACGCGGCGTATGACCGTCGACCCGTCTGCAAGTTCGACCGACATGCTCTGCTTGCGGGTCGAAACGGTCGGCACGAGCCTGCGCAGCTTCATGCCGAGGCTGATCTTTTCAGCCTTGCGCCGCACGCCAACTTTCTCGGCGTTGTGCACGTAATCGTCGAACATGGTGTCAACCGGAACCTGTCGCTTCCAGCTGCCGCCGCGCCTGGTCGTCGTGCCATCGCACAATCGTTCGAACCACCAGCTCGTCACCGGATCCAGCGACCGCAATTTTTGCTCGAGCAGCGCCGCGGTTTTCGGAATGATGCGCACGTTCGGCGCGTTCGGCGCGTCAAGGTCGTAGGCCAGCAAATCGGCGAGCAGCGCCTCGCGGCCGCCCGCATTCATTTCAGCGTCCATCTCGGCGAAATAGGCGTGGTTTTGCGCAACATGGGGCGCGACATCGAGCACGCAAAAGCGGCGTTCCTCAAGGCCGGCCGGAATCACCCAATCCTCATTCGAGGAAAACATCAGCCGCACGTAATTATCGAGCCGGATCGGATCGACGCCCTTAGCTTCGATCATTTGCTTGGGCGCTGTCGCCAGGCCTTTCAGCCGGCCCTCGGCCGCCTTGTCGCCGGCCCAAAAGCCTTCGTCCACCTGCAACAGCAGGCACGAGGCCATATGCGCGTTGAATTGCCCGACGAGATAGCGCGGATCATCAACGAGGAAATAGTGCGACTGGAAAAGCGAACCGAAGATCTCGCCGACCTTGGTTTTGCCGCTGCCCATCTTGCCGCGCAGCACGATCGCCGTTCCGGCGCGATCGCGCGGGCGCTGGACGATGTGCGCGCACCAGGCGAAAATCCAATCGAAGAGCTTTCGGTCGCCGTTGGCGATGTTCGTCAGCAGATGGTCGCGAAAGGTTTTATACTTCAGCGGACGTTCCGCGGCCGGCGTATCGAAGTCCGGCTTGACGGAAAAGCCGCGCCATACGTTGAAATAGTTTTTCGTGCCCGGCGCATTGTCAGGATCCGGAAAGAATTCGATGCCGTCATAGGTGCGGCGATTCTTTGCATTCAGCCAATGTGGCGCCCATTTGACCCAGCGTTTAACGTCGACCCAGGTCACCGTGCCGTTGGCGTCTTCACGCCGCTCGCGCTTTTTGACCGCTGAGCTTCGATTGGAGAAATAGGCCCTGAAGGCCTCGATCGACAACACCCGGGTGCGGTCCTCGATCGGCGCGTCGGGCGTCTCGCGCATGATGATGGCGCGAGATCCCATCAACACTAGACAATATTCCGCGTTGAGCTTCTCGACGATGCCGTCAATGCCGCCACCGTCGTCACCGGAGCCATCTTGATCGTCAGGGGGATCCACCGGCGGCGTGCGCGGAGGATCGCCTCCGCTATCGCCAGCGAGGGAGGCATTCGCCGGAAATGCGAGGATCTCCGCCGTTTCGACGGCAGCGACGATTGCGGTTGGATCGTTCATGAGCGTCAATCCTCGCATAATATCGCATATTGAGATATTATGCGCTGGCAATTAGCATCGCGATATGAGATAGTCGGCCTGTGAAAACGGTCTCCTTCACTCGCGCCGCGGCTGCCGACCTCCGCGTCCATCGCTCGGACGCCAATCGCATCGTGGCCAAGATCGAGCGCTATGCGCAGACCGGGGCGGGAGACGTGAAGCAGCTTGTGGGCTCGACGGGGCTGCGCCTGCGGGTTGGCGATTTCCGCGTGATTTTTGAGGAAACCGAAGCCGAGATCATCGTGACGAAAATCGGACCGCGCGGCGATGTCTATGATTGAAGGGAAAGCACAATGAGCCATCAGACCATCAGGACGCCAGGCGGGGAAACGCTGGTGATTTTGCCGCTCGCCGAATTCGAAGCGCTGCGCGACGCTGCGGATGCGGCCGACCACGCAAGGGCGATGGATGCGCTGGCGCGGGGCGAAGATGAGCGGTTGACGGCGAAGGAGGCGCTGGCGCTGGCTGAAGCTAAAACGCCGCTCGCGTTTTGGCGGAATAAGCGCGTGATGACGCAGGGCGAGCTCTCCACGCGCGCCGGCGTTTCGCAAAGCGCCATCGCCGACATGGAGCGTGGCGCGCGCGTTGGGACGGTTGCCGTCCTCAAGCGCGTCGCCGAGGCGCTGGGCGTGCGGATCGAGGATCTGGTCGCCGAGGAATAGGCGTCGCCTGCTCATGCCGCTTTCCCTTCCTGCCACATATCGTTGAAATCGACGCCGGGCGCGGCCATGGCCAGCCGAACCATCAATTGCGGATGCGCAGCGGAAAACCGCTTCGCCGCGCGCTCCAGCGCCATCCGCGTATAGAACGGCTCGCTATCGCCATCGCCCAACAGACAGAGCTCAAGCACGCCGGCGGGGATCCTGATCAGCGGGAACTCCGGATCATCGCGCGGCTCATTGTCGGGCACGAGAACCGGCCGGCTCTTGCCGTTCTTGTCGTCTCGGGTCAGCGTTGGATGCTTGATGCGGCCTCCGGCTTTACCGCAAAGATTGCCGAGATCGACCGAGGTGCGGAATTCAGCGCCCTCGAGCAGGGCCGACGCCGACGCCGCCAGAGCGCAATAGACCGAAAGCACCGTCTCAATGCCCTCGCCGAGAAACAGCCGCGAGGGGCCGCGCCGATCGCCGGGAAACGCCGCCTTGACGCCGCCCGAACGCAACAGGATCGTGCCGCCTTTGATCGAGCCGCGCGCTTTTTTGGACGAGAGAATCTCGCCGGTGTACGGGTTGACGATAAAGGCTTTGCCGTTCGGACGCTCGAGATCAATCCAGGTTCGCTGCACGCCGCGAAAGCGGCCATCCGGGCCGCCTATAGCGCCGAGCAACGCCGGACCTTCGTGAATTACCCGGCCGCCCTGCTCGCGCGGCTTGTCCCAATAGACGACCTTTTCGTGGAATCGCAGCCGCGCCTCGGGCGGCGCCGTCAGGCCGCGGCGAGATAAATAGGCTTCTCCCAGCGTGCCCCGCAAACCTCGCGCGCCGGTCCAGAGCTCGAACGCCGCACGCCGCTCGCGCTCGCGAAAACGAAAGCTCGCCGCCTCTTGCTCATGGCGCTTCGCCTCGTCGGCCGCGTGAGCCTTCGCCGCGCGCTCATTGATGGCGCGCTTCTCTGCCTCGGTCAGTGCGGACGCTCCACGAGGCGGCGGCTCGCCGGTCACGGTCTCGACCGCCGCCAGAAACTCGGTTCCGTCAATATGCTGCGCCAGGGCGATCGCGTCGCCGGCGGCGCCGGACGCGCGGCAGTTCCAGACATTCTTGCGAACGTTGACGCCAAATCGATCGCGGCCGCCACAGCCGGGGCACGGCACGCCGTTGTCTCCGGCCATGGCTTTCGACCAAAGACCGCGCCGCTCCAGTTCGGCTTTCACCGTGACCGCCCGCGCTCGCGCAATCCAATCGTCAGAGGCCTGGTCACGCATGATCGGCATTCTTTTTCAAATCTTCGATCGCATTCCAGACTGTATCGATCGCATAACCGGCGACCGAGGAGCATTCGCCAGCGTGGTCGCGGGTCATGGCGGAGCGGATCTCTTCAATCGTGGCGCCATGCTGCAGAGCGAAGCTGGCGAGGATCATGGCGTCGCGCGCCTCGGCCTCGAGATCGTTCGAGGTCTTGTCGGTCGCCAGAAAGATCTCGCCGACCCGAAAGGTCACAAAATCGAAGACCGAAAACGAGACCTTGAAGCCGCTTTGGCGATAGAAAAACTCGACCGTGAACGCGGTGCGCCGCTTCGGGAATAAACTGCGAGTCATCAGGCGGCCTCAAAGCTCTTGGCGGTCACGCCTCGCAGGAAGGTTTCGCCGCTCGTCATCTGGACCGGTTTGCCCTTGCGGGCGATGAGGGCGCGCAGGCTGCCGGTATGGTCGGCCAATGGCAGTTCGTCGAAAACGAACGTCAGCCGCCCGATCTGCGGCATTTCGAGCGGCAAGCCGCCGATGTTGCGGAGGCTGATGCCGACCCACACCCGCGCTTCCGGCATATCCCGGATGATCTTGAGGCCTGTCTCGAGCCTTTGCGTTATGATTATGTGCTCGGGCCTACGCGCCTCGCTCAGCGGCCGGCCGGTTTGCCCATGGCTCAACGGCAAGAAATAGCCGCCGGCCAGTCCAAAATACAGCCGCGGAGAGTGTGGAGGTTTAAGATCGGCGATCGCCGATCCATCCTCGCGCAGAAATGTACATTCGACTGAGCGTGACTCGTCGACATAAGTACTGAAACGTCCGATCAGCGCGGGATAAGATCCAGCGCCGAGACGGGCGACATAATCGAGATGCGGACGGAAAAGAACCCGGCCGTAGAGGAGCAAAGGACTGAGCGGCAAGAGCCCAAGCGAATCGAGATAGCGGCGGGCAATTGCCGCATCTGGATGATCCAGAGGAACCGCATGCCGGAGTATGTCTTTGACGCGGCAGGCTGAGCGCACGGATCCAGGCAAGGGTGCGCTGCGCCGATCGATAAGGCTCATGCAGCATCTCCATCAATTTGGATTGACGTCTTTGGTCGGCTCGTTTTCCTGCGCTGTGACGGCGGAATGAAGCCGGGCACGGAACGCTGGGCTAGAATGGCGTCGGAAGGCTTCGTCAGCGCCGCACGACGCCCTGGTGGGATCAGAGCGGTGGGGAAGGCTCCCGGAATGTACGGCGAGCGGCAGGGCTCGACGGTCCATACGAACCAGGCGTACATGGTCGCCGTCGATCCTTCAGGGTCATAGCCGCCCTCGCAGATCGGGACGCGCTCTACAAACGGCGCAAACAGCGCCGGCGGATGCGGCGAAAATATCTCCTCAAAGCGCCCATCGCTCTCGAGCCATTGGATACGTTCGAACAGGGCGACGCCGACGCGCGCCTCGTGTATAGCCACCTCAAAGAAGCCGGCGGCGCCTTCAAACGGCGGATTGGCGATGATCCAATCGACACCAGGCCGCCGCGGGGAATTGAGAAAGTCGCGCTGGTGGATTCCGAAAGCGGAGGTGGTTCCTCCTCCGGCCAATTTGTAGATCATCACATCGCTGGCGATGACGTGCTGCGAATACTCGGCCAGCACAGACGACATATGGCCGAGCCCGGCGCAGGGATCTTCAATGCACTCCCTGGCGTTCCAGCCAAAGCCAGGGATCATCGGCAAAACATGCTCGAACAACGCCCGCGTCGCCCAGGGCGGCGTCGGAAACAGCTCGAGCTTTTGCCAGGGCTGACCGTCGGATAGCCGGGGCCGCTTCATCGCCCGCACGGCGCTGTGGCCCTTCCCTTCCGTCATCGGCATTCCCCGGCGAGTTTTAGGAAGGCGAGCGGCCACGTGCGCGGCTCGTCGCATCCGTCAAACAAGACCCAGGCGAAAAGGCCGCTCGTGGCGAGCAGGCGACCGCTTGCGCGCAGCACAGGGCCACAGGTCGAGACATACTTCGAGCTCGATCCGATATCCCGTTCTGGGATAAACGGCACAGCGTGCGAATCGATAAGAATGGATGATTCCGCGACGCCGAAGGCGTTGTCATCAGCCATAGGATGCCGCCCTCCGCATCCGTGCCCATCGCAATGCGACGCCGGCGCCACGCAGCTCGCGTATCTTTTCGTTGATCGCGCCGCGGCTGGTCGCGAAGCGGGCGGCGAGATCGGTCGGGCCGACGCCGGCGTTCCAGGCTTCAATCAGTCGCTTTTCCGCATCGACGGTCCACTTGAGACGTCTCATGCCAGCGCCTTTCGTTTGGATAGAAGGCGGGTCAGATGATCAATGATCGCGGCTTCAAGCAGATCGGAGCTTTTCAGCTTCGGATGCTTTGCCGCTTCGATGGTCGCGATCTTGTATGCTTTGCAGAGGTCTACAGATGCGAACACCTCGATAAGGCGTTTGTCAGTCCGCCATTCGGCATGGTCCGAAAGCACGGTGGCGACAGCAAAGATGATTCGAGACAGCAACGAGCCGCCGCGTTTGCCCTCCGAGGCCCCGACAGCCTGCAGCGTCAGGATCGTCAACGCCTCGCCATATCTCGCGAGGCATATGCCGATCGTGCCGCAAGCAATCGTATGGCCCGGCTTCAGATCCTTGCCGGCGATGCAATGGGTGACGATCGTGACGCCGGCCTTGCGCGCGACGGCCTCGACCGCCAGGGCCTCCGGAGCGCCGGCGGCCAGCGCGCTCTTGTAGATCATCAGCCGGTTCATCCGCGTCACCTGGCCGTTGATCGCCCGGAAGGCTTGCGCCTGTTGTTTGCGATCGGCCTGGATGATCAGGCACGGCACTGAGTCGACGCCGATCGTCGCTGCGGCCGTGGTGCGGTGCTGGCCATCGACGATCGCATAAGCACCGCCGGCGACAGGGCTGACGACGACGGGCGCAAATTTCCTCCAGGAGAACGCATCTGCAATCGCGCGAATGTTGCGTTGGCCGGCTGGAGTGATCTCGCGTTGATAGGCGTCGTCGACGATCAATTTGCCGATCGGCAGCCACCGCAGCTCGGGCACGGGGCCGTAGTCTTCCGGGCCATGAACGTCGGCCAGGGGCTCAATTTGCCTCATGATCACGCCCTCTCAATTCGGTCGGCTACAGCGAAAAGCCATTTCGCGATAGCGAGATCGGCCCTGGCTCCGACGCCAATCGCCTTTGCGCAAAGGCGCACAATCTCGGCAGCAACAATCCGCATAAAAACCGCCCCTAAAGCTGGCCGATCTCGCGTTCGAGCCGCGCCAGCTCGGCGCTCAAATTCTCGCGACGCGCAGCGCGCGACGCAGTGCTCAGCCAATCGCATCCTGGGAAACAGGCGGCGAGGAATTCGGGACCATAGGCGGCGACCAGCCGACCAAACGCATGCATGTTCGGGGTTGAGGTTCCGTCCAGCCACTTCTCGACGGTGCGCTCAGACGCGCCAATATTTGCCGCGACGCACTGCGCCGTCTTGACAGGATGGCGTGTTGCAAAAAAGACACCCCAAACTTGGGTGTCGATTCCCCCAAACTTGGGGAAGAAAGACCCAGACTTCCGCATAAAACCCTCCGATGCTTGGGACATCGGGGGTTCCGGAAAGGAGGCGATGGAATAGTTTGAGACGCGCATTGCAATTATCCCAGAATGACCCGCGGGCGCTGGAACGCTCAAAGGTCGGAACGCATCAAAGGCAAAGCATGAGCAACGAGATCACGATCGCCTCGACGAGCGAGGAGATCGAAAGACTGAAAGGCCATCTCCTTGTTGTGGAGACGGCGCTCGGAAAATTGGTGTGGTGCTGCGCGCGCGACGCGCGGCGCCACGGCGATTGGCTCGCGGCGTATCTGGTCGCACTGCGCACGGAGCATGAATGCTGGGCAGATCAGCCGCCGTTAGGCGAGGCAGCGATGCACGAGGCCGAAGATCGCCTCGGCGGAATTCTGCAGGCGCTCGATCAGGGCGCCTTGGCGATTTGCCCGAAGAGTTGATGCCGCGGCGCGTGGCGATTTTCAGAGTTGGGCAAGGTTGCCGAATCATGAATTCGGCGTTTCCTGCTCCGTGATTTAGCGATGAAAGAGCAATGGTCATGGCGTCACCTCCTGCCTCGAAGGTGAGTTTTCGTGGCCGTATGAGAAACGCTTCAGGTCCGCGAGATCGAGAGACCCGCCAAATTCGGTAAACAACTTTATCTGCCAATGAGCAGGGATGCCGCGCTTTCGCCATTTGAATATAGCGGCCTGCGACGCACCCAGCTCCAAGGCTCGCCGTTCAATTTCCTGCTTCGTGGGAGAGGTCTCTTGCATGCACATTAAAATTGGACAATTCGTCCAATTTGTCAAGGACACGATGTCTAATGCTCTTGGACAAATCGTCTAGCATCATGCGGAGCATGGCAGAATCAAACGAAGAGCTAACGTTCAACACCGCTTTTTGCAGCCGCGTCAAAGAACTGCGGGAAGCAAAGAATTGGACAGCAGAGCAAATGGCCATAGCCCTGGGCATACCCTCAGAGCGATATCGCAAATACGAGGTTAGAAGCCCGCTGCCACAGTATCTCCTTCCCAGGTTTGCTGCGATCGTGGACCGCTCCATCGAATACATTGTGACGGGAATGGAGGTTAAGTCACAGACTGTCCGTCATCCGGTAAAGAAGCGAATGCGCGCGTAGATCCGCCCGGATCGGAAAGGACCCAAAAATACAAAAGAGAGATCGAGGCGCACCGGTAGAAGCCGTCTATACCGGTTCAATCCACGGCAGCCAAAGGGAATGCGCGCCCGGATTTGGCTGAAGCACAGGCGTGAAATCAGGGGAAAAACCAGCCCTCTCGACCTGCGGTTATATTTTTGGTTATATTTTAGATTGACTTTGTACGGCTCGTGGACGATTTTTGCTTCTTGGATAGGAGCCGGACATGGACCGTGAGGAAGACCAGAACAACGCGATGGCGATTGCCGAGCCCATACTGGCGGGCCTTTATGCGATCTTGAACGAAGCGGTCGCGTTTTATTTCGATGATGCGAATTATTCGAACGCCGCGCGCGCTGAGCACAATGACCGGGCCGTGGCGAACAATATCTATTCACACGCTGAAAAACGGGTCGTGACCTTTGCCGAAGGTACACCCGGCCTGAACGTCATCAACTCTCACTCATTGATAGTAGCTAATTATTTGGATCAAGGGCTGTTTCGCTTCAAAAAGGTCAAAGCGAACGGCAAGCATAGCAACTATCAGACAAAGCAACAGCAAGACTATGACGACCAAAAAACTTTTGCGGATTTCCCCGCTCCTGCGGTCCGTCTCACCGTCGGTTACGAACTGGATGCGTCTGGTGCTGGGCTAAAGCGGATCATGATCGCGAGACCGATTGGACGAAGCATTTTATGGACTGCTCAGGTGATGATGGAGGCAGAGGTCGCACGATGGGAAGACATTACACCGCGACGTTTTGATGCGACAGAAAGTATTGATTTCGATGCTGACCGGGCAAGGAGCCGTCGCGGCCGTGGCAGATGATATTTTTAACCCCGATATGCTTCGGCTCGCTCGTGACGCGCGAGAACTTACCCAAGCCGAACTGGCCACTAATACCGGCATGACGCAGGCGTTTATGTCTAAGCTTGAGCATGGTCTGATTGCTCAACCCGGCGAAGAAGCTCTCCGACTAATTGCCGAGGAACTTCGCTTTCCCGAGCATTTCTTCTTCCAGAGAGAGCGAGCGATTGGATTCCCGCATTTTCATTTTCGCAAACGAGCGAAGCTTGGCGCAAAGCCGCTGGCCAGAATTGGAGCTTTGATAAATATTCGTCGGCAGCACGTGGTTAAGCTCTTGCGTTCCTATGAAGCGCCGGTCGCGAAACCAATTCCGCAAATTGATCTTGACCAATCCGGAGCTACGCCGGAACAACTTGCTGAGCGGTTGAGAGCTTATTGGATGATGCCTCGTGGGCCCGTCTCGAACCTCGTCGAATTAATCGAGGAGGCGGGTGGTATTGTTACTTCTGCTCGATTTGGCACGAACCTTTTGGATGGCCTCAGTTTTCGAACGGAGGGATTGCCTCCTTTGTTTTTCATGAATCGGGAGATGCCAAACGATCGCTTTCGGTTTTCGTTAGCGCACGAGCTTGGCCACATGGTCATGCACAGCCTGCCGGATGATGACGAAAAAATGGAATCAGAAGCTCATCGCTTTGCAGCCGCGTTTTTAATGCCGGCGAGCGATATCAAACCATATTTGGTTTCTCCCAAATTGAATGCGTTGGGGCGTGTCAAAGCATACTGGAAAGTATCGATAAAATCATTGATTAAGAGAGCTTTTGATTTGGAGTTAATAACTCCTGGCCAATATAAATCGCTAAACATACAGTATGTAAAGTCTTTTAAAGGGGTTGAGCCGGTTGAGTTAAAGCCGGAGATACCCCTTCGTCTCAAAAACATAGTTACCTACCACCGAACGACTTTAGGGTATTCGACTGATGACCTGGCAAAAATGCTCGCTGCCCGGCCAGAGGATGTCGAGCGCGTTTACTTCGGGGGAAAGCCAGGGATTCGACTGGTTGTATCTAACTGAATAGAGTTCACCCCCTCCAGCGTGAAAGTCTAGCCGCTTGGGCTGAGGCGTTGTCTTGCTTCGGGTGGCAACGCTCACGACTCTTGAACCGGCTCAGCCCGGCCTTGCTCCGGGCTTTTATGCGCAGGATGGCAAATGGCGTGCGCTTGCAGGAAAAACTTGGACAATTTGTCCTTGACTAGTTGGACGATTTGTCCAATATTGCTTCATCACACCGATGGAGCGCCGACATGGCCCAAACCTTTCAGCCGCCGATCCACGCTAAAGCGGTGGCGGACGAGCAGGCAATCGCCGTCATGCACGGCGCCATCGAAAATCTGTCGTGGAATGAGCTCAATCTCTTCGAGCATCGCGTTTTCGCCTATCTCACCGCCGGCATTCCTTCGCGCTTCATCATGCGCTTCGACGAGGCGGCCCTCGCCGTCGAGCATATTCGCCGACGCGCCATGGGCGATGTGCCCGGCGCCGTCTTCGGCGAGGCGGCGTGATGAGCGGCCTGTTCTACGATCCGCCGCAAAGTCCAATCGGCTCCCAGATCGACGAAGGCAGTCGGACCGAGGGCTGTTGCTGCAAGCCGGACGACCCGAAACCTAACGCGCTGATCGAAGCAGCGATGATCGTTATTTACGCCGTCGTTGCGACCGCCTGCCTACTTGCCCTTGCAATGTTCGGCATCGTCGCCCCGCGCATCGTCAGCGATGCAATGCATTCCATTTCATGCCCCTCCGCGCCGGAGCAAAGCTCCTTGCAGCAGAGCCCGGCCCGCGTGTTTTCCCCCAGCGCGGGCCGGGTCTTTTCTCAAATCGATCCAATCCTCATCGCACCATTTTGGAGCCAGCCATGACGCTTGACGAATATTTCGTCGGCTCGTTCAGAGAGGTGGCTTGATGACTATTTTACGCCGCTCCCTCAAAGCGCCAGACATGCGCCAGAATGCGCTTGCGGAACGAAAGAATTGCTCTCGCGCCGGCGTCCCGGCCGAGCGATTGAATGGCGAGGTTGTGCGCCATATCTCTGGCTGCACGATAGACTGGCGGCGCGTCGCCGCTCATCTCGATCCAAGATTCCAATACAGCGCTGCGCCTATCCGGATCGTCCTTTCCCGCGGCGAGCTCTCGCGCAAGGGCGATATACCCTCGCGCCAGATCGGAATGCAGCGCCGCCCGTCCGCTAAAATCGAAGCAGAGATCTGCGGCTCCGAAAGCCGCGATCAAAAGTCCAGAAAGCCAAGCCACGAACACTTCTCCGGCCGCGGCAGTTCCAAGCAGGATTGTAAAGAACATCGTCCAACGATGCAGGCCGGTAAACCAGGCCTGCCTCGCGCGATGATAATGCACGTCTACCGCGAGATAAAATTCGAGATCTGCGGCTTCCGTGTTCAGCGTGACGACGTCGGCTTCGGAGCCGGCTTCGGCTGTGGCGGAGGAGCCGCTGGACGCGTCCGGGGCCACTCCTTCTGTAGCGGCTTTGTCGGAGGCGTGGGCGTCTGCCCAGTCTTGTTTGTTGCCCATTGTTCAACCCTTTCTATTCGTGATCTCCAATCGGTTGGTGGTTGGTGGTTGCGAGGCCCGATCCGCGTGCTGGCGGATCGGGCCACTTTCATGATTCGCGGAATGCCCAGCGATGGGAATTCGCCAATAGATCCGCGTCAACCCGCCGTTGAGGAGGACAGGCCGTTATGAGCCCTTCGATCAGCCCTACGCCGCAATCCGTCACTGAGGACGATTGCAATGAATTTATCGACCTTCTGGTCACGGAAGCGGCAGAAGGCGCGCCGCGGGACAAGGGAGTCGCGATGAAGACGCTGCCGCATTTCAGCCGCGCCAAAATCGCCGTCCTGAACGGTGCGCCCCGCACCGCCTATCGCATGATCATGCGCGCCGCCGACCTGTTGCTGAACGAGGCCGCAGAATGACCGCCGCCCTCCAAAGCTCACAAAATAACGGTCGCCAGTCATTGACCGTTTCGCTGCAGGCGATTGTCGGCGTTAGCGAACTAAACCCCCGCTTCTTCGATGATCGCGAGGACATCGACGGGCTCGCCGCCTCGTTGCTGGCGAGCGGACAATTGCAGCCGCTCCTCGTAATGACCACGGACCATCCGAGTCGTCCCGCCAATTGGGTCGGCGATTTTTACGTCGTTCTCGACGGGCAACGCCGCTGGCGCGCGATGCAGCTGCTCGCCGACCAGAATGGCGGCGCAGCGCACTATGCCGTTGACGTCGAGGTGTTTGCCGCCGACGAGCCTTCTCTTCGCGAGATCGCGCTGGCCGCGAATACAATGCGCCGGCCGCTGCACCCGGTCGAGGAATATGAGGCATTCGTGGCCATGGCTCGCGCCGGCTTCGACGAAGAGCGCATTGCGCGAGATTTTGGCCTCGGTCTCCGTCACGTCCGCCAGCGCCTGGCGCTGGGACGCTTGTCGCCCAAGATTTTGACCGCCTGGCGGGAAGGCAAGATCAACGCCGACGTGGCGCAGGCTTATACCGCCGGCGATGCGCACGCGGCGCAAGAGGCCGTCTTCGACCAGCTCAGCACAGGCGGTCACTATCCACATCAGATCCGGCAAAAGCTGCGCTCCGACACGCTTTCAGGTCAATCGAAGGAAGCGCTCTACATCGGCGCCGACGCCTATGTGGCCGCCGGCGGCCGGATCGAGGAAAACCTTTTCGAGGAAGAAATCATTTTCCGCGACGGCTCTCTGTTGAAGCGTCTCGCGCGCGAGAAGCTTTTGGCCGCGGCGGAGGCAATCGCGGAAAAAGAGGGCTGGGGCTTTGTCGTCGCCGGCGGCGATCAGCCCGACGGCGGTTATCTCGTCGAAGACTATGAGGTGGACTTCCTGCCGGCCGAGGAGCAACGGCTCGAAGCGATCGAGGATGAAGAAAACGCAGTCATCGCCGCCCATGGACCCAACCATGCTCGGATTAATGAATTATGGGCAGAGAGGGATGGCATTGAAACTCGCGCCCTGCTCCGCTCCATCCCCCAATCCCAACGCGCCACGCTCGGCCTCGTCGCTGACCTCCAGCTCGATGGAACCCCAATGTTCGGCAGGGGTTTCGAGGCTAGTCCTGCAACTCGCAGCGACGGTCTGTCAGTTCGTGATTCCGCGCCCCCCGCACCAAGGAGCGTGGAGAAGGGCGCGGCGGCCGAGTTTTCGCCCCTGTCGGTGGCCGCGCCCGACAAAACCTCAAAGGCCGTCCGCGCCGTCATCGACGAAGCCGTCGAGAATTCCTTTTCCGAATGCATTCGCTCGCGCCCCGATCTCGCCCTGATGGTCGCCGTCGCCAAACTCGGAACAGATTACGGCCAAGCCTATGGCTGCGTCGGCCTGTCGATCACAAGTAATCAATCCTTCGAGGCCAGGTCGGAGCTCCTTAAGAGAATAGGGCGGCTAAGATTTAACGAGGCGCTGGCGATTTGCGCCAATGCGCCGCTGGTCGATCTCTCGGTCGCTTTTACGGAACTCGTCGCGCGCTCGATCAGGATTGTCGGCGATTCTCTGCGGGGCGAAGTCCCGCTATCCGATCTGACGCCCCTCGCCGCAGCGCTTTCTATGCGCGGCGCCCCATTAGCTGCCCAGCTCGATCAAGCGTTCGATCGCAAGGCCTATTTCGACGCGGCGACAAAAGGCGCCGCCCTCGCCGTCGTCGACGCGATCGGCACGCCGGCGATCAATCGCGCCGACAAGAAAGGCGCCATCGCCGACTATGTCGCGGCCGACGCGACGAAAAAGAAATGGTTGCCGGCGCCGCTCGCCGCCTGGGCCGAAACGCCGGCGACGTCGCTCGAGCTCCCGCGTCAAGAACAGGACGAACGGCCACTCGCGCAGGCCATGGTCGAGGCGATCGACGCCGATGAGGACGAGGCGGCGGAGGAGGCATCGGGCAGCCATGCGATCCCCTCGCACAAAACTGCCGTACATTTCTTCCTCGAAGAGGTGATGGATTGCAGCACAGGCGTCGAACGGCCGCAAACCAAAGCCTCCGTCCTGCATCAGGCCTATTTGAACTTCGCCGCCGGGCGCGGCCTTCCCGAGCTGACTATCACCGCTTTCAGCGCCGCCGTTCTTGCGCTTGGCTATGAGAAAAAGCGCATCAAAACCGGCGTCCACTATCTCGGAATCGCTTTGCGCGAGCAGGTCGATGAGGCCGCATGATGTCGCCTCATCTCAACAAGCTCAAATCTCGCCTGGCGCACATCGAACGGCGCATCGGCTGCTGCGACCAAATTATTCGCAACGCAGTTCTTTCGAAATCCGAAATCGCGGTCGCCGTTGAAGATCGCGCCACACTCGCGCCCGAGCGCGAGCTGCTCGCCGATCAGATCACGGCGATCGAAGCCTTCGAAACCGCCAAGCGCGAACAACTCCTAACGGAGAACCCATGAACATTTTGTCTCACGCGTGCTCTTTCTTGAGCGAGGCCGACGATGAGCGGCGTTAACAAAGTCATTCTCATCGGCCGTCTCGGCCGCGATCCCGAGGTGCGGCGCACCAACGCCGGCGGCGCGGTCACCACCTTCTCGATCGCGACGTCGGACACCTGGCGCGACAAGGCCAGCGGCGAGCGCAAAGAGCGCGTGGAATGGCACAACATCGTCATCTTCAACGAGAACCTTGGCAAGGTCGCCGAGAGCTATTTGAAGAAAGGCTCGCAGGCCTATGTCGAAGGCAAGCTGCGCACGCGATCCTATACCGACAAGGATGGCGCCGAGCGCAGGACCACGGAGATCGTGCTCGAGCAATTCGGAGGTCAGCTCGCGCTGCTCGACAAGGGCGAAAGAACTGGCCCGTCGGCCGACAGCTATGGCACGGTCGGCGACAGGCCGGCGCGGCCCGCGCAGCAGCACGATGATCCGCGCATGGCCATGGGCGATCGCCCTACACGCACCGCCGACGTGATCGACGACGACATTCCTTTCTGAGGATTTCCCCCACCCCGTCTGGCGCCGTCACGTTCTGCCCCGCAACTCACGCAACGTTATTGACGCCGACATTTTCTTGAGGAGGCAGCGATGCCAGACGAGTTTCAAAAGCTCGCGTCAACGCGGAAAAGATTGAAACAACGCTCGGCGACGCTGAGACGCGCAAAGAAGCGGATCAAGGCGCAGCAGGCCACGATCAGCGCCTTGGAGCAGCAATTGCGACAGACCTTCAGTCGGGACCACGTCAATATTTTGTGTGAAACGATCACCGGGAAGAATGACAGGATTCTAGAGCTTGAGATAACATTGCAGCGGATCAAACGCATCGCAGATATCTCCGCAAATATAATGCTCAGTCCAGAGCGCATCGGAACTTGGAGCGCTCAAGAAATATCCAAGCAATTCCATCGCATCATAGATCGAAGCGTAATCGCCATTAAGACCGTAAGCCGGACGGCCTAGGCCAATGGAGCACTGTCGCCACAACAATCTACAAATCCATCGACTGCTGCCGTTACCTTCACAATCCACCTCCATCGCCGCGATGCTCGCGCCGGAGAAAGGCCAAGCCTGAACCATGAGTCGCGCCCGCTTAACCGATAGTTTGTTTCTTACCGAGGGGGAGATTGCCGCCAGGGTCGGGATGACGTGCCTTGAGTGGCAGGCGGCGGCCTATGTTCTTGAAAAGAATGGTTTGCCGACGCCTGACCCCGTATTTCACAACCGCCGATATTGGCCAGCAGTCAAGGCATTTTTGGACCGGCGCGCCGGGATAGGCAATGATGCTCCGTCGTTAACTCGCGACGGAGGAGAAAATTGGGATGGAAATCTTGGACGAAAGTCACGCGCCAGGGCGTAGGGTCATGCTCCGCAAGACGGGCAGGCGTGACGTTTATTGGGTTGCGTCAAGGGCCGCGGTAAAAGCCGGATACGAGCCAAAGACCCTATTTCTCAGGGACGATCCTGGGGATACAGACGCGCCACCACCGGTCGCAGCGCTGTGCCGGCGTTATTGGGCAGAGATGTTGGAATTTCTAAGAGGTGTGGCGACGACGCCAGGTGGCGCCTCGATTGGCACCATTGCGTGGCTGGCTGAGATGTACACCCGTGATGAGGAAAGCCCCTACCAGACCAAGCGGGCGGTCACAAAGGAGGGCTACGATAAAAGCCTTAAAATCCTAAAGGAGACGGTCGGCGCTCGCCGTATCGACGCTATCACGTCCAACGACGTTCGGAGGTGGCACAAGGAGTGGGGGCGGTGTGACGACGAGGGAAAGCTTGCCAACCCGCGCCGCGCCTATGGCTGCGTGCAAATGCTCAGAATCATTGTCAAATACGGCAAGGGACTTCGTAATTCGGCATGCAAAGATCTGGCGGGGATCCTCACGGATACCGAATTCTCACCCGGTAAGGGGCGTAAGCAGACGATATCTGTCGACCAGGTCAAGGCGTTTATCATCGAGGCTCACGCTGCCGCGTTGCCGAGCATGGCGCGGGCGGTCGCGATACAGTTCGCGTGCGCCCTCCGCCAAAAGGACGTGATCGGAGAATGGCTAAGAAAGCCAGATGGCAAACATTGGACGGTAGGTCTACGCTGGGGCGAGCACATCAAAGCCGATTGGCACCTGGAGAAGCCCACCAGCAAGAGCAATTTCGATGAAGTTGCAGAATTCGACCTGCGTCTCTTGCCAATGGTCATGGCGGAACTTGTGACAGTACCGATTACAAGCCGGATTGGCCCCGTGATTCTGGATGAGCGGTCCGGCCGGCCGTATATTCAGCGCGAGTTTGCCCGGCGCTTCCGCAAGATCGCCCAGGCAGCCAGGATTCCTGACAAGGTCTGGAACATGGATACGCGGGCCGGTGCGATTTCAGATGCCTATGACAAAGAGGCGAAATCGGAGGACGCCATGGAACTCGGCACGCACAAGCAGCTAGCGACCAACCTGAAATATAAGCGCGGCCGTATAGCCGCAACAAACCGCATTTCCAAACTGCGATTCGGCGACAAGAACGAGGGCTGAACGAGGCCGTCTAACACGTCGTCTAACACGAGTAGGTGCCAGGGATCTCGCACTCCTCCAATACACCTTTAAAATCAATGTGGTGCGGACGACGGGAATCGAACCCGTATGACCAAAGGTCGAGGGATTTTAAGTCCCTTGCGTCTACCAATTCCGCCACGTCCGCAACATGCCGTCCTTGGCTTTTGTCAGACATTGCCGACGGAGCCAAATCCAATCAAGCGCTACGCATGCGCTAGCGCTTCCGACCGCCTGAGGTAACGTGTTGCGGCGGCCGCGTCAAAGTCGGCGCCCGCATCGCGGTCGCCTTTGCGCCGCTCTAATCAGGCGCCGCCAATCAAAATGCCGGCCGCAAGGACGAGGCCTCCCCCAAGCATGACCTTGGCTGCCGCTGAAACCGGAGGAATGTCCATGAAGCGCCACTGGATATAGGCGATTATGAGCAACTCGAACATCACAACCACGGCCGCGATGGCGGTGGCGGTGTAGAAATTTGGAATGAGGTAGGGCAGCGTGTGGCCGATGCCGCCGGCGACTGTCATGAGCCCGCACACGAGCCCCCGAAGAAGCGGCGCGCCGCGGCCGGACAGCTTTCCGTCGTCGGCCAGCGCCTCTGCAAACCCCATCGAGATGCCGGCCCCAAGCGAGGCCGCCAAGCCGACCTGAAACGCATTCCACGGGTTATGCGTCGCAAAGGCCGCGGCGAAGACGGGGGCCAGAGTCGATACTGATCCGTCCATCAGGCCAACGAGGCCCGGTTGGATGATCTGGAGTATGAAACGGCGGCTCGCGTTCTCGTCCTCCCTCCCGCGTTTCTCTCCTGGCAGACGTTTGGCCTCAATCGCGCTCGCCCGCCGCTCATGGCCGGCCTCGGCCTCGGCGAGATCGCCGAGCAGCTTGCGAATCTCGGCGTCGCTCGTTCGCTCCATTGCGCGGTGGTAGAATCGACCGGCGTCCTGCTCCATCACCCTCGCCTGCCGACGCAGGATTTCGATGCCGAGCGGGCGCAGCTGCCACATCGGTCGCCGCTGGATCCATCCGCGAATATCCTGACGGCGAATGAGCGGGATGTGGCTGCCGAATTTGTTCGTGAACATGTCGATGAGCCAGCGGCGATGGTCGCCTTCCTCTTCAGACATATCGACGAACATTTTTGCGCTGTCGGGATAGTCATCGCGCAGCATTTCGGCGATGTCGGAGTAGATGCGGCCGTCCTCTTCCTCGCTGCTGATTGCCAGTGCCAGAATCTCGCGTTCAGTCAGCTCGGAAAAGCCCTTCATGTGCGCGCCCTAGTTTGGAATAATTCCAATCAAGGGCTAATATGGCGCCGCAACCAATCTCGCAAGAGAAAATCGGCGGGAGAAGATTGGGCAAGAGAAAATCAACGCGGAAAATCGGCGAGGGATCGGATGAGCTTGCTTCTCTCTCTAGCGGTTCAAACCCTCGGCCGCAGCGAGATGGACGCTTCCTCGGGCCGCCGGTCGCATCGCGCGCCATAGGCGGCGCGCGCATCGCTTTCCTGCCCGCTATTTGGACCGGCCTCCGACGACGAGGGACATATCGCTCGCGCCGCTTTCGATCGAGGCCGTTCCGTTAGTTGGCCCTGCTAGCGAGCGCTCATAGCTCAATTTGATTGGAACGGATAATAGCGAAGGCTGGTGAAAACTGAATTTTCCTCGGCCTTGGCTCCGCCGCCGAAGCCCTGGAAGGAAAATTTCTGGACATAGGCATATTGCAGACCGGCCCGGAATTGACCAAAGGGACCTGAATAGATGGTGTCCCAGAAACCGGCTGTGATGCTCCGAATCAGATGGGTGTTGCCGACGCAAGCGGTGCTGAGCACATTCGAGCATCCCGCGTTGGTGTACAGAGGATTGCCATCGCCGAAAGCGCTGACGGCGCCGGACGCGCTGATGCTGTTGGAGAAGCTCGCCTGCTGAATTTCTTCGCCCGCGTAGGTATAAATGTCCAAACCGGGCTGAGGACGCCAGATCAACCCGGCGAGCAAGGTCGTTTCCTGAATAGGCGAAAGCGAGCCGTTCGCATTGACGCTGACGTCGGGAAGCGATCCGGTGGCGTAGCGGCCGATGCCGCGCCCGTTCATGCCGGTGAATTGGAACTCGAGGTTTTGCGGAATGATGGGCACAAGTATGGTGCCGCCGTAGCTGCCGGCCGCGACATCCTGATTGCTGCCGTTGACCTGGTTATAAAAATCGCGGAACAGGCCGTAGGCCTCCACATGGATGTGACGATCGCCGAAAGTCGGATCCCAGGCGACCTTGCCGATGATATCCGGCATATGATTGAGCGATATCGAATTTCCCGAATTGAACAAGGACGAGCCGGGGGGCACGAAGGTGTTGACGAGGGTGCCGGGGAGAGCGGCTGTCGATCCGACCGTCGGCACGCCGCCGACAAATGGGCCGGCTTGCGCGCCGGGTCCGACGAAGGTGTTTGTTTGCGGGTTTTCCGCCGACACAGCGAACCACAAGGTTTTGTCGAAGTCCTTGACGACGCGGATCTGCGGCTGACGCGCCCAATTGAAGCCAGGCACGAACTGCGTGTCGATCGTCAGAGGCGTGTTCTCCGTGCGCGGCATGATGCCTCTCGTATTCGCCGTCAGCAACGACCAGTTCTGACCGGCGAGGACGTGAAAGCCGAAATCATCCTGATCCATCGTCAAATAGATGTTGCGAATGCGCGGCGTAAATGAATTGCTCTCGTTGCTATTGGCGGTTTGCGCCGCTCCGAGGAAATCAAGATCCATCCAGCCGGAGAGATGCGTCGTCGGATTGACATCGCCCTGCACGAGAAGCGAGACGCGGCTCGCGCGCGCGCTCATGCGGTACTCATTGGCGTTGCCGGTGCGCACATTGTTGTAAGGAATGTTTGCGAACGGCGTCGTGATGTCCGCGCCAATGTTGCGGCTGCGGAAAACGCTTTCCGCTGCGAGGAAGCCGCCGGGCGTAATGGTGACGCCATTGATGTAGATGCTCGGGGCGCCCGGCACCGGGCGGCCTTGGATTGACGCCTCCTCCGCCGAATAGCCGCCGGGCGGCAGCGGAGTTCCGCCGAGCGGGGCAATTCCCACTCCCTGGAGACCCCCGTATGGAGAGCCCGGCGTCGGACGCCCTTGTATCGATGCTTGCTCCGCCGGAAATCCTTGCGGCCGCACCGCTACATTGTGGATCTGAACCTGGGTTTCCTTCTGCTTGCGAGCCTGGTCGTTGACCTTCTCTTCAAGCTTCTTCAGCTGAGCCTTGATCAAGCGAATTTCTTCGGCGGCGTCATCTGCGCGCGCAGCGCCCTGGAAGGCCACAAGCGCACCCAAGGTCAAGGCCGCCACGGCCCGATTGCGGTCTCGTCGTTTCATAATTTGCCCTCCAGCCGCCGAAAGTCCCAAACGCGACTTTGCGCTCGTTCAGAAGATGTCGATTGGCCCTGCCCAATAATGCGTCTAACGCGCCAATTGTCTACTTAGTCTATAAAGATATATAAGCAATTGAACATACTAAACTTTCGCCGATTTGAGCTTCGGCGCGGCATTTAACAGAGCTGCAAAGAAAGCGAATTCGAAATTATGTAACTTATTTGTCACGCCAGACTTCAGATCCGCATGACAGCGGTCCCGCAGGCGACAGAATTTTACGGAAAAAATGAGACGCTTGAATCCTAGGCAGTAGTGACGAATTACCTGAGCATGATAGCAATAGCGGCGAGCAATACGAAGCCTCGGTAGTTTGCGAGGAGCTTGTCGTATCGGGTTGCGACGCGCCGGAACTGCTTCAGTTTATTGAAGAAACGCTCGACGAGATTGCGCTCCTTGTAGAGCGCCTTGTCGTAGGGGAGCGGCGCGCGGCGATTGGATTTTGATGGGATCACCGGCTCAGCCTCACGCATAAGAACAGCCTTGCGCAAGTGATTGGCGTCATAACCTTTATCGGCGATGATCGCATCGGCCGCAAAGCCTTCGATCAGGGCGTGCGCTTTTGTGATGTCGTTGCGCTGCCCAGGTCCGAGAAGGAGCCGAACGGGGTTGCCGAGTGCGTCTGTCGCGGCGTGGATTTTGGTGCTCAAACCACCGCGAGAGCGGCCCAGGCCTTGGGCATCCGCCCCCCTTTGGCGATCCTTGCGCCGGCCGCGTGCTGATGGGCGCGCACGATTGTTGAGTCGATCATCAGCCATTCGAGATCGGCCTCGGCGGTGAATGCCTCAAGAAATCCGTCCAAGGCGCCGCGCTCGATCCAGCGATAGTAGCGGCGTTTCACCGCCTGATGGTCGCCGAAGCGTTCGGGCAGATCGCGCCAGCGGCCGCCCGAGCGGGCCATCCATAACAGCGCGTCGACGAAGCGTCGATTGTCGCAGCGCGGCCCGCGCTGGCCGGCTCTTCCGCCTGGCACAAGATCACAAAGCCGCTCCCATTGATCGTCTCGCAGCGCATCGACATCCCGAATCATCAAGGCTGATCTCCAAAAATCAGCCTTGAATCATGGAAAGATCCTCGCGAGAATCCCCCAAACGCCGAATTCGTCACCACGGCCTAGCAGCCCATGATGGCGGTTACGGGTCATCCGATTTTGAGGAAAAACGAGATATCGCATGCGGCGAAATCAAGGGCGGAAGAGATTTCCTGCAACATGCCGTGCAGGTGGTTCTAAACCCTCTATCCCTGGCGTCAGCGAGGTGGCGCGACCTGACAGCGGGATGAGAATCTCTGAACATTTCATGTCGCAATTCATGTTGCGTAGAGCTGCTGCCGCATTTTGAAACTCATTTGAAATCAATGGTAATCGCTTGAGACACGCACAACATGGGAAAGAAGCTGCGGCTATCTAACCTATTGATTTTGTTGGCGTTCCGGAAGGAATTCGAACCGCTGACCTACGGTTTAGGAACCTGTAGGTGTTACTGCCCGAGTGGTGAGGTGACCCTCGTTCTGATTTCATGCGCAACGCGTGCCGAACGTTGGACCACGCCGGTCTGTCGCTGCCGGCGCCGCCCCCAAGCGAGAGTGACCGTGCCAATGTGCCTTTGCTGCGCGGTAGCCGGGTGGTAGCCCTGGATTTCGTTAGCTCTGGCGCGACCGTCTAAGTCATTGAGAATATTGGCTGGGGGACCTGGATTCGAACCAAGATTGACGGAGTCAGAGTCCGCTGTTCTACCGTTGAACTATCCCCCAACGAAGCTCTCGCGATTGAGGCTTTCGCTAGGCCGTTCGGCAAATCCTCAGGGGCTTTGCAAAGCGTGCGAATGGTCGGGAGATCTAGTTCCTTGCCCGGTCGCTGTCAACGTTTTGCCCCGGCCAAGGCTTCCGCCGCTTGAGAGCCAGCGGCTTTTTCGCCGTTCAAGGGGTTCACCGGGTCCCACCGGTAGCGCAATGTTTCGAATCGCATGCCGAGCGCATCGAAAAGCACAAGTCTGCCGACCAATCCTTCTCCGAAACCAACGATTTCACGCGTGACCTCCAGCGCCATCATTGCGCCGAGCACGCCGGTCAGGGCGCCAAGAACGCCGATTTCGGCGCAAGAAGGGGCGACGCCTTCGGGCGGGGGCTCTGGAAACAGGCATCGATATGTCGGATTCGGCTCGCCAGCCTCGCTTTGCTCATAGGGACGCAAAACCGTCAGCGAACCGTCGAAAGCGCCGACAGCAGCAGTGACCAGCGGCCGCCTGGCGAAAAAGCAGGCATCTGAGACGACATAGCGGGTTGCAAAATTGTCCGATCCGTCCGCGATTACGTCATAAGCGGCAACTATTTCCTGCGCGTTTTGCTCCGTGAGCCTCATTTGATGCTGCGTCGCCTTGACATGCGGATTCAGCCTTTCGATCGCCGCAGCCGCGCTCGAAACCTTGGGCCGGCCGACGTCGGCCGCGCCATGCAGAACCTGACGCTGCAGATTGGACAGCGAAACTTCGTCATCGTCGATAACGCCTATTTCGCCAACGCCCGCCGCCGCAAGATACTGGATCGCCGGCGAGCCGAGGCCGCCGGCGCCAATCACGAGAACGCGCGCGGCTTTCAACTTCTGCTGGCCGGGGCCGCCGACGCCGCGCAAAACGATATGGCGCGCATAACGCTCGATTTCTTGAGGCGAGAATATGGCTTCAGTCGGCGTTCGCAATGATCCCAAGCTCCTCAGCGCCGGCAGCCTGATATCGCAGGCGAATCCTATCGGCTACACGAGAATATAGTCGGTGGCGGCCCCCGTTGCGATATATCCCTCGAGCGCAATTACTTTGGCTTGGATTCATGCTAGATGAACCCGCCGCGTCGGGACCGCGCTGATTTTAAGTTTGGGGGGAACAACAACATGACGATGAATATGAAACGCGCGCTGGGCGCGATCGCCTTTTCGTGCGCCATGACAACGGTCGCCTTTGGCTTCACACAGCATCAGCAGCAGGCTTGCCAGGGCGACGCCATACGCCTTTGCGGTCACTTCATTCCTGACCACGGCAGAATTCACGCTTGCCTGACGGCGCACAGGGCGCATATTTCGCACGCATGCCGCGCCATCATATAGTTTGTCAGGCTGCATATAGTTTGTCAGGCTGAGTGCGACGAGGCATGCTCGCCATCAATTCAACTGATCCAGCCTGCTGTTCAGCTCCCTCTTAGCTGCGGACCCGCCGAATGCAGAGGCTAACGAAGGCATGTCCAATCTTGGGTTCATCTTTTCGTCAAGACCTTTGACTGAGCGCGTCTTGCGGCTAAGCTCCGGGACCTCACCCTTAACCCGGACCAATAGTTCGGATGGGTGCTGACCAATCTGTTTTGAGACTTCGCTCGCACTGCGCAACGTGGAATTGGAGGTTGAAAGAGAAATGCCGAAAAACCTGAAACGCATCCTTGGCGCTGCATTCATTTTGACCGCCATGACGACAGCTGGCCTAGCTGAGCCGACCTACGAGGAGGAGCAAGCCGACTGCGAGGGAGACGCCCTGCGCCTTTGCGGTCCCGTCATTCCCGATCATGAAAAAATTCGCGCTTGCCTCGTTGAATATCAAGCGTATCTCACGCCCGCCTGCCGCGCGATCGTCGCTCCGCAGCGCTCCGAGGAGACTCGCTGACCTAAAGGCGGCGACCATGCAACGCAGGATTGAAACGATCCTGCGTTGCATGTTCTCGAACTGCTGTTTGGCCTTATCGGACGGAGGCAAATTGCGCCCCGTTCACGCCGCCTGCGCCGAGTTGGCGAGGGCGCCGCAAACATCATCGACAATACGCTCGACGAGGTCGCGGTTATCGCCCTCCCCCATCACCCGGATGACGGATTCGGTTCCGGACGCGCGAATAACCAGGCGGCCGGCATTGCCCAATGTCTGGCGACCAGCCTCGATCGCGCGGACCACGCTGGCGTCTTCCAGGGGCTTGCCTTTGTTGACTCGCACGTTTTTCAGCACCTGCGGCACAGGTTCGAACCGGTGGCACACCTGGCTTACCGGCTTTGATTGCCGTTTGACGACCGCCAGCAGTTGCAGCGCGGCGACGAGGCCATCGCCGGTGGTGCAGTAATCCGACAGGATAATATGGCCGGATTGTTCGCCGCCGAGATTGTAGCCGTTTTGGCGCATATGCTCGAGGACATAACGGTCGCCGACCGGCGTGCGCGCCAGGGTGAGGCCGCTTCCCTCCAAATAGCGCTCAAGTCCAAGGTTCGACATCACCGTCGCGACGATGCCGGGCTGCGACAATCGCCCATCTTCCTTCCAGCTCTGCGCGATCACCGCCATCAATTGATCGCCGTCGACGATCTTGCCCATTTCATCGACGATCAGCACGCGATCCGCGTCGCCATCGAGCGCAATCCCGATGTCGGCGCGCACCTCCCGGACTTTCTTGACCAGAGCCTCGGGCGACGTGGAGCCGACGCCGCGATTGATGTTGAAGCCGTCCGGCTCGACGCCGATCGAGAACACCTCGGCCCCCAGCTCCCACAAGGCTTCGGGGGCGACCTTGTAAGCCGCTCCGTTAGCGCAATCGACGACGATGCGCAGGCCCTCGAGAGAAAGATTGCGCACGAGCGTCCGTTTGGCGAACTCGATGTAGCGGGCGCGATCGCCCTCGACTCGCATGGCGCGGCCAAGATCGGCCGGTTTGGACAATTTGAGCGCGAAGTCTTTTTCGAGCATCGTCTCGATCTTGGCTTCGACCTCATCGGATAATTTAAATCCGTCCGGGCCAAACAGCTTGATGCCGTTATCCTCGAAGGAATTATGCGAGGCGGAAATCATCACGCCGACGTCGGCGCGCATCGAAGGGGTCAGCATCGCGACGGCGGGCGTCGGCATCGGCCCGAGCAAAAGCGCATCCATGCCGACCGAAGCGAAACCGGCGACCATGGCGTATTCGATCATATAGCTGGAGAGCCTGGTATCCTTGCCGATCACAGCCCGGTGGCGATGTTCGCCGCGCTGAAACAGGACGCCGGTCGCCTGAGCGACCTTCATCGCCAGTTCGGGCGTGATGACTGCATTTGCGAGGCCCCTGATTCCGTCCGTTCCGAAATGTTTGCGCACCATAAATAAATATCCTTGAGCGAAAATTCAGCGAACAGATCGCGCCGGCACCGCATTTGACCCAATTCCCGCCACGGCCCCACTCTATCTTGCATTCCCCCGCCGTTTTACACCTGCACGAGGCTGGCTTGATTAAATCGCAATTGCGGAACCAAAAGCGCTCTGGATTAAATTCCGATGAAAGCGCTTATTTTATCCTAAATCGCGCCAAATTTACAACGGGAACTCGTGCATGAGGCTTTTCGAGAAACTTTTAGGCGCCTGCTTTGCGGCTAATCTATGCATCGCCATCGCGCCGGTCGCGCCGCGCGCGGAAACCACGAAGGCTCCAGAGACGCGGTTCGAAGTCGCGCAATATTATGGCTCCCCTCCCGGCAGCGTCGGCGAGGATAACTCCTATGGCGCGCCGCAACAGGACCCCTCCGCCCTTCTCGTTCGGATCGATCGTCTGGAGAACCAAATCCGCCAGATCAATGGGCAGATCGAGCAATTGCAGTTCCAAAACCGCAGATTGGAAGACCAGCTTAAGAAATTCCAGGAAGACGTCGATTTTCGGTTCCAGGATAATGGACGGGGCGGCCCGTCCGCCGCTCCCGCCAAGCCCTTGCAGAAGCGCAGCGAGGCGATCGACAATCTGATCGATTCCGACGATGAATCCCAGGCTCCCATCGCGGCGCCAAACCCGGCCGCGACGCCTTCCCGGGCCGCTTGGCGCGGCGATGCGTTTGATCCTTCCGCGGATCCAGACGCGCCCGGCGCGCCGCGCTCGCTCGGCAACCCGACAGCGTCCGCCTATCCGGCGGCGGGCGGGTCCAGCGCGCGCGGGACGCAAATGAGAAGCGACGCGGGCCTTGACCCGGCAGACCCCGAGGCCCCGCTCGATCTTTCCGGCGGCCGCTTGCGCAACGCGCAGCCTGCCGCCCCCTATCCGGCCAGTCCGAGATCGGCGACGCCGGGCAATGGCCCAGCCGACGCCCCTGTCGCCGCCTTGACGACCCCGAACGGCGTCGCGCCGGGCGCAGCGCCAATCAATCCGGTGAAAGAAGAGTTCGACGTCGCGCTCGGCTATTTCCGGCAAAAAGAATATGAAAGCGCCGAAAAGAGTTTCGCCGCCTTTATTCAGAAGAACCCCAAAAGCAAATTCACCTCTGACGCGACCTATTATCTTGGCGAAAGCTTTTTCCAGCGCGGACGCCAGCGCGAGGCGGCGGAGCAATATCTCAAGATTTCAACGCAATACGCGAATTCATCTCGCGCCCCCGACGCCATGCTGCGTCTTGGCCAATCGCTCAACGCGCTCGGCGCGAAGGAGCAGGCCTGCGCTACTTTCGGCGAAATCTCCCGTAAATATCCAAACGCCTCGGCGTCGGTTAAGTCCGGCGCGGAGAGGGAGGCCAAACGCGCGCAATGTTGATCGCCGAAAACCACGAGGCCGGAATTGATCTCGTCCAGGCGGACGCGGGCTGCGCTCTATCGGCCAACCGCGCCGCATTATTTTCGCCGGAGGCGATCGCGCGGCTGTTCAGCTCTTGGGAAACCGCGCAAAAAATTCTTCTCGCCGTGTCGGGCGGCCCCGATTCCATCGCCTTGATGCTGCTGGCCGCGGAATGGGCGGGCAGCAGAAGCCAGCGCATCTACGTCGCCACTGTGGATCATCGTCTGCGCAAGGATTCAGCGTTCGAGGCGGAACAGGTCGCCGCATGGGCCGCCGCGCTGGGCCTCCCGCACGCTACCCTTGTCTGGGTTGGTTCGCGGCCCAAATCAAAAATCCAGGAATTGGCGCGCGAGGCTCGCTATGACCTTCTGCTTCGCCATGCCGCCATCGTCGGCGCCGATATTGTGGCGACTGCGCATCATGCCGACGATCAAGCAGAAACGATCCTGTTTCGTCTGCTCCGGGGAAGCGGGATTGGCGGATTGTCCGGCATGACCCCCGCCCTGAAGCGCGGGGAAATCACCCTTTCCCGGCCTTTGCTGCAGCGCAGCAAAATAGAGCTGATCGCTATTTGCCGCGCCAAGGCGCATTCGTTTATCTCCGACCCTTCCAACCACAATCCGGCCTATGCCCGAACCCGTATGCGCTCCCTTGGAGCATTGCTCGCGGAACATGGTCTCGACAGCGAGGCTCTGCTGCGGCTTGGTCGCCGCGCCGCTAGAGCTGAGGCTTCTCTCGTCGAGCAAGCGAGAGCCGTAAGCGCCGCGCTCCCCGCCAAGCGCGATACAAATTGCTTCTCGGCCGATATTTCGCCCCTCGTGGATCAGCCCGAGGAAGTTTTTTTGCGCTTTCTCGGCCAAGAAATCGCCGCGCTCGGCGATCCGACCCGCGCCTTGCGCCTCGAGCGCCTGGAGACCCTGACGCTCGCCATGCGGCAGGCGCTCCGCGCCGGCGCCCCTCTGGCGGCGACGATGGGCGGGACGGCGCTTCAACTTGGTCGCGGAGGGGTTTTGACAATCCGAACGGAACAGCCGCGACGGCGAGGCAGAGCAAATTTGCAAATGCCGGACGATGGCTTGTAAATTGCCAGCCAGTCGTCATCCCAGCGCTGTTCCCCTTGGCAAGGTTGGACGCCGCGCCTACATTGACCTTACTAAAGGATTGGCGTGAAGTGAGTTTTTCTTTCAACGGGCGGCCGGCCTTCCGGTCTCAATGGCCTGTAGCGGGAAGTTAAGATGAATCCGAATTTTCGAAATTTCGCGCTGTGGGTGATCATAATCCTGCTCGTCGTGGCGCTCGTCATGCTGTTCCAGAATCCTGGGCAGCGCGCGGCTTCGCAAGACATTACGTTCAGCCAGCTTCTGACCGAGGTGGATCAGGGCCATGTTCGCGAAGTGACCATCGCCGGCAATGAGATCACCGGCCATTTCTCTGACAACCGCGCTTTTGCGACCTACGCGCCGAATGATCCGACGCTGGTCCAGAGCCTCTACAAGAAAAATGTGTCCATTTCGGCGAAACCGCCGTCCGACGGCAATAATTGGCTGCTGACGCTCCTCGTCAATGGTCTGCCTCTGCTCGCCATATTCGGCGTGTGGATTTTTCTGTCGCGACAGATGCAAGGGGCCGGCGGCAAAGCCATGGGATTTGGCAAGTCTAAGGCGAAGCTTCTGACCGAGGCGCATGGGCGCGTCACATTTGAAGATGTCGCCGGCGTCGACGAGGCCAAGGAAGATCTACAGGAAATCGTAGAGTTTCTACGCGATCCGCAGCGTTTCCAGCGGCTTGGCGGGCGCATTCCGCGCGGCGTGCTGCTCATTGGTCCGCCCGGCACTGGCAAGACCTTGCTGGCGCGCGCCATCGCGGGCGAAGCCAACGTCCCCTTCTTCACCATTTCGGGTTCGGATTTCGTTGAAATGTTCGTCGGCGTCGGCGCAAGCCGCGTCCGCGATATGTTCGAACAGGCCAAGAAGAACGCGCCCTGCATCATCTTCATCGACGAAATCGACGCCGTCGGCCGCCATCGCGGCGCGGGTCTTGGCGGCGGCAATGACGAGCGCGAGCAGACCTTGAATCAGCTGCTCGTCGAGATGGACGGTTTCGAAGCCAATGAGAGCATTATTCTCATCGCCGCGACCAACCGTCCTGACGTGCTCGATCCAGCTTTGCTGCGGCCGGGCCGCTTCGATCGCCAGATCGTCGTGCCGAATCCCGACGTCGTTGGACGCGAGCGCATTCTGAAGGTGCATGTTCGCAAGGTTCCGCTGGCTCCCGATGTCGAATTGAAAATCGTCGCGCGCGGCACACCCGGCTTTTCGGGCGCCGATCTGATGAATCTCGTCAATGAGGCGGCGTTGCTCGCGGCCCGCCGCGGCAAGCGCGTCGTCACCATGGCCGAGTTCGAGGATTCGAAGGACAAGATCATGATGGGCGCTGAGCGGCGCACCATGGTGATGACCGAACAAGAGAAAATGCTGACCGCCTATCATGAGGGCGGCCACGCGATCGTCGCGCTCAATGTTCCGGCGACCGATCCAGTGCATAAAGCGACGATCATTCCGCGTGGACGCGCGCTTGGCATGGTTATGCAGCTTCCCGAACGCGACAAGCTTTCGACGAGCTACGAACAGATGACCTCGCGACTCGCCGTGTGCATGGGCGGCCGCGTCGCCGAGGAGCTCGTGTTCGGCAAGGACCAAGTCACATCAGGGGCGCAATCGGACATCGAGCAGGCGACCAAACTGGCGCGCGCGATGGTCACCCGCTGGGGCTTTTCGGATCAGCTCGGCACGGTCATGTATGGCGAGAACCAGGAAGAGGTTTTCCTCGGCTATTCGATGGGCAAGCAGCAGACCATCTCTGAAGAGACGGCCCGCAAGATTGACTCGGAAGTGCGTCGTCTGGTCGAGTTGGGCCTTTCGGAAGCAAGACGGATCATCACCGAGAAGCGCAACGATCTCGAAATGCTCGCAAAGGGTCTGCTTGAATACGAGACTCTGTCCGGCGATGAAATCATCGGTCTTCTGCAGGGTCGCAAGCCCGTTCGAGAGAATCCCGAGGACTCGGCGCCCTTGCGTGGGTCGCCTGTGCCTACAGCCGGAGTTGGTCTGCGGCCGAAATCGGGTCCGGGCCCTGAGCCGGGCGGCCTTGAGCCTCAACCGCAGGCTTGAATAAAGCCATCAGCGCGGCGCTAATGATTTCTTGTGGCTGCTTTCTCGCAAGAGAAAGCAGCCACAAACATATTTAAGCCCTTCGGAAATTCCCTGCCGATCTATCGATACAACATGGCTCGCTGCGAGGCGCGGCGTTCTCCCTAAAGCGCGTCGTCGAACGCGAGAACCGCATTGAGCAATACCTGCGCCCCCGCGGCGCATTCCTCGCGCGAGGTCGACTCATTCACATTGTGGCTGACGCCGCCAAGGCAGGGCACAAAGATCATCGTCGTTGGAGCGATGCGGTTGAGGTAGGCCGCATCATGCGCGGCGCCAGACACCAGTCTGCGGTGGTTGAGCCCAGCCCGGTTCGCGCCGGTCTCAACGCAGGCCATCAGCTCGGGGGAGAATTTTACCGCCGGTGAATTCCAGACAGGCTCGACAGAATGCTCGAGGCCGATCTCGGCGGCAATTCGAACGAGGTTGGCGCTGAAGGCGTCAGCCATGGATGTCAGCACAGAGTCATCCGGATGTCGAAGATCGACGGTGAGAAAGACTTCTCCGGGAATAACGTTGCGGGAATTTGGGGAATTCTCCAATCGCCCAACCGAGGCGACCGCCTTGGGGCCATGGTCGTGAGCGATGCGGTCTACGGCCTCGACGAGTCGGGCTGCGCCCAAGAGCGCGTTGGTCCTCATGGACATCGGCGTCGCGCCCGTATGACCCGTCCGACCAGTGAGAGTCACGTCGTACCAGCGCACGGCCTGCACGCCGGTGACAAGCCCTATCGCGACGTTCTCGGCCTCAAGGATTGGGCCTTGCTCGATGTGCAGTTCAAAGACTGCGCTCAATCGATGGCCGCCAGCCTTCTCAATCCCCTTGTAGCCGATGCGCGCCAGCTCCTCGCCAAAACTTAACCCGTCGCGGTCTTTGCGGGACCATGCATAATCCGGCGTGAAAACGCCCGCGAACACCCCGGAGGCCAGCATCGCCGGCGCAAAACGGGCGCCTTCCTCATTGCTCCAGTTGATTACCTCCAGCGGGGCGTTGGTCAGGTAGCCGGCGTTCTCCAAGGTGCGGAGGATTTCCAGTCCAGCGAGCACGCCGAGAATGCCGTCGAACTTCCCGCCTGTCGGCTGAGTGTCAAGATGGCTGCCGATTGCAATCGGGGCTAAGTCGGCCCTCTTGCCGGGACGCCGGGCGAACATGTTGCCAACCTCGTCGACCGTCACGCTGCACCCGAGCGCTTCTGCTGCTTTCCTGAACCAGTCCCTTACGTTTTTGTCGTCATCGGTCAGCGCGAGCCTGTTGATGCCTCCGCCAGCGCAGGCGCCAAACTTTGCCGTCTCATGCAGGTCGTCCCAGAGCCGCGCCGCATCGATTGTGAGGTTTTGCATAAATTTCCCCTTGGTGGATTCCTTCGCTTCACCCGATGCAAGGGCGAAGGCGGCTCGTGATGGCGCGCCGCTGCCGTCTGAGCCGGATTGCTTTCCCGCAACCAGCCAGCTCAGCACATTTGCGTTCTCGCCAAGCCTATGCGGCATGGCCAAAAAAAGAGCGCCTCACAGGGTGAGGCGCTCTTATGTTCGACGTGACGAAAGCGCAGCCGCTGTTCAGGACTGCGTGCCTGCGAGGACCGTGACCGCGCGGCGGTTTTGCGACCAGCACGAAATGTCGTTGCAAACCGCGACGGGCCGCTCCTTGCCGTAGCTGGTGGTGCGAATGCGTGCGGCCGGAATGCCTCGCGCGACCAGATATTGCTTGGCCGCTTCGGCCCGGCGCGCGCCGAGAGCGAAATTATATTCGCGCGTGCCGCGCTCGTCCGCGTGGCCTTCAACGGTGAAATTATAACGCGCATATTGCTGCAGCCAGCGCGCCTGCTTGTCGAGCGTCGCTTGCGCGGTCGGGCTCAATTCGCTGGAATCGCTATCGAAGAAAACTCGGTCGCCGACATTAACAGCGAAATCCTGCGGACTGCCGGGCGTCGCCACCCTGCCATTGCCGGCGAGCGCAGCCGGATCTTCGGCGGGGTTTTTCGCGCAGGCGGCGATCGTGAGGGCGGCGCCCAGCACGGCGGCGATTTTCCAAGCGCCCCTCCGTTTGAGAAAGCTCATCCCTAAACTCCTTGTATGATCGCAGAACAAGCTTGGTCGTACCACTTCGATCGTTAATGGAAGGTTCCGTCAACCTTGATTGAAGCTTATCAACAACCGTTGCATTTGAGCATTCGAAGCCCATGGTTAGCCAAAAATTAACAGCACATGCTTGCCAGAATCTGGACAGCATCAGTTCAATAGCGGGCTCCAGGCGGGATCCGACGCAAAGCCCGGCGTCGGGACTGGAAACTCGCTGCGGCCGAACACGTCGACCATGAAAATTCTCGGGCCATCGGAGCCTCCCGGATCACGAAAGAACATCAAATAAAGACCATTCGGCGCCCAAGTCGGCCCTTCATTATGATAGCCTTCAGTCAAGATTCGTTCGCCGGTTCCATCCGGCCGCATGACGCCAATTGCAAAGGTATTGGCCTTTTGCTTGGTGAACGCGATCAAATCGCCGTTTGGCGACCAGACCGGCGTCGAATAACGTCCCTCGCCGAACGAGATCCGCTTTGGCGCTCCCCCGCTCGCAGACATAAGGTAGACCTGCTGGGTTCCGCCGCGATCCGATTCAAAGGCGATCTGGGTTCCATCCGGCGAATAGGATGGAGACGTATCGATCGCGCTCGAATCAGTCAAGCGCGTCGTTGTGCGCGAGCGAGTGTCCATCGTGAAGAGGTTCGTCGCAGCGCCTTGTGAAAGAGACATTATGATCTTCTGCCCATCGGGAGAAAACCGAGGAGCAAAAGTCATGCCGGGGAAGTTGCCGACGACCTCCCGCTGCCCTGTTTCAATGTTCAGCAACAGCACTTTGGGGTCAGACGCGCCGAAGGACATATAGGTTACGTCCTGCGAGGAAGGCGAAAAACGCGGCGTCACGACGAGATCATCGCCCCGCGTCAAATAGCGCACATTGGCCCCGTCCTGATCCATGATCGCCAGGCGCTTGCGGCGATGTTCTTTCGCGCCCGTCTCGTCGACAAAAACGACGCGCGTATCGAAAAACCCGGATTCTCCGGTAATCCGGGTAAAGATGGCATCGGAAATAATATGCGCCACTCGCCGCGAGTTATTGGGGTCCGTCACATATTGCTGGCCGGCGACCTGTGCGCCGGTGCTCACGTCCCACAGCCGGAACTCCGTCTGCAGGCGCCCATCAGAACTGCGCCCGCTGCGCCCGGTCACGACGAACTGCGCGTTGAGGCTGCGCCAGGCGTCCATATTCGGCGGCTGATCCGGGTTGGCGATCTGATCGACGAAAGTCGCCGGATCGATTGGCGCCAGAAACACCGAGCGCTTGAAATTATTGGTGATGATGCTGGTGACTTGAGCGCCCGCCGCCGGGTCGCCTGTAAATGGGGCGACAGCGATGATGATCGGCTTAAAATCGCCTCCTCGACGCACGTCGAGATAGCGGTCTTCGGCCCGGACAGGCGCCGCCGCAAATCCCGCGAAGAGAGCTGAAGCGAACAAGATTGCGCAAAACAGAAGCTGCGCCGGGAAACGTCGCGAAAAAACGGCAATTTTCAAAGCATGTCCTCGGGATCGAAACGGACGATCCGGCCTTTCCATTGGTCATAATAGGGTTGGAACTGCACAGGAATGCGCAGCGGATTGCAGCGCCGCACCGCCCGCACCGCGCTCTCGGCGAGGCCCCGGAGCGCGGGATCCGATGGTGGGTTGAGCAGCGAGGGCTGGCCGATCAAGGCGCCATCCTCCGCATATTGAACATGAATCTCGGGAACATACTTCAGTCCGCCGAGGCCGACATAATTCCAGCAACGCTTGTACTGTTCTTGCAGCAATCCGTCGAGCTGTCCCCATAGCGATGGCGACATTTTAGCCGCGCTCGCGGTCGGAGAACCAAGTGAGGCCACTTGCTGAAGTTCGGAGCCGGTCGCGGCTTTCCTCTGCGGCGCATCCTTGTTCAAGAATTTGCTGATGTCGCCCACATCGAATTTATCGATCGGATCTGCGGCTTCATCGCCTGATTTCGGCTTCGGCGTCGGTTTTGGGGGCGGATCCTTCGGCTTGGTTTGGTCAAGCAGTTTCGCGACCTCGTCCGGCTTGAATTTGGGCTCAAGCTTTTTCGGCCGCTCGACCGGCTTTGGCTCCGTCGCCGGCTGGTCTTTTGCCTCAATCTTGGGCGGGACTTTGGGACTGGGGGCGGCCTTTGGTTCGATCGCCTCGGCCGAGTCGGGCGGCGGCGGCTTCACCGGGGCGGGAGCGGCCGCTGCTGGTTTGACTGGCTCTGGCTTGGGGGCCGATTTGACGGGCTCCTCGACCGGTCGCGGCGGCGGCGCGATCGCGCTACGCTCCGGCGGCGTCGGGATGTCCTTTGTTTCGTCGCGGCCGGGATCCTGCTCGCGCTTGGCTTGCGGCGGAGGCGTTGCAACGTCCGTCTTGGCTTCGGGCAGCGGCGAAACGGGCTTCGTCTCGGCGAGGTCGGCCAGCTTCTCAACCCTTTGCTGCGGCTTGGCCTTTTGCTGAGCTGTCTTTTCGCCTTTCATGATCTGATTGAATTCCTGGTCGCTCACCATCTCGACCGGAACGCTTTCACTCGCATCGTCAAATCGAGGCGCGCGCGAAAATGAAATCAGGGCGGCGAGGAGCAACACGACATGTGCGCCGCCGGAAATCGCCGTGCCTGGATTTTCGCGCAGCGACATTGCCGTTTAGTTCTTGTTCGGATCGGTGACCAGCGCGACTTTCTTATAGCCGGCGGTGGTGATGATCGACATCACCTCGGCGATCTTGCCGTAATTCACCTGATTGGCGCCGCGCACATAAATCCGCTCGTCAAATCCCGATTTGGCGACGTCCTTCAATTTATCGGCCAGCTGATTCATGGCCACCGGCGCGTCCATGACGTAAACGTCGCCCTTGTCGTCCACAGCGACCGAGAGCGGCTTCTGATCGACGTTCAACGCCGCCGATTTGGTCTGCGGCAAGTCGATAGGCACGCCCGTGGCGAGCAATGGCGCCGCAACCATGAAAATAATCAAAAGAACCAGCATGACGTCGATAAACGGCGTCATATTGATCTCGGCCATCGCGCTATAGCGCCGCGCGCGCCGTCCCCGGCGTCCGCCTCCGCGCGCTGAAATCGCAGACATCCCCATATTCGCTATCTCCCGCGCCAGCCGCAAAAGGCGTTTTCAGCCAAAATGCGATAAACCCGCAGCGCCAGCGCCGTAGAGCCTTAATGCTTCAAATCGCTGGCGCTCACCGTCTCCGAAAAGTCCGCAACTTTTCGGGATCATGCTTTAAGCTGCTTGATCATGCGCCGCGCGCTGATCGATTTGACGCGACAAGATCGACGAAAATTCGTCCGCGAACCCTTCGAGCTGCGCCTGTTTCTTGGCGACGTCGCCCTGCAGTTTGTTATAGGCGATCAGCGCCGGAATTGCGGCGAAAAGTCCGATCGCGGTGGCGAAAAGCGCTTCGGCTATGCCCGGGGCGACTACCGCGAGGGAAGTGTTGCGCGACGCCGCGATCGAGCGAAACGACGACATAATGCCCCAGACCGTTCCGAACAGGCCGATGAACGGACTGGCTGACGCGACGGTCGCCAGCACCAGGAGATTGGATTCGAGCTTTTCGATCTCGCGCGAGATGGACACATCAAGCGCTTTCTCGATTCGAGCCGGCAAGCCCATGAAGGACGAGGCGGCGCCTTGCACGGAACGCCGCCATTCGCGCATTCCCGCGACAAAAACGCTCGCCATTCCGGTCGTCGGCCGCGACGATAAGGTCGCAAAAAGCTCATCAAGGGAGGCGCCCGACCAGAACACTTCCTCGAATTGCGCCATGGCGCGCTGCGTCCGGCGAAGAAGAATGGCTTTGTTGATGATGATCGCCCAGCACCAGACCGACGCGGAGAGCAGGCCGATCATGACGATCTTGACCACGATATGCGCGGACCAAAACATCGCCAAAAGGGAGACTTCGGAGCCAGAAGCGGCCAAACCGGAAGCTGCGACGCCTGTAGCCGCAATGTCGGCAGGATTCATTGTGTTCGTCCTCGTCGGCTGGCGGGTTCTAAAATGGCGGCCGCCTCACGCACTGCACGCCAATTCTGTTTTGGCGGGGAAATCGGTCATTTCTGCGGCTTTACAATGCCGGAAGTTTAACCTCAATCGGAGTTAATATCCCGTTACGGCGAATTGACGGGATTTGACTTGAGCTTGACCAGAACTTCTTCCGGAATTCGGATCGCCTTGCCTCCCGCGATCACGGCTATTCTGACTTTCGCCGTAACCAGAATCTCTTTCTCGCGGAGAATCGCCTGCGCCATTTCGATCGAGGCGCCGCCAAGAGCTTCAATTTGCGTCTCTACCAAAAGACGGTCATCCATCAGCGCGGCTCTGCGAAAATCTATGGTCATGGCGCGCACCGCGAAATTAAAGCCGCCGCCGTCTCCCGCAAAAACAGCTCGATGCTCGATCCCGAGCGCGCGCAAAAATTCGGTGCGTCCGCGCTCGAGGAAACGCAGATAGGAAGCGTGGTAAACGACGCCGGAAAAATCCGTGTCCTCGTAGTAGACGCGGACGCCGAATCGGTGCGGGGCCGAAGCCGCGCTCGCCGGCGGCTCAAAATTAGGTGGCATGGGCCTGATGGGCTGGAGTTTTGGGCGCGTCGAAATCCTTAGCTTTTTTGTGCGCACTCGCTCAAGCTCCGCGCTGGTCTGTCGGGGCGAGAAAAATATCTCCTCTCGCCAAGCTGAGCCTATCTCCTGTCACAATCGGCAGGCTCGATGGCGCTCAGCGTCCCGGCGCCAATATGAATGATCCCTTGTAAGGAAGGAATCTCTATGGCTATGGAGCGCAGCCGCAAGATCGCAGTACTCGGCGCGGGGGCTTGGGGCACGGCGCTCGCCAACCTCGCGGCGCGCGGCGGCGGCGAGGCGACGGCGGAGGCTGACGCCGAAGTGACGCTGTGGGCGCGCGACGCGGATCACGTCGCCGAGATGGCTGCGACCGGCGTCAACGCGCGCAAGCTGCCGGGCGTGCCGCTGCTGTCAAATGTCCGCGCCACCGCCGACTTGGTGGAAACATGCGTCGCCGACGTGATTTTCGCCGCGGTTCCCGCGCAGGCGTTGCGGTCTACCCTTCAATTGCTTGCGCCAACGCTGCCCGGCGGGCCGCCGATCGTCGTCTGCGCCAAGGGGATCGAACATGGGACCGGCTTATTTCTTTGCGACGTCGTCGCCGAGGTTTTGCCGGACAATACGCCGGCGATTCTGTCCGGCCCAAGTTTTGCGCAGGATGTGGCGCGCGGTCTCCCGACCGCCGTGACGCTGGCGGCCCATGACGCCGACCTCGCCGCAGCCTTAGGGGCCATGCTGGCTGGGCCCGCGTTTCGCGTTTATTCATCGAGCGACGTTCGCGGCGTCGAAATCGGCGGCGCGGCGAAAAACGTTCTCGCCATCGCCAATGGCATCGCCGCGGGCCGCGACCTCGGGGCGAGCGCCGGAGCGGCGCTGCTCGCGCGCGGCTTCGCCGAACTCAACCGTTTCGGGCGAGCGTTCGGGGCGCAGCCCGCCACGCTGATGGGCCTTTCAGGTCTGGGCGACCTAGTGCTGACCTGCACTTCCATGATGTCGCGTAATTTCTCGCTTGGCTTCGCGCTGGGGCGCGGCCAGACGATCGCTGAAGCGACGCAAAGAATTGGCCTGGCCGAGGGCGTTTATACTTGCGGCGTCCTCGTCGACCTCGCCAATGCGGAAGGCGTCGACATGCCGATCGCCAGCGCCGTCGACGCAGTGCTGGCCGAGCGCATCACCATTGACGAGGCCATCGCCGCCCTGCTCGCGCGGCCATCAAAACCCGAGTGCTGAATCTTCAGGATAGTTCTGTCGCGCCATGAACGTGAAAAATGGCGCAGCCGCCTAGCTGGCGACAGCCGCTCAACCAATCAAAATTAACGGAAAACACCAAGGTTATGGTGCCCAGGAGAGAAGTGACATAAAACCTAATAAATCAAAGATTTAGAGCAAGGTGCGGGCCCTTTACGGCTATTTGAATTGTAATGGTTATTTTACGCGTGCCCCGCACCTCTGCTAGCCTCTCCCAATGGCCGCAATCCTCTCTTATTCATTCCGAGGAGCATCAGGAAAGCGCTATCGCTACGCGCTCGTTTCTCGCACCTTTTGACTGAATCACATTGCCCGCGCCATGCCACGCAAGAATCATGATTGCTACTACCGTAGCCATGAACGATATCGCCGACATCTTCCGGTAACTTCGGCTTCATAACCGGTGTCACCCGGAGTTTGAAGATGTCAGCCCTAGAGGCGCATCCACAAGGTCGACGGCAATTAAGCGCCCGGCGGCGTCATCTGTTGGAAATACTATCACCGCGTCGATTCATGCAAAAGCTACATGGAAATTGGCATTTATATGACCCTCTACACACAAAATGTCGAAACACCCGAATTTACGCAGCGGGTGCGTATCAATCAGAAAAAACTCGCGGACAATCTGAAACCCAGGTACGATTTCGTTGTTTGTGGTTCCGGCTCTTCAGGTTCAGTCGTGGCGCGACGATTGGCCGAGAATCCTGAGGTCAGCGTTTTGTTGATCGAGGCTGGAGGCTCCGACGACGTGCCTGACGTAATGGAAGCGAACCGATGGCGGTCAAATCTGGGGAGCGAACGCGACTGGGGTTTTCGAACTCGGCCAAACTCCAACCTGAACAATCGCATTCTTCCAATGGCCATGGGCAAGGTCCTGGGCGGCGGATCCAGCATCAACGTCATGTATTGGGTGCGTGGACATAAAAGTGACTGGGATTTTTTTGCCGCTGAGGCCGGTGACGAGGCGTGGAACTATGACTCTGTCCTAGAAATCTATCGTCACATCGAAGACTGGCAGGGGACGCCGGATCCGAAATACCGAGGAGCCGGGGGACCTCTATATGTGGAGCCCACTCGTACGACCCCTCTTTCCCTTGCGGTGTCTGAGGGCGCGCGTTCGCTCGGTATTTCTACATTCGAAAACCTCAACGGCCGCATGATGGAGGGCGATGGAGGATGGTCCCAAGTTGAGTTGCGACAGCGTGATGGACGAAGGCTCTCCATATTCCGATCATACACCTTCCCCTACATGGATCGGCCGAATCTGACGGTGCTCACACAAGCCATGGTTACGCGCCTAGTGTTTGAGGGAAAGCGGGTGTCCGGTGTCGAGATCGCCTACGATGGCAAGGTCCATCGTATCTCTGCTGGGTTTGAGGTTATCCTATCGTTGGGTGCAATCAATACTCCGAAGGTGTTAATGCAGTCTGGTATTGGACATGAAGATGAATTGCGGCGGCTTGGAATACCTGTGATGCAGCACCTTCCTGGAGTCGGGAAAAACTTCCAAGATCACCTTCTACTGTTCGGTTGTGTGTGGGAGCACGAACCCGGCGATGCCGCTCCGGGCGGAAATTCATGTCTTTTGTGGAAGAGCGACCCCGCACTCGATGCTCCGGACATGCAGTGTGTGCATCTTGCAGGTGCGTATATAAGCCCCGGAACAGCGAAGTTTAATCCTCCTGAGAATGCATGGACGTTCGTTCCAGGTCTCGTAAGGCCGAAAAGCCGAGGACAGCTCCATCTTACGGGACCAAATCCGCTCGATGCGATGGAGATTGACGCTAACTTCCTCGGAGATCCAGACGATCTGAAGGTTTTTCTGAGGAGCATCGAGCTCTGTCGGGAAGTAGCTCATTCCTCTGCGCTCCGCTCTTTCGTGAAGCGCGAGGTGATTCCTGGTGACTTGAAAGGACCAGATCTCGAAAATCTGGTTCGAGATTCGCTTCTCACTTATTGGCACCAAACTTGTACGGCTAAGATGGGGCGGGATTCTATGTCTGTGGTAGACAACAAGCTTAAGGTTTACGGGATGGAGAATATTCGCATTGCTGACGGATCCATCATGCCACGAGTGACGACAGGCAATACAATGGCCCCGTGTGTCGTGATCGGCGAGCGTGCGGCAGAGATGCTGAAGGCCACGCATCGGATATGACTTGAAACAGCGGATTCAAGACGCGGCGGGGAGCCTACTCGGATCGCTTGCCGAAAAGCTGGTCATTGACCAGGGCATCATCCACGAACGTTGGCACCCGGGCGTCGAGGTCTTAGAGGTTGGTCGCGCACACAAAAGTGGCCAGCCGGCCTGCGTCCTCGTCGTTGACGACGATTGCGCGATGCGGAACATGGTCATCAGCTATCTTGAACAGTACGGCATGCGTGCTGTTTGGGCGGCGGGACGAGGAGACTTCGATCGTCACTTCACGGGAGACGAGGTTAGCCTCGTGGTCCTCGATCTCCGGCTCGGTCAAGAGAATGGTCTTGACCTGCTGCGAGAGATCCGGGCGCGCTCCGACATCCCAGTGATCATCGTAACCGGCTATCGATGTGATGAAGCTGATCGGATAATTGGCTTGGAACTCGGCGCTGATGACTATCTCACCAAGCCATTCAGTCTTCGTGAACTTCTAGCGCGCATCACGGCTGTGCTGCGGCGACGGGAAACCAAGGGCGTTGCGCCTCGGCAAGATTTGGAGCTGAGCGTTTACACATTCGGTGGTTGGCAGTTCAATCGACGCTATGGTCTTCTGACTAACTCCAGTGGAACCGCGGTCACTCTGACGAAGAACGAGCGCGCGCTCCTGATTGCGTTCCTCGAAGCGCCTCGGCGAACGCTCTCTCGCGAGTATCTTATGCAAACCACAGGCCGGCATGAGGACATCTCCGATCGAAGCATCGATGTGCAGATCCTGCGCCTGAGGCGCAAGTTGGAGGCCGACTCGGACGCTCGGCGGATCATTCAGACACATCATGGGTTCGGTTACGTGTTTGCTCTGGAGGTCAAGCAGTGTTTGACGCTGCCCGAAAAATTCAAATAGCTCCTGTGCAACCTCTATTCAATGACCCGCAACCAGGACGCAATCCGCCAGCTATTCAGGATCCGGCGCGACCTGGCGGGCAACCTGCCGCTGCTGCCGCCCATATTCCCTGACGCTATGGCACCGATCGTTCGCAAGGCACCCCGACGGCGAGCGCGAACTGCCCCTGATGCGCTGGGGCACCTCGCTTAGGACGCTTATTTGGCTGACTAATACAAAGAACTTGAGGGGTAGATCTTATGGGTGACTTTAAACAGGCTTTTTTTGAGCTTAGCGATTTTCCCACACTAAAAGCGCTGGCTTCGGATTGGCTCGTGATGCGTGACGAGCTTGCCAATCTTCAAGCGCCGGTAATGGATATCGACCGCAACAAAAAAACTCACCATCAGGTTCGTGATGAAATTCTTCAGCGAACTCAGGCAGGTGAGAAGTACGGCTGGATAAAGGGCTGGGGACGGCCTCAGGGCAATACCGATTGGGTGCAATACGGTTTGGTAATCGACGACCTTGCCATGCCGTTTGCGAGCGCTGCTTTGCCGAAAACGGTGGCTCTGTTGCAGGGTATAAAAGGGCTTCATGTCGCCGCTCTTTCTCGGCTTGCGGCAGGTTCATTTCTGATGACGCACACGCATCCGGAACTGCCGGTAAAGGGGTTGCTACAAATGCATGTGACATTACAAGCACCTGATGACCGTAATTTCGCATACCTGAACGTCGCTGGAGAATTTCGGCACCATTTGAACGGAAGCGGTTATATCTTTGATGGATCTCTTGACCACTTTGCGGTAAATGCCTCCTATCAGGATCGGATAATCTTGTACTTAGAGTTTTCCAAAAAGAGATTAATGCGTCGAGAATAGCCTCTGAGCTTAGCTATTCAGTTGAGATGTTCGGCCGACTGGTGCCGTGTCCACGTGTAGCGCCACCAAGACCACAGGCCGCGGGAGACTGCATTCCGGACTGCCGCAGGGAGTTTCACACGGCCGCAGTGTTACCACGGGTAACTTCTTCTATGGAAAGTGAAATCGTCGTGTAACGCGGGCACCGTAACCTGGTTGCTAAGCTGGACAACATTGAGTAGCAAGCACGAAGGTTAATGGTGTTTCAAAAATTCGAAGGGAAGACCTACAAGGGCGAAGCCGTGGTCGTTTGGTTTCAGGACGTCGGAGTGTCCGAAAGCGGCAATTACGTGTCGCTATTCTGGTTGAATTCGCTCTCAACGAAGCCAGTACGATCGGTTTGCAAAAGCCTCACGCCGGTCGACCGCGCGTTGCAAGAGATGGACTTACTCGAAACTATGGGCGTTGAGACTGAAACGCTGCGTAGCGTTGCGAGCTAAGCCCCGCTTTTCGCGAGCGATGATAAAGGCTTATGGCGCTATCGTGACTATTTCGTCGATGAACCGCAACATGTCTGCATCGAAGGAGCCGCTGGCGCTTCAGATGGGGATGGGAAGCGCATTAGAAGAAACCTTCGAGAGCTGCGAGAAAACTGATGAGCAACGACAAGATCGTCGACTTCAAGAGGGAGGTCGACCGAACAAGAAGTAACGCTTTAAAATCGATTGGCGGCGGTGGCACATCTGAAGGTAAGGAAGCACACGTCGCCAGGCTTGAGCAAGATTTTCGGGAGATCAAGGATGATCTCAAAGCGATGCGGGTCGACATGTCTACGGTCCGTGGCCGAATAGAAACCCTGCCCACAACTTGGCAGTTAATTACCCTCGTATTCGGGATCCTGGGTGGTGCGTTTCTAATTTTGCACTTTGGCCTCCCACACTCCTGATGGAGATCTCACCATCTCTGCCAAATGCCGACTCAGTGCCGGGATTTTTTCAACCCGAAGTCTTATCGACCTACGAGGAGCGCCCTGGCTCTCCAAATATTCGACGAAGATGTTCAGGGCCCAAGCCAGCGGAAGGCGAGACGGGCGAGCGTCGGCTGTTCTCCTTTCTGACGACACAGTTGAGCGACGTGGTGCGCCCGATCCATGCCAAGGCTATCCCGGTGCTGCTCACGACGCCCGAGAAATGGGACACTTGGCTAGGCGGATCTGTCGATGAAGCTGCTCCCCTTCAACGGCCGCTGCCGAACGAAAAGCTGAGGATCGTGGGAACAGGACAAAAGGCCGACGAGCGGGGTGGTCGATTCCAGCGCAAAGCTCATCCTTGATGATTTTCCATTGCGTCGTCGCGAACTCCGTGAAGTCGCCGCGCCCGCAAGCGTAAAACGCTTAACGATTGAATATCGAATTCTTTTAGGCCGCAGAGGCTCCGCCAACCTCATTCCGACGGCGGCTTCGCCATTTGCGCAGCGCCCGGTCAATCGCAGTCAAGACGAGACCAAGCGCGAAGAACACCCCGAGAAAAACGGGCGCGTTGATGAACCAGAAGGCGGCATTAGCGCCGCCGCTCGAGAAATCGATGTAGAGCGCACTGAAGTTAGGCGCGCGGAAAAAGTTGCCTCCTTATCCGACGATGCCAAGGAAGCCGCCCGCGAGGCTGGGCTGGACGACAACCAGTCTGCGCCATGATGTCCCATCGCGCGCGTGGATGATGAGTGGTCCTTGTTCGCCCGAAACGGTGTGCGAGCGCGTCGAGCCGTTGATCGGTAAAACGTCTCAATCAAATCCGTCCGCACGGCCGGGAACTTTTTCAAAAGGCACAAACATGGATACCAGTGAGGCGACGAGCGGCGAATTGACCATCGCGCAACTTAGGGAACGCCGCAACGCGAAGTGGACTTTATATTCAGGCGACGTGATTCCTTGCTGGATCGCAGAGATGGATTTCGCGGTTGCTGGGCCGATCCAAACGGCGCTGGAGCGCATGGTTGGGCAGCAAGACTACGGTTACCCGCTGCGGGACGGCGCCGCTGCCAATCTATCGCTCGGCCGTGCGTTCGCTCGACGCATGCGCGCTCGTTACGACTGGGAAGTGGCAGCCGAAGACGTCACCGCCGCCACCAATCTCGTGCAGGCCAGCTTCGCGAGCGTGCTTGCGTTTAGCGAACCGGGCGATGGCGTAGTGGTGCAGACGCCATGTTACCCGCCTTTCCGCGAGGCCGTCCTCACCACCGGACGCCGCTTGGTCGAGGACCCGCTCGAAGACGATGGCACACGCTATGTGATGAAGCTCATTGGGCTAGACGGCAGAATCAATCCAACTACCCGCGTGATGCTATTCTGCAATCCGCACAATCCCACTGGCCGAGCCTTTAGCCGGGAAGAACTGGAAGCCGTCGGAAGGCTGGCTGTAGCACATGATCTAGTGATCGTGTCCGATGAGATCCATGCCGACCTTGTGTATCCGGGACAACGTCACATCCCGCTCAGCTCAGTTAGCTCGGAGATCGCCGCCCGCACTGTCACTATCACCTCCGCGACGAAAGGTTTCAACATCTCGGGCCTGACTTGCAGCATCATGCATTTCGGATCGCCCCGGCTGAAGGCGCGCTTCCACGCACGAGTGCCGCATCGATTGCTTGGCACGCCGGCGATCATGGGCGTCGACGCAACAGTAGCGGCTTGGGACGAGGGACAACCATGGATGGATCGCACACTTTCGAAGCTTGCGTCGCGGCGCGATCAGTTGCTTGGCCGGCTAGCGCGTGAGCTTCCCGAGGCGCGAGTTCACGCGCCCGAGGCAACATATCTTTCCTGGATCGATTTTTCAGCGCTGCATCTACCGATGCCGGCGGGACAGTTTTTTTTGCAGCGGGCCGGCGTCGCCGCGAGCCCAGGAGAAAATTTCGATCCTGCGGCAAGTCATTTCCTCCGCCTTAACTTCGCGACATCGTCTGAGATCCTCGACGAGATCCTGAACCGTATGGTGCGGGCTGTGCGCACAAATGCCTAAACTGCCCCTGTTCGGACGCAGGGAAATTCAGAGAGCTGCTCGCTAGCATCGGCTTATTGAGTGGCCAGCTCCAGAAGCGCCGTTCGCGATGCGCGGATGTCGGGCAAGGCTTGAACTTTACGCGCTTCGGCCAATTCACGCCAAGGCCATGCCGGTGCTGCTCACGACGCCCGACCAATGGGATACGTGGCTCGAGGGATCGCTCGATCAAGCGCTTGCGCTTCAACGGCCGCTGACGCACGAAAAGCTCAGAGTTTGTGCGACAGGCGACAAAACGGACGCGGCTGGCAGTCACGTCCCTGGCTTTTGATAAGGAACCCCCGCTCGCCAGGGTCTAAACAGCGGCGGGGGCAGTTATCACTACCGGGACACGATCGTTGGGCCTCGAAGAGAGTCTCATGCAAAGACATCAAGGGGGTGGCGAAACGGCCCGGCTCCCAGCGCGGGTGCAACCCACCCCACCGCGCTTCTTGACCAGACTGGAGCCGGCAGACCGCCCAGCCTAGTCGATCAACGCTTATGGAGCAGCGATGTTACGACGTGATTTCATTTGCGAAAAACACGCTCCGCGCCTACTCGATCTTCGCGGTCCACCTATGCCCGGTCGTCGTCGCTGTGACCGTAATCGCCTCGGTCGAGACCGGTCCCGTGCCCGTGCTATAAACCCCACAGGGGGCTAGCTCGATCGAGCCGCCTGCCGTCGTAGATGCAGCAGCCGTGAAGTTGATGAAGAGGCTCTCGGCCGTCGTGATATTTTGCGAAGCGGCTGTGCACGGATTCTCGATGAAGATCGTCATTCTAGCAGAGACCGACGCGACCAAAGTCTGAGAGGTGCCGCCCGTCGTTACCGCGCCGCTGCGATCCGTCAGCGTCTTCACGTTGGGGACGATAGTGACCGCAACAGCCTGAGCCAGCGGAGTTGCGCCACCCAGAGGCTGACTGATCGCGCCACCGCCGCCACCTCCTCCACCACCCGTGCAAGCGGCGCCGGTCTCGTCGATTACCGGAATGCCCTGACTACCCGGATTATAGATCGCCGGCAGAGAGTCGCATGAGGTGACAACGAACGCGCGCATTTGCGCATGAGCCGCAGCCGGCGCCAGCGCCAGCATCGCAAACAAAAGGACCTTGACCACCAATCTAGTCATTGCAGGCGTCCTCATTTTATGTGCGTCAGCAGCCAAGCGCCCACGCCGGACGCCAAACCCCCTCCAAGTCCACCCAGGAGCGAGTTTCGTATGTTCCGCGCGTCGGCGCCTTTGCGTTGGTTCTCGCTGGCTATGAGCTGATCGAGGTCCTCGCGCATATTCTCTACGGATTCAAAGCGATCGATGAGCGCTTCGAACTTCGCGACAAACCGCTCGAGATTGAGGGAAAGCTGGGCTAGCGGCTTAATCCCCTCTTCGAGATTTCTGATCCTGGCTTGGTTGTCCGATGTGAGTGCAACCATTTCTTTTTCCCACGTCCAGCGCTCGTTGAGCAGCCGGTGTTCACGATTTTCGCCTTCGTCCGCCATTTCGAATTATCCCCTGAAAGCCTTCCTCGGCGAACTTCTTAGGTGGTCACGAGACCTGCGGCCGCCGGCGGCGCGGCGATCGGCGCGGGCGATACAACGACAGGCGCGGGATTGCTCTCGACGCTCGCCTGATAGGCGCCAATCGTGCTGAGGGCCAACGCCTTCACCTCATCGGGAGTGATGCCCAACTTCGCGACAACGGGCCCGGCATTAGCGATCGCGGCGTTAGCGACCCGCGCCACCTGCGGCGACTCGACGTTGACGTTGATCGTCGAGAGCTTGTCGACGCCTTCGCCGACCATGCGATGCACTTCGTCCGCCATCGCCTTGCGCACGAGATCCATCTGCGAACTGGAGATCTGGATCTTGAGATATTTACGCGCGAGATTCCCCACGGCGCCGAGTCCCGCGAGGATCACGACCGCCGCGACGTCCTGGATGGCGGGCTTCAGAAATTCAACGACCGGCCCGATGCTTACGAGCGTGTTCATGTCAGCGTCTCCGTGGGATGGACGATGCTGCGCACATCCGCTTGGAGCATGAGCAGAACCGTAACAGGATCTATGGCGTGGTAGCGTTTGGCGAGCGGGATGGGCCACCAGCCGCAGTGACGAAGCGAGTCGGCGATCGAGGCCGAGCAGATCAGTTTACGCGGATCATGCAGGCCGCCGTTGAACGTCGCGAACCCCAGAATGGCCTTCATGTCGTATTGCCAGCCGATGCGATATTCGAGGAAGGCCACCCAATGGGCGTACATTTCCGGCGTCATTTGAGATCGACGAAGATTTGTAACGTGTCCTCTGGCGCGTAGTCGCCGGGAAGGCGTTGCACGCCGCCTTGGGTCAGCGCCGCGATGATCGTGCCATCGGCCATCACCGCTTCGACGTGGCTCACCGCGGCCATATTGTCGAAGCGGATCAAGCGCGAAAAAAAGTCATCCTTCGTTGTCACGAAGCGAATTCTTGCGGTGTTCGCGGGCGGAACGGGAACGATCAGCTCCTACTTGATCGGCGAAGCAGCGAGAGCCGCGAGCGAAGTTGCGCCCGTCAGGATCCCCGAGACGAGATCCTTCGCGGAGATGAGCTGGAAATTCGCGAGTGAGGAGCAACCGGCGACGATTGGCGAATTGGGCAACAGCGCGATTTCAAGATCCGTGATGATCTCGATATCCACGGCGAGGTGAATTTTCGGCATATCGCTAGCCACCGGGAGCGCCTGAACCTGCGCGACGAAGGCCTGAATTGGCGTCCAGCAAGCCGCCGTTATCGTATTTCCGGCGGCCTTGGCGACAGTCTGAGCCGCGGCCAAATCCGCGGCGGCGTCGCTCGTGACCCAAGCGCGAACCTTGTCGACCATTTGGTCAGGTGACTGGAGGCCGGTCTCGTTGAGGCCGAGCGGATCGAACGGCAGCGGGATCGGGAGCTTCGAAGTCGTCGCGGCGGCATCGCCATTCAAACCGAGCGGGTCGATCGGGAGCGGCAGCGGCAATTTCGCTTTCGAGGCGGCAAAGGAAGGCGACGCACAAACCAGAGCGGCGCAACAAATGGCGACAATCAAGCGAAATCCACGCATCGTTTTGGTTCCTTTCGTGAGGGGAAGAGCACGCGCGAGTCTCATGCGGCGACTCCCAAAAATTGCTCTCGCTCGGCTTCGCGGCGACCCTTCAACTCTGATGGGTGATCCCACATCAGGAAGGCATTCGCCGCGGCCTCTAAATTGCCGGCATTGATCATGTGGACGACGGTCGATCCGACGAAGCCATGCGCGCCGATGTTGAAGGCAAGCGAAACGCAAGCGTCGAACTGATCTTGGCTGATGCTAACGCGGATCGCCCGATTGACTGCGGCGATTTCCGGCGCGAGATCGGTATGGAGGATTCGCATTTCCTCGTCGGGAGTGATGGTCATCCCGGCATGAACCGATGGCGGACTCGCGCGGCCCGTATGGCCGACGCCGATGGTCCAAATCCCGCGGCTGTCGCGATAGGCCTGGAGCCGCGATCCCTCGCGGGCGATCAAGGCCTGCAAGCCCTTTTCGGAAATGTCCATTATTTCACCTATTAAGGCTTATCGCCTTCGAGGATGTGCCAAGCCGGCGTCACAACGTCGACCGTGTAGACGACGCCGATTCGATCCTTGATCAGTTTGATTTCGTCGATCTTCAGAGGCTCTTCCGGGTGGGCGAAAATATTCCGCGCCAGTTCGCCGCGACGAACTTTCTCGGTGCCGGCCAAAGTCTCATCACCCCGTGTCGCGATCAGCAATGCGTTGATCGCAACATCGCCCAACGTGATGAGCTTGCCCTCGACGCTAGGAATCGGCTTATTCGTCGTGGGATCGATCGGCGCGGGCTCGCGCAACTCGTCGCCGCGCGCGCCATGCAGCACGGCCTGGAACGGAATAACGCGGCCGTCGCCATCGGCCATCGCTATCGTCGAAAGGGAGAGCCCGAGAATCACTGCAATGAAGGCTGTTTTGATCATCTACTGTTCCTTTGATCAGTACGAAGGGACGAAGTGCTTGGCGCCGGTCGTGTCTAAAACCGTCAGCCATTCCTTGATGGTCGTGCTGGCGCCGGTCGGTCCGAGCGTCGTCATCGTCGTCGCTACAGTTCCATTGGCCGTGAAACTGGCGGCTGACACCTCGAGAGGACTCATGAATTCGATAACGCCAGCGGGGCCTTTGGCTCCGATCTGCATCGTCACGCTGGCGTCGCCGCCAAAGCCCTGAGGCTCAAGGACAATGGGCGCGCCCGTTGCTGACGGTAGAAACTCAAAACCGTTTACATCGATGTTGCTGGTCGGAATTATTAGATTGATTCCGCCGCCGCCGTTTTGGATGATGAATCCGTTGTCGCCGATCGTGATATCTTGAACTGAAGCAGCGTTATCGACTTCGAATGATAAGAATGCGCCAATGAGGTCTACGGTGCAGTTGGCGGGATAAGATGCAGTGTTATCGCAATACTGCTGCTTGAATCGGGAGCCGCGCGGGAACTGCATGAGCGTTCCGCTTTGCCCAGCCGTCATACCGTCATTGCCCTGCAGCGCGTTGTATCCGGCAAAAATACCCTTCAGGAAAGTCGCGCCGTTGTTTTGAATATCCAGGGCCGCTCCGGCCGGTTGCGGAAGCGCGTCATACAGCCCTGTCTGCACATTGAGGCAAATTTGCCCCGGCACCGTCAGACATCCGCCGCCACTCAGCAGCCTGAGTCCCGCGCTCCCGTGCCCGCTAGCAAACTCTAGATTGTACGAATCAAACCCGACCGATCCACTTGTCCTAAAGTCCGTGATATTCCACTCGCCAACCGAGCAGCTCGCGGCGCCCGGATAGATCCGGCACTCGCCGTATTGAGCAAATGCTGCATTCAGCACGCTCGGTTTGTCATTAAAGCCGAAGAAAATCGCACCAAACGCCGAGCCGGTCGTATCCAGGGTCCTACCCGCACCGGTCACTCCGACACCCGAAGGGCCAGACTCCGCTAGTACATTTCCCACATTGCCAAAGGCGTATTTGCCCCCGGAAAATGGATTAGAGCCAAGAAAATCCCCCGTCGAGGGCACAAACGCAGTGAGCTGCCCTTGAACAAACAGCGTGCCGGTGGCGACCGCCGCTCCGTTGATCGTTGGAGACGAAATCGTTGGGGATGAGATTTGCGGCGCGGAAATTGTAATTCTGCTTGGCAGCCCAAAGGTGTGGGCTACCGAATCGACCTGCCCGGTCGCAACCCACTGCGTTCCATCCCACATGTTGTCAATGACGGGATTGGCCGAAGTGTTGCACCAATGCTGAAAGAGTTGCGGGCCGATCGGCGCCGTAGGACCGCTGAAGCAGCCTGCGATAGATTGAAGCGCCGGATTGAGAAAATTGCCGTTCAGCTCAGAAAGAGGAAACGGCACGCCCGGCTGCGGATTGACGATGGGCATCGTAATGCTGGCCTGCGTCGCCGAGGCCGGCTCCACGCTTGACCCGATCGCAACGCAAGCAAGTGCGAGGACAGATGAACGAACCAATTTAAGCATGACGGTTGTCCTGCTATGGGCTCGCGAATTCTGTCCGCTCGCGCCTCCTTAGATGATGATTGCTGGGGGTTGTGGCGAGCTCGCTGCTGGTCTGCGCCACGTGTCGTATATAGCCTGAGATCAGACGATTGTCACTGTCAAAAGGCCCTACATCCTCAACGATGCAGTGAGATTCGCGAACGGACTTCCCGCATTGAAGGTGTTCGTATTCGTCCCATCGCCATTTTCGAGCGCTTGAATAAAATGCGATCCAAGCTGAGGCGAAATCGCATTCATAACAAAAGGGTTTCCGGTGACGACGACGGGGGCGTTAGTCGCCGCCCTGACTACTCCCGTGGTTCCGAAAAATGCGGTGATGCTGTCCACTCCGAATCCTATCCCCGACGTTGCGCCCTCCGCCGCAGGGGTATCGATTCTGTTGGCGTAGCTCGGGCGGCGATAGGCGGAAGGCCATTCCCTGCTCCTGCACGGGGCTTACGAACGGAAAGGTATCGACACGTCCGACGCGGCGGGCGCGTCAGAAGTCGTCCTATTGCTTGATTGGGAGGTTGCGCCGCGCTCTGCTGGCCGGCAACCGAGGCGTCACTTGGTCGATCTACTCATCTGACCTGCGCCGATTCGGTTATAGCATGTGAGGCGGAGGCCCCAAAATGAGAGAGCCGCCCCGAAGGACGGCCCCGTTTGTCCGTGACCCGCGTGGGGTTAAGCGACTCGCAAGGCGGGCGGAAGTTCTTGAGCCAATCTCGTCAATCCTTTTGGCGTGATCCGCACTTGCGTTGTGATCTTTTCGGAGCCGTCCGATCGGTGAACGGTCGTCGTCTTGTGCTCGAGCAATCCGACCACGAGCTTGGATTGATAGGCGACGTCGTGATCCGTTCCGGGGCGCCGGTAAATCCAGCTGTGGTGACGTAAAAATTTGAATAGCTCGGTCGGGCGCACTTGTAGGGTCTTTGCCGAGTCTGTGATGCACAGCGAGCCGTCCGCTTCTGCGATGCGCTCAAGCGCGGCAATCTTCGGCGCCGCTGCGGCCTTATCGGCTTCCAAGGCCAGAACCTTTTCACTGTAGGTCAGCAAGAGGCCGCGCATCGCAGTCGGATCGTTCAAGACTTGGATTGGATCGATCGCCGGCCGGGCGCGAAGCTCCGCCTCCATCGCGTCGAACGCGTCTATATATGCCAGCTTCCATTTAAGCGCCTTTGCACCCGTGAAGCCCATGGCGATGACCGCAAACCCTTTTCGATCCATATCGTAGGATCTGTAGGTTTGACCGTTCTGAGCCTCAATATATGGGGTATGCGCAAAATTGCGCAGACCCAGGGTGGGTTCAGACGCGATCAGGTTGTCTATATCCCTCAGCACGTCGCGATGGTTCTTTGCAAAATAGGACGCGACGTCCCGGCTGTTGGCAAGAACGTCGCCGTTTTTGATCGCAACAACGGGCTGGCGCCCAGAGTTCATTTCGATTTCATCGTTCATGATCAGGCTACCCGGACGGCGTGCGGGGTCACGCGAATTTCGTGCAAGGCCGCGGCGATGGTAGTCAGAGCCTTCGTCAGGCTGAAATCCGGATGCTCGAAATCTACGATGCGCGGATATTTCACGATGTGCGCAGCAAAAGCCTCGACGCCGGCAATCGTGGTTGCGTTCGTTGCGAAGAGTCGTTTCTGCGCTTCGCCTTCGCGGGCGTAGATAACTTCGTAGGCTGCATCATCGGGGGAGCCTTCCGCTGCCTTTAAGTCAACGTTCGCTACCCTATGCGCTTCGATCAGCGCGAAGATCGGATCTGGCGACGGCGCCGCAACCGCAGCTAGAGCCGCGCCCGGCAGAAGCACGGCCGCTGGGGCGTAGCTCATAATCATACGACGGGACGGTCTATCCGTATGGATGCCGGATAGATCTCCGCATCTATCGGACGGTATGATATTATTTGTCTTAGCCATGGTTCGCCCTCATCTGGCGTTCTGGGGTTAGGGGGCGGCTAGTGCTGAAACACTTGACCGCTCCCGACATGATTTGTATAACCATTGGATATACATAATGTCAATCCACTGGCGATACAAAATAATGATCGAGAAGCGAAAAAAAACGTCAACTCTTGCGATCAGGGTCGAGCCAGATCTCAAAAGTGCAGCCGAAAAAGCCGCGTCTGACGACCATCGGTCTCTCACTCAGTTGATCGAGAAGCTTCTGACCGACTATCTTCGGTCTAAAGGGTACCTGAAATGATCTATCTTAATGCGCACCCGACTAGATGCGCGATCTTGTGAACTGATCGGATTGGGTAAAATCGATTGAACTGATCGGATTGGGTAAAATCGATCTCAAGGACCGCGTGAAATGACCGGCCCGCGCCGGTGCGCGTGTGCGATTGCCGTGAGCGCGGCTATTGCTCGAAGGCTGTTCCCTATCCAATTATTGCCCTAATGGGCAACGATACGGGCGAGAGCGCGTTTCTGGTTAAACTCGCGGTAACCGCGAGATTGTGGGCAATTTGGCTCTTGCGACAAAGGCCATTATATGAGCCTGGACGGCGCAATGAGGCGGAAGGCAATAACATTGTTGCCCTCACCACTATAAATGATGTATCTTAAAGGTATCGTCTGGAGGAGATTGCCTTTGTCTCAAGCGGTTAAACGCTTTGAGAATATGAAAAACAACCCTCGAGACAATTGGGATATACAAGATATTCAAGTGGTTTGTGACCACTTTGGGATTCAGTGTGAAGCTCCGACGCGGGGTTCGCACTATGACGTTTCCCATAAGTCTCAAGCAGCCATCCTTACGATCCCTAAGCGTCGCAAAATTAAGACAGTGTATATTAAAGCGTTTGTGGACTTTGTTGATGACGTGGTCAGGAGCAATTCCGATGGACAATCTTGATTATAGGATCGTTGTCCAGCCGCTTTCCGAAGAGGACGGCGGCGGCTTTATCGCGACTGTGCCTGATTTACCCGGCTGCATGTCCGATGGCGAGACTCAGGCGGAAGCAGTCCAAAACGTCCTTGACGCCATTCGGGTGTGGCAAGATCGCGCCCGCGCGATGGATCGACCGGTCCCGCGGCCAGCGCGTCAGTCTCAATACGCCTAAGTTAGCGGCTCTCGCGCGAGCGATCCGCGTCTAAGACCCCACCAGGGGCCGCTGTAGAGACATTTGCTACAGCGTAGAAGTCCGACCCCGCTTCCCGGCGGGGTTTTCTTTTTCGGTTATTGGTTCCTTGCGATCATCGGATAGGCAAGAAATGACCGAGTGAGCGTCGCCGCAGTCGTCTTGGCTGCTCTTTTGTCGGGCACGCTCTTGATGTACTGCCGCGCGCGATCGGGGTTCAGCAACGCATCAGACACAAGGGACTGCACGTCATGGATGCCCGCCAGTCGCAGGGCGTTCAGCATGTATCCACCCCCGGCCAATGCGGCGCCCGAAGCAGCGCCATGAAGGCCCCCCTGTTCAAGACCGGCCGAGCCAGCAAACAAGATGGCGGTCATAAGGGACGCCGGGGCGTGCTTTGCTTTGTTGGCTTGTTCGGTGTCTTGGGCCGTACCGGGCGATCCAGCGACTTTACTCCCCACCACTGACCGGTTGGCGCGATCGAGATCGGAAGCGACCGCGCGGAAGCCTTCCATCTCCTTCGGCGTGAACAACTGCGAGAGCACGGACGCACTTTGGCCGACGAGCTTCTTGAATTTGTCCGCGCTGATGGCTTTCTCGCCCGAGGTCCCCGCCTCTGTTTGCGTCATGAATTGCTTTGCCATCCAATCGGACGCGGCCTTTCGAAGGCCTGCTGCGGCGTCCGGATTACCCTGAGTCGCCTGCACCAATCGCTGTACCTGCGACACCCGATCGTCGGCGCTCATGATCTTGCCGAGGCGGTTTACAACCTCATCCGCGCTCTCGGCCCCCATCAATTTGCCAATGGCGCCAGATTGGAAAGCCTTTAGCGCGTCGTTTTTAGCTGTGACCGACTTCATTAAATCGTCGGTCGCCGTCGCGGCATTATCAAACCGTTTGCTGAAATCTGGGGAGGCCTCGTCCATGGCCCTGAGGGCATCGGCGTGCTGGCTCTTCCACATGGCGAGGGCGCTCGGCTGGAGAATCCCTTCGCCGTTAATGGCGCGCGTCCTGAGGCTTTCCATCGCCGCGTTCTGCATGGACTGAACTGCGTCTTGCGTCGATCCAGCGGCGGAATGGTAGGATTTAACCGCCTCGTAGCCTTTTGGGCCTGCCGGGAAGAGTTTGGCCGGGACCGCGCTGTTCGGAAGCCGATAGTCTCCGGCTGTTCCTGCCGAGCGCAGGACATCTCCGACCGGTCCTTTGGCAAAAGTCTGTTTGTTTTGCTTGGTCGCTTGGGACGCGGCCTTCAGTCTTGCTGCGGCGTCGGCGTCGAAGTTGGGCTGGAGTGCAGTCGGCGATATTCCCGAATCGCTCGGAGGATTTCTAAGTCCGCCTCTCCCTTGGCCCCCTGCTCCATGTACGCTAGAAAAGGCAACCGATCCTGCTCCGGCATCTCCGCCAAAACCTGTTGCAGTGCCTGTCCTAGCGTCGACTTGCTGTCCGGCATAAAAGTTGGCTTGCCACTGTTTTAGACGAGCGACCGCCGTCGCATCGGGATCCAACGCGCCCTGAGACACAGCATGCGCCTGGACCGCCGCGCGGTGTTCGATGGCGTTATTTATAGTATCTTGCACGCTCGACATCAATTGCGCCATGCGCGCATAAGCGGGCGTCGAGCCGCTTGTCGCCCGTTCCTGCCGCATCGCCGCCGCCAAATTGCTGCGTAAATCGGCTACCGTCTGAAATGGCTCGACCGGCCGGTAGGCCGTGATCAGACCGTTGAACGTTTTCTCGTCCGGCGAAATGAACGCCTGCGCCGTTGGCGATAGATCTCCGTAAATCTTCTGATTCGCCTGAGTGATTGCATTTGTCGGGTTGGCCAATGTGCCGTCCGGGTCGACCGCATTCCAAAGTTGGCGCTCGTTTGCCTTGGCCGCATCGTTGGCCGCGGCGATATGGCTGCGGAGATCTGCGCCAGTCAGTTCCGGGCCTGCGCCCGTCCCGATCCCAGAAGCCGCCGTTTGGGCCGCCGTTTTGGCCACATCGATCTGGCTCTGCGCCCTCGCGTCGAGTTGTCCCAACTGATCGGTTAAATGGGCCGAAACAGCCTCCGGATTGCCCGTCGGCTGCATTTCATTGAGCGTGCCAAGCCGCGCCGAATTTTGCTCTGCCGACCGTTGCAGATAGCCCGCAGGGTTCGTGGTGCGATCGCCCCGCTCCATCTGGCCGAGACCTTGATCGCCGGTTAATTGGAACGTCGTGGGTTTTGATCCGGGAACCAATTCGTCAGGATCGGACTGGGACAGGGCTTCTCTGAAAGCAGATGGGTCCTGAGCGCCTTGCATAAGCCGCTGTCCAGCAAGCCTTTCCTGCATGGCTGGTTTACCAATGGCCTTGAGGCCTTTGGCGACGACAGGCGCAGCGACATTCGATGCTGCTTCAGCAGCTCCCGCCGCTCCGGCCGCCCCGACGCCACCCGCGAGCGCGCCTGCGAACCTGGCATAAGGCTCTAGCGATGTCCCTTCTGTCATATTTCCAGCCGCTTCCGACCCGGCGGCGGGAGCAACTGCGCCGATCGCAAGCTTTTTGGCGGCATTCCCCGGCCCCGCCAACGCGACGGGAGCAAACTCACCCACCGTTTGGGAAAACCGACCTGCGCCCGTTTGCGGGGTATGAAGAATTGGATCAAGGCCGCTTTGAATCGCATTCGATGCGTCGTCTAGCGACGGGACGCCGAACGGACGATGAGCCTCAGCCTTCGCCTGGGCATCTAGCGTTTCTGGTGAAGCCGGGCCGAGCCCCAAAGCTTTGCGCGCCAGCCAATCGCCGCCGCTGACAATGGCGTCCGCGCCCATTTTGCCGATTGCGGCCGGTGCAAAAGGCGCAGCCGCGACGCCGCGGACGAGGCCGCTTGCGCCGCTCGCCACAACATCCTTTGCTGTATCCAACGCTGACGGCCCCGGAGGCCCTTCCCAAGGCGCGCCCTGAGCGAACGTCGCGTCAATGTCCGACAAGTCGTCAGGAGCAGCGGATGGGTCGTGCGCGCGCACAGTCAGCGGCGGGGCTTCCCCCGGAAAAGCGCGTGGCGGGGTGTAGGTAGGCCCGGCGGCTGGCGCGCCACTACCAAACGCTGCATCGATGTCAGAAAGATCGTCCACTTAATTTATTGTCCCAATTGGGCGGAAAAGGATGCGCCCGGCGCGATAGGTTGGATCGGAGACGAACTGTCACGCCCATTGAATTTGAACATCTGCCCTGGCTTTATTCCGCGTTTGGCAAACGCATCGGCCTGTTGAGGATTCATCGTAGAAGGAGCGACATAGGTCACGCCTTGCGTCCATTCGCTTGATGGCGGCAGGTCCATCCCTTTGAAATTGCCGATTTGTCGCTGCGCGGCCCGTATAAAGCCGCCCAGCGGATTCGCATTGCTCCACTGTCCATAGAAAGCTGACGGGCTCTGCCAACCTTGGGTCTGCGCCTTTTGCCAGTCCTGAACGAACGCCCGATTGCGCTCCATGAGGCCGAGGCCTTCGGCGATCAATTCATGGTTGGCCTGCGGCAGCAGTTCGGCATTCGGCGTGCCTTTATTTGCCAGCGCCTGAAATTCGGATTGAGCGAAACGGGGGTTCGCGGCTTTCAGCGTATCCAACGTCAGTTGAATGCCTTCTTTTCCGACCCATTGAACCGCTGCCGGATCACCCCCAAGGATGCGCTTAGCGAGATCGGGATAGCCGTATGATTGGGCAATCGCAGCGCCGGCCTGCAATTTCTCAGTGGTCGATCCGGATTGGAAAAGTTTGAAGGCCTGCGCCAAACTTTGAAATCGCGCAATTCCCTGATCCAAAACCGGCGCCTTGCCAACCATGTCGCTGAATTGGCCGTCCGCCTTGGCGAGTTCCTTCGCCCCTTCCCCAATTCCGGTCACTTTGGCTCCAGCCGGGACGTCCGGGACGGGATAGCCGCCGCCCTTCGGCGCAGCGGGAATGGAAGTCGTCACAGCGGCCGTCTTCGGATCGATCTCCATCGCTGGAGGCGTTCCTCCGATGGTTGGACCTTGTAAGGCCGCTGCACCGCCGCCCGGATTCTGACCCCCGAGATAGGCCACGCCGCTCGGGGACATAGCGGGCGCTAGTTCGTTCTTGACCTCGCCCTCCGCTCGCGCCACCGCCGCGGCCGCCCCAGCTTTGACTTGATTGAACCCAGGAAGGGGAACGCGATTGCCATTCACATCATAGGAGTAGCCCTGCGTCTCAATTTGATTGGCAGCGTCGCTATATTGTTTCGCTGTGTTCGCGAGCAACAGGGACGCCGCAAGCGCAAATGCTTTCTCACGCAACACGCGCGGGTCGAAGTTCGGATCGAGTTGAACCTGGGGATTTGCCGGGGCCGCGGATCCTGCGGATGGAGCCGAGGGCGCGATTGCTGATGCAGGCGCCGTAGGGCTCGACGGGCGCGATGACGCTGCTGCAGAAGTCGCGGCAGGGGCTTGGCTGCCACTAGGCGCTCCAAGCCCAGAAAATTTCTTGAGCGTCGACATCATGAGATCCAATTGGCCCTGCTTAATGGCGTTCTCGGTCTCAACCCCCTTCGTCTGCGCTCGAGCGAGGCCGGTGCTCGCCTGGTTCTTGCTACTTTCGACCATCGTTTGCAGCCCTTCAAGGCCGCCCTGCCCGATGTTCTGCCACGGATTGAGCGACTTGCCTCCCATGATCCCGAGGCCGGCCGCAAGCAATCCGAGCCGGGTGCTGTCCGATAGATCGAGACCAGCGAGGCCCTTATGATGCGCGCCGGTAGCCCCGATAGCCTTGTCGATCGGCGAAGGGGCGATCTCGTCAGCCGCGCCAGATGGAGGCGAAGCGCTCGCCCCGACCGGAGCGCCGGCGACGCCAGCCGCACCAAGGCCGCCGCCAGCCGGGCTATCGGCATAGGAGCTTGCGGACGCCGGAATGCTGGCGCCTGTTCCATTTTCGAATTGAGTAATGGCGCTGGCCACCGTCGAGCGGACCGCAGGATTGGTCATGTCGATCGGATCGTTGATCCCGACACCCAGCTTGCTTGCGACAAACCCAGCATAGGCCGTTGGATTATTGTCGCCGTCACCGGCTGGGGCCCATTTGCTCGCGATCGCCAGAGGCGTCGATACGCCCTTGCTCGCATAGCTCTGGAGATTTTGGTCAAGCGCTGCGGATCCGGCCTGCGGCGTGTTGAATGTCGCAAATCGGCCGTCCGAGCCAGTGTAACCGGGGAGGCTCTGCGTCCAGGCATTATCGATGAGGTTGCCAGGATTATTATTGCGGATTCCCCTCGGTGCGGTCGCCTGATCGATAGCGGCGAGTGCAGGCGCTGGACTTGGTTGCGGCGCTGCGGCGGCGCCTAGTCCAGGCGCGGAGGCCGTCTGGCTGACATCGGCAGGCGGCAACACGCCGTTAGCGGCGGGCGTGAAGCCAAGAGCCGTGGCTGGATTCGTCGCCGCGGCCGCGGCCAAAGGCGTGGTGTCTGGGACCTGAGTGTTCAGCGCATCCGGATCGAAGACAAGGCCGGTGACGCCGCCGCCATCGTCATAATGAGGCCGACGCATCACGCCGCCATCGCCGAGAACGGTTCCGCCGTCGCGATAGGCCGCAGCCGCCAGACCAGTCCCGCGCGGCACGCGGCCGCCGCGGTTGAGATCGTCAAGGCTGTCCTGCACCGCGTCGCTGACTGCATCGCCGGCGCTCGTATTCGAAAAGGCGTTGCCGAGGCCCTGGATGCCCTTGGCGATTCCCGCCATGTTCTGCCCCTGCTGCGCGGGCGTCTGTCCCGGCGCGGCGCCCGACGATCCCTGCGGCATGGTATGGCCGATCGGCAGCGACGGTGTTGGAACCCAGGAGCCGCCGCCGAGCCCAGCCGGAACGCCCTGCGTTGGATCGAATGCGGGCTGAAGCACGCCGCCGCCGAGACCGCCGCCGTTCGCATAGGTGACGCGGCCGCCGCTCGCCAGGAACGATCCAAGGCCAAGCAGGCCGCCCGCGATGGTCGACCCGGTATTTCCGCTCTGCTGTTGCGTCTGGCCGGTCGTCGTGCCTCCGGATTGCGAACCGATGCCCTCGACGATATTGGCCAGCCAGCCCGTCGTCTGGAAGGGATAGGCGAGCTGCTGCAAATATTGGTTGTAATTTGCGGTGTCCTGAGCCTGCGTCGTCTGCTGTTGCAGCGTGCCCGCGTTCGTTTGCGCGTTGGCTTCGTTGAGGTCTTCCGTCTGCTCCGTTTGGCCGAGCGTGCCGAGTTGCTGGCTCGCCGCGAGCTGACGCGCCGCCGTATTCTGCTGAGCGCCCAAATCCGTCGTTTGCTGATTATTAAATTCGGACTGAGCGTTTTGGAAATTCTGATTATTCAGGCTGGCGACAGTCGCATTCGTCGCGATATCCTGCTGACCGGCCAGCGCCGCCTGTGCGACGCCCGCCCGATCGCCTCCGAACGCGCCGGCTGAGATGGAATTGCCCTCGAGCGACGCAGCCTGTTGCTGATTCTGGTTATTGATTTCGCCGAGCGTCGTGTTGACGACATCGCTCTGATAGGGCGATTCGAATTGCGCAAGCGCCGCGCCTGAATATTGCGTCGGATTGATCGCTGCAGCGCTGGCGCCGGCGAGGCCTGTGGCCTGCGCGTTATCGGCGTCTTGAACGCCCGACGCTGCGTTGATCGCGTTAATGCCGGTCGTTTGCTGCTGATTAACCGGCGCGACAAGTTGCCCAGTGAACGGCTGATAGGGCGTGGCGGCGTCCTGCTGCGCCTGCGACACGACCTGATCGTAATTTTGCATAACATTAGGCGGCGGCGAAAAGCTCTGCGACGTGTTTGATTGGCTCGAAGGTTTGCTTCCCATGGTCGTTGCCTCTAATCGAAACGCGCGAAATTGCCGTGCACACTTCTCGCCCGATCACAGTACGCCAAATGCGCCTCTTCAGCCGTATCAAACACCCCAACGTGCAGGTTAATACCGCCCACCATAATTTGGGCCTTGAACCTTCCCCTAAAGAAAGAGACCCCCTTTAGCCCCACGGCGTTTCCGGGAGATCTCCTGTTCATGCGATTTTGAGAGGAAGACGCTCTACGCAGATTCTTCCAACGATTATTGGAGCCGTCGAGATCGTCGTGATCGCATTCTGGATCCGGCCATTCGCCGGTCATATAGAACCACGCGAGACGATGCGCGTAACGCAGTTCGCCATCAATTCGAATCAGTATGTAGCCGAGAGACTCGCTAAAGCATCCGGCGATCTTGCCAGCGTGCTGCGCGTTCCACGCCTTGTCAGTGCGTGCAAATTTTTCTCTGACGGGCCTAGGCAGCCACGTGCAAATCCCGGTCTCGGGATCGTAGACCAGAACCTCTAGCAGTCGCTCACGGGTGAGTGCCATTTTGATTTGATCATCCAGCCAATCCCGCCCGGATTAAGCCGCGTCCTTTTTCGACGCACGGTAGTTGAAGAAAACTCCCCCGACAGGCAAAAGCCTTTCGTAGAGACGTTTCTTCGCCTCAAGCCTTGTGTCGGAGATTACCCCAATAAGCAGATCAAGACCAGTTTGGTCGGCGGCATGCTTTGCGAATTGGATCATCCGTTTGGCATAATCAGATTTGCGATAATCAGGCCGCACGAAGTTAAACAATTCCAAAAGCTGCATTTCGTCGCTGTAATAAACGGGGCAAATTTCCAAATAGATTACCGCTCTAATATCATTTGAAGGCCCGATAACGCCGATGATCGCATTTTGCCGATTGACCCCGCGCCAAATGACATTTTTAGCTTTTTCTTCGGAGAATTCGTGCTGTCCGTTTTCTTGGTGAAGAACGCAGCAAATTCGAAATATCTCTTGATAATCATCCGTCGTCGCGATTCGGAGGACATTATCGATATCCTGAGCACTCGCCTGATCAGAATGCGCTTCGGTCATTTTTTCACCGGCCCCGGCAGTTTCTTCAAATCCTTGATGTTATTTTTGCGCACTTTCTTGACGAACTCGTCGAGGATTTCGTGACCGAGCTTTAAATTCCCCTGCCCAATCGCAAGAACCACTTCCGGGGGAACAACATGCTCTCCGCCGGCGGCCATAATATCGATCGGCGGACCGCCAACTTCGACGTGGCCGCCTTTGGCGCGCAGGAGCGACCGCTCGGCATGCACTTGGCCCGGAATCGTGTGGCCTTTGGCAAGATCGGGAGACTTTACGCCAAACGGTGCGGCGTCGGGCGAGAAAGGCGCGGAGGAAAACAGCTTAGCCAGCGCGTTATGCCCGGCAAGGGAGTTTCCTTCGGCCCCAGGGAGCCCGCTGACGACATCGGCCGGGATCACATAAGAGCCAGCCGGGACCGATATGGGCAAAGTGTCCGTGCGACCGCCATCAACGCCATGCAAGGGGCCGACGACGCCGCCCGATGCGAAGTGTTGCCGCTTGCCCATGCTGAGGGCAAAGCGAACAGCGCCGTTTTTCGCCCTTTCCGTCGGATTGCTCATGCGGCCCTCGCATATTCACCGAAGTGCTCCGCCGCAGCTGCGATATATGCGGCATGAGCATCCTCTCGGGTATCAAAGCAACCGAGGTAAATCCGTCTACCCCGGACCTGAATACGTGCCCACCACTTACGATCGTCACTGTGCCGCGAAACGCCCTTGAATGATGAACTGCTATCGCGCCTCAGCGACGTATTCGCCATATTTTGACCGTTGGTTGCCTCACGCAGATTCGACCATCTATTATTGCTCTTATTCAGATCCCAGTGGTCGACTTGATGTTCGGGCCACCGGCCGGTCATGTAGAAAACTGCTAATCGGTGTGCGAGATATCGAAGCCCGTCAATTTGGATTCTTACATATCCGTTAGATTGAATATCGCCAGCCTCATCCCCAACCTGGATATGGCTTTTTGGGGCTGTCTTCTCTCGCCAAATCCAGAGTCCGGTCTCCGGATCGTAGTGAAGCACTTCCTTCAGCCGCTCATGCGTAAGCAATTCTTGCTTCGTCAAGCCTGCACCCCTTTAAGCAATTGGCCGACAATCACTGTCGGCGAGCGCGCCTTGTAATTCAAAATATCCACCGCGCCGGGCGCCGTCGACAAGACCGGCGCCGTTCCGCCGGCAAATTGCCAGTTCGTTCCGAAAATCAGCGTTCGTCCGCCGGTCGCATCCTGAGTGATATAAATCGACCCGGCCTGCCCTGCTTTAGCGTTCGTGGGATTCGCCAATTCCGCGTTCGTCGTCAGCGTCAAACCGTTCACGACCCTTACTCCGTCGCCGGAAGAACTTTCCGTTTTGCTGGAAGACTTTTCCGCCACGCTGGAAACTCCCTGTGCTTCAATCCATGAAGCGAAAGGAGTTTCTATTGAGACACGCACACACACAGCTAGAACTAGAACTTGATAGTGACTCTAATTTCGAAACCCTCGGCGTTGGCGCGTCGAAGGCTATCTCTAAACTTCACCGCCGGATGGATGCCCGGCGTAAACTCGATAAGTCTTTTCAAAACCTCACAGCGGCATTGCTGGAAGGGAACCGAACATTAGAGAGAGTCTCGGCCGCACTCGGCGTCGACGTCGTTGTCAGCGGCGCCGAAAGGGGGAGCCCTGTCGCCGGAACGAATAAGAACGACGAGGAGGGCAAGCAGAGCGAGAGCGAGCAAGGCGGAAATCATGTTCTGTAGCCTTTGCTTTGAGAGGGCTTTCCAAAAGAAAAGGCGGACGAGGATCGTGGGGCGATCGCATCAGTCCGCAGGCGGGCGCGCGGAGGGTCGCGCCAAAGGGTCAGAATGGGATGCCGCTTCATGCCCGGAACCCCTTTGCCCGCTTAGACCAGCGGTAAGCCGCACGCGCAGAAATCGCCGCGATGATGACAGCAACGAAAAAGCAATTGAGCAGGATGTTGGCGCGGCGCCCGAATAATCGAAGCGCGTCCAGCGGAATCCTGACGGCGTCGTCTCGAATTTCAGTGATCGGCTCGCGGAGATGGAACACCCTGATCATGCGGCTTCTCCGCTGACGGGAACCCCGGTAACTTCGGTCGACGAAAGAGCGGAGGAAGCGGATTGGACAGATTGTATTTTCCGACCATCGAGCCTGGGATTACGACGCCCTCCGGCGCGTCATCCACGCTGATTTGCCCAACTCCTTCGACGAATGGCTCAAGCGCCATGCGGCACGCCTGTTTGAATACCGGCAGGAGTTCCTTGTCGTGGAGGTCAAAATCGAGCCTGAGGAGTTCGCCAGGTTTATTGCTCCGCACGGGCGCGCCGGCAATCTTCGCTCCCTCTACATCTTCGCAGAGTTCGTCGGCATGCAAAACGAGAACTGATTCACACAGCCCATCGTCACAACGGGCGCTGATTTTGTCGGCAGCTTTGACCAGCCTTGTCGCCAACGCTCCGACTTTTAGAGCCAAATGGCATCGATCGAGCGCGTGGGTCGTCTGGCTCATTCTCTGCACTCACTTTCTGCAGGAATGGAACTCTCATGCGTCAAGAAAATTCTGGCAGCCGCGGCCTTAGTCCCTTCCCACCGGTCTAGGCGAGGAATGGTTGTCTTGGCGCGCCACCGCGTCCAAGTTGAGCGGTCAATGCCCGCCGCGCCAAGGAGGACCGAAAGAGGCACGTTTGCTTCCTTCAGCTTCCGTTCAATCTCTGTGACTTCATCAAGAAAGTGTATAAATGCATAATGCATCTAATCGCGACAGTCGTCAAGCATAAATGCACCGAGATATGCATGGTGCATTTATGCTTTATTGGTGTCATGGATTTATATGAAGCCAGCAAGGCTTACGTCAGGCATGTCTGCGACGTCAAAAAGTGGGCCCCTAGCCGCGTCGCTGCGGAGAGCCACGTGAGTTCCACAACTCTCACGAGGTTGCTCAACAAGAAAAATTTCTATTTCGTCTTGAAAGAGGAGACGCGGAATAAAATCAAAAGGGCAACCGGTGTCGATTGGACCCCGTTTTTCAGTGGCGAAGCCAGCCCGCCAGAATCCAGACGGGAACGTTCAAATATATTATTGATGAGCCCTAGTGCGTTGCCCGAGACGGCATTAACGCAACGTCTAGTAAGCCTTTGGAAAGAGTTCTCGCGCAGCTTAGAGCGTCAGGGACGTCCGATGACTCCTGAGATGGAAAAACTTTTAGAAACAAGGTTTGTAGCAGAACGGCTAGAGTGGCCAATTCAGATTGCTGGTCTCGACCTAGAGGCATCTGACAAAGCTCGAGTTGACCTGTTAGTTCAAAAAACCTTGATAGAACTCGAGAAAGAACAAGATCAAAGATAGACATTTAAACACGCCTCGCGGAAATAACGCTCAAACTCTACATGTTTTGATAAATGATTTATTCCGAAGATATTATTAGTCGATCTACGCAGTGACATAAGAACCTGAAAATGTTATTATAGCAAAATAAATGATAAGGTTGCATCTCGATTGCTTTATCACTCTTTAGTATATACGCGACCATGGGGATTAATTTTTGTCGAGCATTACGGAGTTCAGGAACGACGCGAATGGCCGAATCCGAAAATCTGGTGCTTGAGCACCTTCGCCACATCCGAGGAGCCGTGGACGGCCTTCGCGAAGACATGCGCGAAGTGAAAGAGCGGCTTGGAACGCTTGAGGCGAATTATGCTTCGGTTTCGCGCAGAATCGACCGGATCGAAGGGCGCCTCGAACGAATTGAGACGCGGCTGGATTTGGCTGAAGTCTGACGACGAAAGTTTATCATGGCCGACAATTTCATTATTTCTACATTCTTGTTTTTATATTCTATTTCTTCTTGGATATATGATTTCATAAAAAATATCTTAGGTCGAAATCTCACAGTATTTGATGGGGTTGTTATTCTAATTTTTATTAATTTGATTGTAAAAAATAATGCCAACACGATGATAAATACGATGACGTCGATCTCCAAGAGAGCCGCATCTCCTCAAATTTGGAAATCTTAAAGGCAGAGTTAAATGACATTAAACGCTCAATAGCTAATATTCGCTAGCGTGGAATGGCCGTATTGTGTGGGCCAAGCGCGGGCACACGGTCCGAAATGCGGACCGGCCGCAAATCGCCAGCGCCGGCGCGATAGGATCGAGGCGATGCGGCGGCAAGGCCCGGCAGATTGTGACAGGGTCTTGAGCCTTGGAACGACGAAGGTTGAATAAGAACCGTTGTGTTCGCAGAGACTTATTTCAGATGAAACTCGTTTAAGTGCGCTGATAAGTGCGCTGAAACTGGTTCGTAATGTGCCCCGCCTATAATTTCCAAATGTATGCCACTGGAGGTTAAAATTGAACACAGAGCCCACTGCGGAAGAGCGTTTATCCCAGCAGGATGGAAGTGAAACGCATCGACGGAAACCCGATATTCTCGCCCGCATAGAAGCCTATAAACGCCGCGAGGTTCTTGCCGCTAAGTCGGAGATTTCATCCGAGGCGATTCTGAAACTCGCTCGACAGGCATCGCCGCCACGCGGTTTCGCGTCGGCGATTGAGGCGCATCTCCGTGAAGGGCGCCCCGCACTGATAGCGGAAATTAAAAAAGCCAGTCCTTCGAAAGGTCTGATCCGTCCGGATTTCGATCCCCCTAGCCTCGCCCGCGCCTATCTTGAAGGCGGCGCCAGCTGCATCTCAGTTTTGACCGATGAGCCCTCCTTTCAAGGCCATCCGGATTTCCTTCGGCTTGCGCGCGATGCTTCCGGGCTGCCTGTCTTGCGCAAGGACTTTTTGTTCGAGCCTTATCAGGTCCATCAGGCTCGCGTTTGGGGTGCCGACTGCATCCTAGTCATTATGGCGAGCGTCAGCGACGCCGAGGCTCGGGAACTCGTGAACCATGCCCATGATCTGGGCATGGATGTTCTCGTCGAGGTCCATGACGCGCATGAACTCGAGCGCGCCCTCCCGCTGGAAACGAAATTGATCGGGATCAACAACCGCGATCTTCGCAGCTTTGAAGTGTCACTCGCCACAACAGAGGAACTGGCGCCTCGGGTTCCTGGCGACCGTTTAGTCGTGGGAGAGAGCGGCATAGGAAGCCATGCAGACATAGTGCGGCTAACAAATGCCGGAGTTCGAACCTTTCTGGTCGGAGAGAGCCTGATGCGGCAACAAGACGTGGCTGCTGCTACTCGATCACTTCTTTTCGGCTAAACTCCACATGCCTCCCTCTATCCCGGGCCTAGCGCCGGGCTTTTTCATAGCGGCCGTTGCCGCGTTACAACGGCTGACGGTATTCGTCACTGCGCGGCTCAGTTTGGAATTGCGTAGGCGGACCGGGAAGAGGATCGTTTCCTGGGGGCGGCTTCGTGGTTGGGAAGCTGCCGTGTTGGTAGAAGCCGCCCTCGACTCTCGTCCGAGTACTTTGGCCGGCCCGCTGCTAGCCGCCGCGCGATTCGATTCTCCATGAAAAACTCACCTGGCCCGCGAATAAACCCGGCGTTGGAGCGCCATCCAAGGCACGCCACACTCATTGGCAAAATTATCCTCGCGTATGGCGAGATTGAATTCTCAGTCTGCCGGAATGCAGGCAAAACCCTGGATATGCTGGGTGAGATTTTGACCGCTCTTTACAAAACCAGAGCTTCGTCCGCTCGCGTAGAATTTGCGCAATCGATTATCGCGCAAGAATGCAAGGAACTAGGTCTCGCCAAAGACCTTGTCTCGCCAAAGACCTTGAAATTTGCGTCGCTATGGTTGCGATATGCGCGCGCATTCGAAATCGTTACGCTCATTGCAATTGGGCGGATTCTCCAGATCACAAAGGCGGCTTATTTTTTGCCGACCTTGAAAAATCAGAATTCGACACGGACACCGAGTTTTTTCATCATTTTCGGCATGTCAGCATTGGCCTGCTGAAACAGCAACTTACTTACTTCGCTTACGCGCGGGAATGGCTTGATTTTCTGGATCATGAGATAGCTGTGAAGCAAGGTCGTCTAAAAAGCCACTTCTGGCCAAAGCCACAAAAACTAGAGCCACCCCCTGAGCATAGTCCAGTAGAGAAACACATTCCCCCGTGGCTAAGCGAAGGTCAGAAAGACCTTTTTGTACAGCATATTCAGGCAGCGAAAACGAGATCTTCCCGACCGACACCTGCACAACGCGCTCAAGAAAAGGCACGGGCCGAGAAGAAGACGCTGCAGGCTGAAAATATTCGCCGGAGCCAGGAGGGAGAAGCTCGCTCAAAATCACGTTCTTCTGGTCAGACTTAACGCGGTCGAACGGCGGGGCTTTCATGGCGCGCCTCCATCGCCGATCGAAGAATTCGGCCAGGCGGCGACAAGCGCATCTCTCAAAGATTCTAAATCGCCGCACGCACCTAAATGAAGTGCACTGGAATTATCTGCCCACCAACAGTTAAACGCTTCTTCCAAGGCAATATATTCTTCTGAAGAATACCTCTCCTGTGATTTTGAGTCTCCTCGGCTCATGTCCGAGCTTTCTGGGCTGATGTCCGAAAACGACACGAACCTCCTAACGGCCGGTTCTCGCGACGAGCTTTGCGTCATATTCATTTCTCCTTCAGGCCGCCTCGCGCGGGCTTTTTCATGGTCATCTGCGCAGCAAGGAAATTGCATAGCTTTTGCCTGCCGCAATTCCTGGATTCCGGTACACCGCGATGCGTTCACAAAGAGGTGTCTATGGTTGAATATCCCGCGTGGAAGGACATGAGTCCTGGTCAGAAGTTTGAGTTTCTGAACGAGTGGTGCTCGAATTTGAGCCGTCAGGTGCAAACTCTCGAATCTGAGAATCAAGATTTGCGTAATACTGTTCGTCGTCTGCAGTCCGCGGCCTTGTCGAATTCCACGGACGCTTTCCATGAAGGGGACGATGAGCCCTAAGCTTGAATTCTTCGTAGGTTTCTTCCTTCATAATTATAATCCTTCCACTGTTTAATGCCTACAGGTGGCGGCCTCCTCAATGACGAAACGCTTCAAAGGCTACCTAGCTGTCTTTCTCATGCTGGTCGGCTTGACCGATATTCTCGAAGGTATCTTTGGGAAGAACATAATCTGGTTCGTAATATCGTTCGCGGGTTTATTCGTCCTATATAATGATGAATACTTCTAAATTAATACGGACAGATTACCTGGATTACCTCACCGATCGCCAGGGCGACTATAAAATGGTTAAGAAGATCGTCCTCGGGTCGCCCTAATCCAGGAAAACAATCTCTAAATCTCCGTCTTGAGTTAGACGACGGCGCCCCAGAGCAATCCATCGACCTTTCGCTTTCTTTCGTCGGCCTGGCGTACTTGGTAAAGGCCCTTCAGGATTATCAGGCTCTTCATAAAATCCCCATTCCGTCCAGCCTTCGCCCAAAGGGCAAACCTTCTCTAAAAATCGTGGCTGACGAATAGAGTCCTCTGCGGCTTTTGGCGTATCCATCCATCGACCCCTCGATTTTCATAACGCCGCCTTCGGCAAATGGACCGTTAGATGCATGCTAGAATAGCAGGGCAGCGAGCAGGCGCAAGAAAATAATGCATTTCTGCACTTTTATGGTTGACTGCTAAGATGCATTAATGCACATTACCTCCATCAACCCGATGGAGCGCCGACATGCAATTCGAAATCAGAAACAGGTGGAGCGGAGACGTTCAGTTCACGGCCGAGATCGAATGCGCAGATGATGCGCTGATCTCAATTAAGGTCGGGCTGGCGGTAAAATGGGGCGTCTCTAACCGCGCGAACCTGGACGGCGCGAACCTGGACGGCGCGAGCCTGCGCGGCGCGAACCTGGACGGCGCGAGCCTGGACGGCGTGAACCTGCGCGGCGCGAGCCTGATCGGCGCGAACCTGCGCTCCGTGCGGGCGGATCTGTACGATATTCTTCTGCGCGCTATCCCCGAGGTTCCGGCGCTCCTGACCGCTCTGCGCGAGGGTCGCGTCAACGGATCGACCTACGAAGGCGAATGCGCTTGCCTGGTCGGCACGATCGCGAACGTCCGGCAGGTTTATTACGACACTCTCGGACTGGCCGATAGCTCGAGGCCTGTCGAGCGCTGGTTCCTTGGCATCAATAAGGGCGACACCCCGGAGAATAGCCAAATCGCCAAAATCACCGAAGGCATGATCGTTGAGTTCATGGACCTCGTCGGCCTGAATTCTACGGTCGTCGCGGAAAGTGCGGTGCAATCATGAGCGCCGATCTCATCCACCACATTGTGACTTTCACTGACGGCCGTGTGGGGCATCCCGCCGCCGGCGCGTTTGAAACTGAATTCCCCCTCGCCCGCGCAACGATGCTCGAAGATATCGCCGAGGAGCAATATCCCGATCTGCTCGCGATCTACGAGATCAACCTCACCGCCGGCACGGCGCGGGATGTGACCGAAGATGTCGCGGCGGAACTCGCCAAGACCTACGATTATGACGAGCTACCGCAGGAGGCGCGGGATCTCTGCGCACGATTTCTCCTCAACCTAGATCGCGCGCCGATCGAGCACGCATACGCGATGCTGGCGCATTCCAAATCCCCCGAAAATTGGTCTCGGAGGGAACGGGCGTGACCCAGATCAGCCGAACCCCCATGGATCTGAAGCGCGAGCGCGCCTTCGATCTTGCCAACGCGGACGCGGGCTATTTCTCCCACGCCGAATATGCCGCGAAGTGGTCTGATCACGGCCAGCACCGCGATCTTGATCGCGCACCGGAAATGCTGGCCAGCCTCTATTTCATCGACGAGTTTCTCATCTCGATGCTGCTCGTCGCTGGCGTGTGTCTCTTGATCGGGTGGCTGTCATGACCCGCACATTCTTCCAAACGTTCGAGCGCGACGATGGCGAGACCGAAATCACGGTCGAGTATTCGATCAGCGACTACCTCCCCGCGCAGACCTACGGGCCGCCGGAAAGTTGCTGCCCGGCGGAGGGCGGCGAGGTCGAGATTGTCAAGGCGTGGACCACCGCAGAGCCCAGTCAGGACATCACGCTGACCGACGCCGAGGAACAGCGGATGTCGACGTACATCCAAGAGAACCCTCCTCCCGACGACGATTACGACCCTTACGATTTCTGACCCGTTTCATTGCCGCCGAGTGCGGCACTCCTAATCCGAGGATACCGTCATGATTTCCTACAGCTCGACATATGCCTATGCCAGCAAACTCGATGAAACGCGCCTGTTCCGCACCGCAGAAGAGGCAAAGGTCCACGATCAGAACGTCGCTATCGATCGACTGACCCATAGATCCGGATCAGATCTGGCGCGGGCCTTCAGTGATAGCGAGTCCGGCAAGGAAATCGGCGAAGCGATCATTCATCTCGCTGCCGCCATCGAAGAGAAGCGCCAAGCGCTCTGGTACGCCGAATATCAGAAGCGGGAATCCGTGAAATCAACCGCCGAGCAGCCACCCGTTGCCGAGGCGGCAGAATGAAAGCCCTATCAGCCGTCGGAGGCAACCATGATCCGAATTATTTTAATCGCGAGCTTAGCCACCACGAGCGCGCCCGCTTCACCCCCGAAGAGTTCGAGCTTTTTAGTTCCGGGCTCGACGAAGTTCGAGAAGTGGAATCCCCAGCCGCGCGCGAAGTGCGGGCGCAGTTGCGTTGGGTAAGGCGCCTGATGTGCGCCATCGCGATCGTCTGCATCGCGGCGTCTCTTTGGTCGAAGGTGATGTCATGAACGAGCAATCAGCCGGACGGCAAATCGCCGCGATCGACGATCGGCGCGGCGCCGTGGTTTCCGCGCCCGTGTCGGATGGAGATTCCCTTCTCGCCGTAATCAGCAAGGCCGCGCGCGATCCCGCCGTCAACGTCGATAAGATGGAACGGCTTATGTCGATGTATGAGCGCGTCGAGTCCGCGCGGGCGAAAACCGCCTATTCCGCCGCTCTCTCGGCCATGCAGCCTGACCTCCCGGTTATCCAGGAGCGTGGCAAAATCACGATCCACAAAAAGGATAAGCCTGGCGAGATCCAGCAAGAAACGCCTTATGCGCGCTGGGACGACATCAATCAGGCAATCCGCCCGGTTCTCGGCAAGCACGGGTTTGCCATTTCTTTCCGCACGGGCCTCGCCAGCGACGGCAAGATCACCGTCACCGGCATTTTGAGTCACGCGGGAGGCCATCAGGAAGAGACCACGATGACGCTGCCGCACGATAGCACCGGCAGCAAGAACGCGGTTCAAGCCGTGGGGTCATCCACCAGCTACGGCAAGCGCTACGTCGCCATGGCGCTTTTGAATCTGAGCAGCACCCGCAGCGAGGACGATGACGGGCGCGCCGGTGGCCACGCTGAACCCGAGTTGCCAGACTCCGTGCGCGCCTATCTCGATCTTGCCGCCGAAAAGATCGCTGCCTCCCAGACAGCCAAAGAGCTGAGCGATTGGTGGTCCGAGCAGAAAGAGCAACGCATTGCGCTTGACCTAGTCAACACGCTCCAGGGGCCCCGTCCCGGCTATCAGCAGCTTTTCGGAGCTTATTCCCGACGTGGCAAGGAGTTGAGCCGATGAACGTCATCGAGTGCGCCCAGGGATCAGCGGAGTGGCACGCCGCAAGATGCGGGCGCGTGACCGCCAGCCGCGTCGCCGATGTCATCGCCAAGACTAAATCCGGTTGGGGCGCCAGCCGCGCCAATTACATGGGCGAATTGATCGCCGAACGCCTGACCGGAGAACCCGCAGAGAAATACACCAATGCGGCTATGGCATGGGGCACGGAAAAAGAGCCAGAGGCGCGCGCCGCTTATGAAATGGCGACCGAGACATGGGTTTCGGAAGTCGGCTTTGTTTTGCATCCGAGAATCGAATGTTCCGGCGCCAGCCCCGATGGACTGGTCGGAGCCGACGGTCTCATCGAAATCAAAGCGCCTAATACCTCGACACATATTGAGACCCTATTGGGGCAAAACGTGCCCAGCCGCTACGTCACGCAGATCCAATGGCAATTGGCCTGCACCGGTCGCGCCTGGTGCGACTTCGTCTCTTTCGATCCTCGCCTACCAGAGGCCATGCGCCTTTTTACCTCGCGCGTTACCCGCGACGAGAGGCTGATCGCCAGCCTTGAGGCGGAAGTCGCCGCTTTCCTGATCGAGCTCAATGACAAGGTTCTGGCACTCACCGATCTCTATGGGGAGAGGGCGGCGGCATGAGCGCACTCTTAACGATTAATTGGCGCTGGGACGGTGACGCGCTAACGCCATTCAGCGCGAGGGGTCGGCTAGATGCCGATAAGGAACTTGTGATCGGCGAAACCTATAAGCTCGCCGTGGTCGAGAATGTCTCGCAGGCGTCGCGCGGCCATTATTTCGCCTCCCTCAAGGAAGTCTGGCGGAATTTGCCAGAGAACCGTGCTGAGCAATTTCCCACACCCGAGCATTTGCGCAAGTACGCCCTGATCAAATGCGGATACGCAGATTCTCGCCAATTTGTCGCCCGGACCGGCGCCGAGGCGCGCGAACTGCAGATGTTCGTACGCCCGAGCAATGACGAATACGCCCTGATCCTAGTGGATCGGTGCGTCGTGACGATCTGGACCGCCCAAAGCCAGAGCGAGCGCGCGATGGGCAAGAAAGCGTTCAACGAGTCCAAAAACGCGGTGCTCGATTATGCGCAATCCTTGATCGGCGTGACGCGCAAGGAGCTCGAAGAGAACGCCGGGCGAGCGGCATGATGCAGGATGTCGCCACCACAAAGCGCAAGCCGCTGACGAAAACCCAGCGCCGGACCATGTGGGAAACTCATGGCGGGATTTGCATAATCTGCAAATTACCGATCGACCCGCGAAAGGTTTGGATCGACGAGCACGTTCGCGCGCTGGGTCTCGGCGGCACGAATGACCTATCGAACCGCGGCCCGGCCCATTTCGAATGTGCAGAGGTCAAGACCGCGATGCATGACATGCCGGCGATCGTCAAAGCCAAACGCCAGAAGGATGCGCATCTCGGAATCAAAGACGAGACCCGCGCCAAGATCCCATCGCGCCGAGCCGAGCCGAAAGAGCGTCGATTTGATCGCACCTCACTGCCGCCGAGGCCGCTTTATGTAGAGGAAACGAGATGATGCTGCGCAGATCTTTCCTGAAATTCCTCGGTGCCGCGCCGGCGGCCATCTCTCCATTGGCCGCTGACGCGGCGCGCATGGCTGGGCTGAACGCCACGGCATTGGGGGGTTACACCCCGATGATCGGACTCTCCAACAATAGCACCGTCGGCATGCCGGTACCGAATTCTCACCAAACAGGAGAAGGCCTAGCCAAATGGCTTCTAGTCCACGGCGTGCCTGATTGGGTCAAAGAGAATATGCGGCAACGGCACAGAGTTCCAAACGCCCTCGATGCCGATCTGGCCTCCAATCGATCGTTCTCGCTTGCTGCGAAAATACTGATCCAGCGAGAGCGCGATTATGATCGTGCGGTCAAAGACCTGTTCTCGAAAAACAAAATCGATATCAGCCGTGTCGCCTTTGAGAAATCTACCGGGCTCCAATTTTGGGTATGATGATGATCTTCGCCAAACTATCCCTCGATCAAATTCACGCCTACGTCGAAAAGGGCTCGCTAGCGCTGCGCTATGATGGGGTGATTTTCGACTCCATTTCGCAGGCCTATCCGGCGCCAGTGCGACCGGAAGACCGGATCAAGGACGTGCTGTTCCCCGCGCGCAAGCCCGGATGGTTGCTGCAAGAGATGAGCGACGACTGGAATCTGCGGTCCATTGAAGGCGACCAAACGGCATTTGCTTTCTCGCTCTGTTCATCCGGCGAGACCGACTATTACGCCATGATGATTGCAGGGCGCCTCCGCAGAGAGATGACGGAGCAGATCGCGGGGAACATGTGATGGGCGAGCATAGCAAGATAGAATGGACCGATGCGAGCTGGTCACCTATCCGCGCGATGGCGGCGACGCACGAAGGCCCGCGTTTCGGCTGGCATTGCGAGCACGTCAGCGAAGGTTGCCGGAATTGCTATGCGGAGAGGATGAATATTCGGCTTGGGACAGGCTTTGAATTTAAGCCCGGGCGCCTGCACGGAAACACATTCGGCGATACACGACGCGATGTTAGCCTTTTCCTCGACGAGAAGATGCTGCTCGCGCCGACGCGCTGGAGGCGGTCCCGAATGATTTTCGTCTGCTCAATGACCGATCTGTTCGCTGACTTTGTGACGGACGAATGGATAGACCCCATGTTCGCCGTGATGGCGCTTTGTCCGCAGCATACGTTTCAGGTGTTGACGAAACGCAGCGCGCGAATGCGCTCATATTTTGCGGAACTTAAAGCTTCAGGTCGATGGCTGCTTTGGACGCATCCGCAGTTCGGTCACCAGATCTTTGATCCGATCGCTGCCAAGTTTGAAGTGATGTTCGCGCATATTTGGCTTGGCGTGTCTGCCGAGAATCAGGAAACCGCCGACGCGCGCATTCCTGATTTGCTGGCAACGCCCTCCGCCGTGCGCTTTGTGTCGGCCGAGCCGTTGTTAGGACCGATCGATCTGTTCAAGATCCGAGAGACAACCGGATTCACATTTAACGCCCTCTCAAAAAAAGCTGGGATCGGCTTCCGCAGCTGCGGGCTCGATTGGGTCATCTGCGGCGGCGAGAGCGGCCCCGGAGCGCGGCCAATGCAAGAAGCTTGGGCCGAAAGCCTTCGAGATCAATGCAAGGCCGCTGGTGTGGCCTTCTTCATGAAGCAGATGGCGAAGAAGGCCCCGATTCCAGAGTACCTCATGATCAGGGAGATGCCGAATGCACGGTGATCTCGCGATCATTGCTCTGATCGAATGCGGACGCCTGCGTGTGGATGCGGAAGCCGGGCATGTATACGCGCCTAAATCCAACAATCCAGATAAACCGATCGGATGCTTGACGAAGAAGGGATATCTTCGCGCATGCGTCAGTGTCGGTGGAAAGCAAATGCACTTTATGGTGCATCGCATCGTCTGGGTGTCTGTTCATGGGCCACTACCTGAAGGACATCAAGTTGACCATGGAGTTGCGGGAAAGGCGGTGAACCGCATCACCAATCTTGATGCAGTTACCGGTACCGAAAATATGTCGAGAGCCGCCCGAGACGGAAAATTCGCCCATGTCGGCCGCCGAGATGGAATCAGAGATATTGCGGGCAGGTTTGGCAAGAAAACCGTCTCCCGCCATCTCGCGGCAAAGGAGAGCGCGTCGTGACCACCGCATTCCCGCTTTCGTGGCCCGATGGATTCCCGCGCACGATAAGGCGCGAGACTGGCCAGTTTAAGACGACGCTCGCTGGCGCCTTGGAGAACGTCGAGACGAGTCTCACGGCTTTCGGCAAAAGCAGCGGCAAGCCAGTCGCGAACATCATTCTTTCCTCGAACGTGTCGCTGGGCCGCGAGAAGCCGGACGACCCCGGCGTAGCTGTTTGGTTCACTTGGGAAAACACACAGATCTGCATTCCGGTCGATCGCTACTCGACGCCGGCGGCGAACCTTCAGGCGATCCATCACGTGATTGAAGCGCGGCGGACGGAACTGCGACATGGAACCCTGGCCGTGGTCCGCGCGACCATGAAGGGGTTTATCGCCCTGCCCGCGCCCGGCGGCAAGCGCCCTTGGTGGGAAGTTCTCGGCGTTGAGCGCAACGCCACCTCCAATGAAGTGGACGGGGCCTGGTCTGCCCCCTGAAAAGTGATCCTCCGTGAAGTATGGGCTTATGAGCCTGATGGAGGACTGCGCAATGCCGAGGAAAAGACACAAGGCGGAAGAGATCGTCGCGAAGCTACGGCAAGTCGAAGTGCTTAGCGCGCAAGGGCGACCGGTCGCGGAGGCGATCCGCTCGATAGGGGTGACGGAAGTTACATACTATCGATGGCGGTCGGAATACGGCGGCCTGAAGGGCGATCAGGTGAAGCGGCTGAAGGAGCTGGAGGCGGAGAATACGCGGCTCCGTCGAGCGGTGTCCGATTTGACGCTTGAGAAGCTGATCCTGAAAGAGGCTGCCTCGGGAAACTTCTGAGCTCCGCGCGTCGTCGCGCCTGCGTGGAGCATGTGATCGCCGAACATGGCGTTTCCGAGCGGTTCGCTTGCCGGGTTCTCGGTCAGCATCGCTCCACGCAGCGCAAGGTTCCGACCAAGCCCGATGACGAAGCGGCATTGATCGCCGACATCACGGCGCTCGCCATCCAGTACGGCCGCTATGGCTACCGCCGCATCACGGCGATGTTGTGGGAGCGAGGCTGGAAGGTCAACGTCAAACGGGTCGAGCGGATCTGGCGACGCGAGGGGCTGAAAGTTCCGGCCAGACAACCCAAGCGCGGGCGTCTCTGGCTCAATGACGGCTCGTGCGTCCGGCTGCGCCCGCAATGCCCCAACCACGTCTGGTCCTATGACTTCGTCGAGGACCGCACTCATGATGGCAGGAAATATCGCATGCTGAATATCATCGACGAATTTACCCGCGAATGCATCGCGATCAGGATTAACCGGCAGCTGAAGGCAGCGGACGTCATCGACGTTCTCTCGGACCTCTTCATCTTGCGAGGGGTTCCGATCCACATTCGTTCCGACAACGGCCCGGAGTTCATCGCCAAGGCGTTGCGTGACTGGATTGCCGCCGTCGGCGCGAAGACCGCCTACATCATGCCGGGCAGTCCCTGGGAGAACGGCTATTGCGAGAGCTTCAACTCGAAGCTGCGCGACGAGCTTTTGAATGGTGAAATCTTCTACACTCTCAAGGAGGCGAAGGTCGTCATTGAGCGATGGCGACGCCACTACAACACCGTGCGCCCGCACTCATCGCTGGGCTACAAGCCGCCAGCCCCGGAGACCCTGCAATGGCCGGCTTCGCAATCCGGACCAGCTTCGCCCGCCACGCCAGCAATAGCGCCAGGGCCGACAATGCACTAACATTCAAACTGGATCACCCCATGGGGGCAGGCCAGGCCTATCGCCGTCTAGCGCAAAAGCTCCATCCTGACCGTGGCGGATCAACTGCGGCAATGGCCGAACTGAATGAAGCCCGCGATGAAGCGCAGCGTCGATGACCGCCGCCCGAGATCAAGCCCGAAAGGAACGATGGATATGAGCGCTTACAAGGCTGAAGATTTGGCGAAGTCACTCAACCAAGTCCATGCCTGCATAGACGGGCAATATGTGCCGGCGCGCCCGATCAACTACAGATGCGATACGCCCTGGATGCGCATCCGACTGGCTTGGGCCGTGCTCACCGGAAAGATGGATGCAATCAAATGGTGGAAGCAATGACCGAGCACACCCCCACCCCCACCAGCCCCATGCGCAGCGACAGCGCCTACGAAGCAGAGATCGCAGGGCTCAAGAATAGAGTGGATGGCCTTGATCAGGAAAACGCGCGTCTAAACGCACGTCTCGTCGCCGTGGAAAAGGAGCGTGACGTTTTAGCCAAGCGCTTCAATGGCCTCAATGCCATCATCTCAACCGCCTGCGCGGCTTCCGATGCGGTCGAAGCGGCAGTGGAGGGCTACGACAGCGTTAACCCGTCATTCTATATGAACGACCACCCTAAGGCCATGCAAGCCGCGCTCACAGCGGCCAATCTTAAAGCGATCAAGATCATCGAAGATGCGCAAGCGGCTCCGGACGCGGTGGAGGCGATGGAAAACGCGTTTTGGGAATGTGATGGAAATACTAGCGACAGCCTCAAGGCTGCGCTCACAGCAGCCAACATCAACATTGCAGCCGAGCGCGAGCCGGTGGCGGTCGACGAAGTTGAACGGGTTGCCCGAATGATCGCGCGCCGTCTCGGCCACAATGACGACGAGGGAATGTACTGGGACAGGTATGTTCTGCCCGCACGGCTTATCGCGGAGCATTACGCCGCTGTGCGCGAGCTCGCCGAGAAGGCCGAGGCCGAGCGGGATGCGGTCCTCTTCGCCAACAAAGACCTGAAGCTTCATTGGGATGTGTTGAAGGCGGAATACGACAAGGTCATTGCCGAGCGGGATAGGCTGAGCGAAGTCATCCGGCTCGCGCATCTTCAGGACTCGGTGAACGATTGCTATCAGGGCCGAAGCTCGACGATGGAAGACATCTTCGGCAAGGCGCCTGCCTATTCATCGGCGCGCTATCCCGCATGGCATACGGCGGAGCACTGGAGACGCGGCAGTATCGACCCATTCGCCGCGCCGGTCGATGGAGAGAGCAAGCCATGAGCGACGAATGGCGCGAAGGCTACGACGCGCACCTAGATGGTCTTGCCATAACCACAAACCCATATCGGGGAACGATAGCGCATGATGATTGGAGGTGTGGCTGGCTCACATCCAAAGACGAGGACAACCCCAATGGATGATTTACGCGAGCGCATTGCGATGGCGATTCATGAAGCCAGAGGATCTTGGCTGACCAACTCCGAAGATCTTCGCGGGCCGCACATACTGGCCGCTGAGGTCGCCATGTCCATCATCGAACCCGAACTCGCCGCCATCCGCCAGAGCACGCTTGAGGCGGTGCGCGAGAAGGCTGCGCAAATTGCCGACGCGGTACATCGGGACAACTGCCACAGCATCGCGAGTTCGATCGCATCAGATACGCGGATGGTCACGGCGTACAAGATCGCTGCTGAGATCAGGAAATTGGAGCTGGGCGAATGAGCTACGACGCAATTTACTCCGCCACACTGTCAGAGGTCACGCGTCTTCGCGAAACCATCGCCGCCAAAGACGCCGAGCTGGCGTTGATGCGGGAGGCGCTGGAGACATACGAGGATGCGCTCAGCGAGGCCGAAGCGATTTTTGGTGGCGAATATGCGGACCATTACGGCCCGATGTTCGAACTTGCCATGAAGGCTCGAGATGCACGCGCCGCCCTTCAGGCGAGTAAGCCAGCCAACGAGAAAGGCCAAGCCTGAACCATGAGCCGCGCCCGCGCATCAATCCGTTGTCCTCGCGATCCTGTCGGCCTAAGCCTCGAGGAAGCGGCGGCTTATGTCGGACTGAGCCCGAGCCTGTTCGAGCGCTTGGTCCGCGAAGGGAAAATGCCATTTCCTCGGAAGTTTGCAGGACGTACGGTTTGGGACGCCGACGAAGTAGCGACCGCCTTCCGTCGCGTTCCGCATACGCCCCCCGCGAATTTGCAACCCGGCGTTGTCTCAATGCATGATGAAGAGCCAGAAAGTCCGTGGGGACGGGCCAGGCTATGATCATGGTGGCGGGAATGCCTTGGGTTAAGCCTAAGTACCTCGTTGAGGATACTGATCGGTTCGGAAACCTTAGAACCTACGTCCGGGCGCCGGGCCAGAAAAAGATTAGGATTCGCCCCGAGAAAGGCACGCCGGAGTTCTGGGAAGCCTACGGCCTGGCGCTCAAAGGCATCCAATATCAGCCGAAGGCCGTCCCTGCGCCGATTGTTCGTGCGAAAACCGGATCTCTTCGATGGCTATGTGAGGCCTATTTCGAGCAGTGCGCAGAATTCAGGCGCCTTGATATCGATACTCGGACAGTTCGCCGGCGAGTGCTGAACAATTGCTGGGATGAGAAAATAGCGCCCGGTGATGAACTGATGTTCGGCGACTGCCCCATCAAGGAGTTTGGCCCTAAATTTGTAAAGATCCTTCGAGACCGTAAGATTGATGCTCCGGAGGCCGCAAATAGCAGGCTCAAGGCGCTGCGAAGCGTCTTCAAATGGGCGCTTGGCGACGAAGATATTATGCGCGCCTATCCGATGCCGGCCAACCCGGCGCGCGACGTACCCGCCTTTAGAACGGGCTCGCAGGGCTTCCATACATGGACACTGGAGGAAGTCGAGCGGTTCGAAGCTACTCACCGCGTCGGGTCAACGGCGCGCCTGGCGCTCGCCCTCCTCATGTTCACCGGCCAGAGGAAATCAGACGTCATTGCCTTCGGTCGGCAGCACGTGCGGGAGGAGATCGACCAGGAAACGGGCCTCCCTACGCTCTGGATTCACTTCACGCAGAACAAGAACCGCAACAGGAAACCTGTCATTCTAGACCTTCCCGTCCTCCCCGAGCTTCAAGCCTCGATTAAGCAGGGGCCGAGCGGGAACCTTACATTCTTGGTAAACGAATACGGCAAGCCTTTCTCGGCCGCCGGTTTCGGCAACCGCATGCGGAAATGGTGTAATGCGGCAGGCCTCAAGCATTGCTCGGCACACGGATTGCGCAAGGCCGGAGCCTGTATCGCCGCAGAGAACGGCGCGACGGAAAAGCAGTTGATGGCCATCTTCGGCTGGAGCGATCCTGATATGGCGGCCCATTACACGAAGAAGGCGCGCCAGAAGCAGGTGGCTGGCGATGCGATGCATCTGATCGTCCGGAAGACAGAAAAAAGTGGGACACTTTAGGGAAGGTTCACTCGGGAGAGTTTAGGACAAAAACCGAGTCCCACTTTTGGTAAGTCATTGATTTATCAGTTAATGCGTATTCCGGGCGAGGCCTCCAAATAAAATCAATGACTTAGACGAATTAGCCGCCATCTGGGCGGCTTTTTCATGTCGCATATGTCGCAAGCGATTACCGTTGATTCCAAAGGGTTTTCAAAAAATGGCGGCAGCCGCGGTCTCCATTGCATCCGTAACCGCTTCGCGCCGATCCGTAGCAAAGGCGCAATCGCTCCCGACTACCCTTCTCTGATTCAGCCAAATATATGCCGCACTCCAGATGAGAGGGCCAGGCCTTGGCTCCGCGTTTTCAACAGTCAGAGTGAACAGGACCGCATGAAAGTTCTTATCGCCTCGACGCCCTTGATGGGTCACCTCAATCCGCTGCTCGCCATCGGACGCACATTAATTGACGATGGCCATGAGGTCTTGGGCCTGTCCGCAAGCGTTATGCGCGACCGCATTCAAGCAATAGGCGCGGCATTTCGCGCTTTTCCGGCGGCCGCCGACCTTGATTTGAGCAATCGGGATGCGTTGTTTCCGGAATGGAAAAAGATCCCTCCGGGGCCGGAGCGATTGCGCTTCGCCTTGGAGCGCGTGTATGTCGACGCAATTCCGGCGCAGAATGACGGCTTGCGGAAGGTTCTGCAGGAGTTCCCGGCCGACGTCATCATCGGCGATAATCTGTTTCTTGGAATCCTCCCGACGCTGCAAATACCGCGCTCGAAACGTCCCTCCATTGTTATTTGCGGCACATCATTTTTGCATTTGCGCCGTGATGACGGCGCGCCGCTTTTTGCTGGCTTGCCGCCCGCGATTAGCGATGCGCGGCGCGAGGAATATGCCGCCCTCTCCAGAAAGCGCGACACGGTCCTCGATGAGCCTGTCAGGCGCTATCTGAATGCCTGCCTTACTGGCTTGGGCGTTGAGCCGCTCTCGATGGATTTGCTCGACGCCATGATAGAATCTCCGGATGCTTATCTACAACTGACGGTTCCGAGCTTTGAATTTCCGCGCCGGGACTTGCCGACCTCGGTGCACTTCGTGGGGGCGCTTCCGATCATCCCAAATCAAGCCCCGGTTCCCTCCTGGGCGAATGAGTTGGATGGCTCGCGCAAGGTTGTCTTGGCGACCCAAGGAACGTTGTCCAATTTCGATTTCGACCAGCTGGTTGCGCCGACGCTGACGGCGCTCGCGAATGAGCCCGATGTGCTCGTGGTCGTCACCGCTGGCGGCCGTCCCATCGACTCCATTTCCGGTCCCATCCCCAGCAACGCACGCTTGGCCAGCTATTTGCCGTTCGAGTGGCTGCTGCCCAAGGTCGATGCGTTTGTCACTAATGGTGGGTACGGCAGCGTCAACCAGGCTTTGAGCTTTGGCGTTCCCCTTGTCGCCGCGGGATTGACGGAAGACAAAGCGGACGTGAACGCACGCGTGGCGTGGTCCGGCGTTGGCATAGATCTCAAGACCAATGAGGCGACGCCGCAGGCGCTGCGCGGGGCGATCCGGGATGTGCTGGATAAGCCTGACTACAGGGCGCGAGCGTCGGCCATAGGCAAAGAGTTTAGAGCGATCGACACGCGTTCCGAAATTCTCCGCATCATCGAGGAGGTTTCTGGCGTTTCGGATGAAAGTCGCCGCGTCGCCAACCTTTAATTTTCCACGCCGCCCGCGCGGTGCGCGGACATTGCTGGCAGCGGGGCTTTAGCGGTTCTGAGGGAAGACGACCGTTGTCGTTGAGAGTCTTTAACCGCGCTACCACTCGGACTGCGGTAGCGCGGCGATCAGGCTTTAACGCTTATTCATTCCCAGCATCCGGAGCGGGACTGGAGTCACTGGATGGTTTTGCTGGATGAGCGTCCTTTTTGGCATGGGCCGCGTTGGCCGTCTTCGCAGCCTTTTTACTTTTGCCTTTCGGCGCGGCGGTTTTCGCCGAGGCCGCGGCTGCGCCCGTATCGCCTGGAGCGGCGGCCGAACCATCTTGGGCTAGGGCAATAGCGGGCGCTATCGCGAGCATCGCCGCTGATAAAGCTACGGCAAGTTTCATTGAGTGCTCCGTTCTCGTTTTCGCGGTCTGAGTCATGGCCCGAACGAGGACGTTCGGGAAACGCTCGCCCGGACGTAAGAAGCCGAAGCTTGTTCATTTTTTGACCTGTGCTCAAAAGGCCTTTCAAATCCGCGTGTGTGAAATTTATATTCAATGACCCACTGTCAGGGGCGGCTGTTCAAGTTCCAGCGGGACAGGTGGGCAATCTGCGGCTGATGCCAGCGATCCTCTCCGACGCGATGGCGCCGAGCAGCGAGTGCGAGTGCCGGACTGTCGGCAGCGCAGGGACGAGGAGGAAAGCCTTGACTTGGAGCGCCCAAGCATCCCGTCCAAAAAAGGAGTTATAAGCTAGGCAGTAGTGACGAATTACCTGAGCATGATAGCAATAGCGGCGAGCAATACGAAGCCTCGGTAGTTTGCGAGGAGCTTGTCGTATCGGGTTGCGACGCGCCGGAACTGCTTCAGTTTATTGAAGAAACGCTCGACGAGATTGCGCTCCTTGTAGAGCGCCTTGTCGTAGGGGAGCGGCGCGCGGCGATTGGATTTTGATGGGATCACCGGCTCAGCCTCACGCATAAGAACAGCCTTGCGCAAGTGATTGGCGTCATAACCTTTATCGGCGATGATCGCATCGGCCGCAAAGCCTTCGATCAGGGCGTGCGCTTTTGTGATGTCGTTGCGCTGCCCAGGTCCGAGAAGGAGCCGAACGGGGTTGCCGAGTGCGTCTGTCGCGGCGTGGATTTTGGTGCTCAAACCACCGCGAGAGCGGCCCAGGCCTTGGGCATCCGCCCCCCTTTGGCGATCCTTGCGCCGGCCGCGTGCTGATGGGCGCGCACGATTGTTGAGTCGATCATCAGCCATTCGAGATCGGCCTCGGCGGTGAATGCCTCAAGAAATCCGTCCAAGGCGCCGCGCTCGATCCAGCGATAGTAGCGGCGTTTCACCGCCTGATGGTCGCCGAAGCGTTCGGGCAGATCGCGCCAGCGGCCGCCCGAGCGGGCCATCCATAACAGCGCGTCGACGAAGCGTCGATTGTCGCAGCGCGGCCCGCGCTGGCCGGCTCTTCCGCCTGGCACAAGATCACAAAGCCGCTCCCATTGATCGTCTCGCAGCGCATCGACATCCCGAATCATCAAGGCTGATCTCCAAAAATCAGCCTTGAATCATGGAAAGATCCTCGCGAGAATCCCCCAAACGCCGAATTCGTCACAACGGCCTAGGCCTCGCGAGGCGGCCTGACTTACCTGCATCCGTCAAAATGGTCGGGGCTTTACCCCGACCGTTTGTCGATCAATTGGCGGGGGCTGCCGGCAGTGCCGGCGACAGCATGCTGAATTGGCCGTGCGCGCCTCCGTCGATGCCGGCCGTGATGAACAGTGCGAGTGGGCTCGAGTCAGTCCCGCCGCCGAACCTGATCTCCCACAGGCCGGGGGCGGCGATTGGCTGTCCGCTCTGGTTCAGCAGCATTTGGACGCCGCCTTTTCCGTCAAAAGCGTTGATATGGCCATCGCCGAAATTGGCGACGAGAATTTCGCCGCCGGCGCCGCCGAAGCCAATTGGCGCGAGGGCGACTCCCCAAGGCACGTTGAGCGAGCCGCCGGCGGCGAGGCGCTGTAAGAGGTTGCCCTCAGTGTCGAACAGGTCGACGAAGCCGACGCCTGCGCCCGCGGTTATGAAGCTCTTCGAGGCGTTCTGTTTGGCATAGGTCACCGCGAGATTGCCCTGGATATTGTGGATTCCGAAGGGCGTGAAGCCCGCGGGGATCTGCGGATCGGCGAACGTGCCCGTCAGCTCGGCGTTAGCCGGCTTAAAGGTGGAGTCGAAGACGTCGATTTTGCCGGTATGAACATTGGCGGCGTAAATGAAGGCGCCTTTGTCGTTCTCGCCAAGTTCGATGCTGGTGTAGACCGCGCCGGCCTTCGAATTATCGACGGCCGTGACGGCGACGGTTGGCGCAACCGGCAGATTCGGGGCCCAGGCTGTGATGGAGCCTTGAAACGTTCCCATTATAAGAGGGCGGTCAAGTTCGTGCCCGGAACGAGGAAGCCGGGAGTGGGATTCCAGCCCAAGCCGGTCGGCTGGGACTTCAGGCTCGCATTGATGGGGTTCGGGATAGTGAAGGTTTTTTGCACCTTGGTCCCGTTGCCGTCATAGAGAGTGGCCACGCCGGAGTTGCTATCGTTGATCCAGAACGCGCCGTCGGGCTGGAAGGCCATGCCCCAAGGATTGACCATGACGGGGTCTTGGGTGAGGCCGCTTCCCTTGGTGTCGGAAACGAGGACTGTTTTCTTATATAGCAGGGCAGTTGTGGACTGCGCGTAAGCAACGCTGGGCAACGATGTGGCAACAGACAGCGCCGTCAATAACAGCCGAATTTTCGGATTCATTATAGTTCCTTCGTTGAGAAAGTGGAGCAGAACACGATCGGACCGGCGCTCGAGCAGAGTTCCTGACGACCCCGGCGAACTTCGGACCAATGTAGGGAAGATTCTGAATTGTCAGGCGATGCGCAGGCCTCTCTCTTTCTCTGAAGCCTGCGAGACCTGTTCGAGAATCCGGAGTATTTCGGACCGCGTGTCGATGCGGCTAAACTCTTTGGCCATCTCCGTCGCGCGCGAACGATAATTCGGCTTGTCCAGCACATCCCGGATCGCCAAACGCAGCGCCTCCGACGTCGGCGCATTGGTCGCGAGATTAACGCCGACGCCGGACCAGGCGACGCGGACGTTCACGTCGCCCCTGTCCGCCAGAGCTCCGGCCGCGACGATTGGAACGCCAAAGCTCAAAGCCTGGTTGACGCTGCCATAACCGCCGTTGGTGACAAATGCGTCGGCTTTAGAGAGCGCCCACTCAAACGGCAAATAGCTCGCCAGGCGCGCATTGCTCGGGATCGGACCTGGAATGGCGTCGATCGACCGTCCCCTCGCGGTGACCATCACCAGCACGTCGGGCTCGTCGGCGAGCGCGGCCAAAGTGGGGACGACCAATTCGTTGAAATTGTAAGTGGTCAAAGTACCCTGGGTTAAAAGGACGACCCTGCGGGAGCCGTCCAATTCATGCGCCCAGGGCGGGAGGGGAGCTTGATTGGGGACGATTGGCAGCGGGCCGACAAAATGCACGTTGGCCGGGAGGTTGCGCCGCGGCAATTCAAAGCTTGGAACCGTCAGCTGCAGATAGGCGTCGGGAAGTGAGACGATGGCGTCGTAAAGATTCATCGAAACCGGCCCGACCCCCAAGGCGGCCAAAAGGTTGTTGAGATGACGGCCTGCAGGCCCAAAGACAGCCGCTTCGCTTTCCTTGAAGAGGGCGGCGTACTCCTCGCGCTGCGCCTCATTGCTCGCAGGCGGGATGCCGGCCTCGTTCGGAGCTCCGTCATCGCGACGCCAGATCAGATATGAAGTGCCCAACAGAACAATGGCCGGACGTTTCGACCGCGGACCAAGGAGCATCGGAAATGTGCCGAGCATGAGCTGGTCGCCAATAATGACGTCGGCCGGGAAGTCTCGCAGAACCTGCCGCAGACCTTCCAACTGCCCCGGCATCCGGTCGATAAACACCCGCTCCAAGGCGAAGCGCAACAGTTGCAGCCCGGGGGAAATGGTTTTGGCTTCAGGAAATTGCTTCATTGGATCTGGATCCAAATCCGCCGCCGCGGGAAGGGCGTGGAATTTCGCCCCAATGCTTTCGATGCGGTCGCGGAGAAAGCCGCCCGATAGGCAAGCGACTTCATGGCCGGCATCGATCAGAATGCGCCCGATCCCGAGTACGGGATTGAGATGGCCCACTGCGGGGATGGAAGCGAGGAGAACTTTCATGCGGTCATCTCACCGTCTGTTGTAATGCGCGCACCCAAGTCATCGATCAATCAAACTCGGGCCTAATGCTTGGATTTAGCTGCGCTAACTCGCGATAAGCTATACAGCTAGATCAATTATTCAACTGACAAAGAGGTGATTATCGCATTTATCCTAAGTACACCAAAATTACTGCTTTATTTATTCATAATCCGGATAAATGTACGCCAATCTGTTCTTACGTATTGTTGATTTGGTGAGAACGATAAGCTACTGCACATAGCGTCACGAGAGCCAAGTCGGCTGGCTCCTCCATGCTAAAACGGGCCAAGAGCCACAGGCGAGCAATTCGAAATGGACCAAGAAGACATCATTGAGACGGAGCAGCTGAGGGCGTTCGAAGCCGTCGCAGATACCGGAAGTTTTACGCGCGCTGGTAGGATTCTTGGAACTCCTCAATCTTCTGTCAGTCAACAGGTTGCGCGATTTGAAAGACGCGCAGGTCGGCTTCTCGTCCGGCGAACGACGCGGCGTGTGGAGTTGACTCCTAACGGCGCAGCAATGCTGGTTTATGTGCGGTCCATTCTCGCCATGGCCGATGATGCGCGCCGTCGGCTCGGCGTTCCGCCTGTGGAAGGCATTCTGAGGGTGGGCATCGCTGACGAATTTGCAACGACCAAGCTCTCTGGAGTGTTGGGCATCTTCCGAAGAGAGCACCCACGATTCGAAATGCGCTTTCTTACGGGCCGGAACGACTATCTCTTCAACTGCCTTGAGTCGAACGAAGTCGACATCATCCTTGGGAAATGTCACTCGGGGCGAAGGAAGGGCGAGCTGCTATGGCGGGAGCCGCTGGTCTGGATCGGCCAATCTTGGGCGCTTGGAAAGGCGAATGAGCCGGTGCCGCTCGTTGCATACCAGCGGCCAAGCGAGACGCGCGATGTAATCGAAGCGGCGCTGCTTGCCGCACGTCGTCAATGGACCGTCGTAGCGCAATGCGCAAATCTTCTCGGCATTCTCGCAGCGACAGAAGCTGGCCTTGGCGTGACGGCGCTTGGGCGCAATTTCCTTCCGCCCGGATTTGTAGAAATTCCCCCTGACGCCGGCCTACCCCGTCTTGGCACGCTCGATTATGTGGTCGATCGTCGCGCGGGACCTTCCGATCCGGCCGTCGATGCCTTTGCTGATGTATTGCGCTCGGCCGCCAAGCAGCTTGTTAGCGATCAAAAATAGCGAAGTGGCGCTGACTAACGCCTTTCCACATGCATGGAGATATTTTTTACCAAAGCACCAATGCGTGCCGAGGTTTCAAAGAAGGCATAATAGGCATGAAGGACAAAAACAGCCCGTCGAGACGCATCCTCGTCGTCGACGATGACATAGCTCTGCGAAGCATGATCATCAACTTCCTCGAAGAAAATGGCATGTGCGCCCTTTCGGCTTCGGGACAACGGGAAATGGCTCGCCATTTCGCGAAAGGCGAACCCAGTCTAGTAGTTCTTGATTTGCCACTGGGCCAAGAAGACGGGCTTGACCTGCTGCGAGAGATCCGGTCGCGCTCCGATGTCCCCGTGATCATTGTGTCCGGCCAAAAATGCGATGATGCTGATCGGATAATTGGCTTGGAACTGGGCGCCGACGACTACCTCAACAAACCATTCGGCCTTCGCGAACTTCTAGCCCGCATCCGCGCCGTATTGCGACGACGCGGCATCGCAACCGCGGCGCATCGTCTCGATCACAGGCACGGCCGCTGTCGGTTCTGCGGCTGGCAGCTCGATCGGCGCGCGCGCCGCCTGACCGACCCCGATGAAGTTCCGATCTCGCTGACGAACCGCGAGTATGCCCTGTTGGTTGCGTTCCTCGACGCACCCCGGCAGCCTCTGTCACGCGAGCATCTTTTGAAAGCGACCCGCATGCATTTTGATGTGTTCGACCGAAGCATCGATGTGCAGATCTCGCGGTTAAGACGCAAGCTGGAGTCCACTCCAAGCGCGCCGCGAGTCATCCAGACCGAGCGTGGGGTCGGCTACGTGTTTACACCTGAGGTCGAGCCGCTGTGACCGGCGGAATTATCGGTGCGCTACGGCGAGCCTGATTGAACGTGGCGGCTATCGACCGGCGAACGGAATGGCGAAACGCGCGGGCATCGCCTGTTTTTGTTTCCAAATCAAATGACGCCGTCCGCCCGATTCACTTCACGCTGGGCCCATGCCGGCTTTGCTGACGACGCCAGAGGAATGGAACACTCGGCTTGACGGGTCGGTCGAACACGCAAGCGGTCTGATCGACAATTTGCATCGCCTCAGTGCTTGAATTTTCCCTGATATTTGAACTCCGGCGCCGCGGCGAGATCATCTTTGCTGGCGTTGATAACGGCTTTCCATTTATGGTCGGCGTCTTCCCAGGTTAACCCAACCGAAGCAGCCTCCACCAAGACATATCGATCACCAAGACCAACGCTCCCGCCGACCCACACGATGTAGCCGACGAGCTGACCCTTCTCGAGCACCACGTCTTTAATCTCGCCAACTGTGTGGTCTGCGATATCCTGGACGTGAAGACCGACCAAATTATAGCTCAGCACCGCGTCGTCCGAGACGTTCGCATAAGTCGCAATCGCGGCCGGCGTCAAACTTTGAGCAAAAGCAGCCGATGATAAAGCTGCAGCTGCTACGAGGCCGATGATCATGGAACGCATTGATTTCTTCTCCAAGGAACCGAACTCGTCCCGCATGCTGAGAACCGATCTTCGAACTAATGGTTCCGCTCGGGCTGAGACGCGGAGCTTAAGAGACGGCACATAAATGAAATTGGGGGCGACCGTTGCCGTCCGGTGGACCCCGCAAGATTCTTTGGTGCTTGTATAAAGAACGCTTCCAGCGCCAGCGTTGCACCTGGAACGGTAATCTCAAGCTTTTGGTTTCTCACAGGTGCGAAGAAAGAACAACCGCTCGAACTTCAGCAACGACCCGCGAGTCTACGCTGTAAAATTAAAATGCCGACGACCCGGAACTTCGACAATAGATCCCGACTTCACCACCGTCTGACGAAATCGTGGAAAGCTAACGGAGATCAACTATGTCCATCAAGCAAACAATTCTTGTCGTCGGCATCGCTGTGGCCATGCCATCATTTGGATATGCCCAAGGCACTATTCCAGGCGCGGAGCGTGGAGCTCGCGACGGAGGCGATGCCGCCGGCCCCGTCGGCGCCGTCGTCGGAGGCGCCGTTGGCGCCGCAACGGGGACAGTAGGCGGCGTCTTAGGGGTGCGAGGGGACGCGGGATGCGAGTCAAAAACAGTGCATAGAGAAAACAGCGACGGTGAGTCCGAGACAGTTCGCAGGACGAATTGCCCGTAGAGCGGGAGGGTCGACCGACAGCGGCGCGCCTCGTGATCGTCTAAGTAGAAGAACGCTGGGGGGGGTGTTGACATTGCGACCAGCTTCCCGCCGCGCAGATTGGCCGCTGTCGGCATGTCGCGAACCGGCTGACGGTCAGCTTCAGTCCGACGCCGCTCTTTGCGACCCCCCGCCTTTGTTGCGGCAGAAAATGGATGGTTGTGATCACGCGCGTGCGTGAGATTGCGACGCGCCTCGTGGACTGCGTATCGCTGGGAGCGATTTTGCTTCGCTTCGAGAGCGCTCGTCAGCTCATCAACGCGGAATCTCAAACATATTGATCTCGCCCTTCAACGAAGCAGCCTCAGCTTTTAACGACAGAAGAGTCGAGCCAGGAAAAGAGGGTCCGGACGGGGCGGCTCGAGCATTTGTCGTTCCTGCGATGACGCCGATGCCGCTGCACCGATGGTTGTTGCCGTTCTACGAGTCGTTGACCGTGATCGACGCAGCGGCGGTGACGGCGGTCAGAACCCGGAGCGAGACGCACTACATTGCGCCGGTGCCGTTAAGCGGAATCGGATCCTACGCGGCCGGCATAGCGCATCGCCTAAAGGCGTCGCAAGAAATCGATCATGGCCGCATTAACTTCCTCAGGTCTTTCCTGCTGAGTCCAGTGCCCGCACTCGGGAAGCACCATCGTCTTGCGTAGCATCGGCACAGCGTGTGACAAATCGGCCACCGCTTGCCTCATTCCCGGAAAGTCGAGAACGATATCGCGGTCGCCGGTAACGTAGAGGGCCGGAACCGTCACTTTCGCTCCGTTGAGCGATGAGAGAAGCTCCCAGTTCCGGTCGAAATTGCGGTACCAGTTCAGACCGCCGCGAAAGCCGGTTTTGGCGAACTCGCCTGCGTAGAAATCCACGTCTGCTTCGGTGAGCCAAATCGGCAGCGAAGGCGGCTTGGGCAGCGAGGCGAACAAGCCACCGGTCCGGCGCACCATACCAAACGGGTTCGGATTAGCGTTATTGCCGCTGCGGGGACCTGCGTCACCCGACGCCCAGAAGAGGAGATTGCGGATTGTGAAGCGGACATCCCTTTCGAGCTCCTCTTCAGCCACACCCGGCTTCTGGAAGTAGAGGAAATAGAATAAAGCGTCGTCATTTTGAGGCATGAAAGTGGTTGGAGGCACCGGCGGATGCGCCGTCAACGGCACGCTTAACGCGATAACGCCGCGGAAGCGGTCGGGTCGCAACAAGGCTGCCTGCCACGCGACCGGCGCGCCCCAATCATGGCCGGCGATCACAGCCGTTTCCACCGCTTACAGTTGCGGGGGCAGCCGCGGTATTGGCGGTTAAGCCGCACCGCGTTCCCTTTTGATCCCCGAAAGGAACCATCGCGATCACCATGTCGTCTTCGAAATCGAGAGTCAACTTAGGTTGCGCGGAGCGGCGGCTTCGCCCTCGCCCATTTTCTGCGGCCCCAAGGCTCACGTTGCGACGGCCCCTTTCTCTGTGATCGAGCGCACGCTGGGCGGCCTGCGCTCCAAGCGGGATCTTGACTCTTATCCGCCGCCCCGGTCTTCGGGCTCTTCGCCGAGCTGCCGCATGATCGCTTTGACTTACGTCGCTTGCGCGCCCTATTTCACGATCTCGTCCCAAAAGTCTCGAACTTTTCGGGATCGTGCTAAAATCTCTTCAGCTTCGCGCTCAAGCGCGGATTCATTCCAAAGGCACTCTCGTGAGCGTAGAAACGTTTCAAGTTAGCGAAGATGAAGAGGGGATGCGTCTTGATCGCTGGTTCAAGCGGAGGATTCCCTCCCTCTCGCTGTCGCATTTGAACAAGATTGTCCGCACCGGACAGGTGCGCGTTGACGGCGCGCGCGTGAAAACCGCGACCCGGCTGGCGCAAGGTCAAAGCGTGCGCGTGCCGCCGCTGAAGCTTGACGCGCCCGTCGAGGCGGCCGCGCCGCAGATTTCGCATGAGGATCAGCGCGCGCTGCGCGACATGATCCTGTTCGAAGATGGCTACCTCATCGTGCTGAACAAGCCATACGGCCTCGCCGTGCAGGGCGGCTCGGGAATGACCCAGCATATCGACGGCATGCTCGCCTCGCTGCCCAATGAGCGCGGCGATCGACCGGTCCTGGTGCATCGCCTTGATCGCGATACGTCCGGCGTTTTGCTGGTCGCCAAAACGCGGCGGATCGCCGCCGATCTTGGCGCTATTTTCCGCTCGCGTCAGGCGCAGAAAGTCTATTGGGCCCTGGTCGAGGGCGTGCCCAAACCGGCGCAGGGACGGATTTCGCTTTATCTCGCCAAGGGCGAAGGCATGGGGGACAACCGCCCATCCGGGCGCGATGGCGCTGAGTCGCGCGCGACATTGGAAAAGATGCGCGTGGCGAAGCACGGCGACGAAGACGCCCTCCATTCAGTCACTTACTATACCACCGTCGATACATTGGCGGCCCGTCTCGCGTGGCTATCGATGAAGCCAATCACCGGACGCACGCATCAATTACGCGCTCATGCCGAGGCGATCGGCCATTCGATCATCGGCGATCCCAAATATGGCCTGAAGCCAAAGAACGATCCGCGCCGCAACGATCCGTTGCGCGCCATTCCCGATGCGGTCGAACGCAAACTGCATCTTCTTGCGCGCCGCCTCATCCTGCCGCATCCACGCGGAGGAACGCTCGATGTCACGGCGCCTTTGCCGCCGCATATGCAGCATTCGTTCGATTTGTTCGGCTTCGACGTGAAGCAATATGATCCGATAGAGAAAGCCCCCGAGTGAGGGGACTTGGCTAAACAAAGCGGACCAAGCCGCGACGGAGGGCCGTCTTCGCCGTTGAAGCTTGTTCGGCAATTCGCGAAGATCGCGCCTTCATTTGTCATGCGGCGTATCGTAGCAAGATTTAGGCTGGCTCGGCGCGTTGAACTTGATCGGATCGCCGCATTTGTCGCATCCGGCCAGCGAGAAACTGGCCATAACGAGTCCGGCCAAAGTCAATAAAATGCGCCGCATCGATCCGCTCCTGAACTTCTGTTGAAATACACCCATGTGACGCTAACTCTCTTTGTCTGAATGCACGATCCGACCAAGTCAGATCGTGGCGATCTGGCGAAATCCCGGCCCAGCGCCCTGCTCCGCCGGCGCGGCGGCTTCCGCTTGTTCGACTTCGACTTTTTCCACCCGCGCAAGCGGAGGCCCGCGCCAGCAGAGTTCGCACAGCGCCTCGACGGCTTGCGCCGGACCGGCGAAAAGCGCTTCCACATCGCCATTCGAGCGATTGCGCACCCAGCCCTGGACGCCGCGCTTTTGCGCCTCGTCCTCCGTCCAGGCGCGATAGCCGACGCCCTGAACCAGGCCGCCGATGGTGACGCGGACAATGCGCTGCGCCTCGGCGCCAATCGGGACCTCGTTCGAACCAGCGCGACGCGAATCAATCATAGCTTCATCTCTTAAAATTTCTCCAGACCCGGCCTCACACCGCAATATTGTCGATTAGCCGCGTCTTGCCGATTTTCACAGCGGCGAGGAGCCGGATCGGGCCATCGTCGCGCGACGATATGGGGCGCAAACTTTCGGCATGGCGCGCCTCGATATAATCGATGAGGAAGCCGGCCGATTTGACGCTGGCCCGCGCGGTCTCCAGCCCAGCCTCGATCGATAGCCCCTCTCGAATCTCAGCGGCGCAGCGGGCGAGCGCGGCGTAAAGGCGAGGCGCGGCTTTTCGCTCCTCGGGCGACAAATAAACATTGCGCGAGGAGAGAGCGAGGCCGTCCGATTCGCGAATTGTAGGGGCGCTCATGATTTTCGCGTCAATATCGAGGTCGCGGACCATGCGCTGAATGACTTGCAGCTGTTGGTAATCCTTCTCTCCGAAAATCGCGACATCCGGGCGACATTGGTTGAGCAGTTTTGCTACGATTGTCGCGACGCCGGTAAAATGCTCCAGCCTGAAGCGATCCTCAAGGCCGGCTATGGCCGGTCCGCCGATGTTCAATTTGGTCGCGAATCCTTCCGGATAGATTTCCTCGACGCGAGGCGCAAAAATTGCGTCCCCCTCCGCCGCTTCAAATTTGGCGGCGTCGGCGTCGAACGTTCGCGGATAGGATCCAAAATCTTCATTCGCCGCAAATTGCGTCGGATTGACGAAAATCGACATCACCACCCGGCGCGCCCGCTGTTTCGCCAAAGCGACCAGCGAGACGTGCCCTGCATGAAGTGCGCCCATGGTCGGCGTCAGGGCGATGGTTTCGCCGCAAGCGCGCCACGCGGCGACCTGCGCCCGCAGACCTGCCGCGTCTCGCAAAATCTTGATGCGTCCCCCGCCTTCAGCCGTCATCAGTCCCTCGCCTCGGCCAATGACCCGATTTCCGGCCGAATATTCGCGCAAAAAGAGACCTTTTGGCACAAGCGCAAGGATTTGACGATTCCGGCGCTTATTGAAAGCGGGCCGCTTGGCATCGCCAACGCAACGCCCCGGATAGACTTCGCGGCGGCGGGCGCGTATCCCGTGAAGCTTCGCCATTTCGAACTCCAGGAGAAAATTGTTCTATGGCGCAATCCAATATGCCGGGCTCAATCACCTCGGATCTGGCGTCGAGCGCATTGCAATACCATCGTTCGCCCCGGCCAGGTAAGCTTGAGGTTCAGGCGACGAAACCGCTCGCGACGCAATATGATCTGGCGCTCGCCTATTCCCCCGGCGTCGCCGCAGCCTGCCTCGCCATCGCCGCCGATCCCAGCGAGGCGGCCGAATTGACCGCGCGCCAGAACCTCGTCGCGGTCGTGACCAATGGCACCGCCGTGCTTGGACTCGGCAATATTGGCCCCTTGGCCGCCAAACCGGTGATGGAGGGCAAGGCGGTCCTGTTCAAGAAATTCGCCGGCATCGACGTGTTCGACATCGAACTCGCGGAAACCGACGTCGATCGTCTGGTCGATATGGTGGCGGCGCTGGAGCCGACCTTCGGCGGCATCAATCTTGAGGACATCAAGGCCCCGCAGTGTTTCGAGGTCGAGCGCAAGCTGCGCGAGCGCATGTCGATCCCGGTCTTTCACGATGATCAGCACGGCACCGCCATCATCGTCGGCGCGGCAGTCCTCAACGCCATGGAGCTCTCCGGCAAGTCTTTCCAGAACGCCAAGATCGTGGCCTCGGGGGCTGGAGCCGCCGCTCTAGCCTGCCTTGATTTTCTGGTCGAACTCGGCGCCAAGCCAGAAAATATCTTCGTCTCCGATATCGAAGGCGTTGTGTATAAGGGCCGCGCCGCCTTGATGAACGAGCGCATGGAGATCTACGCCCGCGACACCAACGCGCGGGCGTTGGCAGACGTAATGGGCGGCGCCGATATCTTCCTTGGCCTCTCGGCCGGCGGCGTTCTGACGCCCGCCATGATCCAACAGATGGGAGAGCGGCCGCTGATCATGGCGCTCGCCAATCCGACGCCGGAGATCGAGCCCGAAGCCGCAATTCTGGCGCGGCCAGACGCGATGATCTGCACCGGGCGCTCGGACTATCCCAATCAGGTCAACAACGTTCTTTGTTTTCCCTATATTTTTCGCGGCGCCCTCGATGTCGCCGCCTCGACCATCAATGAGGCGATGAAGCTCGCCGCAGTCCGCGCCATCGCCGAATTGGCGCATGAACCGCCCTCCGACGTCGTCGCCAGGGCCTATGGCGGGCAGTCGCGCCAGTTCGGCAAAGACAGCCTAATCCCATCCCCGTTCGATCCGCGGTTGATTTTGCGCATCGCGCCCGCCGTCGCCCGCGCGGCGATGGCGACCGGGGTGGCGAAAAAGCCGATCGTCGATTTTGCCGCTTATGAAGAGACGCTGTCGCGTTTCGTGTTCCGCTCGGGCTTCATCATGAAGCCTTTGATGCAGGCCGCCAAAGCTAATCCCAAACGCGTCATTTATGCGGAAGGCGAGGACGAGCGCGTGCTGCGCGCGGTGCAAACCATCGTTGAGGAAGGCATCGCAAAGCCGATCCTCGTCGGTCGCCCGGAAGTCATTGAAGCGCGTCTCGAGCGCTTTGGCCTGTCGGTGCGGCCGGGACGCGATTTCGAACTGATCAATCCGCAGGACGATCCGCGCTATCGCGAATATGTCGCGACCTATCTCGAACAGGCCGGCCGCCGCGGGGTCACGCCCGACGCGGCGCGCACGGTCGTGCGCACCAATTCGACGGTGATTGCAGCGATCGCCGTCAAGCGTGGCGACGCCGACGCGATGTTGTGCGGCCTCGACGGACGCTTCAAATCCCGCCTGACCTATATCCGCGACATTATTGGGCTGCTTCCGGGCGCCACGGATTTTTCGGCGATGAGCCTGATGATCACCAACAGGGGCGCATTTTTCCTCACCGACACCCACGTCAGGGTCGACCCGGCCGATTTCGAGATCGCGGAAATGGCGCTGATGTGCGCGCGCCATGTCCGCCGCTTTGGCCTCGAGCCGAAGATCGCCCTCGTATCGCACTCGGATTTCGGCTCGGACGACGCCCCCTCCGCATTGAAAATGCGCCGCGCGACGGAAATCCTGCGCCTGCGCGCGCCCGATCTTGAGGTGGACGGCGAGATGCAGGCCGACACCGCCCTGTCGCAGGGGATCCGCGACCGCGTGCTGCCCTCTTCTCGATTGAAAGGCGAGGCGAATGTTCTCGTCATGCCCAACCTCGACGCCGCCAATATCGCCTACACTATGACCATGATCATGGCGAACGCCCTGCCCGTCGGACCAATCCTGATCGGGGCCGCCAAACCAGCTCATATTCTGATGCCCTCAACAACATCGCGCGGCATCGTCAACATGACGGCGGTCGCGGTTGGCGAAGCGCAGGGTGAGGCCGAAGCCGCCGCGTTGAATGACGCTTATGTGCGCGCCGAAACAACGGCGGCTCATTGTTAAATTGGAGGAATGGCAAGTCAAACGCCGCCAGAACAGGCTCAACTCTGCGGCCGCACTGCGCAGATTATAATTGAGCGGCGGGTAGATCTGGCCAGCGTCAGGCTTTTCTGATATGGCTCCAGCATTATATTAGTCACGGATTTATCCGCTCTGGTCCGAAACCGATTAAGAGGTCTTTGCCGCGAATGACTTCAAAAAAAGTAGCATTAATTACCGGCGTCACGGGTCAGGATGGCGCTATTCTCGCCGAACTCCTGCTCTCAAAAGATTATATTGTGCATGGCGTGAAACGGCGGTCGTCGCTGATCAACACGGATCGCATCGATCATCTCTATCATGATCCGCACGAGGAAGACGTCGGCTTCTTTCTGCATTATGGCGACCTGACCGATTCTACGAATCTCATTCGCATCATCCAGGAAGTGCAGCCGGATGAAATCTACAATCTTGCCGCGCAAAGCCATGTGCAGGTGAGTTTCGAGACGCCGGAATATACCGCCAATTCCGATGCGCTTGGAACGCTTCGCCTCCTTGAAGCCATCCGCATCCTCAATCTCGGCGCGAAATCGCGATTTTACCAAGCTTCGACCTCGGAGCTTTATGGCAAGGTGCAAGGCGTCCCGCAAAGCGAGACGACGCCGTTTTATCCGCGCTCGCCCTACGCCGCCGCCAAGCTCTATGCCTATTGGATCACGGTGAACTATCGCGAAGCCTACGGAATGCATGCGTCGAACGGCATCCTTTTCAATCACGAAGGGCCGACGCGAGCGGAGACTTTCGTCACCCGCAAGATCACCCGCGCCGTCGCAGCGATTCACCTCCGATTTCAGGACAAGCTGTTCCTGGGCAATCTCGACGCCAAACGCGACTGGGGCAACGCGCGCGACTACGTCGAGGGGATGTGGCGCATTCTGCAACAGCCGCAACCGGATGATTATGTTCTGGCGACCGGCGAGGCCCATACGGTGCGCGAATTCGTCGAACGTTCCTTCGCGGAAATCGGCGTCGTGATCGGATGGAAAGGCGAAGGCGTCGATGAAAAAGGCTTCGACGTCAAGACAGGGCGCCAACTGATCGAGATCGATCCGCGCTATTTTCGCCCGACCGAAGTTGATCTCCTGCTCGGCGATCCGACCAAAGCGTTCAAGAAGCTCGGCTGGAAACACACGACCAGTTTCGCGCAGCTCGTATCGGAAATGGTCGCCAGCGATCTCATCGTGATGAAGGCGCGCGGCCGGATCTAGCGCGCAATCGCGAAAAATGGCAGGCATTTCAGATAAGATCGCGCTTTGAGGACGATGAGATCCGCCGGGTCCAAAGGTCGTAAATGTTGGGGCAGGATCGGCGTCGATCGGCTTGATCTTGAACTAGCGCAAGCCTTGCAGGCCAGATCGAGCATAACGCAAATGGAGGATGATCGATCGCGTTGAAACGATCATCCTGCTGATTATGCCCCGAGGAGGATTCATGACCAATCATTCGGCCGATCTTACCGGCAAACGACGCATATGGGTCGCGGGACATCGCGGCATGGTCGGCTCGGCAATCATTCGCCGTCTCGCCGGCGGCGACGTCGAGATTCTTACCGTCGGCCGCAATGAAGTCGACTTGCGCGATCAATCCGCGGTGCGCGCATGGATCGCCCGTGCGAAGCCGGACGTGATCATCCTCGCGGCGGCCAAGGTCGGCGGCATCCTGGCCAATGACAGCTATCCGGCCGATTTCCTCGTCGACAATCTGTCCATAGAGACGAATGTCATCGAGGCCGCGCATCGGGCGGACGTCGATCGGCTGGTCTTTCTCGGCTCTTCCTGCATCTATCCGAAGTGCGCGCCACAACCGATCAAGGAAGAAGCCTTGTTGACCGGTCCGCTTGAGCCGACCAATGAATGGTACGCCATCGCCAAGATCGCGGGCATCAAGATGTGTCAGGCCTATCGCCGCCAGCATGGCCGCCGCTACATCTCCGTAATGCCCAGCAACCTTTACGGCCGAAACGACAATTTCGATCTCACGACCAGCCATGTGCTGCCGGCCCTCATCCGCAAATTCCACGAGGCCAAGGAGGCGGGCCGCGGGGAAGTTGTGGTTTGGGGGACGGGAACGCCGTTGCGGGAGTTCCTCTATGTCGATGATCTCGCCGACGCCGTTGTGTTTTTGATGGATAGCTACGATGGAGACGAGCCGATCAATTGCGGCGCCGGATCGGACGTGACCATTCGCCAGCTCGCCGAAACGATTGGGCGCGTCGTCGGCTTTTCCGGCCGGCTCGCCTTCGACGTCAGCAAGCCGGACGGCACGCCGCGCAAACTGATGGATTCGAGCCGCCTCGCGGGGCTCGGCTGGCGCCCGAAGACCACGCTTGAAGGGGGCATCGGCGAAGTCTACCGCTGGTTTCTGCAGGAGAAACGCAGCGAACTCGCTGTATTCTAACGCGGCCGGCGTCGCGGCCGACTGGCGTCAGGCGAGGGCGTCGAAATAATTGATCGGTTTTGGCCGGCTCGGCATTCAAAAACCGCCCTAAGTTTCTGTTTTGAGGGATTTCTGACGCAGCGGCCCGATGCGTTCGCCTTGAAAGGGCGCCGACATTGCCGTATTAAAGTACAGATTAAAATCAGTTTTTTACGTCCGCGCGCCGCCGTGGAGATTGCGGTTTTCCCAACTCTTTTTGGCAAGCGGTTTGCAATGTTTATTGCGCTCGGCGTTCTTCTCGGACTCGTCAGTCTCTGCCCCGCGATTCTCATCGTCGGAGGGACATTTCTTCCTTGCCTCATTCCTTTACTGGTCGCGACTGGCCTCATTCTGATTGCGCTCAATTTGCCGCCAATCGAAGCGCAGCGGTTTGGCAAGCTCATCCAGCCTCTCGTCATCTGCGCCGCCATCCCCGCGCTTTGGATGCTGGCGCAAATGCTGCCTTTGCCGCTATCGCACACGGCGCCCTGGGCGATCCTCTCCAGTCTTGCGCATCCGGTTTGGGCTAGCGTCGCCACGGGGTTTACCTCGAATATCGCCGGCAGCGTTAGCATCGACATCGGCGCGACTGCGACTGCGCTGGTGCGCTATCTTTCCATCGTCGGCGTGATCTTGCTGGCGACGAGCGTGACGATCAATCGAGATCGCGCCGAAGCCGTTCTGGTCGGCTTGACCGCAGCAACCGTTTTGATTTCCTTCGTTCTCATCGGCGCCGATGCGTTCGACGCCGGCCCGTTGGCCGCGCCCGAAGAGGCGCTCAACTGCGCCTGTCTCGGTCTTATTTTTTCCGCCACCTGCGCCTGGCTCATTTTCGAACGGCAAGAGACGCGCCGGTCGAAATTGGGCCTGCGCGAGACAAGGTTCGTCTATTCGATGCTGGCCTGTCTCGCGGCTTTCCTTGTTTGCGCCGGCGCCATCGCCGCCACTCGATCGGGGTCGCTTATTTTCGCGGCGAGCTGCGGCTTCGGCATGTTTTGCGCCGTCTTCCTTGTCCGGCGCCTTAATCTCGGGCGCTGGGGCGCTGGCGCAATTGGCGTGACTGCAAGCGTCATTGCAATCGCCCTGGTCAGCGGAGCAGCCGGGCACAGCGCCGATCTGCGCTTGGCTTTCGTCAAAAAAGACCCGGCTTCCATCGAGTTGACGCAACGCATCCTGGCGGACACGCCGTTCCTCGGCGACGGGGCGGGTACGTTTGGATCGCTATTGCCGATCTACCGCTCTACCTCCGACGGCGCGCGGGAAGGCGACGCGGTGACCGCTTCCGCGAGGCTATCGGTGGAAATGGGGCGACCGGTTCTTTGGGCCGCCGTGATCGCTGCAATCATCTCGGTGATCTACTTTTTGCGGGCGGCGGCGAAGCGAGGCCGGGACTCGTTCTATCCTGCGTCGGCGGCCTCGTGTCTTGTCACGCTGATTATCCTGGCGTTCGTCAACGTCGGTCTTTTCGGGGCTGCATTGCCAGCGCTTTCCGCCGTCATTCTCGGGTTGGGGCTCGCCCAATCGCAAAGCCGCATCCAGGCCTGAAGTCACGCGCAACCGCGCTTCTTCGTCGCGTCTCGCAGAGGGTCTCGCCGCACAAGGCGCTTGCCAACAGAGTCCGCGTTAAATAATCGTCACTGTAAGCGGAAAGCCTCGATTTGTTGGGAAGCGGCGGGGTCTTTCAGAAACTGTCATAGTGTGGATGCCTCGCTGTTTTCACCAGGACGCAATTGGGAAGAGAAATTCATGTCATTCCGTTTGATGCAGCCCAAAAACACCCTGCTCAACTCAACCATTTTGGCTATTGCGCTCCTGCTGACGGCATCGCAAGGCATGGCGCAGCGCAGCGAAGGCCCTTTCGCTTCTCTCTCCGGCTACTGGACAGGGGGCGGCACCATTACGATGTCGAACGGCTCCAGCGAACGGATACGCTGCAAGGCTACCTATGCCGTCAATGACTCAGGGATGAAGCTCAATCAAAGTCTGCGCTGCGCCAGCGACAGCTACAGGCTGGAAATCAACGGCAACGTCGCCGTCGAAGGCGGCGGCGCTATCTCCGGCAGCTGGACCGAAGCAACTCGTCATGCGACAGGGAACGTCACCGGCCGCGCCTCGGGCTCGGAAATTGTTGCGCGGGTGGATGGCGCGGGGTTCTCGGCAGGCCTCGACGTACGGTTCCACGGCGATAAGCAGTCAGTCTCGATCAGACCTTCGAGCGGCACGGACGTCGCCAACGTCTCGATCACTTTGCGCAAGGGATAAAGAAAGCCGCAGCCCGAGCGCGGGATCACTGTGCGCGGGATTCTCCGGCGCGTTGGCTTTGGCGCCGCGCCGTGATGCGACGCGCGAGCCGGCGCAGAAACATCGCCGTCGGCCGCAGAATCAGCAAATCGGCGGTCAGCGCCGCGATCATGGCGAACGCGCTCAACCAGCCAAAAAGTCGCAGCGACGGCAGGTCCGAGAAGACCGTCACGGCCAAACCGCAGGCGAGCACCACCGAGGTTAGGATCAAGGCCGGTCCGACCAGCACGGTCGCCCGCTCTACGGCGACTGCGGAATCCTCCCCTGCATCATCCTCAATCCGCAGCCTGTTGAGGAAATGGATCGTCGCGCTGAGACCAAGGCCAAACGAGACGGTCAGCGCCACGACGCTCGCGAACTGCAGCCCCTGCCCAGTTACTGCAAGCAAGGAGCCGGAAGCCACCACCGGGAAAATTCCCGGCAAGATGCACGCAAGCCCCACGACAACCGATCGGAAAGCGAGGCCAATGAAGGCCGCGACGAAGAAAAATTCAATCGTCAGGCCTCGCGTCAATTTATCGATCATGCTGGCGCTGTTTCGCGCCGCGATCGCCGACAACCCTGTCACCGCAAGATTATAGCCCGGATACTCCGCCCGGACGCTGGCGAGCGACTTATCGATCGCGTCCACAATCGGAAGCAACTTGCTCGCATCGGCGTCAGGCACGCGTCCGGAGACGACCACGGCATCCTGTTGCGCGTCGATGAAGCGCCGAGTCAAATATTCCGGCAGCAGGTCGACATATTTCTTCAACGTGTCGACGTCCGACGCGCCAGCTTTTTCCGTCAGCCAGCGACGCAAAGTCTCAAGCGACCAGACATTGCCGACCCCCGCCTGCTTTTCGAGAACGCCATGCACCTTGGCGATCACGGCGAGGGTTTCCGGCGCATAGAGCGAGGCGCCTTTGGGGAATTGGATCAGCACGTCGATCGGATTGGCGCCTGTGAGCTTTGCGTCGAGACGGCTGCTCGCCGCAACCGCCTGCTCCTTATCGGGCACTTGATCGGCGAGCCGATATCTTGGCTCGAGATTGGTGAAAACGAGGCCAAGGCCAGCCACCACAATGAGGCCGATCAAACTATAAAGCCCTGGGCGCCTGACCATGCGCGCGGCGATCCAGAAGCAGAACTTGCGCAAGGCTTCGACGCCAAAATCGCCGCTTCTGCCCTTGGCCGCAAGGACAGCCTCATTGCGCAGCAGCAATACGCCAAGCAGCGGGACAAGCAACAGAACAGTGACCAGCGCGATGAGGGTCGCAATCAGCCCCGCCTCACCGAAAGTCCGGATGAGATCCGAATCGGAGAACATCAAAGCCGTGAAAGACAGTGCGGCGGTCGCATGGGTCAGAACGCAAGCCGGTCCGACGATGAGAATCGCATTTCGCAAAGCTTCGTATTTGGTCTGGCCGGCTAGCACTCGATCCCGCGCCGCGAAGGTCAGCTGCATGCTGTCGGAGAAACTGATGACCATGATGAGAGGCGTCATCACGTTGAGAAACATATTCAGCCGAAAATCGAGCCAGCCGAGCGCCCCGAGCGCCAAAAGAATGGCGGTCAAGGGGGGGCCGGCGGCGATGATCATGAATGAGACGCGCCGGAAAAACAGGATGGCGATGAGGCAGCCCGCGAGGAAGCCGGTAGCGTTGTAAATCAGCCGGTCGCGCTCGACTGCCGTGCGAATCTCGAGCTGCATCACAGGAACGCCGGAGAGCTCGGCTTTGAGGCCGGCGCCGGCCAGATCTTCCGCCACGGTCTTGCGGATTTCGGCGACGGCGCCGCTGAGCCCGCTGCCCGCGACGACGTTCGGGTCAAGAGCAAGGACGATCAAGGTAAGCTGACCATCCTCCGACAAGATCTTGCCGCGAAGAATTTCATTCGACACGATCCGCTTCACTAAGGCGTCGTAAGCTCGACCTTCGGGCAGCGGATCTGGAAACAGCGGGCCTGGAATGTGGCCATTTTCCGGCGGCTGACGCGCCGAAAACAGCGAAATAATGCCGCGCACGCCATCGATCAGCTGCAGGTCGGTGGCAAGATCGCGGAGCTTGTCGAGCGATTCGCGCTCGAGCAGGCTTTTGCCCTCGATCACAACGAGCACATCATACTCGCTCGAGGGGAAGCGCCGCGTCACCTCTTCATATTGCTTGAATTCCGGCGTGTTCGAACGGAACAATTGGCTGAGCGAATCATCGACTTTCAGCCGCGCAACGCCAAAGCCCGCAGCTATCGCCAACGCAAGCATGACCAGCGCGACGAGCCAGGGAAAGCGCAGCGAAATCAGGCCGAGCCGCTCGATGCCGAGCGCGAGGTCATGGCGTTTGCCAACGCTCGACGAGGTAAGCCCCGCGTCGGGCGCTTGCTTCGCTTGACCCTCGGTTTCGATCGACACCGGCTCCTCCGAACTGTTTCGCGTGTTAACCTACTTTGCCGGCGATGCCAAATTGTCGACGAAGGATTCGCGTTACGAATGAAAAAACGCTTAGGGTTCACATTGCTGCGGCGCTCCATCAGGCTTAGGCGCTGGCGCGGCGCCGCCAAGGATCCCGTGTCATGTCCTCCCCGTCGCCGGAACCTTTGCGTGGGGCGGTCCCTCAGACCTCGAGGGCCAACTCGACGACGAAGAAAAGCGGGCGCGCGAGGAGGCGCGGGCTCCCATACTCGGGCGCGCGATCACCGGGCTTCATGCTTTTTCTGACAGGCTGGCACGGCGTCTGCTCCATTGATTCCATCAAGGCCCGTCGCGACCAAAACTGCGCCATTTCAATACAAAGGCGCGATGACGCAGACCGGAAAAGAGACTCGGAGACCAGAATGAGACAGCAAGGCACGCGAGACCTGTTCAATTATTGGAACGGGCTGCGTCATGGCCGCGCCGCGCCGGAGCGTGCTGAAATCGATCCGGCCGCGATCCGCCATATCCTCGCCGACACCTTCATGCTCGAAGTCGACGCTGCCGGGACTTTTCCGTTTCGCCTTTCGGGGACGCGGATCAACGCCCTCTTCGATGTGGAGCTGAAAGGCCACGCCTTCGCCGATCTCTGGCGCACGAAAGAAGCGGAGAACATGGCCGCCCTTTTGCTGAATGTCGCCGATACGGCCTGCCCCGTCTTGGCGAATGTCGCCGCCGCTCCCGCGGGCCATGCGCCCGCCGAGCTTGAACTCCTGCTTTTGCCGCTTCGTCATACCGGAAAGCGGCGGGGACGGATCCTCGGCCTCATGAGTTGCAGCGAGCAGCCGAGCTGGCTTGGACTGCTCCCTGTGCAGCGCCTCGTCTTGCGCGGACTGCGCATCATTACCAACGAACCGACTTCGCTCAAGGCGCCGTCGAGAGTATCCGCAGCCTCGAAGATTCAATTTCTCCCAACCGCTCTCCCGACTGCCCTGGCCCCCCGGATGTCGCCGCCTGAGGCGCCATTAAGCACGTTTGAGCAGTGCCAACATCTGCGCATCTACCCGGGTGGGCGGCAGGACGGTCAAAACCCAATCTAAAGTAAAGCGAGCCCTTTGGCGTAGCGTCGCCAATTTGCGACGTAACGCGCCGCGCTCTCCCGAAGACGCAGCACCGCACCTTCATCGAGCGTCCGAATAATCTTCGCTGGGGAGCCGACGATCAAGGAATTGTCGGCATATACCCGGTCCTCGGTCAGAAGCGCATTGGCGCCGACAAGACAATTGTTCCCGATGTTGACGCGGTTCAGAACCGTGGCCCCCATGCCGATCAAGCAACTGTCGCCGATTATGCAGCCGTGCAGAATCGCACGGTGGCCGATCGTGCAATTTTTGCCGATCGTCAAAGGACAACCCGGATCGGTATGCAGCACCGAATTGTCCTGAATATTGGACCCGGCCCCGACGAAAATCTCTTCATTGTCGCCGCGCAGCACAGCGCCAAACCAGATCGAGACGTCGACCCCAAGCCGCACCTTGCCGATCACATGCGCGTCCGGCGCGATCCAAAATCGATCGTCCTCAGGCAGTTCAGGCGCATATCCGTCGAGCGCATAGAACGGCATGCCATCAAACTCCAGCCAAGCGTCGCGATGTCCGGCATTCGTGCGGCAAAACTTCAGAACTCTTCGAGATCGAAATCCAGAATTGCCATCTGCAAAGTGAAGCTCTTGCCCTTGGGGTCGTCCGCCGAGATGATGCCGAGAAAATCGTCGCCAGAGTTCAATTCGACTGAGTCGTTTTTCTTCATACGGGGGACGATCTTCAATTTGTCGGATTCAAACAGCCGCCGCAAATAATCCTGCAGCACCGGCCGCTCAACCGGAATCGGCATCGCGAAAGCAAAGGATCGATCGCCGTCCTCATCATCGACAATGATCGAACCAATTTGCCGCTCACCGAGATGCACGTCCGCATCATCCGGATTGCGTTTGCCCTGCGTGACTTTCAGTTCTTCATTGTTGAAGGCCTGTCGCAGAAACCCCTGCAATTTACGCAATTCCGCCTTGTCCAAAGGATTCTCCTCAGCTGATAGGCGCCTTTGCCAGAAAAAGCCGATCACTGCAACCGTAGCCGGCGGGTTTTGGACCAGTTCTCGCCACATCGCTGTCCGATCAAGCGAGCCGCAGGTCGAAGCTGTTTTCCAACCCGGCTTTTACGGCGATCACGGCCGTCTCGCCAGAAAATTGAGGACGCCTTTTTTATAGATTGGGTCGCCGACGGCTCGATTATGATCGCGGCCCAAAATGTCCAGCGCCTCCCCAGCGGGAAAGAGCGCCGCGAGCCTGTGCGGATCGCCCGCGACGTCATCCTCGGTCCCCGTTGCGACCATGACCGGCAGGGTAATTTGCCTTGCTTCAGCTTCGCTGATCAGTTGGCGCCCCCCACGAATGCAGGCGGCGAGGGCTCGCAGATCGCTCTTGGTCGCCTCGGCGAAGCTGCGGAACATCCGTTGCGTCGGATCGTCTAGATCGGCGAGGGAAGGCGCCTCCATAGCGTCAGCGATGCCAAGCGGAAGCCCTGCGCCGTCGACGAGATGGTGGCCAAGACCGCCCAGAATTGCCGACCGCGTGCGCTCCGGATGAGCTTTGGCGAGGAAAGCGGTGATGCGGGCGCCCATAGAATAGCCCATGATGTCCGCGGCCGGGATCTCCAGATAATCGAGCAGCGCCCGCGCATCCTCGGCCATCTTGGGCATTGCATAATCTGCGGGATCGTAAAATTTCTCGCTGCGGCCGTGCCCGCGATTATCGAGGGCGATGACGCGGCGACCGTCTTCGGTCAGGGTTTTCACCCATTGCGGGAAAAACCAGTTGACGGCGTGGTTCGAAGCGAACCCATGAATGAGCAGAATAGGCTCGCCGCGATCAAAGCCCGCCGGCTTCTCATCGACAAAGGCCAGGCGGACGCCCTGGCCGGAAAACTCGAACATGGCGGCCCCCTTTTGCGCTGCGATAGAGCCAAGATCGGCCGCCTGCGTCAAGCTTGCTCCGCGGCGACGCGCCAATCTTGCGGGTTCGAAATCGGATCGGGCATCTCGCAAAAAACAGCCGGACTTCCGATATAGTGGCAAACGCCGGTCAACTGCGCTATTGTGTCTTGTTGTCCCCTGATCGAGCCCGAGCCTGATGAATCGTTACGAACGCCGCCCAATGTCCGCCGGCGAAGCTGAAGTCGAATATCTCGATGGCGAGTTTCGCATTCTGCGTCCCGGGGCCTATGTGCGTTGCGCGGTGACCGGCGCAGCGATCCGGATCGAGGATCTGCGCTATTGGAACGTCGATAAGCAGGAGCCCTACGCGAGTCCGGAAGCCAAGCTGCAAAGACTGGGCATCAAGCCGAAGGATTGAGGGGCTGCAGTCGGAAAATCATGCTTCGGGTTCAATGTGGGCGCGCGCGAGATAGGGCCGTAGAGCCTGCATAATTTTGTCCGAGGCTCCCCCTAACCGCTCTGCTGCGTCGGCGCTGGCGCGTCCCATCGCCCGTAATTCAGCCGCATCGAGCAACAGCGAGGCCAATTCGCTGGCGAGGGTCGCCGCGTCATATATTCGCGTAGCCCCTCCCGCGCTGTCCAAGGCAGCATAGGCGGCTTCAAAATCGCCGACGTCGGGACCGTAGAGAATAGCGCAGCCGAGTTTCGCCGCCTCGACCGGATCGATCCCGCCGCCGCAGAGCGATTTGCCGAGGAAGGCGACCCCCGCCGCGCGATAGAACAAGCCCGCTTCGGGAAGGCCCCCGGCTATATGGATCTGCGGCAGGGCTTCGCCCTCGCTATTCCCTGCCCCTGCCCGCGCCGTCAATCCGAATTTGGCGGCGCGCAGCGCAATGCCGGACGCGCGTTTGGCGTGACGCGGCGCGATGATGGTGAGGAGATCGGGGAACTGACCACCGACGCGGCGATGGACGTCAATTACAATATCCTCCTCTTCGACGTCGCCCGTGAGCGCGAGCCACGCCGGACGCGCTCCGAGCCGAGCCGCGAATCGCGCGAGCGATGGCCCATCTGCGGGAGCCGGCGTGAAATCAAAGATCGGATCGCCGCTGGCCGGGCTCCGCTCAGCGCCGAGCGCCATGAGCCGCCCGACATCCTCGGGCGTCTGCGCGAGGCAGACGTCAAAGCGGCGCAGCAGGGCGGGCAAAAGGCCGGGCAGCTTGCGCCAGAGCAAGAATGCGCGGGCGGACAGCTTGCCATTGACCAACGCCAACGGGATGCCGCGGCGATTGGTCTCAATGATCAGATTGGGCCAAAACTCGGATTGGGCGACGAGAACGACGTCCGGCCGCCAATGATCGAGGAAGCGCGTCACGAATTTAGGAACGTCGAGCGGCGCGAATTGGCGCAGCGCGCCGGCGGGGAGGCGCAGCGCCGCGGAATCATGGCCCCTTGTCGTCGCCAGCACATGAAAGCCGGCCGAAGAGAGCCTATCGACAAGCGGCGACAATACTGAGACGTCGGCCGCATCTGCGCCATGCAGCCAGATGAGTCTGCCAGGCGACCGCGCCGAGCTCGGCTTGCCAAGCCGCTCGCTGATGCGGGCGCGGTCTTCCGGGCGCAGTTTTGCCCGTCGCAGCTTCTCCCGCCAAACCAGAGCCGCCGGCGCCCATGGGCCAAAGGCGCCGCTGAAGAGCCGATAAAGCCCGAGCAGAATGGGGTCGTTCACGGCAAGAGCGCAGGCCGCGCCGCTCCGCTGATCGCAACCGTCGCCCTAGTCGGATGGTTTGCGACTTGCGTCCTCTCTGCGTGTTCGCCGCCCCGGTGCAACAGCACTTATTCGTGCTCCTCCTCCTCCTCGGGATCGAGCAGACGGTGAAGATGAGCCACAAAATAGCGCATCTGAGCGTTATCGACGCTCGCCTGCGCCTTGCTCCGCCAAGCCGCCACAGCCGAGGCGTGGTCCGGATAAAGTCCGACAAGCTCGACCTGATCGAGATTTTTGAATTCGGTGCCGCTTAAATCCTTAAGTTCGCCGCCGAATACAAAATGAAGAAGTTGTTTCTTGGGGGGAGCAGGTTTGTTCATAACATCGTTCCGACGGTTTCCTGGCGTCAATGATCGGTTCCGCAATCTTCGCGCCAAGCAGATTCTGCGCCACCGAAAAGCTCAATAGAGATCAGTTTCAGGTAAAGCCGCGCGCGCGCCGCGCGGCGAGGCTGACCTCAGCATGAAGCTGTCGCGGCGCCGCGGTAAGCACGCCGTGGCGCGTATCCTTGCGATTATAGACAATCGCGCATCCATCAAGGCTTGCCAAGCGTCCTCCGGCTTCTTCGAGAATGAGATCCGCCGCCGCAATATCCCAATCATGGGAATTTTCCGAGGCGAAGCCGGCGTCAAGGGCGCCCGAAGCGACAAGGGCGATGCGCATAGCCAGCGAAGGGATGCGCGGCTGCAAAGCGAACGTCAATCCGGCCTGACGCAAATCCTGCGCAAGCGAGGCCGGGGCCGCCACCTTAGCGTCCGCGTTGAGCGCAACGAGCCTCGAAACCTCGATGGGATCGCCGTTGAGGCGCGCGCCGCCGTCTTTGACCGCGATATAAGTTTCGCCCAAAGCCGGCGCGTGGACAATGCCGATCAGCGGGCGCCCCTCCTGCACCAGGGCAACCGCGATCGCCCAGGTGCTGTCTCCCCGCGCGAAGGCGCGCGTACCATCAATCGGATCGACCACCAGTATGAGTTTCTTGGTCAAGCGCGCGGCCGAATCCTCAGTTTCCTCGGAGAGCCAGCCCGCCTCCGGCAGCAGCGCTTCGAGGCGTTGCTTCAGAAATCGATCGACGAGATGATCGGCTTCGGTGACCGGCGATCCGCCGGCCTTGTGCGAAATCGCGGCGCTGGTCTTCTCGCCTGGGCGAAAGAACCCGAGCGCCAATGCGCCCGCGCTGCGGACTGCGTCCGCGAAGGAGGCGACGAGGCCATCCGCGTGGGAGAGTGAGGGCAAGGCGTCTTTTCAGCAAAAGAGGGAAGCCAAAGTTTGGCTTATCGCGCCCCAGTTCGGGAGACAAGTTTTTCCCAGGCCAACTTCGAGTCAGTTCGCCGCGCCGCGCGGACAAATGAATTTCGCGCCGAGCGAAAATCATCTGCTACGAATGGCGGAAATTTCAGCAGCGTTTTAGTTTGGAGGCGGCCGTTTTGATGTTGCGCGCGCCGGAAAATGGAGACGACATGAGCCTCGCTATTGATCCGCTGGTCGCCGCAGGCGTCCTCGCGTGCACCGCCGTCACCGATGCGGCCTATGTCCTTTTTACCGCAGCCGCCGCGGCCAGACGCCGGATCTGGGCGGCGAATTGGAGCGGGATCTGGTATCTGCTGTCGGCTTTCGCGGTGATCAGCTACACTCAGAACGCCGCCTACGTGCTGTTTGCCGCGATTGGTTCATGGATCGGCGCCTTCGCCTCCGTCACTTGGCTGCGCCGCGGATCTAGCCGATCGGACGGGCATTGAACCCACGTTTCTCGGCCTCGACATTGTCCGGTTGGCGGCGGATCGGGCGGCGATGCAACGGTGCAAGTCGGGGAGTTGCGGAGCGAACAAATTCGGCATGCCTTCCGCCCCCTTCACGCTGCCCCCGAAGACTCGCGCATCGACGGATATATTGCGCAAGCGAGCCGCTGCGACCGGATGAGTCAGCCCAAGGCGACGCAGAAAGCAGCCGGGAGTTTGCGTGCGTCGCGTTTCGGGCGGGAGCCCCCGCCTGGCCAAAAGCTTGCTAAGGCTTTGGCCGCCGAAGTAGGTCCGATTGTGGGCGAGCGGCTACGATGCATCATCAATGCTCCAAAGAAGCATCGCTATAGGACTGAAGAGTTCGAGACGGCGTCGGCTCGATTGCCGAACGTAGAGATCATGCCTCGGCGAAAAAATCGATCGACGCGGCTTGTTTCTTGAATCGGACCTTTGCCGCTTCAAAGGTCTTGCATTTCTCCCTTACTCGTTGAGCAAGGCCACCATCGTCTCTTCGAAAGCCGTCAGCATTGGGAAATGGCTCGTATTGATCGTGATGACTCGCATAGCCGGGTCGGGTTCCATCTCTGCAAGGCGGCGAGTGATGGCCGACTCGCCATATCCTGTGCAGACCACGTAGGAGACCGGGATATCCGGGCGAACCTTTAAGGCCGTCACTGGTTGATAACAGGTCCGCCAGGGATGCGCGGTGAGCCTCGGTTCAAGGTATGCCTTGATCGCCGAATCGGTCACGCCGAACACTGACAATGGAAGTGGCGGCAACGGCAAGTTCTTGTCCTTATACGTGTCATAGAAAGCCCTCTGATCAGGCGTGATATAATCGACAAGCGCTCGTCCGTCCTCCGGCATGAAGGCGTCGAGATAGACGAGCTCTTTGATCCGCTCGGGAATGCGTGCGAGAACCCCCGTGACCACCATGCCTGCGTAACTCCAGCCAACCAAGGTAATGTCGCGTAAATCCTCCATTTCGATGTGCGCGACGATGTCCTCGATATGGGTCTCCAGATCAGCGGTGGCATTGCCGGTATGCCGCCGCTCGCCGAGGCCGGTCAGGGTCGGCGCGGTCGCCGTGTGGCCGAGCGCCCGCAGGCGAACGAGCACGTCCCGCCAAGCAAAGCCTCCTAGCCAAGCACAGTGAACGAGGACGAAAGTGCGGTGTGGAGCGTTATTCATAAAAACCTCTATTGGAGACTGTCGGCTAAAGCGGCTCGGCAACATCAACTTGATGAATCGCGACCGGAGCGGGAGGCCACGGATTATGCCGCGTGCCCGCGCGGCCTCGGCCGTGCAGACCGGCGCGAAATCCTTTGGGATGGCTGAACAGCGCGGGCAGTTAGAGCCGGGCCCATTAAACAAACAAGTACGAAAAACGTACTTGCTAATGGCGCTCGAGGCATGATTTGATCGATTGCATGATCAAACATGGCCAATTCTGCCCGGTCGCTAAAAGCGCTGAAATCTTCGGCGGACGGTGGTCCCCGCTTATTATTCGCGAATTATCTGTGGGCCCGAGAACCTTCGGAGAACTCTTGGAAGCCTTGCCGTTGATTTCGCGGACGGTGCTTACGCAACGTCTCAAGGAGCTGACGCTTGCTGGCGTAGTAGCGGCTAACGCCAAGGAGAAAGGCCGCGGCCATCTCTACAATTTGACTCCGGCGGGTGAGGACTTTCGTCCCTTGATCGTGATGATGGGCGAATGGGGCAAGCGGTGGGGACAAGGACTAATCGGCCCCGATGATCTCGACCCGAAACTCCTCGTGTGGGGCCTGCGCGGGCAAATCGATCCTGCGGATATTCCGAGCCGGGAGTTTGTCCTGCGTTTCGATTTCAGGGGCGTTCCGAAAGAAAATCGCAATCCGCGATATTGGTGGTTGTTGCTGCGGCAAGACGACATCGAAGTCTGCCTCAAGAATCCCGGCAAGGAGGTCGATGTCGTGGTCGACGCCGATCTCGGCGCCTTTACCAAGGTATGGCTGGGCTATGCCGGACTCAAGGAAGCGCTCGCGAGCGGGCTTATTAAACTGTGCGGCTCAAGTCGCGCTGTTGCGAAGATGCGACGAATGCTCAAGCTGTCCAGCGAGCCGACGACAAAGAGTTTCGCGTACCCTTCGTTATCGCCGTCCATCGCTCATGCCCGATAAGGCTGGTCCCGCGACGCAACTTACGAGATATCGGGTTATGAACCTAGCGCTCGCGATCGCTGACGCGACGACAACTTAGCGCCGAATCATTTCCGAGTCACGGGCTTCGCCACGCCGGCATTGCCTTGGCATGAACGGCGAAACCTGTCGCCGGAGTTTCGCCGGGCGCCATCGAGTCTATGCTTGCTCGGCTGGCATTGTAGGCGCAAGCAGCGGATGGTCAGATGATGCCGCCGTTTGCGCGGAGAACTTGCCCGTTGACCCAACCGGCGTCGGGTCCGGCGAGGAAAGCGACTGTGCCGGCGATATCTTCGGGCTGGCCGAGCCGCTCAAGAGGAGCCAGCTTCGCCAAATGGTCGATGACCTCCGGCGATTTACCTTTAATGAAGAGTTGCGTGGCCGTAGGCCCCGGCGCGATCGCATTGACCGTGATGTTCCGGCCGCGCAGCTCCTTCGAGAGCACGTGCGTCATGGCCTCCACTCCGGCCTTCGTCGCCGCATAGATCGCGTAGGTAGGTTGATAGAGTCCGACGACGCTCGAAGAAAAGCTGATAATCCGGCCGCCGCTTCGCAGACGCTTGGCGGCTTCGCGCAGGCCGTTGAAGACGCCCTTCAAATTGATGGCGATGTGTCGGTCAAACAACGCATCGTCAGCGTCCGCGATGGTGGAAAGCTGCATGATTCCGGCGTTGTTGACCAGAACGTCGACGCCGCCGAAGGCGGTCTCCGCGGCGTCGAACATACGGCGGACCGCAACGGGATCGCTCACGTCGGCCTGAGCGGCGAGCGCTCGGCCGCCAGCTGACTTGATCCTGGCGACAACAGCTTCGGCTTGCGCCGCATCGCCCACGTAGTTGACCACAACAGCAAATCCGTCCTTGGCGAGGCGCTCCGCCACTGCAGCGCCAATGCCGCGAGCGGCTCCGGTAACGATTGCTGCATTTTTCGCTTCACTCATTTCACTCTCCCCCTCCGGCTAGCGTCGGCTCAACGTAACTAAGCAAAGTAACTAAGATCGCGTGCAGAAAATCCAGAAGAACAGGAAAACCAGCCTTCCGCGCCGGCCGATCAAAGAGCGAAGGGATAGAGAAACTTCCACATTGACCAAATCTACATCTATCTCTGGGCGCAAGGAACGATTAGGCTCAGGACCTATTAAATTTGCCTGAGATGTGATTCCTGGTCTCCGCATGGGGAGGCTGGGATGAGTGATTTGTTTTTGTTGGGCGAGCGGCAGATGGCGCGGCTTGCGCCGCATTTTCCTCTGTCGCATGGCGTTCCGCGGGTTGACGACCGTCGGGTGGTCAGCGGAATCGTCTATGTGATCCGCAACGGCCTGCAATGGAAAGATGCGCCCAAGGATTACGGGCCGCACAAGACGCTTTACAATCGCTTCATCCGCTGGAGCCGGCTCGGCGTCTTCGACCGCATATTCGCCGCGCTCGCTGGCGAAGGTCCAAAGCCCGAGCGCATCATGATCGACGCCACGCATCTGAAGGCGCATCGCACAGCGGCGAGCCTGCTCAAAAAGGGGCTCTTCCCCGCCGTATCGGGCGCACGAAAGGCGGACTGAACTCGAAGCTCCACGTCGTTTGCGACGGCGCCGGCAAGCCCCTCGTCATGTTGCTCTCGGAGGGTCAGATGAGCGACCACAAGGGCGCGCGGCTGATGCTCAAGGCTTTACCGCCCGCTTCAATGTTGATCGCCGACAGGGGCTACGACAGCAACTGGTTCCGCGCCGCGCTGAAGGCCAGGGGCGTCGAGCCCTGCATCCCGCCAACCAGAAGCCGCAAGCTTCCCATTGCCTATGACAAGACGCTCTACCGCCAGCGTCACAAAATCGAGAACATGTTCGCCAAGCTCAAGGACTGGCGGCGCATCGCAACCCGCTATGATCGATGCGCCCACACCTTCTTCTCCGCCATCTGCATCGCAGCCGCCGTCCTCTTCTATCTCAATCAATGAGTCCTGAGCCTAGCCCTACGGAACTCGACTGATTGTATTGCGCCGAGCTACAATAATCGCATGAGTGCTCGATTTGATGGCATTGCGGAATTCGTCGCCGTCGCCCGGCTGGGTAGCTTCACGATGGCGGCCTCGGAATTGGGCGTCACCAAAATCGGCGGTCGGTCGCGCCGTATCGAGGCTCGAGACGCGCCTTGGCGCGAATCTGCTCCATCGCACAACGCGGCGGCTGACGTTGACCTCCGATGGCGAGACATGGTTGGAGCATTGCATCGCAGCCCTCGCCGAACTTGATCGGGGCGAAGGCGTTCTCAGCAGCGGCCGCCACGAGCCTTCGGGTCCGACCCGGATCGATCTGCCCAGCGCGTTCGGACGATTGTTGAAGAAATCGGCGTAGAGACCTACGGAAGGCTAGAGCGGCCGAGTTGGCCGCTCTAGCGGAAAATAAGCCCGCGAGGATGCGGCTTTACACGACTCCGCCGTCGATATCGATGCTGGCGCCGGTCACAAAGGCCGCCTCAGGGCTCGCGAGATACGACACGAGAGCGGCAACCTCTTTGCTGGTCCCGTATCGATTCAAAGAAGTCCATCCCCTCATGACGTCGCCGAACTGTCCGTCCGCCGGATTCATATCGGTGTCGATCGGGCCGGGCTGCACATTGTTGACCGTGATCCCGCGAGAACCGAGATCCCGCGCCCATCCGCGCGTCATGCTCGCGACGGCGCCCTTGCTCGCTGAATAGGCCGCGAATCCAACCATCGGCGCCGTATCGGCGGCGATGCTGCCGATGTTGATAATGCGGCCGCCTTCATGCATGTGCTTGATGGCTTCCTGAGCGGCGACAAAAAGCCCGCGGACGTTAACCGCCATGAGCCGGTCGAAGTCTTCCAAACTGAATTGATCCAGCGGGCCCCCGAGGCCAAGACCCGCATTGTTGACGAGCACATCCAAACGGCCGAAGGCTTCGACCGTTTTTGTGACCGCGCTCCGAACGGCGGCGGCGTCCGCGGCGTCCGCCCGGATCGCCAGCGCTTTGCCGCCCGCAGCTTTAATGGCGCGCACAACTTCGTCTGCTTTGTCGGCTTGCGCCGCATAGGTGATGGCGACCGCGGCGCCGTCCTCTGCAAGCCGCTTTGCTATTGCCGCGCCAATGCCACGCGAAGCGCCAGTAACGAGCGCAACCTTGTCTTTCAATCCATCACTCATTCGTAAACCCTATGCTAATCGGAATTCGGACAAGAGCCCCCGTTCGCCTTCGAAGGGGCAGCCGGCCACGCAATGGAGCGACCCGACGAAGTCGACTTAATCTACGCCATGTTACAAATTGATTTCATTGGGGAGCCATGCTTTGCAAGCGCAATTTAATTGGCCAAGAACGTAATTGCACTCGCGCCAGAAGCCGCCGCGTTCACGAAAATCCGGACTTTTGCGGCGGCTTCAACCCCGATTCAGTAATCGCCGCTCCCGACCAAAGGATGGATGCCGTCTTCTCTGCGGCTATGACGATTGGAGTGCGGGCGGCGCCTGACCACCTGCACCACTGAGTCCTCTCTCGCCGCTGAAAGCGAAGCGGGGCCGACCGCTGGCAGAGCCGGCGCTACGGGCACGTCGATCGCGCAAACGAAGATCACCGCAAGAATGTAGCGCATTTGCGTCACTCCCTTGGGGCCGACACCCTCGGCCTGGGGCATCCCATGCTTATCACAGTTTGCCCCGCTTGACCTAGTCGAGACGGATCGTGATGGCCTTGGTCTCGAGGTAGTTCGAGAGCACGGCTTGGCCCATTTCCCGGCCCCAGCCGGACTGCTTATAGCCGCCGAAGGGCAGAGCCGCATCGAAGATGTGGTAGCAATTGATCCACACCGTTCCAGCCTGCAGTCGGTTCGCGATTTGCTGTGCGCGGCCCGTGTTGCCCGACCACACCCCAGCGGCCAAGCCGTAGACGGTGTTATTGGCTTCCGCGATCAAGGCGTCATCAACCTCATCGAAAGGCGTCGCGACGAGCACCGGGCCAAAAATCTCCTCACGCACCACTTTCATGTTGGGATTGGTGTCGACAAGCACGGTTGGCGGCACAAAGTATCCGGGGCCCCCAGCGCCCTGCCCGCCGCACAGCGGACGAGCGCCCTCTTGCCGGCCGGAAGCGAGGTAGCCAGTAACCCGATCATACTGGACCCGAGAAACGAGCGGACCCATTTGCGTATCGTCCAGCAGGCCGTGACCAAGCTTGATCTTGCTTGCTTCGGCGGCGACGCCCTCGACAACTTTGTCAAAGATATTTTTCTGCACGAAGAGCCGCGAACCGGCGTTGCAGCATTGACCGTGGTTGAAGAAAATCGCAGCCGTTGCGCCGGCAATCGCGCGCTCGATATCGGCGTCGCCCAGCACGATGTTCGGCGATTTGCCGCCCAGCTCCAGACTTACTTTCTTGAGGTCGCGCGATGCGGCCTGAACGATCAACTTGCCTACCTCGGTCGAGCCGGTGAAGGCGATTTTGTTGACGTCGGGATGCGCAGAGAGCGCGGCCCCGGCAGTCTCGCCAAAGCCCGGCACAATATTGACGACGCCCGCAGGCAACCCAGCTTCGAGCATCAGCTCGCCCAGGCGCAAAGCCGACAGGGGCGTTTCTTCCGCCACCTTCAGCACCACTGTGCAACCTGTCGCAAGCGCCGGCGCCAGCTTCCACGCGGCCATCAACAGCGGGAAATTCCACGGAATGATCTGGCCAACGACGCCAACCGGCTCCATCCGCGTCATGGAGACCAGATCCATGCCTGGGGCCGTGAGCGCCGAAATCGGGATCGTCTTGCCTTCTATTTTTGTCGTCCAACCCGACATATAATGAAACATGTCGGCAGACCCAACGATATCGGCCGCGCGCGCAACCGACTTTGGCTTGCCATTATCGAGCGATTCCAGCGTCGCCAATTCGTCAGCGTGCTCGAGGATCAGATCTCCGATCTTATGGATGATCCGTCCGCGCTCAGATGGGCTCATGCGCCCCCACGGTCCCGTATCGAATGCCCGGCGCGCGGCTTTCACGGCGAGATCGATGTCCGCCTTGTCGCCTTCCGCAACCTTTGCGATGGTCTCGCCGGTCGCAGGATCGAACACGTCAAACGTGCGGCCTGACTGCGCCTGGACCCACTGGCCGTCAATAAGCATCGGGCGCGTCTTGGATAGCCATTCGCGGATCGCGACCGGAATCAACCCTTGCGACGAAGGGGGGTTGACATTGATATTCATGCTGTTGCTCCGAGGTTTTGAGCGCCGCGTGAAACGCCAGAATCGGCTCGGCGATGCGCGGATGACTGAGACTGTGCAGAAACTGCACTGCTCCCAGAATGATCCCTTCGCATTTGACGCGCAACTATCGGATCGTCCTTTCGTTGAACTTTTTTTCGATCCTCGGCCTCGTGCAACTCCAGCAGAGGCATGGCTCGCCGGTGTTCCACCGCCGCCGCAAAACAGCGGAATCGCCGCAAGCCAAAAAATGAATCATGGAACTGGGCCGCTCTAGCCCAGGCTCGCTTGCTTAATCGGAATAAAAGCGGAATGTGCTGTTGACGCTCGATTATTGAAATCTCGCGCGTGGACCACGAACATGAATCTCTCTCTCCGCCAAGTACAATATGTCTGTTCGGTCGCCGACTGCGGTTCTATACAGGCGGCGTCGCGCGCGTTGCGCATTTCGCCTTCATCGATCCTCGCAGCCATTGAAAGCGCCGAAGCGAGCCTCGGCGCCCGGATCTTCGATCGCCGTCGAGCTAACGGCATTCAATTAACGCCGAGCGGCGAACGCTTCGTGGCTGCCGGCCGGTATCTGCTGGCGGCCGAGACGGATTTTCAACGTCAAATTGGGCTGTTGCAAGCGGAAACCCAATCCGTTCGCATCGGCTGCTTTGAACCCTTCGGTCCCCTGTTCGTGATCGAAGGTTTGGTTCGGTTTACCAAAGCAGTGGGACCAATCGAAGTAGCTTTGTTCGAAGGGGATCAGACGCAATTGTCGGACTGGCTGAAACGGGGCCTCGTCGACATCGTCATCACCTATGATATTGGTCCGCGCTTCAACGCCCATATCACGCCGATATGCCGGGTGCCCGCGCATGTTATGTTGCCCGCCGATCACCCTTTGGCCGATGCCCGAAGTCTGTCGATCCCGGATCTCGCGCCTTACCCTTTGGTCCTTCTCGATCTGCCTCTGACTGTTACGTATCTTCTTTCGCTTTTCGATCCCTACGGCGTGACGCCTACAGTCAGCTTCCGCTCGCGATCCTACGAAACGGTTCGCAGCGCGGTCGCCGCCGGGTTCGGCGCGGCGATCTTAAACATGCGCCCAATCAGCGCCGCTAATGTAGATAGCGCCAATGTTGTTCGAGTGCCGCTTTCAGGTGCGCTTCCGGCCCCCGTTCTCCAGATCGCCGACCTATATGGGCCTATGAAGCCGCGCAACGTTGAGAAATTGATCCATATTTTCGCATCGCTGTTTCGCGGTAGCGATCCCGAGAGTTTTGCCGTCGTGACGCCAGAGCGCCGCGATGCTTTGTTCGATGTTTGAGGAAGAGCGCCGCGCGGGAGCGCTAACTGCCAGGTCGAGAAATCGGCGCCGCGAACGCCTCCGCACGCGACTGAGCCGCGGCGATCAAGGCCGTAACGCCGAGCTTGGTGTGGCGTCGATGGACGCCGGCGAGATCTTGCAGGATCAACCCGTCGATTCCAGCCAGAATGAAGCGGCTCAATTCGCGCGACTGCGCTTGTGGGAGGATGGGATCGGTGTTGGTCGTCAACAACGCCGCATAGGCGGCGACATAGGCGTCATATTGGCGGGTGGCGAGCCATTCGCTGCCTTTGGTCCGAAGCGCGTACAGGGTGAGCTCGAATTGTACGATCTGCTTCGCGCGCGTACGCTCTGCATACCCCCGTGCCGTCTGCACAATCTTGGCGATGCGATCGGGCAGCCGCTCGTGCTTCTGGCTGCCTTTGCGCAACGTTAAGGTGAGTTCTGACAAAAGCTCTTCGAGAACAGAGAGCAGAACCGCTTCTTTGCTCTCGAAGTGATAATGCAAAGTTGCGAGGCGGACTTTAGCCTCGAAGGCAATTTTCCGCGTAGTGGTCTCGCCAATCCCGTTGCGCTCAAGCGCCTGAAGAGCGCCTTTGACGATTCGCGAACGTGTTTCGACGCTCTTCGGCGTCGGTCGTAGAGGACGCCGCTCATCGCTCCGCTCTGTCAAGATCGCGATCCACCCCCCAAGGCCGCCCAGCATGAGTCGGACGCCTCTTTGCCGCCCGTCCGGCGGCAAACATGGTACGGCAGAAAATGGCAGTCAATAATCAGCTGGCCGCGCGCCGGGACGAGCCGGTTTACAGTCCATCCACGGCGTGAGCGGCCCTTTTGATCGCAGCCTCCTGGTGCGCAAGCATTTCCTGTCCTGGATAGCTCCCGAAATTGCCCATGAACGGGTCCTCGACGCCTGTTTTTATCCCGCTCAATTGCTCCATGACCGCCAAGCCGCAATAAGGAACATAGCTCGCCGAATAGCCGCCTTCGTGAGAAAGGGCCAAGCGCCCGCGGCAGAGATCATCCGCCGCCTCCATCAGCATTTTGGTCATCGCGCGGTACGCTTCGCTGTGGAGCATCATCCGCCCGAGCGGGTCAAGGGCGGAAGCATCAAAACCCGAGCAAACCACGATCATCTCCGGCCTGAAACGTCTCAGAGCCGGCAGGACAATGCGCTCAAATGCGGCGAAATAGGCTCCGGCCCCCGTTCCGGGAGGCAATGGAACATTGATGTTGAAGCCCTCGCCGGGGCCCTCGCCGCGCTCGGCCAGCGTGCCTGAAGTCAGCGGAAAAAGGCCATCCTGATGGAGTGAGATCGTCAATGTCTCAGGATCGCTGTAGAAAGCCTGCTGCGTTCCATTGCCATGATGCACGTCCCAATCCACCACGGCGATCCGGCCGACTTTATGGGTCGCCCGCATCTTCATGATAGCGATCGCTACATTGCCGAACAGGCAGAATCCGAGGCCTCTGTCGCGCTCGGCATGATGGCCTGGCGGCCTCACGAGAGCATAGCCGTTGCTGACGCGCCCGGCGGCGACTGCATCGAACAGCGCGACCGCTCCGCCCACCGAAAGGATCGCGATCTCAAAACTGCCGCGGCCGAATGGCGTGAGGTGACTGGCGTCGCCGCCTCGGTCCGCGCTCAAGGTCTTGATGCGGGCGATGTAGTCCTTCGTATGGAACAGCGCGAGGCCTTCCTCGCTGACCGAAACCGATGAGATGGGGGTTAGCTTTTCAAGTAGCCCCGACACCTCCATAAGGTTACGAAAACGTCTCTTGGGGGAGGCGTTCTCGGCATGTTCGCCGGGCTCGATCGTGAGGCCCGGCGGGAAAAAGGTCGCCGCATTGCCGGTGTCGTGCCAAAGGTAGAGTTCGTGAAAATTCCAACCCGTCGTCATGGCTCCTCCCGCCTGCTTCAGTTCAGCCCAAAATCATCTGGGCCGCGCGTTCGGCGATCATGATGGTCGGAGCATTTATGTTGCTTGACACCATTTTTGGGATGACCGAAGCATCCGCGATGCGGAGCCCCTCCAGCCCATGCACTTTCATGTTGGAGGGATCGACCACGGCCATCGGGTCCGCGCCCATCCGGCAGGTGCTCGATGGATGGTACAGCGTCGTGCAATGGCCGCGGATGTAATAGCCGATATCAGCGTCGCTTTCGCATTCGGCGCTGGGCGACAATTCGCCGGTCAGGATCTCCGCCAACGGCGTTTGCGCCGCGATGCGGCGGCTGATGCGGACGCCTTCGACCAATGTGGCGAGGTCGGCGCCCGTCGGATCGCTGCTGAAATAACGAGGGTCGATCATCGGCGCCTCGATGGGGTCGGCGGAGCGCAAGCGGATCTCGCCGCGGCTGTTCGGGCGCTGCAGCGTCGAATGGAACGTCACGCCCGAACCGGAGTGCAGAAAGCGAGCATAGTCGCGGTGACTGCTCAGCGCGCCATAGAGTTGTATATCCGGTTCTACATCGGGCCTGCTTTTAACATGGCCCCCCGCCGCCACCCAGGCGGATGTGCGCAGACCTGCACGGTTGTCCTTCCAGGCATTGAACGAGCTATCCCACTCCTCGGGCGTGAGCGCGCCGATGCCGATCTTTTCGTTGGTCCCGAAAGTGATCGGGATGTTGATGTGATCCTGCAAGTTCTTGCCGACGCCAGGCAAGTCATGAACAGGATCGACTTCCGCCTGACGTAATTCGTCGGCCGGTCCGACGCCCGACAGCAGCAGAAGCTGGCACGAGCCGATCGCGCCGGAAGTCAGGACGACCTCGGAGCCCGCCAGCGCGGTATTGAGCTGCGCCTTTTCGAGATATTCGACTCCGATTGCGCGCCCGCGCTCGATCAGAATGCGGGTGACGAGAACGCCTGTCTTCACGGTAAGATTCGGGCGTTCGAGCGCCGGCCGGAGATAAGACTTTCCTGTTCCCCAACGCTCGCCATCCTTGATGGTGAACTGAAAGAAGCCAACGCCCTCCTGCTCGACGCCGTTGAAGTCCTTATTATAGGGATATCCAGCGGCGTGAGCGGCATCGAGCCACATCCGCTCGCCGCGATCGACATAAGCCGGATCGCTGATGTGCAGCGGGCCTCCAACGCCATGCAAAGGGTCATTGCGCAGACGTTGATTATCTTCCGACATCTTGAAGACAGGCAGCACGTCCTTCCAAGACCAGTTCGGACAGCCAAGCTTCCCCCAGCCATCATAGTCGGAGGGCAATCCGCGCATGTAAATCATCGCGTTTAGGGCGCCCGAGCCGCCAACCATCTTTCCGCGGGGCCAGAAAATACGGCGGCCGCGGCACCCCTCCTGCGGAGTGGTATGGAATCCCCAATCGGAGGACGTGTTGAACATTGTGACCCAATCGGAGGGCACATCCGAGGCGATCGGCGCGGCGCGGCCGGCTTCTAACACCAACACCTTTCGCGATGGATCTGCGCTAAGGCGATTGGCCATCACGCAACCTGACGATCCGGCGCCTAGGATGATGATGTCGTACATGAATGGTCTCCTCATGACTCGGGGTTTGTTAGGTAGGTTCGTTAGACTTGAATTCGTTAGGCTTGGGTTCGCACGGCGACGCGGCTCGGCCGACTGCTGCGCGTTCGCAGCCAACGCCCGGCGTCGCTAAGACGCCCGAGCAATCCGTTTGGCATCAGAACGATTGATGCAGCGATGATCAGGCCGAGACCAAGATTTCGGAATTCGCCTGTTTCGCGCATCGCTTCATCAGCGAGCATGAGAATCAATGTTCCGATGAAGGGGCCCCAGAAGGTGCCGACGCCGCCGACCACCGTTGCGGCGATAATGAACAGCAGCTGCGACAAGGACAGGATGCCGGGGCTGATCGCCTGGAAATGCGCGGCGTAAAAGCCGCCCGCGAGTCCGGTAAAGAACGCCGAAATCCCAAAGACGAGAAACTGCGCCTGAAAACGATTGACGCCTCGCGCCACCGCGTAGCCTGGATTATCCTTTAGCGCGCGGAATGCGAGTCCGATCGGGCTGTTGATGATCGCGTAAGTCGAGAGCATCGTAAATCCGAATAGAGCTGAGACGATGGCGTAATCGCCCACCAGCCATTTGCCTTTCAGCCACGCCCGCATTCCAAGATCGCCGAAACGGGCAAATCCCACAGCGCCTCCGGTCAACTGGCGGCAGGCGGATCCAACCATCATGAAGCAATCCGTATCGGTGACGATGAGGACATAAAGGGCCTGCGCGATCGCCAAGGTTAGCAACGCTACATAGACTCCGGACAGCCGCAGACAGGCGGCGCCGATGATAAGGCTGAAAACGACGGCGCTCAGCGCGCCAAGCGGAATGGCGGCCCAGACGCTTAGCCCGAAGTAGACGCAAAGCATCGCGGTCACATAGCCGCCGAAACCAAAAATCGCCATCTGCGCCAGCGAGAACACCCCGGCATAGCCGAACAGCAGATTCCACTGCGCCGCGATTGTCGATAAAAATAGGGCTAGAATGAGCTGTCCGAGAACGTAGCGGCTTTCGACGAAGAACGGGATTGCGACGAGCGCGGCGATGACGGCGATCGTCATGATGATGTCGGTTAAGGGGAGCGGCTCCCGGCGAGTCTGAATCGACGCTGGCGGCTGTAATCTCATGGTTCGCCTCACAGGCGCCGGATCTGGGCCCGGCCGAAGAGGCCCGATGGACGCCAGATCATAACGACGATCACGATCAGAAGAAGAACCGGAAAGCCCCATCGAGCCCCGGCCCCGAATTGCACGAAGGCTTCAACGAGCGCCAGAAAGAAAGCCGAGATCACCGCACCGGGCAGGTTGCCGAGCCCAGCCACGACGCACATGATAAACGCCTTGAGCATGGGATCGCCGCCGAGCGGCGGACTGAGCTGGGTGATCGAGCTGACCAGCACGCCGCAGACGCCAGCCAGAACGCCCGAGAGCATCAGGACCTGAAGATAGACGCGGCTCGTCGGAACGCCCATCAACTGAGCCGCCTCGCGGTTCTGTGCTGTCGCCCGGATGGCTCGGCCCATCCGCGTGCGGGCCAGCAGCCACGCGACCATCGCCATCATCGCCAGCGAAACGACGATGATCGCGAGGTTCTGCGTGGGCACCTCGGAACTGCCGAGCGGCACGAGGCCTGGGGCGGTTACGGGTTGGCGAAGAGGCTGCCCTCCATAAACCATCAGTATCCCATTTTCGAGCGCGATGCCGATGCCGACCGTGGCGATCAGCACGTTGGTTTCGAAGGTTTGGGCGGCTTGTTTTAGAAGTTGGCGAACCACCGTGGCGTATAGCAGGGCGCCGGCTATGGCTCCGGCCACGACAGCGCCGACAAAACCCAATGGCGCCGGAAAGCCGAGGGTGACGACTGTCGAGTATGCCGCATAACCGCCAAGCGCAAGCAACGCGCCATGGGCCATGTTCAACATCCCCATCGACCCCCAGACCAAGGAAAGGCCGATAGTGGCGAGGGCATAGATCGCGCCATTAGTGAGCCCTGCGGTCAAGATCGCGACGAGGGTGCTTACGCTCATCCTGCTCAGCCCCCCAAATAAGTGGAAAGAAGTTCGTCGCGCGCCATCAACTCGTCAGGCAGGCCGGACCAGACAAATTCGCCGTTGTCGAGGAGATGAATTTTGTCCGCGAGCCCGATCACCCGCGCCGGGTTCTCCTCGACGAGCAGGATGGACCGACCGGACGCCTTGAGATCGGCGATGACGCTGTAGATCTGTTCGATGACGAGGGGCGCCAAGCCGAGCGACGGCTCGTCGATCAACAGAACGCGGCCGCCCATCATAAGACCGCGCCCGATCCCCGCCATGCGCCGCTCTCCTCCCGACAACGTCGAGGCGATCTGACAACGGCGTTCGGCGAGCTTCGGCAGGCGAGTAAAAACCTCGTTCATGCGCTCCGCGATGACCTGCGCGTTTTTTTCGACATAAGCGCCCATTTGCAGATTTTCTTCGACAGTCATCTGCGGGAACAGCAGATCGCCCTGCGGCACATGGGCGACGCCGCGCGCTGCGATCGCGTCGGGCGACAAGCGCGCGATCGACGTTCCTTCGAGTTCAATCGCGCCCTGATGCAGGTTCACGAGCCCGGAAATCGTCTTCAGCAGAGTGGTCTTGCCGTGGCCATTCGGGCCGACCACGGTGATGAGTTGACCATGCGCAACCTCGAGCGACAGCCCGTTCAGAATCGGTGGGCCATTGTAGCCGGATACGATGCCATTGAGCGCGAGCGCTGGACGATCAGCCATCAGCCCTGCGCTCCTTGAAGAAGCGTTTCAGCCGCCGCGTTGCTCCGGCCCCGAGGTAAGTATCGACCACCACGGGATCATCCACCACGTTTTCGGGTCTGCCCTGAAAGATGATTTGCCCGTGATGCATGATCAGCACGCGCGTCGAAAGTTGCAGCAGGAAGCGCATGACATGCTCGATCACGACTATTGTCTTGCCCGCCTCCCGTAATCTCTGCACCAGCGCGATGATCACGTCGATCTCGCTTGCCGTGAGGCCGCCGACGGGTTCATCGAGAAAGATCATGCGAGGCCCCGTCGCGATTGCTCCCCCTATCATCAACAGTTTGCGGTCGAGCACCGGGAGTTGCGCCACCGTCGCCGCGGCCTTGTCGGCCATGCCGACGAACTCGAGCGCGTCGAGGGCGGCGCTTCGCGTTTCCCGACCAAGGCGCAAACCGGGCAGTCGGCGCGGCTTCGCGCCGAAATGGGCGGCGAGTTGGACGTTCTCGAGCACGGTCATCGTTTCGAACGCTGCGTTGAGTTGGAAGGTGCGGGCGATGCCTTCCTGACAGATGCGATCGGCCCCGAGACCGGTGATCTCCCGATCGCCGAAGAAAACCCGCCCCGATGTCGCTGGGGTCAAGCCGGTCACAACGTCGAACAAGGTGGTCTTGCCCGCGCCATTCGGGCCGCCGACGCCGAGCACCTCGCCGTCGTCGACGACAAGCGATACGCAGTCCACCGCCTTAAGCGGACCGAAGTGCCGGCTGACGCCATCGCACATGAAGAGGGGAGAAGCTGACGACATCTTAACCGGACGCTTTCGCTCAACTCATCCATGGCGGCAGGACAAAGGAATCGGTCGCGTAAAGGGCGGGCGCAATGAGTTTGGGGTCTGTTTTATAATCCTGATGCTGAAGGAACTGATGCGGCATACCGAGGGACGGATCGGCCACCTGCGTCGGATAGCAGTAGGACGACTGGCCTGCCGGGTCGGTCCGTTGCACGCCATTGACGCCGCGATAGACGAGGTTGCGCAGCGCGGCTGCGACCTTCTGGGTTTGCTCTTTTTCGAACGGTTTGCCGGGACCGCCGGCGATGGCCGCCGCAAGCGCCCATTTCCATAGAGCGTCATAGGTCTGCGAGCCCGTGATGTAGGCGGCCTTCGGTCCGAATTTCTCACGATAGCTTTTTCGGAAAGCCATCGAGAAATCGTCCGGCAGACAGCCAATCACGGTTGAATATATAACGCCGTTGACCGCTTTACCGCCGATGTCGCGAAATGCGGGAAGCGATGGCCCATATTGCATATAAATCAGGCTCTTGGTCGGCTGCGGCGTGAACTGCAGCATGAATTGAGCGAGATCCTGAGGCAGGAAATGCGTAACAAGGATCGCGGCCGGCGGATCCTGACGAAGTTTGGCGAGCGTCGGCCCCCATTGGGTGGTGGGAAATTGCACCGTCTCGAAAAGGCCGACCTCGAAGCCATATTCGGTCGCCTTAGCGCGGATGGCGTTGGCGATAACGACTGCGTATTCGACCGCCGAGGGGATAATGGCGATCTTCTTGTTGGCGGGCTTCCATTTGCCGGCCTTGATCAGTTCGTCAAGAAAGTTGAGGCAGCCGGGGCCGTAGTAATATTCCGGCGGATCCATCTGGAAACTGCCGTAGAACCGCGCCGGATCGGATTTGAATTTCTCGTTGTGTGAGATAAGCGTATTGGCGTGCATCATGATGATGTCGCTGTCGGCGGCGACATCCATTTCCACCATGTTAGTGCCGACGTTGTAGCCGTTGATGATCGCCGGAACAGAAAACCTGTCGATGAGGCGTTGCATCGACTGGGTGACGATATCGGCCCCCATGTCCTTCGTGTCTTCCACATGTATCTCGACCTTGCGGCCTAGAATCCCGCCTGCCGCATTGATCTCCGCGGCCGCGAGGTCGAGTCCATTCTTGAACTCTATGCCGTCGGCGGCGGCAAGGCCGGACATCGGAAGCGCCGCCCCGATCGGGATCGCGGCGCTCGCATCTGCGGCGAGGGCGCTGTCGGCCCCCATGCTCGCAAGAGCGGCCATGCCGGCTGCGCCTGCTCCAACCGAACCGCGCAATATCGATCGTCTGTCAAGCATGGTCGTTCCCTTCATCCGTTAAAATGACCCCGCCGACTCACAAGAAGAAGGCGGGGAATGCGATCTCGAAAGCCTCGGCGAAAGCGAGCACGCGCGCGTCCTCGCCCCGGCCGCCGATGATCTGCAACCCGATCGGCAGGCCGGACGCGGTGCGCCCGCATGGCACAGTCGCCGCAGGCTGTTGACTAAGATTGATTGGAAAGCTGAACCCGGCCCACTCGGTCCACCGATTCAACTTGCTTCCCGGCGGCGTCTCATGCCCTGCCGCGAAAGCCGGGACGGCTGTTGCGGGGGAAACGATGATATCGAACTGGTTCAGCAACCGGTCCATGGCGCGACCGAATTCCGCCCGAGACGCCATCGCCTGGACATAGCGGACGGCCGTCAGCCTCTCGCCTGCTGCAACGACCTCTTTGAGACCTGGATCGAGTTTATCGCGAGCCTCAGGCGGCAGGACGCTTATGCGAGCGGCGGCGCCCGAAAACCAAAGGACGGTGAAGATATCAAGCAGATCCTCTCCCGGCAGATCAACCGACGCGATCACCGCCCCTCGACTCTCGAGCTCATCTACGATCGTGTGAATTGTCGCCGCGATATCGGGGTCCAAAAATCCGCAAGGAGGCTTTGACCAGAACCCGACTTTGGCGCCGGCGAAGGAGCGTTTTTGATTGTCGAGGGGCAAAAGCGCGGCTGGCCCTTGGAGCCAGTCTTGAGGATCGTTCCCCGACATGGTTTCGAGCATTGCGCGGGCATCGCCAACGCGACGGGTCATAGGGCCAAGATGGGCGACAGTGCCGAATGTGCTCGCGGGATAGGCGGGCACGCGGCCGTAGCTCGGCTTCAACCCCACAATGCCGGTGAAGGCGGAGGGGACGCGGATGGAGCCGCCTCCGTCGGTGCCGAGGTGAAAAACGCCGGCGCCGGTCGCCGCCGCCACAGCGGCGCCGCCGGAAGACCCCCCCGGCGTGACGGAGGCGTTCCAGGGGTTGCGCGTAATGCCGCTCAAGGGGCTGTCGGTGAGCGCTTTCCAGCCGAACTCCGGGGTGGTGGTCAGGCCGAACATCGTCACGCCGGCCGCTCGCAACCGCGCTACGGCGGGCGCATCGGCCGTGCTTGCGACATTAGCTGTGCTGAGGCTGCCATAACGGACCGGCCACCCTTCGACCCAGACGATGTCCTTGATCGTGGCTGTCACCCCATCCACAGAGGACAAGGGCGACCCGCTGCGCCAGCGCTTTTCGGATGCTCGAGCGGCCTGAAGCGCCGCGTCCCTATCGATGTAAGTAAAGGCATTGAAACGCTGCTGGATGGCTTCGGCGCGATCGAGAGCGGCGCTGGCCACGTCGACTGGAGAAAGGCTGCCGCTTGCAAAAGCCTCGCGCAATTCTTCGGCGGTCAAGCGGCAAAGTGGATCTGCGTCGGCGATCGGCGTCGCTGCATTACTCGCAAGCACGAATTATCCCTCTACAGTGGTCCGAGACACTGTTAAGTTTAGCTCACCGAGGGCCATTCAATAAAATACTTTTTTTGCTCTACCTATAAATATAAAATGTAATGCTAAGCAATGCGTTTAAGATTTGTACGAATGGCGCCCCAAATCCGCTCTGCACGCAAATAGTTTTGGCAGAAAATGATATTAAAATATCAACTTGCTATAACGCGCAGCAACTGTGCCTTTTATTTGTAGGAGGCACATCAAGTGTAGGATTTTTATCAAAGAAGCCAAAAGGCTGCAGGGCGAAGCCGCAACGGACAACGGGTTGGACCGGATAATCCTCCGGCCTTGGTATGTGATGGTGGCCAAAAGTGTGCCAGACTGTAATCGCGCGGTCCTCGATCGTCCTGTCCTGCGCCGCATAACGTGGCAGGCCTTCGCCGGGCTTGCTCTGATTGACATAGTCCCCGGCGGGCCATCGCTCGTCGGCTCGCGTCTGCGTCACCCATAGGTCGTAAGCGGCAAAGCCGGCTCGTTCAGCGACCTGCGATCCCGGCAGCGCGAAAGTCTGCACGGCGCTATGCGGAACGAGCCGATAGGCCGGATGGGCGCCTAACGCCGTCCGGCGACCGCGATTGACGATCTTCCAATTGCGGATGCGCGAGGCATCCGATTTGCGTCGCGCTTCGCTTTCCTTTGTGAGCGGGGTCTCGACTACGCTCAATGCGTTGTTCCAGGGGTTCTCTGGGCCCGGGGGGTCGGCGATGGTGTCGACTTCAATCACCGTGTTGTCCGTCCCGTCCACCGCCATGTCGAGGCGGACGTTGAAGATGTGCTGATGAAAATGCCCGACGACGCCGGGAGCCACGAGCGTGCCGCGCCCCGGCGTTCCGTCCGGCAGCAGACCCGCCGTGTTGATGATCCCAGTCAGCTTGATCTCGAGTTCGATGGTTCCATCGAGCTGAAGGTGCCAATAGAAGCCATATTCATAATTGCCGACCGTGGCGATGAACGAGATTACGAGACGACGACCGCGGCGAACGCTGACTTCGCCGGTTCTGAAATCGGTGTGCTTCCATTGAATTCCGGTATCTTCCTCATGCATGCAGATGGCGTTCCGGATCATCTGCGCGGAGCCGTCGGTGCGATTGAAGGCGACGTCGAAATAGCGGATCACGCCGAGGCAATCGCAGCCGAGCTCCAAGCTGTTTGCGACAACCCCGATGCCATAGTCTCCGCAATCGAAGGCGTTCTTTCGCACATGTGTGGAATGCGGACTTCCGTAGGGGACAACCATTTCGGCGAGGGCTGCGCGGCGCAATACGGACCGGTGCTTTCCCGCATCGCGAATCGAGAGATTATGGAGGACAAGCCCCTCACGCGGCGTAAAGCCGATGGAAAAGCGCCAACCGCACCAATCGACTTGCCATCCGTCGACGATAAAGCTCGGGCCGTCCGGCTGGATTACGTCGATTGGGCGCATGTCGCTGCGCCAACTGTCTTGGAACCGGGCGATATAGTTCGACGCCGCCGCAGGGACGGGCGGCGCCTGCGCGTCATCGTCGACTCGAACCACTTCACTACGGTTGATGTCGACCACGGCCGTCAATCCTTCGACCGGATGAGCGAACTGATTGTCGTTTGGGCTGGAGCGCACCCAACAGAAAACCAAGATGATGCGGCGTCCGATCTCATCATCATGGCCGAAGACGCCGCAAGACCACGGGTCGCAGCAAACTAGCGCGCGGTCGGCGATGCCGCGCCGCTTCAAGCCGGCGATGAAGCGCGGATCCTCGATCGTCAGGCTTTCAGCCATCAAGAACTCGTCAGGCGAGATCCGAGGCCTGGCGCCGGGTCGCGGCGTCCATCGCAGGATCGCCCCTGTTTCGAGCGAAACAACCGCCTCAAAAACGTTGCTGGTTTCCACATCATGGACGGCTACGAAAGCTCGACGGTCCATACTGTCGTCGAAACGTTCTTCGAGCACGATCGTCTCGAAACGCATCCCCGCGCCAAGATCGTGCGATGCGCGTACAAAACGAGCGGCGGCCTCGATTTCTTCGGCGGTCAAGGGATCGAGCGGACGCGTGGAGAATGTCGGGACCTTCACCAAGGGGGACATGAACGCTCCTAACATCGCGGGCTGGGCCAGTCTGGTCCTCAGCCATTTCACCACTACGGAGGCTAGGGCGCAGAAATTATTTGGTCAATAGACCAAAAAAAGCCGCGCCCTTCTTTATAGGTCGGCGGCTGCGCGCGGCACCGCGGATCACACGCGAGGCGAACGTCGACAGCGGCGACGACGATAGAATAAGCAAAATTTCCCCGGCGGAATATAATTTTTCCAACGATTGTATTTCCGCTTGATGTTTCCTGAAAAGATGTCTAATTTCCTATCAAGAAATAGACACGGGAGATATTCGCCCATGTGCGGCATCGTTGGATTGTTCCTCAAAGACCCGGCGCTCCAACCGGAACTCGGTCAGCATCTTTCAACCATGTTGGAAACGATGACGGCTCGCGGACCTGATAGCGCGGGATTTGCGGTTTACGGCGACGGATCGCCGGAACTGACCAAGATCACGCTCCGGGCGCCCGCGCAATTTGATTTTGAATCGTTTGGAGCCTTGCTTGCATCGGCGCTTGACGCGGAAGTCGATCTTATCGTCCGCGGCACGCACATAGTCGCGACCTTGCCGACAGTCGAGGCCGACCGTGCGTTGGCGAAGATCAAAGAGCTCGCTCCGCAGCTGACGTTGAGTTCAATCGGCACGCATATGGAGCTTTACAAGGAAGTCGGGCTCCCGGCCGACGTGTCGAAGAGCTTCGGCCTTTCCGCCATGAGCGGAACGCACGCCATCGGTCATACGCGGATGGCGACCGAGTCCGCCGTTACGACCGCCGGCGCCCATCCGTTCTCGACTGGCAAGGATCAATGTCTCGTCCATAATGGGTCGCTCTCCAACCACAACCAGGTTCGCCGTCGTCTGATCCGCGAGGGAATTTCATTCGCGACGGAGAACGACACCGAAGTCGCCGCAGGTTATCTGTCCTGGCGGCTGGCTCAAGGGGAAAGCCTCGGCGATGCTCTCGATGCATCGCTGAAAGATCTCGATGGTTTTTTCACTTTCGTCGTCGGTACGGATACCGGCTTCGGCGTCCTCCGAGACCCGATCGGCTGCAAGCACGCTGTCATGGCGGAGACCGACCAGTATGTCGCTTTTGGAACCGAATACCGCGCCCTAAGCGCTTTGCCGGGCATCGAAAGAGCCCGCATCTTCGAGCCTAATCCCGCCACTGTGTATTTCTGGAATCACGCAGCATGACCACTCAATTTTCTGCGAAAACGGTGGATCTTGCCTCAAGCTCCGTCCGTCAACTCAACGAGGCCTTGCACGCCCTCAGGGATGGAACCAACGTTACGCGTTGGAATGTTCTCAATCCGCGCGGCGTTCATGCGATTGCAGCGGGATTGGATGCGGATGTGACCATCGAGATCAACGGCGACGTCGGCTATTATTGCGCCGGCATGAACAAGCGCGCCACCGTCATCATCAATGGGAGCGCCGGCATTGGCCTTGGCGAGAACATGATGTCCGGCCTCATCTATGTGAAGGGCGACGCCAGCCAAGCGGTGGGCGCGACAGCGCATGGGGGCGTCATCGTTATTGAAGGCAACGCCTCGGGGCGCTGCGGCATTTCGATGAAAGGCGTCGACATTATCGTCAAGGGCTCGATCGGTCCGATGTCGGCCTTTATGGCTCAAGCTGGCGCGCTTGCGGTCTTCGGCGACGCGGGAGAAGCGCTCGGCGACTCGATTTACGAAGCCAAGCTCTACGTGCGCGGCTCGGTTGCGAGCCTCGGCGCGGACTGCATCGAAAAACCGATGGATGACATTCACCGCGCCGAGCTGTTCGCCAAGTTCGAGAGCATTGGCGTCGCCGGGGAGATCGATGTCGGCGAATTCAAACGCTATGGCTCGGCCCGCACGCTCTATCATTTCCACGTGGACAACGCCGGGGCGTATTGATGAACGATCAGGTTAGAATCCCTCAAACTCTCCCGCGCTATTCGGCGACGTTCGACCTGCAAACCATGTCGGAAATCCGGCGTGCGGCGGCGACCGGCATCTATGACATTCGCGGCGGCGGCGCTAAGCGGCGCGTCCCGCATTTCGACGACCTGCTTTTTCTTGGCGCATCAATCTCACGCTATCCGCTCGAAGGATACCGGGAAAAATGCAGCACCTCAGTTGTGCTCGGCTCACGCTTCGCCAAGAAACCGATCGAGCTGAAAATCCCGATCACAATCGCGGGCATGAGCTTTGGTTCGCTCTCCGCGCAGGCAAAAGAAGCGCTCGGACGCGGCGCGTTGGCGGTCGGAACCTCCACCACGACGGGCGACGGCGGCATGACGGAAGAGGAGCGTGGCCATTCCTCGATTCTGGTCTACCAATATTTGCCGTCGCGCTACGGGATGAACCCCGATGATCTGCGCAGGGCGGACGCCATCGAGATCGTTATCGGTCAAGGCGCCAAGCCCGGCGGCGGCGGAATGTTGCTCGGTCAAAAGATATCGAAGCGCGTCGCCGCCATGCGCACGCTCCCCGAAGGGATCGACCAGCGCTCCGCTTGCCGCCATCCAGACTGGACCGGGCCGGACGATCTCGAAATTAAGATCGAGGAAATCCGCGAAATCACGGACTGGGAGAAGCCAATCTATGTGAAAATTGGCGCATCGCGTCCGTACTACGACGCAGCGTTGGCGGTGAAAGCCGGGGCGGACGTAATCGTTCTGGATGGCATGCAGGGCGGCACCGCGGCGACCCAAGAGGTCTTCATTGAGCATGTGGGCATTCCGCTTCTCGCCGCGATCCGGCCGGCCGCAAAAGCGCTTCAGGACCTTGGCATGCACCGCAAGGTGCAGCTGATCGTCTCGGGCGGAATTCGCAACGGCGCGGATGTCGCCAAGGCTCTTGCGCTCGGCGCGGATGCCGTCTCGATCGGCACCGCTGCACTGATCGCTCTTGGCGACAACGACCCGCATCTTGAGGCGGAATATCAGAAGCTGGGAACTTCCGCCGGCGCATACGACGACTGGCATGAGGGACGCGATCCGGCCGGCATTACGACGCAAGATCTGGAGCTCGCGAAGCGGCTCGATCCCGTAGCGGCCGGACGGCGTCTGGCGAACTATCTCTCGGTGCTGACCCTGGAGACGCAAACCATCGCCCGTGCGGCAGGCAAGAGCAACGTTCACAATCTCGAGCCGGAAGATCTTGTCGCTCTCACGATGGAGGCCGCCGCGATGGCGGGCGTTCCTCTTGCCGGCACATCATGGATTCCCGGAGCGGATGGGCGATAAGCGGATGCAGATCCCCAATTCCAAGCTATGGCTTACAAATTGCTTCGGCGGGCTCAGGGCTCCCATCAACCAAACCAAAATTTAAAACGCGGAGAAGGTAATGCCGACGCTGCCATCCGAGATCGCCAAGGAACGCGGAATCAAAAATTTTCTGGTGTCTTACACCGACTTGTTCGGGGGCATGCGCGCGAAGCTCGTACCGGCTCGGGCAATCGACAAGATGGCGCGAGATGGCGCGGGCTTCGCTGGGTTTGCTACCTGGCTCGACCTCACCCCGGCGATGCCGGACTTGTTCGCAGTGCCTGATATGGATAGTCTCATTCAGTTGCCGTGGAAGAAAGAAGTAGGCTGGCTCGCCGCAGACCTTTATATGGACGGCGAGCGCATCGGCCAGGGGCCGCGCAACGTGCTAAAGGCGCTGATCGCGGAGACCGCGAGTCTTGGCTACGAAATGCGCGCTGGCGTCGAATGCGAATTTTTTCTGCTCGCGCCTGACGGTTCGTGCATCGCGGACAGCGCCGACAAGCAGACAAAATCCTGCTACGATCAACAGTCTCTGATGCGCCGCTATGATGTGATCACCGAGATCTCGGAAGCGATGGAGGAGCTCGGATGGAATCCGTACCAAAGCGATCACGAGGACGCTAACGGCCAGTTTGAAATGAACTGGGAATATGATGAGGCTCTGAAGACCGCCGATCGTCATTCCTTCTTCAAATATATGGTGAAATCGCTAGCCGAGAAGCATGGCATGCGGGCGACCTTCATGCCGAAGCCGTTTCCGACTCTGACTGGATCCGGCTGCCATTCACATGTTTCGCTCTGGCGCGGCGCCGACAACGTATTCGAGGACAAGGACGGCGAGCTCGGCGTCTCTGAAATCGGTTACCGCTTCCTCGGCGGCCTCATGGAGCATGCCGACGCCCTCTGCGCCCTGACCAATCCCACCGTCAACTCCTACAAAAGGCTTAGCGCGCCGCGCACGACTTCGGGCGCGACCTGGGCGCCCAATTCGATTAGCTATACCGGCAATAATCGGACCCATATGATCCGCATCCCGGACGGCGGACGCTTCGAACTGCGTTTGGCGGACGGGGCCGCCAACCCCTACCTCCTGCAAGCCGGCGTTCTGGTCGCCGGCCTCGATGGCTTGAAGACGAACCGTCACCCCGGTGAGCGCTCTGATTTTGATATGTACGCCGAACCACACAAGGTGAATGGCGCGAAAAAATTGCCGCAGAACCTTTTGGACGCTCTGCGTCTGTTCGAGTCGTCGGCGGTGCTGAAAGAGGGTCTCGGGGAATCGTTCGTCGCTTCCTACGCGAAGCTGAAGCACGAGGAATGGCGCGATTACACGCGTCATCTCACGGAATGGGAACGCGATAATACGATCGATTGCTGAACTCGGTCCTTCGGGCGGCGCCTCAGCTTGAGGCGACCGCTACCTGCAGTTCCAAGCATAATCTTGCTCGAGCGGACCATGCTCCAGGATGTGATGCATGAAATTCTCCGGCTTTGAACTTCTGAAGAACGCTTTCACCGGTCAGACCGGCTGGACGCCGCATTGGCGGAAGGCAGAGCCGAAGTCCAGCTATGATGTCGTCATCATTGGCGGCGGCGGCCATGGCCTGGCGACGGCGCATTATCTCGCCAAAGAGTTCGGCATTACCAACGTAGCCGTCATAGAGAAGGGCTGGATTGGCTCAGGCAACGTCGGCCGCAACACGACGATCATTCGCTCCAATTATCTGCTGCCCGGCAATATCCCATTTTACGAGCTGGGAATGAAGCTGTGGGAGGGATTGGAGCAAGAGCTCAACTACAATGCGATGGTGTCTCAACGCGGCGTCCTCAATCTGTACCATTCTGATGCGCAGCGCGACGCTTTCGCGCGGCGCGGCAACGCCATGCGTTTGCATGGGGTCGACGCCGAATTGCTCGATCGCGATGCGGTCAGGACGATGGCTCCTTTTCTCGATTTCAATAATGCGCGTTTCCCGATTCAGGGCGGCCTGCTGCAGCGCCGCGGCGGCACCGCTCGGCACGATGCTGTCGTTTGGGGTTATGCGAGGGCCGCGGACAAGCGCGGCGTCGACGTTGTCGAGAACTGCGAAGTCATTGGCTTACGACAAGACAATGGCAAGATAATCGGCGTCGAGACGACGAAAGGTTTCATTGACGCCAAGCGGGTCGGCATGTCGGTCGCCGGCAACTCTTCCCGCCTGGCGTCGCTTGCCGGACTGCGATTGCCGATCGAGAGCTATGTGCTTCAGGCCTTCGTGTCGGAAAGCCTGAAGCCGGTGATCGACTGCGTCGTCACCTTTGGGGCCGGACATTTCTATATCTCTCAATCCGACAAAGGCAGCCTTGTTTTCGGGGGCGATCTTGACCCCTACCCCTCTTATGCCCAGCGCGGCAGCCTTGCGGTCTTCTCCGATGTCGCCGAAAACGCTATCGCCATGATGCCGATGCTCGGCCGATTGCGGATTCTTCGCAGCTGGGGCGGCATCATGGACATGAGCATGGATGGCTCGCCGATCATCGACAAGACGCCGATCGAGGGCCTCTTTTTCAACGGAGGCTGGTGTTACGGCGGCTTCAAGGCGACGCCTGCAGCGGGCTTCTGCTTCGCGCACTTGATCGCCAAAGGAGCTCACCATCCTGTGGCCGCGGCTTACCGGCTCGATCGTTTCGCGACAGGGCGCGTCATCGACGAAAAGGGCGCCGGGCCAACGCCGAATTTACACTAACAAGGTTTGATCCATGCTGATCAATTGTCCCTACTGCGGGCTTCGCGATCTCACCGAATTCGTGGTTGCTGGGGAAGCCGTCGCAAGGCCCGACGCGCATGGCGATCTTGACGGCGCGGATGCGCGCGCAGCCTTCGCCGACGCCGTATATCTGCGCGAGAATCCCGCAGGGGTCCATCGCGAGCATTGGTTCCACGCGGCCGGATGCCAGAGCTGGCTCCTCGTCGAGCGTGACACGCGAACGCATGAAATCATCAGGGTTGATGCGATTTCCGCGGGAATGGCGAGAGAAACACTATGACTCGCGGCGGCTTCAGGCTGAAGGCGGGCGGCCTTATCGATCGCGCGCGGAAAATCTCTTTCCAATTCGATGGAAAGACCTACTACGGCCATCCGGGCGATACGCTTGCCTCCGCCTTACTCGCGAATGGTCTGCGCGTCGCCGGACGCTCGTTCAAATATCATCGGCCCCGCGGCGTCCTTTCGGCCGGGCATGAGGAGCCAAACGCCCTCGTCGAACTACGCGCCGACGCGCGCCGCGAGCCCAACGTCAAAGCCACGACGGTCGAGCTTTATGAGGGGCTTATCGCGGCGAGCCAGAACCGCTGGCCTTCGCTTGCCTTCGATGTTATGGCGCTGAATGGAGTGCTGAAACCCGTTTTCGCAGCCGGCTTCTATTACAAGACCTTCATGTGGCCGGCTTCATTTTGGGAAAAAGTCTACGAGCCGATCATTCGGCGCGCAGCGGGTCTTGGCCGCGCCGCCGTTCTGGAGGATCCGGACAGCTATGAGCGATCCAACGCCCATTGCGATCTGCTCGTCATTGGCAGTGGCCCAGCGGGGCTCATGGCCGCGCTTGTCGCCGCGCGATCGGGAGCCAAAATTATTCTCTGCGAGGACGGACCACGCCTCGGCGGGCGCCTCCTCAGCGAGCGCGAGAGCGTCGATGGCAAGCCGGCGATCGAATGGGTCGAGGGCGTCGCGGCCGAACTTGCCGCGCTACCAAATGTCCGCGTCTTCACTCGCACGACCGTGGTCGCATCGTTTGACGGCGGAACCTACGCCGCGCTTGAGCGGGTCGCCGATCACTTGCCGGAACCGCCGCCGTTTGCGCCACGCCAGCGGTTTTGGCGCATTGTAGCGCGACGCGCCATTCTCGCGGCTGGCGCCATCGAACGACCCCTGGTCTTTCCAAATAATGATCGGCCCGGGATCATGCTCGCGAGCGCCGTCCGCAGCTATTTGAATCGTTTTGGGGTCGCGGTCGCCCGGGAGATCGGCATCTACACAGCAACAGACGACGGTTGGCGGACCGCGCGCGATCTCGTTGATGCGGGGCTGCCGCCTGTTGTGGTGATTGACGCGCGGGCGACAGGGCCGAAGGAATTCGCCGACGTGGCCAGCGTCGTTCCGGTCGTGCTCGGCGGTCAAATCATCGCGGCGGAAGGACGCAAAGGGCTGAGGCAAATCACGGTCAGGAGCCCTACAGGTAAGCGAAGCTTTGCCGTCGACGCTTTGGGAGTCTCGGGCGGTTTCAATCCCGCCATTCAGCTCGCCAGTCATTCGGGCGGACGCCCTATCTGGTCCGATGCGATCCAGAATTTTCTCGCCAGCGATGCTGCCGCTGGACTGGCGCCTGTAGGCGCCGCCGCGGGCGCGTACGCGCTCGACGATGTGCTGAAGACCAGCGCGGAAGCGGCCGTCGCGGCTTTGCAGGCCGTGGGCCTTTCCGCCAAACAGATCCCGATTCCAGAGGTAGAGAAAACCGCGACGGGGTCCGCTCCCGTTTGGTGGCGGCCCGGCGGCGACAGCGGTTCAAAATGCTTTGTCGATTTCCAGCACGACGTCACCGCCTCCGACATTGCTCTCTCTCACCGGGAGGGATATCAATCCGTCGAACATCTGAAACGTTATACGACGCTCGGCATGGCGACCGATCAAGGCCGCACCTCTAACCTCGACGCGCTCGCCATCATGGCCCAGCTGACGGGGAAATCGATTCCGCAAACTGGCGTCACCTTGGCGCGGCCTCCGACGATTCCGCTAGCGCTGGGGGCCGTCGCCGGCGACCATAAGCGCGCGTCCTACAAGCCCATTCGTGAGACGCCGATCCATGCGTGGGCTTTGGAGAAGGGCGCGGTTTTTGTCGATGTCGGTCAGTGGAAGCGGCAGCAAGGCTTTCCAAATTCGCGCGACGCCGATCTTGCCGCCACAGTCAAGCGAGAGGTGAATGCGGTGCGCAACGGCGTCGGCGTGACGGATGTCTCGACCCTTGGCAAAATCGAAATCGAGGGGCCGGATTCGGCAAAATTTCTCGACCTCGTCTGCGCGACGCGCCCCTCGGCGATCAAGGTCGGGCGATGCGGTCATCTGATCATGCTGCGCGAAGACGGCTTCATCAAGGATGACGGCATGTTCGCTCGCTTCGCGCCGGACAGATACGTCGCCTATGTGTCGACGGCCCACGTCGCGCCCGTCTACCGCCACATGCAATATTGCCGGCAAGCGCTGTGGCCGGAACTTGATGTGAGCCTCACCAATGTCACTGATGGTTGGGCGCAGTTCGCGATCGCCGGCCCGAAATCCTCGGCGGTTGCGCAGGCGCTTGCGGATGCGCCGTTGCAGATTTCGAGCAAAGGTTTTCCGCCGATGACGGCTGCCGAAATTATGATTTGCGGCGGGATTCCCGCGCGGCTCTGCGCGCTTTCCTTTTCCGGCGAGCGCGCTTTCGAGCTCGGCGTCCCAGCCGGTTATGGCGACGCGCTCATCCGCCGCATTATGGCGGTGGGCGAACCCTATGGAATTGTGGCCTATGGAAGCGAGGCGATGGGCGTGATGCGCATCGAGAAAGGCTATCCGGCGGGGGCCGAAATCAATGGCCAGACCACGGCCTATGATCTCGGCATGCAGGGCCTTCTCGCGGCGGATAAAGACCATGTCGGCCGCGTGCTGTCGATGCGTCCCGCCCTCGGCGACCCAAGCCGGCAGCGCCTTATCGGCATCAGGCCGCTCAACGCCGCCGATCGGCTCCGCGGCGGCGCGCATATCATTCCGCAAAACGCGGCTCCCTCGGCTGATGTCGACCTTGGCTGGGTGAGCTCGGCTTGCTACTCGCCAACACTATCTTGGTCGATCGGCCTCGCCTTGGTGTCGGCCGGCCCGGACCGCATCGGCGAACATGTTCGGGCCTACGACCCCCTTCGAGGCGGCGATTTTCTGGCGGAAATTACCGCTCCCTGTTTCGTTGATCCCGAAGGCCAGCGTTTCCATGTCGAATAACGCCGACGCGAGCCAGCAAAGCATCCTCGTCCCGGAGCTGACCCCCCGCTATTTCGCGCCGGGACGCCGCGGCGCCGCCATTACGCCGCCGGAAGTGACGCTGGCGCTGATAACGGACGAAGACCGTTTCAACGTTGAGGCCCGACGCGGCAAATCCGCTGAACTCATAGCGGCGATTGCAAAAGCCTTCGGCGTCTCGCCAATCGATCGCCCTGTTACCGTCGAGACTGATGGCGTCGCCTTTGTCGGCGTTGGTCCTGCGCGCTGGCACACGATCTCACGCGGCGAAGGGCGCGCCGGGCGGCGCGTGCGTCTGATCGAAGCGGCGCGCCCGCTGGCGACAGTGGTGGACGTTTCGCACGGCTTTGTGACCTTCCGGCTGTCAGGGCCGAAGGCGCGAGATGCCCTGGCGAAGCTGGCGCACATTGATCTCGACCCGGCGTCTTTTGCGGCCGGGGCCTGCGCCGGCGCGGCGTTGCACGGGGTGAATGTTCAGCTGCGGCGGTCCCCGGACGGCGCGGCGTTCGAATGCGCCGCTCCTCGAAGCTTCGCCGCCAGCGTTTATCACGCGCTCATTCGCGCTGCTGATCCCTATGGGCTTGTGGTCGAATCACTCGCGTAAGTCAGACGTTTCACTGAGCCAATTCCGAGATTTCGGATCAAAAACCGGCATCTTCTGCTCCGACGTCCCATAGATTGACGAGCCGTTTCCGAAGTGCGGCAAAAAAGATCGCAACGCCGCGTGCGCTCAGAATCGCTTTGAGATAGACTGAGCGGAAGGTTAAAACTTCCCGCCAAGGATTTTGAAATAGCCATGCGCCTCATCGATCGCATTCTCGGAAGCCGGCTCGATGAGGCGTTGGCTGTCTCTCTTCACCATCTCGAACACCATGGCGCGGTCGACGTCCTAACCCTTCAGAGCGCGGATGTCGCTCGGCGCCGTCTGCGCGGCAAGACGGACATGGGGGCCGACGTCGCGATCGCGCTGCCGCGCGATCAGACTCTCTTCGACGGCGCCGTTCTGGTGCTCGATTCAGATCAGGCCCTGGTCGTTCGCGTGGCGGAACAGCGCTGGCTTCGCCTTGTCCCGGCGGATGTGAGCAGCGCCATCGAGCTCGGCTATCATGCAGGCAATCTTCACTGGCGCGTCAACTTTGACGGCGCCGCCCTTCTCGTAGCGCTCGAAGCGCCGGTTAGCGACTATCTCGCTCGGCTCGGCGATCTCATCGAATCAGGTCGCGTCATCTCATCGGTCATCCTGCCAGAGAAGGGGTCCGCGTGCTGACGCAACTCATTATGCTTCAGCACGCCGACGCCGCCTTTCCAAGCGGCGGTTTTGCTTTTTCCAACGGCATTGAAGGACTGGCCTCGCTCGGGCTGCCTCTCTCCGGAATTGATCTTTCAAATGCGCTCGCCGTCTCCATTCGCCATCGCTGGGCGGGGACAGACCGCGTGGCCTTAATCAATGCGTATCGCGCGGGAAGCGATTCCGTCGCGCTTAACAGGATTGACGCGGCGCTGGAAGCCGCGACCCTTGCCGAACCAATGCGAACCGGTTCAAAGCGAAATGGACAGTCCCTTCTCGCGGCCCACGCGCGGCTCGGCACGCCCGGCGCTGACGATTTGCGTAAATCGGTGCAAACCGGGCGGCTTCTCGGGCATCTTGCCGTCATTCAGGCTGTGCTCTGGCAGGCGCTTGGCATCGGCGAACGCGAAGCAGTCCTGATGTCCGGCTATCAGGCTGCGTCCAGCATGACCGCGGCCGCCGTTCGCCTCGGTCAGGTCGGCGCTATCGACGCGCAGCGCAGCCTTGCGGACGCTCTCGTTGTGATCGCTGAAATTGCGGAGCGGCCGGTCAATGTCGGTTTGACAAACAAGGGCTTGACGGACCAGGACCTGGCGGAGAAACCAGAAGATGCGATCGTCTTGACAAGTTTCATCCCGTTCATCGAGATCGCGGCCATGCGAAATGCAGAGGCGGATCTGCGTCTTTTCGCGAACTGAGGCTCATCGATGCTGTTGACCCCGACCGAAATGGAGCGGCTGACCATCTTCACCGCTGCTGAACTCGCGCGCAAACGACGCGCCAAGGGCCTAAGGCTGAATTATCCAGAGGCCATCGCCATTATCACCGATGAAATCCTCGAAGGCGCCCGTGAAGGACGCAGCGTCGCTGACCTAATCGCCTTCGGATCGACAATCCTAACAACCGATGACGTCATGCCGGGCATCGCCGCGATGGCGCCGATCCTGCAAGTTGAGGGGCTGTTTCCGGATGGGACTAAACTTGTCACCGTCCACGAGCCAATCCGGCCGGCGGAGGGATCGGAGCCAGATGAGCTGCAGCCCGGCCTAATCACCGCTTTGGACGGCGACATCGAGCTCAGCGCAGGACGACCGCGAACAGAGCTCGACGTCGTCAACACCGGCGACAGGCCGGTCCAAATCGGCTCGCACTATCATTTCTTCGAGGTCAATCGCGCGCTCGATTTCGATCGCAAGAGCGCGATCGGCATGCGCCTCGACATACCGGCCGGAACTGCCGTCCGCTTCGAGCCGGGCCAGCGCAGAACGGTCACCCTCGTAGCCTTCGGCGGCGAGCGCATTCTGTCGGGGCTCAACGATCTTTCGCAAGGCATGGACGATAGCGTCGAGGCTAAAGAAGCGGCGCTCGAAAGAGCCCGCGCAGCCGGTTTCAAGGGCGCCTGAGGAGAACGCATATGGCCACGATACCCCGCGCTGATTATGCGGCGATGTATGGTCCGACCGTCGGCGACCGCGTTCGCCTCGCTGACACCTCTCTGGTCGCCGTCGTCGAAAAGGACTACGCGGTCTATGGCGATGAATGTTTGCATGGCGGCGGAAAGACCTTGCGTGACGGCATGGGCCTTGCCGCCGGCGTCACGAACTCCGAAGGCGCGCTCGACTTCCTCCTCTGCAACGTGCTCGTCATCGATCCCGTGATCGGCATCGTCAAGGGCGACCTCGGCATTCGCGCGGGGCGCATCGTCGGCATCGGCAAGGCCGGCAATCCGGCTATTATGGACGGCGTCGATCAGCGCCTCATCGTCGGAGCCGGCACCACCGTGCGCGACTGCGAAGGCCTCATCGCGACGGCGGGCGCGATCGACGTCCATGTCCATTTCGATTCCGCCGGTCTGTGCGATCACGCTATCGCCTCCGGCATCACGACGATGCTCGGAGGCTCGCTCGGGCCTATCACCGTCGGCATCGATTCGGGCGGTCCTTTCAACACGGGCAAGATGCTGCAGGCGGCAGAGCAATGGCCGATCAACTTCGGCTTTCTCGGACGCGGCAATTCGCACAAGACGGCTCCTCTGATCGAACAGCTCGAAACCGGCGTTCTCGGCCTCAAGATCCACGAGGATTGGGGGGCCATGCCCGCGACGATTGACGCCTGCCTCGGCATTGCCGACGAATATGATTTTCAGGTTCAGCTACACACCGATACGTTAAACGAATCCGGCTTCGTCGAGGACACTCTGCGCGCCATCGGCGGTCGCGTAATTCATATGTATCATACCGAAGGCGCCGGCGGCGGCCATGCGCCCGACATCATCCGAGTCGCCGGCTTTCCGAATTGCCTTCCGTCATCGACGAACCCAACCAATCCTTATACGGTCAATACTTTCGACGAACATCTCGACATGACGATGGTGTGCCACCATCTCAATCCGGCGATCCCCGAGGATGTTGCTTTTGCCGAGAGTCGCATCCGGGCGCAGACCATCGCGGCGGAGGACGTGCTGCATGATATTGGCGCGATTTCGATGCTCGGCTCCGACAGCCAGGGCATGGGGCGCATCCATGAAGTGATCTGCCGGACGTGGCAACTCGCCTCGAAGATGAAGGATCAGCGTGGCGCGTTGCCTGAGGAGAAGCCGGGTTTAGGCGACAACGCCCGCATCAAGCGTTATATCGCCAAATACACAATCAATGCCGCGCGAACCTTCGGCATCGCCGACCATGTAGGATCGCTAAAGGACGGTAAGATGGCCGATATCGTCATCTGGCGCCCCGCCTTCTTTGGCATCAAGCCGGAGCTCGTCATAAAGGGAGGTTTCATCGCCTGGGGCGCCATGGGCGATTCCGCCGCCTCTCTGATGACCTGCGAGCCGATGATGATGCGCCCGCAATGGGGCGCGTTCGGTCTCGCCAAGCAGGCGTTATCCGCCTGTTTCGTGCATCCGCTGGCGATCGCGCGCGGGCTTGCGAGCGAACTTGGACTGCGCAAAGCATTGCTGCCGGCGACCGGGACCCGCAGACTTTCGAAGGCTGACATGCTCTGGAACGACGTTTGCCCGAACATTCGCGTCGATCCTCAAACCTTCGACGTCTTTGTCGACGGCGAGATCGCCACCTGCGCGCCTGCGCGCGAGCTGCCGCTCGCACAACGCTACATGCTGAGGTGATGGCGTGACCGCCGAAGAGCCGCATCAAACCATCGCCATGAAGCCCGTTTCCGCTGCGCGCATCGGCATTGGCGGACCTGTGGGTTCGGGAAAGACCGCGCTAATCGAACAACTCATTCCGGTTCTCACCGCGCGCGGCGTCGACCTCGCCGTGGTCACCAACGACCTCGTGACCAAGGAGGATGCGGAGCGTTTGCGCCGCTCCGGCCTCATCGATCCCGCTCGCGTCGCCGCAGTCGAAGCGGGCGCTTGTCCGCACACCGTCATCCGCGAAGACCCGACTCTCAATATCGTCGCTGGCGACGAGCTCGAAGCCCGTTTTCCCGGCCTCGACCTTTTGATCTTCGAGTCGGGAGGCGACAATCTCGCCTCGACATTCTCCCTAGACCTCGTCGATTGGTGGATCTTTGTGATCGATGTCGCGGGCGGCGGCGACATTCCCCGCAAGCGAGGGCCCGGCGTCATCCGCTGCGACCTGCTCATCGTCAATAAGATCGACCTTGCGCCGCATGTCGGCGTCGACCTCGACGCCATGCTGGCCGATGCGCGCAAACTGCGCGGACACAAGCCGGTTTTGACGACGAACGCGCGAGCCGGCGTGGGAATTGCGGCGGTGGCCGACGCGATCGCGGACGCCGTTCTGTTTAGATTCTAGCATGTCGGGCCTGGAGCAGTATCCCAGAAAGGTCACGGACTTTTCGAACGAGATTATACGTCGTAAAAAAAAGCGATGGGCATGACGAGCTTAACTTCGAGCGATCATGCTTACGACCGCGAGATCGAGACCCATCGCCGATCGGAGGCGACGCTCGTCTTCGCGCGGGGCGGCGGCCGAACGTTCTTGAAGCACCAGCACATTCGGTATCCGTTCCACGTCACACGTCCATTTTGGCTCGATCCGCATCGCCCGGAGCTTGCGACCCTCTATTTGCAATCGGCTTCCGCCGGGATTTATCGCGACGACCATCTGCGCCTCAGCGTCACGGCGAGGGCGGGTTCAAACGCTCACGTGACGACCCAGTCCGCGACGGTGGTGCACGATACCGGGTTGCGGCCGGCGCGCCAGGAAACTGCTGTTACCGTCGCGCCAGGCGCCTTTCTTGCGCTGACTCCCGACCCGCTCATTCTTTTCCCCGGCGCATCTCTAACGAGTTCCATCGAGATGTCGGTCGCCTCAACGTCGCGCGCAATCGTCACGGAAGGCTTTGCATGTTTTGATCCGGGGGCGACGGGCCGCTCGTTTCAAAGTCTCGAGCTTCTGCTGACGATTACGGATGGAGACGGGCGAAAAATCGTGCAGGAGCGCGGCGCGCTCGCGGGCGAGGAAGCGTTTTCAAAAGGTTCGCCGCTTGGAACCTATCGCGCTTACGCGTCCATGATCATCATCGCGCCGCGGGATCTATGGCCCGATGCGCGCGAACTCCAGAGCGAACTCGACCGTCATGGCTGTCTGGCGGGCGCCAGTCCCCTCCCCGGCGGCATTGGCCTCAATCTCCGGTATCTTGCCCCCGATGGCGGAGCATTGCGTGATGGTCTTCGCGCGGGCTTTGAACTTGCGTTCACGGCGTTGGTCGGCGTCGCGCCCGCCAGACGCCGAAAGTAAGCCGTCAGAGCGGAGGAGTTTTAGGCGTCTTTTTGAACATAAAGACGCTAGCGCCGGACGCAGAGTCGCCCGCGACGGCATTTGCATGCTGTCGCTCCGTCATCCAGGCATGAACCATAGCGGCGCCCGACGCCGACGCGGCCGGCTTCCAAAGCCAGACGTCGCTTACGGGGTCGACCTTGTTGAGTTCGAAGAGCGCCTTCGGCGCATCGTCGGCGATACCGACCGACCACTCGCGGAAATCACCGCCAAATTCTTTCACATAACTGATCAGTTCGAATTTGATTTGCTGCACGCTATAGGTCATGTGCGTCAAGCTGGGATCGGATTGATGGTCGCCGGCGCTGAGCCTGACGCTGTGCGGCCTCGCCACTTTTGAGCGAAGGCAAGGCCGCGCTGCTTTTCCTCGCCTGACATTTCTGCAATGAGCGCTTCGAGTGCGGTCAGCGCTGTCCCAACGCCATGCCGGCCGGCTAAATACAACCAAGCGAAAGCGGCGACGCGATCCTTCTCGACTCCGAGACCATTGGCATAAAGGTGACCAAGGCGCGCTTGCGAGGGATAGTGTCCTGTCTCCGCTCCGCGGCGATAAAGATCGACAGCGCGCTTATTGTCCAGAGGCACGCCGTCGCCCTTAGAAAGAAGGGTCGCGAGATTATATTGCGCCATCTGATCTCCCTGATCAGCGGCGCGGCTCAGCCATTCGGCTCCGGCGATGCGATCTTGCGGCGCGCCCTGCCCCATTGCCAGCATCGCGCCGACATTGGTCGCGGCCTGGACATGACCCTGCTCCGCAGCGCGCCGATACCAAGCAAAGGCCGTTGGGAGGGAAGCGACGACGCCGGTCCCATTGGCGTATAGGGAACCGAGCCAAGCTTGCGCCTCCATGTCGCCCGTTTGAGCCGCCGGCTCAAAGATCGAAAACGCCCTACCATAATCGCCGGCCTTGAAGGCTGCGATGGCGTCGGCAACGCCATTATTGCTCGCCGCTTCATTTGCGATCATGCCCATCTCCTTATTTACGAGTTGTGTAGAACGTCTCGTTAGCATCTCGCGGCGCCGATTGCGTAAGCTCGCTTATTCTTGCCTCAAGCCATGGGGCCGGAGCGCCCGCGTCTCTCAAGGGTGTGCGCCGGTCATGATTCAAAGCAATCTCGGTCGGATCAAATCGAAGCGCGACCTGCGACGCCTCCGCCGCCGATAAGCGCGGTACGATGTCCGCGAGCCATCCTCGCAGCGCGGACCGGTATGATTCCACTGCCGGAAATCTTCCGAAAATGCGAATGCGGCAAAGCGTGCGGCCGAGCGCGACCGGCTGAAGGATCACCATGCAACGCTGCTGATGCGCCGTAAGGATGACCGCATTCGGGAACAGGATCGTCGCCGTCGCCGAACGGTCGCTCTCGAGCTTTATGGAGGTGTGGATAAAATCACGCGCGCTCGACCGTTGAACGCCCAAGGCTAGATTATGCGCGATCAGTTTCCAATCCGCATCGCATTCGACCCAGTGCGTCGCTTCCGGCCCCAGCCTATCCGCCGACTCTTGGCCGCTGTAGTCAAAGCCAGACGCCGCCGCATCCGGCCAACTAGGCGCCGCAACGCTCGAAGGATCGAGGTTGACGGCGATTAGGCCGCCGAACGTCCTGACCGCGACGGGCAAAAGGCGCTCGGGTCGAAGGCCAAGATATTGATCGAGAGCGCGCTCAGCGTCTGCGGCGTTCGCCGCGATCGGTCGACGATCGTGACTATATCCGCAGGCGGTGAAGGAACATCGCGTCTTCGCGCCGGTTTGGCATTGAACGGGAACGACCCGACAGCCCCCGTGCTGCGCTTTGTTGAAGCGCCCGGCAAGTCCGCCGCCTCGCAGCCGTTCGACATGCACGCCGTGATATCCGACCGTAAATGGCAGAATATCGCCTGCCGCGGCGATTTCGTCCTCGAAGCCGATCGAAACCCACGATCTCGTCCAGATCGCATCGTCTTCGAGGACAGCGAAATCAATCGAACCAAACGCCGCCGGAGATAGCGAGCGGACGGCGCCTTCCGGCGCTGCTCGCTCCCGAAAGGTATGCTTCGATGCAACAGCCGGCTCCTCGACATCGCGGCCGGCGCCAACGTGATTCAGCATAAGCCATCCTCCCACTGTCGCTTACGCTAGGCCGGCAGCGGTTCCCCGCGCTCTTTACGGCTGCGATGTTCCGGCGCCTTTGCATCGTAATCGGCCCTTCCGCGATGCCTGATGGCGTCGGCCGGAGGAGCTGGCAACGGACCATCGGCGGCGAAGCGATCGAGCACGTTCTTCACCAGCTTCGAGATATTGTTGTCGCAATTGTTCCACGGCAATGAGCCGCAGAAGGCGATTGACGAAAAGGCGAAGCAGCCGCCGCCGTTCGGCGTCTCGTGGAAAGCGATGTCCCCGCGCACGCGCGGATGCGTGGTGCCGTCGAGGCCTTGCTGATTGAAGCCGAGGTCCTCCATGACGAGAAGATAGGCTTCAGTATGGCGCCCCGCCGATGTCGCGACCGCGAGCGTATGCGGCGGCGAACCAAGCATCGTATCGACGATATCAAGTTCGAGACCGGCGGCGCCGCCGCCGACGAGACCGAAGTTGCCGAGTTTTTCGTCATATCCAATGCCGTCGAAAGCCCAGCTGACGCGCGGATCGAGGCTGTCTGGCGTCCGCGAGAAATAGGACGAAACGTCAAATCCCTCGGACGACATTCCGACGCCGGCGACGGAATGAAGATAACGGCCCCGATAGCGCCACATGCCGCCGAGTTCGCCCGTGCCTTGGTGGTAATATTCGCCTGGCTCCGCGCGCCATGTGCGAATGCCGGACTCGCAGCGCCTCATCTCCGTCACGACCCCACGGCCGAGATGATCGTAGGCGGGGTGGAACGAATGCACCCAGTACCAGGCGTCGGCGCCCATATACATGAGCCGACCGCCGCGCTGCGTATAATTGTGCAGCGCGTCGAGCTGCGGCCCGCTGTTGTGCTCCGGATGCGAGCCCGTGATGATGACATTGTAGTTTTCAATCCGAGCCAAGCCGTCGTAGCTGATGTCCTCGTCGGTGAACACGTCATATTCATAACCCATCGTCTCCAGCCAGTAGATGAGGTGGAGGTCGGCGGGGTACTGCCATGGCGCCTGGGCGAGGAAGTGATCATATTTCGGCCGGATGCTCAGGATAGGTCGGAGCCGCGACGAGATCGAAATGCCCGTTCCGTCGGTATGCGTGTCGTAGATCGAGCCGCCATATTCGCGATGCTCGGACAGGAACATGTTCTGCTGCTGCATGATCGGCACGCGATAGACGAAGAGCTCCGCGCCGCCTGCGTTGCACGCCACATGCTCGTTGGCATAGGCCATGTAGCTGATCGTCGGCACCATGACGGCGATCTTTGAGGTTTCCTCGCCGATGCGGGGCACGACCCAGAATGGAATGAACTCCTCATCGCCGTCCACCGTCGTCAACTTCACCGCATAGAAACGGCTCTTGATTCCAGTGGTTGGAACAGCCCATTCAAAGTCGGAGGACCATCGCGCGTCGTCAACGTCGTCGTCATGGAAGCTGATCGCTCCATATTCATGGGCCGCATGTTTCCAGTCGAAATTGGTTCCCGACCAGTTGTAGCCGGTCATGGCGCGGTTGGGGCAATTGACGAGCTGCGCGTCGAGACGATACGCCCCCTCATCCGTCGCGACGATGGTGTCGATGCCTTTCGAGAAATTCCAGGCGGCGACAATCGTCTCGGAAAGGCGCCCGGTTGGACCGCTGTTGCGCCGCTCCGTGAGGCCCGGTTGGGCGCCAAGCTTCATCGTCTCGATGTCCTGGCGAGACAGGGCTTTGTTGCAAATGCGCGGACTATCGATCTTGCCGTTATATTTGCCCGCGAAGATGACGCCCGCGGGCTTCGATGAGGCCGCCATCGGATCATCCGGCGCAAGCGCTTCGACATAGGCTCCGAGCGCGACCGGCGCGGGCGTATGTTTGATCGCCGCATCCACTATGGTCTCGACTGGCTCTATGACGGGATCGAGCGCATAGACGACTTGCGGCTCGTGATAAAGCGTCACGGCCCCTGTGGCGGCGTCGAAGGTCGCAGCAACGAAGTGCCAAGCGTGGTCGCGAATCTGAACGCCTGTCGTAATCTTATGCTCGTTGATGCGCAGTTCGAGACAACCCTCTTCATTGATGAAAAGGCCGTACCCGCGACCGTCGCACCATTTGGTCACGAGACCTTGCGCGCCGTGCTTCCAATATTGTGGGTGCGTCTTCGGCGCCGTTGGCCAAATCCAGCATTGGAGAGTGAAGCTCTCGACTTGAAAAGGCTTGGCGTCGGGGACGAAGCCGTAGGATCCGCTGTGCACGACCTGCTTGCGGCCCTTATAGGATTTGTTTATGTTGGCGACGATCGGCTTTTCAATATATCCTGGACCGCGCGGATTCGTGTCGCCGTTGATCATCTGCACGATTTCGGCCATGTATTCGGAAGGGCCGTCGCAATTGACGTAAAATTTGATCGTGTCGCCGGGATGCACGCCGAATTTATCGGCATAGCCGGTTAGCCTCATGAACGTCATGGTTTACTCCCTAAATGTTTGGCGATATGCGCTTGAAAGGAATGAGGCGGTTCACGTCACCGGCCAATTATCATCCTTGCGCTTCCAGCCTTCGTTGAAATCCTCCGGAAAGCCGTAGCTTTCAGGCAGTTCGTCAAGGCGCATGAGGAAGATCGCGTGCTGGATCTCCTGCTCGTCCGTATAAATCACGTCATCGACGAATTGCGGCGGCACGCCGCGGATGCCGGTCAGCCGCCCGATGCGCCACTCCTTATCGACCTTCGTGCAGATGATGATCAGCTTGCCCTTTGGGCTCTCGCCGCGCATGCGCAGAAGTATGCGTTTTAGCACGGGGTCTTCGTGTACGCCGCCGGTCAGCACCGTCGTGTCCCCCGGCGCGCCGCACTTCAGCACTGAATTGCCGGCGACTCCCTTCATCGAATCAATGCAGGCCTTGTGTTCATCGATCAAACGCTGGCGCTCCGGCGTTCCTTTTTTTGGAATCGATTGCATGGTGAATCCTCCTATTGATTTGAATCGTTGAGTTCAGATCGTCATGTGTCGCTCGACCAGTTCGTCGGTCATATCCGCAATTGGGCCGCGCGCTACGATGCGTCCGTTTTCCATCATCACGAACGCGTCGCCGAGCTTGCGCGCCACCTTGATGTGCTGCTCAGTTAGAATCAGCGTGATGCCGAACTCCTTGTTGAGGCGGCGCAAGGTCTGGCCGATTTCATGCACGATGTTGGGCTGAATCCCTTCTGTCGGCTCATCGAGAAGCAAGATTTTTGGATTGGTCGCCAAAGCGCGCGCAATCGCGAGTTGCTGCTGCTGACCACCCGAAAGGAGCCCCGCGCGCTTGTCGAGATTTTCGGCAAGATATGGAAAAAGGCTAAGGCAAAGCGGAGGCACCTCGGAAAGCCCATCGTTGCGCGCAAAGGTTCCAAGGAGGATGTTCTCCTTGACCGTGAAATTCGCAAGAATTTGCCGCCCCTGTGGGATATAGCCTAGTCCATATTTCGCGCGCTGATGCGTCGGCGCCTTGCTGATGTCGTCGCCCGAAATATGGATGTCGCCTGACATCCTGTCCGTCAGGCCCATGATGGTGCGAAGCAGCGTCGTCTTGCCGACGCCGTTGCGGCCCAGCACGCAAAGACACTGACCATCCTCAAGGTCGAAGCCAATATCCTTGAGAATCGGCGTCTTACCGTAATAGGACGTGACCTGATTGAGTCCTAAAAGCATGTCTAGTCCTCCGGGTCGCCGAGATAGACCTCGCGCACCCTTGGATTGGCTTCCATTTCGCCGATTGAGCCTTGCGCCAGGAGGCTGCCCATGTGCATGACGGTGACGACGTCCGCGATCTCGCGCACAAAAGCCATATCGTGCTCAACGACGATGAGCGTATTGGTTTTCTTCAGCTCATTCAGAATGCCGACGGTTTTCCCGATCTCGGCTTCAGTCATGCCGGCGACCGGTTCGTCGAGAAGGAGAATCGCGGGGTCCTGCATCAGAACCATGCCGATCTCAAGCCACTGCGTCTCGCCGTGAGAAAGCGTGCCCGCCTCCGTTTCAATCCGTCCCGCCAGGCCGGTAACGGTCAAGATCTCGTCGAGCTTTTGCTTAAGGCCGGAGGGCCTGAAGCTGAACAAGTTCTTGAACGGATTGATCTCGCGACTGTAGGCAACCTCCAGATTTTGGCGAACCGTCAGGTCGCGAAACACGGCTGGAACCTGGAACTTACGGCCAACGCCGCGGCGCGCGATCTCGTGCTCTCCGAGCCCCGTGATGTCGTCCCTGCGCAGGAGAATCTGGCCCGACGTCGGCTTCTGTCGTCCAGTGATCAGATCCATGGTCGTCGTTTTGCCGGCGCCGTTTGGACCAACGAGGCAACATAGCGTGAGTTCGGTTACCTCAAGGCTGAAATCGTTGATGACTTTTGTGCCTCCAAAGCTCTTGTGCAGGTGATGGATATCGAGAACGCCCATCTCAGGCCTCCACCTTGCTCGGAGCATCGGCCCCTGTTACGCGCGTTGCGACACGTTGGCGTTGCGAGGGAAAGCGGGCGCTCAACGCGCCAAGCGCCTGCTCCAGCAATCCGGCGAGGCCTTTGGGGAGGAAGCGCACGACAAGAATGAAGAATCCGCCGAGCATAAGCAGCCATGTCGCGAGGAAGTGGTCGCCGAGATAGCTTTGGCCGCCTTGGATGAGGAAAGCGCCAAGCATTGAGCCAATCAGCGAGAAGCGACCGCCGATGCCGGCCCAGATGACCATTCCGATGCTGAAATTAACGTCGAGCTGGGCCGGCGAAACATATTGGCCGAGCATGACGAAGCAACAGCCGGCGATAGCCGCGATGAGGCCCGACAGCGCATAGATCATGGTCTCGTAGGAGGCCACATTATAGCCAAGGAAGCGAACGCGTTCTGGATCGCTGCGCAAGGATTGCGTCACGAGCCCGAATTTGCTTTGCGTCAGCAGTTTTCCGCCAACGGTCGTGAGGAGCAAAAGCGCATATACGATCCAATAGCTGGCGACGCTATATGGATCGACTTCGGCCCCGAAAATCTTGAGCGGCGCCGGCGGCGTGATTCCATTGGCTCCATTGGTATAGGGCTGGATATCCAGGATCAGCGTGTAAAGCGCGCTGAGCATCGCCAAGGTCATGATCGCGATGAACGGACCCGACACGCGAGCGCGAAACATCAGGCTGCCGAAGAAGACGTAGAAAAGGGTCGGAACCACAAGAGCGAGGATGATGCCGATGGTCGTATTCTGGAAAGGCACCCAAAGCGCCGGCAGATGATCGAGGCTGTTATTGAGCATGAAGGGCGGCATCGGATTCGAAATCGGATCCTGTGACTGCATTTGCATCGTCATCGCCATCCCATAGGCCGCGAGTCCGAACGCAATTCCCTGTCCAAGATTGAGAATGCCGCCAAAACCCCAGGACAGGCTGATCGAAACGGCGAGCATGCCGAACACGCCGTACATCGCGAACTGGTTAAGCAGAAACGAGTCGTCGATCGTCATCGGGATGATGGCGAGGACGATGAACAGAAAGGCGTAAACGGACCATTGCGCAAACTTGTTATGATAAAGGTTTGGCATAATGCGATTTCCTGACCGACGCTGGCGCGCTGTTGGTTTTGCTGGCCGCCGCTAGCGGCGCGCCTTGGCCGGTGCAAACAACCCCGCGGGACGAAAGCGAAGAAAGACGACAATCATCAGGTAGAGAATGAAGCGTGCGAACGTATCGCTCGTGGCGTAGGCGAAAATGGACTGCAATTCGCCCGTGAGGCCCGACGCGACAACGCTCCCGACAATCGTGCCGCCGCCGACGACGACGACGAGAAAAGCCTGAACTACATAGGCCGTACCCATTGTCGGCAATACGATGGCGAGCACGCCGAACAGCGAGCCGGCAAGACCCGCAAGACCCGCTCCGATTGCAAAGGTGACCATGTAGACGCGATCAGCGTTGATGCCGAACGACGCCGCCATTTCCTTATTCTGCATGACGGCGCGGACCTGCATGCCGAACCGCGTGCGATAGAACAGAAGCACTGTCGCGACGACAAGCGCGATGGTGATTGCGAAGATGAAGATGCGAAGCACGGAAAGATTGACGAAACCAAGCTGTACGTTGCTTTGAAACATCTCCGGCACGGCGATGTATTTAGGATCGCTGCCGAAGATCAGGCGAACCACTTGGGTCAACACGAGCGAAACGCCCCATGTCGCCAGAAGCGTGTCGAGAGGGCGTTTATAAAGATAGCGGATCAGCCCTCGCTCCAGAATAAGTCCAATCAAGCCGACGACCACGAAGGAAGCCGGGATGCAGAGTAAAAAGGGAAGGCCGACCAGGGATTGAAGAGCGTATGAAGTGTAGGCGCCGAGCATGATGAATTCGCCATGCGCCATATTGATCACGCCGATCGTTCCGTAGATGATAGCAAGACCAAGCGCCGCGATGAGCCAGATGCTCGCGATGCTGAGACCGAGTATCAGCGAGTTCAGGATTGGGATCGCGTCCGCGGATAAGGAATGCCCTGTCATCAGTCATCTCCGACCGCGCCCGCCGTTCGTGGCGGCGCATCGTTTGCCGGCGAAAATGCGATGGGCTCTATGAAGCCCGATCGAGAAGATTCGAGCATGACGGTTTCAAGATCGAAACGATCACGCCCGGGCCCTCTTTATTCGACGCATAGCGTCGTCCTGGAACCCGCCGCCGCAGGCGTCGGGCGCCAAATCAAATCACATTGACGCGGAGTTTGCCGTCGGGAGCCTTAAGGCCTGTCGATGTGCATACGCCGACATCCGGATAGATCGAATAGGGGTCCGGAGCGACTTGCTTTTCGGCTTGCTTCACGATCTTGAAGCTGCCGTCAGCCTGGCATTGTCCGATCTTCGGCTTCAACCACGTATTGAAATTCTGATCGTCGATCCAAATCAGGCCTTCCGGCGAGATCTCGTCCTCGACTTTGATCCCGCCGCTCGCGTCGCGGATCATTTTCGGCGTAATTCCATCGATGCTGCCCGCCTTTTTGATCGCGGCTTCGAGGCCATATTTGAAGACATAGGCGGAGGTATATGTTTCCTCCATATTGTAATGGGTAGCGCCGTTTTTCCCGTATTTGCTCTTGAGGAAGCTTTCGACGAATTTGTGGTTGGTCGGATTGTCGAGCGCCTGAAAATAAGGAGCCGAGAGGAAGTGACCTGCCCCGAATTCATTGCCCATGGCGCGGGTTTCGATCTCGCCCGTCGTCAGCGAAGCGATCGGCATCGAGTCGACTTTAAATCCTTCCTGCTTGAACTGCTTGTGGAAGGCGATATCGGATGCGCCTACCACCGTCGAGAAAATGAAGTCCGGTTTCGCATCGCGGATTTTGTTCAAAATCGGCCCGAATTCGGAACTGCCCAGCGGAATATACTCTTCGCCGACCAATTCACCGTTCGCGGCTGAAAGCCAGACCTTGGCGTTCTTATTGGATTCTTTCGGCCATACGTAGTTTGAGCCGACGAAGAAGACCTTTTTCCCGAAATTCTGAACCATGTAAGGAATCAGATCTTTCGAATGCTGATTGGCGAGCGGGCCGGTGCAGATCGTATTTTGAGTGCACTCGGCGCCTTCGTAGCAAGTTGGATAATAGAGGAGACTGTTTTGCGACATTACGGTCGGCAAAATCGCCTTGCGGCTCGCCGAAGTATAGCAGCCAAAAATCGAGATGACCTTATCGCGCAGGATCAGCTCTTTGGCTTTCTCTGAGTAGACGTTGAAGTCGGATTTTGCGTCGACAATAATTGGCTCGATCTGGTGGCCGGCGACGCCGCCATTCTTATTAATCTCGTCAATCGCGTATTGCATGACGAGCGTTGAGTCTTCTTCTGGGACTGCAAGAGCGCCGGTTAGCGAAAAGAGAAGCCCGACCTTAATCGGCTCGCCCTTCTTCAGGGTTGCGCCCCAGGCATCGCTCGCCATCGGGATCCATATCTGCGGGGCGGCGATGGCGGCGGCGGCGACCGAGGCGGTCTGGAGGAACTTTCTACGAGACGAATCCATGCAAACCCCCAATGGCGACAAAATAGGCAGCCTGCCCAATTCTTCACAGGCGATGAACGTAGTTTCTTTATAAGAAACTTAAAGCCCGTCGTCAACACTTGGGAATCAGTTTTTCTTGTCATTTTGAGTGTTAAATTTTGTAGCGACTTAAAATCAACGGATTAGACAGTAAATCGCCTATCTTTTACCCAGTAATGAGCTATTACTAAGCAATCTGCATTATTTACGGTCGAAATGATCGGAAAGACCCGACGCGCAGACCATGTTGTCGGGCGCGGTTCAGCGGCGGCTCATCGCAAATGCTGCGCTTTTCGTCTGGCATTGTGGGCATGGTCTTGAATGGGCAACTGCCGTACGCGCGCCATAACCGAGGCAACCGCACATTGCGTTCGAAGAAACCGGACGGCCGGAATAGCTGAGATCTACGAACGTCTAGCGTCAGCGCTTATTGCGGGGATTTTTCGACCTGAAGAAGGAGAGAGTTTCGGCCTATAGTCGTCTAACGTTCGGATCGTTACCCGCGGATTCTCTATCGTTCACTCATGCGGGTAGATGATGATCGATAGATAGGTCATCGGAAGCTCGATCAACTCCTCCGGTCCGTGTGGCGCGGCCGCATCGAAAAACAGCGTATCGCCGGGCTCGAGCAGATAGCTCCTGTCGGCATGCCGATACAGCACCTTGCCTGTGAGCATGTAGATCAGCTCCACTCCGCCATGCTGAAACGATGTATACGGCTGCGCCTCCTCCGATAGGGTGATGAGGAAAGGCTCGACGACGATGTCGTCGCCAAGCGAATGTCCAAGCAATTGATAATGATGGCCGGACTTGGTGCCGCGCCGCTCGATGCTGACGCCTCGCCCCGCCTTCACGAAGGAGCAATCATGATGCTCCTCGAATGGCGTGAAAAAAGATGAAAGAGGCTGGTTCAGCGCCCGCGCCAGGGATTGCAACGTCGACAGCGATGGCGAGATCTGGCCATTTTCTATCTTGGACAGCATGCCGGTGGACAGGCGCGCCGCCGCCGCAAGCTCGGCTCCTGTAATGTCCAGGCGTTTGCGATGCGTTCGAATTTGCGCGCCGATCGCTTCTTCAAGCGTACGCTCGGCGCTGCGCGGCGCGCTGGAACCCGTCTCCAATATCTCCCCGGACGAATCCGCTCTTTCGAACTTGGTCACGCGACGCTCCCTTTCCGTGAATCCGCCCGCTTCAGGATGACGCCGATGGTCCCCGCGTCATTGAATCATCTCTATCGCAAAAAGGAAAATCGCGACGGCTTGGTTCGAAAACGTCGTTTTCAAAACATCCACGCGTGGAAGTTGCAATGCCTCCGAGCCGCGGGCAATTATTTGGCTACGAATAAAATTATACTACGACTGTTGGGGGCTCAGCGCTATGGCTCGGCGCGCATTATCCGATCAACTTCGCAAGCCGGGAGCTTCCTGGCCGGTTCGCGCCACATATTCTGTGTAACCGCCGCCGTACTGGTGGACGCCGTCGGGCGTGAGTTCAAGCACGCGATTGGATAGCGCCGCGAGGAAATGCCGGTCGTGCGAGACGAAGAGCATGGTGCCTTCGTACTGCGACAACGCCGCAATCAGCATCTCTTTCGTGTCGATGTCGAGGTGGTTTGTCGGCTCGTCCAGGACCAAGAAGTTCGGCGGGTCGAACAGCATCTTGGCCATTACCAACCTGGCCTTCTCGCCACCCGAGAGCACCCGGCACTGCTTCTCTACGTCGTCGCCAGAAAAACCAAAGCAGCCGGAGAGCGCACGCAGCGAGCCCTGTCCAGCCTGCGGGAAGGATGTCTCGAGCTCCTGAAAAATCGTCGCGTCGCCATCGAGAAGGTCCATGGCGTGCTGCGCGAAATAGCCGAGCTTTACTGCCCCGCCAAGCGTCACCTTGCCCGCATCCGGTTGGGTCGCATTGGCCACGAGCTTCAACAAGGTCGACTTGCCGGCGCCGTTAACGCCCATCACACACCAACGCTCTTTGCGCCGTGCGGAGAAATTGAGCCCTTCGTAGATGCTCCGGCCGCCATAGCGCTTGTGCACGTTCTCCAGGCTTACGACATCGTCGCCCGACCGCGGCGCGGGCTGGAATTCGAACGCCATGGTCGAGCGGCGGCGCGGCGGCTCTACGCGTTCGATTTTGTCGAGTTTCTTGACCCGGCTTTGCACCTGAGCGGCGTGCGATGCGCGCGCCTTGAAGCGTTCGATGAACTTAATCTCTTTGGCAAGCATCGCCTGCTGACGTTCGAACTGCGCTTGCTGCTGCGTCTCGCTCAAAGCGCGTTGCTGCTCGTAGAACGCATAGTCGCCCGAATAAGTCGTCAGCGCGCCGCCATCGATCTCCACGACTTTGCCGACGATGCGATTCATGAACTCGCGGTCGTGCGAGGTCATTAGCAGCGCGCCCTCGTAGCCTTTGAGAAAGGCTTCGAGCCAAATCAGGCTTTCAAGATCGAGATGGTTGCTCGGCTCGTCCAGCAGCATGACGTCCGGATCCATCAAGAGAATGCGAGCCAGCGCGACCCGCATCTTCCAGCCGCCCGAAAGGGAGGCGACGTCGCCATCCATCATCTCTTGGCTGAAGCTGAGACCGGCGAGGACTTCCCGCGCTCGGCCCTCAAGAGCGTAGCCGTCCAGGCTCTCGAAGCGCGCCTGCGTCTCGCCGTAACGCTCGATCAGGGCTTCCATCTCGGCCGCGCGGTCTGGATCGGCGAGCCCGGCCTCGAGCTCCTTCAACTCAGCGGCGACGGCGCTGACCGGGCCGGCGCCGTTCATCACCTCGGCGACGACGCTGCGGCCGGACATCTCACCCACGTCCTGGCTGAAGTAGCCGATGGTGATGCGACGATCCGTGGAGATCTGGCCTTCGTCGGGCTGCTCCTCCCCTGTGATCATCCGGAAGAGCGTCGTCTTGCCGGCCCCATTTGGGCCTACGAGCCCGATCTTCTCGCCTCTCTGAAGAGAAGCCGACGCCTCGATGAAGAGGATCTGCCTGCCGTTCTGCTTGCCGATTTTTTCAATGCGTATCATGGGTCCAACGGGATCGAGGAAAATGCCTCACGCCCATACGCCATGGAGCGGCCCAGAGGAAGCTTGATTTGGACGTCAAGGATTTCCCAAGTCCCGAACAAACATCCGATTTTGAGTCAAAATTCTCTGCTATTTGGTAGACGTTCGTGACGCCGCATCTGCCAATTTCAGGTTGGTAACTGGGATCAACGACCAGCTTTTCGATCTCAAGCCGCTGGAGATATGGAGCAGGCGCCAAGCACGGTGAAGCCTCGTGGGCCGAGTTATTGGCGCTGACGGCGCTCGCGCTATCAAGGCCGACATCTTTCGTATGGGCCAAATGCGCGAAAGGGAGCTTATAAAGCAGCGCTGCGTGACCCCATCGTTTCCCGGCATCGAATTCAAGTGGCCAACTCGGCTCACTTGATGGAGCATTTGGGACACGATTAGGTTTGCCTCATGGATCATCAACGATGTAAGCTTAAGCTTATCGGAGGTATCTCGTCATGAAATTTTCGCGAAACAAAAAAATCTGGACTTTGCTGGCGGCAACCGGTGTCGTTGGCAGTCTAAGCCTCGCTCACGCCCAGCAAGAGCAACGCGGGGCAACGAGTTACATGCCCGTCGATATCAAGGAGGCCTTTACGTCGATCATGGGGCGCATGAAAGCGGCGAAACCGGGCGTCGAGAAGACGCATTCGGAACTTCTGGACGCCCGCTACGACCTCAGCGACCGACCCTCCAAAGACGCCACGATGTCGCGCGGAAAACCCTTGCAGGAGGGTGTCCGCGTCAAGTTGCCTGCCGGGACAAGTTGGGATCGACTGGCGGCGATGAGCCCGACCGAAATCCGCGACCAGGGTTTATTCCCGAGGGGTTTCTATCCGCTGCCTCATCCGAACCATCCGGAAGGCGGGATGCTCTTTCCGAAGTTTGAGATCGACGAAATTGAAAAGCAGGAGGGGCGCGACCTTACGCGCTTCGATTTGGATTTCGATATTCCCGATCCTTTTCTGCCCGAGTTTCCAGCGCCCATCTATTTGACCTCCCGTCCTGATCTCGGCGATGTCTCGCAAGGCAAGCTGGTTACCATCGAGAACTATTACGAGATCTTCAACGGCATTCTGAACCCCAAACAGATCGAGGGGCTACGCCTGTTGCTGACGCCGTTTCCGCAGCAGCAGTTTAATCAAACGGAAGATCGCCGTTCGGAGAAAGCAAGCCGCGGCGTCACCTGCTTCGATTGCCACCAGAACGGCAACACCAACGGCGCGACCCATCTTGCGGGTGAGGCCCGTCCGCAGGAGTACCGGCATCGCGTCGAAACGCCTACGCTGCGCGGGGTAAATATCCAGCGGCTCTTTGGCTCCCAGCGCGCCTTAAAAACGGTTGAGGATTTCACCCAATTCGAGCAGCGCGGCGCCTATTTCGACGGCGATCCGGTCATCGCCACCAAGAAGGGGGTCAATATCCTGGAGCGTGGCAGTCAAATCCAGGACATGGCTGAATTTCAGGAGCTGCTAGACTTTCCTCCGGCGCCCAAGCTCGACATCTATGGAAAACTTGACCCGACGAAAGCGTCGCCGGCCGAATTGCGCGGCCAAGAGGTCTTTTTTGGCAAAGGGCAGTGTTCCACTTGTCACGCTCCTCCCTATTACACCGACAACCTGATGCACAATCTGCAAACGGAGCGCTTCTACAAGCCTGAGATGATCAATAACATGATGGCCAGCGGCGATGGACCGATCAAGTCGTTTCCGTTGCGCGGCGTCAAGGATACGCCGCCATACCTGCACGACGGACGGCTGTTAACTTTGGAAGACACGGTCGAGTTCTTCAACCTGGTTGAGGGGGCAAAGCTGACATCGTCGGAAAAACAGGACCTAGTGCAGTTCCTGCGCGCCCTGTAGGACGCGGAAAGGCGATCTCGAAGGGCGTGGCTCAACCGAGATGGCCGGCCTCGTTCGAGCCGTCGCGGATGATCGAAGTCAAAAGACAAAGAAAAAAGCCCGGCGCTAAGCCGGGCTTTTAGTTGGGGAAGCGGGGGAAGAACCGCAACGCGGTCTTGGCCCAGGAGCTCTGACATTGGCGAAGCAAGAGCTGCGCCGCATATCTCGACCGCGCGCTCCGGGATGTAACGATTTCGGGGGACTGCGACGCAGTCGTGCTGAGCGAATAGGCGATCGCCGCCCAAGCCTGTGCACAAATGCACTATGCGATCCCCGTCGACCTCACGCTCTGTAATCCAGAAATTAAGCTCAAGGCTGTCATCCCCCATAACTGGGGCTAAGCTCACGAATAAAAAATAGGATTTGTCGTCGAAGTCATCATATCCGATGTAGTACATCAGTAAGTGAGTATTGCCTCTATCGAAGAAAATCCCTGAAACGTCGCTCCCGGCGATTGTACAAATAAAAACCACATTGCCCCTCAAATGCCAGTTTTGAAATGTGGCTTGAGCTTGCATGTTGTCGACCGAGTCGCCAATAAGCTGGACGCTTCTATCAACAGCCTCCGTTGCCCTAATTGGACGGGATTGATCGGATTCGACGTGGGCTTTCTCTGAAGAAAGGCTCCTGGCCGACGTTTTGTTTTGTGCCGTCAGCGGCGGCATTGAAGGCGCTAGGCCAGGGCGATGCGCCGCAGGAACAGCAATCTTTTGATGTTGTAGACGAGGTTCGCCATTCCGATCTTCACTTTCGCCCGGGCGATCCCGATGGTGCGGATGAATAAGTCCATCCGGTCCTTTTGCTCGGCGAAGACATGCTCGACCTTGGATCGGACTTTCGATTTGGCGTTGTTCGCCCGGGAGAGAGCCTCTGGCATGGCGCAGCCCTTCGGCTTCTTGCGATGAACGTGGCTGACGAAGCCGTTCTTTTCCATGAACTCTTCGTTGGCTTTCGAGCGATAGGCTGTGTCCGCCCGGACTGCGCTCGCCGTGTTGGTCTTGTCGAGAAGTCCTTCACGGAGGCGCCGGCCTTCATAGGCGGCGGCGTCTGTCGCGCTCCATTTGCGAATAAAGCCGAAGCCGCGATCAATCGAGATGTGGTTTTGATAGCCGAAGATAGGAATCGCCAGATCGACCGGCGGCGTCGAGCCATCCTCGCGCAGCTTGGCCTTAGTGAACTTGACCGTCCAACGCGCCTCGCGATCCTTCTGGCGCAGTTTCGCGGGCTTGTCCTTCCAGTCCGTCCGGGACCCGCCCTTCCTTGATCGCCGCCTTCTCTTCAATGGTGTTGCGTTGCGTGGCGCGGCGATCAGGCTCGCATCAACGATCTGACCCGACATGGCGATGTAGCCGGATTGCCGAAGCGTCGCATCGAAACGCTCAAACAAAGGCCCAATGGCGCCGGCTTTCGTCAGTTTCTCCCGGAACAGCCAAATCGTCCGCGCGTCGGGGATGCGATCTGATAATCCAACTCCGAGAAAACGCATGAACGACAGGCGATCATTGATCAGGAACTCGGCGCGTTCGTCCGAGAGATTGTTCGTCGCCTGAATGACGAGGATTTTGAACATCATGACCGGATCGAATGGCGGACGCCCGCCTTGCGCACCATCGGAATAAGAAAGCGCCGCGACTAGGCCAGGGCGGAACATCTCGAAATCCACCGCCGCACGGAACGCCTCGAGCTGGTCCCCAAGATCGCTCAGCCGCCGCAAACGATCATCGACGTCGAAAAATCCCGGCTGCTTTCTCATCGAATCATCCCCGACCCAACGGAGACGATGGAATCAAAAATCGCAGGAATTGGCGAGGTTTTTAGAAGCGTCCAGCTTTGTGGTCGCCTTATCGATCGGACGTTGCGCCAGCCTTGCGGCAAACGGACTCAGCGGGCCCGAGGACGAGAAAAAGCCTTCACCCATAGCGGCACACGCTTCACCGTCCATTCAGCATGGTCGATGGAAAGAAGTCACCCTATTGCGGCGAACGTCGCGATTGTTATCGGGGGATTTCTTCGAGTGAGCAAAAAAAGCGGAAAGCGCAAAAAGCAAAATGTAAAGTCTGCTGTAAAGTACCGTAGCGCGTCTGGCTTTATCTCATTTTGTTCTCTTTTTTTCCAGCCGTAACCTATTGATTTTACTTCATTTCCTTTGGTGAGCGCGATGGGGCTCGAACCCATGACCCTCTGATTAAAAGTCAGACCGTCGCGATATCTTTCAGTTTCTTTTTATTTCATTGTGTATCACTTCTCCCTGTAGTTACTGCGATTCATATGCGATATTGTTTCGCATAGCTACCCACGGTTTCTTTTCTGGTGGCGACACGGTGGCGACAATGACTAAAGGCCTTACTAAGCGCACGATCGACGCCCTCGCCCCTCGTGAAAAGTCCTATATCGTCTTTGACGGAAAGCTGGCTGGATTTGGACTGCGCGTCGCGCCCAGCGGCATAAAAACTTTCGTCGTCGAGTACCGGCCGCACGGCGGCGGCCGCGCAATTGCGAAGAAGCGGCTCACGATCGGCGCGTATGGCCCGCTCACGCCCGACCAGGCGCGCAAGGCTGCAACGGAAGCGCTCTCTACCGTGCGCCATGGACGCGATCCGCAGGCGGAGAAGGACGAACGCCGCAGGGCGCTGACGATCTCAGACTTGATCGATGCATTCGCGGCCGAGCACATCGCCACCAAATGCAAGCCGCGGACGGCACAAGGATATGTCGCATCGCTGGAAATACTACGGCGGCAGCACGGTTTGGCCAAAGCTGAAAGCCTGACTCGGGCCCAGGTCGCAAAAATGCACGCGAATCTGGCTGAAACACCATTCACCGCCAATCGCTTCCTTGCGACCCTCTCGAAATGCTTTTCTTGGGGCGTCGATCGACAGCTGCTGCCGGACGGCCATCTCAATCCCGCGATCCGCGTGCAGCGCTATGCTGAGAGTGCGCGAGAGCGGTACATGTCCATCGCCGAGCTCGCTCGGCTAGGCGACGTCTTGCGGGAGGGCGAAACGATCGGCCTCGAATGGTCGCCCGACGAGACGAAGGCGAAGGCCAACCACGCCCCCAAGTCTGAAAACCGACGCACGGTGCTCGACCCGTTTGCCGCCGCTGCAATCCGATTATTGATTTTGACCGGCGCTCGGCTGCGCGAGATTTTGCACGCTCGATGGGAATACGTCGACTTCGAACGAGGCGTTATCCGTCTGCCCGACTCGAAGACCGGGGCCAAGCCCATTTATCTCTCAGCCGCCGCGCTGGCCGTGCTCGCCGCGCTGCCCCGGATCGCCGGAAACCCGCACCTCATCCCCGGCGATAGGGAGGGGGAGCCGCGCTCGGACCTGAAGCGGCCGTGGGCTGCAGTTATCAAGGCCGCAGGGCTTGGGGGCTTGCGCATCCACGATCTGCGCCATTCGTTCGCCTCGGTCGGCGCCGGCGCGTCGCTTGGCCTGCCGATCATCGGGAAGTTGCTCGGGCACAGCCAGCCAGCCACCACCGCTCGTTATGCGCACCTTGACGCCGATCCAATGCGTCGCGCCGTTGAGTCCATAGGGGCAACGATTAGTGTCGCGATGGGGGAGAACGTCTCCGAAAACGTTGTTGTCCGCCTCCGGCGTGAATAAAATCGCGATTTTCTTGGGTGGAAGCGCCTATCTGGGCGTAGGTGTCGTACGGGGGCTTAGCAAATTCAACAGTTTCCGTCAGTGCGCGGTGGTTTTGTAAGAACCGCCCTTCGCTGGCGCAGCGCGCCTAGCCGTCCCAGATTGGCGGCGCTGGCGTGTTTGCCGGCTTCGTTCTTGTCTTCGACTTGACCGGTTGCGATCGAGCGCTAGCGGGTCGCGCGGACATTGAAGACGATTTTCACTGGCGGGACGCTTGTCGTCTTTAGGTCCGGCCGGCATTACCCACATCCCTCGGATATAAAATATAGGCGCTATACCCGGTTTCCCTGCCGATAAGGCCATCGAGATCGCGACGACACTTTCCGTGGAGAGCAGGTCCGTCCAGACGTGAAGAATTTAACGTCTGGGTGGATATCGCAGCCCTGCTTTGCGCTAAGCATAGGAGAGAGGTCGAGGCCGCGCGAGCGCGCGTGTCAATGGCCTCAAATTTCAAACGACCTGCTAGCTATCCGCGCGTTACATATCAATGTGTACGTCCTATGTGTACCCTCGCTGGGAAGCATAGATTGACGGGAAAAGGCCCAAATGTGTAAAATTCGCCGGTCGAATTGTCTATGGACGTGCCGATCTCAATGACTTCATAAATGCCAGCAAGCACTCGTCTACCTCCGCCTATGACTCCGGCGAGGTCCTGTGATGGCTCCGCGCTCGCAGAGGGAACTATTCACATGTAGCCGCGATTCGGCTTCTAGCGCTCACGGGTTGCCGCCGCAGCGAAATCATGAGCCTGCGATGGTCGAGCGCCGATTTCAAGTGGCGAGCGCTCCATCTTTTCGACAAGAAAATCAGAGAGAAAATCATTTATATAAGCTGGCCGGCAACGGCCATACTGGGCGAACTTCCGCGCCCTGCGGATAATCCCCAGGTCATCGCAGTGCCGCTTGCTGACGCGCCTTTTGTCGCCATTGATAAGGTTTGGACCGGCGTGCGTGAGCGGGCGGAGTTGAATTGCGCGAGGCTGCCTGATTTGCGGCACGCATTCGCATCCGCCGCGCGTCGTTTCGGACTTCCGGTCAGAGGCAAGCTCCTCGCTCACACTGAAATGCAAACCACTGTTCGATCTAGCCACTTCGCCTCCAATTCCTCTTGGTCGCGCAGCCGATTCGATCAACGCAACCATCGCGGCCACCAGAGAGGGAAACGCGACGACGCAAAGGGCGGAAGGGGCGGCAGATGATTGAACGACGTAGCGCCCTTGGCGATCGCAACCGGGCGGGAAGTAAATTAGCGCGACTAAAGTATGATATGGTTGCTGAGGCAGCGCAATGGTACACCGATAATAATGGGACAGAAGATGAAAAAGAAAAACTCAGGAATTGCTGTGAAAAATTCTCCAAAGCTGTCTTGGCGGTCATCAATCATGTTTCTCAGGGGCCTGACCTTAATACCCAAACTCTCATTCTCTCGAATCTCGAAACAGTTATGCTTACAGCCCACATGCTTGGGAATTTAAGCCGGACGAGCCCCTTCATGGAACGCCGCCAAAAACTGGCAAAAAGGCAACAAACGGCCAACGGGCGTAGCACGAGAGACAAGATCGCCAAGCAGCGCCTTCCCGTCATTGCCACTTACGCAAACGCATTGTGGAAACTAAACCCGAAGCGCAACGGAAATGCCTGCGGGACCGCAAATGAAATCGCAGAGCGCACGCAGGCCGCGCTTGCCGCGCTCGATCAACGGCTCCCATACGGATCGCTGGAGAAAGCGCGAGAGGCGATTCGCAAGCAATTGCCGACTGTAGAAGGCTGGAAGCCGCGTGGGAAAACTGGCGGTACCGTACAACGTTCCAGCTAAATTTGGCGACACAGTACAGTATCGCCATCAAAAGCAACGCCGGTTGTTTACCCCGCAGAAATCGTCGTCAATCTGACAGCCGCTCTCGCATTGCGAGATCTCTTTGAAGAAGAGCGGCGACAATGAAACCAACGGAACACGTGCGGCTATTACTCACCACCATCGCGGCCGCGCAAATGTGCGGGCTGAGGAAAAACACCCTCGATAAAATGCGCCTGAGCGGCACGGGACCAGCCTATTTAAAATTAGGACGCTCGGTTCGCTATGATTTGGCTGACATCGAAGCTTGGATAAGTAGCTCGCGGCGACGCAGCACTTCGGAGAATGCGCGATGAGCGATGCAAGCGCACTCCGTGATCGTTGCTGGCGGCGACAGCTTGATGCAGCGATCGAGTTCTGCCGTTCCCACGCGCCGCATTTGCTCCCAATTTACGCCGGCGTCCGCGATGAGAAAATCTCATTTGTGACGGTCCTCCAGAACGCCGGAGCATTTGCTCCTAAATTCGATTGGCCGACGGTTGTCCTTTTTGGCGACGATCGCGACGCGGCGCTTGGCTTGACTGCGTTTCATCGGAAATCTGTCGAGGCTGTTTTGGACAAAATCGGTGCGGCTGCCGTCATATCGTCAGCGCCGGCCGTCGCGCTTTACGCCGCCGCCGCGGCAGGCGCCGCGATGCTGCGACAGCACGTCCTCATCGTCGAGACGCGCGAAAGGTTCGAGGTTGATTGGACCAACTTGATCGGCAAACGCCGCCCTAGCTTACCCCTTTTGGTGAGCAGAGTTGGGACAGAACGGTACCCTGCAATGACGGGAGAACCGATAGCGTCGCGCGCACTTTTCCAAGTCGTCGAAAGCGCGGAGATGCCGCAGGGGCTTGAGGTGCGCCTTGGATCTGACTGAAAGAACCGTACCCCGCGCCGAACCGGGATCGCCAACCGAGGAACAACGCCTCGCGCTGTCAAGGGACAGCGCCTGGCGGATCGGCTCCCTTTGCATGGCTCACATAAAACTGATGCTTGGCTCGCTCGAGATCAACGACGACGAGGCGGCATCGCATCACGCCAGCCACGCCGTCGAAGGGATGAGAGCGACGGCGCTCCTTATTAACGAGATCATGGACCTTCATCACGTAACGGCTCAGCCCGGCGGAGGCGGCAGATGAGCGATCCAGAAATTCCACAATTTCTTCCAGGCAATAATCGCGCTCCGGCTCCGGGGAGACTGGACGGCATAACAATTCGCTCGTTTCCCGGAACTTCGCCGGAGGGCCACGGTGACGCGTCTTCCTTCCGCATGAATGCGGAGAAGACGCAGCCCATCGTCGGAATAACCGACTTGGATGACGCTGACGCCCCCGAAGCAGACGCCGCGGCGCGGAGGGCGCATCGCGACGTGAACGTCGAGGTCGCGAGTTCGGGCGCACTGACCGAGGATGGGCAGGCTTTGCTTTTCGCCGAGCACGGCGCGCATTTTCGCTACGTGGCCAGCTGGAGCCGGTGGATGGTCTACAGCGGCGGCCGGTGGCAACCTGAGAAAACGCTGTTGATTTTTGACCGCATTCGCAAGCAGGTCCGACTGGCGACTGAAAACGCAAAGCCTGGGGTTCGGACGCGCTTATGCGCCAAACGATCAATTGCAGCGATCGAGACCCTGGCGCGATCGGACCGCCGGCTCGCAGCGACGACCGAGCAGTGGGATTCCGACATTTGGGCGCTAAACACGCCGGAGGGAGTCGTGGATCTTAAGAGCGGCTCAATCCGGCCGCATCGTCTGGATGACTTCTGCATGAAAACGACCGCCGTGGGCCCCGGCGGAGACTGTCCCAAATTCTTGGCGTTCCTCGATCAGATATTCGATAAAGATCAGGAATTGATCGACTACATTCAAAAGATGTTTGGCTACTGTCTGACCGGCTCGATTCGCGAGCATGCGCTTTTCTTCGGCTTTGGAACCGGCGGAAATGGCAAGGGCGTTTTGCTCGGGGCGATGAACGGAATTCTGGGGAGCTATGCACGCATCGCCCCAATGGAAACCTTTGTCGCTACGCATCAGTCGGGTCATCCGACCGATCTCGCCGGGTTTGCGGGCGCCCGCTTTGTCTCGGCAAGTGAAACCGAGGAAGGCCGAAAGTGGGCGGAAGCCAAGGTGAAAGCGCTGACTGGCGGCGATCCGATTTCGGCGCGGTTCATGCGCCAGGATTTTTTCGACTTCGCGCCAACATTCAAATTGTTTGTGACGGGCAATCATAAGCCGGGCTTACGCGGCGTCGACGAAAGCATCCGGCGTCGGTTTCACTTGATTCCTTTCGCGGTGTCGATCCCTCAGGATGAACAAGACCGGCGTTTGCCGGAAAAGCTCAAGGAAGAATGGTGCGGAATTCTCGCATGGGCGATCGAAGGCGCGCGGAAATGGTGTGAGGAAGGCCTCGATCGGCCAGCGGCTGTGAGTGGCGCGACCAACGACTATTTGGAGGCCGAGGATACCTTGGCGACATGGCTCGACGAGTGCTGTGAGCTGAACGCTAATTATCGAACGCCCAGGGCGCAATTGTTCGCCAGCTGGAAGGCGTGGGCCGAACGCGGCGGCGAGTTCGTCGGCAGCCAAAAACAGCTGTTTGAAAAACTTGAAAACCGAGGATTCCAGCCGAGCAAGGACCGTGACGGCACGCGCACTTTCTTGGGGGTGCGATTGAAGCTTACCGAGCGGGGCGAACACTGCGACCTGTATTGACGGCAGGTAACGGCAGGCGTTTCTGTTTCAGCCGTTCACGCGCGCGCGAATGCGCGGGCGCGCGATACGTCCCAAACGGGAGGACCTGCCGTTACCTGCCGTCACCCCGATTCTCAGGCGCAGCGTGCGGCGGGTAGGGGGTTTGTTTAGAGGCGCGGCGCATCACCTATCGACCGGACACTCCCTAACGCAGAGATTTTTTCCCCAAAGAACCAATGATTTAATCAAATAATCAACTTAATCAAAATCCGGTAAAACAACCGAAATCCTGTGAGAATGTAAACGCTTCCTTCGTCGAGGGGCCAAGCCCCTGATGCCGGGGCGTACGATTACGTCGTGCAGAATCGCATCTCGTTGGTGAGCCTCTGTAAAATCGTAGGAAAGTGTATCGTAGGAAAGCGTTTGGCGGCCACGACGGCTTTTCGTGGAGATACGCCACGGCATGACGCGCATCGTTCCATGTACACCTGTTTCCTACGCTTTACGGCGAGGGCACCGGCTGCGTCCGCAAAATAGGATAACCGAGGCGCGGCGCGCCAGCCGAGTATCCGATCTATGAACGCAGATGAGGTCATGGCCACCCCCGACGCTGCACAGCGACTGAGTGCATGATTTTCTCGTTGTGAGGGAAGATTTGGTCAGGTGATTTCACCGGACGAGCGGTTCAACAACGAGGTTTGGCTGGTGACGCGCATCGCTCTGGGCGGAGCCGGCTGAGTCAAAGGCTCCTCCGAATTGTCACCAGCCGTGCAGCCACATTGCGTTTTCTTGAAGCCTTGCGCGGTCGGCATCCAGGCGGTGATAGCGACTCTTGAAGAATACGAGCGGCCTCTCGCTCGCCCGTTGATTGCGCGTCAGTATGAGAATGCGACCTAATATTATGAGGTGGTCACCTCCTTCATATTGCGCGAATTTGCTGCATTCAAGCCACGCCAGGGCTCCCTCAAGGAGGGGCGCTTCAATCATCTTCCCTTGCAGCGGCGTTATGCCACCCCACTTGTCGGTCATCGAGCGAGCGAATCTCGTTGATAGGTCGTCTTGATTTTCCGACAGAAGGTTGACTGCAAAGCAGGCTGCGGACGCCCATTCGTCGAACGACTTCGCCGCCTTTGAAAGGTTAAAGGAGACAAGGGGAGGCTCAAGCGAGACGGAGGAGAAGGAGCTGACGGTCGCCCCAAGCCGATCGCCCGAAGCGCTAGTCGCAGTGACGATCGCAACGCCCGTCGGGAAAAGGCCCACAGCATCGCGGAAATCGCGGGCTGAGACTAGCGGGAGCGCATCCGATGAACTCATTGTCTCGCTCAATCCAGAATGCTGTGGCGGCGGGAACAAAGCTACGCTGGAAGCGCAAGCGCCCTGTCGACGAGCGCCGTGGCGCGTTTAAAGTCAAAGCTGCGAAACATGTTCTGCTTCACGAGGAAGGACGCTCCACCATAGAATTTCTCATATTGTTGGTGACGGCTGCCGAATTCGGAGCCAATAAAGTCCCATGCCATTCGCATCAGCGCAATCCTTTCGCGGGCGCCTGTCGAATCCGACCCCATAAAGCGTTCGATATCCGGTGATGTCAGATCGCTATCGAGGTCTTTGATAGAAGACGGGAGCGTGAGCATTGCTGCACCTGTCAATTCGCGGACGATCTCCACCATGCGCGGATTGATTTCCGATTGCAGGGACATGACCGCATAGAGAGCTTGTTTGCACGGCCAGACGACGCCCTTGTCGTCGATCGTCGCTTTAGTTTCCTGCGCCTCAAGCATCGTCTCGACAATCGAAACCAAGGCCGCCAACTCGCCCATCTGAACCATGACGGGAGGCAGAGCGTCATTTCCAGTCATTTCATTCATCCGCTTGGCAAGCCCGATCATGAAGCGGAGTTTCGTGGCGTAGCGCGCCTGCGCCTGGAGGTTTCCATAGGAATGGGATGGCGTCTTCCACCATTGATCCCTGCAGACCTCGATGTTCCGGTATATGAAGACCCGCTCCCAAGGAACTGTAACGTTCTCCAACACGACAAAGCAGTCGGACTCGTCGAACCGGCTCGAGAGTGGATGATCGAAACTATTGTCGACTTGCGCGGCGAAAGGCCGACGCGGATACAGACGAAGGCCCTCCGCATTCATGGGAATTGCAACGCCTATCGCATAGTTCTCGTCGCCGGCTTGGAGCGGATGGATGCAGCTGAGATAAAGGAAGTCGGAATAGAGACCTGCAGTTGCGAGTTGCTGCGCGCCTGAAATTACGATGCCGCCGTCCGTCTCTTTCACAACGCCGGCATATAGGGTTGGATCGCTTTGCTTGTGCGCCGGTTTCGATCGATCAATTTGCGGCGGGACGATTGCATATGTCGCCCACAGATGGTTGTCGCGTAGATGCTCATAGAAAGCGACGACGTTTTCGGCGAACCCCTTGCCTCCGGCTGCAAACACTTCTGGGACGGCCGCGTAGCCGACGAAAAACCCGGCCACATGATCGGGGGAACGGCCGATGAGGCCAAATGAAGCTTCCGACCATGTTTCCGACGCAAGCCGCTTGGCGCGAAGATCTGCGGGTGTCCTCGGAATTTGATAAGCGCGTAGAGTCTGCGCTCCCGTCGGCGAGGTCACAGTCATGCGTTCACGCATGGCCGGGTCGGCCGCTATGTCAAAGAGGCGAGCGGATGATGCCGCCGCTCCCGCGAAGGCAGGGTGAGTTGCAACGTTCTTCACCCTTTCGCCGTCAAAGAACACGGCGCGGCCATCATTCAGGCTTCTCAGATATTCTTCACCTGTTCGAAGACTGGCCGGGCGTGGCGCTTGAGCGGGCATCGTGGAGGCGGCGGCTGTCATTTGGTTCTCCGGGAAGGCGATCAACGGCGAAAACGGTCAAAGTTAGCATTTAGATACAATAATTATATATGTATTGTACATATAAAAAAGCTGGCGTCGGCACGGTGCCTCTTGGACGTTGAGCGCGCGGAACTATAAGGAATGCACGATGCCGCCTTCAAAGCGGCGAGGAAGCTATACGAAAAGCCATGGTGACGACTTGGGTAGTCGCAAGCAAAAAACGGTCCCTCCCTCAGAATCACGGGCGCGCAGCGGCGGCGCGCCTACGCCATTTGCGCCGCCGCTGACGATATCCAACGAGTCCCTCCTGGCGAATGGGCGCGACGACTCGCTGCGCGAGACGCTCTACCTGATGGTGCTCGTCCTTGGCCGGCTTCAGGCTTGCCGCGAGGCCTTCGGACGCGCAATGGGACTGACAAGTCCCCAATTCGCAGTTCTGATGGGCACCGCTTACACGCAGGGAACGCTGGGCGTCAGCATCGGGAAGCTCGCCACGCATGTGCATCTGGCGCCTACGCATGTGACAACGGAGGTCGGACGCTTGATCAGGCTCGGTCTGCTGGACAAACGTCCGAACTGTGAAGATCGACGCGGCGTACTCGTGAGTTTGTCGTCGCAAGGCGAAGAGATCGTGCGCGATGTGACCCCGTTGGTGCGATCCGTCAATGATAGGCTCTTCGCCAATATGACGCGCGACGACCTTCAGCACGTTCAGGAGTTTTTCACTCGCTTTGCGCTTAATAGCGAGTTCGCGTTGGTGGAGATCCGGCGCAACAAAGCTGGCAAGCGGGCCAGCTCGTCGAGACCGTCCTGACGAGCAGCCGCCCAACCATGCGGCCGTTGAACGAGAGCGACCGTGAACGTTTCTCTAAGAGCAACGCTTCGCCGCTTGCGTTTCTATATCCCTCAATATCGCCGCAAGAGGGGGAGCATCGCCAACGAACCCAGCGCGGCGGCGCCGACAAGAAACATGATTCCGGCGTCGAAGGCTCCGGTTCGGGAAATGAGCAGCCCCATGATCAAAGGGGAAAAGGCGCCGACGATGTTCCCGATTCCGTTGTAAGCGCCGACGCCAGCGTGCAGCGACCGCGCCGGGATGATCTGCGCGCCAAGAGCGAAGAGCGGCGGCAATCCGCATCCCCAACAGAACGCGCTCGCGGCTATCATCCATCCGGCCCCCTCTGCGTTCGGGATAATGGAGACCAGGTACATGCCGACGCCCGCCAAGAGCAGCGCAAGGAAACAAACAATCGCGCGGCGTCCAATCATGTCAGAGACTGTTGCCCCAGTCACCTCGCCGAGAAACATGAAGAGGAAAGGCAACGACGAGAATATACCCGTCTGGTAGGGGTTTAGATGGCGCGCCTTCACGAGGTAGCTCGGCAGCCAGCTGTTCAGTCCCCACAAATAAATCAGCGCGGCCGAGTTAAAGATGACAAGGAGCCAGAAGCGCTTGTCGCGCAAAAAGCTGCCGACGTTCGCCAAGTAGGAGCCTGATTTGGAAGGGAAGGCTTGAGGCTCGGCGCGATGCAATCCCGGCGGACGATCGCGAATGATCAATAGGATTGCAGGCAGCACGACAAGAAGGTTGAAAGCGGCCAGGACGTAGAAGGCGATGCGCCAGCCGAAGTTGGAAACGATGCATATAATAACCGGAAATCCGATGGCGGAGCCGAGCGGACTACCCATCATCCAGATGGAGTTGGCTCGCGCTTGCTCCTTGGGCGGAAACCAACGCTTGACGACCGAGTTGGTGAGGGAGAACTGCGGCCCTTCGGCAATGCCCAGCAGCAAGCGGCAGATAAGCATATTGGCGAGGCCGGTAGCGGCCCCCATCAACGCCACAGAAACTCCCCAGACGACGGTTCCAACCGCCAGGCAACGCCGGGGGCCATAAAGGTCGCCCATGAAACTGAGTAGGACGCCCGAGACGCCATATGCAAAGATGAAGACCGTCATCAAAAGGCTGAGGCGGGTTGGATCGAACCCGGTTCCGGCCGCATTCTGAAAATCAACGTCAGTGAAAAGGACCGCCACGCTGATGCGGTCGAAGAAGGCCGCGATAACCGCCAAAAATAGGACGGCGACGACAAGCCACCGTCGACGGCTATAGGCCTGCACCGGGTCAGCAGGCTTGACCGGCAGATCCAAAGCGATATTGGGGTCAGACAATGGACATAGCGCCTCTGCTCAGTGGATCTGTTTGGGAAACGCTGGCATTACCTTGGGCGAGCCTCGTGTTCCGCATCCTCGCCGTTGCGATTTGGGCTCGCCCCAAGTTCCCGAATCTATTGAGCCTGCCGCTTCTTTACTTCTGCAAGGGTTAGGCCGCCGACGCGCGCATTCAGACGCCCCCGGGTCGCCAAGCAGAAGATGAGGGCGATTTCATCGGGCATCGGCGCATCAGGCAACACAAGGCTCATCGTATTATAGTGCGAGCGGATGTAAATTTCGTCCTTGGAGTTCATTGGCACGTCGATGAGCGCGCCCGGCGCGGCCACTTTTGTCACCGAGGAGATCCATGCGTCCCCGCCGCCAATGGCTTCGCGAAAAGGGATAGCAAAGATAGTGGTAAGCAAGGCATTTGCGTGCTCGGTCTCCCCAGACATTCCGACGAGTCCGGCTTTTCCATAGCTTTCCACGGAGGCCCCATTGAGGGGCGCCACAGCCTGCGCAGCCATTTGACGGCCAAGTTGCGCGCTTGCTTCCGTCAAAGGGGAAAGATCTTCCACATAACGACCTGCATACGGGTTCTCGATGACGATAACCGCCGCAACCTTTCGAATCGGCGTATCAGCCTTCCGGCCGGCTTCAAAAAAATGCTCCTCCACGAGCGTCGTAACCCTGCGAATTTTGATATCCATCCCAAAAACCACTCACATGAAGACGTTGGTCGATAGATCAAACTTTCATATTGTAAGACATTCCGTCAATGGTAAGAGCCATTCAAATTCGTGAAAACGCGATCCTGCTTGCCAAAACGGTCTCTCGCGGGAATGTCGGTGGACATTTCTAACGGTTGGCGTCGCGGATAAGCGCACGCCTCGTGAGCCGGAAACGCGAAGCGCCCTCGCTCACCAGCAGCTATGCCAGTGAGCGAGGCTCAGGGGGCGACCTGCTCAATCCGGCGCTGCAAAGGACTCCGTCCGTAGGCTATCTTGTGCGGAAGGAGGCTTTCGACTCGCCGAAGCGCACGACTGCGTGTAAAATGCGTCGCCGAAAGCGGCTTTCCGAGCAATCACGATTTTAGAATCGTTGTTCGGTGGACCCGAATCATTAAAAAGCGTCAATTGAGCCGAATCCGGAGCTATGATGGATCTCAAGGTCTCGCCCCAGAGCGTGCAGGGGCTGGCTGTTCGTAAGCTACGGGAAGCGATTATCTCGGGAGTGTTCCAGCCTGGGGATCGCCTCGTGGAGTCGGAGCTGTGCAACCGCCTTGGGATCAGCCGCCCTTCGGTTCGTGAGGCCTTGCGAAGTCTTGAGGCGGAGCGGCTCGTGACGATCGTACCCAACAAGGGGCCGGTGATCCCGGTTTTGACGATCGAACAAGCGCGAGAGATCTATGGCGTCCGGGCTCTGCTTGAAGGCGAGGCGGCGGCTTTATTCGCTGAGTGCGCCCCGACGTCCGCCATCGCTCATATGCGTCACGCGCTGGAGGCGTTTGACGCCGCGGTCAAGGACGGCGATCGAACCCAGCAGCTCGAGGCTACGCGGCAATTCTACGAGCAGATGCTGTCAGGTTGCGGGAACCTGATCATACATGAAATGCTGGACGTGCTTCTCGCGCGAATAACCTTCTTACGCTTCAAATCCATGTCTCTGCCGGGTCGAGCGCAAAAGAGCAGTAAGGAGATGCGCGCAATATTGAAGGCCGTCTCGGCGCATGACGCCGAAGCCGCTAGAGCGGCGGCTATCGCGCACGTTCGCTGCGCCAGCGAAGCGGCGACCAAAGCCTATTCGACTGAAGAGCGAACTAAAAGGCCTCCCGCCGCCTGATGCTTCAAACGCCAGACATCTGCCGTCAGCTAGAAGGGAACGACGTCAGCTTTCGCAATTATCGAGAACTTTCGGCGGCACGCCTGCCCATCGGGTTGCTGAAGGAAGGTGAATGCCGAATTGATCGATGATCCTTCCTACAGTCTGGTCGATGATGTCATCGATTGTCTTAGGCATAGTGTAGAAAGCCGGAACAGGCGGGCAGATCACGGCGCCCATGCGGGAGAGCTTCAACATGTTCTCCAGATGTATGTCGCTCAGCGGAGTTTCGCGAACCGCCAGAACTAGCCTGCGTCGCTCTTTCAAGACAACGTCGGCGGCGCGCTGGATCAAGCCGCTCCCATGTCCGTAAGCGATAGAGCCGAGACTTTTTGCGGAGCATGGCACGACAACCATCCCCATCGTTAGAAATGACCCGCTTGAGATGGGCGCGCCAAGGTCGGTGTCGGAATAGTTCTCATCAGCGAGCCGCCGCAGTGATGCGGCGGAGAATGAGGTCTCGTATTTAAGCGTTTGGATGCCCCACTTGCTCATCACCAAGTGCGTACGGACTTCGGTCTCCTTCAAAGCCTGTAAGAGGCGGACGCAGAAGATCGATCCGCTAGCTCCCGTAAGCGCGACGATAAGGTTCGCAGACTTTGGTTCGATGTTCATCAGCGTTCATTCATGTGCGTGACCGTGAATATTTAAAAAGGAGGCGCCGCTAAGGGCCAATTATATCAGCGCGGCTCCCCATTTTGCCTCTATCGCGCGCGCCTCTGCGTGAGACAGGGCAGTAGTGCGGGGATAATCCGCGGCGGCGTGAAACGGCTTACACGCGTCGATGATCATCTTCGAGTTCGAAGTTGCCCCCAACTGCCTCGCCTCAGGAGTGAGGCGAGGATCTAAAGCAGAACTCCAACCATTACGAATGATGTCGACTGATTCCGAAGGTTCGGACCGCGTCGTTACCGCCCACATGACGTCAGCCAGGTTCGACGGATCAATGTCATCGTCGACTACTACGACAATCCGAGCCATATAATTGTTGGCGGTCGCAATCAAGGCCGCGCGTTTTGCATGTCCGGCGTAACGTTGCTTAAGCGCAACGACTGTCATGAGCTGAGATACATGCTGCCAGACACCTGTCACGTCTGTTACGCCAAGCGACTCCAGGTCGCGCCACATGCTCGCGGCGCGAAAGGGTAATCCGAAATGGAACCGAGGCGGCTTCATAGGCGGCGAGCCGAAAAGGATTGGGTTGCTCCGGTAATGGACCGCCGTTACCTCCATCACCGGAGCCGGCCTTTGGTCGGCGGCATAGTAGCCGGTAAATTCGCCAAAGGGGCCCTCGGGAAGATTCGTTGCCGGGAAGGGCAGCAGGTAGCCTTCAAGGATGATTTCCGCGCGTGAGGGAATCGGCAGCCCTGTCACAGATCCTTTAACGACCTCGACAGGAAAGCCTTTAATGGCTCCAGCGAAATCATATTCGCTATGGCCGACGGGAAGGTATTCGAATCCTGCGATAAAAAGAGCGGGGTCTTCTCCGTTAACGATCGCCACGGGGCACGGCACGCCCTTGTCCCAGTATTTTTTGGCGATCATCGACCCATGACGCCCCGAATGATCGAATTGGATCGTAACGCGATTCTTTGAGTGGACCTGCACGCGGTAAATGGAGGCGTTGACCCAATCCTCATCTGGGTCGCGCGTGATCACAAGGCTGCCAGAACCGATGTACGGACCTCCATCCTCTTTGTGCCAATGCGGCGCGGGAAACCTGCCAAGATCGACATCGGAGCCGGAAAGGCTGTTTTCCATGAAGGCGGCATCGGTCACGAACACAGGCGGGATCGCCTTTAGGCCTGCCCGCCTCTCCTTCCAGAGTTTTAAGGCCTCAAGCGCGGGCGTATCCGGATCAAACCCCAAGGCCAAGGCTGCCCTTTGTGCGTTCACCGTCGCGTTTGAGAACACGCGAAAGCCGCTCGCGAAGCCAGGGATATCGTCGAAAAGGAGTGCAGGACATTGCGGGAGACCCGCCGCTACCTCTGTTATGCCGCCGATCTCGCGTGCGGCTCCTGCGCCCGAGATGCGCCGCAATCCGCCGATGCTGTCGACGAGGTCGATAAATTCGCGGAGGTCTCGATAATTTACCTTCATTTTTCCTCGACAATGCCATTCGTCAACGGTGCGGCGCCCCTTTTAAGTGGTCGATCGTGATAAGGAGAGCGACTCTGAGATCGGATCCGGCGTCTTGTGACCGAACACCGGCAAAGACCCCATCGATCCGATGATGCACGCTCCAGCGATGAAGACGAATATGCCGCCGCGTAAAGCAGGATCGTACGAGCCGCAGGTGTCGTGTATGTATCCTGTGAGCATTCCGCCGATACCGCTGCCGGCAGCGAAGAAGGCCATTTGACAGCCGTATATTTCGCCATAGGCCCGCATGCCAAAATAGCGTGATACGAGATAGGCGATCAGATCGATTTCCGCTCCCGCGCAGAACCCGATGATTGCGGCGGCGAGGGCAAAGAGCGTCCAGCTGGGACCCGCTCCGATAAGCATCCAGCACGCCAGCGCCGGAAAGCAAAGGGCGGCGGCGGCAACATACGCCGCGTGGAAGCGGTCAAGCAACCTGCCAATAAATAGTCGGCCTACAAGCATCGACAGGCCTATAATGGAAAAGAAGCGCGTCGCTGTCTGGATTTTAACGCCTGCATCCACCGCTAATGGGACGAAATGAACAAGGAACGAGCCCATGCCTAGCACAACGAGGAAGAGGCCTGCGCCCATCTTCCAGAAGCTTGCAGTTTTAAACGCCTCTTGTCTGGTAAGGCCGAGGAGCGAACCAACTTCGGTCAGCCCGTCGCCCTTGCCGGCAGTCTCTTCTTTAGGTCGCCTCTCAAAAAAGAAGAAATGAGTGACTGGGATAGCGATGGCCGTAATTGCAGCCAACCCGAGGTAACCTCCGCGCCAGCCAAAAGAACCGATGACGGGTCCGAGCGCCAACGGCCCTAGCAAAGCCGCGAAAGCCGTCCCAGTCAGAGTCAAGCCCAAAGCAAACCCGCGATTCTTATCGAACAGCGTCCCGATTGCGCGCGTCCAGACAATCCCGCTGGTTCCGACCGAACCCACTGAGAGCGCCAACCACAAGGCGTAGTAAACGATGATAGATCCATTCATGGCGGCCAGCGCAAGAAAGCCAAGGCATAAGGCGATGAGCGATCCGATCGCCACAGGACGAACGCCGACCCGGTCGCATAGACGGCCGATGAAAGGAGAGGCAAAAAGGGTTGCGACATTTATGCAAACGGATGCTCCGGATACTTGCACCCTGGACCAGCCAAAGTCTGCATGAAGCGGGCCCATAAAAAGCCCGATCGTTAAAAAGGGAAGTCCCAAAAGACCAATCCCGACTCCGAGAGCGGCGGCGAACACGACCCATAAGCCCCGCGGGGCCGCCTCCATGGCGAACTGCGATAACCAAACCCATTTTGTGCCATCAGACATCGCGCCCTCCGTGGGTGTGTGCTCCCGCTTCGATCGGCTTGACAGGAGGCAGATCTCCAGCAAAAGGCGTTCCACTTTGGGCACAACAGCATCCGTCCAAGCAAAGCGCGACACGCCCGGCCTAGCGGAAGATGGTTTTGTCAGGATCGATTGCGCCAAACGGTCTGGATGTTCACGAACTCCGTGGCGCCGAAATAGGAGAGTTCGCGTCCGTAGCCGCTCATCTTGACGCCACCGATCGGGACGCGCGGATCGGATGCCGAGAAGCCGTTTATGAATACGCCTCCGGTCTCGAGGCGCCGCGCAGCCTTCCCGGCCAAATCAAGATCCTTGGTCCAGAGGTTGCCGCTGAGACCGTATTGGCTGTGGTTGGCGAGAGCAACGGCTTGGTCCAGGTCGCCGACCACCGTTAGAGCCGCGCACGGACCAAATGTCTCCTGATCGAACGCCGCCATCCCAGGCGCGACATGATTAAGCACGGTCGGCCGATAAAAATAGCCGGCATCGCTCGTGAAGCCCCCTCCGGTAAGAATCTCCGCGCCGGCTCTTTTCGAAGACTCGATCTGGTTATGGAGCTCCGTCCGAAGATCAACGCGCGCCATCGGTCCCAGCTGCGTCTCGCTCTCCGTCGGGTCTCCCAGCCTGAGCGCGCGCACGCCTTCAACGAGGCGATCGGTAAACTCCTTGGCAATCGGTTTCTCTAGAATGAATCGCTTCGCCGCGATGCAGACCTGACCGTTGTTTTGAAATCGCGCCCGAATCCCGGCCGCGACGGCCTGTTCCACGTCGGCGTCTTTCAAGACAATGAAGGCATCCGAGCCTCCTAGTTCAAGAACGGATTTCTTCAGGAGGGAGCCTGCTTGCGAGGCTACCGCCGAGCCCGCTTTTGTGCCGGCTGTCACTGTGACCGCCGCGATGCGGCGATCGGCGAGCACCGCGGCAACTTTGTCCTGCGGTATGTTGAGGATTGAGAAGAGGCCTTTTGGGAGTCCGCTTTGATCCCACGCATCTTCGATATTGAACGCCGAACGCATGACATTCCGAGAATGTTTCAGAACGAAGCAGTTGCCGGAAAGGATGATAGGGACCGCGGCGCGCAACACTTGCCAAATCGGAAAATTCCACGGCATCACGCCCAGGACCGGACCGAGAGGCAAATAGGAAATATAGGCGTCGCCTTTTTCCACGCTGACCGCTTTGTCAGCCAACATGGACGGTCCGTTGGCTGCATACCACTCGCATTGATCGGCGCACTTTTGCACCTCGGCTCTTGCTTCGGCGAGGGTCTTTCCCATCTCACGAGTTATATCTTCGGCGAATTCGTCGGAGCGGGTCCGCAGGGTTAACCCCATCTGGCGGACGATAGCCGCGCGATCCGCGATTGGCGTCTGCCGCCAAACACGGAATGCAGCGGCCGTAGCGGACAGCGTCTGTTCAACCTCCGCGTCGGTCTGGTTGGGGAACGTCGCAATTGTCCTCCCGGTAAACGGGTTAATCGAAATCGCTGCCGGGTCATTCGCAGTCATTGCTCGTCGGCTCCCTGCTGCGCCAAAGACGACGTCTGCCTTATAACCCGTTAGGTCGTCACGGCCAGACCAATCTCGGACGCGACCGCAAAACGGTCGCTACACTCATCCTCTTTTTTGTCAGACAATATGTCAATACATTGATTATGCGCCGCCGGCTCGAGCTGCCTCGTCGATGATATGGTTACGCAAGGTCCGGATAGGACCAATGGCGATCTCGACCACGTCCCAGCCTTGAGAAAGATCGGCGACGTGCGCGCATAGCCGACGCCGGCGATTCAATCACGACTGAGACAGAAGCCTTAGCTTCTGAATCAATCTAACCCAAGGAAACGCAGGCATCGGGGCTTTATTTCCGCGCCGCGCAGCGTTTGCATCCTCGCCAGTCCGGCGCTCTCGCGCCCAAGGCGCCTAGAATGTCGCCGATTTCGGTGCCTACTATCCAGCTCGCAAAACGTCGTACGCGGAGAACCGACGAAGCGCATCTAGAGATGAATGACATTCGACAAAGATACACTTTGCTTAAAAAGCGTGCGATCGGCGGATCGAGTGGGCATTATTCCGGCTTGACGCGTGGAAAAAATACGACTTTAAAATCGTCTGACAATATGATCGATACCCACAACACGCGTTGAGTGGTTTGGAGGCGTAGCCACCCTTCGCTGGAGCTTTGCGTCGAAGGTTCGTGGCCGCTTTATCGTCGTCAATATCAGGATATCTAAATGCAGCTTCCCATCCTTCGCAGCCTCCTCTTTATAGACGAGACGTTGCCGAATGAAAGGGACAGCGGCGATCCGCTCCGTAAGGTCGCGGTGGTGGGAATCGTACGTAATCCGCTAGCCGATCAGCACGGCGATGATCTCACCGACATGATCGCCGCCAGCGCGGAGCTCGGACGATTTCTTTCGCAACACGCCGTCGCCGCAATGGCGCCTTATGAAGTTTGCAGCTATGGCAAAGGTGGTATTGTCGGTCTTGACGGCAAGCAGGAACACATTAACGCGCTGGTCACTTCAACCTTCGCGGCTCCGCTACGCGAGGCGATTGGCGGCGCCGCCGCCTGGATTTCGTCCTTCACTAAGCGCGCCGCGCCCGGCAGTTCGATTGATGTCCCACTCGCTCACAAAGATGCGCTCTATGTCCGCTCACACTATGATGGCATGACGATCACCGTTCCCGATGGGCCGCAAGCAGACGAGATCGCCGTGATCATCTGCGTGGCAAATCGAGGCCGGATTGACGATCGCGTCGGCGGACTCCGGGCCGACCAAATCGAGGGAAAGGACGGTCTCCGGTGACGTTTTGTGAGGCGATGAAATGAGGACGGCGATCGTCAATATTGGGCGAATCGTCACCGGCGACTGGCGGGATCCGTTTCATTCCGCTGAGGCGCTTCTATGCGAGGACGGAATCATAACGGCAGTGGGCCCGTTGTCTTCGCAAGACATTGCCGCCGCTGACGTAGTAATTGATGCCGACGGCGTCGTCGCTATTCCTGGCCTGATCGACAGCCACGTCCACATCACCTTCGGGGACTACACGCCGCGTCAAAAGACAGTCGGCTATCTTGAGAGCTATGTTCACGGCGGCGTTACGACAGCCATTTCCGCGTCTGAGGTGCATGTGCCCGGCCGCCCGACCGACCCGGCCGGCGTCAAGGCGCTCGCTATTGCGGCTTCACGTTGCTTTCAACATTACCGGCCAGGCGGAATGCGCGTGCACGCCGGCTCTGTCATTCTTGAGCCCGGGCTAGTCGAAAGCGACTTCGCCGAACTTGCTGCGCAGGGCGTATGGCTTGCAAAGGCTGGTTTTGGCGGCTTCGACACGCCGTTCGGTTACGCGGAGCAGGTCGCCTGGGCCCGACGCGCCGGAATGATCACCACGATGCATACCGGCGGCTCCTCGATCCCTGGCTCTTCAGGGATCTGGGCCGATCATCTTCTCGCCGTCCGGCCAGACGTATCATTCCACGTAAATGGCGGCCCGGTTGCGATGCCGGACGCCGACTTTCCGCGCCTAGTGGAGGAAACCGAGATCGCCTTGCAGCTATGCACTGCGGGCAATCTGCGCACAACGCTCCTCGTAACTGAGCTTGCACGCAAGGCCAACGCTTTCGACCGGCTGCTGATAGCGACGGATACGCCGACGGGTAGCGGAATCATGCCTCTTGGCATGCTCTACACAATTTCGCATCTTGCGAGTCTGACGGATCTTCCGGTCGAGTGGGCGATTGCCGCCGCGACCGGGAACAACGCACAGATCTATCGACTGAATTCAGGATTCCTGCGCGTCGGCCGCGATGCCGACATTGTCTTAATAGACGCATGTGCGGGCGGCTCGCAGAACGACGCGCTGTCCGCTCTGCGCAACGGCGATATCGCGGCAGTGGGCGCAGTCGTCGCCAATGGGGCGCCGCGTTTCGTCGGTCGCAGTCGCAACACGCCGGCAACCAATCGTCGCGTCCGCGTCGCCGAATGCCGATTGCTGATGGACTTTTCCGGAGGAGGACATTGAGTCGCTCACCACAACTTCTCATTGTAGGGGCCGGTCCCGTTGGGGTTGTCGCCGCGCTCGCTGCAACGCAGTCCGGCTTCGATGTTCAGCTTATCGAGGCGGCTACTGAAATAGATACCAATCCACGCGCCGCGACGACGCATCCCTCAACGCTCGAGATGATCCATCGCATCGGACTCCTCGATCGATTTATTGCCGAGGGACTTGTAGCGCGCGAGTTTCAGTTTTGGGATCGCGAGAGCCGCGCGCGCGTCGCCACTTTTGATCATGATCTGCTGCGCGATGAGACGCCGTTTCCTTTTGTCGTGCAGACCGAGCAGCACAAGCTTGTGCGCATGGGTTTGGAAAAACTGCAGCAATATGGCATGTTAGCGCGACTTGGAACCCGCGTCATAGGATGTGCGCAGGACGCCGACCGGGTCAGCGTGCAGATTGAGTCCAGCGCGGGTCAGGAAGCAGTTTCCGCTGACTGGATGATCGCAACCGACGGTGGTCGCAGTACGATACGCAAGGCGCTCGGCGTTCCCTTTGAGGGTTACACTTGGCCGGAGCGCTTCGTGGTGTTGACCGTGCTCGACGATGTGAAGGCGCTGATGGGGTGCTGCTTCCGCAACTATCTTGCCGGCGTCTCCGAATGGGCCAATCTGTTTAAAGTCGCCGGCGATGACGGGAAAGGGCGTTGGCGCGCCGTTTTCCCAACTCGTTCCGACGAAACGGACGAGGAGGCCCTGTCCGACGTGGCAGTCGCGACTCGTCTTGAAGGAATTTATCCGCTGGGACATCCCTATCAGCTGGTGCATCGCAATCTCTATGCTGTGCACCAGCGAGTGGCGGAGACATTTCGCATCGGCCGCGTGCTCCTTGCTGGCGATGCTGCGCACGTTAATAATCCGATTGGCGGTCTCGGACTTAACTTCGGCATTCACGACGCGATCGATGCTGTCGACTCCCTGTCGGCCGTGGCGCTACAGGGCGAGGACGATGCGGTTCTAGACGGGTACGCGCATCGGCGCCGGTCATTGAATGTAAAGTTCGTTCAGGATCAGACAGTCGCCAACAAGAAGCGACTCGAAGAAAAAGACCTGACGGTGCGCCAAGCCAATCTTGATGGTCTCCGGGCGACGGCCGCTGATCCGGCGCGGGCCCGCGCCTTCTTGCTACGATCATCGCTGATCGAAAGCGTGCGAGAGGCGACCCGGATTTGACAGTGGTCCATCCGCCAGCGTACGGGCGCGAATGCCGCCGAAACCGCTTCGCTCCGCTGCAATACCGATTGCATCACTCTGCTTGTTGCCCAGAGCTGGAATAATATGAGGGATGGTTCGATGTCAGAGTTTTTCTCCCTTGCCTGCAGCGACGAAGCGTCCGATGAAACCTTAGCTGACAGCGGAGGACCACTGCAACCGAAACGCGATGCGGCGCGCTCCCCCTGGCGATGGGTTATCGCCGTTGTCATGCTCGCGACGGTCGTGACGGGATTTTTCGACCGCATCAGCATTGCAGTTCTGTTCACCGATAGCGGCTTCAACGCCGCGCTAGGCACCGCCTTTCGCCCCGAAGCGCTCGGCTTGCTCATGACTGCGTTCCTGCTCGCCTACGCGATCTCCGCACTTTTGCTGAGCTTCGTCGGCGATGTGCTTGGACCACGCCGCGCCCTTGGTTACGCCGCCGCACTCTGGGGTATGATGATGGCGCTGATGGGGAGCACCAGTTCCTACGCCGCCATGCTGGCATATCGCATCGTCCTCGGCCTCAGCGAGGGACCGCAATTCTCGCTCATTTCCAAGACGGTGCAGCGCTGGTTTCCGCCGCACGAACGGGCGCGCGCCAACGCGATATGGATGATCGGCAGTCCGCTCGGCTCGGCGATAGGCTTCCCGCTCACAATCTGGCTTGTTGCGAGCTTCGGCTGGCGCGCCTCATTTTACGTCCTCGGGCTGTTAAGCTTTGCGATCGTGATGCCATTGGTGTTCGCTGTGGTGCGCGACCAGCCGCCCGCAACAGCCGAGAGGGTGGCGGCGGCAACCGCCCCTTCGTCGCTCCGTCTCGTGGATGTGCGCGTCGTGCTCGCCGATCGGCGGGTCTGGTTGCTCTCCGCCTATGGCGCCGGGCTGCTGACATATCTGTGGGGTCTCAACAGCTGGCTGCCCACTTATTTGGAGCGGGAGCGGCATTTCAATTTACATCAAATGGGCATTTACTCGTCATTGCCCTTCATCCTGATGTTTATTGCCGAGATGTCCTCCGGCTATATCTCTGACCGAACAGGCCGTTGCGCGCTACTGAGCGTTGTCGGATTGCTTGCCGCTGGCTTGCTGCTGTTCGCTGGCACTCGCGTCCAGGATCCGCATCTCGCCGCGATCGTAATCGCCTGCAGCGCGGGCGCTTGGGGTTTCGGCCTGCCAACCCATTACGCACTCGCGATGAGGGTGCTTCCTGCCTCTGCGACGTCGACAGGCATCGGAGTGATCAACGGGATCGGCAATCTCGTCGGAGCCTTCGCGCCTGCGCTGATCGGATGGGTCGTGGCGACGACCGGAACTTTTCAGACAGGTCTGCTGGTCGTTGTGGTTGCAAGCGTGCTCGGCTCGCTCACGCTGCTACCGCTGGTCCGATCCTATTAAAATGGCCGATGCAGGCCAGCGCCCAACAAGGAGTTCTCATGCAAGGCACATCCATCCTGTTTTCCGAAATGACGCCGCCCATCGGCGAAGAATCGCGCTTCCATAAATGGTATGATGAGGAGCACATACCGCTGCGCATGGCCGTCCCAGGCTTCGTCTCGGCGCAGCGTTACCGCGATCTGGCGGATGACGCGCGCGGTTTCCTTGCGATTTACGAAGTGGCCGATGCAGGCGTAATGAAATCGCCAGCCTACCAAGAGCTCAAGACCAAACCGAGCGAGACAACGCACCAGATGCTCAGCAGCGTCTCCGGCTTTACGCGCTATATAGCGGCCGAGACCAGCGCTCGCCGGCAGCCAAACGAGCGCGGCGCTGCGGCAATCGACGCCGCGCTGGTCTATGCCGTGTGGTTCGAGGTGCCCGAGACTGCTTTATCCGACTTCGACGCCTGGTACGAAATCGACCATGTGCCCCATCTCATGGGCTGCAAGGACTGGCTGATGGTGCGGCGCTTCCGCGTCGTAGACGGTGAGCCGACGCGCGCGAATCGGCTCGCCTTGCACTATCTGGCTGACCGCTCCGCTCTTGCGTCGCCTGAACGCGCCGCTGCCCGGCAGACACCATGGAGGGATCGAATGGCCGCGCTGCCCTGGTTCGTCGGCCGCTACAGCCTGTTTGAGAAGCACGGCGCCCGCCAGATTGGCTGCTTACGCTAGGGACTAATGCAAAAACCGCTCTGTTCTGCAATCGAAGGATGTACTTTTCACGACCCGCTGTACGAAGAACGCTGGGACGATTGGCTCCGACCCAATTCTCCTTCTGTCTGACAAAAGCTAATTGCTGGCACGGATCATGCTGAGGCTATCTTAACCGCGTCCGGGCATTTCCATTGACTCATATCGTATGACAATCTTACATATGAAACCCAGCGTTCATGTAGATCATCTTCGTGGGATCGAAGTGTGCGATCTATAATCCCCAACGTCCTGACAGTTGCGGAATTCCGATCACGCGCGGAGCTTCCGCAGCGCTTTTTACCGGGCGGCCGTTTTGCTGGCGTTTGCGAGAGTAAAGATCGTAGATGACTGATTCCTTTAACGACAGACATCCGGCCCTCTCGCGCTTCCAGCGCGATCCGGAGGCGACACACAGATATCCGGATCTACGCGATCACATCCGTAACCTTGCAGACGCGGGACTGCTTGTCGTTGTTGATGAGCCCGTCAACAAGGACACCGTGATGCATCCTCTGGTCCGGTGGCAATATCGCGGCGGCATTCCGGAGGTGGATCGACGCGCTTTCCTTTTCACGCGCCCGACCGACGGGAAAGGCAAGGCCTATGACGGCGCCGTGCTCGTGGCGGGCTTGGCCGGAAGCCGCGATATTTACCGCATCGGCTTTGGCGCGGACCCGGGAGCCATCGGCTCAATATGGTTGAAAGCCCTAAATGCGCCAATCCCGCCAAGTTTGGTGGAACGAGCTCCCTGCCACGACATCGTGCTCATCGGCGATGACCTTGATAGGCCCGGTTTCGGTCTCGATAGCTTACCGGTTCCGATTTCTACGCCAGGATGGGACAACGCTCCGTATCTTACCGCCGGGCACTACATAACGATGGACCCGGATACCGGGATTCAGAATCTCGGTAATTACCGAGGGCAGATAAAAGGACCGCGCCAGCTTGGCATGAATCCATCTGTCGAGATCCGACCCGGAATTCTGGTTCACTGGGAGAAGCGCAAGGCTCGCGGAGAACGGCTTCCCTGCGCGGTGATTGTTGGCTGTCCTCCCGCCGTTTCCTATACCGCGGTGCAGAAGATGCCCGAGAGTCTCGACGAGCTGTGGGTTGCGGGTGGGCTGACCGGTAGCGCGATTGAAGTCGTTCGCGCCAAGACGGTTGATCTGCTTGTGCCCGCTCAGGCCGAGATCGTCATCGAGGGTTATATTGAAACTGCATTTCTCGAGCCTGAGGCTCCCTTTGGAGAGTCTCACGGCTACGTAAATCTTCAGGAATATAATGCGTTCATGGAAGTCACGGCAATCACCCGCCGCCAACATCCTATTCTGACATCCTTCATTAGTCAGGTCACACCGAGCGAGTCGAGCGTGATCCGTCGCGCGGCCATGGAGCCGGTGATGCTTAATCATCTGCGGTCCGCCATGGGAATATCGGGAGTTCGTCGCGTACACATGCACGAGCCCCTGACGAGCGTGATCGCTCTAATCGCAATCCAGTTCGCAAAAGGCACTCTTGAAACGGAAATTTGGCGCGCCCTATATGGCGCATCGTCCATGCACCGTTACGCGGGAAAGTGGATTATCGCCGTCGACGAAGATATTGACCCGGAGAACGCGGATGCGCTGTTCTGGGCGATGTGCTATCGTAGTCAACCGCAAAATGATCTGAAGGTCCTGGATAAGAAGGATCCGGGACATGGTCCTCGGAGCTCACTGCAAAGTGGCGATAGCGGATCGGTATTGATCAATGCAACAATGCGCGGCAGCTTCCCACCGATTGCCCTCCCACGACGCGAGTTCATGGAAGAAGCGCAGCAGCTCTGGAATCGTCTCGGTCTGCAGACGCTGAAGCCGGAGTCTCCCTGGTACGGATATGATCTTGGCCACTGGCCGAAGTGGCTTGCGGAGCAGGCCGCTCTTGCGACGCGTGGCGAATATTTTGCGACCGGCGAGAAGATTGCTCGGCAACGACGCAGCGACGTAGCCATGAATACACCAATCTTGCAGGATCCAGCAGCGTGACCCACAAAAACTCATTGGCGTTCGCCGCACGGCTCGTTCTTCCTCCCAAGACCTCAGAAGGGGAGACGGGAATAACCGGATCGGCGGGTAGAAAGTGGATCCTCTGCCGCCTCGACGCGATCCTCGCAACAATAGGCTTTATCGCGGGTTTGGCGTATGCGCATCCAATTGCCGCGGAAGAACTTCAGGTTTGGCGGCACGCTATCGTTGAGGCCAAGGCGGATGCAGGATTCGTCCTGATGCCTGGTCAGCCCGAGGTCGCGTCGAAACACGGGCTGAGGGTCGAATATGTTCAGATGAAGGGCGACGCACTCGCCCTGAAGGCGCTGCTAGCCGGCGATGTCGATAGCTTTGAAGGAAGCCCGGGCGGGGCGATCATAGCCGCTGCGCGAGGCGCTGACGTGAAGGTCGTTGGCTGTTACTGGCCGGGACTTTCCTATGGATTGTTTACGTCAGACAAAATCACTGACGTTGAGCAACTGAAGGGGGCAGTATTCGCTATTTCGAGTCCCGGCTCCCTTCCGGATCTATTGGTCAGATCAATTCTCGAGGAAAGAGGCATTCCCGTTACGGAGGTGCGCTTCGCCGCGATGGGAGGCGACGCAGACCGCTACCGCGCTTTGACGGCCGGAATTATAGGGGCTGCCGCGCTCTCGACGGAGTTTGCTCCGCTAGCAGCGAAAAACGGCCTAAAGATGCTGGTCGACGGCCACAAGGAACTGCCTTCTTATCTGAGGCTTTGCACTTATATGAGCGGCGCGGCTTTAAAGCGCCATCGAGATGCGGCCGTCAACTTTGTCGCCGCACAGATGGATGGAATCCGCTATGCGGAGCAGCATCGTTCGGAAACAGTCGCGCTCGCCCGGACAACGCTGACTCTCAGCGGCGACGACGCGAGACCCGTTTACGTTTATGATCAGGCTGTGAACAACAAGCTAATCGATCCATCCATGCCGTTACCTGTAGAAAATTTGATTTGGATGGAACAGTTGTTGTTGAAGACCGGCAACCTCAGCGAGTCCTTCGACGTCAGCAAGATGGTGGATACTACGATACGGGCTGATGCCTTCGCGCGAACCACGGTGAAATAATAAGGCCTGCGAAGAGGTACAACCGTGGCGGACATTGCTTTCGTTAACATCGAAAAATCGTTCTCCTACCAAGGAGCGACTCGCAACAGCGCCGTGCGGGCGTTGGACAACTTAAGCTTCCTCGTACCTGACGGCGAGATCGTCGCACTTTGCGGGCCGAGCGGTTGCGGTAAGACGACCGCACTCCGGATCGCAATGGGATTGGAGGCGCCCACTCGCGGCTATGTAACTGTGGGTGGCCGGAAAGTCACCGGGTGCGGCTATGACCGCGGCATTATCTTTCAACATGCAGAACTTCTGCCTTGGCTCACGGCGCGGGACAACGTCATGTTTGGGCTGGAGATGAAGGGCATACGTGGCAGCGCCGCAGCCGAGATCGCCATATCCTATCTCGACCTTGTAGGTCTAAAAGACTCAGCCGCACGTCGGCCACACCAGCTCTCAGGCGGCATGAAGCAACGCGTTGGGATCGCGCGCGCGCTGGCGATCGATCCCGGTGTGCTGCTCATGGATGAACCGTTCGGCGCCCTCGATGCGCAATCGCGAGAGGCGCTTCATGATGAATTGCTGGCGATCCACGCCAAGACTGGCAAGACAATCCTGATCGTCACACACGATCTTGATGAGGCGGTCGTGCTCGCCAGCCGCGTTGTCGTTCTCCGCGGCGGACGCCTGCAGGAAGTGATCGATGTTCCGCTGTCGCGCGCGCATCGCGGCGCGGCGGCCTTGCGCGCAACTCCCGAATTCACAGAAACGCGGCATCGTTTATGGGAGGCTCTTCATCGGGCGGCGGCGACGAATCAAGTTGGCCAGGATGATGCAAATGCTGTCGGGTAGCGCAGACAAACCTTACACCTCCGAACCGCTCTTGATGGACTCAGGCGTAGCCGGGGGAAAGCTGTCGCGAGCATCAAGTTGGCTCATCACGGTTTTGTCCGTGTGTTCAATGCTCGCGCTTTGGGAATTCTTTGGGCGCGATGTCAATCCTGTCTTCGGCTCATATCCGAGCGCAATCGCAATTGCATTCATCAAGCTTCTCAGGTCAGGCCAGTTCGTTCCTGCGGCTCTTCAGAGCGCGGAGACCCTTTCTCTAGGCTATATCCTATCGATTGTTGTCGGCATTCCTCTCGGGCTGGTGATTGGCCGCTTCCGCGTTATCGAGGCAGCCTTCGGGATTTACGTTATCGCCGGTTACGCGATGCCCCTGGTTGCTCTTGTGCCGCTTCTTGTATTGTGGCTCGGCCTGGGGCTCGCCGTAAAGGTTGCGGTAGTTTTCCTGATGTCGGTCTTTCCGGTTTGCATAAACACATGGGCTGGCGTCCAAGCCGTTCCCAAAAGCCTGATAGAGGTCGGAAAATCGTTTGTCGCCAGTGACTTCGTCATTCTCCGACGGATAATTCTTCCCGCCGCGCTCCCATACATCGCCGCAGGCGTTCGCCTCGCTATTGGGAAGGCTGTTGTCGCCATGATTATCGCTGAATTTTTTACGGCGATATCGGGGCTTGGCGCCATCATCATCAACTCGGCCAACAACTTTGATACAGCAACAATGTTCGTCCCGATCATTTTCCTGATGATATTCGCCTGCGGTTTGGACGCGCTGATTGCTTGGATTGAGCGGCGTCTTATGCCGTGGCAGGCTGAGATAGGCGGCAGAGGGGCTTGAAGAAGTGGCGGAGCTGCTTGGTCTGGCGCAGATATCATCTCGCGGCGGATGGGAAGCTAGCGTCGATAACGACGTCTTGGCAAGACGCGGAACAGGGATGCGTTCACCCAAGCGAAGCGCTTAACTCCCTAGAGAGTACGCTCGCAGATCTGAGCCGACGCGCCCGCCCGAGCCGCCGGTATCTTGCTGACCGCGGCGCCCAGGTTGATCGATGGCCTTTTCAAGTAGCGCGATGGCTGCGCCGGAAATTTGCAATATCCGCGGGCTTTTGCATCGCCTCGAAAAGAGATCGGCGGCGCCGGATGAGGCATCGCGCCATGAGCGAATTTCAGCCAATTTGCCGCTGCGTTACCCATTGAGTGGTGGTCCGCTGGCGTCTGATGGTCGCGAACTGCCTTTGTCGCGACGGACGGCCGCCAGCGTAATCGGCGCCATCCGGCGCACCGTTCCTGCCTGAAGCTATCTCTTTTCAACGCCGCCTCCCCCGATCCAGTCATAATGTCTGACAAACAGACGATATGGCACGGATGATGCAAAGGCGTTGTGAAGCCGCCGATCACATCGAGGTGTGCAAGGCTTGTATTGTACAGGGGGGCCTGTCATGCGTACAAAGACATTCCACCGGCTATTCACGATCTTAATGTTATCGGTTTCCTTCATTGCCCAGGCCGAGGCCCAGAGCGACGAGGGGACGGCGGCCTCGCCGACCGCGCAGCCCGCTCTTCCTCCGGTCGAGCCATACCCGGCGGAGGGAGTGTCCGAGGGCTACCTTTTCAACCTTCGGCCGTGGGGGAGAGATCTTGGCAAGACTTTGGCGGACCAGGGAATCTATATTACCGGCCGCACGATCAATGAGGGATACGCGAACATCTCCGGCGGCCTACAGAGAGGCTGGCTTTATCAAGGGTACACATCGCTTGGAGTCGATCTCGATATGAATAGAATCGTCGGCATTCCGGGCGGTTCGGTTCACATCCTCGTCGATGATCTGAACGGCGTCCCAACCGAGCCATTTTCAGGTAGCGCATTTGCGTTCAATCGCGTCTTCTCGCTGAATGCCGCGCTCAGGCTAAACGAGTTTTCCTACGAGCAAAGCCTGTTTAATGATAATTTGGATGTCCGGGTCGGCCGCATCCCAGTGGGTTTTGATTTCGATTACTCTGACCTCTATTGCCAATTTATCAATGGCCTTTGCGCGCTTCCCGGAGCATACGCCTTCGACAAAGGATCTCCTTCCTATCTCACGGCGTCCTGGGCCGCAGTCACGAAGGTGAGACTGCCATATTCCTTTTACTTCAACGTCGGCGTCTATGAGGATGAGCCGCTCCTCAACTCAATTCATCATGACGATTGGCCCGGAGAAGACTGGGATTTCAACAAGGGGACGGGCGTTACGATTCCAATGCAGTTCGGTTATCGCACCACTTTCAAAAATGATCCGTATCCGAGGGCTTTCGACATCGGCGGATTTATCGATACCGGCACATACAGTGATCCGTTGCTCAACGCGGCTGGCAAAAATCGCATAGTGTCCGGAGGCGCCGCCAGGGTTGATCAAGGCAGGAGCGGACTCTGGCTTCAGGGTCAGCAAGTCGTATGGCGCCCGGACATGACGAATGAGCGCGCGCTATACCTATTCGGGGGCGCCAACTTCACAACAAGCGGCGAGCCTTCAATCGCCAGCGCCTTCTTCGTCGGTTTGTCCATGAAAGGACTACTGGCGTCCCGACCCAACGACTCAATCAATTTCGAGGCCCAGTGGATCAACCTAAATCCTCTCTTGACCACCGCCATCGACAGCAGCCTGCGCCTCCAGCACACCAACCAGACGGTCAGCAGCTCGGAAGAGTTCATCGAAGTTAACTACGGACTCCAGCTTGCGCCAGGCATCAACTTCAAGCCGTTTTTGCAGTACATCTGGAATCCTGATCAGAGCGGGCTCGCAAAGCCCTCGCCGTCGCTCACGCATACTTTTTTCGTCGGGGCCGCGGTTTCGGTCTTCTGGGCCGATGCATTCGGCTTGCCGAAACTCGGCGGGTTGTGAACGTAAACTAGCCATGGCGCGTCTTCTGCGGCTTAATATTGACGCTTCAGCTATCGAGGCGAAGCGCTGACTCGGGTCGTGGCGACGTGAAGCAGTCGCATTATGAGGGAAGAAGCATGGCCGAGAAGGCCCGCATCGCACATATCTCCGGACCAACTGCAACTATCCAGAACACGCCGCCCCTTGTGACCTCCAACAAAGCGCGGGAGAAACTGGGCTTGCCTCTGCGTCTCAATGATGACGGTTCGCGTCCGGCTTTCGACGCCCTGCGAGCGCAGCGGGTCGCCGCTCCCGCGATCGTATATGTAGAGCAATTTTCTGCCCACCCGCTTGAATCCGACGCGGGCGAATTATACGGCGAGCCTGACGGGTTCATCGGAGCGGATGGCGTATTTCGTCACGCGCGGCAAAGCGAGAGCGACAGACCCGTTTACGAGATCGAGCTGCGTCCGGAAGATGGGCTCTACCCTCTCCCCTACATGGCGACACAAGCCAACGGGCAACCTTGGGAGGAGGAGTGCGCCGCGCCGGGCGCCCCTGCAAGTCAGGCGCGACAGGGATTTTTTCCAGACGGGTCGCGAGCGTTCGAAGAAATCGATCGTTTATCGATCGGCGCTGAGGGACTCGTAAACCTGATTTCGTCCATGGCGAACATCGACTTTTACCGTTCGTCGCCGCCGGGCGGCTTCACCAAGGGCGTTCCCGCGCATCGGCGCAGCGATGTCGGCCAGGGCGACATCCCTGTGGAAATTCGAGGCAAAAACTTTTTTCCTTACAAGCCGCATCATCTGGCTTCCCAGCCGCCCCGGCCGATGTTGGCCACCATCACCAACGACATGCAAGCCGTGGCGTCGAGCGGGAAATATGACGGTATCATCTGGACCCAGGGCAGCCCGCAGATCGAGGAGACCGCCTACTGGTTTAATCTCCTCATCGACACGACGCTGCCGATTTGTGGGAACGCAGCGCAGCGGCCGCAAGGTCAAATCAGCAACGATGGACCGAAAAACATCGTGGATTCCGTCCATTTCATCGCGTCGCGGATCTGGGCAGATGCCGAAGGCCGAAACAAATGCGCGACTGTGGTCATCCAAGAGCAGCAGTTCTTCGCCGCACGCGAAGTCGCTAAGGTTGATGCGAGACCCGGCGGTTACGTGGCGACCGGCGGCCACGGCGGCATCCTCGGTCAGGTCAGTCGCACGGGAGCGCTCGCGCTTACCTACCTGCCGGCCTATAAGCACACCCACCTGTCCGATGTTAACATCAACCAGCTACCTCGAACGACAAGCGCCGTCCGCAAAAGCGCGAGCGGCTACGTCGAACGCATCGAGGTGGCAATCAAGGATGACGACAACAAATTGCTTCCAGACGCAATCCCAGTTGTCACGATTAGCAAGGATGGTGCGTATTCGACCCTCGATTTCGGCGACGCCGCCGAGCTTGAAGTCGATCTGCGGGCCTCGATCGACCATAAGCTCGGGATAAATCGGCTTGCCGGTTTCGTTGTAGAGGGCCTCGCGCCGTATGGCCACAGCGCCTCGACCGCCCGCGACATGCTCCTTCTGCAAGCAACGTTCAGCGGTTTGCCGGTATGCAAGGTTGGTCGAGGCGCGACGGAAGGCTTTGCCGATCCTCACCCGTTTCAAATTGCCGCGTCCAATCTGACGGCCACGAAGGCGAGACTTCTGCTCATGGCCTGTCTTATGAAATTCGGCAGTCTTCCGCCCGCGCGCGACCCGCTCAACCCAACATTGATCGAATCCGAGGCAATCCGCACAAACGTCGCCGCGTATCAGGCGGTCTTCGATTCGCATTGATCCAGGCGGCGGTCATCATCACCGGGTCAGTCATATGGTCGGTCACGACCACCTTGCTGTGAATCAGGGGCGCGTGCTCGGTTCCTAAACGGCATCGCGAGATCGCCAAGCTGGCGATAGGCTGAACTTGTGCCGCGCCTGAGCTACTCAGTTGGACCGCTTAGGATGACTTGAGCCTGACAAAGAGGGCTCGCACTTGCATCACCGAATCCAGCGCTTGAAGGGGTGTCCGGACTATGAAGTTTTCTGCCGTCAATTTCAAATCGATCGGAGCTTTGCCTCGCCGGCATTTAAAGCGTTTGGGTCTATCCGCCGTTTTGGGGACCATCCTCTTATCGGGACATGTCCAACTCGCAAAAGCGGAGAAAGCAGCCGGTATTGACTATTCCTTCGTCTCTCGGCCTGCAGGGCTTTCGAACGACTTCACACCGCCTGACGAGGTAGCGCTCCGTTTTTTGAACATTACAGCGATTGACAACTCCTCGATCGACGGAGCGTTGTGGCAGCCGACGTCAAAACCGGTCACCGAGACCACGATCGTCATTATGATCCACGGTAGCGGATCCAGCTTCCGAAAACTGCCGCAAAGTGCATTGGGCGGCCGTTTGGCTGCGGCGGGTTATGCTGCGCTCGCCATCGACACTCGTCAGCACGACGAAAAGATCAATACCGATAATTTCTACGATGTTCGCAAGGATATCGAAGCTGCGGTCCTGACGGCCAAAGCACTCGGTTATCGAAAGATTGTGGTGCAAGGACATAGTCTAGGCAACATACAAGTGCAATTCTATGCTGCGACGAATTGGGATCAAGACATCAAAGCCGTGATTTTGCTCGGCGCTTTCGGAAATCTCCCTTGGAAAACGCGCACGATGCTCGTGCAGGACGAGGACAAGTTCAGGCAATTGGCAGGCGAGGCTCTAGCGTCACTTCACGAGAAGACGGCGGACCATTTTTTGCCGTCGAAGATGCCATATTTTTCAGGTCAGGTGGCCGGCGTCACCGCGCAGCACTTTCTGACCTATCGCTGGGACAAAACAAGTGCTGCGGATGGAACTTATTGGATCCGCCGTATTCCACTCCCCGTGCTGATCCTTCGCGACCAGGCGGACAGTGTTGTTCAGCCCTTCGAGTCATATATGCTGCTCGATGCAGCCCATACCGATGGCTCGCTTGTTCAACGTGTGGACTACGTACTTTTGCCGGATAGCAGATCGCCAAGCGAGAAGGGCCATTTCTTCGAAGGAAATGAACAGCCGCTTGCCGATGCTGTCGTTAAATGGCTTCGGGACCTGAACCTTTGATTCGCTCCTATCGACGGTCTTCAGACAGTATCCCCGGGCTTGGTCAATGACCAGGGAGTCGTAACCGTGGCCTCATGCCGTAGCCGCCCGCCGCTGTCAGCGATGAATTCGACGGCAGCAGGCTCGCGTTATTCGACCAACTTCGCTGCGATCTATAGGAACGGGACAGCGAAGATGAAACCAAGCGCCAAAGGTAGCGAGCCTTTAAATAAGACGAATGCGCCCCCTCATACCAAGCGCCCCAGACACGATGTCAAAGTTCACGTTTTGGGGAAAGTCTCCGCCGTCCACTCCATCTTCGTGCTTTCCGCGCGCTGAATTGCGCAAGGGCACGGCATCGAGGTCTAGGCTCAGGACTCATTGATTGAGATAGAAGAGGACGGCGGCTGCGATGCAGATGGCGGAGAAGAAGGTGTGGGCGCATCGATCATAGCGGGTTGCGATGCGCCGCCAGTCCTTGAGCTTGGCGAACATGTTCTCGATTTTGTGACGCTGGCGGTAGAGCGTCTTGTCATAGGCAATGGGAAGCTTGCGGCTTCTGGTTGGCGGGATGCAGGGCTCGACGCCCCTGGCCTTCAGCGCGGCGCGGAACCAGTTGCTGTCGTAGCCCCTGTCGGCGATCAACATTGAAGCGGGCGGTAAAGCCTTGAGCATCAGCCGCGCGCCCTTGTGGTCGCTCATCTGGCCCTCCGAGAGCAACATGACGAGGGGCTTGCCGGCGCCGTCGCAAACGACGTGGAGCTTCGAGTTCAGTCCGCCTTTCGTGCGCCCGATACGGCGGGGAAGAGCCCCTTTTTGAGCAGGCTCGCCGCTGTGCGATGCGCCTTCAGATGCGTGGCGTCGATCATGATGCGCTCGGGCTTTGGACCTTCGCCAGCGAGCGCGGCGAATATGCGGTCGAAGACGCCGAGCCGGCTCCAGCGGATGAAGCGATTGTAAAGCGTCTTGTGCGGCCCGTAATCCTTGGGCGCATCTTTCCATTGCAGGCCGTTGCGGATCACATAGACGATTCCGCTGACCACCCGACGGTCGTCAACCCGCGGAACGCCATGCGACAGAGGAAAATGCGGCGCAAGCCGCGCCATCTGCCGCTCGCCCAACAAAAACAAATCACTCATCCCAGCCTCCCCATGCGGAGACCAGGAATCACATCTCAGGCAAATTTAATAGGTCCTGAGCCTAGGGCGGCTCGGCGAGATCGGTTCAGAGGTGGTTGGCCATCCAGCCTGCCACGATGTCCACGCCTACGATAGAGAGCGACCGTCTCACAATATGCAGGTTGATCGAGGATTGCGCTGGATAGGCCAGCGCCGAGCCTCATGCATTGGAGACGCGGGTCATAAACGAGCTTATCACCCACGTCGGCGTTGATGTTCACATGGATACGATTTTCGTCGCTCTGGCCGACACGGGTTTCCCCTGTGCGGTCAGCACTTCCACCTGCCGGAGCTTCGCGACAATCTCCGTAGGTTTGCTCCCTTCGCTCTAAAAGCCATACGTCAGGGAGGATCACTTTTCAGGGGGAAGACGAGAGGTCTCTTCCCGCACGAGATTGAGCCTATGCGGTCAGATGACAACTGCAGGTTATTTCTAAGTCGAATAGCCACACTGCCTCTTTGTGCGGCGAACCGGCACATTTTATCAGCAAAAGTGTATACAATTACGTTTGACTTGAGTCACAATGTATCCCACCTTGGTTAAGGCTGGTATCCTTGGATCATCATCAAAAGAGTTGCGCCGCATGGCGATCGCCGACGACACAATCGAGCAGCCTACGGTGGATAGTTCGTCGCACTACGAACCGTACGGCTGGCATCACTGGCCTCAGCATCCATGGTTCTCCTATCAGCTACGCCGTAGTCTCGGCGAGACAGAGGAAGGAGGCGGCGGCGTCAGTGAAGTTTTCAGGACGGCGTCGCGAATCATACCTGGAGACCTCGAAAGCTGGCATTGTGAATGGCTAGCTGCGGCCAACAGGAATTGGGAGCGCGGAATATCAGAATACGACGTTGGCCACGTCCGCACTTCGATGAACTGTTTTCTTCGCGCGGCCAATCACTATCGACAGGCTGAGTTTTTTCTTGAGCCAACCGATCCGCGGCGGCTAATTACTTTTGAAAAGATGGAGGCATGCAGTCATCGCTTCCTGGCGAGTCTCGATCCGCCAGGGGAGATAATAGAAATTCCTTACGAGAGCGGCAAACCCATTTGCGGGTACTTCGTCCGCGCCCCCTTTCCCGGCGACAGATTGCCAGTCCTGATTTGTATGGGTGGACTGGATTCGATCAAGGACGAGATGTGGTTCATGCAGGCGCATGGATGCTTGCAGCGCGGCATTTCGGTATTGATGATAGACGGACCGGGCCAGGGCGGCACGCTGCGCCGCCACGGGATCGTCAGCCGGCCTGACACTGAAGTGCCCATTGGCGCCTGCATTGATTGGCTAGTTTCTCGAAACGACGTCGACCCGGATCGCATCGCTGTCTGCGGTTCGTCGATGGGTGGCTATTACGCCGCTCGCGCAGGCTGCTATGAAGGTCGCCTCGCTGCCGCGATTTCGCATGGCGCGATTTACGATCTGCATGAGATGTGGGGCCAGAAAGGCGAAGACTTCGGTCTCGCGATCCACATCAAATGGGTGCTGGGGGCCACATCCATGGATAAAGCTCATAGCATCATGAAGAGTTTCACGCTTGAAGGGCATCTTGAGAATATGAAATGCCCTTTTTTGATCGTACATGGTGGTCACGACGTGCTGACCGTTGCTCAAGCGAGCCGTGCTTATAATTACGCGGCGTCAAAGGGCGTCGACGTAACGCTCCGAATCGTGGATCCCGAGGAGACCGGTGCTGAGCACTGTCAGCACGACCATCCGACGATTGGTCAAGAACTCATCGCCGACTGGTTGGCGGACACCTTTCAGATAGATCAGCGGGCGCAACTCAGGACAAGCTGGAACACTTTGATCTGAGTGGGAGAATATTTTGCAGCTCGGCGTCAATCAACCTAAAGCCGCAATAGTCGCAATCGATTTACATCGCGGCCACCTCGACATGGAGGTGGCGACGATGCCAACCACCCCGGCCATCGCGCGGCAAGTCATCAAGGCAAACAATCACCTGTTCGATTGGGCTCGAAATGTTGGCGTTCCTGTGATCCACGTAATGACGCAGTACCGAGATGCGACAGAGATTGTCTGCAATCCCTTCTGGCGCACGCGAGCCGAGGACCCGACGGCAACACGCAAAAATGTACTGCGCCACAACATAAGGGGTATGCCGGGCGTTAACGTCATCTCCGAGCTTTACGATCGCAGTCGCGATCTTCTTGTAGACACCAAGAAGCGCTATGATTGTTTCCTCGGCACCGATCTTGATTTCCTGTTGCGCGCCCGCGGCATCAACGTGTTGATCGTAACTGGCGTAAATACCAACTCCTGTATTCTAGCGACCGCGGCCGCAGCGAATGTGCGCGATTATTGCGTGATCGTCGCGAAGGATTGCGTGGAGACAATGGACGGTTCCGATCTACACGAAGCGGGGTTGCTCTGCATTTCTACAGCCTTCGGTCTCGTCGCCGACACAAACGCGATCATGAACCTCGCGGCTTTCGCGCGTGAACCTCAACCGGCCGCTTTCGCTTAATCCGTCAAACTCTTGAGCTTGTCTTGATCTCGTCACTGCCTCATTCAATTCCCTTTGTTTCGCCCCCTACCCTCCCGATCGCTGGGTCCGTCGAGCGTTTTTCAGTGCGCCGCATTTATTGCGTCGGCCGCAATTACGCTGACCACATCCGCGAAATGAAAGAGGGCGACGAGCGCGACCCGCCTTTCTTTTTCCAGAAGCCGAGCGATGCGGCGGTCGAAGATGGCGGCACGGTCCCCTTTCCGGCCGACACCGAAGATTTTCAGTACGAGATTGAACTTGTCGTAGCGCTGGGCGGAGGGGGCCGTCGTTTGTCACAATATCAAGCGCTTGACATAGTGTTCGGCTATGCCGTCGGCATTGATTTAACCCGCCGTGACCAACAACGCGACATGCGCACTAAGATGCTGCCGTGGGAACGCGGCAAATCGTTCGATGCGTCCGCCCCGTGCGGTCCAATCCATCGTGTGAGCGAGATCGGCCATCCATCGCGAGGCTTAATCACGCTCGACGTCGATGGGACGCAGCGCCAGCGCGGCGATCTCGCTCACATGATCTGGAGCGTACAGGAAATCATCACAAATCTCTCCATGTCGTACGCGCTGGCCCCAGGCGACTTGATTATGACTGGAACCCCGGCCGGCGTTGGCCCGGTCAACCCTGGCGCACTCCTTCATGGTCGCGTCGAAGGCGTCGGAGATCTCACAATCACCATCGGCCCCCCTGAGGTTTAATCATGCTGCCAACCGAACGCTTGTCCTACTCGGCGATAACGGAACGGCCTGCACTGAAATTGCCTGGCGAAACCCGGATGGCGGTGTGGGTTATTGTGAACATTGAGGAATGGGATCCAAAGGAAACCATGCCGCGCACGGTTCTGACGCCGCCCGCCGGCGGCGCCCCAATGCCCGATGTTCCAAACTGGGCTTGGCATGAATATGGAAACCGCGTCGGCTTCTGGCGCATGCTGAAAGTTCTCGATGAGCACGGCATAAAGGCGGTCCTTGCGATTAACGGAAAAGCGATCGCCACTTATGAGCCGATCGCTAGGGCGGCGCACGAACGGGGTTGGGAGTTTGTTGGCCACGGCTTCGGCCAGAAGAACATGCAAAAGGTGCTGAACGAAAGAGAGGATATTCGCAAGACAAAGGAGGCGATCCGTGCTTTTACCGGCCGAGCTCCGCGAGGGTGGCTTGGGCCGGGATTGACGGAGACCTGGGAGACGCCAGACATACTGGTCGAGGAGGGCTTCGACTACGTCTGCGACTGGGTGCTCGACGATGAGCCGGTGGTGCTGAAGACGCGCTCGCGTCCAATCGTCAACATACCTTACACCCAGGAGTGCAATGATGTCGCCATGATGCTGATCCAGCATCACAAAGCTTCCGAGTATTGCGACCGCGCGGTGGACCAGTTCGATCAGATTTATTCGGACTCCGAGAGTTCGGCCCGTGTTCTTGCGCTTGTGGTCCACCCCTATATCATGGGCGCTCCGCATCGCCTGAAGCACTTTGCGCGCGTGTTTGAGCATATTGGCAAGCACAAGGACGTCGTCTTTTTGACCGGCGAACAAATTTATAACTGGTACCTTGGCGAGCGCCCGGATGCGCTGGCGGGATCACAGCCATAGCAACCGCCCAAACGGCTGATTTCGTCGCCACTCGGCAAGCGACGCGCAAGGCCGCCAACAGCCGAAGCGGTATTCAAACGCGCTGGGAGAGCAGGATTGTTTGACGGGGCGATTTTGCAAGTTGATGCGAGAAATGATGTGTGATGGGCGTTAACCTTTTCCAGTTACTTAACGGCCTGACCTTCGCGGCGTTGCTTTTCATCGTGGCGTCGGGCTTCACGCTCATCTTCGGCCTTTTGCGCATCGTCAACTTGGCGCATGGCGCGCTCTATCTGTTTGGCGGCCTCGTTGGTTACAGCGCGGCAAGCGCCACAGGCAGCTTCGTCCTGGGGATCGTCGCAGCGATGTTTTTTGTCGCCTTGCTGGGTTTCTTTCTCGACCGGGGTCTGTTGCGTTTCGTCCGAGGAAACGAGCTTCGGCAAGTTCTGCTGACGCTCGGCGTCGCGTTCATTTTGAACGATCTCGCACTCGTCCTGTGGGGTGGCGATACTTATGCGGTGCCGGTTCCTGAGTTCCTCCGCGGCGCAACAAAAATCGGCGCGGTGCTGTATCCCAAGTACCGGCTTTTCGTGTTGCTTCTGGGCGTTGTGATTTTCGTCCTGTTGTGGCTTCTTCTTAATCGCACGCGCTTCGGCGCGCTCATCAGAGCTGGCGTGGATGATCCCGAGATGGTCGAGGCCATGGGCATCAATATCCGCCGCGTCTTTCTGGGCGCGTTCATGTTGGGCTCCGCGCTCGCCGGCCTTGGCGGTGTCGTCGGCGGAGCCTTCCTCACCCTCTACCCGAGCGCGGACTCAGAGATCCTCGTCTTGTCGCTCGCTGTCGTCATTATCGGAGGACGCGGCAGCCTCATCGGCGCAGCCGTGGGCGCTCTTCTAGTGGGGCTGCTGAATTCGTTCGGGCAAGTGCTCTTTCCGGAACTCTCCTATTTCGTGATCTTTGGTCCAATGGCCCTGATCCTCGCATTTCGCCCGCTGGGCCTATTCGGGAGGACCGCCTAATGTCGACGCCGCTCGCGCCCGCCTTGCATTCACTCGATCGCAAGTTGACATCCCCCCGCGCCTTGCCCTGGCTCGCGGTCGCGCTGATCGCATTAGTTGCGATCCCCTTCATTCTGCCAAGCTACCAAGTCTCACTCGCCACAGAGATTCTGATCTTTAGTATGCTGGCTATGTCGATCGACATTCTCGCGGGTTTCGTTGGACGCACGCCGCTCGGCCATGGAGCGATCTTTGGCGTTTCAACCTATGTGGTGATCTACTGGACGGCATCGCTCGGAGGATCGCTATGGGTCGGGATGGTGCTTGGCATCTTGGCCGCGACGCTGCTTGCCGCAGTTTTTGCTCTCCTGGCGATCCGCACCTCCGGCGTTTATTTCTTGCTGCTGACGCTTGCCCTAGGCATGATCGTTTGGGGCGTGTGCCTGCGTTCCACCAGCATAACCGGCGGTGAGAATGGGCTGCGAGGCGTTGGTCCGCCGCCCTTCCTCGCAGATCACGTTCATTTTTACTATGGCATTCTGCTTGTCGTCGCGCCCGTCACTTGGATTGTCTGGCGTTTCGTCCATTCGCCCTTCGGCCTGACGCTCCGCGGAATACGCGACAGCGAAAGCCGTATGCGAAGTCTTGGTTATAACGTCCCTCTGCACCTTTTCCTGGCGTTCGTGGCTTCTGGTTTTGTCGCAGGCATCGCTGGAGCTCTATACGCAGTATTGAACGACTTCGTCAGTCCGTCGACCGTGCAGCTCTCGCAATCCGTCTCAGGACTTCTCATGGCGATCGCTGGCGGTGTCGGTACGTTGCTCGGCGCCTTCGTCGGCGCGACAGCGATTGTCCTTCTTGAAAACATCGTCAGCACCTTCACAACCCGTTGGCCAAGCGTTCTCGGCCTTACCTTCGTGCTGATCATGATTTTCGCGCCTGAAGGCATCGTTGGGCGCGCCCAGATCCTGCTTGCCAAGCGCCGGCGTCGTTAATCAAAAATGGGGAAACAGATGGACCGCAGACGCTTTCTCGAGATTACCAGCCTTATGCTTGCGGGTGGCGCAAGCGCCCTATCCACTGCTCGAGCGGCGGGCGCGGAATCGGCGCCAATCCGCATTGGTTTGATGGCGCCCTTAACAGGAGTCGTTGCGGCAGGAGGAAAAGAAATTGTCAACGGCTTCACGATGTTCTGGGACAGCATTGACAATCAGATTGGCGGCCGGAAGGTCGAGATCATTGTGGAGGACGATGCCTCTAACCCGGATACTGCGCTTCAAAAGGCCCGACGGCTGGTCGAGCAGAGCAAAGCCGACATGCTCTTCGGGAATTTGCTTGCGAACACCGGTCTTGCCGTCGCCAACTACGTCAAGGGGAATGGCGAGCCCTATTTCATCCCCGTTATTGCGGCTGATAACCTCACGCAGCGCGCCCGTGTAAACAACGTGATCCGCGCTGGCGGCTACACAGCGAGCCAGTTCTCGCGGCCTCTGGCTGACTGGGCTCTCAAGCAGGGTTACAGGAAAGTTGCGACAATCAGCCAGGACTATACGTTTGGCCACGAACAATGTGGCGGATTCGCACAGACCTTCACGGAGGGCGGCGGAGAGATCCTGATGCAACTCTGGCATCCGCTGAATACATCGGACTTTAGTCCCTATCTCGGTCGAGTCTCGAATCTCGGAGCCGATGCGATTTTCGCAATGGAAACCGGCGCAGATTCCGCGCGACTTCTGCAACAATATGCAAGTTTCGGCCTGAAGGGGCAGATCCCCCTCTTAGGCGCCCAGAACGCGACAGACCAATCGGTCATTCGCACCATGGGGGTTGAATGCGAGGGCGTGGTGACGTCAGCGCAGTTTGCCGAAGGCGCCAACATCTCGGCGACGCAAGCCTTCGTGGCTGCCTACAGCACAAAGTTCGGCAAAATCCCCTCTCTCTACGCCTTCTCCCATTATGTCGGGGCCATGTGGGCTGCAAAAGCGATCAACGCCATAGCCGGCAAAGTCGAGGATCGGAATCTGCTGCTTGAAACGATGTTGGCGACGGACCTACCTGATAGTCCGCTTGGCAAGCCCGTTCATTTCGACGCGTTCGGCAATCCGGTTTATGATGTCTTCATTCGCAAGGTCGTCAAAAACAGTGACGGCAAATATTGGAATGTGCCAATTGAGACCTATCCTCAAGTCTCTCAGTTTTGGAGATATGATCCGAGCCTGTACATGAAGCAGCCCTCTTATTCGCGCGACTTCCAAGGCATCAAGAAGGGGTGATTGAGGCCTGTGCGGAAGAGCCGCTATTCTATCGCCGTGGAGGGGACGCCTATGTCAGATATCCTACTAAAACTGGATGGCGTCGGCGTTCGCTTTGGCGGACTGAAGGCCGTCGACAATGTGTCGCTGATTGCTAAGCGCGGCGAGCGGCGCGCCATCATTGGTCCAAATGGGGCCGGCAAGACGACGCTGTTCAACGCCATCAGCGGCGTCGTCCTGCCGACCTCCGGCCGCGTTGCGTTTGAGGGTCGTGACGTGACATCCGCGCCGCCGCACCGGCGCGCGGCATATGGCATGAGCCGCACCTTTCAAATTACCAACCTGTTCCAGAGCCTCACAGTGCGGCAAAACATGGAAATCGCGATTTGGGGATTGGCGCCCTCTAAATTTTCATTCTTCAGATCAAGTTCTCTCACTGCCGCCGAGAGGGAGCGCGCGGAGTGGGCTCTCGGTCTTTCCCGCCTCGGAGCCCGAGCTGATGTTGTCGTCAACGCACTGTCCTACGGAGAGCAGCGTCAACTTGAACTGGCGATGACCCTGGCGACGAAGCCAAAGATGCTTCTCCTCGACGAACCTGCCGCGGGCTTATCGCCCTCAGAGCGCGTGATCGTAGCCGACGTAATCCAGGCGCTCCCATCCGCCCTCACCATCGTATTGATCGAACATGACATGGATCTCGTCTTCTCACTCGTCGACTGGATAACCTGTCTCAACAATGGGCGCTTTTTGGCGGAAGGAACGCCGGCGGAGATTCGAGCGAATGCCCATATCCAAGATGTCTACCTCGGACGGACGCGGCGGGATGCTTGAGATCCGCGACCTTCATTGTGTCTATGGCGATGCTTACGTCGTGCATGGCGCCTCCCTTACAGTCGGAAAGCGGGAAGTCGTCGCCCTTCTCGGGCGTAACGGCATGGGCAAGACAAGCCTTGTCCGATCGATCATGGGCCTGACCGCTCCGAAGGTTCAGGCAGGAGCCATCACTTGGAAGGGTGAGGAATTGCTGGGCCTCAAGGCCCATGAGATCGCAAAGCGGAAGATCGCGCTGGTGCCGCAGGGCCGTAGACTGTTTCCGTCCCTGACCGTGACCGAACACCTTACGATGCTCAAGCCAGTCAGGGCGCGTGGAGGATGGACCATCGATCGCGTATTCGGTCTCTTTCCGCGCCTCGCCGAGCGCCGATCGAACCGTGGAAATCAGCTCTCTGGCGGCGAGCGCGGCATGTTGGCCGTCGGGCGCGCCCTCATGCTCGATCCTGAGTTGATCCTCATGGACGAGCCTTCGGAAGGCCTCGCGCCCATCATGGTTCAACATCTTGAAAGCGTTATCGCGGAATTGAAGAGGCAGGGCCTCGGCATTTTGCTAGTGGAGCAAAACTTCTATAGCGCGCTTGCCGTAGCCGATCGGGTCTACGTGCTCGAGACCGGCAAGGTGGTCTGCGAGGCGGAAGCCTCGGCGATCAAGAAGGCGCCCGAAGCGCTCATCCATCTGCTCGGCGTAGGCTGAACCAAGGGTCACAACATTTATCGAGCCCTCGCAGCTGATCGTTGCAATACGATATCAGCCGTTCAATTCGTTCATGCGACTCCGCTTTGTAATGCCTTGAAGGAAGATATGAAAAACTACACCAGCACACCGCTCGGACTTTATATCGACGGCCATTTTCAGGCATCATCAACCGGGCGTACAATTTCAGTAACGAATCCGAAGGACCGCACTCTTGTCGCCGAAGTCGCGGAGGGCGATGCGGTAGACATTGACAAGGCGCTTGATGCGGCGGAGCGCGCTTTCAAGGTTTGGTCTTCGGTGCAAGCGGCCGGGCGCGGCGACATCATGCACCGAGCGGCCGACCTCCTTGCCAAGCGACTTCCAGATCTCGTGGCGATTGAAGTTGACCAAATCGGTCGACCGCGGCGGGAAATGGAAGCGCAGCTCAGCCGTCTGCCGGAATGGTTCCGCTATTTTGGCGCTGTGGCTCGAACGCATGAGGACACGGCGCCTCCCTTCGGCGGCAACTTCTTAAACTACACTCGTCGCGTGCCGCTTGGCGTTGTGGGGCATATCACGCCTTGGAACCATCCTCTTTTGATCCTGACCAAGAAGGTTGCGCCGGCGATGGCGGCTGGCAACGCCATCGTCGTTAAGCCGAGCGAGCTTGCGCCGATCACTTCGCTTCTGCTGGGCGACATTTTTAAAGAAGCAGGAGTGCCGGATGGCGTGTACAACGTTGTGCCGGGCTATGGCGCGACAGCCGGTCTTGCTCTCAGCTCAAGCCGACGCATCGCGAAGATAGATCTTACGGGGGGCACCGAGACTGGCAAGACGGTCGCCTCGCTGGCGGGACGCAACCTCACCCGCATCGCTGCGGAACTTGGTGGGAAAGCATCTGTGATCGTTTTCCCTGACGTCCCGATCGAGCGTTGTGTGGCTGCGACTCTCTTTGCTTCCTTTATCGCCACGGGCCAAACCTGCGTACAGGGCGCGCGTCTCCTGGTGCATCGCTCCATCCATGACCAAACGGTGACGGAACTTGTCCGCCGGACGAATGCGATCCGCATCGGCGATCCGCAGGATCGCGCGACGCAACTAGGACCGCTCGTATCGGAGAAGCAACGCGATCTCGTCGAGCGTTACGTCGCGATCGGTTTGCAGGAAGGCGCGACGCTCGCGGCGGGCGGCCGTCGCCCAGAAGCCGCTTCTCTGGAAAGCGGCTACTATTATCTCCCGACCATATTCACTGATGTTCGAAACGAGATGCGCATCGCCCAGGAGGAGATCTTTGGCCCTTTCGTCTGCGTGATCCCTTTCGATACCGAAGAGGAGGCGATAGCGCACGCCAACGGCACCGAATTCGGCCTAGCAAACTCGATTTGGACGCGTGATATCAGCCGCGCTCACCGCGTAGCTCACCGTCTGCAGAGCGGCATCACTTGGATCAACGATCATCACCGCATCGATCCATGCTCGCCGTGGGGTGGTTTTAAAATGAGCGGCCTCGGGCGCGAAAACGGCCTCGTCGCCTACGAAGAATACACGCAGATCCAAAACGTCATCGTAAATCTCTCGGACGAGCCGTTCGACTGGTATGCCGACGACCAAACCGAAAAGCGCTATAGCTGATATGAATATCGATATACACAGCCACGTCATCCCGAAGCGCATTGTCGATGCGATGGCCGCCGATCCACGGCGCTTCCGAGCCCGCGTCGAGAGCGCGGGGACCGCCCGCAAAGTGGTGCATGATCAAGGCTACGTCTATTCCTTGTCGCCGGAGTTTCACATGGCCGAGGCGAAGCTCGAGTCCATGGATCGCAAGGGAATCGACAGATCGGTAATATCGCCAGCGCCTCCGATGTTTTATTATTGGGCCGACGCCGATCTAGCTCTCGAGGCGGCGCGCCTCGTCAATGACGGGGTCGCCGACATGGCTGCCGAAAGCCCCGGCCGGCTGCGAGGCATGGCGACCGTTCCAATGCAGCACCCCGACGCGGCCGTGGCGGAGCTGGAACGCGTGGTCCGGGAGTACGGCTTTAAAGCGGTGGAGATCGGCACGTCGATCGAGGGCGCGCAGCTTGCCGAACAACGATTTCGTCCGCTGCTGCGCCGAGCTGCCGAACTTGGCGCATTCGTCTTCGCGCATCCCTACTACGTCGGATCGAAAGCCGGATTGGAGGATTACTATCTGACCAATCTCATCGGGAATCCGCTCGATACCACTGTGATGTTATCCCATCTCATGTTTTCCGGAGCCTTAGACGAGCTACCGGAACTGAAATTGGTCATCGCCCATGGCGGCGGCTTCGCGCCATACCAAATCGGTCGCCTTGTACATGGCCACAAGATTCGGAGCGAAACCAACGCCAAATCTAAATCTTCGCCGGAGGATCTCCTGAAGCGCATCTATTTCGATAGCCTTGTCTTCGACCCGAAGGCATTGCGCTACCTGATCGACCTCGTCGGCGCAGATCATATTTGCATCGGCACCGACTCGCCATTCGACATGGCCGACACGGACCCAAGGGGGACGATCGCCAACGTGCCTGGGATCACTCCGCGCGAAACGGCTTGCATGTGCTGTGGCACCGCGCTCAAGCTGCTGCGCGAAGGATGATGCCGAGAATAGAGGGAACTAGTAAATGGTTTACGATACCGGCTGCAGCGTGCGCGGGCGCGTGAATTACGCGCCCATCCATAGGCGTCCCATGCTGCGCCTGCCCGGCGACGCAAGGGTCGCCGTATGGACGATCGTCAACGTCGAGAATTGGAGTCCAACCGGCGCCATGCCGCGGGCGGTCTTACCTCCGCCGATGGGGCAGCCGCTTCTCCCCGACATTCCAAACTGGGCCTGGCACGAGTATGGGATGCGGGTCGGCTTTTGGCGCTTTCTCGATGCGTTGAGTTCGCGTGATTTAAAGGCGACATTTGCAGTGAACGGTTCGGCTCTCGAGGTCTACCGGGAGGCTTGTGAGGCCGCACGTGACGCGGGTTGGGACTTCATGGGGCACGGGCATGTCCAGAAACCGATGCACAAGGTGGACGACCAGAAAGCGGCGATCGCCGCGACGATCCAAGACATCAAGGCTTTTACCGGAAGGCCGCCGCGAGGTTGGGAAAGCCCAGGTCTCACGGAAACAGATGAAACCCTCGATTTCCTCGCGGAAGCGGGCATCGAATATGTCGCGGACTGGGTTTTGGACGAACAGCCTGTGCCGCTTAAAACGCGCGCGGGGACAATCGTTTCGATCCCTTACACGATCGAGATCAACGACGTCGTAATCAGCGCCGTACAACAGCAGCCCTCAGATGAAATTCTAAGGCGCGGCAGAGACCAGTTCGATCGACTTTACCGCGATGGCGCCAAAACGCCTCGCGTAATGGCGATCTCGATCCACCCCTACCTCACCGGCGTTCCGCACCGCATCAAATATCTCGAGATGCTCTATGACTACATCCTGGGTCACGAGGGCGTGGTGAATTGGACCGGCGCTGAAATTCTCGATTGGTATCGATCACAGGCTACGGGAGACTAGCGTAGGCTGCATATTGCCATAGCCCGATCCGCGCTCAGTGCGGATCGCGGAACGCTATCTTGTCCGGTCATCGTTCGCGCCGCCTCCTGCCGCATCGCTCTTTTTCGCAGGGGTCGCGAAGGCGGCCATGCGCATCAACGAGGCCTTCAGGCTGACGATGTGCGACCGCATCAGCGTCTCCGCTGCCTTGGGTTCGCGGAAGAGAACGGCGTGATAAATTTTGTGATGATCTTCGTGCCGCCGGCGAATGTCAGGAAGTTCGAAGGCGACGACGTTATGAGCCAGCGTTTGTGGGATGCGATTGCATAGTCTCAGGACATCAGCCAAAAGGCGGGAATCTGCGGCTTGCTGCAAAGCAAGGTGAAACTGCACATTGACCGCAGAGTAGCGGCTTCGGCAGTCGGCAGGGCTGGGCGTTTCTGCTAGGAGTTCATCGCCGAGCCGCAGGGCTTCTCTGATGGCCAGATCTTGCTCCGCATTCAACCCTCGCTCGGCGGCGAGCCTGCAGACCAGGCCTTCGCTGAGCGCCCGCATCTCAAATGCGTCTCCGATCTCCGCTATGTTGAAGGCGCGGACAACGAAGCCTCGATTTGGCTCATGATCGAGAAGGCCTTCGCCGGCAAGGGTTTGGAGAGCTGCGCGAATTGGCGTGCGAGAAACCGCCAGCGAGCGGGCGAGCCGAACTTCGTTGATCCGACTGTCCGCAGGCAATTTGCCGTCCAAAAGTGCAGCCCGCACGCTTTCGGTCACTTGCAGCGCACGCGTTTTCGTTTGCGGGGTTACCGGCTCTGGGCTGACGGACTCGAGCTGCGCTTCAAGCACGGCATTTTCAGCTGACATTTGCACCTCCACAGATCCCCAGCCTTCCTCTCTCATGCCATCGTTGCGATGAAGAGGCCAGACATTCCGGAAAAGCCTAGCTAAATACATGTGTGTACAATTTGGCACGAAAAGTGCCTTACTGTGTTACTTGAGTGGTTGTGACCACCCTTTATACGCGTACGAGCTAGGTAGCCAGCATGTACAAAAATCGGGGGCCTGTATCCATCGGCCGAAACGGGCACGGCAATGTCCAGATAGCGGTCGCCAGCCGCGCCGAGACCGCCGTTAGCGGCATCGGCTTTGCGGCGCAGCCCTTGGTCAATGGCTCAATTATCTGCGGCTCGATGGGAGCAAGTCCGAAGCAGCCTTCGCGAGCCAGCCGGAATTACCCACTTAGTAGGATTCTTGGCTTGCGACCTGGGGAAGTAAGCAACGGCTGGCTTCGCAGCAGAACAGCGCCCCGCCTTAACGCCCTAGCCTAAAAAATCACTCGGACGGTCTCATAATGAAAAAGCGACTTTCAGCTTTCCGTATGTTGTCCGTGATGGCGCTTGCCTCATTTTCGACCGCCGCCGCCGGGGCGGCGACGTCAACGACGAAGCTAACCGTCAATGTCTTTCCAGGCGGATTTAACTGGCCGCTCTTTGTTGCTCGCGACAAAGGCTTCTTCGCCACTCGCGGTCTTGAAATCGAAATACTGCCGACCACCGGTTCGGTCATGCAAATGTCCGGGCTTGCGACAGGTAAATTCGACATCGCCATGACCGCTATCGACAATGTCGTCGCCTATGTCGAAGGTCAAGGCGACGCCTCGGTTGGTCGGCAGTCCGACTTCTTCGCCTTCATGGGCAGCGACAGCGGCTTCCTTAGCATCATCGGCGCTCCCACCGTCTCCAACTTCGCCGACTTGCGCGGCCGCACACTTTCCGTCGACGCCCTGAGCACCGGATATGCGTTCGTTCTGCTCGACATGCTGGCCAGGAAAGGTTTGAAGGAGGGCGACTACCATGTCGTCGCGGTGGGCGGGATGGTCCAGCGCTGGAACGCGATGAAGGAAGGCCAACAGGTCGCCACGCTCCTCTCCACGCCCTACGATATCCTCGCCAAATCGGAGGGTTTTCATCAGCTGGGCTGGGCGACTGATACGATTGGGCCTTATCAAGGCAATGTCGCGGCCACTCGGCGCGAGTGGGCGGCGACGCACAGGCCGCAGCTCATCTGCTACATCCGCGCCTACGCGGCCGCGATCGATTGGCTCTACGAGCCCGCGCATCGTGACGAGGCGATTCGCATCCTGCGCAGCAATCTTCCGTCGATGTCGGAGCAACTTGCGCAACAAAGCTACGTCGAGCTGCTTAACCCAAAGGACGGCTTCTTCCGCGAGGCAAAAATCGACGCCGACGGTGTGAAGACTGTCCTGAGGCTGCGCAGCCAGTATCTGCATGGGGGCGAGCAACTCAGCGACGTGGGCCGCTATTACGATTCCAGCTACTGGGCAGACGCTATGAGGCCGGACGCCAAATAAGCAGCAACTCCGGCCTCCGGCCGAGGGATCCCAGCCAGCATGACAATACCCAGGTCTTTCGCATTGGCTGCGAGCGAATTCCGCGATCTCTCGCCAGCTCGACCAACGAAGGCAAGCGATATATTCGGCATCGCCGCCTTTTTGTCGCTGCTCGCGACATATTCGCTCAACGCCAAAGCGTTCTCGGCATCGCCTTCCTTGTCGGCGGCGCGATCGGCTATGGGCTTTTTCATGGTCTCTCCGACGTGGGAGGCGGCGCGCCGCCGACATACCGAACGTGGGCATGTGCCTCGCGGGCGCACTGCTCTCGCTGCCGTAGCGAAGCGGTTGCGTTCGTAAGGCCATTCCGTGACGCACCGTAGCCGAAGCATCGAAGTCGCGGAAAAACATCGCTGATCCTGCAGGCGCCTGGGGGCTACTACGCCTGAGATCGGCTCGTCAAGAGCCAACCGACTTCGCCTCGCATCGAGGCGTAGCCGTCCAGTCGCGCCCTAACAGTCGTTTGTAGGGCTCAAGATCCATACGAGGGGACTATCATGAATATGCATAAAGTATGTTGCAAAGCCGTGATCGCAGCAGCCTCTCTCTGCTTCGGTTTTGCAGCGGAAGCCCAGGAGGGATCCGATATAGGTACAAACGCGTCGCCGTTAACACAGCCGCCCACTCAAGACTTGCCGCTTCCAAACGAGGGATTGTCACGGGGCTATTTCTTCAACCTCCGCCCTCTCGGAGAAGATATCGGCCGGAAATTAGCTGACCAGGGAATCTATCTCACCGGTCGAACGTTCAATGAAGGGTTTGCGAACGTTAGCGGCGGTATAAAGCGCGGCGCCCTCTATGAAGGATTTACCGCATTCGGCGTCGATCTCGACATGAACAGAATCGCAGGCATCAACGGAGGTTCTTTACACTTACTCTTCAATGATCTGAACGGCCAATCGTTTCAACCTTACTCGGGGAGCGCATTTGCAAATAATAAGGTCTTTTCATTAAGCGCCGCGGCTCGGCTTAATGAACTGTCCTATGAACAGCTTCTCTTCGATGATCAATTGGATATCCGAGTTGGACGCGTCCCGGTTGGGACTGAATTCGATACCTCCGAGCTGTATTGCGAATTCGTCACCGGGCTTTGCGCTGTTCCGTCCGGATATGCGTTCACTAAGGGATCTCCCTCGTACCTCACCGCGTCGACGGCCGGCGTTGCGCAGTTGAAGCTACCCTATTCGTTGTACTTCAATGCTGGCGTTTACGAAGACGAGCCTTTGCTCGCGACGCAGCACCATAACGATTGGCCTGGGGAAGACTGGGCGTTCGACAAAGCAAGAGGAGCTACGATCCCGGTGCAATTCGGCTACCGGACGACCTTTGCGACCGATCCGTACCCGAGGGCGTTTGATATCGGCGGCTTCTACGACACGGGTGACTACAGTGATCCGGTGCTCAATACGACCGGCGAGAACCGCGTTCGTTTCGGCGGAATGGCCAAAGTCGATCATGGAAAGAGCGGTGTCTGGCTTCAGGCTCAGCAACTTGTCTTTCGGCCTGATCGAACCTCAGAACGGGGAGTGACTTTGTTTGCCGCAGCAAACTTCACTACAAGCGGTCAAACCAATATTAGCGACGCATTCTTCGTCGGCGCGTCAATTCGAGGGCCCTTTGAATCCCGCCCGAACGATACACTGAATTTCGTCGTCCAAAATATCGGTCTGAGTAATGCATTTAGCGCAAATCTTGACGCCAATCTGGCGCTGCGCGGCATCCACCAGACGCTGAGCCGAACCGAGACATATGTCGAAGTGAATTATGGGCTTGCATTGACGCCCGGCATTACGTTCAAACCATTCTTCACCTACATCTTGGATCCAGATCAATTTGGCGTCGCAAAGCCGACGCCCACAAACACACATGCGGTTTTCGTGGGGGCCGCTATCTCCGCCTTCTTCCCCGAGTCCCTTGGCCTGCCCCGCTTAGGTAAGTAGGTTCGCAGCGCTGGTGCTACGGATTCAATGACGCCTGAAAGCGCCCCGGCAAACTTGCTCAGCATATCAGCCAGCACATTTAGATGAGGAGAAGGCGGCTCGGAAATTGCTGTGACTTGTTATGCCGGGATGCCAGCCTCAAGAGCGGCGGGCATTCCGATTGAGATCAATCCGAACAAATTCGGTATTCCTCAAGGCACCCCGATCAGCAGCGCCCTCTCCAATCTCTATATGACAGAGGTCGATAAGGTCATGGCTGATGCATGCGTGGGTATCGGCGGACTCTATCAGCGTTACTGCGACGATATTTTGGTTATTTGCCCTCCCGATAAAGAGGCCGAGATCACCGCAAAAATCAAAGAAGCCGTCACTCTCCACAAGTTGGAGATTAAGGAAGAAAAAACCGAACGTGCTTTGTTCGGGCCAAGCGGTGATAATATTTTCCAATATCTCGGCTTCAACTTGTTCTGGGGCGGCGCATCGATTAGGCCGACCTCACTTGCGCGGCAGTGGCGCAAAGCCAAGCGCAGCATCGCCATCACAAAAAGGCACGGCGAGAAAGCAATTGCTCAAGGTCGGGCGACGATAATATTCACAAAACGACTTCGAAGGCGATTTCAGCCGGTCGGCGTCCGAAATTTTTTGAAATATTCCCGCCGCTCAGCGCGAGCACTCGGATCTCGTACGATAGTGCGGCAAGTTCTCCGATTGGAGCGTATGGTGGACCAGGCGATCCGCGATCTTGATGAATAGGCAAATCGCTGTTTGTGGCCGAGTACGTCTCCAATGCGGCGCCAGGAGTGGACATGCCGCCGACGCAGTAGAGCGGACCGCCGCTCACGTGTAGCTCCCGTTAAGGCATACGTTTCGATGTCAATGCTCAGGGTCTATCGATACGATGATTGGCAGTTCACCGAAGGTGACGTCGTCACGCCCCAAGGCGACTCTTTCGCTACGCTGACCGATGATCAGAAGATCGTGGAAACTGTGGTCTGCCCCCTGAAAAGTGATCCTCCGTGAAGTATGGGCTTATGAGCCTGATGGAGGACTGCGCAATGCCGAGGAAAAGACACAAGGCGGAAGAGATCGTCGCGAAGCTACGGCAAGTCGAAGTGCTTAGCGCGCAAGGGCGACCGGTCGCGGAGGCGATCCGCTCGATAGGGGTGACGGAAGTTACATACTATCGATGGCGGTCGGAATACGGCGGCCTGAAGGGCGATCAGGTGAAGCGGCTGAAGGAGCTGGAGGCGGAGAATACGCGGCTCCGTCGAGCGGTGTCCGATTTGACGCTTGAGAAGCTGATCCTGAAAGAGGCTGCCTCGGGAAACTTCTGAGCTCCGCGCGTCGTCGCGCCTGCGTGGAGCATGTGATCGCCGAACATGGCGTTTCCGAGCGGTTCGCTTGCCGGGTTCTCGGTCAGCATCGCTCCACGCAGCGCAAGGTTCCGACCAAGCCCGATGACGAAGCGGCATTGATCGCCGACATCACGGCGCTCGCCATCCAGTACGGCCGCTATGGCTACCGCCGCATCACGGCGATGTTGTGGGAGCGAGGCTGGAAGGTCAACGTCAAACGGGTCGAGCGGATCTGGCGACGCGAGGGGCTGAAAGTTCCGGCCAGACAACCCAAGCGCGGGCGTCTCTGGCTCAATGACGGCTCGTGCGTCCGGCTGCGCCCGCAATGCCCCAACCACGTCTGGTCCTATGACTTCGTCGAGGACCGCACTCATGATGGCAGGAAATATCGCATGCTGAATATCATCGACGAATTTACCCGCGAATGCATCGCGATCAGGATTAACCGGCAGCTGAAGGCAGCGGACGTCATCGACGTTCTCTCGGACCTCTTCATCTTGCGAGGGGTTCCGATCCACATTCGTTCCGACAACGGCCCGGAGTTCATCGCCAAGGCGTTGCGTGACTGGATTGCCGCCGTCGGCGCGAAGACCGCCTACATCATGCCGGGCAGTCCCTGGGAGAACGGCTATTGCGAGAGCTTCAACTCGAAGCTGCGCGACGAGCTTTTGAATGGTGAAATCTTCTACACTCTCAAGGAGGCGAAGGTCGTCATTGAGCGATGGCGACGCCACTACAACACCGTGCGCCCGCACTCATCGCTGGGCTACAAGCCGCCAGCCCCGAAGACCCTGCAATGGCCGGCTTCGCAATCCGGACCAGCTTCGCCCGCCACGCCAGCAATAGCGCCAGGGCCGACAATGCACTAACATTCAAACTGGATCACCCCATGGGGGCAGGCCAGCAAGCCGCGCCATCTGCCGCTCGCCCAACAAAAACAAATCACTCATCCCAGCCTCCCCATGCGGAGACCAGGAATCACATCTCAGGCAAATTTAATAGGTCCTGAGCCTAGAAGACGCTTTCAAGACCGGATTTTTGTCTCCCATTTCGATGATGGCGCTTAGCGACGAGAAGAAAAACAGTATCGCAGAAGCTGTTAATAAGAAAATGAACGAGCAATATGTAGGAACGGATAGGCCAGAAGAAATCACCCCCGGTACCATAAATAATATTTTGTTATACATTTTTGGGAAAATATACGACGCGTCCGCCGAGGACCTTAGCGGCCGTTCACCAGACGAAATAGGCGCGATAAACTCAACGCAGATCTATTCTAGATCCGCCGAGCTTTGCGAAGACGGCTACCTTCGCGCAGACTTTGCGTCAAAATTGGTACATTTGCTAATTCAGGGCGTGCAGTTCTTCCCTAATGAGACGGTGCCGGCAATGTCCATTGTTAAATTCCACCCGCACACGTTTCAAATCGTCGAGGTGCTTAAGCGAATAGCCTTTACCACTATTATAGATTCTAACCGGTTGAAAATGGCGGAGTTCCGAGGAACCGAAATTATTAGTCAAATATTCCAGGCATTGATTAAGCAGCAAGGCAAGAAACTACTTCCAAGTGACTGGCAGACTATTTATGAATGTAGCGAGTCTCGTCACCGAGCGGTCTGTGACTTCATTGCGGGCATGACAGATCGCTACTGCATAGAATTTTACTCACGGCTTGTGGGGATTAACGCACCATCAATCCAAAAACCCTACTGAAAGACTTAGGCCTGAGACGGCCACCCTGTCGCGAGCGTGTAATCTTAAGCCTCGCGATGTTATAAAGTTCGCACCACGGGCACCCAAACCAATGGACACAACTGGATTGCCGACAGAAGCTCAAGCGAAAGCAATCGAGGAAACGGCGAAGTTCGGCCAAATTGCAGTTACTGAAGGCGCGGACCTGGCTCGCTTCATTGGGAGAATTCTTGGCACAATTCCTGAGGACGCCGTGGGCTTAGTCCTAGGCGATCCCCTACGTCTCGTCCGAACCGTAATCGCTGCGCAATATGATGTCCTACTAGATGCTATTCTAAAAAGGCGGAACGTTTCGAAGACGGAGCCCGTCAGCCCGTCCGTGGCTATCCCGCTTCTCCAGGCCGCTTACGACGAAAATCGTCCGGAGCTTCAAGAGTTGTGGGCGGAACTAATTGCTACGGCGCTGGATCCAGCTCGATCGAAAAATCTACGCCTTTCGTTCGTTTCTAGCTTGAAACAGTTGGATCCGTTGGACGCCCTTGTTCTGAGGTGGGTCAATGGCAAGGGCGGAGGCGCGGCGACCGTGACGGTAAGAAATGGGATAATGCGTGAATTTGACCTCAGCAGCGATGAAGTCGCTGTGTCCTTCGAGAACTTGTCCAAGGCGGGTTTTTTGGGCAAGGTCACCGCCTCCGAGAGCGCGATGTCAGCGTTCGGAAGGGAATTCATACGGGTAGTGTCAGACTAACTTTTTCGAGTTTATTTTAACTCCGAGCATTCCTGGGCGGACGCCCACGCATCGCGTCAAGGCACAGCGCTCGGCGTCGACGGCTTTGATTTGATCTCCAGCCTGCGGTTTTTCCTCAGTTCTATCGGGGTCGACCGCGGGGCGTTCGAGGTTAAACTCGTCTGCGATTGTCGGCCAAAGAGTTTGGTACGCAAATACCTGTCGCTGCTTAATCCTTCCGCAGCCTCACGCCAGGCCCTCCGCCGTTCTCGGCGATGAATTCGACGCCGGCAGCCTCAAGGGCCGCTCGAATGGCAGCAAGATTGTTGTCGATTGGCGTTGAACGTCCCGCCTCGAAGTTTCGAACGGTGCTCAACCCCACCCCCGCAGCAGCGGCCAGGTCAGCTTGGGACAGTTCAACAAGACCGCGGCCAGCGCGCGATTGGGCAGGAGTCATATGACCTCTCATAACGAATATCGTTCTCTATAACGTTTTTCGTTTGACAGGTCCACAAATAACGAATTAGCATCACCATAACGCAAATCGTTATAGCGCTAGGAGCAACCACGATGCCAAACAGCACAGTTCCGGCAGCCGATAGCGGCTTGCCAAATCTCAATCACGGAACGAAAGACCAGAAGCCATCGATGGCCGAACCCGCCCAGCTCGCGCGTCAATGGCCGGATTACATCGACGCTGAGCTTGCCATCGACCGCACCCAATCGCTCATGCTCATCGGAGGGCTTGCGGCGCGGAGCCTCGAAACCGCTTTCGGCGGCGAGCGGGAGGCGATGGAAGAGCTGTTTACGATGGCGCTGGACCAAATCACGACAGTTAAGACGTGGTTCCACGAGTTCATCACCGAAGCCAAGCGGGAGGGGCTATGACATGACGAGGAACCTCGAGGCGTCATTCAAACTCATCGGCTTTATTGAAGAGCACAGAAAGGCCCGCCTCTCGATCAATGAGGCAGAGGAGCGCCAGAAGGCCATCGAAAATACCCGCGGATATATGTCGGACTCCCAAAGCCGCGCCCTCTATGACGAGGCAACCAAAGCCTTCAATGATGGGGTCAGCGGCTATGACAGTGCCCTCAAGTCTATTTGCGAGCATCGGTGCGCGGAGCCCGAGGACGAGCTCATGAGGCTCAGATACCTGGCCGAAGCCGCTGCCGCCTACGGCTGGCCGGATTCAGGAGTCGACACCGACCTTTTTAAACCTTTGCTCGACGGCGTCCGCGAAGGGGAGGGCCTAAAATGACGAAAAATACCGTGCCGTCAAAAACCGAGTTGCACGAGTATGACTTATCTGACGCCACCGTTGACGTGACCAACCTTCGCAATCTGTTGGGAACAATCAATGATTTGGTGGCGGAGATGGATCTCGGCAGCGGTGCTAACCGAAATCACGCACTTGCGCGTGTTAATTCGCTTCTGAGAGTGGCGGAGGATTTCGCCGATCATATCCGCGAGAGGGCCGAAGCATGACCCAGCCGCTTCACCGGACGCTATGGGCGCGCATTCGGATTTGGGTCGTCATGGGCTTGTTGGGTCTGGCCGCTCGGATCACCGATGACCTCGAAAGGACGTGCAGCTGGCGCTGATGTTCGGCAGATACAAACGAGAACCCCCGCCGGCACGGAGAGCGGCGGGGGCAGTTAAACTTAACATACCGGATCACGATCGTTGGGCCTCGAAGAGAGTCTCATGCAAAGACATCAAGGGGGTGGCGAAACGGTCTGGCTCCCCGCGGGTGTGTGAGTCCCGCGATTTTTGGCCGGGCGAGACCTGCTGTGAGCTCCCCCAGCCAAACTTGCTATGCGGCCAGCATCCATGGCGTGCGTAGCGGCAAGATTTCACCGCGAAGGAAATGTGTTGCAGATGTCGCGTTTCAAATGCTAACCATAAGTTATGATATAACGTTACGTAGGCCATTACCGACAGTGAGGCCAGGGCGGCGGACGCGCCCTATAGGCGGGAGAATGCAATGAAACCGGCGGTTACAGGCCTCAGAATAACATCAACGGTCCTGTATGTGCTTTCCATCGGGGCCGCACTACGCGACCTTGAATTATCTGCGGTGCGCGGCGGTCCAAAGCCGTGGTTGGATTACTTTTGGATCGGAAGCGGCATACTGTCCCTGTTCTTGGCATTCTGCGCTGAAAAGATGGAACAGAGAATCGCTGTCAACGGCCAGGACGAACAGGCTGTTGAATCGAAAACTGCTTTATTCGCTAGATTCATAGCCCTCCCCGGCAAAAGTAGTTCGGATGCAGCCTCTCCCAATGCCACCCCTGCGGAATAAACGCAGTCGCGCGCGCTCAAAAATAAGCCCGGCGCTAAGCCGGGCCATTAGTTTGAGGTCATTTGCACAATATGAAAACGCTCATTGAGCGGGCTTGATCGGCGAGGTCTTCTGATTTTAAGGCCGAGGTCGCAGACCCCATCACATATTTGATCCGGTTACTGTCGAGGAAATTTTCCACAACCGAGGCCTTCAAGGCAAAGTTCACGTTTTGCGGAAGGTCCCCGCTGTCAATTAGCACTTTGATGGCATTGAGTTTCGAAGCAACGATACCCACCAGGTTGCCGTTTTGATCGAGTAGCGGGCCGCCGCTATTTCCGGCCTGCACGGGCACCGACATTTGCAGATAGCGGGAATCATCGCCTAACCCGACGAGCGCCGTCACGCTCCCCTGCGTAAAGTTACCGCTGGTCGCCAGGATGTCCGCATGGGGATACCCAAAAGCTGCAACGGCTTCGCCAAGCCGCAGAACGGATCGCGGGGCAGCGACAGCGGGCGGCTTCAGGCTCGTGGCCAGAAGCGCCAAGTCATTTGAGGAGTCTCGTGCAATGGCGCGAGCCTCAACCGGCGCTGCAGTGTCCATGAAAACGCGAATCGAATTGCAATCCTCGATCACGTGATTGTTGGTGAGGACGTGGCCATCATTGCTAACGAAAAATCCGGAACCCGACGACAGCAAGATTTTTGGCTTTGGAGCAGGAACGGCAGTTTCGGGGCTATCCTTGCCGACGGACCTCCCCGTCTCAAGCCGCGCCACAGCAGTTGGCGGGACGAATTGCGTCGCGTCGATCGCGGTCATCCGCAACGCGCCCTTGCCATTTTCGTCAATGCGCGCGCCCCAAACGTACCCTTCGCCGCCGCCAAGTTGGAAGATTGGCAGATTCTCCTTCTCCGAGCGTCCGAAGTCTCCAAGAAAGTCAAACAGTATCCCACTTTGAGCGCTTTGACCGGCGGCAATCCGTGCGCGGCCCTCGGCATCGAGGGGCTCCAGCGTGACGTCCCCCCAGTACGCGATGATGCTCTGAGAGCCTTTCCACCATCGCGGAGGCTGTAGAGTGCGCGGCCCCGCGTCAAAACGCTGCGACAGGCGCTGAATCTCGCGATCCACGTCGCCCGGACCGAAGAAGGCGGGCTCAATGAATCGCGACACATAAACGGTCGTCCAGTTTAGGGAATGGAGGATTGAATTAACGGATGTGAATTCACCGAACTTGCCATTTTCAGTCTTGTGCCGTCTGCACCAAATGAACGACGAGAACTGCTCGCTAGGTCGGCATCGATACTCTCGATAAACAGCGCTATTCGGAGCCACTGGATCACCGAGTGCAAGCCCATCGACAATGTATTGGGTTCTCCCCTCCGCTCGTCCTTGGCTCGACGCACCGACGATAGAGAGAGCAAGGGTGCAGATGGCAGCAACAGCGTGGCGCCTCTTGCCGTATGTCTTGTCTGGATTGTTAGGCGATATTTTTGGTGGGTTCATCGCAGCCCCCAATCATTTCGGTCGTTTGATAAATCGAAAAAGCAACCATGCTCAACGCCGAACGGTTGCTAAAAGATCCGTTGCCCAAGCATAGATCGAGGGCTGGACGAACATTTTCTGATGCAAAATCGCGGCTCTCGACGGGAGAGCCCGGCATCAGTCGCTACCGGGCGCAGGCACGCCGGTGAGAATCATTGATCCGGACCAAGCAGATGTCAGCGTCGAGGTTCACGAAATCGTGATTTACACGAAATGTTGGCGGTGTTGTCCGGAAGGCGTTTCTCGGCTTCCTGGCACCGCCTAAAACTCTACTAACTCTTTGATTTCCTTTGGTGAGCGCGATGGGGCTCGAACCCATGACCCTCTGATTAAAAGTAAGCGGCCGACTATCGCCATAAACCGCCATATCTTGCTAAGTCACGACAATTTCATTGATTTTCTCTGACCCTCTGATTATATTATAGCCATTGGTTGCCACGCGGACCCACAGAACGCCCTCTAGCTGGGTCCGCGTGGGGTCCGCAAACGACAGAGGGCTGGCGATGGCAAATCTGACAGACCGGATGCTGAGCGGATTGAAGGTTGAGCCTGGCAAGAAAGACAGGCTGGTTTTTGATACCGCATGTCCTGGACTAGCTGTACGCGTGACCGCTGCCGGATCTAAGATCTTTATCGCCCAATGGACTGACCCGGCGACAAAGCGGAAGGTGCGGGAAAGCCTCGGCCCATGGGGAAACTTGACCATTGAGCGAGCCCGCAGCGCCACACGCGTTAGGCTCGGCGAGGTTGCGAAGGGCGTCGACATGGTTGCCGAGCGGCGCCAGCGCAAAGAAAAATCCGAGCTCGATCGACTAGAAGCCGCGCTTACGTTTGATGCACTGGTCGCGGAATGGGCCGCACTGCATCTCGCCGGCCGTCGAGAGAATTATCGCAATGAAGCACAACGCGCGATCAGGCTCGCCTTTGCGCCGATGCTAAAGCGGCCGGCGGCGCGAATTACCCGCACCGATGCCGTAAATGTCCTCGATCGCCTCGTCAGAGATAGCAAGGCGTCTATGGCCGCTCGAACTCTCGCTTATGCCCGAGCAGCGTTTGGGTGGGCTCACAAACGCGGGAAGGTACCCGAAAACCCGTTTCAGGGCCTTCCGATGGGCACCAGATCGCAGTCCCGCGATCGCGTTTTGACCGATTTGGAGCTAACCGACGTATGGGCCGCGACGGCGGACATGCCTTTTCCCTGGGGTCCCTTCTACCGGATGGCAGTGCTCACGCTACAACGCCGTGATGAAGTCGCCGGCATCCGCTGGAGCGAAATTTCCGACGATTTGGGAACATGGACGATTCCAAGTGCGCGCATGAAGAATGGTAAACCGCATGATGTCCATCTCGCAGAGCCTGCCCGTGCGATCCTGCGGACCCTGCCCCGGCGGGTTGATGGCCGCGATCTGATTTTCAGTACCACGGGCACGACGCCAATCTCTGGTTTCTCAAGGGCTAAAACCACGCTGGATGCAGAAATAGCGAAAGTCCGCGCGAAGGGCGCCGAGAAGACCGGAGCAAAAGCCGCGGCCCTGGTTCCGTGGCGGCTGCATGATTTCCGACGCACCGGCGTCACCACGCTTGCCAAGCTCGGATTCGATAGCATCGTTGTCGACAAGTTGCTTGCGCATCAGCCCGCGAAACTGGCCGGCGTGGCCTCCGTCTATCAACGCCATCAATTTACCGAGGAAAGAGCCAAAGCGCTCGAAGCGTGGGCCGCTCATGTCACCGGGGCAGGAGCAGACGCCTCTAATATCGTGCAGTTGCATAGAGGGCGATAATGACAAAGGAATGCCCGATCGCCCCTGAGAAACGCCCACGCACTCCCCGCAAACCGCTGGAGGAGGAGGCACCCATTACAGCCGAATCGCTTCGGACACTGATAAACCAGTTAAAGCTGAACCCGAGACTGAAGCCGCCAAGCGATGAGGCGCTCGTAAAACTTGCAGACCTTTTGGAGGGGTGGCGACAGCATTACCTCATCGAACAAAATATATCTTTGCCTATTCGAGAGATGCAAAATGAGGCTCACGCGGCCATCGATAAGCTGATCGATATTATCGGCAGCCTAAAAGAAAGAAATGGAGCGTTCCACGCGAAAGCCGTGGAGGAGTCAGCGACCACCTTTGAGAAATCCATTTTAGAGACAAGATTGGCGGAAATTGAAGAAGCTAAATCGGCCATTCAAAGAATTGCAGGATCGTCGTTCCTTGAAGACTATTCCATTCAACCTCGCGGTTGGAAGTGGCTGGCGGCGGCTCTCCAGGTTGATTTTCACAACGCAATGCGATCGACGAATCCCGGTTACAAGACAAGGCTAAGCGATAAGGCACCCCTTCCACTATTCATCACTGCCATTGCGCCCTTTCTTACCGGCGAGAGCCCGCGCATCGGCAGTGTGACCACTCAACTCAAGAACTTGCAGAAAAGGTAATATGGAGAGATGTCCAATATTACTTTTATACCGTTTCTAATCTAGGAAGCTCTTTGCTATCTATTCTGTCAGTGGCGGCCCTTGGCGAGCCGCGGAACTGACGGAGTACGAATGACTACCGAAGACGATCGCTACCTGACTGAAGATGAATTCTGCGCGCGATATCATATTGCGCCGCGAACCGCGCAGCGGTGGCGGATAACGGGCGCCGGACCGAAGTGGGTCCGAATTGGGCCTAGACGCATCTGCTATCGCCTGAGCGATTCAGAGGCTTGGGCTCAAGCCAGCACTTTCGCGCATCGCGCTGACGAACTCGCGCGGGAGGCTGTTTGACCGATGGCCGATAAAAGAGAGAAGCCGGCCCCGCTTGCTACGGGAACCGGCTTCGGAATGGATTGCTTGGCGGCATCTCCAGCTCCTGTTTTTACACCCTCGCACCACGATCTGCAAGCGTTAATCGGCGCCTTGCGCGGCCACGTTGCCAAATTGGGCGGTGACGCATGAGCGTCGCTGGCAACGAAACTTCGCCACCTGTTGATGCAAACAGCATCGATACTATCGATGCCCTGCTCGATCGCATCTACGAGCGGATGAACCACGTCGACCATCAGGTAACGCTGATCAAGACCTTCGCGACAATTAACGACACAGCAGGCATTGCGCGCCAGCTGAAATTCCTGTCCGCGCACGTGACCTCGGCGGTGCTCGTGAGTCAGCGTATCGGCGAACTCCGAAATGGAGGCGCCGAATGACCGTACGCCTTCCTACCTGCTCAGAGGCTACCGCCGCCAAGATGATCGCGAAAGGCAGCAAGACGAGTCACTTGATCCTTGCCGCAGTCCGCGATGATCAATGCGGATTCATACCTGTTCTGCAGGATTGGTTGAGCGGCCAACCCTTTACTCCGGCATCGCTCGTAAAGCCGACTGTCGTCAAAATATTCGATACCGATGCCGACCACGCAGGGCCGGCCGGATTTGATGCGGACTCTTTGGCCAAACTCTTCGACATAGCCGCCTTGGTCACGATCATCGCTCGGAAATCCCCACAGGCGTACCAGGAGGCTGTGAGGGTTGCGAGAGAACTGCGCCGGCATTCGATCGTCATTTCTACGAGGCAGTCGCGTGTGAATGAATGGGTCAAGCTCGTCCGCAGCCGACACGGAGACGGCATCCGCATTGCTGTATGGACGGAGAACGAAAATGGGTGGGCGCAATGATGGAGTCCACTCAAGATCCATCCCCCATGAATGTCGCGCCGGTTGGATATGAAGACTGGACGCAAGAAAGGAAAAACGCTTGGTGGGCGAGCTCAACAGGCAACAGCGGAGTCGCCGCTCAATCGGTGCCGCGATTCCGACTTGTTCCGTTCGAGAAGATCGCGATCGATACCACGCCTACTTATCTCATCAAAGGCTTGGTTCCCCGCGTCGGTCTCACAGTCGTATGGGGACCACCGAAGTGCGGGAAATCATTCTTTGTCTTTGACCTCGTCATGCACGTCGCGCTCGGTTGGGAGTATCGCGGCAGGCGCGTCAGGCAAGGGCATGTTGTCTATTGCGCCCTTGAGGGTGCGGACGGCTTCAGAGCTCGTGTGGAGGCCTTTCGCGTGAGTCGACTAGCGGAGACTTCAATTGAAGTTCCGTTCCATCTCATGGCGTCGCCGATGACCCTTGTAGCAGACCATGCGGCCCTGGTCGCATCGATTCGCGGTACGCTGGGGGCAGCCGGACCCGGCGTCGTCGTCATCGATACCCTAAATAGGTCGTTGTTGGGCTCGGAAAGTGATGACCGGGATATGGCGGCCTACGTCAAAGCGGCCGACGCCATCAGAGACGCTTTCAAGTGTTCAGTCATCATCGTCCATCATTGCGGCCACGACGCCAGCCGTCCGCGCGGCCACGGCAGTCTCATGGGGGCTGTCGACGCTCAAATCTCTGTCAAGCGTGATGCGACGGACAACATCGTCGCCAGTGTGGATCTTATGAAGGATGGCGCCCAGGGCGACGAAATAGCGAGCAGGCTTGAAGTCGTTGAGGTCGGCTTCGACGAGGACGGGGAAGCCATCACCTCATGTGTCATCGCAGCCGTCGAGGGTCTTGAGCCCTCACGTAAGAAGACCAGACCTAAATGCACAAAGGGAGCGAGTATTGCTCTCGTCGCCCTTCAGAAAGCCATCGGCGAGGTCGGAGAGATTCCCCCGGCATCAAATCACATTCCTACCGGTGTCAAATGCGTCACGACCGATCAATGGAGAGAGTACGCCTATCGCCACGGCGTCAGCGGCTCGGATGAACCTCGCGCTCGCCGCCAAGCATTTCAGCGCGCCCACGAAGCCCTCGTTGCCGACAGGCACGTCGCAGTTTGGGAGCCGTTCGCATGGCCGACTTCCTGAAGGGAACAGATGGGAGGAACAAGGAACACCCTTTTAGAGGGTGTGTTCCCTTTTGTTCCGCCCCAAGGCACCCGGAACACAAAGGCACATTGTTCCCATTGTTCCCTTTTGTTCCCCTCAATCTCGACCGTAGAGGCTCCTCCAAAAGGTCATGCTCAGTCGGAAAGCCTTTTGAGAACCTCAGGACAGCAAAGGGGCTGGTCGTTTGAGGCACCACAAGTGACGCGCTCGTCTGGATTTGACGTGACCGCAAGGTTGCGAGGACTCGCAGCCCAACGGCAGAGCCGCTTACCAATGATAAGTGGCTGCCAACATGTAAACACGTTCAATATCAATCTATTAGCGCATACGCATCGGACGTTGATGTGAATGCGGACCCCATGCGGACCCACGAAGGACCAAAATGACCGACGAAACTATACCCAAGGTCGCTAGCAAGACGGTAGCCGCTCGTGCCCCGAAAGCTGGCAAATCGGCACAGAACCGTAGCGCGATATCGAATGGCAGTCGCCTCTTTGCTCCTGACACCGTTGATGGCCGTTCCGCGGCTGCCAGGCGGTTCTCCGATGTCCTTGAACAGATTCTCTTGGACCTCGGCGGCTCCGACCATTTGAGCGAGCTCCAACGTCAATTGGCGCGAAGAGCAGCCATCCTATCAATCCAATGCGAGCTCATCGAGGCTGCGGCGGTAGCCGGCCGTGATGTCGATCTTGAGTTGCTGGGCTCCCTCACGGACAGGCTTGGCCGCTGTGCGTCTCGCCTGGGGCTTCAGCGTGTGGCCAAGACGGTCAAGCCGCTTACGATTCTAGACTATCGCAGAATGCAGGCTGAGGCCGAAAGTGAAGGCGACCAATGAACCGGACCATCATTGACGAGCTCCACGACCCAGCACTGTTCGCACCGCATTTCAAGGGCGATAGCTGGGATGGTTGGAAAGCCTTCCTGGCGGCTTTGTTTGGCTTGCCGCTATCCGAGGCCCAGCTAGAGGCTTATCGGGCCTGTACGGGCCGCTCCGTGGCTCCGACGTCCCCGTCCTCCGAGGCTGCGCTCATCGTGGGGCGTCGCGGGGGCAAATCGCGGGTACTTGCATTGATCGCCGTCTATCTGGCCTGTCGGGACTATACTCCGCATTTGGCGCCGGGCGAAATGGCCACGGTCGCCGTACTCGCCGCTAACAGGCAACAGGCGCGTAGCATCTTCCGGTACGTGTCAGGGCTGCTCAAAGCTGTCCCGCTGCTGGCGACGCTGGTTGAGGATGAAACCAACGAAGCAATCACGTTGTCCAATCGCGTGGTGATCGAGATCTCGACGGCGTCATTCCGTACAACGCGCGGTTATTCTTTTGCGGCAGTTCTGGCTGACGAAATCGCCTTCTGGCGCCTAGAAGAGTCGAGTGCGAATCCCGATACCGAAATCCTGCGCGCTCTCCGCCCCGGCATGGCGTCGCTGCCCGGCTCCATGTTGCTCTTGGCCTCGTCGCCATACGCGAAGAAGGGCGAGCTATACAACGCCTATCGCCGCCACTACGGCAAGGACGACGCCCGAGTGCTGGTCTGGAAAGCCGATACGTCGACGATGAACCCACGCATTGATCCGGCAATTATTGCGGAGGCATACGAATCCGACCCGGAAGCAGCCCGCGCAGAATACGGTGCTGAGTTCCGGGATGATTTGGCGGACTTCGTTAGTCTAGAAATCGTTAACGCCGTGACTATCAGCGGCAGGCGTGAGCTGCCCTTCGTTCCAGGCACGACATACGCGGCCTTTGTCGATCCATCGGGCGGAGTTGGCGATTCAATGACTTTGGCTGTGGGCCATCTCGAAACCAGTGCCGTCGGCGTCGCTATCTGCATCCTTGACGCATTGTTAGAGATACGTGCGCCCTTTGACCCTGAGCAAGCCGTTGAGCAATGCGTCGAGCTGCTACGGCGCTACGGGATAACCCGCGTCGTTGGCGATCGATATGCCGGCGCTTGGCCGAAAGCGAGGTTCAATGAGCACGGAATCAGTTTCGAACAAAGTGCTCGCCCAAAAAGCGACCTATACCTGGACTTGCTGCCATTGCTCAACGCCAAGCGAGTCGAGCTCTTGGAGCATCAACGCTTGTCAGCCCAGCTGGTGGGCTTGGAGAGACGTACAGCCCGCTCGGGCCGGGACAGCGTCGATCACAGCCCCGGCGGCAAGGATGATATCTCAAACGTCGTAGCTGGGGTCCTCGTTGGCTTGGATTTGGACAGACGGCCTGCGTTGGTTCGGCAGAGCGACTTGCTCGTTTCTGAAGCCCCGGCGCCGACGCCGACGAAATGCGATTTTGTCTTCGCCGTCATGGCTGTCGACAAGTCGGGGCTGGTTGCGACTGTCTGTGTCGCGCGATCGAGATACTTTGGCACGCCGTTGGTGATCGTCGACTTCGAGGTTGGCCACATTCGGCATGGGTTGTTTCAGGACGTGATCAAGCGGCTGTTTGAGCTCATCGCAGAGTGCGGAGCGAGGGGCGGCTCACCTGGTCTTTTTGCCACAAAGGACCTGCTGCCTTTGGCGATTCGCAGTGGCCTAAATTCCAACGCCGTGCATGCCATCCCGCTGCACATGGAGGATGTCACCCAACAGAAGCTCTCTGCCGCGTCTCACATTTCGGCCGGGTCAGTCAAGGTTACCGGAATCGTCGAGACCAAAGGTCGCTCCAGTCCAATCGGTGGAGCGCTCGATTTCAGCGGCGGAGCAGACCTCATTGATGACCCGCTACGGGCAGCGTCGGTCTATGCGATCGTTTTAGGATTAAATAGCCAATGACATTCAAACAAAGCAAGGAGACAACGATGAGTAATGATGCCGACGCGGTGTTCATCGCCGCGCGTTTTGATAATCATGAAACGCGACTACGGCGGATTGAGCAGGCGATGATTGATGTAGCGGTCGAGCGCCTGACTTATGCTGACCTGATGGAACTGGCCGCAAAGAAGAAGCTCGAAGAGTCCTCAGCGACGCTCTCACGCCGCTTCATCAAAAAAGACAATAAATAATTAGATAGATTAAGTCGCCACTAGTCGTCAGAACGCGCCAGTACATGACACGCGATGTATTGTGCAGTCATGCGTCAATATTGACACATAACAATACTTATACTAGATAGTGGTGATGGAAAATGAATTAACTACTCACAGAGATATCAAATCGAGCGGAAAGAAGATCGCTTCGATTTACCTCGATTCAGACCTGACCTTGCAGCTCGACGCTTTTGCGAAGCGGTTGGGGGTGTCGCGGAGCTGGCTTGTCGGGCGCGTGCTTGAGGGGTGGCTCTTCGAGAATAAGGACAACGAGATTGCTGAATTCTCAATGGGGCGGCCAATACAGCCGCGTGAAGACCGGCTCCGCGCCCACGATGGCTCTTGGGACGGCTCCGAATGAACGAGCTCGATGTGGCATTGTCCGTGGCCTCGGGCGAGATGCCCTCTCCGACGCGCTTTGCCAACAGCGACTATGTCGCGTTGAGACTCTCTGGGACTGGTTGCGCCTATCGGCCTTCGCTCAGCGAATATGTTTTCAGAGACCCAGACGTTTGGCTATCCGACGAAATGCGCCGGCGAGTCCTCGGATTGCCTGTGGTTATTGAACACCCCGCTGACAACGCGCTGACATCTCGATTTTTTGGCGAGCGCAGTGTCGGCATGGTGGTCCATTCGTTCGTTCGAAATGACGAGCTCTGGGGCGTCGCTCGAGTCCTGGATAGCACTGCCTGTTCAATGATTGCAGGCGGTATGTTCGACACAAGCCCCGGCGTGCTGCTCGAACCGGGAGCGTCGGCAACAGTCGATATCGATGGCATTCCCATGATTGTCGAAGGCGAGCCTCTGCTCATCGACCACCTCGCGCTTGTCTACACGGGCGCGGGAAATCATGGCGTGTGGACCCGATCCAATGGTGAAAACGGTCCAGGCGTTGAAATCACCGAAACTGAAACTCAAACAGAACCCAAGGAAGTTTAAACTATGACCGAACAAGAGAAAAAAGCCGCCGAGATCGATGCTACCCTGAAAGCCGACAAGGCCAAGAAGGACGCCGAAGCAGCGGCTGTTGTGCCTGAGAAAGTGCTCTCTGCTCTCGACGCCTGCATGAGCAAGCTTGATGCGCTGGAAGGAAAAATTGCAGCGCTTGGCGAGTCCCCCGAGAAAAAGGACGCAGCCAAGAAAGACGACGAAGGCTCCGACGACAAGCCCAACATCGTTGCGGATGCAGCTCATCGCGCCACGCTCGCTGACGCCCAGGGTCGCGCTGATGCGGTGGCTCAGGCCTTTGGTTCGTCTGCTCCACGTCCTATGGATGGCGAGTCAGTACGAGCTTACCGCAATCGCATGATGTTCCCGTATTTGCAATATAGCCCGTCCTTCAAGGACGTGGAACCGAAGGATATTCGGGCGATTCCCGATGGTGCCTTTGATGCCTTCGAGGCCAGGATCTATGCCGACGCTGTTGCTGCGTCCCACAACCCGATTGTCCCCGAAGGTCGGCTCATGGAGCGCACCAAAATCGACCCGGTGACCGGCTTCCGCAGCACCGAGTTTTTCGGGACGAGCTTCATTAAGTCAATGAAGCGTCCAGCTCGCCGCGTCACTAGGTTCATGACGAAGGAAAGCGTTTAACCAGTTCGCTTAGATCTCGCCTCGGGGTTCTGCTTCCTCTTTTCCCCGGAGCTGTAGATCGGCGAAAACTGCGCGGCTCCTGGCTTGCTTTGCTGTCTTTCCAGAGCCGGGGGCCGCGCTTTTTTAATTGCCATTATGGAGTTTTACAGGTGAGCTTTTCTGACCAACAGACCTGGGTAGGCGTAGCGACTGGCACAGGCAACGCCATCGCTCTTACGGTTCCTAATTGCACGTCTTACGCCGATCTCTTGGGCGTCCCACTGATGTTTCCGGTTGCCTCTGATAACACCACCGCGACGACCATAAACGTCAACAGCTTCGGCAACGTCATTGTCGATAAGGTGACGGGCAGCGGACTGGCGACACTGACCGGCGGCGAGTTTGTCGGCGGTAATCTGGCTGTTGTCGTCTATAACGGCTCGTCCTTTGTCATCGCCTCTCCGAATCCAATCATCACGCCGACCGCGAATACGGTTATCGGGTTCTCGACTTCGGGAACTTACACGCCATCAGCGGGCGTTACACGCGTCTTCGTCCAGATTTGGGGTGGCGGCGGCGGTGGCCAGAATGTAGGCGCGGGCAGCCATGTAGCGGGAGCGGGTGGCGGAGGCGGTGAATATCGACAGGGCGTCTTTATGATAACCCCTGGGACAACCATTGCCGTCACTGTGGGCACGGGCGGCGCGGCGGGAGCGAACGGCACGTCGAGCTCGTTCGGGTCGTTCATCACCGCAAATCCTGGTCATGGCGGGTCACCTGGCGTTCCTGGTCCAGGAGGAACCGGGGGCACGGGTGGATTCGGCTTTGCCGGCAACAGCGGCGGCATCGGATTCACAACTAACGGCAATGACAACTTTTCGGGAATTGGAGGGGCCTCGTTCGGCACCTCTCTCGCCTACGGCGGAACGGGTAGCGGTGGCAGCACTTTAAGCAGCCCCGGTAACTTTCCCGGGGGCGGCGGCTCCGGCGGCAACGGTGGTTCTGGCCCAGGAACTGGCGGCGCAGGAGCTGGCGGGCTCGTCCTAATCCAAGAACTCAGCAATTAGGCTCCCGCCCCAATTCAATCTCTGGAGACGAGATCAAATGCTCAGTGACAACATGATAGCAACCTTGCGGGATCGCGCGACCAGTCTCGATATCGCGGGGCTGGAGGAGGCGATCGTCAATCGCATCGTTGAACTCGACGCCATCCACAGTCAGTTGGATGACGATCCAGAATGCGATGTCCAGAGCGCCGACTTGGAATGGCGATACGCCGCGTTGGATATGTTTGACCGCGAATTTGCTCGCCGCTGTGGCTCACCGGGCTCCGAATATCGAGTAGCGAGCCGGATGGTCCAATAGCCACGTGACCGCAGATTTTGCGTCCACGTTGGCCATTCCTCACGCGATAAGGAAACCGAATGCGATACTATGACATCAACGTCGGCGGCGGCCCGCATTATACCTCGCTGGTGAATGGCAAGTTCGATCCCGGCGCCCTCAATGTCGAGATGGATATTCAGGTACAAGCATCAGATGTTCCCGCGGCTGGTTCCTATGTCCGCATTTGGGGCATCGGTCTAGCGGCGATTTCGCAGTCGCAGAGCTTGTTTGGTAAACCGATCACGGTCAGGGGAGGAATGAGCGCTGGTCTCCCGCTTGCCAAACCACAGCAGCAGGGCGTTCTGGTAACGGGCTCAGTCTGGCAATGTTTCGCAAACTGGATCGGCACGGACCAGACCCAGGACTTCGTAATCACGACGCCATTTAATGCACCGACATCGATCGGCCCAAATCCGAAGACGCCGCCAAAAAACATCGTTCTGAATTGGAAGAAGGGAACGCCGCTGTCTCAGCCGCTGCAGAATGCGCTGCGGACGGCGTACCCAGGCACGCAGGTCAATGTGCAGATTAGCCCGATGCTGGTCTATGCCCAGGATGAGGTTGGCTATCATGGGAATCTGGAGCAGTTCGGGACGTACCTTCGGCGGATAAGCCAGGAGATTTTGGGTCCGTCCTATTCCGGCGTCAGTTTGAACTTCAACACTGCCGGCGGGATCGACGCAGTGGACGGAACCACGCCGGTTACCGCCCCTGTAATCGCATATGAGGATCTCATCGGCCAGCCCACGTGGATTGAGGCCTTCAAGATCCAGTTCAAGACTGTGATGCGTGGGGACATCAAATTTAATAGCGTCATTACGTTACCTAAAACGCTGATCACAAACGTTCAGGGAAATAACTCACAGGCGGTGAATCAGGGCCTCACATTCCAGGGCGGCTTCACCGTCAGCAGCATCCGTCACTGCGGCAACTTCAGGCAGCCCGATGCCGCCAGCTGGGTCAGTATATTCGAGGCCTACGCCAATAATCCGCAGGGGTCCGCGCAATTTGCAGCGATGGCGGCCAACCAGTGAGGCGTCCTCTTTACTTTGGGCTTCACGGCGCGCAAACTCCACGCATTAATCTTATTTATTTCGAGTAATTTCAATGGATAAGCTTAAGACAATTTTAGCGCACGCTACCGCCGTTCTGATGCTGTGCTCAACGCCCGCCTTCTCCGCCTCAACCACAGCCCACGAGAAGTGCATGCAGGAATCGGTCGAACCGATGGGCTCTGCCGACTTCGGGTGGGTTCGTGCGACCCCTAGCCTAACAGGCAATGGCCTATGGAAGCTAAGCCAGGGGTCGACCGTACAGTGGTGCGGTCTGAGCCAGTCTGACTTTCGCGGAATCACCTGGGCTTGGGTTAGCTTTAAATCGGTTCAGGAGCCTTGGGACCACGAAGGCTGGATGAGCTTCCGCATACTGTCTGAGGCTAGCGCCGACCGTCCGGTGCAAAGTACGGCATCAGCTCCCGCGCCGGTTGCCTCAGTGCCCGTAGAGAGCGGCCGCTCCGCCTACGTTCCACCGGCGGGATACACACCTTTACTTCCGCAAACGCCTACCGCCGCCGCAGATGACGTTCCTAAAATCGCCGCTACTATCGTTCCAATTGAGTCTGACGCTACGATATATGATGAATTTAAAGGGAATTCAGAACTAATGAATGAGCTCGTGACGCTCGTGAAGGAAAACGACTACCGTTGTGATTCTATTAGCGGCGTGCGGCCTTTTATTATGTCTCATGGATTTGCATTGATTTGCAATAGATTTAGATACTCCTACGACATTGAGGATAAGGGCGGGCACTGGAAAGTTACGGTTAAATAGTCGAACTTCGCCTATATTCACTAACTATTTCGCCGGAAGCCTTATAGAGCGGGCTGTCCGGTTTTAGGTAACTGGCAGCGCGGATAACCGCACGTTAACATGGGCCAATAGGCCCGGTTATGGGAGAGACTTCGAGATGTAGTTCGTCGATAATGTCGTAAAAGTCTTCAATAGGCCAAGTATATGGAATATTTTTGCCGCTAGGGTACCAACAGTGGTATCGCCCCGCTCCCCACGTAAAACTCGGGTCAGGAATATTAACGCCATTGCTTTTAAGAAACCCAGTAATCGAAGTGTCTGAAACCGGGCGTCCGTGATCATTGTTCCAATCAATGTTGCTGATGTGATAGCTAATCGAGAGGTAAGTTCGAATAGGATCCACCGACTGAGATATATATGCTGTGAAATTGGTCACATATGACCCCGGACCACGGCCGTCTCCACTATGGTTTATCGTAAAGGCCGCTGGCGCAGTTATCTGTTTCTGTCTGGACCCGGGATGGGCAGCTAAATCTTTTGCGGTCAAATTAGGAATTACTGCCGACATTTTCCCCTCCCATTTTAGCGCATTCTGTGCGCAATTGTCGTTGTAATAACACATTTTTGCCGCCAAATAGACAAATAGTTCGGCAGCGGGGTCGGTTTACCGAATGATCAGTTGCGAAACGACTTGGGCGGCACGATGTGGGCCCCTGCCGCCTGTTAAAATTCGTTTTGGCCGTCTACAGACGAATTGCCCTGCTTCTTGCTTCTTCTCAGCCTGACCCCAGCCCCACCGCCGTTCTCGGCGATGAACTCGACGCCGGCTGCGTCTATCCGAACATTATTCCGAGCATTCCTGGACGGACGCCCGCCCGTCGCATCAAGGTGCGGGCTCGACGCCCGTCGACGACGGCTTTGATCTGATCTCCAGCCTTCGGTTGTTCCTCAGTCCCATCGGGATCGACCCTGGACCATTCGAGGTTAAGCTCGTCTGCGAGGACCTCTATAGCCCCCCAAACCGCCTCTTGATCGAGATAGCGCTGAGCAACTCGCCAGGTGAGCCTCCTATATGCGAAGCTACAGCGGCCCGACATTTCGAGGCGTTTTCCCGCGGCATCTACATTGCTGTGGTCTCCTTCCGAGGCAAAAAGGAGTCGCTGCGGCATGTCGTGGAGAAACCTGAACTTCCGTTCCGCCGCTGGTCCCGCGCAATTGACAACCCCGAAGATGAGAATTGCCTCGTTCCAAACGTTTCGCTTGATTTGCCGGCCGGACTTCTGCGCCATTCTTGCTGAAGGCATAGCGAGCCCGCCGTATCTCACGCCAAGCTTTCCGTCGGCTTGAATAGCATAGTTGGCCTCGATTGAGACAGAAGCGCAGCCCATGCCAAGCGCGTAATCTATGACGGCATGGCCAGCTTCGTGAAAGCAGGTCGCCTCAATCTCATAACTGTGTTCAAGGGCGCGCAAAAATCCGTCGCTCTTGCCGCCGCGACTTTCCCATCGAGGTTCATGCGAGAACATGCCGTCGTGATAGCTGCAATGAAGGCTCGTTTGCGGCCGCAGAGCCAATGAGCTCGGTTCGGAAATGCTCATCGCCGCTTAGTCCTTCTTCGACCTTACTCCAGCGCCGCCCGCAGGTGCGGTGACGCCTGTTGCATCAAAGCCGGCTGCAGCCGCACCCGCGGGCAGCACGAGATTCGCATTTTTCAAATCCGCTAATTCCAAAACAATTTGCAAATATCTGGTCCCGCTCATCTGTCCTATCGTGTAAGTGCGCTGCCGATACCGCTCGATCACCAAGTTTTCGATGGCATCTAAGTTGAGTTCGATAATTTCGCGCGGGCTCGTCACGACCTCACGCGATCACGGTTAGGGCGATGGCGCCTTGTGTTGGTGTACCGTCTCGAAATCAGTCTTCATCACTCTCGCTGTTCAAATCCTCGACGGTACAGACGTCGCCGGTTCGTTTGCCGCCTCTCCTTTTCAATCTTACGCCAGCCCCTCCGCCGTTCTCCGCGATGAATTCGAGGCCAGCGGCCTCAAGGGCGCGACGCATGGCGTCCACAGTTCGTTCTTTCAATTCTTCGCCGCCTTCAAATCGGGTGACGGTTCCGGGCGCCACTTTTGCAGCCGCAGCTAATTCCCGAACGCCGAGTCCAAGCGCAACGCGGGCCATCTTGCATTGAATCGGCGTCAAAATTGATACCTCGTGTCGATTTCTCTTGACTAACAAGTCAATATGCATATTTTGACACACTGTATCTAATTCGTTTCAGGATATCAAGGAGCAACCACAATGCCGAACAACACAGTTCCGGCAGCCGATACCGGCTTGCCAAATCTGAACCGAAGATCAGCGCTGGCAAAACTGGGGATGGGGATTGCTGGCGGCGCCTCGCTCGCGGCCGTTCCCGCCTCATGCCGTGAGGCAGCAGTTTCTTCCGACCTTCGCCGGTTAATAGAGGATCATCGCGTAACGAAAGGCGCCGCCCTGGAAGCCGAAAAAGCACACGGGGATGCGACGGAACTCATCCACGCCTCGTGCCCTGAGCATCTACCGGTCACGCTCAGCAGCTTTTTAGACGACATTAAGATGTCCGAGGGTGTTGAAGCATGTAAGAAAAGAATCTCAAGCCAGTGCAAAAGCCATGAGGTCGTTGCCTTTTCAGGTGTGAAGGACGCGCTCTCCTTGAAAGTCCAAAAGCAGCTCACAGCAGCCTTCCGGGCTGCCAAGAAGGACACTCTTCGCCTGGTTGACGAGGCCTTTGCGAAAGCCACGGAGGTTCGACAATCAGTCGATCTGGAAGGATTAGACCGCGCGCGGGCGCTCGCTAACGAGGCCGAATATAACGCCTTGATGGTCGTCTGCGCACATCGTTGCGCCACTCTCACCGACGCGGACGCAAAGGCTGATTATTTGGCGGACGAGGACGGCTGGATGGAAACCGCCCACTATGAGGCTCTGCGTCAGGCTCATCGCAAAGAGGAGGCCTGAACATGACACGTGAAGAAGCGATGGCCAAGGCCAGAGAGTTTCGAAGAGTCCATCCGACTCCCGGCCATCTCCAAGAGACCGAAGACGAGGGAAAGCGTTGGGAAGCGGATTATGCCACTCGCCTTCAATTCGAGGCGGATTTCGACGAATGGCTGCAACTGCGCATGTCTGCTGCCGAGGAGGCACCAGACGACGAACAGGCCGAGCTCTGCCGGCGAGAGGACGAGCTGATGCAGCTCATCCTAACCGCGCCGGTGCCTTATGAATGGATGATATTCCGCAAGCTTGAAGTCGTTAATTATTGCATCACCAAGCACGGCGAAGCCTCATGGTCCGAGCTATTGGCGCTGACGGCGCTCGACGCTATCAAGGCCGATATTCTTCGTATGAGCCAAATGCGCGAAAGGGAGTTCGCAAAGCCGCGCGCTGCGTGACCTCGTCGCTTCACGGCATCGTGTATTCAAGTGGCCAAATTGGCCACTTGATGGAGCGTCAACAACGCGAACGGTCTAGGATCACTTCTTTCCCGGTGGCCATTTACCGACGCGGTCGCTCAGCGTTTGCAGATAGCTCCATCCCGCGTCCCGCGATCTACGCTCAGAGGATAATAGTGCTTCCTCGATAGCTTGTTTGAGAGCGGTGTCTCGTTTTGACTGCCGCCCCTTTGCCAATCCATCTTCGGCCAAATATTCGACGGTCAATTTCAATGCCGCTTCCAACACCGACTTCATTTCAGTTTCGCGCTCGGATTGGCTTTTGACAAAGGCCGAATCCCTTAATTCAGCGATCGTTTCGCCGATAAGGGGGCCAAGCGGCACGTGTGCTTCACCCAATTTTTTGACCAAATCTATAAGGGCTATGGTTGTGCCGTAGCCGTCGTCATTCTGTTGCCCGAGCCCACGGAGAATTTCAATTATTAGCTTTTCAAATGCTTGACGAGCGGAAGCGGCATGTCCGTCTTCTTCATTTCCTTCAATATCTTTGAAATCTGGCATTGGAATGCTCCGCAACTCACAGGAGCAGTAGAGGGTACTCGAACGGGGCGATTGAGCAACCAGCCGCGGATCACTGATGACCTCGAAAGAACGGGCAGCTGGCGATAATCTTCGGCAGATACAAGGTGCGGTGCGGAACTGACAGCGCCGGGTACGTGAGACCGAGCCCTTTGAACGAGAACCCCCGCCGGGGATCTTAAGGAGCGGCGGGGGCAGCCAACATAAAAGCTACCGGATCACGATCGTTGGGCCTCGAATAACCTGAAAGGAGAAGCTCAAGGGGATGGCGAAACGGCCCGGTTCCCGGCGGGGCTTTGGACGCCCGCCTTTTTTTGACCAGCGCGAAGAAAACTCCGCCCTGGTCAAACCAACGGGGAAGAAACGCCCAAGAGCTTCAGATGAGAAGGCCCCGCCATTTCGGCCGCGCCTTCCTGCTTCCCCTGAAGAAAAGACAACGATCTAGATCTCAGTACTTGGCGACAATCGGCGCGGGCGGAGCGAAGGTATCAAACTTGTAGCTAAACCCGACCTGCACTTGGTTCTCGACGATGTGGCGATTGGAGAAGCCGCCGCCGCCGCCGATAGCCGGATCGTTGAACGAATTGGCCGCGAAGATCGATGCGTGACCGAGATCGGTATAGCGATATTCGGCCCGGATCGACCAATTGTTGGTGATTGCATATTCGAGACCGCCGCCGACCGTCCAGCCGACGCGGGTATCCGAAGCACTGTCGAAGCCAAATGGAGACGAAAGGCTGCTGTCGACTCCGCCGAAGGCGACGCCGCCGGTGGCGTACAACAACACGCGATCCCAGGCATAGCCGACGCGGCCGCGGACGGAGCCCTGAACGCCGAGGTTCGCGCTATAGGTGACCGGTACAAATCCCCCGCGGGTAATGCTCTTGTTCAGGCTTGATCCATCAACGCTGCCTTCGAGGCCAATGACGAATTGGCTCAACTGCAGGTTATAGCCGACATGCGCGCCGCCGATGACGCCGTCATTGTTTGAACTAAAGCTGTCGGAGCCGAAGCCGCTGTTGGAGCTTACATTCTGGTTGCCCCAGGCATATCCGACCTGACCACCGACATAGATGCCGGTCCATGTGAAGATCGGCGCCGGCGGCAGATAGACCGGCGGCGGAGCGCGCGAGGGAAGATCCGCTGCGAGAGCGGAACCGGCCAGCGTCACTGCGCCGACCGAAGCTAGTAAAATACGACGGATCATAATTTTCTCCTTAGTAGAGTCACCCCTCCCACTGAACCCATTTCGCTTAAGAAACAATGATGTATGACTTCAACTTAGCGTAAGTAAGAATTTCGTACTTTGTGGCCAAATGGTCACACCACTCACAACTGTTGTGGTCCGCAGGGGGCATCACGGGCGCCGCTGGTGAGCGATATCGCCTCTCGTTGGCGTAGATGACGAACAAAAAAAGCCCGGCGCTAAGCCGGGCCATTAGTTGGGGAAACGAGAACCTCGTTCGGGAAGATTTGACGCTTCCCCAGCGCGCCATGGCGACGGCACGGAAGAAGGAGATTTACGAAGAGTTATATCCGGAGACCAGGGTAGGGCGGGGAACGGGAGGACGCGCCGGCAGGACCAAGTCTGACTTCGCAGATTCTGCGAAGTCAAACAATGCGGCTCATCGGTTCACAAAGGATACCTCCGAAGCCACTGGCCGCTCTGAAAGAGCAGTTCAGGTAGATGCTCAGCGCGGTAAGGGGCTCAAGGAAATACTGAGGAAGAAATCCGAAAAGCCGCGCGGCAATTCCCGGCCGAGGCGTGTTCTATCTGCTTGGAGCACTGATTGGGCCGAGGAGTCCGTCCGCAGCGCTACCATTCATGATGGCGAGCGAGCCGGACACCGAAAATGCGTTCGCCGGGTCCGCGTGGGGTCCGCAAGGTCAAAAAGATCTCTGCGTAAACCCTAAAAATTATACTAACTCATTGATTTCCTTTGGTGAGCGCGATGGGGCTCGAACCCATGACCCTCTGATTAAAAGTCAGATGCTCTACCAACTGAGCTACACGCTCTCCAAGGAGAGATGGTCAAGTAACCTCATCAGCGCGAAGCGTCAATAGAACCGCAGTCAAAACGATCGAGCTATTCCAATATCAGGCCTCGGCATAATGCGCGAAGACAACCAGCGCGGCGAAAACGACGACCGAGATCGCCGTCGTCCACAGCGCCTTGATGAAAAGCCGCGGCGCGACGGGCGCGCCCGGATCCGTGCCGGCGGCGACATTGCCCGACTCCTGCTGCGATTGGACCCCGAACGGCAGCACCGCGAACAGCACGATGAACCAAATCACGAAGAAAGTGGCAAATGACATCGGCGTCGAAAAAGGCATGAAGTTCTTCAGCTCAATGATCATGATTTAGCGCCTGGAAACACGGCCGTTCGTCATGATTCTAGCCGATAGGCTATCCGGCGTCACGAGACAAATGACTGCTGGAGCGGACGTTGCCTATCGGTCAACCTCCAAACAGAAAAGCTTCGCGGCGCCGTTATGCCCACGCTTGCCAGCGTGGCGCCAAGGCCTGATCATGGCGGAAAGGCGCCGCCGCGGCGGCGATTCGAAGCCTAATCTGATCGATGTCGAGGACGCTAACGAATGCGCCATCGCTTTCTGGCCATAAGCGGCGCAGCGTCCGGGGTCGCCCTCATTTCGTTAATGACGCCCGGCGAAGCCTATGATTATCAGCCGCCCAGCCAACAGACCGAAGAACTCGAGGCGCGCCCGCGCGCCATTGCGCCGCCGCGGGAAATTGTCGTCTATGACGGCCATTATCCGCCGGGCACGATCGTCGTCTCGACGCAAGAGCGCCGCCTCTACTATGTCCTGCCTGGCAATCAGGCAGTCCGATATGGAGTTGGCGTCGGACGTCCTGGGTTCTCGTGGTCAGGCTCCGAGACCGTCGCAATGAAACGCGAGTGGCCGTCGTGGGCGCCGCCGCTCCAGATGTTGCGCCGCCGGCCTGATCTGCCGAAATTCATGCCGGGAGGGCCGTCCAATCCGCTCGGCGCCCGCGCCATGTATCTCGGCGGCACGCTCTATCGCATCCATGGTTCGAACGAGCCGGAGACCATCGGCCAAGCCGTATCTTCAGGCTGCATCCGCATGACCAACGAAGACGTCGTCGACCTCTATGATCGCGTCAAAGTTGGCTCCCGCGTCATCGTCCAATAAGGACGGGCTCCGGCTCAAGCCTGGCCGGCGCGGTCGCGGGTAAGGCCCTTGGCCTTGAGCTCGGCTTCATAAAAAGCCCATTTCTCCTCGTAACGCGAGCCGAGTTCAAAGAGATAGTCCCAGGTGTAGATGCCGGTCGAGTGCATATCGTCGAAGCTGAGCCGCACTGCGTAGGTTCCAACCGGTTCGATTCCGATCACGGCGCATTGGCGCTTGCCGCCGACGGTCACTCGCTCTTCCGCCCTGTGCCCCTGCACTTCCGCGCTTGGGCTCATCACGCGCAAATATTCGGCGGCGAGGGCGTAGGCCGGGGCGCCCTCGAATTGGACGTAAAGGACCCGGCCGTTTTCCTTCAGGCGCAGTTCGCTCGGCCAATGCACCATTTCGCTCATCGCCTCACCCTGTCTCGAAACTTTTTCACACGGCCCCATCTTACCTGTATAGTCGTCAGACTCCCGCTTAGGCATAGGTAAACGCAAAAAAAACATGACGATCGCCGCTGCAATCTCGGAGTTTGAGGGCAATCCGCTGCCAGTAGGAGCCCCCCTTGTCGATCCGTTTGGACGCCTAATTACCTATGTCCGGCTCTCGGTGACTGATCGCTGCGACATGCGCTGCGTATATTGCATGTCGGAGGATATGAATTTCCTGCCGAAACGCGACCTCCTGACCTTGGAGGAACTGGACCGTTTGTGTTCGGCCTTCATCGGCCGCGGCGTTCATAAGCTGCGGATTACCGGCGGCGAGCCGTTGGTGCGGCGCAATATCATGGGCTTTTTCCGCTCCCTTGCGCGGCATCTTGAATCCGGGGCGCTATCGGAGCTGACGCTGACCACCAATGGATCGCAACTGGCTCCCCACGCCGCGGAGCTCGCGGCGATCGGCGTGCGCCGTCTGAATGTTTCGCTGGATACGCTGGATCCGCAAAAGTTTCGGGCGATCACGCGCTGGGGCGATCATGCGCAAGTCCTCAAAGGCATTGACGCGGCGCAAAGGGCCGGCCTTGCGGTCAAGATCAATATGGTCGCGCTGAATGGCTGCAATGGCGACGAGATCGCGCCTATGCTTGAATGGGCGCACGCGCGGGGCATGGACCTTACGCTGATCGAAGTCATGCCGCTCGGGCAGATCGAAGCCGAACGCGCCGACCAGTTCTTGCCTTTGAGCCTTGTCGAGCGGCAATTGGCGGAGCGCTATGCGCTGCATCCGATCGATTACAAAACCGGCGGCCCGGCCCGTTACGTCCGCGTCGGCGAGACCGGCGGCCGCCTTGGCTTCATCACCCCGCATACGCATAATTTTTGCGAAGGCTGCAATCGCGTGCGCGTCACCTGCACCGGCACGCTCTACATGTGTCTTGGTCAGGAGGACGCCGCCGATCTGCGGACGCCGCTGCGCGCCTCGCAGTCCGACGCTGGTTTGCACAGAGTCATCGAAGGCGCCATCGCCCGCAAACCCAAGGGCCATGATTTCATCATCGATCGCAGCGGCGTGAAGCCAGCAGTCGCGCGCCACATGAACGTCACCGGCGGCTAGCGGGCAAGCCGCATGATCGCCCCAGCGCGAAGCGATCGCATCCCGGTTTCCTGCTTATTCGATGACGATTTTCGGCGCGGCGCGCGCGAGGCCCTGCTCCAGCCGCGCTTTAACCTGCCTTGCGATGTCGCGATAAACTTTGGCGTGCGCGCCATCGGGATCGGCCGCGACGATCGGCCGGCCTGAATCGGAATGTTCGCGAATGCCCATATGCAGCGGCACCTCGCCCAAAAAGGGGACGCCATAGCGTTCAGCCTCTCGCCGCGCGCCGCCATGATCAAAGATATCCGATCGACCGCCGCAGTGGGGGCACAGAAAATAGCTCATGTTTTCGACGATGCCGAGGACCGGCACGGCGACTTTGTTAAACATGGCGATGCCGCGCCGCGCATCGATCAAGGCGAGATCTTGGGGCGTCGAGACGACGACCGCTCCCGCGAGCGGCACATTTTGCGCCAGGGTCAATTGTGCGTCGCCAGTTCCGGGCGGCATGTCGACGACGAGACAGTCGAGCTCGCCCCACGCGACTTCGCGCAGCAATTGCTGGATGGCGGCCATCACCATCGGCCCACGCCAGATCATGGCGTCGTCCTCCGGAACCAGGAATCCGATCGATATGGCCTTGACGCCATAGGCCTCGAGCGGCCGCATCATGCGCTCATGCACCTCGGGCTTGCCCTTGAGGCCGAGCAGGCGCGGCAGCGAGGGTCCATAAATATCGGCATCGAGAATGCCGACGCGCCAGCCTAGCGCGGCAAGGCTGAGGGCGAGGTTGACGGCGGTTGTCGATTTCCCGACGCCACCCTTGCCGGACGCGACGGCTACGATGTTGGAGATGCCAGGTATCGCAATGGTTCGCGGGGTCGCGGGCTTTGCGACCCGAGGGGGCGCCGCCTCCTTGTCCGCCGTCAGACTGACGAGAACGCTGGCGACGCCGGGCATTTTTTTCACCGCGGCCTCGGCGGCGACTCGCATCGACTCCATCGCCGCCGATTGCTTCGGATCGATCGCGATCGAGAGATAAATTTTGGCTTCCTTGACCGAAAGACCGGCGAGCGCGCCCGACTGCGGCAGAGGCGTCTTCCCATCAGGACCGGGCACGGCCTGAAGCGCGGTGAGAACGTCTTTCTCGCTGATCATTTCTGTGAACGCTCCATTCGCAGCCGCTGACGAATCCGGGAAGGCGACCGATTTATCGGTCCCGCTCCTTATCCGCATTTGCTGCATGATCTTGGAAAAGTCCGCACCCTTTTCCAAGATCATGCTATAGGCGATAGTCTCCGCTCATTCAATCGCGCGATGGCCTCGTAAGCGTCAGCCTGCCTTGTTTTGGACAGTTACCTCGATCTTATATAGTCAAGTTCGACTCAGGACGCGTCGACCTCAGAAAGAGGCGTTCGAAGCCCTGCCCTACGAGGAGATATACGCTGCTGGCGAACGCTTTTCTCGGCCTTGTTCTTGGCTTGCTTTTGCGCGTCTTGCGCGCCAGAGCCGCTGCGGCCCCGGCGCTGCTATCCCTCGCGCTCGGATCCTTCGCGCTGATGGCCCTGACGCTTGCGTCGTCGCCGCCTTCAAAATCGGAGGAGCGCGTCCGGGAGATCAAGGTCGCCAGCGAAGGCGCCCGGCCGCCCTACAATTATCTCGACAATAACGAACTCGCTGGATTTGAGATCGACCTCGGACGTGATTTATGCGCCCGCATGAAAGTCACTTGCCGGTTTGTTACGCAGGATTGGGACGGGCTTATTCCCGGGCTGCTCAATCATCAATATGATGCGATCATGGCGGCGATGGAAATTACCGACGAGGCCCGTGAGAAAATTGCTTTTACGAAGCCCTACATTCGCATGCCGTCCGCTTTCATCGCCCCGCAGCAAAGCAAGATCACGGATACGAGCCCAAACGGCCTCGCCGGCAAAAACATTGGCGTAGAGGCGGGCGGCGCTCATCAAACCTATCTTGAGGACCTCTACAAGCAATCCGACATCCACCCTTACGCGACCCTTGAGGAAGCCATTCTCGATCTTGCCGAAGGGCGGCTCGATGTCGTTATCGGCGACAAAGACGCCCTCGTCGATTTCCTAAAATCCCGCAAGGAGGCGCAATGCTGCGCGATCATCGCCGATGCCCCGCATGATTCCGCCTATTTCGGCGATGGCATCGGGATTGGCCTCCGCCAGGAGGACGTCGAACTGAAAGCAATGTTCGATAAGGCTCTGGACGCGAGCATGGCCGATGGCGCGTTCGCCAAGATCAGAGAAAAATATTTCGATTATAAGATCAACTAGGCCGCGCGGGCGCGGCCTCGACCGCGCACAGAACGCGGGACTTTTCCCGCGTCAGCCTAAAGCTAAAGCTATACCTCGACCTCTGCGCGAGGGCGCGCTAGAACGGGGCATTTCCGGCAAAGACTAGGATCAGGCGGCAATGGCGAAACTTGCTTTTCTTGGCCTCGGCGTCATGGGCTATCCCATGGCTGGGCATCTACAAAAAAAAGGTCACTCGGTGACGGTCTTCAATCGCACGCGCGGGAAGGCTGAAAAATGGGTCGCCGAATTCGGCGGAGTTCTTGCGCCGACCCCGCGCGCCGCGGCAACCGGTCAGGATTTTGTATTCGCCTGCGTCGGCAACGACGATGATCTCCGCAGCGTGACAATCGGCGCAGACGGCGCCTTTGCCGGGCTGGCGAGCGGCGCCGTGTTTGTCGATCATACGACCGCCTCGGCGGAAGTTGCGCGCGAGCTTTACGCCAGCGCTAAAGCGGCCGGTCAAGGCTTTATCGACGCGCCGGTATCGGGCGGCCAGGCGGGAGCCGAGAATGGCGCGCTTACCATCATGTGCGGCGGCGAGGCCGGCGACTATGCTCGCATTGAGCCGATCATTTCTTCTTATGCGCGAGCTTCCCGTCTGATGGGGCCTGTCGGCTCCGGCCAGCTCACCAAGATGGTCAATCAGATCTGCATCGCGGGGGTTGTCGAGGCTCTGGCCGAAGGGATTCACTTCGCGAAGCGATCCGGCCTCGACGCGCAAGCGGTCATCGAGGTGATTTCGAAAGGCGCGGCGCAGTCCTGGCAGATGGAGAACCGCTATAAGACGATGATCGAAGGCAAGTTCGATTTCGGCTTTGCGGTCGATTGGATGCGGAAGGATCTCGCGATCTGCCTCGAAGAGGCGCGCCGCAACGGCGCTAGTCTTCCCCTGGTGGCTCTTGTCGATCAGTTCTACGCGGAAGTGCAATCCATGGGCGGCTCCAGATGGGATACGTCCAGCTTGATCGCCCGGATGGAGCGGCCCTAAGCTTCGCGCGCATTGTGGTTGCGAAGGTCGCAATGGGATCTTGCTGCGCAAAAATCAGATAACGGGCATTCTTGAACAGATTTATCTCGGCGCTCGGCGCGCCGAAAGTGCAACTTAACCTCGGGATTGTCGTTTACCTTCCCAATAAGAACGGATTGGGAGGCGTGCTATGCATATACTTTATATCATCCTCATTGGCTTTATTGCCGGGCTGATTGCCCGGTTTCTTGCTCCAGGACCCTATAGTCCGTCCGGCTTCATCATGACGGTCGTTCTCGGCATCGTCGGAGCCTTTGTCGCGACATGGCTCGGTCAGACGATCGGCTGGTACGGGCCAAATCAGGGCGCTGGTCTGATAGGGGCAATCGTCGGAGCCGTAATTGTCCTGGCGGTCTGGCGTTTCATTAATCGGGATAATTCCATCGGCGGTCCCGCCCGGCGGCTTTGACGGGCAAGACCGGGTGGCCGCGCCGCGATCTGCGCGGGCGGCCAGTTCAAGCCGGCAAGAACTTAAGACATCTTGCCGGCAAGTTCGCGGGCTATGCTTCTATTTGGCTTGAGGAGCGCCGCCCGGCAGCTTCGCCGGCGGAATGACCGGCATCGAGTTCGGGTTGAGTTCCGGCGCAGGTTTCACGAGACCGGGATCAACGCCCGCAGGGGGCTTGATGACGCCGCTGTTATTTGGCCTATTGCCTAGGCTGTCGCTTCGGCCCGAGATCAGGCCATCGTCCGCTCCGCGTCTCGGCAATTCCTCCGGCCGGGACCGATCCTGCTCCGGAATCGTCTGAACCCCGGCAGGGTCGCCGGGCGTCGCCTGAGCAAAGACAGGCGTCGCGTGGAACCCGAAAACTGCTGCAATAACAAGCGGAAGCTCGGTTTTCATCTGGCATCTCCCTTGATGATCCTCCGCTCCGAACGTTCAGTTCCGGGGTTTGTTCCGATCAAAGCGCATGTCGCGGACCGTTCACCGCTCCCTGCCTTCAACCAACATCGGCGATCCTTTTCTCCATCTTTTTCTCTTCGCGCCGAACGAGAACCATAGCCGCGACAACTCCGCCAACGACAATGACGAGCGCTACTACGCCAAGCAGCCCGCTGACGCGATGGATGGCGTCCCCGAAGAAATATGCGCTAACGCCCATTACGACCGCCCAGACGATGGCCCCGGAGGCGTTGAAGAAGAGAAATTTGCGCCAACTGTACTTGTTGACGCCCGCGAGCAGCGCGGCGAGAACCCGAAGGAAAGCGACAAAGCGTCCGACGAAGACGATTTTTCCGCCATGTCTTTCGAAGAGATATTGCCCGAGCTTCAGCCGAGCCTCAGGAAGATGAATGAATTTGCCATAGCGCAGCAGGAATTTGGCGCCCCATGTCCGCCCGATCCAAAAACCAATATTGTCGCCGATGATCGCTCCCGCCGCGGCCGCGACGATAACCCACTGGAGATCGAGCCGCCCGGTGGCTCCGGCGTAGCCCGCAGCGAGCAAGAGGACGGTCTCCCCGGGCAACGGCACTCCCGCGCTCTCCAGCATGACGACAAAGAAGACAACCCAATAGCCATGCAGGGAGATTAGCGGTTGGATCTGTTCAATAAACACGAGCGCTCCAGGTTGCGAGGCTTTGGCTGCAAGGGACGGCTCTTCCGTCGGATTTGATGGCGCGTGCGGCTTGCGACGGCGTCATTAAATCCGAACTCGTATCGGTCCCGGCAGGGCTGCCTCCGCTTCCTGCGTCAACCGCGTCTCGTTCTTCTTATAGAAGCGCCAGCAAAATGCCAAAACCGTGATCGCAATGGCAAGGCCGATCAGGCCGATTGGCCCTGCTATCCGATGCGCCTGCGCTCCGAATGCAAAGCCAAGGCCTCCGAAAATGGAGGCCCAGACAATCCCCCCGGCTGCATTGAAGGCGAAGAATCGCACGGGATCGAGCCCATTGGCCCCGGCGAGGATGGCGGCGAACGCTCGCAGCACCGCAATGAATCTGCCAAAAAAGACGATTTTTCCGCCGTGTCTTTGAAATAAATATTGTCCGAGCTTGAGACGGCTTTCATCGAGATGGATGAGATGCCCATGCCGGACCAGAAGCGAGAGACCAAAGGTGCGGCCAACCCAAAAGCCAAGATTGTCGCCAACGATCGCGCCGGTCGCCGCCGAGGCGATCACGCCCAGAATGTTAAGGCCATGGGAATGGCCGGCGAAGATCGCGGCGGAGAGCAAAATCGCCTCACCCGGAAAAGGAACTCCGGCGCTTTCGATAGCGACGCCGAAGAAAATCGCCAGATAGCCATAGTGCGAGATAAGAGCGGGAATATGGTCGATGAACGGCATGACATCCTTGCCCCACGCTCGGACGCTTCGGCGCGGGTTGAGGATAACTCCTATTTGGGAGATTCAAAGCCGCGATCGCGACCGCCACGCTCCGATAAACGCAATGCGCCGTACAGTCAAAGGCGCGTCAAACAACCCCAGATGCTATTTTAACATACATTATATGTATATCATTTTAAAACTCGCCATCCGGCGTTATTTGCCCTATATGCGCGTCTAAGCTCTGTTTGGCGGGGCTCTCCCATCAACCATTTTTCTGAAGACATGCGATGAACCATGACTAAAGTCGTCTCCGCTAACCGTCTTACTGACGGCGTCGTGGTTTATCTCGGACGCGACGGATCCTGGGTCAGATCATTGGACGACGCGAGGCTGTTTGTCTCGAGCGTCGAGGAGCAAGCCGGGCTTGAGGCTGCGGAAAAGGACGCAAAGCGCAATCTCGTGGTCGAGCCCTTCGTTGTCGAGGTGATTGCCGGCGAGGGCGGCGTGGACGCGGTAAGCCTGCGCGACAAAATTCGCGCGCACGGCCCGACAATTAATTATACGGACGGCGGGACCCGGGCGGGGGCTGAGCGGAGCTGAGATGTATCGATATGATGAATTCGACCACGCCTTCGTCGCGGCGCGCGTTGCGCAATTTCGCGACCAGGTAGCTCGCCGCTTGTCCGGCGAATTGACCGAGGACCAGTTCAAGCCGCTGCGCCTGATGAACGGCGTCTACTTGCAGCTCCACGCCTATATGCTTCGGGTCGCCATACCCTATGGCGTTTTATCCTCGAGGCAACTGCGCCAGCTGGCCTATATCGCCCGGCGCTATGACAAGGGCTACGGCCATTTCACCACGCGGCAGAACATTCAGTTCAACTGGCCGGCGCTCGCCGATTGTCCAGACATTCTGAACGACCTCGCCGCGGTCGAGATGCATGCGATCCAGACTTCCGGCAATTGCATTCGCAACGTGACAGCCGATCAATTTGCAGGGGCCGCGGCCGATGAGATCGAAGATCCGCGCCCTTATGCGGAAATTCTGCGGCAATGGTCTTCGCTGCATCCGGAATATTCGTTTCTGCCGCGCAAGTTCAAGATCGCCGTGAACGGCGCCGCCAAGGATCGCGCCGCCATTCAGGTGCATGACATTGGCTATCAGATCGTCAAGAACGCCGAAGGCGAAATCGGCTTTGCCGTCTATATTGGCGGCGGTCTTGGCCGCACGCCTTTGATCGCGCACAAAATCCGCGAGTTTCTGCCCAAGGCCGATCTTTTGGCCTATACCAATGCTATTTTGCGCATCTACAATCTCGAAGGCCGCCGCGACAATAAATATCGGGCGCGCATAAAAATCCTGGTGCATGAAAAGGGCGCTGAGGCGATCGCCGCCGAGGTCGAAGCCGAGTTCGCCAATCACCGCGACGATGCGCTGACGCTGCCAGCGGCGGAGATCGAGCGCATCAAGGCTTATTTCGCGCCCCCGGCGCTGTCTCCGCGCGCATCGACCTACTTTGAGGCGCGCAAGGCTGCGGATGCGGCTTTCGCCCGCTTCGCCGCGCAAAATGTCGAGCCCCATAAGACGCCGGGCTATGGCATCGTCACAATTTCACTAAAGCCGATCGGCGGCATTCCAGGCGACGCCAGCGCAGAGTCGATGGAGGCGGTCGCCGATCTCGCGGACCAATTCTCCAAGGGCGAAATCCGCGTCGCGCATGAGCAAAACCTCGTCTTGCCGCATGTCGCGCTGGACGATTTGGGCGAAGTTTACGATGCGCTCGCAATTCACGGTCTCGCAACCGCCAATAATGGGCTAGTGACCGACATAATCTCCTGCCCCGGCCTTGATTATTGCGCTCTTGCGACCGCACGCTCCATTCCAGTCGCACAACGCATTTCCGAGCGCTTTGGCGAGGGCGCCCGAGCTGCCGACATAGGCGCGCTCAGGATCAATATTTCCGGCTGCATCAACGCCTGCGGGCACCATCATGTCGGCCACATCGGCATTCTAGGCCTCGAGAAAAGCGGAGCGGAAGCCTATCAGATCACCCTTGGGGGATCGGCCGATGAAAGCTGCGCGGTGGGATCTCTCACCGGGCGCGGCTTTTCGTCCGAGGAAGTCGTCGATGCGGTGGAAACCATAGTCGATACCTATATCAAGGTTCGCCATGATCGCGGCGAAGACTTCCTCGCAGCCTTCCGGCGCGTTGGAATGGCGCCGTTCAAGGAGGCCCTTTATGAGCGGAAATGATTTGGCTCTGTTCGGCGACGGCGAGGCTGCAAAGCAGCTTTCTGCCAAGATCGCCGCAATGGATACGCCAAAATTTCTGCGCCTCGCCATCGACGATCTCTTCCCGGGCAAAATCGCTCTCGTATCGAGTTTTGGGGCCGATTCCGCTGTTTTACTGCACATGGTGGCGGCGATCGATCCGACGACGCCGGTGCTTTTTCTCGAAACCGGCGTGCTGTTTCCTGAAACCCTCGCCTATCGCGACAGGCTGGTCGCGCATCTTGGTCTGCGCAATGTGAACGGCATCGCCCCCAGGGCGGAGCTGCTAGCGGAGGAAGATCCCGAGACCTTCCTTTGGTCGAGCGATCCGGATCGCTGCTGCGAAATCCGCAAGGTCATTCCGCTGGCCGAAGCGCTGGAGGGATTTGACGCCTGGATCACCGGGCGCAAGCGGTTCCAGGCGCAGACCCGCACGGCGCTGCCCTTATTTGAGACCGAGGAGAATCGGATCAAAATCAATCCGCTGGCCGGATGGTCGGCGTCGAAGATTCTCGCCTATTTCGACGCCCACGCTTTGCCCCGGCATGAGCTCGTCGCCAAGGGTTATCCTTCGATCGGCTGCATCCCATGCACCTCGCCCATAAAACCCGGCGAAGATGCCCGAGCCGGACGCTGGCGGGGGAAGGGCAAGATCGAGTGCGGGCTTCATACGCAGCCGCTGGCCCAGCCCGCGGCGCAATTGCTCGCCCGGCCGGCGCAAGCTCAAACGGCTAAAACCGCTTCGGAAATTTAGATCATGGCGCTGTTCAGGAACGATTCTTTCCCTCCCGATGATTGGCGCTATCTCGAAGAAGGGGAAAGTCTTGCGCTCGCGGGAAAGACCATTTTGTCGCTCCAGCAATGGCGGGATGGAAGCGGCGAGCTGCGCGGGACCAATATTCCGCTCGGGTTGCGGCTCGAGCCGGACGTCTCGCTTGCGTCGATCGCGAGCGATCTGTCGCGCTTTGCCTTTATCGCCGTAAACTTTCCCAAATATACCGATGGACGAGGCTATTCGCTCGCGCATCAACTTCGCGCGACCTATGGTTTTACAGGCGAGTTGCGCGCGGTCGGCGATGTCTTGTTCGATCAGCTGCAGCTTTTGTCTCGCTGCGGTTTTGATAGTTTTGACATTGCGGATCCAGCGACGCTCAAACTCTTAAAGTCTGGCCGCCGCCCGGACTTGAGCCGATTCTACCAGCCGGGCCTTGGGCCGGAGATCCCGGAGAACACGCGATCCTGGGCGCGCAATCTTATGAAGCCGGCGAGGGCCTGAGTCGCATTTCCGGCATCTAAGCCGGTGGAACTTGCATTCCTCCGTCGGGTTTTCCTCTTAACCAACTATCACGGAGGAATGAACATGCCGACAATCGGCGCAGCAAAGATTTTGATCATGGCGACCGACGGATTCGAACAATCCGAACTCATGGTCCCGCTGCAAAAATTGAAAGAAGCCGGCGCGTCAGTACAGGTAGCGGCGCCAAAAGGTCCGACAATCAAAGGATGGAACCAGACGGAATGGGGCGATAGCGTTCCAGTCGATCTTGACCTCGCTTCGGTTGACCCTTCCGAATTCCATTGCCTCGTCCTTCCAGGCGGCGTCATGAATCCAGATCAACTGCGGACCAATGAGGATGCAATCGACCTGATCCTTGATTTTTTGCATGCGGGAAAGATCGTCGCCGCGATCTGTCACGCGCCCTGGCTGCTGATCGATGCGGGCGTCGTCGAGGGGCTTAAATTGACCTCTTGGATCTCGATCAGGACCGACGTAGAGAACGCCGGCGGCAATTGGGTCGATGAGCCTGTGGTCGTCGACGACTGCATTATCACCAGCCGCTCGCCCAAAGACCTTGAGCCCTTCGTGACCAGGATCATCGCGGAAATCGAGGCGCGCGAGCATCTCGAAGGCGAACCGTTCCGTCAAAACGCCTGATCGCGGGCAAAAAGCAGGAAATGCGCCATGCTGTCCGAACTCAACCCTGAAAAAGTATGTTTTGTGATCATCAAGGCGCGCGAACTTGACGTCCAGGCGGAAGAGCCAATGGGGGATTCGTCCAACGATACGGATGATGGATTTGCCTCCGTCTATACGGAAGTTCCGCATTCGTCTGTGCGCAAGGAGCTGATTGAGTTTATCGAAGCGATGGACGAGGACGAGCAGCGTGAGCTCATCGCTCTTTATCTGATCGGCGGCGAGGATTATTCGGTCGAAGAATGGCCGGATGCGCTGGCGGCGGCGTCAGCACACCCAGAGCCATCGACGGCAGCCTTCCTCCTCGGCATGCCGAATTTGTCCGATCAATTAGAGGAAGGCCTGTCTCTTTTTGATTTATCCTGTGAGGACTTCGAGAAAGATCGCCTGTAAAGCGCGCCCGCGGCCCTCCCGGCCGCGACGCGTCCGGCCCCCTCAGATCACGCGATCGCAAGCGACGGGATCAACCACCGGCTTGAGGATGTGCTCAAGGGCAATCAGAATCGGTTGATCGGTCCCCTTCATCTTCCGCCGCAGCGCCTGCTTCTCCTCGCCGCCGCTGTTGCGGTGGAATTGGAGAACGGCTTGAGCCGTAAACGCGCCGACGGACATGCCATGGGTGCTGGCGGTGGCCCTCACTTTACCGGCAAATTCAGAGCCGATCGAAGCGACCGCCGCATGAGCAACTTTCTCATTTGAGCACGAATGCACGACTTCAGCGATTAAACACATGACACCCTCGCTTTGTACTAACTGAGACCTGGGCGCAAGAAACAGCACAGGGCATGGGCGCGAATAGACCTAGAGCGCTGCCATCCAATACGCTATGTATCTAGGACACTAATACCAATAGTATTGTGGCGTCAATATGGATAATTTATGGTGCCTTGCAGCAAGACCATCAGGAGCTGTGTGCAATGGCGTTACAAACCACATAGAGTTGTCTGCTGCCAGTCTAGATTGAAAATAGAATCAAAAAAATGTGCTTTAGATTACGGAATTAAGACATATTACTAACGAAACGCTTGCCGCAGCGCCAACAGGGGCCACGCCAGCAGAGACAATGCTATCGATGAAGGGGACGCACTTATCTCGGTCAGCGCGAATCCGTTACGAAGAACTTCGGTCGAAGCCAAAAGTTCCGTCGCGCCGTAATTTTTGGGGTTGGAGAGCCGAACGCGTCATAATTAGACGGCTCTCGGCCGATCGCCGCGCCGTTTCACGAAATCCTGATGCCCCGCTCGTCGTCGCGACGGCAATCATCGTGTTGCGGGTCGATATCCGGGCCGGCCTCATCCAGCGAAATAACGCCCAAAGGCGAAAGTCTCGCTGTTTTTAGCGACTAATCCTCTGATGAAGGTCTGAAGCTTTTCCAGGCGATGCTCCGCCTCAACGCGGCATTCGCCGCCAAAATCTGCGCGAGATAGTTTCTATACCTTGGAATCTTATCAATTGAGAGGCGGCGCGGCGGGCGCGAGCGGCGCGGCGGCTGCGGGGACTGAAGAGACCGGGGCAACGCTCGCGGGGGGAGCGAGGGGTTCGGCGATAATCCGGTCATCGACGGGCCTCTCGCCAAGCACGGACTGAACGTTGGCGTCTTGAGGCCTTGGTTCGGCGATCTGCGCGCCGATCGTGCGCAACGCCTCGGGCGCGTTGGCGTAGGCGCCGTGCCCGATAAAAATGTCCGCCTCCCGCGACAGATCATAGACCTTGACGCCGAGCGCCTCGAGCGCCGAGCGATCGGCCGGATTCTTCGGGTCGAGCGCGCCAAGACGCTGGCGATCTCCGGCAAGCGTTCGCGAAATCGACAGAGCGCGGTCGTTCGCCGCGACGAGAACGAAGACATGCGACGGATCGATCCGCGCCAATTGCTGCCGGAAGACGTTCAGATCAATGTCGGGGGCGGCCAGCATGACGTCGCCGAGCCTGCCATTGAGATCCGGGCTGCCGGCGATGGCGTTTTCGCGCAGGGCCTCCATGGTCATCCAGGCGCCCATGGAATGGGCGAGAATATGCACGCGGCCAACGCCCGGCGTGTCAGACAATTGACGGATCAGTTTCGCCAAAGCATCGCGCGATATGGTGGCGTTTTCCTTGGCCGCGCCGTAGTCGAGCAGGCTGCTCGTCGCGGGCCATGTGAACAACACCGGCACGCCGCCAAAGCGCCCGTCTTCGACGATCTGGGCGAGCCGGAAGCGAGCTTCGTCATAGCTCGTGTTAAATCCATGCACATAGAGCAGGACGTCTCGGTTCGAGCCGATGCGCCCGGAGAGATGAGTCGCGAGTTCGGCGAGGAACGTCTTCTCGTCGAGCCCGCGCCGGCTTATTTGGGAAAAATGCTTCAAAGGATCGGGAGCGCCCAGAGAAGGCCGCTCCAGTTGCCCAACCTGGTGTCCCGGCGGCACGCCAACCATCTGCAGAGAGTCCCGCGGCGGCCCCTCGGCGGCGGCCTCGCTCGCAGCCCCGCTCTCGCCCTTTCGGGTTGAAACGACAAACATCGAGAGCGGGCGGGCTTGCGGGCCTGAATCGCTGATCTCCGTCATTCCGGTGGAGCCGCAGCCCGAAACCATGAGCGCGGCAAGACAGGCGATCAGCAAAGCCAATGATGCGCCGATATTTTTCCGCCGCGCAGGTGCGCATAAATCGGTCAACCGCATGTGCCTTCTTTGTTAGCGAACGAACATGGTCCCAAGCTTTCGGGACAGGCCGCAACAACTTATCAATCAATGCGTTGGAGCGGGCCGCTCTGATCCCGAAGCTCTATGGACGCATCGGCCTTGCTGAAAGATCGACAAGGAGCCATCCTGCTTGTGTTGGAATGATCTCCGATCATGTCGGGAATGCGACCACGGCGCGTGGATCCTTGTTTTACGCATTGATCGCGTGAATATTTTGGAGACATCAGCGTGACGACCCGGCCGATCCGCATCCTCGTCACCGGCTTTAGCGGCTTTCCCGGCGCGGCAAAAAACCCAACCGCTCAGATGATCGCCGCGCTCGCCAAACATCGCTCGCGATTGTTCCGCGCCGGCATCAGCATTGATCTCGTCACCTTGCCGGTCGTCTATGCGCAAATCGCACCCCGTCTTTCGCGTCTGGCGCAGGAGATAAAACCCGACGCCATTTTGCATTTCGGGCTCGCCGCTCGCCGAAAAACGCTGTGCGTCGAGACAAGAGCCCTGAACCGGGTGAGCCAGCTCCATTATGACGCCGCCGGAGCGCAGGCGGAGCGCCGCACGATCGCTTTGGGAGCGCCGCCTGTCGCAAGATCGACCCTGCCATGCGCCCTGGTAGCGACGGCGCTGCGACGCGCTGGGCTCGGCGCCGATTTATCGATCGACGCCGGCGATTATGTCTGCAACCAGACCCTCTTTCTGTCGCTTAGCCAAAACCATGCGCCCTTGGTCGGCTTCATCCACGTGCCTCGCCTTGGGCATCGTCGATCCTCCGCGCCCAATTCCGCGCGACGCTTACGGCAGGGCGGCGGAATAAGCTCGGCTTCGTCCAATTTCGCGCCAAAACCGCGCCTTAGCCTCGAAGATGCGACCCGCGCCGCCGTCATCGCCATTCTCGCCCTTGCGCCAAAGCTGCCTCGCCGCGAGGCCAAGACCGTCTCTGATCCTTGCGCTCCGAAAAACTCTTCAACTGCAACGCTTGACCCTGCTCTCCTGCTGGCCTAGCTCCAGCTGATGGACCCTCCCGATACTACTTTTCTCATTGCTCTGCTCCAGATCATCTGGATCGATATTGTTCTTTCGGACGATAATGCTGTGGTCATCGCTCTTGCGGCCCGTTCTCTACCTGAACGGCAGCGCCGATGGGCCATCGCGCTCGGGGCCGGCGCAGCAGTGCTCCTGCGCATCGTCTTGACGCTTTCAGTCGTGCAATTTCTGGCGACGCCTTTCATCAAAATCGCCGGCGGCGCGCTTTTGCTCATAATCGCCATTCGCCTCGCAAGGGAGAACGAATACGCGCCGGACGTCGCGCCCCCCACTACGATCTGGGCTTGCATCCGCATCATTGTCCTCGCCGATGCGATCATGTCGGTCGACAATGTCCTCGCCGTCGCCGCGGCGGCGAAGGGCTCCCACCTGCTGATCATCTTTGGCCTCGTTTTGTCGATTCCGCTGATCGTCTTCGGCTCGACCCTGCTGATTAGGCTGCTGGACCGCTTTCCGGCTCTGGTCTGGGCGGGGGCCGCCCTGCTCGGCTGGATCGCCGGCGACCTCATCGGGTCCGATCCCGCTCTCGCCGCCTTTTTGCGCACGCACGCGCCGGGCTTGGCGACATGGTGGTTTGCGCCGGCGGGCGCGGCGTTCGTGCTGATAGCCGCTTGGCTGCTTCAGCGCCTTTCGCCACCTTCGTCGTAACTCTTCAAACTCATGAAATGATTTACATTTTTGCTCATCGAGCCTATCATGAACTTTCGTTGCCTTTCATGGGTTAAAGGCGATTTTGTTTACCTCGTTACCTTGCTATGACGCAGCGACAGACTTTATCCACGAAGCTCATTCTCAGTCTGAAGCCCGAGGCGAAGAGCGCCGAGATTTCTGACGGCGGTTGCCCCGGCTTGCGGCTCGTCGTTTTCCCGACCGGGCGAAAATCTTGGATCATGCGTTTTCGCCGCCCGGATGGTCGCTCGGCGAAACTGACTCTCGGGCCGTTCGATGATGGCTCTGGCATCGCTGATCCAGCGATCGGGCGACCGATGACGCTGGCCATCGCCCGGAAATTTGCGGCGGCGGCGGTTCTCGACCGGCTGAGCGGTCAAGATCCGGCGGCGGCGAAGATAGAGGCGGCTGCGTCGGAAGCGTCGGAGCGCTCTCAAAAAGCCTTTGGCGCACTCGCGGTGGATTTTGTTTTGCAACATGCAAAGCCCCGGACAAGACGTTGGGTAGAAACGGCGCACTTTTTTGGGTTCACTCGCGACCTTGCAATCATCCCCGATGGCCTCGCCGATCGTTGGGCAACCAAGGCCGTCGCCGACGTCACAAAGCGCGACATCGTGGCCTTGCTCGATGAAATCAGAAATAGAACCGTTCCGGGAGCAAAAAGGCGACGAAAGGAAGGCGAGATTTCGGACGGAGTTTCGCGAGCCATGTTCGCGCGGCTTTCGACGTTTTTTAAATGGTGTATAGGGCGGGGCCTTTTAGAGCGCTCGCCGATGGAGGGCCTATCGCGCCCGAAGATCAACCCATCGCGCGATCGGATTCTCAGCGACGAAGAGATCAAACGCTTTTGGACCGCCTGCGATCAGTTTGGATATCCATACGGACATATTTTTAAATTCCTTCTGATCAGTGGTCAGCGACTTAATGAAGTCGGCGGACTTCGGCGCGATGAGCTAAAGGGCGGCGAATGGCATATACCGGCGTCGCGCACAAAAAACAGGCGACCGCATTTCGTTCCGCTGACGCCATTGATGAATGAAATCATCGCAAGCGCGCCGGAAGATCGTCCGTTTGTATTTACGGTGAGCGGCATCCGCCCCGCCCGCAACTTCGGGCTAGCAAAGAGCCGACTCGATCAACTGTTTGTCGCGCCACATTGGACGCTTCACGACTTAAGACGCACGGCGGCAAGTAAGCTCGCCTCGCTCGCCGTCAATCAAGCAGTGACCGAAAAAATTCTCAATCACGTTGGCCAGAGCGGCGGCTTGGTTCAAATTTATCAGCGTTACGATTTTGCAGCGGAACGGCGCGCCGCGCTGGAATTATTGGAAAGCGCAATTCGAATAATTATTTCATAACCGGCTTAGCTACTTTTTCTTAAATAAGAATCAGAAATTAATATTCAACGAATTGTATTTCATTAAGCCACTTTTTTCTAAATTAAATGCGTAATAACTTTTCCACTCGCTAACTAGATAGAACTTTGTAAGCTTCGAAAGTTCTATTTACTTTCTTTTTAGCCGCTACGTTTGCGCCTGTTGAATCTTTTTTTGCACGTCTGCTTGACTCAACTTCGCCGCTGTCTCACGTTGCTTTGACAGGCCGCGAAAGGTGGCATCTCTACAGCAAAGGTAAAGACTATGACTGGTCGGGCTCTGCTCAAGCAGGCCGAGGTATGCCGCCGCCTTGGCGAAATCTCCAATGTTACTCTTTGGAGAATGTTGAATGATCCAGCTTACGCTTATTTGAAGTTTCAACAGCCAATAAAAAGGGGGCGGCTCAACTATTGGTTCGCGGACCAGATCGATGATGTTTTAGATCGCCTGGAGGCGCACCAGAGCGAAGAGAAACATTCCTCGCCGCCACGGCCGCGCGTAGGTAAAAAGGCTGTGCGATCGTGAACATAGTCGGCGGCAAAATCGCAATCGCACATGTGCTAACTCGCTCCGCATTTACGACATCTCGGCTAGCTGAGTTCACTTCTGAAAAAGAGCTGATCAACCAAACCGGCCATGCGAAAGAGGAATGGCCGCTTGTCGTGCTGAAAGAGCTTGTCGATAACGCGCTTGACGCCTGCGAGGAAGCTGGCGTCGCGCCAAAAATCTCGATCGCTGTAACCGATGGCGTTGCCATAACCGTTACCGACAACGGCCCCGGCATCAGCACGGAAATGACCGACCGCATCCGTGACTATGAAACCCGCACATCGTCACGCGCGGCCTATGTGTCCCCGACGCGCGGCGCGCAAGGCAACGCGCTCAAGACCATCTTGGCCATGGGCCGAGTGATGGACGGCAATCAGGGCGTCACCCTCATAGAAAGCCGTGGCGTCGCCAGCCGCATCACCTTCGACGTGGACCCGGTTCGGAAAACGCCGGTCACTAGACGCGCCGGAACCGCCAGTCTTGTACAAATCGGAACCCGCATGACGGTGAATTGGGCAAGCTCAATTTCGCCCGACATGCAGGCTCGATTTATACAAATGGTCAGGCTTTATGGCTGGTCGAACCCGCACGCGGAAATAAAGCTGACCTGGGGCCGCAAACTGATCATGAGGGTCTCTCCCTCGAATCTCGATTGGAAAAAATGGCTTCCGCGCGACCCTACCTCGCCTCATTGGTACAACGCCGAAAGCCTTAGGAATCTGGCCGCTGATTGCATCGCCCTCGACGAAGATTCCGAGCTTCCGCCGCGCACCGTGCGGGCGTTCATCACAGACTTTCGCGGCTTGAAACAATCGGCTAAAGCAGCGGCCATTTGCGACAGTCTGGGCGCGTCACGGCAAACGCTCGCCGAGCTTTTCCATGCCGGTCGCATTCCTAAGTTGCTTGACGCAATGCAGACTGAAAGCGCCACCGTCAAACCGGCGCTTCTCGGCGTCATTGGTTCCGAGCACATCCTTGCGAAATTCGAGGAGATCGGCGTCGATCAAAGTTCGTTCAAATATACAATGACGCCTATCATTTTTTATGGCATTCCGTATCTCGTGGAAATTGCCTTTGGTTACTGCCCGCACAAGGCGTTCGAGCGCGAACTCCTGACGGGCGTTAACTGGTCGGTCGGCATTGATAACCCTTTCGAAGATCTCGACGCCGAATTAACTGAGATGCGCGTTACCGACGAAGAACCAGTGGCGCTGTTCGTTCATGTCGCCAGCCCGCGCATCGACTATCGCGATCGCGGCAAGTCGCGCGTCGATCTTCCTGCGGAAGTTGGCAGTGCGATCCTCGATGCGCTTGAGCTTGTGACAAAGACCTGGACCAAACAGCGCAAGCAAGAAGAACGCGACCCGAGCGCTCTTGCGCGCCGCGACGATCGCATGACCAAGCGCGATAAGCCAATGAAGCTGACGGAGGCCTCGCGCAGAGTCATGCGGGACGCCTACATGAAGGCGTCGGACGGCGGGACATTGCCCGCCCATGCGCGACAGATTTATTATCAGGCTCGGCCTGAAATGTTGAGGCTCACCGGCCTTGACAAAATTGAAGCCAATTACTTCACGCAAAAATTGGTGCCTGATTACACGAACGCGCACCCAGACGAGACAGCCGATTGGGATATCGTCTACGATGATCGTGGTCACTTCACGGAGCCGCACACTGGCAAGACGTTCGGCTTAGGCACGTTGGCGACCAAAGAATATATTGAAGGCTATCTCAGCACCACGCAACTGGTTGAAGCTGGTTTTGCCGACGCCAAGGTCAAAACATTCGGCCCGGCTGATCGCTACGCCGCCATTCTTTACATCGAAAAGGAAGGCTTCATGCCGCTCTTGGAGCGGATGAAACTGCCGGAGCGGTACGACATTGCTGTCATGTCGAGCAAGGGCATGTCTGTCACGGCGGCGCGGCTTCTCGTTGATCGGACCTGTTGCCGCTTTAAGATCCCGCTGCTTGTGCTGCATGATTTCGACATCGCAGGGTTCAGCATCTTCGGCACATTGCACGCCGACACGGCTCGATACAAATTCGCCACTAAGCCGAATGTGATCGGTCTTGGTTTAAGATTGCGTGACGTAGACGAGATGGGTTTGGAGTCAGAAGCGGTCGCAATCGCGAACGATCCGCACAAGCTAGCAGCGACGCTGGAAAAGTACGACGCGAAACACGAAGAAATCGAATTTCTTCTCGGCGGCGAGCGAGTCGAGTTGAATGCGATGACATCGCGGGAGTTCATCGACTTCGTCGAGCGCAAGTTAGACTATCATGGAATCAAAAAGGTCGCCCCAGCCAAGAGTTTGCTCGACGCCGCCTACCGCATGAACCTTCGCGCCGCCAAACTCAAAGTCATCGTCGAGGATGCCATTGTCGAAATGGCTGGCGAAGATGACGCCGCCGTCCCCGCCGACCTCACCAAGCGCGTCAAGGCCTACCTCAAGAGACACCCGGACGAGTCGTGGGAGGACGCGGTGCAGTCGATCGCGAGGGGGTGACGACTTGTACAAATCGGGAGGCGCGCTATTCCGTTTATTCGACCCGTCAGTTTGTACAAAAGCAGGGGAACTGGAGGAACGATAAAGCACCCTTGGCGGCATGGAAGGCGTTGGACAGCGCGGCCCGCTGAGAGCCTTGGAACCATAGCCGGGCATCGATGGCATGAGAACCAGAGACTCGAGCCCAAGGCCCCGCGCTTGATTAAACGGCTCGCCTGCGAACGCGAGCCGCCCCATTCCATGCATAGGTCCTGCAACCCTGAATGCACGGACAGTTGCACATCGGAACTGGAGAGCAAAAACATGCCATCAACAAAATTGCATACACGGAGAGGCTGCGTCATCTCACATTCTCGATATCGAGATTAGAAATTGCGGAAGCAGATTCGCATGCATTCCAATGAGCGAAAGAGGCGAAACCGGCTTCGAATGCCGTTGCGAGCCCGGCTTAATCGATTAGCCCCCCGAACTTGATCGCCTTGACGCGATCGAAAACAAGCTGATCGACGATTATAATTAGCCGAGCGTTGAAGGCCGCTCGACGGTTGCCGCGTCCATCCAGCCGGGTAACGCTCGACGATGGTCCACTGCCCGGCGCTGATCGATCGCGGGGCATTCTCTACGATCGCCTCGTAGCCCGCGCCAAAACTCGCGAATTGGAAGGCGACTCTCGCTTGGGATGCGACGCCTTTGAGTGAAGTTGAGAGAATCCTTTTGGGGGATGCATCGATTAGGTGCTAATATGGAAAAAGCCGCCAAGGATTGCGACCTGGCGGCTTTCTCGATTCAATTCATTGAAGCTTGCGGGCGCTGGCTTCATAACTCAAAAATCCCACGGTTGGGAGACTCAAGCTATGGTGGAAATTGTAACCTGTTCGGGCGAAAAAATCAATGCCTCCCGTCGCCCGACTCTTGGAGATTTACGAAACGCGGATCTGACCGAGGCCGAGCGCGCGCTATTTGCGCCAGCCCTCAAAAATTGCGCAGAGATGCGTCAATCTATTCGTGATTATCAGGCCGCCAATCCGCACGGACCTGGTGGGTTTGAGCCGTGGTGCCCGCAGGCAGAATCGCGAATTAGAGCGTCGACGCCGCTGGCTCCGTTGCTTGCTCAAAAGCAATGGGTCATTTGGCGATGGGAGTCGAATGGCGGCAAGCTAACCAAAATACCTTTTAAGGCGCGGGATCCAGAGTCCCCGGCCAGCTCAACAAACAAGAGAACATGGGCTTCATTCGATGCCGCGAGTTCCAGTGCGCATATGGCCGCAGGCATTGGCTTCATGCTGTATGAGGGCCCCTTCGCTGCGTTCGATCTTGATCAATGCCGCAATCCCCAAACCGGCGCAATTTCACCATGGGCCATACGACTTTTGCAGCAGGCCCACTCCTATGCCGAAGTCACGCCAAGCGGCACCGGCTTACGCATCATCGGACTATGCGCAAAGGACGAAAAATGCGGACGAAAGTTTAATGATTTAGAGGACGGCGGATCTCTCGAAACCTACAGGCATACCGGGCGTTACATCACCGTCACCGGCGCTGCGCTCGAAGGCTATAACGTCGAGTTTGCCAACATCGACGAGCTGATGGACCGGACCGTCGAACGGCTTGATAAAGAGAAGCTCGAAAAACAGTTCTCCCAATCTCCGACTCGGGACCCGTCGACAAACGCAGAGAAAGAACCGGCCTTTCGCAAATTCGATTTCAATAAACTGTCAAAGGATCTGCAGGATCGCATTAAAGACGGTCCATTAGAGCGCGACCCGTCGAGATCAGAAGCTTATTTTGCTGTCGCATGTGGGCTTGTGCGAGATCGCATGAAGGATGAGGACATTATCGATGTGCTCCTCAATCCGGCCTACAAAATTTCGGAAGCGTTCCTCGAAAGACGCGGGATGCGTGCACAAACCGAAATGGCTCGGACGCAAGTTGCCAAGGCTCGGAAGGCGGTTGAAAAAGCGCAGGCTCAAGAGACCAAATATAGTCCAAGGACAGATGGCTTTGCGCAAACCGACAAAGGCGCAATCTCAGCCTGCTCATCGAATATCCGTCTCGCGATTTCAAGACTCAAGATCGAGTTTCGTTATAATCAATTTTCCTATCAGACTGAGATGGAGGGGCTTGGTCCTGATTTTGATGGCGAACTCACCGATGATGGCGCGGTGCGCCTGCGCTTTCGGATTGAGGATGAGTTTCACTTTCTCTCAAAAATGGATGAATTCAACCGCGTCATTAACGATCTTGCGCAGACTAATCGATACCATCCGGTTCGCGAATATTTAGACGGGCTGACGTGGGATGGCGTCCCGCGCATTGATAAATGGTTGATTGATTATGCCGGCGCGCAAGATACGCCGTTAAATCGCGCCACCGGCTCTATTTTTCTGATCTCTGCGGTTCGGCGCGTTCGGCAACCCGGCGTCAAGCATGATGAGATGATTGTCCTACAGGGCGAGGAGGGAATGGTCAAAAGCTCGGCTTGCCGCGTGATGGCCGTTCGTGATGAATGGTTTTCCGATTCGCTTACGATTGGGTCCAGCGTCAAAGAGGTTATTGAGCAATCTGTTGGTCACTGGATCATCGAGTTTGGCGAGCTTGCGACCCTCGGCAAGCGCGAAGACGATACGGTCAAAAGTTTTTTGTCGAGGCAGGAAGATAAAGCGCGTCCCGCCTATGGCCACCGCCGCGTCACGGCCAAGCGGCAGTTTGTTTGCATCGGGACGATCAACGAAGGCCAGTTTCTCAAGCCGGGAAAAAACCGCCGCTGGTGGGTTGTGCCGATCAAAGTATTTGATCTCATCGCGTTGCGGGCCGATCGCGATCAGCTCTGGGCCGAGGCAGCATTTCGTGAGGCGCAGGGCGAGTCGATTGCTCTGCGCAAAGAGTTATGGGGCGATGCCGAGGAAGCGCAGAAAAAACATCAAGAGCCAAACCCCATCGCCGAGGAGCTGACGCGCCGTTTTGGACAAAAGGACGGCGGCGTGAATGGATGGATCTTGGCCAGCGACCTTTGGGACGTTCTTAATATTCCGCTTGGAGTGGAGCGCGACAGACAGGCCAAGCGCGTCGGTCAAGTAATGCAGCGCGACCTTAAATTCGAACGGATTCAGATCAAGAGCAAAACCGATAAGCACCTTGGCGGCGTGAACGGGTCTCGGGTCGGTTGTTGGTATTACGAGCGCGGCGATAGTGACGATGTACCGGGCGCACAACTCACCAAAGCCAACCTCGAGGCTAAAGCGCGTGAAGAACAGACAAAGGCCTCCGCGCCAGGGCAAATGGGGCCTGACAGCGTGCCTTTTTGAGACCGGATAAAGCCCAGACCAAACCCTGCTTTTTGTTATCTGGTCTATCCGGTCTGAAACAGGAGACCTAGACCAGATAGACTGGATAGATTTCCAGTCAGTTATCTGGTCTATAGAGGGAAGCAGACCGGATAGACCGGATAGACCGGATTTTGCAGCATTTGAGCTACAAAAACGAACAGGATGTACGTTTGGCGATGTTTGGTGCTGCTACGCTAAGCTTGTTGGGCTGTCTCATATAATTTTGCTGAAAAATCCACCGTAGAGATGCGAATTTACCTGGTCATCTGGTCTACTGGTCTGAATGGTTGGGGTTGAGTTTTTTAGGCCACAGACGTGCGTCGATCGACACCCGCCTCTCGTCGATGGCCGCAAAAGCCGCCAGGCTCCGTTGGGCTGGAATCGGCGAGCGGGTTAGAACGCTTTGGGGAGGCCAGCGCTTTTCAGGATTTCGTTTGCGGTGTGAACCAAGGCGACATTGCTCGGGACCGCGAAGTTTATTTTGGTGGTCGGACTATGCCAGACTTCGTGTGAGCCTTTGCCTTGGCGAACGAAGGTGCATCCTGCCTCGGTCAGTAGGCTGCGCAGCTTGCGGTAAAGGGAGGAGCCCACCTAGGCCGGAACAAGAAAGCGAAACTCAATCGCTTCCAGCGCGCGGTCGCCCGGCAATAAGTCGCTCGCAAGATCGCGAACGATTTCAATTAATTGGTCGAATGTTTCCGATTCCACGTGCAAGCCAGGAATATCCGACGACGACACGAAGTAAATGCGTTTTTCGTCATCATAGTGGATTTTGACGTTGTAGATCATCGGGAAGGCCGACCTTTGGCAAAAACGGCGCGTATTAAGCATCGCACGGAATGACTTGCGATGGAACGGAAAAGGCTTCCGAGCGTCGCGCGTTGGCAGGCCGTCTCTGGAGGCAAAACATGACGAAAGCTAAGCCATCCCGAATGCGCCAGGAAATCTTGCAGCTTGCGCACGACATGCGCGCCGCAGGCGCGACGGATGACGCCGTTTATCGCAAAATCACTATGCGCGGGCCGCCCGTCGCCGTTGTGGCGATGGCCGCGCGGAAGGACAGTCGCAAATGAAATTGGCGTCAATTATCGCGCTCCCTCTCGCGCTGTCGACAGTAGCAGCGCACGCGCACGAGACGGGCAAAATAATAATCGCGAATTGGAAGCCATGCGATACTGGAATTCAGACTGATGAAATTAGCTGGGCCGAAATTCCTGTATGGGCTCGGGCCAAATCACTAAGGCCTTATTATTACGGCGAACCTCGATTGCTGGCCAATCATGGTTTGTGCAATGAAAAATTTCATCGGATTGTTTTATGCCTGCCGGGCTGGGAGGAAAGCGATGACAAAACGGCAGGCTGGTTCAAGGTGTGCCAAGGATATCAGAACAATCGACAACAGAAGTGACATCTCTGTACCAAGCTGACGCGCAGGCGTCGAAAAACGATCCTGCGTGGCCAGGTGGTCGTTGCTATGCCTGAGCCTGGCCGCGTTGACTCTTAAGTCAACAAGCGCCGCCTCCGCTGTTGAGCTATCCTCCGAAACATGAACGTTGGATTATATAAATCGTTTGCGGAGGGGGGGCTGGACGCTCCGGAGCCGTTTTAGGGCACTGACACTGCGCAAAAGCGCCCGATTCGCGCCCAGGAGGCATTTCTATGGCTTCCCGCCAGGGCGGCAACGCCGCCGCCGCTTTGCGGCAGCCTTGGGCTACGCTGTCACATGTGGGCTTCGGCGCTGGCAGCCTAAAGCGAAGCAACAATATAATGGGGTTCGACAGCCATGGCCCCAACTCTAAGCAGCCAGCGGTTTGAAACGTAAGCGCCAGCGCGCGTCAGTTGGCAAGGCGCAAAACCAGACCTTAGCCGCTGTGTAGGTCCCGTCTAAGTTGGCGCGGGTCCTTTCTCGAGGCCTCACCAAATGCGGCAGCGCCGCCGCTGAATATCCGGGAGCGTAAGCAATTGTTTTGTTTTACCCGCTGAATCAGCGAGCAACGCCGCTCCGCTCGGGCCGCCGCGCCACAGAAACCCCTCCTAGACGCTCATCTTTGCACTCGCGGCTATGTGAGTAGCGCAACGGCGCTCTTGCCTGCCAGCAGCCTCTCAAATCGATTTTCTCGCCATGCGGGTATTTTCATGATATTGTCGCGTCAATATGTCGCGAAATTATTGGTAAATCATGCCCACCACGCTCGATCCATCGGTCATCAAAGCCACGGTTCAGCTAAAGCGGGCGCAATCGCGCTTAACCGATCTGCGCCGCAAACACCTCGAAGACAACTTCATTAGGGCTGAAGACGTCCAGGCTTTAATTACGCGATTGTCGGCCAGCGCCCGCGCCGTCCTGATGGAATTGCCCGGCGTCGCACGACGCAACATGCCTGATTTGATCGATGCAAAGATCGAAGATCAGCTCTTCGATATTTTCGAAAAACACGCCAACGATTCTATCGACGCTGTTGTATCGAAGCTCACTGAACTTCAGCCCGTCAAAGTGACGCCGAAAGGGCCATATACTTCAAAGCCTGGGCCTCGCTTAAGCTCCAAACGCAAACCATCATCGAACAAGGTGGCGGCGCATGGAGCCTAAATCCAAATTTGACCGTGATTTTTGGCAAGGTTTCCGGCCATCGCATCGGCAAGCGCTCCCAGATTGGGTTGAAAGCAACATTGTTCTTTCAGCCCGCGCCGCGCCGGTCCCCGGTCGAATGCGACTTTGGAAGTACCAACGCGGCATTCTCGACGCCATCGGGTCACATGACTTCCCGCAAGTAAGCATCATCAAAGCAGTGCGCCTCGGATTTACGAAGTGCATAATTTCAGCCCTTGGATTTTGGGCGTCGGAAAGACCATCAGCAACCTTGCTTTTGATGCCTACGGAAGACGATTGCGCCCGAGTCTCGCGCGATGAAGTTAGTCCTATGTTCGCGGAGAGTCCGACTCTGCAAGGCTTGCTTTTAAATACCGCATTTGGCGATCGTGAAACCCTCACCACAAAATTTTTTGCGAAAGGTGGCTCCCTTAAAATCGTCGCCGCCAGATCTCCGCGCAATCTGCGCAGCCATGACGTGAAAATTTTGCTCGGCGATGAGATCGACGCCATGGTTGTGACTGAGGAGGGCGACCCTATCGAATTGGCGATTAAGCGCACCATCGCCCACGATGATCGCAAAATTATTATGGGCAGCACGCCGACAATTGACGGGCTATCCAATATTCAAAAACTTTATAACGAATCTGATCGCCGCATTTTCGAGGTTCCATGCCCACACTGTTTTACCCCATTTGAAATTTTATGGGAGCATGTGACGTGGACGCCCGGCAATCCAGCCGACGCCTATGTGGTTTGTCCGCATTGCGGTTGCGCGATCGACGAATCCGAAAAACCGAAAATGATCGAAGCGGGCGAATGGCGCGCCACGGCTCCAGAGGTGAAAGGCCACGCCGGCTTCCGTCTGAATTCTCTTATCAGCATGTTTAGAAACGAGCGCTGGGGCCATTTAGCGAAAAAATTTACCGATGCGAAAAACAATCCATCGCGACTTATGGTTTTTGAAAACACGAGTTTAGGTAAGTGCAGCAAGCAGTCGATCGATAACATCGATCCTTTTAGCCTTCAGGCTCGCGTCGAAGATTTCAGCCTTGATGACTTGCCTCCCGAAGTCTTAATGATCACATGCGGCGTTGATGTTCAGAATGATCGTTTGGAAGCGTGTTTCTTAGGCTGGTCCAAATTTTGGCAACCATTTGTTTTGGCCCACGTCGTCTTGCACGGATCGACGATCGAACAAAAAACATGGATGGAACTAGATCACATTCTCGCTCGGAAATTTCAGCATTCCGTCTATGGGTATCCTTTGCCGATTGAGGCCACGGCGATCGATTATGGCGGCACTGGAACCGGAACTGAATCGCGACCGCAAGCCGTGTTGAATTTCACCGCCCCGCGCGGTCATAGACACATTTACGCTGTGAAGGGCATCGGCGGCCAAGCGCCACGTCCCATGTGGCAACAATCGTTCAGCGCTAAATCAGGCGCGGCGAAATTCTTCTCGATTGATGTCAATAGGGGCAAGGTCGAGGTTTTGGAGCGATTGGCTGCATTGCCGTATCTTGATACAGCAGGCGAGCCAACACATACGCCCGGCCCGCGCAATCCTTTCCCATTTCGGTTTAGCAATTCATTGCCCGAGCAATTTTTCGAACAGGTCGCATCTGAACGCCGATACGTTCGCTACTTGCACAATCGCCCGATCGTCGAATTTAGACCAATTGAGCAAGGCGCGCGTAATGAGGCTCTTGATGCGTTGAACTATGCCTACATTGTCGCGAAGGGTAGTTGCACCTATGTCAATATGAGGGAGCGTGACGCCCGCCGTGCGCCTCCAAATCCCAAATTTGTTCCCGTTCGCACGCGCAGTATGGCCGACTTTGGCAATTTTTCGAGGCATCCCCATGGCCACTGAAATTTTGTTTGGAACACTCATTGCGCCGCCCACGCGTGGCGTTAATCTTGACGAAAGGCCTATCGCCTATGGCCGCCTGCAACGCGCGATTTACAAAGGCGAGCCGAGAGAGTCACCGCGCAGGCTGCGCGCATTTGACTTAGCGGCGAACGCCTTATGCCAGTGCGCCGTTGGCGAGCCGCTTTATATCGAGGGTTGGCGCGTAGGCCTTCATCGCATTGACGCGATTCGCATCGAGCGCATGCAGCGGGAGGCGATCTTATGATCGAACTTTCGGTAGAATTCCATAAGAAATTAGTCGACAATTTCCAAGCCTCGCTAAACGAAATGGGCGAGCAGGGAAGTCGCAAATTAATATCGATGGTGCTGAATCACCAAGGTAGAATCGCTCTCACTGCCGTCAAGCGCTATCTCGCACAGACAACTGGCATCGCCTACAACGCAATAAGCAAGAGCGTCGTTGAACACAAATCGTCGCTCGTCAATTTAACGTACCGCATCGTAGGAACAGGCGGCCCGACAAATTTGCGGGATTACAAACCTTATTCTGGCGCATCAAGCTTCTCAGCGGCTCCTTGGGGCGAGAGGCGTCAATTCCCGCGCACATTCCAAGTCGGCGGATCAGGTCCGCTTGCCGGTTTCGTGATGCATCGTGGACCGGGCGGCGCGAGGGAGCCAATCGACTTTTCGTACGGCCCCGATCTGGCGCGCGAAATGGCGCACAAAGAATGCATCGCCGCATTCAACGATAGCATAGAAAAAACGTTCATGCCCGAGATTCGTCGGCAACTCACGCGGCGGTTGGGCGTTGAATCCATGCCCCTTGTCGAGCCTACCGAACCATCGGAGCCGTCGTCATGATCGCGCATCGATCGATACCGCAGACAGATTTAGCATCCTATCTCAATCGGAAACGCCAAGACGCTGTTGACTACGCCAATGAGCATCCCGAGCGTCCTCTAAGCAGCGCGTTGCGTCTTGTCGCGTCGAGTGATGAACCGGCAAAAGTAGCCGCTAAGACGTCAACTGACCCGAAAGCCGCCGCAACGCCAGAAGCCGCTCGCGAATCCGGGCGAAAGCTCGCCACGCGCTTCGCCGCGATCTCGCGCCCGCGATTTTCATTCCGTGGCAGGCCGGCTTCCGTCGAACGGCCCCGCGATCCTGCTGAATTCACCGCCGCCCGATTGACGCTCGATCGCGATTTCGATGACGATTTCGACAAAGGCAATTTGAAAATTGATTTGGATCATACGCGTTGGGACAAGAGCGATGATTGATCGTGCCGTGATCGATCGCGAAGTTACCAAAGCCGTCGAGGCTGATCGCGCCCGCGCGGCGATTATCTTCGGCCATCCGGCGATGCACGGAGAAACGCGCCCGATCGCACTCTGGCTTGCGTGCGAAACTGGTTTGCCAGCCGTCGAGGCCGTTGCAATTTTGAATCAGAGTTTGTCGGTACGTGAGCATTGAAAAGGGAGATTATGATGACTCAGGTGAACTTTGATAGAGCGCTTGATTTCATGCGCAAGAACGATGGACCATCGCCGCCCGAAACAGTAGCGGCTATGCCAAGATCAACCGCCGCGCTCGTTGAGCAATTGGCGGCAAGCGCAGCGCGCAAGCAAGCCGCTCGACCAGCGCCAGCAGCCATACAGGCAGCAATCGATTTCGCCATTAACGCATCACGTCAACGGATGAAAGCAATTCTCGAATCGCCGGAAGCTGAAGGCCGTAGAGCGCTGGCCAGGATGATTGCTTTCAACGATGGTTTTGCGGGCGTCTCTTCCGACGAAGCGATCAACATTTTGAGCGCCGCACCAATTGGCGATGACGCCGCCGCCGCTGAGACGCCAAAAACGAAACTGAGCGCCTATGAAGCTGGACGCCGCGACACGGCAGAATTGATGAATCGCGCGGGCCTTTCGACTGATGAATCGCGGAAGGTAGGCAGCAATTACAACAGCGACGAAGTCGAGCTAATTGACATGGCCGTCGCGGGCGACGGGCTTATTCCGAAACAACGTAAAACCCTAAACCAGAACGCCGTCGAGCCATATGAGCTCGACGAATTTAATGCAGGCGAGGCATTTGCGCGAAAGTTCGCGGGATATCGATGAACACACATTATGAAGTCTGGATCAAAACAGAATCGCCCGCGCCATTCGTTCCGTTGGACGATGACGCTCATAACATTCGCAAAATGTCGTGCGTCGCGTCGTTTCAAACTTGGGCGAGGCCACCGATTTTGCGCACGCTTCGGGCCATTCTCCCATCGTACACTTGAGCGCCGATGCGGATTTGAATTCTCTCTACCCCGGCTGCTTCATAAGACCAGTTGAACGGAGGGTGTAAAAAGTTCCCGCGCTGATGACCTCCCTCATAGGCGCGGTTTTGCCCCTTCTTTTACATGAATGCGCCACGAGCGCGCCGAATTTAATTTTTCCGGCCACTATTGTTTATTTTCTGAACAAGCTCATGAGCCTCTGAAACGCATTTGGCCGTTGTTTCGTGAACAAATGTTGCGTCTTCGCCCGGCAAGAACGACGATTCAACATGGAAGGAAAGGAACGCCCAAGCGTAAGACGATCCAATGTCATGGCCATAGCGTTCCTTCGCCAGCACCATTAACTCTTTCGCCATCTGTTTACGGAACGATTCAGGAGACTCTTTGACCGGGCCATTCTTTTCCAACCATTGATTGTACGCGCCGCTCAGAGCCAGTCCAAAACGTTGGGCGTCCGCTCCCCTGAGTTTGTTCAAACGCTGAACGGAATCCTTCAATTCTTCTTTGAGCCTTGTTCCACGGGCTTCTCGCCACTGTTTCGCGATATTTTCGAACATCATTTTTCTCACCGATTTTTGGGCTAAAGAACCGCACCTGCCTAAAAAGTTCTCAAAATGATTTGGCATATCGCTTCCATTCGCAAGTGGCGTACAAAACAGCGAACGCCAAGCCGGCATGACTCATTTGCCAGGCGCGGCCGATATGGGGCAGCGGGTATTTTTTGCTATCTCAGTTGTAGCCCCTGCCGAGCGCGAATCCCCAAAGTGGTACCGATTCGTTGCAGCACCGCCCTCGCTTGTTAAGTGACGTTCGAAGTAGTGGCAGCGCCATCGGGCATGACCCGCCGAGCGTGACGGAGTTGATGAGATAGAACTTTACTTGTAAGCGTCTTACGGTGATTGGGGCTTTACTCGACGGTCTAGAGTGGTTTCGGTAATGATAAAACGTTGGCATCTAAAGAATTTTAAGTCATTTCGCAATCTTCCGCCGCTGGAATTATCCCAAATCAACATTCTGGCGGGTGCCAATAGCAGCGGCAAGAGCAGCATAATTCAGAGCATATTGTTGCTGAAACAGACGCTGCAATATGGGTCGGAAGGCCGTTCTATAACACTTAACGGACCGTTGCTTCGGTTAGGCGAATTTGATGACATCCGCAACTTTGAGGCGGACGGCGATGACGTAAAAATAGGACTCGACTACGAGTTTGGCGACGGCGACCGCATATCACCTTGGGCACGTAACCGAAGGCGTGGGACAGAGGCGGGTATTTTGCGAAGTTTAACTCTTCAATTGTCATACCGTCAAAGAGCGGAGACTCCATATCTTAGCCAAAAGCATTTTGTGGGACCGAAGAGATTAACCGCCGATTTAAGCGAGTCTACGGTGACAACCTCACGCGTCATTGGAAATGATGCAATTAAAGATGCGTTTGCGTCATTTAAAAAGCCTCTAAGCGAGCCGCGGGACGAAGATGAGTCTGCGCGCATCAGGTTTGACTATTCGGTTGAGCTGGACAACGAAAGTATAAGGGAGATTGCTGCAGGAAAACCGCAGGTTACTATCGGGAACGGTATTCTATCTTATTTTTTGCCGTCCTGGATAATGGTTCAATATAATTTAGCGTCTCAAAGAGCGATGCATCTCGCGGAGAGAATTTGTAATCTTTCTACGGGGTTACTAAGTTATGAAAACTTATCTGAAGAGACTGTTTCACAGAGCATTGTTAAAATCGCAAATGTATGGTTAGAAAATCATAACGCGGATCCAATTATTGACTCCAAGCCGAAAGTATTGGCGCTCGAGATTCGCAACCGTCTTTTGCCTTTTCTAAATCGCGGCGCGCCAACGCTTGGCGGTTTACTTGCAGCGGACAACAAGATTGCGGCAGACTTAGCCCAACTTAGAGAGCAAATCTTGCAGGTGATGCTACAGGAATGCGGCACGGAATATGACGTTGAGCTGGAGACTCCTAGAAGTATTAGGGAGGCATCGGAGTTTCTAAAAGACTTTTTTAAACGAGGAATTAGATACCTTGGTCCGTTGCGCGACAGTCCGAGACCTGTTTATCAAGTTGAAGCTTTAGAAAGCACTACGGATGTAGGCTATCGTGGCGAACACACGGCGGCGGTTCTTGATCTTAACAGCGCAAAGCGAGTTTCTTATCATCGCCCACCCAGTGAGGAACTTGAAGCGGACTATGTTACATTATCGAGGTCTAGAACGGCTCCCCTTCATGATGCTGTAGTTGAATGGATGTCTTACCTCGGCGTCGCCGAGGAAGTTGCTACGACGGACGCGGGCGTATTTGGGAACAGATTGCAAGTGTCCACCGATAGCACCGGGCGGATGCACGACCTTACGAATGTTGGCGTAGGAGTAAGCCAAGTCTTGCCGATCGTGGTGACGGCTCTTCTCGCTCCCGAAAGCAGCTTTTTGATATTCGAGCAACCGGAACTGCATCTTCACCCCAAGGTGCAGGCTCGTCTTGCCGATTTTTTCTTGTCTTTGGCACTGGACGGCAAGCAGACGCTCCTCGAAACCCATAGTGAATACCTTGTGGACCGATTTCGTCTTAGGATCGCTCTCTCCGCATCTGATTCAGTGCGTCCCCTGATTAACATCTTATTTTCTGAAAAACGAGGAGGTCAGAGCAGTCTGAGACCTGTAGAAATTAGTGAATTTGGGTCGATTATAAATTGGCCCGAAGACTTTTTTGAACAGTCGCAGAGAGATACAGGGCGGATCATTCGGGCGGCATCAGAAAAACGTCGGTCTAGGCCGCGCGGGCAGCGAGGTTAGCATTTTATGGAATACTGCTACATCGATACTGCTCTCCTCGCGATTCCTAACTACGCAGTAGATACAGCAACGGCGGAAGAGCTCATAGATCGAGTGACCCACTTTGCCAACTTAGCCTCAGCGAACGTCCCTGTAACGCTCGTCATCGCCTCCAACGCCGAAGAAATTCTCTGGAGCGGCAACTGTTCCCCGGAATACTCCCAAATTCAAGCATTTATAGACTTGATGGGTCTTGGCCATGTTTTTGCGGCGGCCGACTTAGTACGACAGTACCAAGCTATTTTTTCGCGCTCGGCTCGGGCCGATAGCGTTGAGCCGGTTGAAGTACACGAAATATCAGGGTTCGAATCAGTGCCCCCCCTGCCTATCGGGTTAGCTCTGCAATCTGAAACCGAAAGGATCTTCGCTGCGGTCGCCGCCCGCCAATTGCTTGAAGATGCCTGGAACGTCGGGTCGGCCATTCAAGGAGTTTACGGCCGTTCCTATTTTACCACTGTTCAAATAGAGATGGTGTCCGGCTCAAGAGCCGCTGAGTTGGGCAATTTGCCGGTCACAATCGCTACCGGTGTTAAAACCTTCTCTCACCTGCGTGAGTTAGTTTCTGAGGAGTCTGCTTACCGATTGTGGATGAACGCGAAAACGCCGGAGGATCTGCATTTTGCTTTCACGATTGGCGCTTTAGCCCTCCTTAAAGAAGCTGGCAAGATTAGCAAAGTTTCTCAACTACGCAGATTCGCGATCGGGCCTGAGTTTATGAAAAGCCTTCAGGCCACTCAATGCTTTGGCGCGGGCCACTTTGCGTCCGCTGCTCGCTCTCTTTGTGTGCAAATTGTCGCGAATGTCTGCGCGAAGCGCTTTGGAGAGATGGGTCGCCCTCAAACGATACGCAAATTCGATTCCGCGGCCGGGTGGAGAGTTCACCTTACTAAGGGTGGAGAAGGATTTCGCTTAATGTTTTGGCAAAGTAATAAGGAAATCGAATTCGCGAATGTTGGTGTGAAGCACGAATTGAAGATAGCACACGGATTCCTCAATGGCGCGATTACCGCAGACGTCTCCGAATGCCTAGAGATGTCAGGGTTAGCCTAATTGTCGGACATTCACGCTGGATGCGTGTGAAGCTGGCCGTTGAGCCGCTAAATGATTGGAGGCCGGACCTTAGCCACGGAAGCTGGCCCGCGTCCCTCGCGGCTCTGTCTGTTTCCCGTTGCTGTTGCGCCTCGCTCGTACTGCATGGAACGCCGGAAAAATAATTTCGCTCGCCGGTCAGCAAGTTCGTCAATTTGTAAATTGCCTTTAACTGCTTCGTCGGAAGCCTGATCGATCGGACTGCCAATTTTTAGTTCAGGGTTCCACTGGTAAAAGTCTTATTTGGCCCATATGGGTTCTTGCCTAGGCTCAGGACTCATTGATTGAGATAGAAGAGGACGGCGGCTGCGATGCAGATGGCGGAGAAGAAGGTGTGGGCGCATCGATCATAGCGGGTTGCGATGCGCCGCCAGTCCTTGAGCTTGGCGAACATGTTCTCGATTTTGTGACGCTGGCGGTAGAGCGTCTTGTCATAGGCAATGGGAAGCTTGCGGCTTCTGGTTGGCGGGATGCAGGGCTCGACGCCCCTGGCCTTCAGCGCGGCGCGGAACCAGTTGCTGTCGTAGCCCCTGTCGGCGATCAACATTGAAGCGGGCGGTAAAGCCTTGAGCATCAGCCGCGCGCCCTTGTGGTCGCTCATCTGGCCCTCCGAGAGCAACATGACGAGGGGCTTGCCGGCGCCGTCGCAAACGACGTGGAGCTTCGAGTTCAGTCCGCCTTTCGTGCGCCCGATACGGCGGGGAAGAGCCCCTTTTTGAGCAGGCTCGCCGCTGTGCGATGCGCCTTCAGATGCGTGGCGTCGATCATGATGCGCTCGGGCTTTGGACCTTCGCCAGCGAGCGCGGCGAATATGCGGTCGAAGACGCCGAGCCGGCTCCAGCGGATGAAGCGATTGTAAAGCGTCTTGTGCGGCCCGTAATCCTTGGGCGCATCTTTCCATTGCAGGCCGTTGCGGATCACATAGACGATTCCGCTGACCACCCGACGGTCGTCAACCCGCGGAACGCCATGCGACAGAGGAAAATGCGGCGCAAGCCGCGCCATCTGCCGCTCGCCCAACAAAAACAAATCACTCATCCCAGCCTCCCCATGCGGAGACCAGGAATCACATCTCAGGCAAATTTAATAGGTCCTGAGCCTAGATGGAAGGCTAAGGAGATCTCGGAATGAAGACTACATTGAAGTTGGCACAGATCGCGATGGGCGCGGCGGCTTTCGCAACGGCGCTCATCCTGCCCGCTGCCGCCAAGGATCGTTATAACGAGGCCCATTGGCATAGGATGCACCGCCACCATCATCTAGCCGCCGAGCGTCCTCTTACAGTTACGAAGCGATTGTATCGCGAGCCGGTCGTCGCCGCTTCAGATCCTTTCCATGGGCCCGCCGCGATCTTCACCGCTCCAATCGCGATTGCCGCGACCATAGTCAGCTTACCTTTCCGAGCAGCGGGGGCGGTGTTTCCAGCTTATGGAAATCCGGGAAGCAATCCGCTGGTCCTGATAGGCGCTCCGATACACGTCGTGGGACAGGTCGCACAATTCCCATTCTATGTCGCCGGCAGCGCATTCGGCGCGGCTCCAAACGCCTTCTAGTCCCTTTTTTCGGCCGAGTTGAATCACGAGGGGGATTCCCTGCACAGCGAATTTGTGATTCAAAATCCGTGCTGGTCAAGGAGGCCAGCATGGATTGCTGAGAGGCGGCCGAAGGTTTTCAATTTTAGCTCAGACGAACATGGATTGGCCGCCAGCCGCCCCCGATGATGAAGCTGTCGAGATAGCCTCGAACTGGTTGGTGCTGCGCTTCAGGGCGGCGTGGTGCGAATGCAGCAAGGAAAATTTTGAGACATCATCCGGTGACCCGATCGCTATCGTCACGGTCAAGACTGATGGCCTAAAAATCGTCGCGTGATCAAACCGGCTCACCCGGTCGTATCCAAGGCAAAGCGCCCGACTCGCGCGCGGCGCGTTCGGTGTTCCGCGCGACGTTGGTCTCGTATGTGCCGGCGGGAGTCTGGGAAAAATAATCGCTTTGTCATATGTTGACCGCTTGGTCGAGCGGCGATCCAATCTTGATCATGCTGAAAGCCTTGATCACGGCGTCGCGGCAATCTCGCATCGCTTTCACCGCCGTCGCCGCGTCTTCTGGGTTTGGGTAATCAACCCGTTGAGATCGCCTCGCCATCCTCTTACCCTCCCGCCTATCGTTCATGATTTGTTCTAAAGTGGATGGCGGCGATTGTCGAGTCGGAAGCTTGGCTGCAAAAGACCGGCTCCAACCTTTCTCAGTTTGCCCAAAACGTTAAAGGCGTACTCGCATGATCGCTCCGGGCCGCGAAGCGACGATCGCCTCTTAACGCTGGCCGCTGGCCGCGGGCCGCCAGCGCCGTTATGGGTGGTAATATCACCAGCTGCGATGCGATAAAAGCCGCCCGCGGGCTTCCCTGCGGCGGTAGCTTGGCTGCTAACTTGAGGCGGGAGACGTAACAGCGCGCGTCATTTGACTTACGCCCCGTTTTATGCCATTTCTGGCATAACAGAAGCCGCCGAGAGGCGGGACTCGATGCTGCATGTGACATCGATGCACTATTTTTTAAGCCAGAAATGGCATAAGGATTATACGGGGCCGGTCATGAAGCTCGTGCATTGGGTAGGGTCTAGCTTACGAGACCTCAACGATTTTCCTGAAGAGGTAAAGTCCGAAGCAGGCTTCGCACTTTTTGTAGCGCAAAAAGGCGGCAAGGCCGTGAACGCTGTGCCTATGGTTGGGTTTAACGGGGCGACCGTTCTCGAGGTTGTGATCGATCATGACACCAATACGTTTCGAGCGGTTTACACCGTGAAATTTGGGAAGGCCGTGTACGTTTTGCACGCCTTCCAAAAGAAGTCAGTCAAAGGAAGGGCGACGCCGCGCCCCGACATTTTGCTGATCAAGTCGAGGTTGAAGCTTGCGGAGGAGGACTATGCCGCACGCTACCTAGAAAGTGGGAGAAGAGGAACATCACATGGCAAAGGAGCTTGAAACTGCCGAAGGGGTAATCGACAGCAGCGGGAACGTCTTTGCTGATCTTGGCCTGCCTTGCTCTGAAGAAGACATGCTCAAAGTTCGCATCGCGCATGCCATCACCGCTACAATTCAAGAAAAAAATATCAGCCAAATGGAGGCCGCAAAATTAATCGGGACTGATCAGGCCAAAGTTTCGAATCTTTTGCGTGGGAGATTGAAGGGGTTTTCTACCGATCGATTGATTCATATGCTTGTCCAACTCGGGCGAGACGTTGATATTCACATTTCGGAAGCAAAACAGCGCGCCGGTCGAATCCGAGTGGAAGCTGCATAATAAAAATGCCATCAAAGAGTCATAAAGAGTCGCCCTTTCGAGGGCGGCTTTTTTTTGATCGCGAGGCCGTCCTCGGAGAACTTAAATGCCAGGCATTACCAAAAAGCCGCGTCGCCCAACGGCTCGACAAATAGATAATGCGTTCGCGCCCTACGCATTAGAAATTGGACGTCTCACGCGAGCATGGAACGGATTGCACAACATGCTGGGCGAAATTTTCTCACGAATTATCAGCCGGAATAATGTGAACATCTCGCGGGCGATTTGGCATTCACTCATGAGCGACAAAACTCAGCGTGACATCCTAAAAGCGGCTTATCAAGCGCCTGGAGCGATCGATTCAAAGGTGCATCCTAAAGCGATAGCCGATCTCAAATGGCTAATAAAAAATGTCGATGATCTCGGGTTTCGGCGAAACGATGCGATCCATGCGCCCATGTTAGTCGGCAAATACATGCGAACGGGAGAAATGGTCGTATTGCCCGACATTTATGCGGGCAACCCGCGCGCAATAAAGCTTCACGAGAAAGAACTTTTGCTTGAACTCCGGTGGTATCGGATGTGCGCCGACACGCTTGCGAAATTCGCGGGTGTTATTTGGTTTCATCTTGGTAGGGATAAAGGATCATGGCCTGAACGACCTCTTTTACCGACCCTCGGCCAGGGTCAAACGGACAGAGCGTCGAGGCGTAAAAAAGGCAATGCCAAATCTTCTGATCCTGAAAATTCAATATGAGCATCAGCAAGCCTGGCCTCGCTGAAGAGCGCGACCTTGCGCGTGTCGACGCCCTTTGGATGTCGGGCAAAAAAGACATACGCATGAAGCCGCACTATACCGCACGCAGCAACAGTTCAGAGCGCTTGAGATTTTTGCGCGAGGACAAATTTCAGTTCGATTTAATATGGGTTGTTCGCGATCGTTATGGCTTGGCCGGAATTTTGATTCTCGACGATCGTCCGCCGCATTTATGGATGCAATATATCGTCTCGGCGCGACGTTGGCGCGGGGAAAGGATCATCGGTCCAGCATTAGTCAAAAAGGCCAAAACTCTTTCTCAAATAGGTTTCTTGAAGGCCGAGGCTAGGAACGACCATTCGGAGAGGTTGTTGCAAAAACTCGGCTTCGAATCGGAAGGCGTTTCCTTCCCCGGCCATTTTGTGTGGCGACGCCACGATCCTGATCATCCAACGCTAGGCGGTTAAATACGCCGCCCAATCCGCCATCATCGCCCGCCGCTTTTCCGGCGCATCGCCACGTCGAACAGGCCTTTTCAACTTTTAGGTCAGGCGAGCATGGATCGGTAGCCAGCCGCCGCCGATGATGAAGCTATCGAGATAGCCTCGAACTGTCTTGTTCGGGCCATCGAGCGAATAAACGCAGTGGCAGTTGCTGCATCGTCGGGCGTGATGCGTCCAACTTGCGACAATGCCCACACCGGCGAGAGTCGTTGCGGTTATTTTCTCTTGCGCCGAGTCGGGAGCGCGGCAACTGATGGTCGGGCATTGAGGCAAAGGATCTCCCCTTGTGTCGCGCTAAAGCGAATCGATGAGATCCCGCACGTCCGTCAAATGAATGTCAGTCGGCAGGACAAAAGGTCGCGTCCAAGTCTACAACCGGCGGCTCTTGGTATCAGCGATGTTCCTGTGAGGCGACCGCAGCGTTGATAATGGACCTCAATCACCCGCCCAAATACCGCGCCCAATCCGCCATCATCGCCCGCCGCAGCATGCTTTGTCGCACCGCTACCAATTTTTGCAGGCCTCAAAATACTGTGATCAGCCTCTAATATACGCCCCGCCCCTCCAAACCTGATTACCTTGCTGTTTACCTCAAATCTTATGCTGGGCCTTCTTTAAAGAGGGAAATCACCCGCAAAATGCGTTCGTGCTGATAGCCGCCTGGTTGCTTGAGAGATTTAAGCCCTCGGCTGAATAGGGACTGATCGCTTGATGAGCAGTCTTGACTCTCATGCTCGAACAAGACTAGAACAAACAGCGAACTAACGCATAATGTAAACACGGAGAAAGGCCGATGTCGCTGGGCGGCAGAGCGGAGCGGCTGGATTTTTTGCGCCAAAAAATCGCCTGGATCGAGACTGCGGAGACGCAGCCTTCCGATGCGCGAATGAGCTTAGGCGAAAACCTCAGCCTCGACAGGATGCTGCATGGCGGCCTTAATCGCGGCGCCTTGCACGAGATCGCGCCGGGCCGTCCCGGCGATAGCGCGGCCGCCTGCGGCTTCGCTCTGGCTCTCTCGGCCCGTTTCGCCTCCAACGCGCCCGCGAGCCGCTCCACCATCATCTGGATCGTCGAGGATTTCGCAGAATTGGAGACCGGCGCGCCTTATGGGCCAGGACTCGCCCTGCACGGCATTGATCCGGGGCGCCTCATTCTCATCCATACGCTGAATGCGAAAGACAGCCTATGGACCATGGAGGAGGCCTTGAAATGCCGCGCGGCGGCCGTCGTGATCGGCGAAATATGGAGCCTTGAGAAAACCTATGGCCTCGCCGCCTCCCGCCGCCTCGCCCTGGCGGCGCAAACCAGCGGCGGCGTCGGCCTGATGCTTGCGGCCGGGATGGCGGGAGGCGCGAATGCGCTTTCCTCAAGCGCGCAAACCCGATTTGAGATTTTTTCCCGCGCCAAGCCTTGCGCCGCCGCTTCCGCCGCCGCGCGAGGCCTGCCCTTGCCGGGCCTTGCCTGCTGGTCCGTCCGCATCCTCAAGGCGCGCGCCGGCCCGGAGCGTTTCAGTTTCGATCGCGACAAGCTCATCGCCATTCTCTGGGATCATGAAGAGGCCTGTTTCCGTGACGCGTTTCCTCTCCCTCTTTCTCCCCACGCTCGCTACCGATCGGGTTATGCGGCAGATGCGCGCGCAAGGCTTGGCCAAACCGCCTGACGCGCCGCTGGCGACGATCGCCAAGATTGACAGCGAGCAAAGGCTCGCCGCCGTCGATGCGCGCGGCAAAATCTTGGGCCTCAAACCCGGCATGAGCCTGCCCGACGCGCGCGCCATGCATCCCGCTCTGATCTGCGCCGATGCCGACCCCGACGCCGAATCGCAAATGCTGGAGCATATCGCCGATTGGTGCCGCCGCTTTACTCCTCTTGCGGCCCTCAATGCGCCAGATGGCGTGATGCTCGACGTGAGCGGCGCGACGCATTTGTTCGGCGGCGAGGCGAGCCTTCTCGCCGAAATCGAAACCCGCCTCAAAGCCCAGGGTTTCGACGCGCAAGCTGCTTTGGCTCCAACGCCCGAAGCGGCGTGGGCTTTGGCCCGCTACGGAAATAGCCGCATTCTGCCGCCTGATCTTGATGAAAAAGACCTCTCGCATCGCCTCGCCGATCTGCCGCTGGCCGCCTTGCGGCTCGATGCAAGGACCATCCAAGCTCTCGCGGAGGCTGGGTTGCGCCGGATCGGCGACATCATGATGCGGCCGCGCGCGCCGATCGCCGCCCGCTGCGGAACTTATCTTTATGCAAGGCTCGATGGATTGCTGGCCCGCGCAAAGAATCCCATATCGCCGCGTTTCGAGGCGCCGGCCTTTCTAGCGGAGCGTCGTTTCCTTGACGGCATTTCGCGCCGCGAAGATATCGAGGCCTCAATCTTTTCGCTCGCGCATGATTTGTCAGCGCTGCTTACCCGCCACGGCGAAGGCGCGCGGCGGCTCGAAGTCAGCCTGTTTCGCGTCGATGGCCTCGTCAAACATTTCGAGGTCGGAACAAGCCGGCCCTTGCGCGAGGCTGGCCTCATCGCGAAATTATTTCGCGAACGCATCGAAGCCATCAGCGCCGCTAACGACGACGACCCATTCGACGCAGGCTATGGCTTCGACGTCATCCGTCTTTCAGCCCTCGCGATCGAACGCAAGGACCCCGAGCAGACCGGCTGGACTGATGCAAATGACGATGCCGATCTCGCCGATCTTATCGACAGGCTTGGCGCGCGATTGGGATTGCGGCGCGTGACGCGGCTCTCCTTCAACGCCACCCATGCGCCCGAGTTCGCCGTCATCGCAACGCCCGCCCATCTGCGTCAAACAGCTTTAGCGCAGACCCGGAACTTTCGGGGGAAGCGCCAGACAAAACCGGCGCTGGGAGAGTTTCACGCATTCCCTATGGCGCCTGCAGCCCTTGACGACGAAGCCGGCATTGATGCGAAACATCTTCCCTCGCGTCCGATCCGGCTTCTGCAAAGGCCAGAACCAATCGAAGCCATCGCCGGCGTGCCCGATGGACCGCCGCTGCGGTTTCGCTGGCGCCGCGTCCTACATGAGGTGGCGGCGCTCGAAGGACCGGAGCGGATCGCGCCCGAATGGTGGCGCAATGAGGCGGCGCTCACGCGCGATTATTTCCGCGCCGAAGATACTGACGGCCAAAGATTCTGGCTGTTTCGCGAAGGTCTCTTCACAAGCGAAACAATTCAGCCGCGCTGGTTTATGCACGGATTCTTCACATGAGCGCGGGCTACGCCGAACTTGCGGTCACGACGAATTTTTCGTTTCTGCGCGGCGCCTCGCATCCCGAAGAACTCGTCGCCGCAGCCATGGCTTCAGGTCTCGCAGGCATCGGCATAGCCGATCGCAATTCGCTAGCCGGCATCGTCCGCGCTTATAACTTCGCCAAAGCCCACAAGAAAGAAGACTTTCGCGTGGTGAGCGGCGTAAGGCTCGTCTTTTGCGATGGGACGCCCGACATTTTGAGCTTTCCGCGCGATCGCGCCGCTTATGGACGCCTGACGAGGCTGCTGACGCGCGGCAACGCTCGCGCGCAAAAAGGAATCTGTCTCCTTCGCATCGATGATCTCGTTGAGGCGGCGCAAGGCCAACAACTGATCGTCATGCCGGGCAGCACATGGGAGGCCAAAGACGACGCCAAGCTGGCTGCGAAAATCCATGCCGATTTATACGATGCGCAGCGCAAGCTAACGCTCGTTGACGCCAACCCGGCGCCTTTGCTCCAACGTCTTCGCAAGGCTGCGGAAGGCCGCGTGTGGCTCGCCGCATCGATGACATACGGCTCCGCAATGCGCCGCGATCTTGCGCGCCGCATCGCCCTTGCACGTAAAACCGGACTTCCGCTTCTGGCCATCAACGATGTGCTCATGCATGCGCCAGAGCGGCGCGCTTTGCAGGATGTGCTGACCGCCATCCGGGAAGGCGTAACGCTCGATGCGGTTGGCTTGCATCTTCAAGCCAATGCGGAGCGCCATCTTAAAAGCGGCGGCGAAATGGCTCGCCTCTTCAGCGATGCGCCGGAGGCGATCGCTGAGACGCTGCGATTTCTCGAAGGCGTCAGCTTCAGCCTCAATGAACTGCGCGGCGATTATCCCGAAGAATTGCGCGAAGGTTTTCCAACCCCTCAGGCGGCTCTGGAGTTTTTCGCGCGCGAGGGAGCAAAATTTCGCTATCCGAACGGCGTTCCGTCAACCGTCGAGACCGCAATCACGCATGAATTGAAACTTGTCGAAGAACTCAATTACGCGCCCTATTTTTTAACCGTCCACGACATTATGCGCTTCGCACGGGACGAAAAAATTCTATGTCAGGGGCGCGGTTCCGCCGCCAATTCGACGCTCTGTTATTGTCTGCGCATTACCGAGGTCAATCCGGTCGTTCACAGTCTGCTGTTTGAACGCTTCATCTCGGCTGATCGCGGCGAGCCGCCCGACATCGACGTCGATTTCGAGCATGAGAAGCGCGAACAAGTCATGCAATATATCTATGAACATTATGGCCGCGCGCGCGCGGGCTTGACAGCGACCGTCATCACCTATCGCGCCCGCTCCGCCATTCGCGAAGTCGGCAAAGCGTTCGGACTTTCCGAGGACGTCATCGCCGTTTTGTCCGATACGATCTGGGGCCGTTCATCGACCAGCGTCACCGCCAAAGAAACGCGCCGCGCAGGGCTTGATCCGACGGATGCGCGCCTCGCACAGGTTCTGAGGCTTGCTGAAGAGCTCATCGACTTCCCGCGCCATCTCTCGCAACATACCGGCGGCTTCGTCATCACTCGTTCGCGGCTCGATGAGGTCGTCCCAATCATGAATGCCGCAATGGAGGATCGCACCACTATCGAATGGAACAAGGATGATCTCGATGCGCTCGGCATTTTGAAAATTGACGTATTGGCGCTCGGCATGTTGACGTGCCTCCGCAAAGGTTTTGACCTGATCAAGGAACATTACGGTAAGGCTCTGACATTAGATGCGCTGCCCTCCGAAGAACCAGCGGTCTATGCAATGATTTCGCGCGCGGATACGATCGGCGTGTTCCAGATCGAGAGCCGCGCGCAAATGTCGATGCTGCCGCGGCTCAAGCCTAAGGATTTCTACGATCTCGTCATCGAAGTCGCGATCGTCCGGCCGGGCCCCATTCAGGGCGATATGGTGCATCCCTATCTGCGCCGGCGGCAGGGTCTCGAGCCAGAAATCTATCCATCACCGGAACTTAAGGAGGTGCTCAAGAAAACGCTCGGCGTGCCTTTGTTTCAGGAACAGGCGATGAGGATCGCCATCGTGGCCGCCGGCTTTACGCCATCTGAGGCCGATCGATTGCGCCGCTCCATGGCGACATTCAAACATACCGGCACGATCGGCACATTTCGCGAAAAAATGGTGGAGGGCATGGTCGCGAAAAACTATCCGCGCGAATTCGCCGAGCGGTGTTTCAAACAGATCGAGGGCTTTGGCACATATGGCTTTCCCGAGAGCCATGCCGCCTCCTTCGCCTTGCTCGTTTATGCTTCCGCCTGGATGAAATGCCGCTATCCTGACGTCTTCGCCTGCGCGCTGCTCAACGCCCAGCCGATGGGATTTTACGCGCCGGCGCAAATCGTGCGCGACGCCCGCGAACATGGCGTCGAGATCAAAGAAGTCGATGTCAATTTCTCCAATTGGGACTCGACGCTCGCAGCCGGATCGGACTCTTTGCCGCTGCATTCGCGCCATGCGTCGATGCAAGGCGAAATCCTCTCGACGCATAAAATCCAGCTCGGATTTCGTCAGATCAGCGAGCTGAACAAGGTTGACATGACGCGGCTCGTCGCCCTGCGCGGAGGGGGCTATGATTCAATTCGCGATCTGTGGCTTCGCACCAAGCTCTCGCCGGGCGCGCTCGAAATTCTGGCGAGCGCCGATGCGTTTCGGTCCTTGGGGCTCGATCGGCGCGAGGCGCTGTGGGCGGTGCGCGGCCTCAACCGCGCCGGCGACAAAGACGATCTGCCGTTATTGAAAGATCTCAGCTGGCGCGCGATCGAAGCCGACGCGAGGCTTCCCGCCATGCCGCTAAGCGAGCATGTGGTGGAGGATTATCGTCATTTGTCGCTTTCCTTGAAAGCGCATCCGGTTGCTTTTCTGCGCAAAATACTGACGCAAAAGAAGATCCTGCGCGCCGAAGAACTCAGGACGCAACGCTCCGGCGCCCGCGTGAGCGTCGCCGGCCTCGTTCTCGTGCGTCAGCGCCCAGGCTCCGCCAGAGGAGTTATCTTCCTGACGATCGAAGACGAAACCGGAACCGCCAACGTCATCATCTGGGCAAAAACCTTTGAGGCTTTGCGCCCGATCGTCATCGGCGCCCGTTTCATTGCGGTGACTGGACGTTTGCAGATTGAGGCTGACGTGATCCATGTGGTGATGGAGCGCGCCGAAGATTTGACGCCTCTTCTAGCGCTGCTATCGAACCAAGGAGGGGAGATCTCGATCCTCGCCCGCGCCGATGAGGTCAAGCGACCAAACGATGGCGATCCGCAACCAAGCCTCTTTGGCGACAGCCTCTTGTCCTACAGAGCGTCGCCGGCCGAGGCGAGCGGCGATGTCATGCGCGTTCTGCCGAAGGGTCGCAATTTTCATTAGCCTCGCAGCGAGGTAGCCCCACGCTCTGGCGATTGCGTCCTTCGTCGTTGTGTCCACGAAAGTGGTTAAATTGCTTTCCAGGCGACAAAGATTGGGTGCGCCGTTCATGCAACGCACCCAACATTCGCAAACAAATTAGCCATAGCTCCCAGCCTTCGCCGGCCGTCGGGCGGCGCGGCCTGATCGCTACATGCCTCCTCCTTGTTTCTTCATAACCTTTTTCATATTCTTATGCTTATGGTGGGCGACAGTGACGATGAGACCGTCATTGCTGGACATGACCGTTCCGCTCGCGCTTGGAATCGGCGCCGCCATCAGGGCTTGAGCGCCAAGAAAACAAGCCGTCGTCGCGATGAGTGTAAGTTTCCGCATGGGATTTACTCCTCAATTGCCGAGACCCAGTGCCCCAGCAAGAACATTCTTCCCCAGAAACCGTCTAAAAAAAAATCACATTTTTCCCGTTGTTGAATCTTGTAGGAGTTTTTGCTGCATACGAGACTAGATCTTGGCGAAGGCGGCTACTGGGAAGATCGCAATTATGGAGGACATCCTGGGATCTGAGCGCACGGCCAGCCAGCCGGCTTTGGTCCGCAGCGAAAAAAACCCTAAGATCCGTTGATGAACAAAGAAGTTCAAACACAACCCGAGGATATTCCCTTCAACCGCTCTTTCCACGGCGCGCCCGGCGAACTCGTCCGGCTCTCGCCTCTTGTCCGCCGCATGGTAGCCGGCAACGCCGGACCGATGACGTTCACCGGAACCTGCACCTATGTCGTTGGCTCGGGACGGGTCGCGGTCATCGATCCAGGTCCAGACAAGCCAGACCACATCGCCGCATTGATCGAGGCCTTGCGCGGCGAGACCGTCGCCGCGATCCTCGTGACCCATACGCACCGCGATCATTCGCCCGGCGCGCGCGCGCTGAAGCTCGCGACGGGAGCGAAGATTATCGGCTGCGCGCCTTACCGGCTTCCGGACGACGGGGCGAGCGAATTTCGGCTCGATGCGGCGCATGATTTGGACCATGCGCCCGACGCAATTCTTCGCGAGGGCGAGGCGTTCGAAGGCGCAAATTTCACCCTTACCTGCGTCGAAACTCCCGGTCATGCGATAAACCATCTGGCGTTCGCTCTGCCGCAGGAGAATGCGCTGTTCTCGGGCGATCACGTCATGGCCTGGTCGACCTCCGTCGTCGCGCCGCCGGATGGCTCGATGCGCGACTATATGGCTTCGCTTGAGAAACTGCGTTCGCGGGATGACCGGATTTACTGGCCAGGACATGGCGGCCCGGTCAATGAGCCGCAACGTTTTGTCCGCGCTCTCGCCCATCACCGCCGCCAACGCGAACAGGCCATCTTGTCCAGCGTCAGAAATGGCGACGCGACAATCGCGAAGATCGTCGCCCGCGTTTATGAGGGCATCGACCCAGCCCTGCGGTTCGCTGCAGGACTATCGATCTTCGCCCATCTCGAGGATCTTTCTGCGCGAGGGCTCATCAAGGTCGAGGGGCCGGCGACGCTCGGCGCGTTGTTTCGCTCGGCCGATCAGTTCTTGTCGACTACGGCCTCAAGCGCTGCTTCGAATGTCGCGATATTGCGCTGATTGGCGCGGAAATCATAAGGGCCGAAGCGCGACGCGGAGCGGATGTCGATGCGCGTTTGATCCGCGATCGGACGAATCCGGATCGTGATGTCGCACGGAAAGCCCATGATCATGCTGCGCGCAATGGCGTCTACATGCCCAAGACCAGTGCGGCCTTGGCCCGGCGGAGTCGACTCGACGAGCCGCCAGCCGCTCGCGGAGACGGCTTTAAGGATTGCGGCGAAAGACTCCTCGGCATCAAGATCGAGCAGGATCGGCTGGATCTTCGGATAGGCCTGCGCCTGCCTCTTGCGCATCGCGGGCGGCACGCTCGGCGGGGTGGTTCCCCCGCGCGCGGCCTGGGCCACGCGCGAGGCTGAAAAGACCGGAGGATCGGCGATATCCGTCGACAAATCCGCAAGCCTTGGCAGATGCATCGCCGTCGCGGACAGATAGGCCGGATAGGCAAGGAGCGCGAGCGCTAGAAACAAGCCGGCGGCGGCTTGCCCAGCGCCCTGGCGTCCGGTGCGCCAGATCACCGCGAAGGCCAGCAGAGCGCATAAAATCGCGCCGGCGGCGAGGCCGATCGATCCGACCAAAACAGCGAGCGCCGCCGGCGGGTCGATCCCGCCGCGCGCCACGACCACGCCGACGAGAGCGACAGCGACGGCGAACGCAGCCAGACGCCGGCTCAGCAAAGCCGATTTAGAATAGGGCTCTTCGACGATCAGGCGTCGCACGCGCGTCCCTTAATATGAATTCAACTCAAGTCGCTGCGCGGATTATAGGTTTTTTTGCTTTGCCATGTGCGCATCAGCTCCTGCAATTCGGCGTCGGGCTCGTCCGGCAAAACAATGCGGAGCGTCACCAAAAGATCGCCCGCGCCGCCTTGCGGATTGGGCAGGCCTTTGCCGCGCAACCGCAAAGTGCGGCCGCCGTTCGAGCCTGCCGGAACGGCGAGCTCCACAGCGCCATCGAGCGTTGGCGCATTGACCTTGGCGCCGAGGACGGCCTCGTACAATGCAACCGGCAGATCAAGCCGCAAATCGCGCCCCTCGACGCGGAAATAGGGATGTTTGGCGATCTTCACCGTGATGATGGCGTCGCCTGGCTCGCCTCCGGCCATGCCCGGCTGCCCCTGCCGTTTCAGGCGAATCTGCTTGCCGTCCTCGATTCCGGCAGGCACGGAGACGTCCAGCGTGCGTCCGCTCGGCAGGGTGACGCGCGCCGTTCCGCCTTTTACAGCCTCGGCCAGCCCAACGGTCACGCTCGCAGCGACATCCTCGCCGCGCGGCGGCGGCGCCGAAGCTGAAGGTCCGCGCGCGCCTCTGCGGCCTCCGGGCGCGCCAAAAAGATCGCCGAAAATGTCGCTTGCGTCAAAGCGCTGGCCGCCGGGGCGCCCCCCGCCAAAGTTGAATTCGAAATGCTCGAAGCCGCGACCTGCTCCGGCATTGGCGCGAGACCCAGCCCCGCCCGCAGCAAATCCTTCAAAACCCGGATGACGCGGCTTTCCCTCGGCGTCGATTTCGCCGCGGTCGAAAGCGCCCCGCTTTTTTTCGTCGCCCAAAATCTCATAGGCCGAACTGATCTCGGCGAATTTCTCTTTCGCTTTCGGCTCCTTGCTCTGATCAGGATGAAATTTCTTCGCGAGTTTTCGAAAAGTTTTCTTGATCTCGGCCGCGTCGGCGGATTTTGGAACGCCTAAAATAATATATGGATCACGCATCGATTGAGCCCACTCCTGCGCTCGCCCATGGACCGGCGCCAACGCCCATGTCTCTCCCCGAATTTGGTGAATCGTCAGGTCCAGCGCAAGGCTTGCCGCATTTTATCGCCGCGCCTAAGGCTGTGTCGATCGGGGATTTAGCCCCTGGGTGGGGGGCTGATCTCCAAAACCGTCCATTCGCCTGCCTTACCCGAACAGGCGGTTCCTTGCATGGATTGTTCATCGCTTTTGCGACTGATCTGGCTGCTGAAGGCCCGGCAGATCTTGCCGTCCGAAGGATAGGCTTTGCCGGTCGGCGTGAAGGACCCCTTATCGCCGGATTGCGGATTGTCCCAGACGACGGGAGCGCCATTGCCCTGCGGGTCGAGCGCCGTCGAGAGAGCGGCCTTGGCCCTGCGCCAATCCTCCGCGTCGAGCAGGCGCTCAAGAGACGAACTCGGAATGGAGTCGGTCGCATCGTCGTTCGAGCTCGTCAGAGGGGCGATCGGCATGGACATCGAGCATCCGCCCAAAGGGCCGACCAGACAAGCCAAGAAAACCCACCTCATCCGGGCGCGAGCCGCCGCGAAACCGGAAGTGCTCACAGACCGGCGCCCGCTGCAACACTGGCCGCCGGCTGTATAAGATCGGAAGATGGGGTTATATGGATGATCGCCGCGCACGAGCTTTCCTATCACAGTTTTATCGCTCGCGAAAAAGTTGCCCTTATGGAGCTGTACCCTTGAACAAGTTAACGGCGCGTGACTTTACCGAGGCGGCCGACCCTTTCGAATTATTCGCATCCTGGCTCGAGGACGCCAAAAGAAGCGAGCCGAACGATCCAGACGCCATGGCGCTCGCCACCTCGGACGCCGACGGCTTGCCCGATGTTCGCATGGTGTTGCTGAAAGAGGCGAATGCGTCGGGCTTTGTGTTCTATAGCAATGCGCAAAGCGCCAAGGGCCAGGAGCTGCAGGCCAATCCGAAAGCCGCCGCAGTGCTGCACTGGAAGTCGCTGCGCCGGCAAGTCCGGTTGCGCGGACCCGTCGAGCCAGTCTCCGACAGCGAGGCTGACGCCTATTTCGCCAGCCGCGCCTTGCAAAGCCGGATCGGGGCTTGGGCGAGCCAGCAATCCCGGCCGCTCGAAGGCCGCTTCGCCCTCGAGGCGGCGGTCGCGAAATACGCCGTGAAATTCGGTTTTGGCGAGATTCCCCGGCCGCCCTACTGGATCGGGTACCGGATTGCGCCGGTCTATCTCGAGTTCTGGTCCGACGGAGCGTTTCGTTTGCACGATAGGATCGCATTTCGACGCGAGACGCCAAATGACGCCTGGCGCAAGGAGCGCCTCTATCCGTGACCGGAACCGGCATTCCCCTTGACGGTCAATCGAGCCCGGCGCGGCTCTATCCGCCCTCTCCCTTGCTCGCAGTAAGTCTCGCCGTCTTCCGCGCCGGCAAGGTTTTGCTCGCGACGCGCACCCGGCCGCCGTTCGTTGGCGCGTTCTCGCTGCCGGGCGGCCTCGTCGAGGTTGGCGAAACTCTGAGCGAGGCGGCGTTGCGCGAGTTGCGGGAGGAGGTGCAGGTCGAAGCGCGGATTATTCAGTTCAATCGCCATGTGGAATCGATTGAGCGCGACGAGGCCGGCAGGATCAAGCGCCATTATGTAATCGCCTCCTTCGTCGGCGAATGGATCGCTGGGGAAGGCGCAGAAGGGCCGGAAGCCGGCGCAATCATCTGGGCCGAGCCGTCGCGGCTGGCGGAACTCCATTGTACGCCCCATACCGGCGACGTCGTTGCGGCGGCCGCCGCGCTGAAGTCGGGGATTTTGGCGTGATCATGCAAGATTTGGAGCTCCAGTTTCAACTTGTCATGGAATCGCTTAGGCTTGCGGGCTTGGTCAACAGGCGGAGCCGATGGTGAAGGCGATCGCGCGCCTCAAAATTCTGCGCTGGGCCGCCTTGGGGACCGCGCTTTCGGCGGCGGTTTGCCCCGCGCTTGCGGCTACGCATGAGTCAGCGAAACATGATCGTCTCGCGAAGACGGGGCCGCATCACCATTCCCCCGGCAAGAACGCCAAAAACTCAACCGGCAAGAACGGCGCGAAAAGCGCCCCGGCCAAGACCGACGCAGCGAAGACAGAGTCGCCCGATTCCGCGCCGAGCAATCCCGACGCTCCGGCTTCGGAGCCCCCGCCGCCGCCCTACGAGCCGCAGGCTCTGAGGCTCGCCGAAATCCTCGGGGCCCTCGCCTATCTTGGCGACCTCTGCGGCTCCACGGACGACTGGCGCGGAAAAATGCAGCAATTTCTGGAGGCGGAAGCCAAGACCGCCTACCGCAAGGAACGGCTCGCCGGAACCTTCAACCGCAGCTTCCACGATTACGAGCAATCCTACCGCGTCTGTACGCCCAATGCGCAAATCGTCATCGGCCGCTTTCTCGCCGAGGGGGGCAAGCTCGCCCATGAGATCGTCAATCGGTTCAGCGCTTCGTGAGTCTCCGCCCGAAGGAGCCGCATTGAAAAATCTCATTACCGACATTCCGGGCCTTAGCGTCGGCAATGCGCAGGATGCAAAGCTCGCCTCCGGCGTCACGGCCCTCGTATTCGACGAGCCGGCTATCGCCTCGGTCGCGGTGCATGGCGGAGCGCCGGGCGTCCGCGATGCGGCTTTGCTCGAACCCGGAATGACTGTCGAGCGGGTCGATGCGCTCATCCTGTCGGGAGGCTCCGTTTTCGGGCTCGACTCGGTCGGCGGCGCGCTCGCGTTTCTGCGGGAGCGCGGCCGCGGATTTCCCGTCGGGAGCATCAAAGTCCCGATTGCGCCGGGCGCCGTTTTATTCGACCTTTTGAATGGCGGCGATAAAAATTTCGGCCGCGAGCCGATCTATTGGCATCTTGGCTATCAGGCGGCGGCCGCCGCGACGCACGATTTCGCGCTCGGCAACGTCGGCGCTGGCCTCGGCGCGACCACCGCCAATCTGAAGGGCGGCCTCGGCTCGGCGAGCGCCACAACCTCAAGCGGCTTTCGCGTCGGCGCGCTCGTCGCGGTGAACGCGGTCGGCTGCGCGACGATCGGCGATGGTCCACATTTCTGGGCCGCGCCCTATGAGCAAGACGACGAGTTCGGCGGCGTTGGCTGGCCCTCGCCGTGGCCACATGATCAGCAAGACTTCCGCATCAAGGGCGTGGACCCAGAAAACACCACCATCGCGGTCGTCGCCACCGACGCCGCGCTGACCAAAGCCGAGGCCAAGCGCCTCGCCATCATGGCGCATGACGGGATGGCGCACGCGCTGCGCCCCACTCATGCGGCGATGGACGGCGATACGATTTTTTCCGCCGCAACCGGCGCGGCGCAGAAAATCCCGACGCTGCGCGATCAGACCGAAATCGGCATGCGCGCCGCCGATTGTCTCGCGCGCGCCATCGCCCGCGCAATCTTTGAGGCTGAAGCGCTGCCCTTTCCGGGCGCTCTGCCAAGCTGGCGCGGGCGTTTTGGGTAAAATGGCCAGTGCCCCTTTCCCGAACTCACTCGCGAATGGAACAGCGAGCTATGCGGCCTCCGCCTGCACCGAACTGCAGAATTCCGCGAGACTATCGGCAAGGCGCAGCGTCGCAAGGCTCGCCTCCGGGGTAGCCACTAGCGCCACCTCTGTTTTGTCGATCGGCGCGAAGCCATCCTTTGCCGTCAGCACGCGATGCTCTGGCTGGATGGCGATGTCGGAGAGGATGCCAAGACCAAGACCGGCCGCGATCGCGGCTTGAACGCCCGCTAAACTGGAACTCGAATAAGCCATGTGCCAGGCGAGCCGCAGGCCTGGTCGCGATCGTGCGAAACTCGCCAGCAGTTCGGTCAGGCGATAGGCAGCGAAATCCTCCGGAATGCCAAGCCGCACAGCGCCGTCCTGGGCGGGACGGGTCAGTACATCGCGGGCTTCTTCGGCAAGCGACAGAATCCGCCGCGCATAAGACAATAGGCGTTCGCCGTCGTCAGTCGGCGTGACCTGCTTGCCGATCCGACTCAACAGCGGCCGACCGACATCATCCTCGAGCCGCTTAATCTGCTGGCTAACAGTCGATTGCGTACGGTGGAGGCGCTCGCCGGCGCGGGTAAAACCGCCAGCATCCACAACCGATACGAAGCTTCGCAAAAGTTCGAGATCGAGCATGCTCAAATCCATTCGAATTCCAACTGATTATGATTTTATCATTTAATTTCTAAATTGAAAGAGGCGAACTCATATTGGGCGAAAGGAGAAATCGCATGTCCCTCTCGTCGTCCGTCCAGACGCCCGGCGGCGCCAATTTGTTGCCGATCTATATCGGCAGCTTCTGCCTCCTCTGGAGCTTGGCTTTCGTGGCCGGCAAGATCGGCGTGACGGATTGTCCGCCGCTGATTTTCCTGTCCGCACGATTTATATTCGCCGGCGTTTTGATCCTCGGGCTCTCGATCGTAAGGCATGGCGGTCGGCCAATATCCCTGCGCGAGATCGGCGTGTTCGCGATCCTCGGGGTCGCAAATAATGCGCTCTACCTCGGCCTCGGCTATATCGGTCTACAGACGATCTCCGCAGGTCTTGGAGCGCTGATCGTTAGCGCCAATCCCGTCTTTACGGCCATACTGGCGTCGATGTTCCTCGGCGAGGCCCTCACCTGGCGGAAGGTTGCGGGCCTTTTTCTCGGCATTGTCGGCGTCGCTCTCATCGTCGCCCATCGCATTTGGGTCGGGACTGATAGCGTGCACGGCATCTGTTCACCTTGGCCTCGCTCGCCTCGATCGTGGCCGGGACGATTCTGTTCAAGCTCTTCGCCCCCAAGGGCAATTTGTGGATCGGAAACGGCATTCAGAATCTATCCGCGGGAATTGCGCTCGCTCCCTTTGCGATGATGCTGTCGAGCGTCGATGACATCGTCCCGAGCCCCAGACTGATGAGCGCTTTCGTCTATCTTGTGCTGTGCGGGTCGATACTGGCCTTCCTGTTGTGGTTCCACCTGCTAACGGTTTGTGGGGCGACAGCGGCGAGTTCTTTTCACTTTTTGATGCCTCCGCTCGGAATGCTGTTTGCTTGGCTGATCCTCGGAGAGCATGTGGTCGCGCTCGATCTAGTGGGCATTCTACCGGTCGCGCTCGGCATTTACCTGGTGACTCGGCCAAGCGCTCGGTCAGGCGTCGAAACAGCCCAAGCTTACCCCGCCGCGCTAAGCGAGCGCCCTTGATTCCGGTCATCCAAAGCCGCGGCAGGCCCATGCCCTGGAAATAACCGTCATCGCCGGCTTGCAGACAAATGACGAGCTTCCCGCGCCGCTTGGCGTCGAGCCAACGCCGCGTTAGGGCAAAAATCTCAATTCAAATTGATCGCCCACACTTGGCGTAACCAGCTTTTGCGTTTCGCCCGCGCCGCGTGTTAGGGCTCCGATCCAAAGAATTTGCGAGCGCAGCCTATGATCCCCCGCTATTCCCGCCCCGAAATGGTCGCCGTCTGGGACGCGCAGACGCGGTTTCGGATCTGGTTCGAGATCGAGGCTTACGCCTGCGACGCCCTGGCTGAGATCGGCGTCATCCCAAAATCCTCGGCCGAGGCGATCTGGGCCAAGGCGGGGCATGTGCAATTCGACGTCGCGCGGATCGACGAGATCGAAAAGGTCACCAAGCATGACGTCATCGCCTTTCTGACCCATCTCGCTGAATTCATTGGGCCGGACGCGCGCTTCGTGCATCAGGGCATGACGTCGTCCGACGTGCTCGACACCAGTCTGGCCGTGCAGCTGACCCGCACGTCAGACCTTCTCATCGCCGATATTGACGCGCTTCTGGCCGCACTGAAGCGTCGCGCCTTCGAGCACAAATTGACGCCGACGATCGGCCGCTCGCATGGCATTCACGCAGAGCCCGTGACTTTTGGCTTAAAGCTCGCTCAAGCCTACGCCGAATTTTCCCGCGCTCGGGAACGAATGGTCAACGCCCGCAAGGAAATCGCCACTTGCGCGATTTCTGGCGCCGTTGGCACCTACGCCAACATCGACCCGCGCGTCGAGGCTTATGTCGCGGCAAAACTCGGGCTCGCGGTCGAGCCCTCCTCAACCCAGATCATTCCGCGCGATCGCCACGCCATGTTCTTCGCGACGCTCGGCGTCATCGCCTCCTCGATGGAGCGGCTGGCGATCGAGATTCGTCACTTGCAGCGCACCGAAGTGCTGGAGGTGGAGGAATTTTTCTCGGAAGGGCAAAAGGGCTCCTCCGCCATGCCGCACAAGCGCAATCCGGTCTTGACCGAGAACGTGACCGGGCTCGCCCGTCTCGTGCGCGGCATGGCGCTGCCCGCGATGGAGAACGTCGCGCTGTGGCATGAACGCGATATTTCGCATTCATCCGTCGAGCGGATGATCGCGCCCGATGCGACGATCACGCTGGATTTTGCCTTGAGCCGGCTGACGGGCGTGATCGACAAGCTGCTCGTCTATCCCGCCAACATGCAAAAAAACCTCGATCGCCTCGGCGGTCTCATCCATTCGCAGCGGGTTCTGCTCGCCTTGACGCAAAAAGGCCTCAGCCGCGAGGACGCCTACGCTCTGGTCCAGCGCAACGCCATGCCGGTCTGGCGCGGGGAAGGCGACTTTTTGACCCTCTTGAGGGCCGATCCAGATGTCAGCAAAGCGCTGAGCGGCGCGGAACTCGAAACGCTGTTCGATCTCGGCTATCATCTAAAAAATGTCGATTTCATCTTTGAGCGGGTTTTCGGGCGCGTTTGACGCCCCAGCCGAGGCGGACGCCAAGGCCAGCCCGAAAAGACAAACAAGAGAGACCGCAATGCTTATACAAAATCGCCTTGAGGCTTCGGTCGGCGCAATCGTCGCGGACAATGCCCTCCACGCGCGGTGGCTGAACACATTCTCCTATCTCGAATATGTCGGATTCCGCAAAATCGTGAAAAGCCAGCGCGCCGAAGTGCTGACCAGCGAAATCCTTACCCATGCGCTCGAGGAAGGCCGCCATGCGCTCGGTTTGAAAAAGCTCGCGCTGAAAATCGGCGGCGCGGAATTTGAGACCTATGCGCCGCAGAACATGCTCTGCGGCGACGAGGCCGAGGCCTATTTTCAGAACCTCGACGCCGCCTGCGACGCAGCTTTCGCTGATCGTCCCGACGCCGAGCGGGCGAAGCTCGTCTATTGTTATGTGACGTGGCTCGTCGAACGCCGCGCTTTGCAGGTCTATGGCGTTTATAAGACCGCGCTTGGCGCTTCGCCCGTGGCGGGCAGGATCAGCGGACTGCTGATGGAGGAAGAAAAGCATCTGTCCGACGTCGAGAGCGAACTCAACGCGCATGACGCGAATTTCGCCGCAAGAGCGCCGGAGTTCGAGGCCATCGAGGCAAAGCTCTACGAGACCTTCATCGACGCCCTGGTCGCAGAACTCGCGCAGCCAAAAACGCTTGCGGCGGCCTCGGCCTGACCCATGCGGACAGCCGACGCCGACATACTCATCGTTCCGGGGCTTGGCGGGGCGGGTCCCGGTCATTGGCAGACGCGCTGGGACGCCAAGCTTCCGACGACGCGCCGCGTCATTCAATCGGACTGGGACCAGCCTAAGCTGGAGGCTTGGCGCGACCGCCTCATCGAGGAGGTGAAGCTCGCTGAGCGCCCCGTAATCCTCGTCGCGCATGGTCTTGGCGCAATCGTCGTGGCCCATGCCGCGCCTCATTTGCGCGATCTCGCCAAAGTCAAAGGCGCCTTCCTCGTCGCGCCGCCGTCCCCCGAAATACTCGCGGCGTTTCCGGCGATCGATCCGGCTTTCGCCGATCTGAAAGCCGAGCCGCTGCCTTTTCCGGGCCTCATCATCGTCAGCCGCGACGATCCGCACGCGCCCTATGCCGACAGCGAACGACTCGCCAGCGCCCTCGGCGCGGAGCTGGTTGACGCCGGCCTTTCCGGCCAAATCAACAGCGACAGCGGGCACGGCCCCTGGCCTGAGGGATTGATGCGCTTTGCGGGATTTTTGAAGAATTTATAGGGCGCCTCAACGCGCCAAAACCGGCCCTAAAGAAGATCGCGCTATAGAGCCTGCCCAAAACGCACCGCCTCGCCCTGCGACGGAGTTGCGATCTCGCCTTCCCACATGACCCGTCTGCCGCGGATAATCGCGCCGACCGGCCAACCCAAAACTTCTTTCCCGTCGTAAGGCGTCCAGGCGCAGCGCGAGCCGATCCATCGATCTTCGATGATAAGGCGCCGCTTCAGGTCGACGACAGTGAAATCAGCGTCATAGCCGACCGCGATGCGGCCCTTGCCCGCGATGCCGAATAGCCGCGCGGGACCGGCGCTCGTCATGTCAACGAAGCGCTCGAGGCTGAGCCGCCCGGCGGCGACATGATCCAGCATGATCGGCACAAGCGTTTGCACCCCCGTCATGCCGGAAGGACTCTGCGGATACGGTTTTGCCTTCTCCTCCAGCGTATGCGGCGCGTGGTCCGAGCCCAGAATATCGGCGATGCTTTGGCGGACGCCCCACCAGATATGTTCGCGATGACGGGCGTCGCGCACCGGCGGGTTCATCTGCAATTTCGTCCCAAGCCTCGCGTAATCGTCGCTGCTCAGGGTCAAATGATGAGGGGTCACCTCGATGCTGGCTATGTCTTTATGATCTTTGAGGAAATCAATTTCCTCCGCGGTCGAGATATGGAGCACGTGAACCAGCGCGCGGCATTCCCGCGCGATCCGCACCAGCCGCTGCGTCGATTGCAGCGCTGCGATCTCATCGCGCCAAATCGGATGCGACGAGGGATCGCCTTCAACGCGCAGATCCTCCCGCGCGTTGAGCCTCGGCTCGTCCTCGCTATGAAAGGCAGCGCGCCGGCGGGTTTGCCGCAAAATCGCAGCGACGCCTGCGTCATCCTCGACCAGGAGCGAGCCCGTCGAAGATCCCATGAAAACCTTGATGCCCGCCGCGCCGGGCAACCGCTCAAGCTCTGGAATATCACGCGGATTGTCCGCCGTGCCGCCGACCCAGAACGCGAAATCGCAATGCATCCGATGTTTGGCGCGGAAAATCTTGTCGGCGAGGGCTTCTGCGCTGGTCGTCAGAGGATTGGTGTTCGGCATTTCGAACACCGCCGTCACCCCGCCAAGCACCGCCGCCCGCGACCCGGTCTCGAGATCCTCTTTATGGGTCAGGCCCGGCTCGCGAAAATGCACCTGCGTGTCGATGACCCCTGGCAGAATCGTCAGGCCTGCGGCGTCGATCGTCTCCCCGCCGCTCGCCCGGGAAAGGTCGCCGATTTCGGCGATCTTGCCTCCTCTGACCCCGATGTCCCGGGGGCCGACGCCATTGTGGTCCGCCACGACGCCGCCTTTTAAAATGAGATCAAAGGTTTGCGGCATAGGTCCATCCCTTGGTATGATGCGCCTTGCGATATGGCGATGGCGGAACACATACAAGTCGCGCAGGATAGAAGTCGAGGATCTTTGATGGAAAATAAGGCATGCCTTCTCGCCGACCGCGGCGTCATCAAGGTAGCGGGAGCCGACGCCACGGCGCTTCTGCACAGACTGGTCACCAATAGCGTGTTGGATATCCGCGCCGGCGAGAGCCGCTATTCCGCGCTTTTGACGCCGCAGGGCAAGCTGATGTTCGATTTTTTCCTGGTCCCGCTGCCGGAAGGCGCTGACGCCGGCTATTTGATCGATTGCGTTCGCGACCAGAGCGCCGAGCTCGCCAAGCGCCTCAACCTGCACAAGCTGCGCGCCAAAATCACCATTGAGGATCAATCCGAGGCCTTTGGCGTCGCCGCAATCTATCAAGGCGAGGCGCTGTCTGGGGTTGACGCCGTGTTCTACCGCGACATGCGCGCTGAAAACATGGGCATGCGCTTAATCGCTTCGCGCGATCTCCTGGCGAAAATCGCCGATGCAAATGACTCCGGCTATGAGGCGCACCGGATTGCGGCGGGCGTGCCGAAAGGCGGAGTCGATTTCATTTACGGGGACGCGTTCGTGCAAGACGCCAATCTCGACTGGCTGAACGGCGTCGATTTCAAGAAGGGCTGCTATGTCGGCCAGGAGGTGGTCGCGCGGGTGCATTATCGCAATTCGGCGCGGAAGCGGATCGTGAAATTCCGTTTCGAGGGCGATGCGCCGGCCCATGGCGCGCAGATCGTGGCGGGAGGGGCGCCTCTCGGTCAGGTCGGCTCGACAGCGCGCTTTGAAGGTCTCGCTATGGTGCGGCTCGACCGGCTGGAGGATGCCCGAGCGACGGGCGCGACAGTGAAAGCCGGAGAAATGCCGATCGACGTCATGGCGCCGGGTTGAGGCGCTGCCTGTGACATCCGACAACAGAACGCGCTGCCCTTGGTCCGCAAGCGACCCTGTCCAGCTCGCCTATCACGACGAGGAATGGGGCGTTCCGGAACGCGATGACCGCGCGCTTTACGAAAAACTCGTCCTCGACGGATTTCAGGCTGGCCTCTCTTGGATTACGATTCTGCGGCGGCGCGAGGCTTTCCGTGAAGCTTTCGATCAGTTCGATCCAGAAAAGATGGCCCGCTACAAGCCGGCCAAAATCGAGGCGCTGATGCAAAACGCCGGCATCATCCGAAATCGCGCCAAGATCCAAGGCGCGGTCACGTCGGCGCGGGCTTATCTCAAAATCCAGGAAGACGAAGGGTTCTCGAACTACCTTTGGGGTTTTTTCGACGGCGTCCCGCTTCAGAACGACTTTCGCGAGGCGAGCGAGGTCCCGGCGCAGACGGAGCTCTCGGCGAAAATGTCCAAGGAGCTGAAAAGCAAAGGCTTCAACTTTTGCGGCCCGACGATCGTCTATGCTTTTTGTCAGGCGACGGGGATGGTCAACGACCATCTCGTCACGTGCTGGCGCCATGATGAATGCGCCGCTTTGGCCAAACGAGCCTCGCCCTGACGCCAGATCGCAGTTCCGCCAAGGCATCGCGCATGGACAAAAACGCGCCGCAACCTAAAGCCGCCAGCCGCGCGGCGACCCGCGCTTGGGTGCGGCTTTACTCCGGCAAGCGGCTCGATCTCCTCAACCCGACGCCATTCGACTGGGAAGACCAGGACCTTGCGATCGGGCTCGCCCGAACATATCGCTGGGGCGGTCATTCGGCTTGGGATCTGCCGCTTTCGGTCGCCCAGCATTCTCTGCTGGTTCTGGCGCTGCGCCGGCGCTGGTTTGCCGACACCGACGACGCGCGAGCCGATCTGCGCGAGTTGCTGCATGATGCCGACGAAGGCCTGCTCGGATTTGACTGCATCTCGGTGGTCAAGCCTTTCCTCGGGGAAGCCTATCGCCGGCTGACCGAAAAGCTGGAAACCGCCATCGCTCTCCGTTACGGCCTGGCCCCCTGGACCGCCGCGGACAAAAAACCCCACAAAAGGGCTGATCGAATCGCCGCGGCGTCCGAGGCTGTTCACGTCGTTGGTTGGACGCAGCAAGAGGTGCGCACGACTTTGCGCATTCCCCATGAGCCGCTGACGATTGATCCTTTGCTCGCAATTTACGGCGGAAAAGCCTGGGAGCCGTGGCCGCCGACGCTCGCAGCGGAGAGGTTTCTGGCCGAGCTGAAGCGTTTGAGCGGCAGGATCGGCAAAGCTTAACGGATTTGCGCGGCAAAGATCCAGCTTCAAGCGCCTTCCCGAGCCAAAACTCGGTTTTTTAAGCGTGAAGTTGCTGCTGCGATGCGGTACAGTTTTGACCCAACGCGATAGTTTCGCACAGGATCACCCCCAAGGTTTGAAAAGGTTGGCTATGGCGCGCATACACGTCTGTTCGCTGGAGAGAGTGCCCGAGATGGTCCGCTCGACAGGAGCGCGCAGCCTCATAACCCTGATCGACCGCGGCACGCCGGTCTCGCGTCCCTCTGAAATTCGCGCCGAGCGCCACCTTTTCGTCGCCGTGTCGGATATCGTCAAGCAAATGGACGGGCATATCTTGCCCTCCGACGCCCATGTGAGCGAATTGCTGGATTTCGTGCGGCAATGGGACCGCGCCGACCCAATTCTCATTCACTGCTTTGCGGGCGTCAGCCGCTCGACCGCCGCCGCCTTCATCGCCGCTTGCGCCCTGAGCCCGCATCGCAACGAGAACGAGATTGCGCAAGCAATCCGCCGCGACTCGCCGACCGCGACGCCCAATGCCCGATTGGTCGCCGTCGCCGACTCCATGCTTGAGCGCCAGGGACGCATGACCGCCGCCGTCGAGAAAATCGGCCGCGGTCATGATTGCTTTGAAGGGGTTCCCTTCGCGCTGGATTTGCACTGACGGAAAATGGGCCGCCCGCTCGAAGTTGAATCGATGATGGTTTCCCTCTACCTGTTGCAACACAGCGCTGACAGCTTTGCAGCTTTTCGGCTCAAGACCGCCGCTTGTCGCGCGAGAAATAGAGACTGATGAAATCGCCGAATCTCGCCAAGGAAGGGATCGCCCCTTTGTCAGAGAATCAAGACGTCGCCGCCTTGTCTTTCGAGATCGCGCTCGCTGAACTTGAGAAAATCGTCGATCAGCTCGAAAAGGGATCCGTCGCTCTCGAAGAGTCCATCGCGATCTATGCTCGCGGCGAGGCTTTGAAAAAGCATTGCGAGAATTTGCTGAAGAGCGCCGAACAAAGAATCGAGAAGATCACTTTTGGCGCCGACGGCCGGCCAAGCGGCGTGACGCCGCTCGACGTCGAGTGACCCTTCCGGACAATAGGCGTTTCCGGCCGGATGCGAGCCAATGCGGCATCGCTGTCAGACGCGTGCAAGAGCGCTCTACGGGCGCGCCCCTGACCTTTGGAGCGCGCCATTTCACGAAATGCTACGGAAACTCTTATTCAACAAAGGTCCGCGCCCATGGGCGATTACGCTTTCCCCGCGCCGCCGGTCGCGTCGATTCCGGCCCAATCGACAAAGCCATTTCCGGTGCGGCGCATCTTTTGCGTCGGGTTGAATTACCGCGACCACGCCAAGGAGATGGGCGGCAATTCGGACGTCGATCCGCCGTTCTTCTTCACCAAACCAGCCGATGCGATTTTGCAGAACGGCGGGATCATGCCCTATCCGCCGGGGACCAGCGATCTTCAACATGAAGTCGAGCTGGTCGTCGCGATGAAGGGCGGCGGCCGGAATGTTCCGCCTGAAAAAGTCGATGAGCTGATTTTCGGCTATGCCGTCGGACTCGATATGACGAGGCGCGACATTCAGCTCGCCGCCAAGAAAAAAGGTCGGCCCTGGGACATGGCGAAAGGCTTCGATTTTTCCGCGCCGTGCTCTTCGATCACTCCGCGCAGCGCTGCGGGAACCATGGCCACCGGCAGAATCGAGTGCAGGGTCAACGGCGAAACACGCCAGACCGGCGACCTCGCTGACATGATCTGGGGCGTACCCCAGATCATGTATTTCCTTTCCCAGCTTGTCGAAATCATGCCGGGCGATCTCATTTTTACTGGCACGCCCGCTGGCGTCGGGCCCGTCGTCAAGGGCGACAAGATCAAGGCGACGATCGCGGGATTGGAGCCGCTGCTGATCGAGATCGGTTGACCCATGCCTCAGCGGCAATCGATGCTTATGCGGTCCAGAGCGTGATGGCGGGAAGATTAATCATCAAGAGACTGGCTGTCGTTTTGAGACGGGGGATGCCCGGCTCGAGAAGCGATCAGCAGCGCGGTCTCACCATCAGCCATGAAATGCATTGCGTGAGGTCGCTGCGATTGCAGCGTGGGCCTGGTCCGCTTCCTGAGTGGCGAGCAGGTTATTCCCGTCACGACATGACTGCACAGCGGCGCGGATGAGGTTCTCAATGTAAGTGACCTGGCCGCCTGTGGCTTCGTGGTGATCGCGACCAACCACAACCGCAACGCCGGGTTTCTCGGGCGGCGGGAACGAGATGGCATGCCACTCATCGACAACCACATTCAATCGCGCGGAGCAGGTTTGGTCCAGCGGCGCCGCCTTGGCGACAGGACCAATCGCCATCAGCATCGCTGATGCGAATGCGCCTATAACAACTTTACTCTTAGTCATATTTATCGCCTATGTGTTCCCTATCGAAAATGCGATCTCGCGTTTCGATAATTTGTGTGACTCAATGACGCTTCCTGGCCCCAGCCCAGAAGCAGATGTGGGCAGCGGCATGCTCAGCCGCCGCGGGCGACGCATCGGGCTTTAGCTTCGAAAGCTTGCGGGATACGAAGGGTGTTTGGCATATCGACAAAGAGACTTTCCCCGAAGCGGAATCTCCTGCGTTGCCTTAAAATTGAAGAGCGCCCCGCGGCTGACCCGAGACATTTTTCGGCCGCATAAAACGCACCGAATTTCAGATGGCTTCATTAACTACATCAAGCTGATGGTCAACCCGCGGCGGCTGCGCCAATGGCGCGATCTTTAGGCCCCGCACGTTACCTTTGACGACCTCATGAACGTATACGATGGTCGAGTCGATTATCAGGTAGTCGAAATCCGGATCATCGGCCATGACCTCGAAAACGCGTTGCCACACCCTGTTCCGCGACCATCGGGAGAACCGTCGGAACGCGCTGTTCCAAGGTCCAAAATTTGCGGGCAGATTACGCCAAGGCGATGATGTCCGCACCATCCAGAGAACGGCTTCGACAAACAGCCGATTGTCCTTCGCCGTTACGCCGCTGTCAGATGCTTTGCCCGGAAGATGCGGCTCCATCAACGCCCATTGATGATCCTTCAGGACCAGATGAACGCCTTCCGTTGAGGCATCTTTCGAAAACACATTCGAATTGGAGTTAACGCGCGACGCGAATCCTTGTTCGCGTCGCGTATGCAATGATTGCTTCACGTCGTTTAGTTCATGCATTTCATCTGTGGTTTTCAATGCATGACTCTTTCGAAAACTCTACTCTTTCGAAAACTCTGAACTTTTCAGGATCACGCTCTAGCGTCGCGCACGGAATTGTCCGTGTGGCGACCCGTTTATGTTCAAAGCCAGATGATTTGGGGCGAGGCTCACTGCGCCCGGACGACCGCGGCTCTCTTCCCGCGCGTAATGCATCGCCGCAGCCTCATTTGCGAAAATGCCGCCGCACAGTCCGTGGGTTTCAACGACGATCCAATGATTCTTGTCATCGCGACCGACGATCAGACTGGGAGGCTCCTTGCTTGACTCAGCTTCATTTTCTTGAGTTTCGTGCGAATAATCCAACTTGATCCCCTATTGCAGCGGCAGAAGGCCGATCCCACGCGCTACGAGTCCAACGCAGATGATCATGGCGACGACGCCCGCATAGACGAGATCAGGCCGGCTAGGCCAGGACCCGATTTTTGATCTTGCTTTCATCTTTCGCTCCATCGGACCGCAAGAAGCGGCCGAGGGGAAGGATGACTCCAAAACCAATAAGGGATCGATTGGGAAGGCGAGCGATCAAACTAAAGAAATCGTAAAGAAAAAGACCGCGAAAAATCACCCGTCTATACGCGAGAAATCGGCGACTTCATCGACCTCCCGACGCAGCGCGGCAAGAAGCCGCAGCCGATTGAGCCGCAGCCCCGCTTCGGGCGCATTCACCGTCACTTTTTCGAAAAATGCGTCGACCGGCTGCCTTAGGCCCGCGAGGGCGCGCATCGCTCCCTCAAAATCCTGGTGCGCGATGCACCCCTTAGCCTCGATCGCGGCTGGCTCAAGAACGGCGGCGAGCGCGCGTTCTTCGGGTTCGACGAAAGCCTCCGGCGCATAGGGCTGCGAAAAAGCCGCGGCCTCCTCCGCGTTCGATTTCTTCTCTTCCGCACGGAGAATATTAGCGGCGCGCCGATAGCCCGCGAGAAGGTTCGCGCCATCCTCTCGATCCAGCAATGCGCCAAGCGCTTCAATCCGGCGCACGATCAGCAGCAGATCATCCTGATCCTGCAAAGCGAAAACCGCATCGATGAGATCATGCCGGGCCCCGCGCTCACGCAGAAAAACCTTCAGGCGATCGCCAAAAAAGCCAAGGAGCTCTAGCGAAAGGCTTCGCTCGTCCAGATTCGCGCGTGCAACCCTATTGTCGCTTGACTGCAAACGCGCCTGGTCGGCGTGAAGCCGGAAGGCCGCCGCGAAAACGGCGCGCAGCCGCAACCGCAGCCCGTTCTCGATAATCAATGCGATGACGCCCAGAGCCGCGCGCCGCAAGGCATAAGGGTCTTTGCTTCCGGTCGGCTTCTCGTCAATCGTCCAGAATCCGACCAAAATATCGATCTTGTCGGCGAGCGCCACAGCGATCGAGACAGCTTTTTCCGGCACGCGATCGTTTGGCCCTTGCGGCTTGTAATGATCTTCGATCGCCTCGGCGACTTGCGGAACCTCGCCCTGCGCAAGGGCATAATAGCGCCCCATCAGCCCCTGCAATTCGGGAAATTCGCCGACCATTTCGGAGGTAAGGTCAGCCTTCGCCAGCTGCGCCGCGCGCGCCGCCAGCGCCGGGTCGGCCCCAACAAGCGGCGCGATTTCGCGGGCAAGCAGAACAAGGCGATCGACTCGCGCGCGTTGCGTGCCGAGCTTTTCATGGAAGACCACGGCGTCCAGCTTAGGAAGGCGGTCTTCGAGACTTATTTCAAGATCGGTTTTCCAGAAAAATCGCGCGTCAGACAAGCGCGCCCGCACGACGCGGCCATTGCCGGCGGCGATCGCCGCGCCGCCATCGCTCGCCTCGATGTTAGCGACCAGCGCGAATTTATTGGCGAGGCGCCCGCTGACCGGATCCTTCAGCACGAAACATTTCTGATTGGCGCGAATTGTGGCGCGGATGACTTCCGGCGGAATTTCGAGAAAACCCGCGTCGAATTCGCCGATCAGCGCGACGGGCCATTCAACCAGTCCCGCGACCTCATGCAAAAGCGCGTCATCCTCGACAAGTTCGAGCCCCTGCGCCAACGCTAAATCGCGCACGTCGAAGAGGATGATATCGCGCCGGCGAGCCGGGTCGAGCACGACTTTGGCCTTTTCGAGCGCTGGAGCGTAATCATCAAAGCGCCGCACCCTGATGGCTTGCGGGCGCATGAACCTGTGCCCAAAGGTGATATTGCCAGCGACGACGCCGTCAACCTCAAATGGCACAATCTCCGGGTCTTCCGACTCAGGGCCAAAGGTCGCCAGGATCGAATGGAGCGGGCGCACCCAGCGCAAACTATCCGTGCGCACGGAAGCCGGCCCCCAGCGCATCGATTTTGGCCAGGGAAAGCGCTTGATGATCTGGGGCAGAATTTCCGCCAGGACGTCGATGCTCGGCTGTCCTTTGCGCTCGACGACGGCGAGATAGAATTCGCTCTTCTTTTTCGGGTCCACCTCGATCTTGGCTTCTGCGAGCGAGGTCAATCCGGCGCTTTTCAAGAAACCCTGCACGGCCGCCTCGGGCGCTCCGACCCGCGGCCCCCTCTTTTCCTCGCGCAGATCCGGCTGCCGCGGCGGCAGTCCGGCGATGTGCAAAGCGAGTCGTCGCGGCGTCGCGAAACTCGCGGCTCCCTCGAAGGAAAGGCCGCGCTCGCGCAGCGCTTCCGTCACGAGACGCTGTAAATCGTCCGCCGCCTGCGCCTGCATGCGGGCGGGGATTTCTTCGGAGAATAATTCGAGGAGAAGGTCGGGCATGGTCTCGTTTCGGCCTAGGCGCGGAGCCGGCGATGTGGCGGGAGCCGGCGAGAGCTAAACATATAAGGGGCGCTTGCCCAGTAAAAAACGATCGTTCGACGCTTCCCCTGGCCGATTTAGCTACGAGGCGAGCCTTTGGGAACGGGCGGGCATCGGGCGCGTTAGCCGCTCAAATGGAGGAATTTCATGATTAATTCAAGAATTTCAGCACTTTCTTGTGCGGCCCTGATTGCGGGCGCAGCAACAGCATCCGCCGGTCCCATGAGCGTTGCGACGCCGCAATTGCTGACGCCACAACAGGCGCAGACCGACCAGGTCGTTTATCGGCATTACCGCGGCCATTATTACAGGTCGGATCCCGGCGCCGCGGCCGCCGGCGCGGCTCTCGGCCTGTTTTCGCTGGGCGTCGGAGCGGCAACGCTAGGTTCCTGCGGCTATTACGGCTGCGGGTATGACGGCGGCGGCTATTATGGCGGTGGCGGAGGCTATTACGGTGGTAACGGGTATGGCGGCCATTACGCCGGCTACGGCGGCGGCGTGCGCACCGGCCGCAGCGTAGGAGTCGGCGGCGGCGGTTTCCATGGCGGGCATGGCGGCTTCCACGGCGGCGGAGCGCACGCCGGTCATCGTTAGCCCGCGCAAGAAGTCATCTTCGCCTCAGGCGCCGCCGGCCTTGGTCTTGAGCCAAGCGGCGCCGCAGGCTTTCGCAAGCTCGCGGACGCGAAAGATATAGCTTTGCCGCTCGGTCACTGAAATGACCCCCCGAGCGTCGAGCAGGTTGAAAATATGTGAGCTTTTGAGGCACTGATCATAAGCGGGCAACACCATTAGATGATGTCCGTCGCGATCTCCTTGCGCAAGAAGCGCCTTGCACTCTGCTTCGGCGTCGCGGAAGTGTTGGAACAACGCATCGACATTTGCCGCCTCGAAATTATAGCGGGAATATTCCTCCTCGGCCTGTTTGAAAACATCGCCGTAGGTAATTTTGTCCGCGCCCTCGCGTCCGTTGAAATTCAGGTCGTAGATGCTTTCAACCCCCTGCACATACATGGCGAGGCGCTCGAGGCCATAAGTCAATTCGCCTGAAACGGGGGCGCATTCGATCCCGGCCACCTGCTGGAAATAGGTGAATTGCGAAACTTCCATGCCATCGCACCAGCATTCCCAGCCAAGTCCCCAGGCTCCAAGCGTCGGACTTTCCCAATCATCCTCGACGAACCGGACATCGTGCAGTCGAAGGTTAATCCCGATGGTTTCGAGCGAGGCCAAGTATAGCGCCTGTAAATCCGGCGGAGATGGCTTCAAGATCACCTGAAATTGATAGTAATGCTGCAGGCGATTGGGATTTTCGCCATAGCGGCCATCTTTTGGGCGGCGCGAGGGCTGCGCATAAGTGGCCTTCCACGGGCGCGGGCCAAGCGAACGCAAGGCGGTCGCTGGATGAAACGTGCCGGCTCCGACCTCCATGTCATAGGGCTGCAGAATAACGCAGCCCTGCGCGGCCCAGAATTGCTGAAGGGTAAGAATCAGGCCTTGGAACGAACGCTTCGCGTCAAGCGAAGCTGTTGAGGAAGCCCTTGATTCGTCTTGGATCTCACGGGCGGCGTCATTCATCAGTTGCGAAACCTGGTTGGACGGAACGGCGCATTTCGATGCATTCGGTCGTCTGCGCGGCAGCAAGGAGCACTGTTCAAGCGCCCGGAAACGTCAAGATAAAGGTCTCGTACAGCAAGGCGATGGCCATTTCCACTCCAACTATCGGTTGGACGACGGCGGCTACGCCGATTCGAGACATGCGCTTCGCAAAAACATTAGTTGGCCATTGCGCCAGGGGTGATTTCAATGCACGCTTCTTGTGCAATTTTTTCATTACCCGAGGAGGGATAAATGAAATTTATGCGCATGTTAGCCTTGGCGGCAATTACCGCTTGCGGCGCTTTTGTGGGCTGCGGTCTCGTTCAAGCCGCCCCGATAGCCGGTCTCCTACAGGGAGCTCCGGCTGTCCGAGCGCTGGAACACGCGACGGTCGAGACATCGACCATCGAGAAGGCCTATTATTATTATCATCGTTGGCATCGCTGGCATCGTTGGCGCCCTTATTATCACCATTATTACCATCCTTATTACAGACATTACTATCGTCGCTATTACCACCCCTACTATCGGCATTACTACCATCCGTATTATTACCATAGGTATTATCACCCGTGGCGTCCGTTGTATTGGTAGACTTGCTTTTTTCATGGTGTACTGTTAGGGGTGAGGCGCAATGTTCAACGGAGGCATGACAATGCGCTTAGGAATAAAAATCGGTCTGGTCGCCGGCGCGGCCTTGATGGGGAGCCTCGGCTTTGCCGGCCTTGGCCAGGCGGCGCCGCTGTCCGGCCTTGCCGGCGCTGGCTCGAGCGTGAAGATCGCTGGGGAGTCGGTTGCGCCTGAAGCGCAAGCGCAAAAGGCCTATTGGCGCCGCCATTGGCATCACCATTGGCATAGGTATTATCATCGCTGGTAATTCCAACAAAGAGCCAAGGCGTCTCAGGACGCCTTGGCTAACGCCTTACCAATCGATCATCGAGACGCCGCGATGGATCGCCTCGGCCGCGTCCGTAAAGCGGTCTCCCTCATGAAGAATAAGCGGCGGCGCGATCGAAACAGGCGTCCGGCTGCCTTTTTTCCCGCGCACGAGAATCCGGATCGCCGACGCATCGCCTCGCGGGTGAATCGGCAGAATCGCAACCCCGCCAGCGCGCCTCGCTAAGCCCTCAAGGATTGCGGGCAAGGCCTCCGGCCGATGAATCAGGACGAACGATCCTCCGGGCTCGACCAACGCCAGGCAAGCGGCGATCCAAGCCGAGAGCGAGGCCGGTCCCTCTTCTGGCATGGCGTGCGCGCGGCGCTTTCCGGGTTGGGGCGATAAGCGCGCCCGCCCCGGATCAAAAAACGGCGGATTGGTGATCACAAGACCGGCGCTTTCGTCGAACAGGCCGGCGGCGCGGCGGCTGGCCGGCGAAAAAATATCGGCCTCGAACACCGCGCCCCGATCAGCCATCCCATTCAGCGCCAGATTTTCCCGCGCTAGAGCCGCCGCCGCGGGATCGATTTCGACGAGGCCTATCCGCGCTTTTGGCCGAGCGAGCGCCAAAGCCAGACCCGCCGCGCCGACGCCAGAGCCGACATCGATGGCGAGCCCCGCAAAATCGGCCGGGGCGGCGGCGGCGAGCAGCACGGCGTCGGTTCCGGCGCGATGGCCGCGCGCGGATTGACGCAGGCGCAAGCCGCCGCCGAGGAATAAATCGGTTGCGATTTCGGGCGCGAGGCCGGCCAGGGGCTCAGCCATCGCGCAATTCCTCGGCAAGGCCGGCCTCCGCCAGGGCTGCGCGGGCGCGGTCCGCCTCGTCCGTCGGAACGAGCACGCGGCGGGGCAAAAACGCTAGCGAACCCTCCATAGCACTCATATGCCGATCGGCGATGAAGAAATCTATGTCGGCGTCAGCCAGGATTGCTTCGACGCGCGAAATCAGCACAAGATCATTGGTGCGAAGAAGTTCAATCAACGGGCCTCTCCAGGCTGGCTTTCCCTAATTCACCATGTGTGGCTGGGCTAAGCGAAAGCTGCAACCTCTCTATTTCGCCGCCGACCGCGCTCCTCTCCATTCCTGGAGCAAAGTCCGGGAATCGCCCTCATGAGTTGCGAAGTGCGCGTCGCAGCCCTAATAAGAACTCGCCGATCCGCGGAGAATTCCATCTTGGGCGTTGTCATTCCGATAGACGAAAAAACGCAAGAACCGGGCATCGAGGCGCTGCTCGCCTTGGTGAGCGCAGATATGGATCGCGTCAATCAGACGATTCTGAGCCGCTCCGCTTCCGACGTATCCATGATCCCCGAGGTCGCCAATCACCTTATCTCTTCCGGCGGCAAGCGGCTGCGGCCGATGCTGACCCTGGCCGCCGCCGGGTTGTGCGGCTATGGCGGCGCCGGCCATATCAAGCTCGCCGCCTCGGTGGAGTTCATGCATACGGCCACGCTTCTGCATGACGACGTTGTGGACGAGAGCGACATGCGCCGGGGCAAGCTCGCGGCGCGCATGCTGTGGGGCAATGAAGCGAGCGTCCTCGTCGGCGACTTTCTTCTCGGCCAAGCTTTCAAGATGATGGTCGAGGTCGCGTCCCTGCCCTGCCTCGACGTGCTCTCTTCGGCGGCCGCCATCATCGCCGAAGGCGAAGTGATGCAGCTCTCCGCCGCCAAGGACACCCAAACCAGCGAGGACGATTACCTCGCCGTCATCCGCGCCAAGACGGCGGCCCTGTTCGGCGCGGCCTGCGAGGTCGGACCGCTGCTGGCGAAACGGTCCAAAGCCGAAATCGCCGCCTGCCGCGGCTACGGGATCAATCTCGGCGTCGCCTTTCAGTTGATCGATGACGCGCTCGACTATGGCGGCGCTTCGGCCAAGCTCGGCAAAAATGTCGGCGATGATTTTCGCGAAGGAAAGATCACCCTGCCTGTGGTGCTCTCATTTCGTCGAGGCACGCAGGAGCAGAGGGAGTTCTGGCGGCGCACGCTGGAAAATGGCGAAATCGGCGAAGGCGACCTCGAGGCGGCGATCGCGACCATGCATAGGCATCGCGCGCTTGAGGACACGATTGAACGCGCCCGTCATTATGGCGCCATGGCGCGGGACGCCTTGGAGCTGTTTCCGCCGTCGCCCTGGAAATTCGCTTTGAGCGATGTCGTCGATTTCTGCGTCAATCGCACCTTCTGAAAATCGATGCCCGAAAACCGATTGGCGGCGCGGCTTTGCCGCGATTGCGCCATTGTGGCACGGCGCAGCTTATCGCCGGTAACCTGTTCTCAAACTTAAATGAGAATAATAACGCACGAGCAGGCACGGGATCTGGCCCAATTTGGCTGGACCGAGCCAAAGCTTGAGGTGGGCGCGAGTGCGTATGGGTCGTTTGCGGATCGGTTGGGCTATCGGCTGCATCGCGCGTTGGTGGCTTGGCGCAGCGCTCGCCATGTCGATGCCGGCGGACGCCGGCCAGGAAGCCGCGATCGGGGGTTCCCTCGCCTATTTGTCCTGGCGCGCGCCAGCAGCGCCGGCGGAGCTGATTCCCGCCGAAATCGCGCTGCTTGGCGGCGATCTTCCCTCATTTGCGGGGCTCTCCCCGCGCCTCCTGTTCAGGGCCAGCCTCGAGCTTGGCGAAGCGGAGACGTTCAGCCGCCTTCCCGATGAAATCGAGCCCCGCGCCGACCTCAAGCCGAACGCCCCGCCATTTCCTGCTCTTGACCGCAGCCATAAGGGCGATCCGATCGTTGGCCTTCGCCCCACCTTCGACACCCGGTTGCGGCGATCAGGCGGCCTCGCCAATTTGCGCGCGCATGACCTCCTCTTTGATCATGATGAAGCTTGGCCGGTCGGCGGTTTTGAGGCGGCCGAGGGCGATTTTGCCGGACCAGACAGCGTCGCCGCATTCGAGCCCTGGCCGGATGGCGAAAGTCCGACGACGACCCCCTCGCGCGCCGACGCTTCGCCGGGTCAGGACGGGGGCGCCATGACGATGCGGCCTGCAGCGATCACTGAGCGGCTCCTGCAAGGCGCAACCCCGGCAGTCGGACGCGCCAGCGCTCTCGGCTCGACGACGCCGGTCCCCGCCGATTCGACGCCGGTCGAGGTCGAGGCCATCGCCGCCGCGCCGCAAGCATCCATCCCCAATGCGAGCCTCGCGCTCCGCGCGCCCCGGCAAGATTTCGCAGCGCTCATCGATCCGGATCGAGCGACGCAGGAAAAGCGCTGTCTTGCGGAAGCCATCTATTTCGAGGCGCGCAACGAATCCGACGAAGGGCAGGCGGCGGTCGCGCAAGTGGTTCTCAACCGCGTCTCGAGCGGCCTTTACCCGCAGACCATCTGCGGCGTCGTCTACCAAAATCGGCAACGCCGCAACGCCTGCCAGTTCTCCTTCGCCTGCGAAGGCAGATCGCTGCGCGTCACCGAGCCCGAGGCGTGGCGGACGGCGGTCCGCATTGCGGCGGAGGTCACGTCTGGCGCCACTTATGTTTCCGACGTTGGCCGCGCAACCCATTATCACGCCAATTACGTGCGACCGCGCTGGGCCAAAAAGCTTGAAAAAATGGACGTGATTGGGCATCATATTTTCTATAAGCTGCGACCCGGTCAGACTTGACGGGATTACTGGCGGCCCGTAGCTCGCGCTGCCTTTATTCACCGCCTCCTTTTGACGCCTCTCGCGAGGACCGGTCTTTAACCTTATCGGCCACTTGGCCTCAGATTAGCCGAGCGCCACGATTGGGCGGATCGCGAAAATGTGGCCGATCTACCAAGACGCACGCTTGCTTGGCCGACGCAAAACGGCCATGTTCCCCGTGAGAAGTCCTTCAGTCCACTCCCCATCATCGGGGCGCCACCTCTGGCACGGAAAAACGATCGCATGTCGCTCGAGTCCAAATCAGTTTGCTTGCTTGCCGCCCGATTGACGTCCATCCAGCCAAAGTGGAGCAAATTTGGCCGGCGAGGGATTGCCTTGGCTGCTATTGCGGCCTTTCTGCTCCCGGCCGGGCTGGTCGGAGCCGAAGCGCGCGCGAGGGAAAACCTGGCCATTGCGACGCCCTTTGAAGTTGGAGAGAGTCCCGCTGGCAATTATCTTGCGGCCCTCGTCGCCGGCGCCGAGCGCGATACGGTCGCCGCCGCGACGTTCTTTCGCGAGGCCCTGCGATTCGACCCGAAGAATCCAAAGCTGATCGAACGCGCTTTCGTTGCAGCGCTCTCGAACGGCAATATGCGCGACGCTTTTAGCCTCGCAGATCGACTGGTCGCGCGCGATCCCGACAATAGCCTCGCCCACCTTGCCCTTGGCGTTCAGGCGATCAAGGCGAAGCAATTTTCCGTCGCGCAGGCGCATTTCCTCAAAGGCGGCTCAAATCAGCAGCGGGACATCACCGCTACCCTACTGATGGCCTGGTCCTATGTTGGCCAAGGCAATCCCCGCAGAGCGCTTGAACTTGTCGATCGGCTACGCGACGAGAATTTCGGCGTATTCCGCGATTATCACGCCGGCCTCATCGCCAATGTCGCGAATAATGCGCCCGAAGCAGCAAGGCGCATGAAGGCGGCCTATGACTCTGACAAGAATACCTTGCGTCTCGCCGACGCCTACGCCCGCTTCCTCGCCCACAGCGGCGATACTGCCGGAGCGATCAAGGTCTATCAAGACTTCGACCAGATCCTCCCAAATCACCCGATCGTGGTCGCCGCGCTCGCGGACCTGAAGGCCGGCAAACCGCTCGACGTTCTGGTCAAGAGCGCCGAACAGGGCTCAGCCGAAGTTCTTTATGGCCTCGGCGCCGCCGGCGGCAGGCAAGGCGACGAACTCGCCGCCATGATCTACTTGCGGCTTTCGCTTTATCTGGCTCCCCAAAACAGTCTCGCCATCATCACCCTCGCCGATATCTACGAGCGCATCAAACAGAATGAGCAGTCGATTGATGTCTATGCGATGGTGCCGGAAAAAGATCCGCTTCGCACCACCGCCGACATACAGAGCGGTCTCATCCTTGAAACGCTGGGCCGTTCGGATGAATCCGCAGCTTTTCTGAAGCGCATCGTCAGCGAGCATCCAAACGATGCGGAAGCGCTGTCGGCGCTTGGCAATCTTCAGCGTTCGCACAAGCAATATGCGGAGGCGATCGAAACCTATACGCGCGCCCTCGCCGAGAACGCCAAGAGCGAAAAGGCCAATTGGGCGCTCTATTATTTCCGCGGGATTTCCTACGAGCGCGACAAGAAATGGCCGCAAGCTGAGGCGGACTTCAAAAAGGCGCTGTCTCTTTATCCCGATCAGCCGCTTGTCTTGAATTATCTCGGCTACAGCTGGGTCGATCAGAGCATGAATCTCGACGAAGCCTTTGTCATGCTGCACAAGGCCGTGGAGCTGCAGCCAACGGACGGCTATATCGTCGACAGCCTTGGTTGGGCCAATTACAAGCTCGGCCGCTATGACGAGGCCGTGAAGGAACTCGAACGCGCGATCGATCTCAAATCATCAGATCCCGTCATCAACGATCATCTTGGCGACGCCTATTGGCGCGTCGGGCGCAAACTCGAAGCGCATTTCCAATGGAACCATGCGCGCGATCTCGGCCCCGAGCCGGAGGATAAAGACAAGATCCTCCAGAAAATCGAACATGGGCTGGAGGATGATCCAAAACCGGCCGCAGCCGAAGCGACCCCGAAGGAAGAAGTCGCTCCGAAGGATGGCGGCTGAGCTTATCGCAGCCGCCCGATTCCTTCACATCCGCCCATTTTTTGGCTGCATCCGCCTTGCCTCACGTTCTTAGCGAACGCGCGCCCGCGAAAATCAATTTGACCTTGCACATTCTCGGCCGTCGCGCCGATGGATGGCATACGCTCGAAAGCCTCGTGGCTTTTTCACGCAGCGGGGATGAGCTGTCGTTGGTCCCGGGCGATGCGCTGGGCCTCTCGATCGAGGGACCGACGGCCCCCGCTTCCGGGGATGTCGCCAATAATCTGGTGTTGCGCGCGGCGCGCCATTTTTCCGAGAATTATCCAGACGCCAAGCTTGGCTCGTTCCATCTCGTCAAACGATTGCCGGTAGCGGCGGGAATCGGCGGCGGCTCGTCTGACGCAGCCGCCGCCCTTCGGCTTCTCGCCCGCGCCAACGGTCTTTCAATTACGGATCAGGGCGTCATTGACGCTGCGCGGAAAACCGGCGCGGATGTTCCCGTTTGTCTCGCGGGACGCGCCCGCATGATGCGAGGCCTTGGCGAAGAACTCGGGCCTCTGCTGGAGCTGCCGCCTCTGATTGGCCTTATCGTCAATCCAGGACAACCGCTTGAGACCAAAGGCGTTTTCGAGCGCATGAATATCGCCCCCGGCCTCGCGACCCAGTTCGGCGGCCATCCGGATCTATCGCCGAAGATGCATGCCGAGGATTTGATCTCAGCGCTGCGCAAAGGCCGCAACGATATGGAGTCGGCCGCCTGCCGCCTCGCGCCGATCATCGGCGACGTGCTGGCGGTTTTGTCGGCGGCGCCTGGCTGCCGCGTGGCCCGCATGTCCGGGTCGGGAGCCACGTGCTTTGCGGTGTTCAAGGACTGCAAGGCTGCGGGCCGGGCAAAGAAAGCCATACTGCGCGCGCATCCCTCCTGGTGGATCAAAACCTGCGTGTTGAATTGACGCCTTAGCCAGCGAAGACGCCCCTCGGACCATTGAAATGTGCGGAGCGACAAGCTAAGGTTTGCGCCATGGCCGCCGCGGGCGTAGTTCAATGGTAGAACGGAAGCTTCCCAAGCTTCATACGAGGGTTCGATTCCCTTCGCCCGCTCCACTTCGAAAGTCGTCCGCGTCGATTGCCCGCATCGGCGGCTTCGGTTTACTTTTCGCTGGCCGAATCCGCGTCACTCCCATCGCGCTGCGTAGCGACCTGGATGACGTGCGCCAGAAACATAGCCTCTTGATCGTCTAAACTTTCCTGCGCCATGCGCACTGCGCCGATGCGCTCCAGGGTTATCGGCTGTTCCGCCAGCGCCTGGTCTGTGACGATCGCAATCGGGACGGCAGCGTCATTCGCATCGCGTCGAGCCACAGCCTGTATGTCGCGAGCCGAAAGAATGGCGGCGACATCGTCTGCTCCTTGCGACGCGATGCGAACGGCGCCGATGCGCTCCAGCGTAATGCCATCTTGCGCCGCGGCCGGAGCCGCCAAAAGCGCGGCAAAAGCGATTATAATTCCAAACTTGGCCTTCCCGTCGTGTGTGGTCACGGCTAGATTCCTTTATCTCCATCTGTTGATCGCCGCCGCCTATTGAGTCTATTTCAGACCGCCAAAGTCGAAGCTGACGAATGAGCATCAAAGGTTGCGCCCGCAGTTTGCGCCGCACAATGAGTTAATGCGTCGCACAAATCGGTTGACGCAAACATCACGCCAACCAGGACGGCACGTCGGCGCGCTGCCATGGCAATTTAGCAGATATTTCATGTATAATCATGCCGCAAAACTGTTGTTAATTCTGCATTTTCGCCGGGGCGGCGGTCTGGAAAGGCTGCTTTTGGCAGGGATGCAATTTATGGATCACATAAAAAAGCGCGGCGATCCGCCGCGCTTCCGTCATGGATTCTTGGCGGTTCGCCCCCGCCGCACTCCGTAATCCTTGAATTTTTCGACCGTCTTGGCGATTTCGTCATCGCTCAGCAGATGCGGCGCGCCGATTTGCAACGCCACCGCGTATTGTTTGGCCAAGGTTTCGAGCTCGACAGCGAGCCAGAGCGCCTCGCGCAGATCAGATCCGGTCGCGACCATTCCATGGTTGGCGAGAAGCGCGCAGGCGCGATCCTTCAGCGCCTCCAATACGGCAACCGATAATTCGGGCGTGCCATAGGTTTCATAGCGCGCGCAACGAATGGTGGGACCGCCCGCCGCCGCGATCATGTAATGGGCCGCAGGAATTTCCATGCGGCACATGGCGAAGGCCGTGCAATAGACCGGATGCGCGTGAACGACGGCGTTCACTTCCTTGCGCGTCGCCAGAATGTCGCGATGGAAACGCCATTCCGACGATGCGGCCAGCTCATGCTCGTAGCTGCCATCAATGTTCATGAACACAATATCGTCGGCGCTCATCTCATCATAAGGGAGGCCGGACGGCGTGATCAAAAGCCCATCATTCCAGCGCAAGGAAATATTGCCCGCCGTACCCTGATTGACGCCAAGTCGGGTCATGCTGCGGCAGGCCTCAACGATAGATTGCCGGACGGCGAATTCCTTGCCTTTAGCCATGTCCGACCTCTAGCTGCGGGCCAAAAGCGCCGAGGCTTCCCTCGCTAGCCGTTCAACGCCGGCGTAATCGCCAGCGGCTATAAGAGCCGGAGCGACCATCCAGGAGCCGCCGACGCAGGCTACATTGCCAAGCTCGAGATAGATCTTGGCTTTAGCTGAATCGATCCCGCCAGTCGGACAAAACACGAGATCTGGCAATGGCCCAGCGAGGGACGCCAGATATTTCGCTCCGCCCGCCGCCTCGGCTGGGAAAAACTTCAGGCAGCGAAATCCGCGCTCGTAGAGAGTCATGGCTTCGGATGCGGTGGCGACGCCGGGCAGGAAAGGAACGGGCGATTTCCGCGCCGGTCCTAAAAGCCGCCGCGTCATTCCGGGACTAACCAGAAAGGCGGCGCCAGCATCGATAGCCGCCTCAATATGCGCCGGTTCCGTGACCGTCCCGGCGCCGATGAGCGCCTCGGGAAATGCGCGCGCCAGCATGTCGATGGCCTTCAGCGCAGCCTTCGTGCGGAGCGTAACTTCGAGCACTGTAAGGCCGCCGGCGATCAGCGCCGTGGCTTGCGCCATCGCATCAGCGGCGTCGGCGACTTGCAACACCGGAATTACAGGCACCCGATTCATAAGTTCCAAGGTCGCATCGGTATGTCGATATTGCATTCTCTCCGCGCCTTTCAGCAACGATATCCATAATCTAGAGGAGATTTCAGTCTCCGTTTTTTTTAGTTGCGGCGCATGATCTCATCCGAAAAGTCTCCAACTTTTCGGGATCATGCTTTCGCTATTTCGACGCATGATCTCATCCGAAAAGTCTCCAACTTTTTGGGATCATGCTTTAACTGATGCTGCTCGCGCCCAACTCGGGACCGCTCGCTACAGCGCGAAACATGTGGAACAGCTCACGGCCATAGCCATATTCGAAGGCTTCGAGATCGCATGTCTCCAGCGGACGCCCTTTTAGTTCTTCCTCCGAAATCTCCACGGTCAAGATTCCAGCCTCCGCATCGAGACTGATCATGTCGCCGTTGCGCAGCTTGGCGATCGGACCGCCCGCTTGCGCCTCCGGCGTCACGTGAATCGCCGCCGGCACTTTGCCGGAAGCGCCGGACATGCGGCCATCGGTGACGAGCGCGACCTTGTGGCCATGCGCCATCACCGAAGCCAGGATCGGCGTCAGCTTGTGCAATTCCGGCATGCCGATCGCCTTGACGCCCTGAAAGCGCACCACCGCGACAAAATCGCGATTGAGTTCGCCCGCCTTGAACGCGGCCTCAACCTCTTCCTGCGCGTGGAAAATCAGGGCCGGCGCACGCACCGCGTGGCGCTCCGGGGCCACCGCGCTGATCTTGATCACGGCGCGGCCAAGATTGCCTCCAAGCACTTTTAGGCCGCCATCGACCGAGAACGGTTTGCTAAATGGACGCAATACGGACTCATCGAGGCTTTGCGGCGGCGCGTCGCGAAATTTGAGCTCCCCGTCATCGAGATAGGGCTCCTTCGCATGGTCGGCCAGCGGGGCGCCCGTGACGGTCTCGGCGTCGGGATGCAAGAGCCCCGCCTGCAGCAATTGCCCGATGAGAAAACCCGTGCCTCCGGCGGCGGTGAAGTGATTCACGTCGGCCGAGCCGTTGGGATAGATTCGGGTCAACAGAGGAACAACTTTCGAAAGATCGCTGAAATCTTCCAAGGTCAGGATTATGCCTCCCGCGCGGGCCATAGCGATCAGGTGAATGACGTGATTGGTCGAGCCGCCCGTCGCATGCAAGGCGACGACGCCATTGACGAAAGCGCGCTCGTCGAGAATCTTCGACGTCGGCGTGTAATCATTGCCGAGGGCGGTGATCGCCAAGGCGCGCTTTGCCGCAGCGGCGGTAAGCGCGTCGCGCAGCGGCGTATTGGGATTGACGAAAGAGCTGCCCGGCAAGTGCAGGCCCATCGCCTCCATCAGCATCTGGTTGGAATTCGCTGTCCCGTAAAAGGTGCAGGTCCCCGGCGCGTGATAAGAGCCCGCCTCCACTTCGAGCAACTCCGCGCGAGACGCTTTGCCCTCCGCAAAAAGCTGGCGCAGTTTTGACTTGGCGTCATTGGAAACCCCAGAGGGCATTGGTCCTGCGGGAACAAAGACCGCGGGCAGATGCCCATAGGCCTGCGCGGCGATCACAAGGCCGGGGACGATCTTGTCGCAAATGCCGAGAAATACGGCGGCGTCGAACATATCATGCGACAAGGCGATCGAGGCCGAGAGGGCGATCACATCGCGTGAGAACAGCGACAGCTCCATGCCGGCGCGGCCTTGCGTGACCCCATCGCACATCGCCGGCACGCCGCCCGCAACCTGCGCGACGCCGCCGACATCCCGCGCGGCCTGCTTGATGATCGCCGGGAAGCCCTCATAAGGCTGATGCGCCGAGAGCATGTCATTATAGGCGGTGACAATCGCCAGATTGGGAACGATGTCGGCGCGCAATTCTTGCTTATCGTGGACGCCGCAAGCCGCAAAGCCATGCGCGAGATTGGCGCATCCGAGCGCGCCGCGGCGCGGCCCCTTCAGCCGCATCGCCCCCATGCGCGACAAATAGGCTTCGCGCGTCGGTCGGCTTCGTTCGGCTATCCGCGCCGTAACGTCGGCGATTGTCTGCTGAACCATGGTCGCTCCCGATGTTCGAAACCTGGCGCCCGTGATCAGGCCGCAAGGCGCGCCCTCCGACATTAGAGAACGCATGCAGTCGTCCATAAAAAAACTTGCAGTCGTTAAAGATCCGCCGAGGCGACGATCAGCTCGTTTCCTCGTACCAGCTTCTTCCATCGCGCTCGACGAGGGCGGTCGCGGTCGCCGGCCCCCATGTGCCCGCGAGATAGAAACGCGGCTCCAACGGCGATTGGTTCCACGCCTCGCGGATTGGGTCAACCCAGCGCCACGCGGTTTCGACTTCATCGCGCCGCATGAACAGCGTCGCATTGCCGCGAATGACATCCATCAACAAACGCTCATAGGCTTCCGGCGCGTAGATCTTGAACGCCTCGGCGAAATCCATGTCGAGCGGCACATGGCGCATGCGCATCCCTCCAGCGCCCGGCTCTTTCAACATCAGCCACAGCTTGATGCCCTCATCCGGCTGCAGCCGAACCACTAACCGCGTCGGAGAAATTTTGCCCGTCTCGCCGCTGAATATCGAATGCGGAATCGAACGGAAAGTGACGATCAGCTCAGAAACTCTTTTCGGCAACCGCTTGCCTGTGCGCAGATAGAACGGCGTGTTGGCCCAGCGCCAGTTAGCGATCGTCGCCTTGATCGCAACGAAAGTCTCGACGGTCGTGCTCGGATTGCCGACATCTTCCGGATAGCCCGGCACGGCCCCGCTGGCGCTGGCCCCGGCGCGATACTGGCCGCGCACGGTGAGCGACTCGGCATTGCTTGCGTCAATGGGAGCGAGAGATTTCAGCACCTTCAGCTTCTCGTCGCGCACAGCATCGGCATCGAGCGAGGCCGGCGGCTCCATGGCGACGAGACACAGGAGCTGCAGCAAATGGTTCTGCACCATGTCGCGCAATGCGCCAGCGCTTTCGTAGTAGGCGCCTCGTCCCTCGACGCCGATTGTCTCGGCGACCGTGATCTCCACATGATCAATGTGAGCGGAGTTCCACAACGGCTCAAACAAAGCATTGGCGAAGCGCAACGCCATCAAATTCTGCACCGTCTCTTTGCCGAGATAGTGATCTATCCGGTAAATCTGGCTCTCGGCGAAAACCGCGCCGATCGCGTCATTGATCCGCGCGGCGGAGGCGCCGTCCTTGCCGATCGGCTTCTCGACGATGATGCGCGATTCCGGCGTAATCAACGCATGCGCGGCGACCTGCGCGGCGATTGGGCCGAAGCGGTCAGGCGCGGTCGCAAGGTAGAACGCCCGCACGCGAGCGGAATTGTCGGAGAACTTCCGGCTCAACACATCCCAACCGGCATCGCTGCCAATATCGAGGCTGACGTAATCGATCATCTCCAAAAAGGCATTGACGGATTCGGCCTTGGTCGCTTCGGTCGAGAATTGCTGCAACGCTTTGGCGATCGTCCCGCGAAATGTATCCGCGTCAAAGTCATGGCGCGCCGCGCCGATAATTCGCGTCGGCTCGGAAAACTGTCCGTCGAGGAATCGCCTGAACAGGGCTGGAAACAATTTCCGATATGCGAGATCGCCGGTTCCGCCGAACACCACGAGATCAAAAGGCTCAACTTTCACAATGCGCGAAACCATCGCTTGCCTTTCCGTTCGAGGCCGAGGACCCGTCAAGGTTTGGACCGCCAAGTTGATACAATTTCTAGCGTCCTGACAATTGCTTAAGCCTAGCTTCCGCAGCCTATTCCCCCCGGACCTGCTCAAGGATTCGTTGTAAGCGGGCTTCAAATCCTCTTTCGGAAGCGGAACGCGGCGAGACGAGCTTTTGCTTTGCGCCGCGGGCCATGAAACGCTAACCGTGGAGAGTGGCGACCGGCGCCGCCGCTCGTTTCAATTTGCGTTTTTTTCGCGGGAGTTTCCAATGTCTTTTCTTCGTGAACCTTCGGCCGACGCCACGCCGATCTGGTTCGTTACGGCTAAGACATGGCCGCAGATTCGGGCGGGACTGCCAGCGTCCGCCACCGCTTTCGCCAACGCCTGCGGCTTTGAGCCAACTCCCGGCCGCAGCCAGATTCTGCCGGACGCCACAGGAGCCATTTTGGCGGCGCTGTTCGGGATCGAGACCGATGACGCGCGCATAAAGGATCTTCTCCTGCCCGGCAAACTGGCGACGGCGCTTCCGCCCGGCCTCTACCGTTACGCGAACAGCCCGCATAATCCAACGCTGGCCGCTCTATCGTGGCTGCTGTCGACCTATCGCTTCAGCCGCTACAAAATGGATTCATCCGAGCAGCCGCAACTCTGCGCGCCGCATGGCGTCGACGTTCAACGCCTGGAGCGCATCGCCAAGGCCATGACGCTCGGGCGCGATCTTATCAACACGCCCGCCAATGATCTCGGCCCCGCTGCGCTGGAGGAAGCGGCCTTGAGCCTCGCAACGCAATTCAATGCGCATGTGTTGGTTGTGCGCGGCGATGAATTGCTGGAGGCCGACCTGCCGCTGATCCATGCAGTTGGGCGCGCCGCAGCGGAGGTTCCAAGGCTCGTTGATTTCAGTTGGGGCGACCCAAGCCATCCCAAACTAACCCTTGTCGGCAAAGGGGTTTGCTTTGATTCGGGCGGATTGGACATCAAGCCGTCGGCTGGCATGCTTCTCATGAAAAAAGACATGGGCGGCGCGGCAACGGCTCTGGCGCTCGCCTCGATGATCATGGAGGCCGATCTGCCGGTGCGCCTACGCGTGCTGTTGCCGATCGTCGAAAATGCGATCTCCGCCAACGCTTTCCGGCCGGGCGATATTTTTCCAAGCCGGAAGGGTCTTTCCGTCGAAATCGGCAATACCGACGCCGAGGGGCGGCTGATTCTCGCCGACGCTCTGGCGCTTGCGGATGAGGAAGCCCCTGAACTCCTCATCGATTTCGCCACCTTGACGGGCGCGGCGCGGGTGGCGCTCGGCCCGGATCTGCCGCCCTTCTACACGATGGACGATGACCTTGCGGCCGACATCGCCCGCTTTAGCGCCGCGAGTCAGGATCCTGTCTGGCGGATGCCGCTTTGGGACGCCTATGACAAGATGCTCGACAGCAAGATCGCCGACGTCAATAACGTCGGCGGCGGTCCCTTCGCCGGCTCGATCACGGCGGCTTTGTTCCTGCGCCGCTTTGTCGAAAAGGCGCAGAGCTGGGCGCATTTCGACGTCTACGGCTGGGCTCCGGCGGCAAAGTCCGGCCGGCCCGAGGGAGGCGAGATTCAAGCGGCGCGCTTGCTCTATGATCTCGTCGAGGCGCGATTTGGAGCCGGGGCGAACGCCGGACGGCCAGCCGGAAGTCCCAGAATCGTCCACCACATCAAAGCGACGATCAGCGACGCCGACATGGAAGAGGTCGGATTGGACGATAAAACGCGGTAGGGCTCGGATGAGATACGGACGGAGATTGGACAGCGTCGCCTTAACTTCGCGCTGGCCAAGCTCATCCCCTAGTTGATCGGGATGCCCGCATCGGCGCTCAGCTGCCGCAGCAATGCCGGCGTGAGTTCGCCATGGGCCGGGCGTCCGTGATCCCGCTCATAGCGCTCGATCGCTTGCCGCGTGGTCGCCCCGGCGACTCCATCGGCCTTCAGGACAAACCCCAATTTGACCAGCGCTCGTTGCGCCGCGAGCACCGTTGCGCTCGGGCGCGCCGAGGCGCCCTGCGGCTCATGCGCATTCGCCTGCAGCAATTGTGAAATTGGATCCAGGGGCCTGGCTTCGACCGCCTCCGCGCTTTGCGCGCCGGATGCTTGACGCGGATGCCCGTTCGCGGGCTTTTCGACTGGCGGCTCAAGATGCGCCTTTTCCGGCAAACTCTCATTTGGCTGAGGAGCCGCCGCCGCGCTGGGTTGCGGTCTTGGCGCGGGGACCGGAAGAGGCGCCGGAAGCGACTCGACCACAGCCGGCTCGTTCAATGCCGACGCCGGCGCGCGGCGCGCAAAGAGCGGCGCCGGATGATGCCTCTTTTGCAAGGTGAGGGCGTTGATCGCAATTCCGGCGATCGCTGCAACGCAAAGCGCGCTGGCGATGACGGCCAAGTAGCGCTGCGTCTGAACCTTCCGCCGGCCGGAGCCGCGCCGCTTCGTTGTTGGCGCTTTGCTGCGAGTCCGCTTCGGCCTCGCGGCCGGTTCAGCCAGAATGTAATCATGATCGGCGGCAGCCAGGGCTTCACGCAATTTTCTTCACCGTCATTTGTTGGAAAACCTCATATTGTTCGTCGCCGCGGCGGTAGCGGCCAATCGTATCGATCCTCGCGGACGACTGCCCTTTATTGATGGCGGAACGGCAATCGAGCGGCAGGCGCACGAGGACGCATGTCCCTTGGTCCGGCTCGCTCGCCACGGTGATCGATCCGCCGTGGAGTCCGACGAGACCTCGCACGATCGACAGGCCAAGCCCTGTGCCTTCAAACGGCCGATCGAGCGATGCTTTGGCCTGGAAAAATGGATTGCCGAGACGGGCGAGATCCTGCGCGTTGATCCCGCTCCCCGTATCGGCCACGAAGATCAGAAGCGAGTTTCCTTCCGGCTTCGCGCTAACCGTCACCGTCCCCCGCGCGGGCGTGAACTTCACCGCATTCGAGATGAGATTTATCAGGATCTGTTTGCAAGCGCGCTTGTCGCCGATGACCTCCTCCAGTCCATTGGGGCAAACGCGCGCAAGCTCGATGCCGCGCTCGCCGGCGTCGAGTTTGACCATGTCGCAGCAAAGATCAATGAGCGGACCGACGGAGAACGGCGCCGGCGAAAGGTCGAACGAACCGGATTGGATCTTGGAAAGATCGAGGATCGAATTGACCATGGCGAGCAGATGCTGTCCCGATTGCAGGATGATCTGCGCATATTCGCGCTGCTTGTCGCGATCCCGCGGGGCCAATTGCGCATCGGCGAGGAATTCGGAAAAGCCGATGATCGCATTCAGCGGCGTACGCAGTTCATGGCTCATATTGGCGAGGAAATGATCTTTGGAGAGGCCCGCTTCCTCGGCGTCGGCGCGGGCCAATCGCAATTCGTCCCTACCCCGCTTCGCCTCTGTAACGTCCCGAAAAACGGCGATGGCGCCTTCTCCAGGCCTGCCACCTTGCTGCAGCGGGCGCGGCTCGTCGCATCGTCGCGCCCGCATGCGGAGCCAGACAAACACTGGCTCGGCGTAGGCGCCGCGCTCGATGACGGCGGAGGTTCGCAGACGCAAGGTCGCCTCGACCGTCGTCAAGCCAAGGCAGGCCTCCGCAATCGCTTTCAAGAACGTGGGTCGGTCGGCGATATGAACATGTTCAAAGAAGCCGCGGCCCATTAATTCGCTGGGCGGCAAACCGAACAGGTTCTGGCAATTGCGGCTGACGGAGGTCGCCGCGCCGGAGCGGTCATGCGTGACGACCAGATCGTCGATCGCCTCCGTGAGAGCGGTGAAGCGTTCGGCTTGAAGCTGTTCGGCCTTTGAACGTCTCGTTTGCAGCCGCGCGAAGCCGACCGCCATGAAGGTGGCGTAGAGGATGGCTGGAACGAGAAAAACGCTCGCCTCGGCGACGTTTGGGAAGGATTTTGAAAATCCCAGCGCCTCGATGGCGAAGAGGATCAGAACGGCGAGCGCGGCGAGGCCGCCACTAACGCAGATGAGAATGGCGTTGAGCGAAAAAAGGCTGTCGAGCGGCGCGAGAATCAACCAGGCGAGCGCGGCATGATCGCCGCCGCTGATCGCCGCCGTCAGACTCGCGGCGATCAGGCTGAAGGTCGACATCGCTTCGGCTCGAACGAGGTCGCCAGTGGCGGAGAGCAAAGCGATGGCGCCAAGCGGCAGGATCAGCCAGACGAAGACCAGCGCATCGAGCAGCGTCGGCGGGCCATGCGTCGCCAGATAGATAGGGGCGGCCGCGGCGACGGCCAGCGAAGTCGCCAGCCGGCGCAGAATGAAGTTTTCCTGCAAAGCCCGCTCACCCGGGGAGCCTAAAGCGCCCGGATAGACCAAAGTGGCGATCTGGCCCTTGAGGCTCAGAGAATAACCCAAAATCCACTCCGTGCTGCGCCGCTGCCCCTCGGCGGCGGTCCGGGGCAAGCCTGCCATCCGCGTGTTAAGTTCGCACTAAGCCCGCACGCTGAAGATGCGCCGCAACGCGAAAAAACGCGATTTGCCTGAAAGAGGCCCAGTAAACTCAAGCTATGGTATAGAAACTCTTGCCATTTCGGCTTGGACGCTTGGACCCAAAGCTATTGCGAGCAAGGCCGTTTTAGCCGCTCGCTTTGTGCGGATTTTAATAAAGCGCGCTTACAAGCAGATCTCCGCCACAGGGAGGTCGATCGATGTGGTTTCTTATTCGCTGCGCCTTCTGGCTCACCATCGTGTTCGCCTCGATCGACTGGGAGCAAGACGCCGATCCAAAGCTCGCCTCTCCGGCTGCGGTTTGGTCAACCGCGCGCGAGTTTCTTGGAAAATCGCTCGAACAAGCCCGCGCCCAAGGCGAGAAGGCCTGCGCCGACGCGCCGGTCGCTTGCCTCGAGGCGGCGACCAGAATCAGCCAAATCGGCGCGGAGAAGCGGCCTGAGGTCAAAGCCAAGGCCCCGGCGACGACTGCGGCGGCGATGCATTAATGCGAAAAAACTGCCGTGATGGGCGGCGGCTCTAGATAGATCCCGCTCGCCTCGCACATATCTTGCCTATATAGAGAAAGATCACTTCTATCGCGGCTCGGATCGCTATGAACATCGACGAAATCATTGAGAACTTTACCTATCTCGACGATTGGGACGATCGTTATCGCTATCTGATCGAACTCGGCCGCACGCTGGAGTCTCTCGACGAGGCGGCGCACAATGATGTGAATAAAGTTCGCGGATGCGCTAGTCAGGTCTGGCTCGAGACTCGTATAGCGCCCGACGCCTCGGGCGCGCCCGTATTGACGATGAAGGGCGACAGCGACGCGCATATTGTGCGCGGCCTGATAGCGCTGGTGCTGGCGCTCTATTCGGGTCAGACGGCGCCAAAAATCCTCGCCACCGATGCGCAAGACTTGTTTCAGAAGCTGGGCCTTTCGGCGCATCTGACGCCTCAGCGCAGCAACGGCGTGCGTTCGATGGTCGAGCGGATCAAAAGCGACGCACGCATGGCGCTCGCTGCCGTCAGCTGAAACGCCGCCGCGCCCGGTGCGAAGCGCGCCAAGCGACTTTCCCCAGATTTGTCGAATGTTAAAGCGATCGCGCTGGGAGGCAGCGCAACCCTACCCAGCGCTCTGATCGAATGGCTTTTTTTAGCGCAGAAGCCGGCGTTGCTGCCCAAGACCCATTTGCTTGGCCAGATTTGAGCGCGCCTTTGCGTAATTTGGCGCAACCATCGGATAATCCGGCGCAAGACCCCATTTCTCGCGGTATTCATCCGGAGACATGTTGTATTGGGTGCGCAGATGCCGCTTCAATGACTTGAATTTCCGTCCGTCTTCGAGGCAAACCAGGAAGTCATTAGTGACTGATTTCTTGGCGGGAACGGCGGGTTTCGGCGCCTCGACCGTCGGCGCGACGACTCCCGAGGTGACGCGCAGCAATGCCGAATGGACTTCGCTGATGAGCGAAGGTAGATCGCTGGCCGGCACCGAATTGTTGCTGACATAGGCTGACACAATGTCAGCAGCCAATTCTATGTAACTGTTGGAACCCGACGTCTCGCTCATGGCGCTTAATATCCCGAGTAGAAGGCGTCACCGTGGGAATGCGGACCAAAATAGCGACATCGTAGTTTCCGCATAAGGTGACAAGACCCTATCAAACAAAAGTTCTTTTAAGCGACCGTCTCGAATCGACTTTTAAGAACATTTTCCTTTTCTAAGACCAAAACTTTGCATCCGCAAGTAGCTATGAGCACACTTTATTCGTTACAAGCAAAAAAACGCTAAATGCTCCTGCTCGGCTCAAATCAACGTAGTGGTAATTAAGGCTGCGTCAAGGATTGACGCCCGCTGGCGCCGCGCCGCTTGTCACAATTGACGAATACCTAAGCAGCCTGCGGCAAAATGCAAATGCGGCTTGCCGATCAAACAGCGCTTCAATATTTTGTCCGAATAAGAGCGAACTATGACAAGTTGAACAAGATTGCGACGACCAACGCCGGATGGCGCGCGAAGCTAACGCCTGAGAGTAATTAGCAATCATGGCGCGGCGCGAGCTTTCGCCGAACCCGGTTAGGATCAGACGGCGCCAGCGCTCTATTCATGTGTTTGCCGCTGGGCGATTAAATGAACTCTACCTCAAGGAAAGTTTATGCAAGGCAAACCAATGAAGGCGCTCGCCGATGCCGGCGCAATGAGCGAGCGCGCGCAAACGCTTTCGGCGCCGCCGCCGGCTATCGAGAAACGCCTGGAGACAAAAATTGCGCATGGCGTGACGCTCAGGGACGAATATGCGTGGCTGAAAGCCGCGAATTGGCAGGAGGCTCTGCGCGACCCCGACGCCCTCCCCGCGCCCATTCGCGCCGTGATCGAGGCCGAAAATGATTTCGCCGAGCAAATTCTGAAGCCGGAAGCGCAGTTACGCAAAGCTCTCGTCAAGGAAATGCGCGGGCGAATCAAGGAAGACGACGCCGAGGTTCCCTTCCCGGACGGCGGATATCTTTATTACGCGCGGCACATGGAGGGCGGCCAGCATCCGATCTTCTGCCGCTCGCAGCTCGACGGCTCGGGCGAGGAAATTTTGCTCGACGGCGACAAAGAGGCATCGGGCAAAAGCTTTTTCGAGATTGCCGAGGCGCGTCACTCTCCAGATCACGCCAAGCTCGGCTGGAGCTCGGACGAGAACGGCTCAGAACTTCATTCAATTAGCGTTCGCGATCTCCTTTCGGGCAAAGACGGCGCGGATGTGATTGCGCATACTGACGGCGGCCTCGTTTGGACTGCCGATTCGAAGCAATTCTATTATGTGCGGATCGACGGGAATCATCGCCCCAGCGCAATTTTCCGGCATGAGATCGGCTCTGATCCAGCAACCGACGTCCTCGTTTTTGAAGAACGCGACTCGCGCTGGTTTCTTCATGTCAGTCGCAGCCAATCGGGCGCCTACGCCATCATCAGCGTCAGCGATCATGATTCATCCGAATGCCATCTCCTCGACCTTAGCGATCCCGAGGCCAAGCCGGGCTTGATCGAAGCGCGCGCGCCGGGGATCCGTTATGAAGTCGAACATCGCGGCGACCGGCTCTACATTAAAACCAACGCCGACGGAGCGGAAGACTTCAAGATCGTCGCGCCGCCGCTCGCAACGCCTGGCAAGGCGTTCTGGGTCGATGAAGTCGCGCATAGACTCGGCCGCATGATTATCGCTGTCTCGTTGTTTCCCGATTATCTCGTGCGGCTGGAGCGCGAGGCCGGACTACCGCGCATCATTGTCCGAAGTTTCGAGACGGGCGAAGAACACGCGATCGCCTTTGCCGAAGAAGCCTATTCTCTCGGCGTCAGCGAACGGCTTCAATATAATTCGCGCCTGCTCCGCTTCACCTATTCTTCGATGACGACGCCGCGCGAGACCTACGATTATGATCTCGCGACCCGCGCGCGCCGCCTCCGCAAGCGCCAAACCATCCCTTCGGGACATGAGGCCGCCGCTTACGTCACCAGTCGGTTGTTCGCAAAGGCCCCGGATGGCGAAGAAGTCCCCGTTTCGATTCTTTACCGCCGCGATCTCGCCCTCGATGGCTCAGCGCCGGTTCTGCTTTACGGCTACGGCGCCTATGGCAGCCCGACCTCCGCCTCGTTCAGCACGACGCGGCTCTCTCTCGTCGATCGCGGTTTCATCTATGCGATCGCCCATGTGCGCGGCGGGACCGAAAAAGGCTGGCGCTGGTACACGGAGGGAAAACTTGAGCATAAGCCGAATACATTTTCGGATTTCATCGCGGCCGCCCGCTGCCTGATTGAAAAAGGTTTTACGCAGCCAGGACGCATCGTCATTCAGGGCGCCAGCGCCGGCGGCATGTTGATGGGCGCGGCGGTCAATCTCGCGCCCGAGCTTTTCGCCGGCGTCATCGCCGACGTGCCTTTCGTCGATGTTCTGAATACGATGCTCGACGCGGATTTGCCGCTAACCCCGCCCGAATGGCTCGAATGGGGCAATCCGATCAAGGACGCCAGTGCTTTTGCGACGATTCGCGGCTATTCGCCATATGACAACGTCACGCCTCGACATTACCCGCCGATCCTCGCCCTTGGCGGCCTGACCGACCCTCGCGTCACTTATTGGGAGCCGCTGAAATGGGTGGCGCGCTTGCGCGCGATCATGACCGGCGGCGGACCTATTCTGTTGAAAACCAATATGGGCGCGGGGCATGGCGGCGCCCCGGGGCGGTTCGATCGCCTGGAGGAAGTGGCGCTGCAATTTGCCTTCGCTTTGGCCTGCGTTGAGAGCAAGTTCAAGACAAAGGCGGCGTAGCTCTAAAGGCCGCCGCGCGCTTGAGCGTCCATAAAGGCTTTCAGTTCAGCCATGGACAAGAAATAGAACGCGCCGCGGTCCGAATGGGCTTCAATCGAACCATCCACATACATGGTGTAGGCCGTTCCCTCCGACTCATAGCGCCCGATGACGGTCAATCCCTCTCGAGGTTGACGACGCGGAGGCTCGAGCGGCGCTTGCGTGGGCTCCGGGCCAAGAGGCTGCGGCGAGGCGATGTCGGCGCGAGGATTATGAGTTGCCGGAGCATCCTCGCGCGGGGCCGGGGCCATTTCTCTCGACCCGGCCGCTGCGGATCGTGAGCCTGCATCCCCATGCGCAAAATGCTGCGGCGCAATGTCTTTGAGATCGACCGCTCGCGGCAAGCCAAACGATATCGGCGCGGCGCGTGGCGGAACGGGAGGGACCGGCGCAACCTCAGGCCGGCCTTGCGTCCGGGTCGCATCCGCAGCTTCTTGCGGGAGGGACCTGGATTCCGGCTCTTTTCTGGCTTTCTCGGCCACTAGCCGGCGAATATCCTCAATCGAGATCTGAGCGGCCGGCGCGGCCCCGGGCGGTCCCAACCGCTGATCGGCGATGATGGGCTCGTCAATGGCTTCGAAATCCGGCTCCCGCTCCGCGTATAATGGAGCCTCGGGCTCGCGCTCGAAGTGGATTGGAGGCGTCGCCTCCTGCTCGGCCCTATCTGCGAAGATTGGAGCCTCGATGCCGACGCCCGGGGAGCCCGCCTCCCACGCGGGACGAGCGGCGCGCTCGCGAGCAAGCTTCTCGGTCTTGAGGAAGGCGCGCAATCTTCCAAGACTGTGCAAAATCAGCCCGAGCGCCATCGTCACGACGCCGCCCGCGAGCACCGCAGCGCCCGCGATGACGCTCGACCACCCGCGCTCGACATTGACTATGCCGTAACCAAACGAGATCGAGAGGGCGCCGCAAACCGCGAGGAAGAGCCCGACGATCAGAACTAAATAGCTCATTGTCTCATATCCGCGCGCGGCTTGATTCTGAATGAATGCGACGCGCCGCCGGACGCGCAGAAATAGGAAGCTAGCCTCAAAAGACGCCTCTTCAAAATTGCTTTCCTGACGCCGCCATCACGGAACAATTCGTTTTCGTATGATCGGGAACGCATTGAAAGGCAAACTGTTTGAAAAAGTAACGTTGTGTAAATCGAGCTCAGCCGCCTCAAAAGCCGCCGGACGTTGGCGGGGCAGTTGCTGCGCCGCGCGAGGCCGTCTACTTAGGGGTCGATGCGGCCCGACCCGACGCGTTTGCGGCCCGCATTTGTAATTCAGGAGCTTTCAATGTCGTTCACTTTGCCTGAACTCCCATATGCGTATGAAGCTCTCCAGCCCTATATGTCGAAGGAGACGCTTGAGTATCACCACGACAAGCATCACGCCGCCTACGTGACCAACGCCAACAATCTCATCAAGGGCACGGGGCTTGAAGACAAATCCTTGGAAGAGGTCGTCAAGGAAAGCTACGGCAAAAACGTCCCGCTGTTCAATAATGCGGCGCAGCATTACAACCACATCGAATTCTGGAAATGGATGAAGCCGAATGGCGGCGGTTCAATTCCCGGCGTTCTCGAGAAAGCGTTGATCGATGGTTTTGGATCGGTGGCCAAAGCCAAGGAAGATCTGATTCAGGCCGGCGTCGGCCAATTCGGCTCGGGCTGGGCCTGGCTCGAATTCAAGAATGGCAAAGTTTCCGTTGCGAAGACCCCCAACGGCGAAAATCCGCTCGTCCACGGCGGCGTGCCGCTCCTTGGCGTCGATGTTTGGGAACACAGCTATTACATCGATTATCGCAACCGCCGCCCCGATTATCTCAAGGCCTTCGTCGAAAATCTGGTCAATTGGGAATATGTCGCGGAACGCTACAGCAAGGCCGCAAAATAGCTTTCGTCAATTGATGCGCCGATAGGTCGGCGGCCATCTTGAGCATGGAAGCGGGATCGCCTGATGCGCGATCCCGCACGATGAAGCAATCGCTTTGGCGCGGAGCCTCACGCGTCGGTTAGAACTGTTCCGGGGCTCCCTGCCGCATCCTCATCAGGAGCCTTTTCGGTTGAGCCGTGCGCGCCGAGTCGCTCGACGAGATAGACCGCGCAGGCTTGCGGCCCCATGACCCCTTCAGTCGTCGCGCGCGCAATTTGCACCATGATGCCCAGCTTGAGGGCCGCGAAATCGCCTTTCATCACGGCATTACGCGTAAAGTAGAGGTCGGGCGAGCCTTTCACCTCCACAAAACCATGATTTTGTTCCGGAAATAGCCGCACGACCACGCCGGTCTCGAGCGCTTTCTCATGCCGTTTGACATTGCCTTGCAGGATCGCGGCGAACTGCTCAATCTGGCGCTGCACCGCCTCGAAAACGCGGCTGACGACGCCGTTGTGATCCCCCGATCGCTTGGCCGCCGACTTCGCGACGATCAGCGGGCGACCCGGCACTTCGACCTCGACGCAGATCGAGATCGGCATTTGCGCTTTCCTCAAACCTCGGTGCGACGCTGCGGCGACGACCCGGCAACCAATGATATGAGCGTGGAAATGTTCGAGGCGCTCAACTCTGTCACGGATGAGTCTCTCCAAAGTGACCGAATGATCAAGGTCGCGGAAAACGATCTGCAGCGGTCGGTCCATGCGTCTTCTCCTCAATCGAAAGGGCCAGCCGAACGCCTCGGCGAGCCTGGAGAAAATGCCGTGCGCCGGCCGTCTACATTAACCTCCCGCAAAGCTGAAAGTTCCGCCAGGGAATGGACCGCAAGACGGCGGCGCTTTTAAAAAACGCCCGGCAGTCTTGCGGAACGCAGCGCGAACAGATATGGTCTGTTCACTATTTGTGCAAAATGCGCTCGCCGTGTATGCCTTGAGCTCGACAATTTGATTCGCATTCGGCGATTGTGACCGGGCGCGACAGTCGCAGAGAAAGCCAGAGCCGATGTTGACGAAAAAGCAGAGCGAATTATTGCGCTTCATCCACGAACGTCTCAAGGAAACTGGGGTGCCCCCTTCCTTCGACGAGATGAAGGACGCCTTGGATCTGCGCTCGAAATCTGGGATACATCGTCTGATCATTGCGCTTGAAGAGCGCGGATTCATCCGCCGCCTGCCCAATCGCGCCAGGGCTCTTGAAGTTTTGCGATTGCCCGGATCTTCAACGCCTTCCGAAGGCAATCGCGGCAAGAAATTCGAGCCGAGCGTCATTGAAGGCACTTTGGGGCGCGTTCGCGCCTTGCCGCCTGGCGCCTCCGAAGATGAGATGTCGCGCTCTGTCGTCGCCATCCCGGTGATGGGCCGGATCGCCGCCGGCACGCCGATCGCGGCGCTTCAAAGTCGCAGCCACACGATCAGCCTGCCCCCTGAGATGCTGGCGCAAGGCGAACACTATGCGCTCGAAGTGCGCGGCGACTCGATGATCGAAGCTGGAATATTCGATGCCGACACAGTGGTGATCCGCAAACAAGATACGGCGGAGACGGGCGACATCGTCGTCGCGCTCATCGACGATGAAGAGGCGACCTTGAAACGGCTGCGCCGGCGCGGCGCCTCGATCGCGCTCGAAGCCGCCAATCCCGCCTATGAGACGCGGATTTTTGGACCGGATCGCATCCGCATCCAGGGCAAGCTCGTCAGCCTCATTCGCCGATATTGACGCTCGCGCTACTCCAACGGCGAGGCGTCATCGCCGTCATTTGAGTCAGCAAAAGCCTCTGGCGCGGCGTCGTTCTGCGGCTCTGCGTCCGACATCCGCGCGGTGTTGTCGGTTCGAACCGCTTGCGCCGGCGGCGTTCGACTCCAGCTGCGTTTTGGCGCGGGAGACCAAGGCCGGTCCTCGTCCGGCGCGCGCGCCGCGCGGCGTTGTGCTGCTCCCCCCGCGAACGATAAAGTCAAAGCCCCGTCTGCTTCAATTGCTCGCGATCGATGACGAGGCTGGCGGCGCAGCCGGGCGGCGCGAAAAGCGGCGTAACGATAATATCGGCGCGCTCGCAATCTTCGGCGAAAGCCAGTCTGTCGAGCACCAGCGCGACCGCCCGCCCGTCCGCGAGATGGCCAACGCAGCCGATCTTGTCGCAGCCATCTTTCTGCAACGCCTGCGCGGCGGCGCGGCCATCGGCGCCGGCGCGAAGCCATTGCTCCGTGGCGAATACGCTGGGGCGGGCGCCGATTATCGCCAGTTTGCCATCCTGCCCGCGCAAAGCCACCGCCTCGCCGCCCGGCGCGACCGCCATATCGAAAAAGGGCCCAGCCAGCGCGCCGCAAAGCCCAAGCGCTGCGAGCGGCAGCGCCAGCGCGCGGAATGCTGCTGTGCGCCACAGAACCGCGCACAGCAAGGCGAGAGTCAGAAAAATGATCGACCAGGGCGCAAATTCCGGCAGGTGAAGCGTCGCCCCAGGGAGGGATCCGACCTCGCCCGCCGCCCACATCACGCCCTTGATGCCAAGGCCGACGTAGCTCCAGACCCAGCCGTCAAAGCCAAATGGATAGAGCAGCGCACCGATCAATGCGCCAGGGACCGCGAAAATCTCGATCACCGCCAAGGTCAACGGATTGCCGATCAACACGTAAGGGCTAAGCTCATGGAAATTATAGGCCATGAACGAAGCCGTCGCCAAAGTCGCGCAAAAAGTGGCGAACAACACGCTCCCCGGCCCGTGTCGAAGATGGCGCTTGCAGGCCTCCCACCATAGGCGCATTCGCTCGCCTTCGACCGGCCGCGCCGCATTGGATAGCGCCTCTTCCCGGCCAGCCTCCATCGCGGCCATGCGCGCTTCATAGACCGCGATCAGCGCCGCGACGGCCGCGAAAGACAGTTGAAAGCTCGCTCCCATGATCGCCTCGGGCTCGATCGCGATGACCATCAAGGCGGCGAAGGCGAGGTTGCGCATGGTTAAAGCCTGCCGATCCAGCAGAACCGCGCCCAGCATAATGAGAGTCATAAACAAGGCGCGCTCGGTCCCGACGCGGGAGCCCGTCGCAATGTCATAAAAAATGGCTCCGGCCATGGCGAGCGCCGCGGCCCATTTCTTGATCGGATAGCGCAAGGCGAGGGTCGGGCTAAGAGCCAGAAGGCGGCGAAATCCAACGAAGAAAATCGCGGCGACCAGGGTCATCTGGACGCCGGAAATCGTAATGATGTGAAAGATTCCGGCCTCGCGGATCACATCCTTGGCCGATTCGGACAATAGATCGCGTTTGCCTGTGACCATAGCGGCGGCGATCGCTCCGGCGTCGCCCCCGACGATGGAATCGATGCGGCGGGCCAATGCGTTGCGGCCGCGATCCAGCGCCATCATCGCTGCGAGTCGAAGACCAGGCCCCGCCGGCGACGTCCCGACTTCAATTCGTCCGAGCGCGTTGCCGACGCCGCCAAGGCCGGCGAACCAGGCGTCCTTGGCGAAATCATACCCGCCCGGGAGGCTGGCGTGCGAGGGCGGCAGCAGCCGCGCCTTGAGTTTGACATAGGTTCCCGCCTCAAAAGGCGGGGTGCGGCGCATCGAAAGCCGCACCCGGTAGGGCGTCGCCCCAGGCGCAAGCCCCTCCACGGAGTTAACCCGTAAAATAAAGCGCGCCCCGACGCGGCGGAAGTCCATCTGCTCGATGAAGCCCTCGACCATGCCGATCCTGACCCGGTCGATCACCGGGGCGGCGACGCGCGCCGAACGCCAGGCCGCCGACAATTCGCCGGCGAGAACGGCGCAGAACCCGCATAAGAGAAAAAAAGCGAAGCGGTTTTCGCGCGCCAGAAAAGCCAAACCACCAAGCGCTGCGGTCAATGGCGCAAGCAGCCACAATGAGGGCTCGCGGTCGCCGCACATATAACAGACGACGCCCGCGCCCGCGGCGACTGGCAGCCACAGAAACATCCGGCGCAGCGCGATCTCGGTTTCGAAGGCGTCGGCAAAACGGCGCCGAAGTTGCGCCAACGCTCCGGCAAGCCCGGCGGAAAAGCCGCTGGCCCGAAGCGCGCCGTCGTCAGTGATCGCCGGTTCGGCTGGTCCCCACAAATCGCAAACTCGCAGGAGCGCGACCATCTTTGCGGCAAAAGCTCGCGGCGATGGCTCAAAGGTCTTCGCCGAAGCTGCTTTTCTTTCGGCGGTTCCATGTTACACGAGCCAAAGCGGCGCGGAAGGCCAGGCCCCCTCGCCGCCAAATATTTGGCCTCTGGCAGCGGCTGGCCCTGATCGTTCAAGTTGAACGGATCGGAGCCTCGGTCGTTGTTTTTTACCGTATGAACTCCCGGAAAGGTCTCTGCCTCCGGGATCGCGCCTTAGGAATTCGCTTCATGTCCGACGCGGTCGTCACCCGTTTTGCGCCCTCCCCAACCGGTTTTCTCCACATCGGGGGAGCCCGCACGGCTCTGTTCAACTGGCTCTACGCGCGCCATACCGGCGGCAGGATGCTGCTGCGCATCGAAGACACGGATCGCGAGCGCTCCACCGATGCAGCGATCGCGGCCATTCTGGACGGGCTGAGCTGGCTCGGCCTCGATTGGGACGGCGACGTCATCTATCAGTTTCAGCGCGCCGCCCGTCATCGCGAGATCGCCGAAAGCCTGCTCGCTTCCGGCCACGCCTATTATTGCTACGCGACGCCGAAGGAATTGGAAGAGATGCGCGACAAGGCCCGCGCCGAGGGACGGCCGCCGCGCTACGACGGACGCTGGCGCGATCGGCCCGCGAGCGAGGCGCCTCCCGACGTGAAGCCGGTGGTCCGGCTAAAGGCGCCGCAGGAAGGCGAAACGATCCTCGATGACAAAGTCCAGGGCCGCGTCAACTGGGCCAACAAGGACCTCGACGATCTCGTGCTTCTGCGCTCCGACGGCACGCCGACCTATATGCTCGCCGTGGTCGTCGACGATCACGATATGGGCGTCACGCAAATCATCCGGGGCGATGACCATTTGACCAACGCCGCGCGGCAAATGCAGATCCATCAGGCGCTGGGCTGGAGCGTTCCAAGCATGGCCCATATTCCGCTGATCCACGGCGCGGATGGGGCGAAATTGTCGAAGCGGCATGGGGCCCTCGGCGTAGACGCCTATCGCGCGTTTGGATTTCTGCCGTCCGCGCTGCGCAATTATCTCGTGCGGCTCGGCTGGAGCCACGGCGATAAAGAGTTTTTCTCGACGCAGGAGATGATTGAGTCGTTCGACCTCGCTCATATCGGCCGTTCGCCCGCGCGGTTCGATTTCGCCAAGCTCGAGAACATGAGCGGACATTATATCCGCGCGACGCCTGACGCGGAGCTGGCGAGCGCGCTCGAGGCCGCCCTGCCGTTTCTGCCGAACGGGGCCGAACGCCAACGCGAACTGGCCCTCCCGTCGATGCGGGCGAAATTGCTCGCGGCTATGCCGGGTCTGAAAGAGCGCGCCAAAACCTTGATCGAGTTGCTTGACGGCGCGTCATTCCTGTTCGCGAACCGGCCGCTTGAGCTCGACGCGAAGGCGGCGGAGATTCTCGCCAGCGGCGGCCGAGCCCATATCGCCAATCTGCTGCCGCGTTTTTCGGCGCTCCAAAGCTGGACGGCGGCGGATACGGAGGCCGCGGTGCGTGAATACGCCGAGACTGCCAAGCTCAAGCTCGGCCTGGTCGCGCAGCCTCTGCGCGCGGCGCTGACCGGACGCTCGACCTCGCCGGGGATTTTCGATGTGCTCGAAGTGCTGGGCCGCGAAGAAAGTCTCGCTCGCCTGCAAGATCAGGCCGGGTGATCGGAGTTTCCGAGCGTCGACGCGCGAGCAGCTGGGTTGTTTCTCGCTTTGATTTTTTTGGAGCGGAACACAACCTGGGATAGGCCTCAATCAAACGCATGGCCTGCAACGCCCTCCGCTTGAACGAAAGGTTTGCATCGGCTACTGACTGGTGCTCCGCACCATTTCCCCGCGGCCCAAATTTTTCACGATTCAGCCTTGTCTGTTGACTGATGGATTTGGGGCTTCTTCACAGACTTATAGAAGGCGGCCTCCATGAGCACGACGACCGGCACCTTTAGTCTTGGCGATACAACCGTCAGCATGCCGGTCAAGGCCGGATCGATCGGTCCTGCAGTCGTCGACATCGGAAAGCTTTATGCCCAGACTGGGATGTTCACCTACGATCCCGGCTTTACCTCGACGGCCAGCTGCGAGTCGGAGATCACCTATATCGACGGCGACGAAGGGGTGTTGCTCTATCGCGGCTATCCGATCGATCAGGTCGCAGAGCACGGCGATTACCTCGAAACCTGCTATCTTCTGCTCTACGGCGAATTGCCCACAGCGGCGCAGAGGTCGGATTTCAACTATAGAATCACTCGCCATACGATGATTCACGAGCAGATGGCCCGGTTTTTCCAGGGCTTCCGCCGCGACGCCCATCCAATGGCCGTCATGGTGGCGAGCGTTGGCGCGCTTTCCGCCTTCTATCATGATTCGACCGATATTTCGGACCCGAGGCAGCGCATGGTCGCCTCGATGCGGCTAATCGCCAAAATGCCGACGCTGGCCGCGATGGCTTATAAATACGCGATCGGTCAACCCTTCGTTTATCCGAAGAACGAACTCGACTACACGTCGAACTTTTTGCGCATGTGCTTTGCCGTGCCGACCGAAGAGTTCAAAGTCAGGCCGGTGCTCGCCCGCGCGCTCGACCGGATCTTTATCTTGCACGCCGATCACGAGCAGAACGCTTCGACCTCGACGGTTCGTCTTGCTGGATCATCGGGAGCCAATCCTTTCGCCTGCATCGCCGCGGGCGTCGCCTGCCTTTGGGGCCCGGCGCATGGCGGGGCCAATGAAGCAGCGCTGAAAATGCTGACGGAAATCGGCTCGGTGGAAAATATTCCGAAGTTCGTCGCCCGCGCGAAGGACAAGAATGATCCTTTCCGGCTCATGGGCTTTGGCCATCGCGTCTATAAGAATTACGACCCGCGCGCCAAGATCATGCAGCAGACCTGCCATGATGTTCTGAATGAGCTTGGCATCAAGGACGACCCTTTGCTCGACGTCGCGATCGAACTTGAGCGCATTGCGCTCAGCGATGATTATTTCATCGAGAAGAGGCTCTATCCCAACATCGATTTCTATTCGGGAATTACCTTGAAGGCGATGGGTTTCCCCGTCTCCATGTTCACGGTTCTTTTCGCCGTTGCGCGCACATCCGGCTGGATCGCGCAATGGAAGGAAATGATCGAGGATCCGGGACAAAAGATCGGCCGCCCGCGTCAGCTCTATATCGGCGCGGAGCGGCGTGAATACGTCCCGATAGACAATCGATGAGATGGAGCGGCTGAATGGCTCAGATAGAGGTTCGCGCGAGCGAGCCTCGCTCTGAGAAGCGCCGACGAGATTGCGCGCTTGCCTCTCGCAAGAGGCGCCTTCCTGGTCTAAATAGATCCGCGAAGGATGCCTGATGACAGTTTCAACCGTCGATATCGAAGCCGATATTCTCGTCGCCGGCGCTGGCGCCGCCGGACTTTCCGCGGCGCTCGCTCTGGTGCAATCCGGATTTAGTGTTGTCTGCGTTGGGCATGTCGATCGCCGCGTCAACGGCCGCACCGTGGCGCTCTTTGAATCATCGCTGCGCTTTTACAAAGCGCTCGGCCTTTGGCCGCGCTTTCGCGGTAAGAGCGCAGCGCTTGAGAAAATCGCGATGGTCGATGCGACCGGCGCGCGCTTCGCGGCTCCCTCGGTCACTTTCGCGGCAAGCGAGATCGGTCTCTCCGCTTTCGGCGAAAACATCGAAAACAGCGCCCTTGTTGAAGGTCTCGCAGAAATCGCCGCGGCGACGCCGCGACTGGCCCTCTATGAGGGCTTGCTCGGCGAGATTAGTTTTATGCCTGACGCGGCGGAGGCCGTTTTGGCTGATGGACGCCGCGTCAAAGCCAAGCTCGTGGTCGCCGCCGATGGCCGGGGTTCGCCGGCGCGGACCAAAGCCGGGATCAGCGCGCGAAGCTGGACCTATCCGCAGGTCGCCCTCACCGCTCTTCTTTCCCACGCCAGGCCGCACCGGCATGTTTCGACCGAGTTCCATACGCGCTTTGGTCCATGCACTCTGGTGCCGCTCCGCGCGCAAGGCGATAAGCCGCATCGATCGAGCCTCGTCTGGCTGATGACGGCGGAGGCGGCTGATCGCCGTCGCGGGCTCGAACCGACAGCCCTTGCAAGCGATATCGAGAATCAAGTTGATTCTCTTTTGGGTAAAATGCAACTCGATGGCCCCTGCGGCTTTTTTCCAATGGCCGGAATGAGCGTCGGACGCCTATTTGGCCATCGCATCGCGCTGATAGGCGAGGCCGCGCATGTATTTCCACCGCTCGCGGCGCAAGGGCTGAACCTTAGTCTGCGCGACAGCGCCGCCCTCGTCGAGACCTTGGAGGACGCCCGCTCGCTGGGAAAAGACATTGGGACCGCCGCGACGCTCAAAGGTTATGCGGCGGCGCGCCGCAACGACATTTCCTTGCGTACGCATGGCGTCGACATCCTCAATCGCTCTTTGCTGACCGATCTCATTCCGGTCGATCTCATGCGCGGCGCGGGCCTATTCGCTTTTTCGATGATCGGCCCGTTGCGCCGCGTCTTGATGCGCGAAGGGGTTCTGACGCACGGGACTTTGCCGCGCCTGATGCAAGAACGCACAAGCCGCGGTATTTCCCGGTCCATGGCGGAGAGGCCATGATCTTCATCCTAAGAAGCTGGCGTATCAAAGATTAAAGTCCCGCCCACAACCGGCGCAAAAAGGAATTTCCGTGGAAATCGCCACTTGGAACGTTAATTCGGTGCGGCAAAGAACGGAGCACCTGCAACGCTATTTGCGCGACGTTGCGCCTGACGTTCTTTGTCTGCAGGAACTGAAGTGCGTCGATGAGGCGTTCCCGCGGCAGGAGGTCGAGGCGCTTGGCTATAATGTCGCCGTGCATGGTCAAAAAGGTTTCAACGGAGTCGCGATCCTCTCCAAAGCGCCGATTGAAGTCACGCGCGGCCTTCCGGGCGATCCGTCCGACGAACACGCGCGCTACATTGAGGCGATCGTTCCCCTTGACGCGGGAGTCGTCCGCGTCGCCTCGATCTATCTGCCCAACGGCAACCCGCCGAACACAGACAAATATGCCTATAAGCTCGCCTGGATGGATCGCCTCATCTCCCACGCGACCTACCTCCTAACGCTGGAGGAGCCGCTGGTTCTGGCGGGGGACTATAATGTGATCCCGGCGCCGCGCGATTGCGCCGACCCGGCGGCCTGGGTGGGCGATGCGCTGTTTTTGCCGGAAACCCGCGCGCGGTTTCAAACTTTGCTGCATCTTGGCCTGACGGATGCGCTTCGCGCCACCACCGACGAGGCGGGGCTTTACACATTTTGGGATTATCAGGCGGGCGCCTGGCAGCGCAACAAGGGCATTTGCATCGATCATCTGCTGCTGTCGCCGCAGGCCGCCGACCGGCTCGTCAAAGTGACGATCGACAAGGACACGCGCGCCGAGGACAAACCCTCAGATCACGTGCCGGTCCGGATCGAGCTGAGCTAGGGTCCAGACTCACAACCAGTAGCAAACGGTAGCGGCGATGCAGACTGTCGCGAGGAAGTTTAATGCGTTTCGGTCGTAGCGGGTAGCCACGCGCCTGAAGTCTTTCAGGCGGCAGAACATGCGTTCGATGGCGTTGCGGTTTCGATAGAGGAAGGGCGAGAAGCAGTTCTTCCACCTGCGATTGGCCTTGGGCGGGATATTCGGCATAGCTCCGCGCTCCTCGACCTGCCGACGGATCGCATTTGCGTCGTAGCCCTTGTCGCCATGGAGGATTTCGCAAGGAGGAAGTCGCGCGATAAGCTCCGCGCCCGCCGAGCAATCGGCGATTTGGCCGCCGGTGAGCATGAAAGACAGCGGGCGGCAGTCCGCATCGGTCAATGCGTGGATTTTGGTTGTGCGCCCGCCGCGCGAACGGCCGATGGCCTGATTCTTCTCCCCCCTTTGCCGCCACTGGCCGAGCGATGCGCCTTGACCGCCGAGGAGTCGATGAGGACCTGCGCCGGCGGCCCGCCTGCTTGCGCAAGCGCGTGGAACAGATCGATCCAAACGCCCTTAGCAGCCCAGCGAACGTAGCGATTGTAGAGAGTCTTCTTTGGCCCGTACTCCAGCGGCGCGTCAATCCAGCGTCCGCCAGATTTCAGCACATGAATGATCCCGCTGACCACCCGGCGATCATCGACGCCCGCCTTGCCGCGCGTGTCCGTGGGAAGATGCGGCGCGATCTTCGCGAACTGCGCGTCCGTCAGCCAGAATTGATCCCGATTCATAGTCGCTTCCTTTCGGAAGCTGTGAATCACAATCCGCCTGTCACGCCAACCATTTTATGGGTCTGGGCCCTAAGTCGAGGCCTTTTCGGCATTATGCTGTAGCCGCTCGATCAGCGCGCAGGCAGCGGCGGGATTTGTCTCTTTCGCGCCTGCAATGAAAAAGATGAAGCTGTCGCGCCCCTGCCCTTTGGGCGCGCGCTCCTTGGCGAGATAGGGCAGATCGTCGGGTTCCCCGCCCGACGCCCAACATTTGGCGCGCTGGAGCCAAGTTTCGATGGCGTCCGGCGCATAGCCGGTCTCATGCAAGGCTGAACTTTTTTGCAGCCGGACATAGACGAAATCCGCGCTTATATCGGCGATCAGCGGATATTTGGCGGAATCGGCGAGGCAGATCGCGCAATTGTAGCTGCGCGCCAAGGCGACAAATTTTTCGTCGCAAAAACTCTCGTGTCGGACTTCGAGCACATGCCTCAGCGTGCAGCCGCCCTCTTCTTTCGGGAGTTGCGCGAGAAACCCTTCGAAATCCTCAGCTTCGAAACGCTTCGTCGGAGCGAATTGCCAAACCAAAGGCCCGAGTTTTGGCCCCAGCTCCGTCAAGCCGCTGCCGACAAAATGTTCGATTGCGGGTCCAGCTTCCGCCAGCCGATTGCGATGCGTCGTCAGCCGATGCGCTTTGATCGCAAAGACGAAATCGTCGGGCGTCTCGTCGGCCCAGCGGCGAAAGCTCGCAGATGTCTGTGTGCGATAAAATGTCGCGTTTATCTCGATCGCAGTCAGCTTTCGACTCGCGAACCCGAGCTCTCTCGCTTGGGTCAAGCCGCGTGGATAAAAATTATCGCGCCAGGGGGCAAAACTCCAGCCGCCAACGCCAACCCTGATCCGCCCGCGTCCCATGCCCTGTCCCCGATAGAAGCCTAGTCTCAAAATGACGCAAAAAGGTTAAATCGCAAGTTAGGCGCGAAGCTCAAATATAACCTCTACGGCGGATTCTATGCTTTATTGCAGGGGAAGGCCCCAGTGCTTGCGTTAACAACCAGCTAACTTTGAAGCGCCCTTGATTCGTCGCCGTTATGTTCTCTATTTCGTCTGATTATTAACTTCGTCTCATATCTATCGCAACGAAGCCCATAAAAATGCGAAGGTCGCGGCGACGCCAAGCGCGCTCCTCGCGCCCAACAGATGATTGGTCGGCATGATGGCGAGCAAAGTGAAAGGCCAATTGCAGAGAAGCAGAAAAGCGCCGATCAGCCACCGCCAATCTGTCAACGCATAAGCCGCAATCAGACCGAACAGAAAGCCGATGAGTGCAAGAGAGGCCTGCATCGCAAAGCCGCGTTTGTAAGCAAGCTTCCAATGCTCAAGCATCGCGCAATCATCCATGGCGAGCCTTGCCGGCTGCTCTGCGACATTGATATAGACCGCCGCGCCCGAAAAAAACGACGCTGCGATCAGCGCAAGCTGCCCCGCAAGCATGGACGTCTAAACCCCGTAGCCGCAAGCGTGACCATTTAAAGTTGGATGATCACGCTTTCAACGAAACAGCCGCAGCCAGCTGTCTGCTGAAGACGCCTCAGATCGCGGCGATCAGTTCCGCCGTTTCAAATGGTCTTCGAGATAGGAAAGCGCAACTTGCCGCTCGCTATCATTGGCGGCGGACATTGCGTTGTCATAGAGGTCGATGATCCATTTATCTTTTTTGGAGTCGATCGCCGCTTCACGCGCGAGGGTCAGCCACATAAGCGCCCGCGCTCGCTGAGGGCGCATGCCGTCCGGCCCGCTGAATAATACCTTGCCGAGCATGGCCTGCGCCTGGACATGGCCTTTCTCGGCGGCGAGATACAACCATCGCAAAGCTTGACGGGCGTCTTTGCCGCCGCCAGCCCCATCGAGATACATGCGCGCCAGGTTGTATTGCGCGCTCGCATCGCCAAAATTCGTGGCCGCGTATTGGAACATCTGCATCGCCCGCGCCGGATCGGGAAGCACCTTCGAATCCGCTATCCCGCTCAAACTATAAACGCCAACAGCGACAAAGGCGCTCGACACCACCGCCTTGTCGCGCCAATTCGGATTATCTTCGTCATAGCCTGAGATGATCTGCGAAAAATAATCATAGGCTTTGATGTCGTCGTGCGGAACGCCGTCGCCATTGGCGTAAATCTGCGCAAGCTTCCATTGCGCCAAAGATTCGCCGCCCGCCGCCGCATATTTCAAAGCGGCGATTGCGGAAGCGGAAGCCCCAGCGCGAAAATTTTCAATCCCGGCCCGCAACGCGGCGCGCGGAGTCTCGTACATCGGCGCGGCCGGCTTTTCGACAGGAGTCCCGGCGGCCCCTTCGAGCGCGCGAATCTGCGTCGCCGTCAGAGCGACGGCGAGCCCCAAAACGGCTATGAGTGCGATACGGCTAGACGTCAGCGTAGACATGGATTTCTTTCGAAGCACCGGGATGCGTTACTGCTCCGCTCACGGCGGGGCCAACCAACTGCGCATATTTCCATAACGCGCCAGAGCCGAAATCGATCAATCGCGGCCGCCATTTTAATTTACGTTCGGCTAATTCTTCATGACCCACATGGAGATCAATTGTTCCTTTGACCGCATCGATCTCAATCAAGTCCCCGTTTTGCACGAGCGCGATCGGTCCGCCCAACGCAGCTTCGGGTCCGACATGGCCGATGCAAAAGCCGCGCGTCGCGCCAGAAAACCGTCCGTCCGTCACCAGCGCAACCTTGGCCCCCATGCCTTGGCCGTAGAGAGCGGCTGTGGTCGAAAGCATTTCGCGCATGCCGGGTCCCCCGCGCGGACCTTCATAGCGGATGACGAATACGCAGCCTTCCTCGTACCGGCGCTTCGACACAGCCTCGAAACATTCTTCCTCGCTATCGAAGCAGAGCGCGGGACCCTTGAAGGTCAATTGGTCCTGGTGCATTCCGGCGACCTTCACGATCGCGCCTTCAGGCGCAAGGCTGCCGCGCAGTCCAACGACGCCGCCCGTCGCGGTAATCGGCTTGTTAGCCGGCCAGACAACATCCTGATCCGGATTCCACGCCACTTTCTCCATGTTCTCGGCAATTGTGCGGCCAGTGACGGTCATGCAATCGCCGTGGAGGAAACCGTGGTCGAGCAGCGTCTTCATCAGCAAAGGAATGCCGCCCGCCTCGAACATGTCCTTCGCGACATATTTCCCGCCGGGCTTCAGATCCGCGATGTAAGGCGTGCGCTTGAAAATTTCGGCGACGTCGAAGAGATCAAACTTGATCCCGCATTCATTGGCGATCGCCGGCAAATGCAAAGCGGCGTTCGTCGAACCGCCGGACGCGGCGACGACGGTCGCGGCATTCTCCAGCGCCTTGAGGGTGACTATATCGCGCGGACGCAAATTGCGCGCGATGAGATCCATCACGACCTCGCCCGCCGTCATGCAAAAGCGATCGCGGATTTCATAAGGAGCAGGCGCGCCAGCGGAGTAGGGCAACGCCAGCCCGATCGCCTCGGAAACCGTCGCCATTGTATTGGCGGTGAATTGCGCTCCGCACGCGCCCGCTGAAGGACACGCCACCGTCTCGAGTTCGTCGAGGTCCTCGGCCGACATTTCGCCGACGGAATATTTGCCGACGGCCTCGAACAGATCCTGCACGGTCACTTGCCGGCCGCGGAACGTTCCGGGCAGGATCGAACCGCCATAGATGAAGATGGAGGGGACGTTGAGCCGCAGCATCGCCATCATCATTCCGGGCAGCGATTTATCGCAGCCAGCCAATCCGACGAGCGCGTCATAGCAATGGCCGCGCATGGTGAGCTCGACCGAATCGGCGATCACATCTCGTGAAACCAGCGAAGATTTCATGCCCTCATGCCCCATGGCGATTCCATCGGTCACCGTGATGGTGCAGAACTCGCGCGGCGTGCCGCCGGCCGAAACAACGCCCTTCTTCACAGCCTGCGCCTGCCGCATCAAAGAAATGTTACAAGGCGCCGCCTCGTTCCAGCAGGACGCGACTCCGACCAAGGGCTGGTGAATCTGCTCGCGCGTCAGCCCCATGGCGTAAAGATAGGAGCGATGCGGCGCGCGTGATGCGCCTTCCGTCACATGCCGGCTGGGGAGTTTGCTTTTGTCGAATACGCGAGCGTTCATTGACCGCTTTCGGACCTGTTAGCGAGGAGGGGGAGCGCCGTCGACGCGACCATGACGCAACGCATCGATCAAGAGCTGAAACCCTCTATCACGCACTGCGACCGACCAATTGAAGCGACGCTGATGACTTCTATTTTGAGTTACACTTACCGAGTCGTTTGGGACTTTAAAGTCAACTTCTTCTTGAACTGACAAGTTGAAGCTAAGTTGTTTCCCGCTGTGTCTCAAAAGGCACAAACTTTAAGGCCGCCCCAAGTCAGATTTCTGCCGGCAAAGCGGCAAGCTAGCATAAGCTGATCGGGCTCGGTCTAGAATGCGTGATTCGTATTTCATACAGCAGATGGTTAACGACGCGTAAACCGCAATGGGGGCCGACTCAAAAGTCGCCTTACGCCCTGCCTGAGCGTTTCAGAAAACGGGAAAAAGCCGCCAGCGCAACGTCTGATACATGATGCTCGATCCCTTCGGCGTCGAGTTCCGCGCAACGCTCCGGCACGCCGACCGCAACCAGCAAATCAACCACCAACCGATGTCGGGCGCGCACGCGGGCGGCAAGTCCGTGTCCCTCCGAGGTAAGGAAGACGCCGCGATAGAGTTTTGACGTGGCGAGCCCCTCCCGCTTCAAGCGGGCGATGCTTTTGATCGCGGTCGCATGCGAGACCCCGAGCCGGCGCGCTATGTCGGTGGGACGCGCCTCGCCGTCGCTCATTAGAAGGTCGTCGATCAATTCGACGTAATCTTCAAGAATCGCGGAGGCCTGCGCCGAGCGCGCTTTCTCGAAGCGCAACGCTTGATCGGCCTCTGCCGGCAGCCCGGCGGGACTGGTCGAATCTGGCTTCGCCTCTTTCGCGCTCATCCGGTTTTCCCTAGGGGAAAGTCCATAACAGTCCTCGCCCGCATCCCGTAGCGATCTATCTGCTTTAACGAATCGATCCAAAAGAATCTGCGCTTTTTTGCGCGATTCATATGCGCAAAAAGCACCAGCGAGGCCAATTTCTTTCCCTTTGACTATTTTGTAGCATAGGCTACATCTTACGGTCAGTGAAGGAGAATTTAATGCAACAGCTGCCTCCGCTGTCCGAGCTCACCAGCGCCGACAGCCAGGCCGCCGTTCTGCGAAGCCCGCTCTACGAGGGAGCCCCGAAGTCGCTCGGGGCGACGTTTGGCAGCGTCAACGTCCCTCGCACCGGCTCGTCGATTCGGCGCTTTCTGGCTTTCGCCGGTCCAGGCTATCTCGTCGCCACGGGATATATGGACCCCGGCAACTGGGCGACTGCCCTTGCCGGCGGCTCGCGTTTTGGGACGGCGCTGCTGTTCGTCGCGGTTGTGTCGAGCCTGATGGCCATCGTCCTGCAGGCGCTTTCGGCAAGGCTCGCTTTCGCCACTGGCCGCGACCTCGCTCAAATCTGCCGCGACGCGTTTCCGAAGCCGGTCAGCATCGTCTTCTGGCTGATCATGGAGACGGCGATCATCGCAACCGATCTCGCGGAAGTGATCGGAACCGCAATCGGCCTTGAACTGCTCACAGGCCTGCCGCTCGGCATTGACGTGATCGTTACGGCTTTCGACGCTTTGCTCGTCCTCGCCTTCATGCGATTTGGCTTTCGCAAGCTTGAGGCTTTCGTCGTTTCGCTGCTGATCGTGATCGCATCCTGTTTCGCGATCGAACTTATCCTTGCGCGGCCGGATATGGCGGAAGTGGCGCGCGGTCTGTTGCCGACGCGGGCGTTGTTCACCGATTCACAGATGCTTTACATCGGGCTCGGCATTCTCGGCGCGACGGTGATGCCGCACAATCTTTATCTCCATTCAGGCATCGTGCTGACGCGCGCCGTCGGTCCGCGCCAGTCTGACAAGGCCAGCGCGATCCGGTTTGCAATTCTCGATTCGACCATCGCTCTCGCCTTCGCGCTCGTCATCAATGGCTCTATTCTCGTTCTCGCCGCAGCCGCGTTTCACGCCCACGGGCATACCGAGGTCGCCGAATTGCCGGACGCCTATCGGCTGATCGCGCCGCTTCTCGGGAGCGCCCTCGCCGCCAAGCTTTTCGCCATTGCTCTGATCGCTTGCGGCCTGAATTCGACTCTGACCGCGACCCTCGCGGGCCAGATCATCATGGAAGGCTTCATCAAGATAAAGCTCAATCCGATCGCGCGGCGGCTGCTCACGCGGTCAATCGCCATCGTTCCTGCGATCGCCGCGATTTATATCGGCGGCGAAAGCTCGACGAACAATCTTCTCATTCTGAGTCAGGTTGTCTTGAGCCTCACCCTGCCCTTCGCCGTCACGCCCTTGGTCTGGTTCACCGCGTCGCGCAAGCGAATGGGGAGCCTGACGGCTCCGCTTGCGACAACCGCCATCGCCGCGATCATCGCTGTGGCGATCATCGCTTTGAACGGCAAGCTGGTGCTTGACGCTTTCGTCAAATAGCGCCGGATATGAGCGCCCGCCTCTGTGAATCAAAATTCATTTCAGCGTCGATTGGCAGACGAGCAAAATCTGCTTCATCCAGTCCTGATATGATGGGGAAATCGAAGCGTGCGCGCCGGCCGCCCGGCGGCTGAATTCCGCAGTGCGGCCATCGTCGGCAAACAATTCATCGAGAGCTTTGAGAATGCAGCTCTTATCCACCGCCGGCAAGACTAGCCCGCATTGATGAGTTTTGATGTCCGTGGCGATTAAAGCTTGCTTGCTCATGATGACGGGAATGCCGGAGCCCAGCGCCTCCAAAGCCGCCAGCCCGAAGGTCTCGCGCACTCTTGAAGGCATGATCAGCAGGCGCGATCGCGCCGCGGCCTGCGCAATTACGTCATGGGATTGGAAACCATGCGCGATCAGATGCGGGGCCGGCGCAAAACGTATGTCGCCCTCGCCGAAGATATTCGCGGTCCATGGCCGCTCGCGCAGAGCCTCGATCAGCACGTCAAAGCCTTTTTGCTCCGTTAGCGTTCCGACATAGAGAATCTCACGATTACATTCGGCCTTAACCGGGAGCGCCGTGAAGGGCGTGGATGGATTATGGACGACGCTGATGGATTTCTCAGGGATCCCAGCCCTGTTTAGGTACTCGACCATGCCCTCGTGAACGGCGACGACCCTTGAACCGTTGCGCTCGATGTTCCAGGTCAATCGCCGCATCGCCGACACGCCCGATCGCCAGATCTTTTGCCAGTAGTTCCGTTTGTCGCATTGGGTAGCGAGACATGACATCGAAAGCGGGACGCGGTTGCATGATTCTTCGCGCGTGAAATCGAAATAGCCGCCATTCGGGCAGGCGATAAAAAAGTCATGGGCGTAAACCAGAACGCGTTTTGCGACCCGGTTCAGCGCCGCAAAAATTGAAGGGGAAAGGATTTGAAACCAGGAATTGACGATGTAGATCGTGTCGGGCGTGTCATCGTTATCGATGAGTTTGACCAGCTCAGCATGCGCCGTGGCATTAAACAACCCACGGAAAATGCGTGTCTTGGGATCGGCGTGAAGAAGTCTTTTTTGCCCCAGCGAAATAACCGGAATGGTTGAAAAGCCATCGCAGGGTTCTCCGACGAAAACTTTAACCGGGATGTTCTGCGCCGTGAGCATCTGCACAAGATCCAAGCCGATCTTCGCAGCGCCGCCCGATGACAAGAAGAAATCACAAATGAAAATTACTTTCATGAGTAAATCCTCACAAAATAGCAAAATTTATTAGTTAAATACTTGACGAGTCTGCAATCGCCTCCCGCGCGCCCGAATTTACTTGAACTGCCAACCACGAAGCGTGATATTCTTTCACGACAGCGCGGTTGAAGAGAAGCAGATCGAAGCGATTACGAATATCGCGTGGGCCGCAGCATGTCTGAGCGGCAGCGGTTTTGGTCAGAAGACGAGTGCGGAGAAATCGCATGAACTACTCTTTCCTAAGAGGAGTTTCAGACGTCGTTCACAAAACACGCGCCGACGAACTAATCGGCCGCAGATATGGGGGAATGGGCGCTATTATTATGGGGCACAGCGTGGTGCGCGATAAAAATAACCTCATTGACCCTAATCTTCAAATAAGTATCGATTTTCTCAACCTAATTATTACATACTATATTGCGAACGGCGTGGATATAATTTCTATGGACGAGGCGCTTGAGCGGCTTGCGACAAGAAATACAAGAAACTTCGTCTGCTTTACGTTTGACGATGGCTATCGAGATAATTTGACTGTGGCGCTGCCCTTATTCAAAAAATATAATAAGCCATTCGCCGTGTATATAACTACCGCGTTTCTGGAGCGGCGTATAGTCAATTGGTGGAGATCCTTGAGAGAAATCATCAAACGCCACGATCAAGCTACCCTTACTGTAGGCGGTAGACTCTTTACAACATCAACGCCCAAGCAGAAACTTAAGACGTTCCAGGCCATTTGCAACTATATTGACAACAAAGAAATGGACGCCGAAGAGATTGTTCATCTCTCTCGTCAAAAGAATATTAGCGCCGAGCAGGTATTGGACGAAGACGCCCTGAATAACATTGAATTACGGGAGCTTTCCGACGATCCTCTTGTCGAAATTGGCGGGCATACGGATAGCCACCCGAATCTCGCGCAATTGAGTCTTGATCAGGCGCGCGACGAAATTTTCGCGAACGCCGCCTATCTCGAGCGCCTTACCGGCAAGGCTGTACGTCATTTCGCTTATCCTTACGGCGACTCGAAGAGCTGCGGCGAAAGGGAATTTGCCCTTTGCCGAGAGCTGGGCTTTCGCACGGCGACGACGACCAGGTTTGGCGGATTGTTTCCAGATCACCTCAGACATAACACCAGTTTGCCGCGCATCCGTCTCCACGGCGCGTGCGAGAGCATCGGCTTCATGGAATGCCAACGAAAAGGCGCGGTCGCCGCGATCAAGACGCGCTTCGGAGATCCTGTCGTCAGCGCCTGACCCATGAGGCAAGCGACGAATGGCTCTGCACGGCCGCCACTACGGACGCGAAAACAGACGCATTTCGCCTAGCCAAGCCGCTTCAGCGCCGCATCCAGCTTCGCCGCTCTCGCCTGCGCCTCCACCAGTCTTTCGCGGTTTTCCTCGACCACTTCTTCCGGCGCCCTGGCTACAAAATCGGCGTTGCCGAGCTTAGCCTCGATTTTTTTGGCGTCGGCCAGCAGTTTGCCGATTTCCTTGGCCAACCTGACTTTTTCCGCGTCGAAATCGATGATCCCTTGCAGCGGCAGAGCCGCCACCGTGCCGCGCACGATAATCTGGACGGATTTTTCCGGCGACTCGGCGGCAAATGATATGTCTGACAGCCGCGCCAGCCGTTTCAGCGTATCGTCCCCGTTTCTCGCCCGCGCGGAAACCTGTTCGTCGGCGCCGACCAGCACCAAGGGAATCTGCGCTGCTGCGGGAACGTTCATTTCCGAACGCACCGAGCGCACCTCCGAAACGAGCTCCACGAGCCAGCCGATCTCTGCCTCGGCGGCGGCATTCTCAAAACCATCCAGCTGCGGCCATGGGGCCAGCGCCAAAACGCTCGATCGCGGCAGCTCAGCCGTGGCCTTGATCGCCCAAAGCTCTTCGGTGAGGAAGGGCATGAAGGGGTGCAGCAATTTAATGATCTCGTCGAGAACGAAAGCGGTCGCCGCTCGCGTCTCGTCCTTGCTAGGGCCATCGGCGCCTTGGAGCAGAGGCTTTGCGAGTTCGAGATACCAGTCGCAGAAAATATTCCAGACGAAACGATAGGCGGCGTTGGCGGCGTCGTTGAAACGGTAGGTTTTGATCGCGCCGGTCACCTCGGCGACGGCCTTCGCGGCCTCCCCTATGATCCAGCTGTTGAGGGTGATCGTCACGGACGCCGGATCGAAGCCTGCAACCCGGACGCACTCATTCATCTCGGCAAAGCGCGCCGCATTCCAGATCTTGGTCGCGAAATTGCGGTAGCCTTCGACCCTTTGCGTCGAAAGCTTTAGGTCGCGTCCCTGCGCCGCCATCGCGGCCAAAGTGAAGCGCAGAGAATCCGCGCCGTATTGCTCGATGAGGTTCAGAGGGTCGATCACATTGCCCTTGGACTTCGACATTTTCGCGCCCTTCTCGTCACGGACGAGCGCGTGGATGTAGACGTCGCGGAACGGGATCTCGCCCATGAAATGCACGCCCATCATCATCATCCGCGCCACCCAGAAGAAGATGATGTCGAAGCCCGTGACGAGGACATTGGTCGGATAATAGCGCTTCAGTTCCGGGCTTTCGTCAGGCCAGCCGAGGGTTGAGAATGGCCAGAGTCCGGACGAAAACCAAGTGTCGAGGACGTCTTCGTCGCGCGTCAATGGCGTCTCAACGCCGTAATGAGCGCGCGCCGCCGCCGCCGCCTCGCCTTCCGAAGCTTCGACGAAAACTTTCCCGTCCGGCCCATACCAAGCTGGAATCTGATGGCCCCACCAGAGTTGGCGGGAGATGCACCAGGGCTGGATATTCTCCAGCCATTGAAAATAGGTCTTTTCCCAATTCTCGGGAACGAAACGGGTCTTGCCCTCGCGCACCGCTGCGAGGGCCGGCTGCGCCAATGTCTTGGCGTCGACATACCATTGATCGGTCAGCCAGGGCTCGACAATGACGCCGGAGCGGTCGCCATGCGGAACCATATGCGGATGCGGCTCGATCCTTTCGAGCAGTTCCCGCTCCTCCATTAATTCGACGATTTTCTTGCGCGCGCGTTCGCGCGACAGGCCATGCAGCTCATCGAGCCCCGCAATGGGATTGGCTCCGGCGTGGAAGGCGTCGTTTCCGCGCAAGATCAGATTCGCTTCGGCGTCGAAAATATTGATCAACGGCAGCCCGTGCCGCCGCCCGACCTCGAAATCGTTGAAATCATGCGCGGGGGTGATCTTCACCGCGCCGGTGCCTTTTTCGGGATCGGAATAATCGTCCGCGACGATCGGGATCAGACGGCCGACAAGCGGCAGCCGCACGCGTTTGCCGTGCAGATGCAAATAGCGCTCATCCTTCGGATTGACCGCCACAGCGGCGTCGCCCAGCATGGTTTCCGGCCGCGTTGTCGCGACGACGATGAATTCGCCGGTCTCCTGGCCGGCGTCATCGACGACCGGATATTTGAAATGCCAGAGATGACCTTTGGTCTCGACCTGGACCACCTCGAGGTCCGAGATCGCCGTCAAAAGCCGCGGGTCCCAGTTGACGAGGCGCTTGTCCTTATAAATCAGCCCTTCCTTGTAGAGCTGTACGAATACCTTGACGACCGCACGAGACAGACCTTCGTCCATGGTAAAGCGTTCGCGCGACCAATCGCAGGAAGCGCCGAGACGCTGCAACTGGTTGACGATCGCCCCGCCGGATTCGGCTTTCCACTCCCACACGCGCGCGAGAAATTTTTCGCGGCCCATTTCGCGCCGGCCAGGCTCCTGACGCTCCATCAATTGGCGCTCGACGACCATTTGCGTCGCTATGCCGGCGTGGTCGGTACCCGGCTGCCAAAGCACGTCCTTGCCGCGCATGCGCTCGAAGCGGCACAAAATATCCTGCAAAGTCGTGTTGAGCGCGTGCCCCATGTGCAACGCGCCAGTGACGTTCGGCGGCGGAATGACGATCGCATAGGGTTCGGCGCCGATGCGATCCGGACGACCGGCCTTAAATGCCTCCGCATCTCGCCAAACGGCTGCGATACGGCCTTCGACCGTTTGGGGATCGAAAGTCTTTTCCATCATGAGATCATTTTTCTTCTAAATCGTTCGTGCGCTGGGGCGCGAACGCTGCGGGCCCGCGCCACGCGCTGCACATGCAGCAAGCGATTGCAAACGCGGGAGGAAAAGGCAAGCGCCGAGCGAGAAAAGCCGCTGGCCGCCTTATTCTTTAGTCGCCCAAAGCGATCCGCTCAATCTCGGCGCGGACGAGACGCTCGACGAGGGCCGGCAAATTCTCGTCCAGCCATGTTTCGAGCATGGGGCGCAAAGCATCCCGGGTCAGCGCCAGAATGGCGTCGCTATTCTGTGCGAACCGGCTGGCGACGAGGGCATGGAACGCCGAAGCGATGGATGCTTCCGTCGCGCTCGAAACGAGCCGCGGCGCGGATTGATGGACGCCGTTCAGGCGCTTCGCCGAAGTTTGGGACGCGGCTTCGGGATGATTGAGAGAGAGAGCCTCTCCCTCCACGTCCTGCCTCAGCCCATAGGCTGGGACGGCGCCAAAATCCGGCTCTTCAAGTTCAGGATCAAGCATTTGCCGCGCGTCGGCGCGCGAACCGCCGTGGTCGCTAAATAGCGCCTGATCATCCGCGATAATGCGCCGGATCGAGGCGAGGATCTCCTCCATCGACGGCTCTCGCGGTTTTGCATCGCTTAATTCGCTGGTCGTCGGAATGGGGTTGACTGCGCTCATGGCCTCTAATGCTTTCGAAACGAGATGCGCCGACCGCGCCGGCGCGCATCTGGGAATGAATCGATTTAGCAAATCGCAAACAACTTAGACCGCCGCCAATAGCTGCAGATTCGCCACCCTACGTTAGTCCGAGCGCGTCAGCGCTGGCAAGCCGAACTATGCGCAGCTCACAGACCGAGCGCAGCTCCGAGCGTTTCGAGCTAAAGCATGGCCGAGCAAGAGTTTCCCGCTTTTTCGAATCGGACCAAGCGCCGAACACATACGCAAGAGCGAGATGGCTTCAATTCGAAGCAATCAGACTCTAGCGACCATCCGGCGTCCTAAGACCGATCCACTTATCCTTGACCTGTTCAAAATGTATGGTCGGGTCATATTCGGCGACGCTCAGGTTGAGGTTGGCGGCCGAAAGACGGCCGATCGAGGCCATCACAGCATAGGAGGCGACAACCCGGTCACGCTGAGCGGTCACGAGAGCGACCCGAGTATTGAGCAAAGCTTGCTGCTGGAACAGCACGTCGAATGTCGTGCGCTGACCGACCTTCGCCTCTTCGCGGATGCCTTCGAGCGCAATCTCCGCGGCTTTGACGGCCGCCTTGGACGATTGAATGACGGCGCGCGCGGTATCGAGTTGGCCCCATGTGGAGACGACCCCGGCGCGCACCATATCGCGCTGAAGATCGGCCTGCAGGCGCGCCTGAGCGAGCGTTTCCTTGGCCTGACGCGCTCGGGCATAGACTTCGCCGCCTTCATAGATCGGCACGCTGATCTGGGCCATGATCGAGCCGTTGAACACCCTCTCGTGCGGAATGCCTTGGAAGGCGTAATTTTGCTGAACGTTGCCGGCTACGGAGGCGGTCGGCAAAAGTTCGCCTTCCACCAATTTGACTTGCAATGCGGCGGCGTCGACGGCATGGAACGCCGCCTGAACCGCTGGGTGTTCGGCGAGAGCCATTTCGACCGCGCTATTCATGTCGCGCGGCAGAAGATTCTCGATGGTGCGCGCCGGCTCGAGATGCGTCGGCTCGACGCCGATGATCTGACGATAATTGGCGACGCTGTTTTGCAGATTGGCTTGCGCGGTAAAATAATCCGAGCGTGCGCTGGCAAGGCTCGATTCGGCCTGCGCGACGTCCGTCCGCGTCACTTCGCCGACGTTGAAGCGATCGCGGGTCTGACGCAGCTGTTCTTCGAGAACCGTGATGTTATTCTTGCGCAAATCCAGAATGGCGATATCGCGCAAAACATTCATATAGGCCGTCGCGCCGTTCTGCAGCGTGTCCAGCTCGGTGTTGCGCAGATTCTCGCGCGCGCCAAAAATATTGGATTCCGCCTGCCGAACTCCGTTCAACGTGCGATTGCCGTTATAGATAGTTTGGCTGACGGTCAGTCCGAGACTTGTCGGCGCCGACCCAGATCGGAAGCGGCTGGCGGCCGCCGCCAGACCCGAAGCAGCGGAAGTGCTATCGATGCTTTCGAGATAATTATAGCCGCTCGACAAGTTGGCTGTGGCGGTCGGCCTCCAGGTGGAGGTCGCGCGCGGCAAATTCTCGTCTTGCGCCCGCACCCCGGCGCGCTGCTGGTTCAAATCCGGATTGCCGATATAGGCGCGCACCAGGGCGCCCGACATGGTTTCCGCCTGGCCCAGCGAGGGCAGCGCCAAACATCCGGCAACGCATCCGATGAAGAGGGCGTCCGATAATTTCATGAGCGAAAGCCGCAAATTGACATTGAAGCGAAACGAAGCGGCGCAATGCGACCCATGAAGCAAACCCTTATGTCCCAATCTTGGCGCCTCGCCATGAGGCTCCCCACCGAGTCGCCCGTCGGGATTGATTGTCCCAGCCTTCCATCGCGCCTCGGCTGAAGCGTGGCTTTAAGCCAAGATCTTCGACTGGCGAGGCCGCTAAGTTTCACCGGAATCATGGAGAAGAAATGACGATCGTCTTCTATCCGAGTCGGTAGTTCGTGACGGCTATTCACCCGTTTCAGTAGTCCATACGCGATCATTGAAGCCAAAACGTAACATAAACTAACAAGGAAAATGGGCCGGCGGAACGCGGTTTCCTTCGAGTCAAGCAAACGTGAATTCCTGAGCCGGATGAAACGCATCGAGCACGGGAGCAGCGGCATCAAAAAGAACGCGATAGCCCATTGCACCGTCCGCCTTATCATAACGCACGGCCTTGCCCATCCCATCAGGCAGCCGCCGGACCGCGAGCAAGCGGCCGCCGTCTTTCAGTTGCGCGAACAACGGCTCAAGATTGGCTTCGACTCCGCCATCAACCAAAATTACGTCGAAGGGAGCGTCATTCGGCGCCCCGGCCGCAAGCGGAGCGAGGATCGTCCGCACGTAGGTCAGGCCAAAGGCGTTAAGATTCATTCGGGTCTGCTCAAACAAAGCCGGGTCGGACTCGACGGCGACGACCTCGTGCGCAAGACCGGAAAGAAGCGCGGTCGAATAGCCGGTCCCAGCCGCGACAACGAGCGCTTTGTCGCTCGCAAGCACCCTGCCGCCTTGAATGAGGCGCGCTAGAACAAGCGGCGCCAATAGGGTTCTTGGCCTCGCGCCGGGCTCCCCCCGGGACACTTGCAAACAGGCGTCGGAATAAGCCAAAGGCGCGAGATCCGCTGGCAAAAAACGCTCGCGGGGCACCTCGAGCATGCGCGCCAACAATGCCGCATCCGTCACGTCGAAAGTCTTGATCTGCCGATCGACCATCGTCCGACGGGAAAACGCCGAATCAGGCGAAGGATCGGCGACGTTCATATCCTGCATGGGTCTTTGAAATCCTTGTGGAATGACGCTTCCGAGCCTTCCTGCATCGCAGCAATTTATAAGTCGAGCGGCGCGTTCTGTCCATTCGATCGAGCCCGGCCTCGGCGCGAATTGCCAAAGTTGTGGCTTTTTCGCCGACCAAGCCGTTCTCCGCCATGCCAAAAATGGTCTAAGAGCTGAATCTTACCAAGGACCTCAAGCCTATGACCGACTCCCCGACCGAGCCTTTCGAAAACGCCGAACACGCCGAACATGTCGCGCATCTTGATGATTCGTTTCTGACGCAGGTGTCGATCACGATCGCCGTTCTCGCCGTCATCGCCGCGACCGTCGGCAGTCTGGAGACGATCGAGACGGCCGCGGCCATCGGCGACAAGAACGCCGCCGTGCTCGTGCAAAACAAAGCGACGGATAATTGGAATTTCTATCAGGCGAAAAGCATCAAGAAGAATATGTATGAAATCGCCGCCGCGAATGGGGGATCGGCGGAACAGGATTTCAAAGCGCAGTCGCAACGCTTCGCCGCCGACGAAAAAGAGCTGTTCGCCAAAGGCGAGGCGCTTGAACGCGAAACCGACGCCAAGTTGCGCGACAGCGAAAATCATGAACGCCGCCACCATACCTTGACCGGCGGCGTAACTTTTCTTCACGTCTCCATAGCGGTCGCGACGATTTCGATCATCATGCGCGGCCGCCGCTGGCCCTGGTATAGCTCGATCGCGCTCGGACTCATTGGCGCGGCGTTGGCCGCATACGCTTATGTTTAGAATCCCGCGAGCATGATTGAGCGAGAAAAAGCTCCACCGTCAGACTTTAAGGCGAGCATTGCATTGGCTGTAATAGCCGCCGCCCTTTTGAATCCATTTCAGGCCGCCGTTGCCGTTGGTGGCTTTGTTGGCGTTATATTGGTCGAGGCAGGTTTTCATGCGCGCCTTTCCCGGCTTTTCGCTTGCATACGCCGATGACACCGCGCTCGGAAACACCGCGGAGCCGACCGCAGCGGACGCTGCGGGCGCGGCCGCAGCGGGTTTCGGTTTCAGGGGGTTAGCCGCTGCAGGCGCGGCCGGAGCGGCGGTGGGCGCAGCTGGGGAAGCCGCCGGCGCTGCGGCGGGCGTTGCCGCAGAACCCTTCGCTTCAGCGGCGCACTGACTATAAAATTGCGGCCAAGCTTGCCCGTTCAATGTTCCGGCCGCCTTGGCGGCTTGGTATTTTTCGCTGCACTCTTTGCGAACGGATTGCGCCGAACCAGGACCAACGAGCGCCAGGCTAAAGCAGGTCGAGGCGGCAAGCACGATCAGCGAACCGGCAAAACGAATCGACATGAACGTTCTCCATTACGAGGAACGCGAATCAACGCAATGCTGGCGCGTTCTGCGACGAACTTCCTTCGAAATGTGACGCCGGTCAAATTTGAACAGCCGAGCGGCCGACCCGAACAAAAAAACGGCCGCCGACGCACAAACGCCAGCGGCCGCGATGACTGTTTTCGTAGGTCTTGTTGATGCCCTTAGAGCTGTCCGGCAGCGGCGGCGGCGACCTCGGCGGCGAAGTCAGTCTCCTGCTTGTCGATCCCTTCGCCGAGCGAATAGCGCACAAAAGCCTTCAAGGTCACAGGCGCTCCGGCGGTCTTTTCCGCCTCCTTCACCACCTGGGCGATCGTCTTGCCGGCGTGTTCAGCATGGATCGAAGGCTGATCGAGCAGACAAACCTCCTTATAATAAGTCTTCAGACCCGACTCGACGATTTTTTCGATCACATGCGGCGGCTTGCCGGCATTCTTGTCCGCGAGCACCGTCTTTTCGCGCTGAACGACAGCCGGGTCCAATTGCGAAGAGTCAAGCGCAAGAGGGCTCGCCGCCGCCACATGCAAGGCGATCAGGCGTCCCAGCGGGGCGAGGGCGACCGAATCGCCGGTCGATTCCAGGGCGACGATGACGCCGATCTTGCCGAGGCCTTCGCCGACGGCGTTATGAACATATTGACCGACAAGGCCCTGGGAGACATACACGGCAGCGACGCGCCGCAAGGTCATGTTTTCTCCGATCGTCGCGATGGCGTTGGCGATCGCGTCGGCGACTGTGCCGCCGCCGGGGTAATGCGTGCCCTTGATCGCCTCGACGTCGGTCAGGCCTTTTTCGACGGCGACCAGCGCGATCGTGCGGGCGAGCGCCTGAAATTCTTCGTTTCGAGCGACGAAATCCGTCTCCGAATTGAGTTCGATGACGGTTCCGTCAAAGCCGCGCACAGCGACGGCGACGAGGCCTTCGGCCGCGATCCGGCCGGATTTCTTGGCGGCCTTCGAAAGACCTTTCTTGCGCAGCCAATCAATCGCGGCGTCGATTTCGCCGTCGGTCTCGTTGAGAGCGTTCTTGCAATCCATCATGCCGGCGCCGGTCTTCTCCCGAAGATCCTTCACCATCGCGGCCGTGACGCTCGCCATAGTCGGTTTTCCTTCAATTCCTGTTAGCGCATCATCGCTTCGGATCATGCGGCTTATCTATTTGTTCCAACTCATCAAAGCCTCGTCGAGGCCGGAAGGCCCCGACCGAAAGGCGAGTCAGGCGACGACGAGGCTGCGCGCCCGATCGACCCAGCCGTCGCGCTCAATGCGGCCGCCGAGCTTGAGGTCGTGGTCGGTCTTGGCGGCGTCAGCCGGGGTCATCGCGGCAATCTGCCAGAAGTGGAAAATACCCGCATCGTTAAGCTTCTTGACGATTTGCGGACCGATGCCCGGCAATTTGACGAGATCGTCCGGCGCGCCGCGCGGAGCGGTAAGAAGCTCGAAAACCACCACCGGGACCTCAAGCACGTCGCTCGGCGCGGATTCGGCGGGCAGATCCTCCGCCGGCGGCTGTTCGGCTTCGCCGAAATCGATGCCAGCGGAACCTTGACCGCGTGAAATGCCATCGAGAGCGGCTCTCGCGATAAGGTCACAATAAAGGGTGATCGCGCGACCGGCGTCATCATTGCCGGGGATCGGAAAGGTGATGCCGTCCGGATCGCTGTTCGTGTCGAGGATGGCGGCGACGGGGATATGCAGCCGCGCGGCTTCCTTGATCGCGAGTTGCTCCTTGTTGGAGTCGATCACGAAAATGAGGTCGGGGATGCCGCCCATCTCCTTGATGCCGCCCAGCGCCTTTTCGAGCTTGTCGCGTTCGCGCGACATCATCAGGCGCTCTTTCTTGGTGAGGCCGACTGCCCCGCCATTCAACAGCTCTTCGACCTTGCGCAGACGCTGAATCGAGCCGGAAATCGTCTTCCAATTGGTCAGCATGCCGCCAAGCCAGCGGGAGTTGATGTAATATTGCGCCGACCGGCGAGCCGCTTCGGCGATCGCGTCCTGTGCCTGCCGCTTGGTGCCGACGAATAGCACGCGGCCGCCGCGGGCGACGGTATCCGACACCGCCTTCAGCGCCTGATGCAGCAAGGGCACCGTTTGGGCGAGGTCGATGATGTGGATATTATTGCGGGACCCGAAAATATAGGACTCCATCTTCGGGTTCCAGCGGTGGGACTGATGGCCGAAGTGCGCGCCTGCATCGAGCAGGTTACGCATGGTGAAATCAGGCAGCGACATAAGTTTCTCTTTCTCCGGTTAAAGCCGCCGCGGATCGTTTTGGACTTTTTCCCAAGGGTCCAACAAGGACCAAAGCCTCCAAAGCCGGACGCTATAGAAAAAAGCCACCGGGAGCGGCCCTTCAATCAGGGTCGCGCGATCCGCGTGTGGAATGGGCGTGCTTATAAGTCGGGCAGCGCCCGAACGCAAGGCGAAGGTTTACGGCTTTTGCGTCGCGGGAGGGACCGCCCATATTGCCGCGCGGCGCCGAACGCGGCTAGACTGCGCGCATGAAAGCCTTGAATATCGACCAGACCATCCTATCCCGGCGGAGCGAAATCGTCGCCGCCTTGCGCGCGATCATCGCGGGCGAAGGCGTTATCGAGACCGAGGTCAGCCGACGCCCTTACGAGAGCGACGCCTTAACCGCCTACGCCAATCTGCCTATGGTCGTCGTGCTGCCTTCGACGGTCGACGAACTTCGCGCGGTGCTTGCCTATTGCTACGCCCATGATGTTAAAGTCGTGCCGCGCGGCGCCGGAACCTCGCTGTCCGGCGGATCGCTGCCGCTTCAGGATGGCGTTCTCATTTCCATGATGAAATTCAACAAAATCAAAGAGATCGATTTTGAGAACCGACTCGCGGTCGTGGAGCCCGGCGTCACCAATTCGGCGATCACCCGCGCGGTCGAACATCGCGGCTTTTATTATGCGCCGGACCCGTCCTCGCAGATCGCCTGTTCGATCGGCGGCAATGTGGGCGAAAACTCCGGCGGCGTGCATTGCCTAAAGTATGGGCTCACCACCAATAATATTCTCGGGGTAGAAATGGTGCTGATAACCGGCGAAGTGGTCCGGCTCGGCGGCAAACATCTCGATCAGGACGGCTATGACCTTTTGGCGCTGGTGGTTGGCTCCGAGGGGATGCTCGGCGTCGTGACCGAAGTGACCGTGCGGATTTTGCGCGCCCCGGAAACCGCGCGAGCCCTGATGATTGCTTTCGACTCGTGCGAAGGCGCCAGCGCCTGCGTCGCCGACGTCATCGCGGCGGGCATCATTCCCGGCGGCATGGAGATGATGGACAGGCTGGCGATCGAGGCGGCCGAGGATTTTGTGCACGCCGGCTATCCGCGCGACGCCGAGGCCATGCTGCTCGTCGAACTCGACGGCCCCTCCGTTGAAGTCGACCATCTCGTCGACCTCGTGGAGGAGCTGGCGCGAAAGCGCGGCGCAATGCGATGCCGGATCTCGAACTCTACGGCCGAGCGGCTCGCATTCTGGGCCGGACGCAAGGCGGCGTTCCCGGCGGTCGGGCGCCTTGCCCCGGATTATTTATGCATGGACGGCACGATTCCGCGCAAGCAAGTGGCGCGCGTCCTCGCCGGCATTCAGGATCTGTCGGAAAAGCATGGCCTGCGGGTCGCCAATGTCTTTCACGCGGGCGACGGCAATTTACATCCGCTGATCCTGTTTGACGCCAACAAGCCGGGCGAACTTCATCGCGCTGAAGAGTTCGGGGCGGACATCTTATGTCTCTGCGTCGAGGTCGGCGGCGTGCTCACCGGCGAGCATGGCGTTGGCATCGAAAAGCGCGATTTGATGCCGCAGATGTTCAACGAGATCGATCTCAACCAACAGATCCTGGTCAAAACCGCTTTTGACGCAAAGCATCTGCTCAATCCGGGCAAAGTCTTTCCGCTGCTGCATCGCTGCGCCGAAATGGGCCGGATGCATGTGCGCGATGGGCAACTGCCCTTCCCTGACATTCCTAGATTTTAAAGCGATCTTCGCTTTGCGGTGGGCCGCGCCCGGCCCGATGGACCACCGCAATTGACCGGCGACGCCCGGCCCTCGCCAAATCTCCATCGCCGTGGCCAGCCTCATCATAAACCCCGCTAATCATCGCCTTCGCCTGCCGTGCTGAAATAGCGATTTGCAATGCAAATCAGGCGGCGGCCTAAACGCGGCGTATTCCCGGCGAGATATCCAGGACTAATGCGATGAAACATGTCGTCGCGAAAAGCGCTCAATCTAAAGCAACGGCCCCGGTTGTCCCTGCGAGCTTGGCGGGCCTTGGGCTATCGGCGCTCGGCATCGTTTTCGGCGATATAGGGACGAATCCGCTCTACACGCTAAAGACCGTTCTCGAGCTGACCGGCGGCGCGTCAAATCCCGGCGCCGTCCTTGGCGTCCTCTCGCTGGTCTTTTGGACGCTGATGATCATCACGTCGATCAAATACGTCATCATCGCGATCAGCATCGATAATGATGGCGAAGGCGGCATTCTGGCTCTCATGTCGCTCGTCGCCGTCAAGAAACGTCGTCGGCCGGCCATCATCGCCATCGGTCTGTTTGGCGCGGCGCTGATCTATGGCGATGGAGCCATAAGCCCTGCGATCTCCGTCCTCTCTGCGCTTGAGGGATTGAATATCGCGACGCCCGCCTTTCAACCCTATGTCCTTCCAGCCGCGATCGCGATACTCGTCGCCCTTTTTGCCATCCAGCCGCTTGGCACGTCATGGATCGGCAAAGCTTTCGGCCCCGTCATGGCGCTCTGGTTTCTGGTGATCGGCTCGCTCGGCATATGGGGAATCGCGCGCCATCCGGCCGTGCTGGCCGCCGTAGATCCGCTCTACGCGCTGCATTATCTCTTCACCAATGGCTTCACGAGCTTTCTCGTCCTTGGCGGCGTGTTCCTCTGCGTCACCGGCGCGGAAGCGCTCTACGCCGATATGGGACACTTTGGATCCCGCTCGATCCGGTTCGCATGGTTTGGCATCGTTTTTCCGAGCTTGCTCCTTAATTACGCCGGTCAGGCCGCTCTTCTGCTCGATGGCGCTTCGACCGCCGACAATATTTTCTATCGCCTTTGTCCCGAGCCCCTCCTCCTTCCCTTGGTGGCGTTGGCGACGGCGGCGACGATCATCGCCAGCCAATCGATCATCACCGGGGCGTTTTCCATGACGCGGCAGGCGATTCAGCTTGGCTGGCTGCCGCTCCTGCGGATCGTCCAGACCTCGGAGCATGGCTACGGACAAATCTATGTCGGCGTCGTCAACTGGCTCTTAATGCTCGTGACCGTTGGCCTCGCCCTGTTCTTCGAAAAGTCCGACAACCTTGTTTCCGCCTACGGCATGGCGGTATCGGCGACAATGGTCCTGACCTCGGCGCTGATGTTCATCGCCATGCGCGAGATCTGGGGCTGGAGCCTGCTTTCGGCGGGTTTGGTCGCTGGAACCTTCGTCTGCATCGACGCCGCCTTCTTCTCGGCGAACATCGCCAAGATCCTCGACGGCGGCTACATCCCGCTGGTCTTGGCGAGTCCCATCTATGGCATCATGATGGTATGGCGTCGCGGTTCGCAGGCGGTAGCGGAGGCTCTCGCCGAACGACTCATCCCCGTCGATGAATTCATGGCCTCCGTCGAGGCGCGCAAGATTCCGCGCGTTCCCGGCACGGCGGTGTTTCTGACGCAAACCCTGCGCGAGACGCCGCCGGTGATGGTCTGGCACGTCAGGCACAATCGCGCCTTGCACAAACATCTGCTGGCGCTCACTCCCATGACCGAATCAGTGCCGTGGATCAAGGACTCCGAGCGCCTGTCTCTGACCGAACTCGCGCCGAATTTCTGGCGGGCGATAGCGCGTTATGGATTTATGGAAAGGCCCGACATTCCAGCGCTCCTGAGCGGCCTCAAAGATCATGGATGCGCGATCGAACTTGACGACGTAACCCATTACGCCAGTCGCGAAACGGTCATTAGCCGCGAGGACGCAAAGGTGGTCTGCCCCCTGAAAAGTGATCCTCCGTGAAGTATGGGCTTATGAGCCTGATGGAGGACTGCGCAATGCCGAGGAAAAGACACAAGGCGGAAGAGATCGTCGCGAAGCTACGGCAAGTCGAAGTGCTTAGCGCGCAAGGGCGACCGGTCGCGGAGGCGATCCGCTCGATAGGGGTGACGGAAGTTACATACTATCGATGGCGGTCGGAATACGGCGGCCTGAAGGGCGATCAGGTGAAGCGGCTGAAGGAGCTGGAGGCGGAGAATACGCGGCTCCGTCGAGCGGTGTCCGATTTGACGCTTGAGAAGCTGATCCTGAAAGAGGCTGCCTCGGGAAACTTCTGAGCTCCGCGCGTCGTCGCGCCTGCGTGGAGCATGTGATCGCCGAACATGGCGTTTCCGAGCGGTTCGCTTGCCGGGTTCTCGGTCAGCATCGCTCCACGCAGCGCAAGGTTCCGACCAAGCCCGATGACGAAGCGGCATTGATCGCCGACATCACGGCGCTCGCCATCCAGTACGGCCGCTATGGCTACCGCCGCATCACGGCGATGTTGTGGGAGCGAGGCTGGAAGGTCAACGTCAAACGGGTCGAGCGGATCTGGCGACGCGAGGGGCTGAAAGTTCCGGCCAGACAACCCAAGCGCGGGCGTCTCTGGCTCAATGACGGCTCGTGCGTCCGGCTGCGCCCGCAATGCCCCAACCACGTCTGGTCCTATGACTTCGTCGAGGACCGCACTCATGATGGCAGGAAATATCGCATGCTGAATATCATCGACGAATTTACCCGCGAATGCATCGCGATCAGGATTAACCGGAAGCTGAAGGCAGCGGACGTCATCGACGTTCTCTCGGACCTCTTCATCTTGCGAGGGGTTCCGATCCACATTCGTTCCGACAACGGCCCGGAGTTCATCGCCAAGGCGTTGCGTGACTGGATTGCCGCCGTCGGCGCGAAGACCGCCTACATCATGCCGGGCAGTCCCTGGGAGAACGGCTATTGCGAGAGCTTCAACTCGAAGCTGCGCGACGAGCTTTTGAATGGTGAAATCTTCTACACTCTCAAGGAGGCGAAGGTCGTCATTGAGCGATGGCGACGCCACTACAACACCGTGCGCCCGCACTCATCGCTGGGCTACAAGCCGCCAGCCCCGGAGACCCTGCAATGGCCGGCTTCGCAATCCGGACCAGCTTCGCCCGCCACGCCAGCAATAGCGCCAGGGCCGACAATGCACTAACATTCAAACTGGATCACCCCATGGGGGCAGGCCAACGCGAAGGTCTTACATGCCGCTTTTAAAAGTATTGTCTTTCGCATTGCTTCCAGTGCATGACTTGTCAACAAAGAGATATAAACTCGCCTCGTTGATAAGCGCCAATTTTGGAGTAATCGGGTAATCGCGTAATTTCAATCTGGCGCCATTGATGGTCAATCGTGCGGTTCCTACCTCGGTCCAAGTCGTCGGCCCTGTCTTAACGAATTGGGCGCAGTTAATGGACGATTCAGGTACTCGCGATGGCCGCGCTAGAACGGGAAAAGCGACGCCGACTGACAAAACTACCAACGCTGCTAATTTGATCATAAAATCTCCTGGAACGAAAATTGTGATAGCAACGCGATATAACAGTTAGTGGTGGTCATGGAAAAGCCCGGCGCGAAGCCGGGCCGAGTTTATTTAGATAGGATAGGAAGTGCCTTGCTAACGTAAAGCGCGGTGCTTGGTTCCCGACAGCGGCAGACCAGCGTGTCTATTCTGAACGCTTGGCGCGATTCAGAAACGCAGCGATGCCGCTGACAATGGTCGTCGTTCCGAATATTCCGGCAACGGTGGGCTGACCTATATGCAGCGCATAAATTGTCACGCCAAAGGCTCCAACAGCAAAGATGCCAGCAAGGCATTGGCCGATGTGGGCCTCCCAAATTCGAAACCGGAGTTCGGTTTTTTCGAGCGCGCGACGGTGAGCTGCCTCATCCTCAAATTGACGCACGATCCGCGCTGCCGAACCGGGCACGATCATCTCGAATTCTCGGAGCGACCCTGGCGGCGGGAGCGGTCCAGACCAACCCATAATTTCCGTTTGGATTGGCCTATCTCGTTCTACCGGGGCCGAGGTCATCCGGCACGTTTGATCTTTTCGTCCAGGCTGCGCCTGTATCGCCGCTCAGCCGAGCTAAGATCCGAGCCGACTTTTACCCAGTCCTGATGCAACGCCTCAGAAACAGAGTTGGCTCGCTTCGGTAGCTCGGCCTTATTCTGTCCGAAGGAGCCCATCTGAGCAAAACCTCGAATCATCGATGCTGAAAACTTCATCCAGACCGTGAACATGTCTTCCATCTAGGACTCCTAGACCACGCACCGGAGCTCGCGAAGATCTCCGAAACAGCCTAACAAATATGCTATCGGCAACGGTCCAACAATGCGTAAGTTCACACAGGCAAATGCGGCGGATCGTTAAGGCTCCAAGCCAGCCGATTAATGTCCTGTTTCTTATAGGGAAATGTCCTATTGGCGGCCTACCGCTGTGCGCGATCTTATCGCGCGCGGCCCCTTCGGTGTGGGAGCGTCCCAACTTTCGGACCGTGTGCCGGCGCTTAGCCCATTCTGTCTGCATGATGCACCGTTATTTCAGCGGATCACCGTTGCGCCTCGATCTTATCGCGCGCGGCGCTGGCCATAAATTTGGATCGGCTCGGCTTTCGCCTGGCCGCTTCCCGGTCGATCGTCTCAAGCAAAACCCGCGTCGATCATCAGGTTGACCTTCACGAGGCGTCCATTCTCGAGAAGCAGTGGAATTAGAACGGGCATTTCGCCCGGCGAGAGCCTGATTGATGTAAGGACCTTGCCAACGCCCCTTGCGGTCGGGATCTCGAACCGATCCGTTGGCTTTATGCGCCATGACATCGCGCAGCGCGCCAGTGACGCTGGCGATGGCTTCGTCGGGGGTGTTGCCGGCGCCGACGCAGCCGGGGACGTCTGGGATGCGGACACCCCAATTGTCGTCGCTTCCGTCCAGAATCCCAACATAATGAGCCATGGAAGTCTCCTAAATCCACTCCGCCGCTTCGGCAATGGATTGCGCGGCGCCGATTGTAAGTTCTTTCCTACGGGGAACAACGATCATCACTCCTGGGAAATCCCGGTTAACGAATCGATAGTGGCCGGCGACCCCAATATTCATCCAACCTTCCTTTTCCAGGCGCGCGATGATTTTACGCACGTTGGTCTCCAGGCCTTGCATGGCGCACCCTCTGGCTTGTTGACTCGCCCCGCAGTTTAGGGTCCAGACTCACAACCAGTAGCAAACGGTAGCGGCGATGCAGACTGTGGCGAGGAAGTTTAATGCGTTTCGGTCGTAGCGCGTAGCCACGCGCCTGAAGTCTTTCAGGCGGCAGAACATGCGTTCGATGGCGTTGCGGTTTCGATAGAGGAAGGGCGAGAAGCAGTTCTTCCACCTGCGATTGGCCTTGGGCGGGATATTCGGCATAGCTCCGCGCTCCTCGACCTGCCGACGGATCGCATTTGCGTCGTAGCCCTTGTCGCCATGGAGGATTTCGCAAGGAGGAAGTCGCGCGATAAGCTCCGCGCCCGCCGAGCAATCGGCGATTTGGCCGCCGGTGAGCATGAAAGACAGCGGGCGGCAGTCCGCATCGGTCAATGCGTGGATTTTGGTTGTGCGCCCGCCGCGCGAACGGCCGATGGCCTGATTCTTCTCCCCCCTTTGCCGCCACTGGCCGAGCGATGCGCCTTGACCGCCGAGGAGTCGATGAGGACCTGCGCCGGCGGCCCGCCTGCTTGCGCAAGCGCGTGGAACAGATCGATCCAAACGCCCTTAGCAGCCCAGCGAACGTAGCGATTGTAGAGAGTCTTCTTTGGCCCGTACTCCAGCGGCGCGTCAATCCAGCGTCCGCCAGATTTCAGCACATGAATGATCCCGCTGACCACCCGGCGATCATCGACGCCCGCCTTGCCGCGCGTGTCCGTGGGAAGATGCGGCGCGATCTTCGCGAACTGCGCGTCCGTCAGCCAGAATTGATCCCGATTCATAGTCGCTTCCTTTCGGAAGCTGTGAATCACAATCCGCCTGTCACGCCAACCATTTTATGGGTCTGGGCCCTAAAGCGATCGAGCGAAGAGTATAAGATAGTGGAAAAAAGACAGCTTTCTCTCGCAAAAAACAAAAGAGGTCGGCCGACGGGACGCGTGCGTCCTGAAACCAAAACACTCCGCATTGCTGTCGATACTTTGAATTCTATCGACGATTGGATTACCACCCAGCCTAATCCGAAACCTACAAGGCCGAGGCTGTACGCTCTCTGATCGAAGCCGCGCTTCACTTTTTGGAGAAAGATTCCGGCGGGAAATGATCGATGATGCCTGCATCGACATCAAGATTCGAAATAGCCGGCAAGCAACTCTTTGGTGCTCGAAGGCAGGGAAACCTTGACGGACCGGTCGTTCGAAGAGGAGACGTGATGGGCAGGCCGCCAGACCTCGCGAGCCCTGGCGGCCTGCATCCGTCAAGTGATGGCCGGAGGCTTTACTCCGGCCCTTTGTCGATCAATTCGCCGCTGCAACTGGCGTCGCGGTGGCCGGGGTAAGCGTGCTGAACTGGCCGTGCGTGCCGGCGTCAACTCCCGTGGTGATGAACAGCGCGCGCGGATCAGATATAGAGCCGCCGCCGAACCTCAGTTCCCACAGGCCGGGAGCGCCGATCGGCTGGCCGCTTTGGTTGAGCAGAGGTTGAATGCCGCCTTTTCCATCAAAAGCGTTGATATGGCCGTCGCCGAAGTTGCCAACGATGATATCGCCGCTGGCGCCGCCGAAACCAACCGGGGCAAGCACAGCGCCCCAGGGGGCGTTGAGGACGCCGCCAGCGCCGAGGCGCTGCAAGAGATTGCCGTTGGTGTCGAAAATATCGACGAAACCAGCGCCCGCTGCTGGGGTGACGAAGGTTTTCGTGGCGTTCTGCTTGGCATAGGTCACAATGATATTGCCCTCGATCGTGTGGATGCCGAAGGGCGTGAAGCCAGCGGGGATCTGCGGATCGGAAAACGTGCCCGTCAGCTTGTCATTCGCCGGCTTAAATGTGGCGTCGAAGACATCGATATGGGCGGTATGGACGTTGGCGGCGTAAATGAACGCGCCGTCTGTAGTCTCGCCGAGGGCCAGAGCGGTGTAAACGGCGCCCGTCTTCGAGTTGTCGACGGCGGTGACGGCGACGGTTGGATTGACCGGCAGATTCGGAGCCCAGGCCGCGATGGAGCCCTGCCGGGTCGCGAACATGAAGAGCGAGGTCAGCTGCGTGCCGGGGACCAGGAAGTCGGGGGTCGGATTCCAGAGCAAGCCAGAAGGTTGCGACTTCGCGCTGGGGGTGATGGGATTGGGGATGGTGAAGGTTTTTTGCACCTTGGTCCCATTGCCGTCATAAAGGGTGGCGACGCCAGAACCGCTATCGTTGATCCAGAACGCGCCGTCCGGCTGGAAGGCCATGCCCCAGGGGTCTACCAGGATAGGGTCGATGGTGATGCCGCCGCCCTTGGTGTCCGAGACAAGGTTCGTCTTTTGGTACAAGAGGGGCGTCGTTGACTGTGCGTGCGCAGCGCCGGACAGCAATGCGGCGGCGGACAGAGCCGCGGCCAAAAGCGGAATTTTCGGATTCATTTCATTTCCTATTTTTTGGAATCGGGTTGTTCGGCCGATGTCGCAGATCGGTTCGGAAAGAACCGTCCTCTCTTCGACGAAGACAACATAGAGTGGTCTCGTTTCACCGTGATTTCCGCTACTAGGAAATTCGTTACGATCGAAGTGAAAGAATGTCGTTTGATGAACTGCGATTCCCGAAGACATGCCTGAGTGATCCGCATCCGTTTATGGAAGGAGCCCCCGCTCGCTTCGCTCGACTGCGGCGGGGGCAGTTCGCACTACCGGGACTCGATCGTTAGGCCTTGAAGAAAAATGGTCTGCCCCCTGAAAAGTGATCCTCCGTGAAGTATGGGCTTATGAGCCTGATGGAGGACTGCGCAATGCCGAGGAAAAGACAGAAGGCGGAAGAGATCGTCGCGAAGCTACGGCAAGTCGAAGTGCTTAGCGCGCAAGGGCGACCGGTCGCGGAGGCGATCCGCTCGATAGGGGTGACGGAAGTTACATACTATCGATGGCGGTCGGAATACGGCGGCCTGAAGGGCGATCAGGTGAAGCGGCTGAAGGAGCTGGAGGCGGAGAATACGCGGCTCCGTCGAGCGGTGTCCGATTTGACGCTTGAGAAGCTGATCCTGAAAGAGGCTGCCTCGGGAAACTTCTGAGCTCCGCGCGTCGTCGCGCCTGCGTGGAGCATGTGATCGCCGAACATGGCGTTTCCGAGCGGTTCGCTTGCCGGGTTCTCGGTCAGCATCGCTCCACGCAGCGCAAGGTTCCGACCAAGCCCGATGACGAAGCGGCATTGATCGCCGACATCACGGCGCTCGCCATCCAGTACGGCCGCTATGGCTACCGCCGCATCACGGCGATGTTGTGGGAGCGAGGCTGGAAGGTCAACGTCAAACGGGTCGAGCGGATCTGGCGACGCGAGGGGCTGAAAGTTCCGGCCAGACAACCCAAGCGCGGGCGTCTCTGGCTCAATGACGGCTCGTGCGTCCGGCTGCGCCCGCAATGCCCCAACCACGTCTGGTCCTATGACTTCGTCGAGGACCGCACTCATGATGGCAGGAAATATCGCATGCTGAATATCATCGACGAATTTACCCGCGAATGCATCGCGATCAGGATTAACCGGAAGCTGAAGGCAGCGGACGTCATCGACGTTCTCTCGGACCTCTTCATCTTGCGAGGGGTTCCGATCCACATTCGTTCCGACAACGGCCCGGAGTTCATCGCCAAGGCGTTGCGTGACTGGATTGCCGCCGTCGGCGCGAAGACCGCCTACATCATGCCGGGCAGTCCCTGGGAGAACGGCTATTGCGAGAGCTTCAACTCGAAGCTGCGCGACGAGCTTTTGAATGGTGAAATCTTCTACACTCTCAAGGAGGCGAAGGTCGTCATTGAGCGATGGCGACGCCACTACAACACCGTGCGCCCGCACTCATCGCTGGGCTACAAGCCGCCAGCCCCGGAGACCCTGCAATGGCCGGCTTCGCAATCCGGACCAGCTTCGCCCGCCACGCCAGCAATAGCGCCAGGGCCGACAATGCACTAACATTCAAACTGGATCACCCCATGGGGGCAGGCCAAAGGCTCTGCCGGCGTGGCAGAGAAGGCTCTTTACCGCGATGGACCGCAACGTCGTGCAAGTCACGGACTTTTACCGCCTCCCTCCCGACGACGTAGTCGAAATCGGGCGGCAAGTCGCAATCTGACGCCGGCCGCGATGATGAGCGGCGCGCATAAGCAATCATTGCGCTCGAGGATCAGATTCGCAGCCGCTTGAAAATCGGCTCCGGGATCGCCTTGATAATCGTCATGACGATCAGCCAAATCGGTTTGACGTAGATAACGTCGCGCGGCCGGACTGCGACTGCGCGAAAGATCGCTTCGGCCACTTCTTCCGGCTCGGCCGTCAACAGACCTGGAAGTTTCATATCTTTTGTCATACGGGTGCGCACGAAGCCCGGCTTGACGGTGATGACCCGGATATTCGTCTTGCCAAGCCGGTTCCGCAAGCCAGACAGAAAAGCCGTCAGTCCAGCCTTGCCGGCGCCATAGACGTAATTTGACGCGCGCCCTCGCTCCCCTGCAACAGAGCTCACGCCGACGATCGCGCCAGAGCCGCGCGCAAGAAAATGTTCGGCGAAGAGGCCAAGAAGAATCGCGGGACCTTCGCAATTCGTTCGAATGATGCGGCTCGCATATGCAACCTCGGTTTCCGCACGCGACTGCTCGCCGAGAACGCCGATGACGCAGATCACTGTATCGGGCAGCGCGGGCAGATCATGGACGAAGGACCGAAAGGCGTCGCCATCGAGAATATCGAGCTTGTGCAGCGATGCTTTCGCGCCAGTTCGAACCGCGATGTCTTGCGCCTCTCGTTGCAGCGCTTCGAGATCGCGGCCAGCGAGCATGATTTGTGCGCCCGACTCGGCAAATCGCAAGGCGCACGCGCGGCCGATATCCGAAGAGCCGCCGAGAACGAGAAGCGATTGGCTTTTTTCCATGCGCTTGCCCCTTAAATTCCGAGCCGGTTCGACAACCGCGAGGCTATGTGACCTTCCGCGCCTGTCTGTCGTCGAATTTCCCGAAAGCGTTGAAGATTGGGATAGCCTGCCTCAAATGTCGCGCGTGATTGCCGCGCGTCTTTGGCGAGATAGATGCGCCCGCCAGCAGCTACGACCAGTTGGTCGATTTCATCCAGAAAGTCGAAAATCCCTTGATCGATCGAAAGGTCGAGCGCCAGCGTGAAGCCACGACTTGGAAAGGACATCAACCCCTTCGAGGAAGCCCCAAATTTCTTCAGGACCGCAAGGAAAGATTCATTGCCGCGTCCGGAGACCCGCGTCAGAATTTCACCAATCACGCGGCTCGCATGTTCGATGGGCGCGACGCACTGATGCTGCAAAAAACCGCCTTTGCCGTAGATCCGGTTCCATTCGAGAACGCCGTCGAGCGGGAAAAAGAACGGATCGATCGCATTCAAGAATGGCTTGCCCACGGACATCGCGCCTTTGCGGAAATAGAGTTCATTGAAAGTCGCGACGCTCCCGCGATTGAGCATGAAGGAAGGCAGATCCACTGGAATTGCGAGGGGCCGCTTGCGAAGCCCAGGCATCATCTGCGACCCCGGAGCCAGGGCCTCTACGTCCTTCCTTGAGGCATGCTCGCCAATATAGATCAGCGAGCGGCCGAGCGCTGCGCCTCTAGCGATGCAATCGATCCAGGCGGAGGAATATGTCGCATCCTCATTGTCAGATAGAGCTGCGAGCGCCGCATCGAGATCCTTGGCCGCCACTGTATGTTGGAGCATCCAGCCGGACTCGACGCGGAGCAGATGAAAAGTCGCCTCAAGGATTGTTCCGGTCAGTCCCATGCCGCCGATTGTCGCCTCAAACAGGTCTGAATTCTCGTGCGGCGAACAGACGACAACCTCGCCGGAGGGCAAAGCAAGAAGCAGCGACTCGACATGTTGGCCGAAGCCGCCGCGGCGATGATGATTCTTGCCGTGGATATCGGCCGCGATCATGCCGCCAACCGTAACGAGCTTCGTCCCCGGAACGACTGGGGGGAAAAAGCCGCGAGGAAGGAAGGTTGCAATAATGTCCTTAAGCATAACCCCAGCTTCAACAGTCAAGCGGCCGGAGCCCGCATCGAATGCGCGCATACGATTCAATCCGCGCAGGCAAAGGCTCGACGCCACGCCGATTGCGGCGTCGCCATAGGCGCGGCCATTGCCGCGCGGCGCGAAGCCCTTGAGGCCGGTTTGCAGATCAATGGCTTCGGCCGCTGAGCTCGGCGTAAACATCGTCGTCTCGAACCGCGGATAGCGTCCCCAGCCGGTCAGTTCCATGTTTCGGCCCTGAGCTTGAATGTGTAGGCTCGATCGAGCAGATATTTGGCGAAATTGCCGATCACGAGACCAATCACTGCGCCAATGTATTTGGCGGCGCTGGTGCCAAAAATCGCAAGGAAGGCGATCTCGGAGCCCCAGAAGATGAAGGTCATCCCAACGCTGAAAAATCCGTACAGGCAAATTTTGCGAGCCTCGTCGGCGGGATTGTCATAATCGTCAAAAAAGATCCAGCGCTTGTCGAGGACATATTTGATTATGAATCCAACCCCAGTCCCGGCAAGGATCGAGATGGCCAAGACGAAATCAAACGAATTTATTCGCAGCCCGAGACGATCCAGGCCGCCGACAATTATCGGCGCAGGCGCCATGTGGAAGACGATCGCCTGGGTCAGGAGATTCATGAGCCCGGCCAAGATCGCAAAGAGTACGTATCGGACAAAGATTACATTGGAGCGCGCCCTGGCCGAAATTTGCGAGATTTGAGCGGCGAGCATGGCGGCGAATTCTAGGCCGCGGCGGCGAGCATGATTGCGCCGATCGCCGCCACCGCCCAAAGGCTGGGCGGATCCTTTGCGGCGAAAACAATCGGATCGTCATGCATCTGGCGGCGATGCGCCATCATTAGCATGCGGGCGATCCAATACATGAGGACGGGGCAGACTAACCAAAGCGCTTTGGGATGATGATAAAGCTGGTGGACTGTGTCAGACGATATGTAGAGCGCGAAGACCGTTACCGCGTTGAACCCCGCCGCGGCGGCGCACGAAGCCACGATTGGCATATCCGCCAATCTATAGTTGCGATTCGAAGGATCGCATTTGGCGGCGTCAAGACGCGTCGTGAGTTCGACGTAGCGCTTGATGAGCGCCAGCGAAGTGAAAATGAACATGGAAAAGGCTAGGAGCCATTCAGAAACCGGAACGCCAATCGCCGCGGCGCCGCCAATGGCTCGCAAAGTGTACAACATCGCCAACACGACGACGTCGATCAGCATTTTGGTTTTGAGCCAGCAGGTATAGGTAGTGGTGAGGGCGAAATAAAAGATCATGACGGCGAGGAAGGGCAGCGATGCAAAAGCCGCCAGCGCCATTGCGACAACAAGCAGGATGGGAATAGCCAGGGCGGCATGGATGATCGAGATCGCGCCCGAAGCAAGCGGCCGATTGCATTTGGTTGGATGATCGCGATCTGCGGCCAGATCGACAAGATCGTTGAAAATGTAGACGCTCGAAGCGCACAGAGAGAAAGCAAGAAAAGCGAGAACGCTATCGAAGATCGAGGCGGGATCGAGTCTCTGGGCCGTGAGCAACGGCAAGAAGACAAGCGTGTTTTTCACATATTGATGGACTCGGAAGAGCTTGATCCAGCTCTTCAGCTTCTGCTTCTCGCTCTCAATGATTTCAATGCCCGCAGCAACCAGTTTAGCCTGGATCCTGCTCGGCGGCCGGACCGCCATCCCCTTCGACGCCACAGCCCAAATATGAAGATCGGCTTCGTCGTTGCCTATATAATCAAAGCCGCCATCGCCAAAGGCCTCGACAAGTAGCCGCGCCTTGTTTGATCCTGCGACGTTAGTAATGGCGTCCGAGCCGAACCAGCCAGTGAAAAACCCAAGATGCTCCGCGACGGCGGATACAAACTGCGCGTTGCTGGCCGAGGCAAGATAGACCGGGCGGCCAGCCGCCACAGCTTCGCGGATCCGGCCAAGAATGACCTGGTCGTAAGGCAACGACGCGGGGTCAAGATTAACCGCTTGCGCGAGCACATGCTTGAAATGGGCCTTGCCGCGGCGCAAAGCGGCGAGAAGACCCACGGCGGCGAAAGGCTTCGCGCCAATCCGCTTGAACACCGCCTCCACCAGCAAGTCTGATTTGATCAAGGTTCCGTCGAGATCGACGACGAGCGGCCGGCCATCGTTTGAGGGCGTGAAGTCGCTCCGGGTGGGTTGAGACTCAGATCTCAATTGCGAATCCAAAACAGGTTTCCCTTTTAAGAGAAACGAACTGATCTCAGGATTTACAAAACATCTAGCCGCGCCTTCAGCGTCGTTCATCTAAATCCATTTGGCCCTCAGAGTCACGCGCAATGATTTGATAGCGGCAGCGCTTCACATAACGCGAGATGCCGTCCTCGGCGGGCTGATAGCCTCTCCTGCATGGACCAATAGACCTCGCGCAGTTGGTTCTTCTGCGCTCAAAGCGTCGCTGACGCGTGGCGTCAATTCGAGGCGTCGAGTTTTAGCCAATCAGGCTATTTGCGCCTCCTCGGCCAAATTTTTGCTTGATCCCTGACATAATTCCATGTGACGTTTAATGACTATTCTTTACGTCACGATAACAGCGACCATCATTCTATAGTACAGAGCAAGCGCCGTTAAACCCCACTCGCGCTTTGATTATGCTGGTGTTTCTTCAGGCAGCCCTTACTCCCGCTTGAGATAGCTTGGTCAAAGCGAATGCGCTTTTAGGCAAGCGATCCAAGTCCTGAGCCACGTCGAAGCACGCTGGCGCCTCCCCAAAAACACCCTCTTAATGCCACGCTCTAGCTGTTCATCCGCCGTATCGAAAATTCAAAACGGGCGCGCTGAAGCTTGTTTTGGCCCTTAGATTAAACTGGAGAACAGTGTGAAACATCTTTCATTGCTGCGGATATTGGCGCTAAGCACATCCTGCTTGGCGCCCGCCGCGGCTTATTGCGCATCGCCTATCGCCTATGTAGGACTTGCATATGGATCTTCTCCTAGCAGTTCCGGCCCCGTCACGATCGACGTACCGGCTGCGACGAAGAATGGCGATCTGATGCTGGCTTACATTGCAACGCAGTCGGCCACCGGCGCGTGGCTAACAGCGCCTTCGGGCTGGACCGAGGTGACGAAGACCTTCAATTCGATCCAGGGCGCTCAGCTTTTTTGGCGCATCGCAAACAATGAGCCTTCTTCATACACCTGGCGGGGGACATCCTATCCACAAGGAGTCATCCGGACATATCGCAACGCCAATATCACTGCGCCGATTGGAGGCAGCGCAGGTTGCGGGGCCATCAACGCTAAATCTTGCCAAATCCCGGCCTTAGCCAAAACGACGGTCGCCGGCGAATGGTATGTCGGCTTCTGGGACTTCAACCTTGTGTCTGACCCGATCACCGGGCCCAGCGATTTGGGCAATGTTTCGAGAAATCTCACGCAACGCTCAACGTTTTCTGGCGATAAAGCGCTGACGGCGTCGGGAAGCGCCGTCCCTGCGGAGATCGCTAACGAGGCGGCCGCGAACTATTGGGATGCGATCGGGGTAACGATCGAGCCGGCGGCGGCGTCAAGCGCTTCCGGCACGGGCACAGCGCCTCCCACGCCTCCCGCCACTCCTCCTGCTACTCCTCCCGCCGCTCCTCCCACGACAGGCCCCGGCGTCACCGCCGTGAGCGCTAATGACTTCCTGAATTCGTTGGGAGTGAATATTCACCCCACTTCGAACAACGGCTCAACTCCTGCGCAATATGCGCCATTGATCAATTACGTCGGAGTGCGCCACACTCGAGGCTACGACGCCGCGAGCGACATCATCAGCATCTCGAAATTAACCAACACCACCTCCCTCGTCTTAGACCCGGGCGGCAATGAAACCAGCGTCAGCGGGGATATCGCCACCGCGAAAACGGTTGCTCAGGCTGGTTTCTTATTGGCCATAGAAGGAGCCAATGAACCGAATAATTGGCCGGTCACCTATCAAGGCCAAGTTGGCGGCGGAACAGGAACGTGGCTGCCGGTGGCGAAGTTGCAACGTGATCTTTATGCGGCGGCAAAGGCCGATTCCACGTTGAAGAATTATCCGGTGTTTGACGTAACCGCGGGCGGCGCGGAGACGGATAACGTTGGACTGCAATTTCTTACTATACCCAGCGGCTCTGGATTGAGCATGCCGGACGGCACCGTCTATGCTGACTTTGCAAATCAGCATAACTACGTAATATGGAATGAAGCTTCTGCGCCTGTTGACAATATTGCGTGGAACAACGCCGATCCGGCCAACCAAATCGCGCCGGTTCAGGATCCCCTCCCGAACGATTATGGAGTTACTTGGCTAAAAGGATACGCCGGCTACAGCAAGTCACAGCTTGCGAATCTGGCTCGCGTTACGACCGAAACAGGCTGGTGGGATCAATCCGGCGGCCAAGACAACCAGGGTAAAACGCTCCTAAACGTCTATCTCTCTCAGTACAAGCGCGGATGGAAATATACGTTTATTTATGAGCTGGTTGACGAGGGCGGGGATCACTTTGGCCTTTTCCTGCCGAGCCCGAGCTATACCCCCAAACCGGCCGCGACATACATTCACAATCTCACGACGATTTTGAATGACACCAAATCCGTAGCGACAACCCCTGGCGTCCTCAACTATTCGATCGCAAATGAACCGGCGACCGTACATGACCTGCTCATGCAGAAAAGCAACGGAGCGTTCGAACTGGTTGTGTGGGACGAACGCCCAGTAGGCGAGTCAACGGACCACGTGACTGTTAACCTCGGCGGAACTCATGCAACGGTGAACGTGTATGACGTCACGGTTGGCGCAACGCCAACGCAGGCCCTCTCCAACGTCAGCTCCGTGCCGCTGACGCTGAGCGATCACCCGATGATTATCGAAATCATAAAATAGACCGCTTGAGCCTGAGATGGCGGCCTGCGCCGTGTTGCGCGGCGCAGGCTTCCTGCATTAGACGCCCTGCGTCCGTCTAACGCTTTCTTGCCAGCACGCGATGTCTTTTTCGCGGGTCTGACCTCGAATCAAAAACCATGCTGATATGGCCGCGACCGCTTCAAGCCACGATGTTCCCTCCCAGAGTTCAAACGCCTCCGAAAAGCTGTGGCTCGTCGCGGCTCTCTGAGCTAGTTCAAGGATCGACAGCGGCCAGATAATGCAGGCGACATAAGCCATAATGCTGTCTGGGTATTGGTAGAATAAAAACAACGCGGTGAGGAAACCGGCGCCAACGACCACGGCGACAAACAATAACAGCCCGGAATCGGCGCCCGACAACCCCTGGAATTTACGCAGCACGTGCATCGGCCCCTCCGTCATGAAGCTGACCGGGTTGATAAAATAAAACCCACTCCAAATCAGTAAGCTGAGAGCGGCGATCGCTCCGCCCAACCTCAACGGCCGCTTCGGCGCCCCGAGATACATGACAAACGGCGGAAAAATAAATGGCATTCGGAAATGAGAAACAAGAATTACAAATGTCGATAGAAACCATCGCGACGGTCCGGTGGCATGTTCAATCGCAACGATGACCGCCACTACGCAAAAGGCAAACGTCAGAAAGTCGTTGCCATTCGCCAAAGATAGCCAAGTGCCGGGAACAACTCCGCTAACCGCCACAAAGCGCGACGCTCTTTCGACTCCGGCAAAGTAGGCGACCAAACCGATGCAGCCAAAGATAAGCGCCAACATAGTCAATGGATAAGGCAGGAACGCTAATAGCGGCGCGTGAAGCATCACCCAGCCTGGGCCGCAACTCATTGGATTATGGCTAAACATGCTCGCCGCATCGTACGGCCATTGCAACTTCAAAAGACGATGCGCCGCCACAATCACGCATGTTCCCTGATCAGTGCCGCGCCCGATGCTGTGGAGCTTTTCAAACTGAGGCTGAAGAACCAATGCGACGCCGGCGAACCCCAGCAATGTCAGGGGCGCAATGACCCGATGCCATCGCAAGACAAGCGGAAAGCAGAATGGAAGCACGGTTAGCAGATAGACAATGGAATAAAGGATGTACGGATGACTTGAAAAAAACGGCAGCCTGTTGCCTATCTCGATCTTGGATAGCAAAGCAAATCCAGTGGTAACGGCGGTAACGACGAATAAAATTCTGATGTTTCTGTCAGATATTGAATTCATTTCGATTCCCTTCGCTCCGACTACGAGGATTTCTCTTGCCTCGTTGCAAGTTCGCCGAAAGCCCTTTGGCATGCAGCGCCGGCGGGAATAGTCGGCGTAGGCTCGGCCGCCGATGAATCTGGTCGCGCGAGGATTTTATGCCTCGCGCGAAGCCGCGTTAACTGCCTCCCTTTTCACACCCCGCAGCCCTTTTCACACCCCACAGCCTCGCAGAACGACATAAACGAGCGACGCATCATCCCCACCGCGCCCTTTATCACCGCACAGTTTGCGGAAGAAGCGCCGGTCAGGCCAACCGCCGATCACGAGTTCTCCGCCCTCGTTGCGGCGCTTAACGATAAGGGCAGGCGTTTGAGTGAGGCCAGGCTTAAAATCAATCCAAATTTCGCCCCTACCCCGGCTCCGAAATCTGGGGTTGTCCCCGCGAGCGCCAACATCACAGCCGAAGGCAGCAGGGTGAATTTAAGCGCTGTCATGAATTCGGCGGCCCCCTTATCATTGCAGCTGCGCGCGAGCATCACCTGCACGATAAACGCGCCGAGCAGCATTGCTCCGATCACGCCAGTGTTGCTCAGGATGGCGACATACCAATTCGAGGTCCGAGCAGAACCAAGCCCGACGCCGATTCCGTCTGTTGCGAAAAACGCGTCCAATCCAACTCGCGTCCACATGGTTCGCTCCACATAGGAGCCTGTCTCGCTCTTTTGAAAAATCACCTCGTCAATCATAGCATAGGCTGGGTCGAGCACCGCCGGCGCCAACGTCACCACAAAGAGCAACGCCAGCGCCGCGGCGAAAACAAACAAACCCTCCCATTTCAATGCATCTCGACCCAGGGCATGCGGAGCGAGGAAACGGCGTAACCAATTCATCGCAAAAATAACCGCGAAGATAGTGAGACCGACATAGGCGGTCGAAGAGGTCGAGAGCATGGCCATCACGATCAGGCCGAGAATGGTCGGGGGCACAACTAAGTCGCGTAGTCGATTATGGAAACTGGGACGCAGGAAGGTAAGGCCAACCGCCGCTTCGCAGCACACTCCGCCATAGGACGAGGCCTCCGGCATAAGCCCCACGACGCGCTTCGCGCCAAGCATATGATCATCGATCAAGGGGTTGCCGCTCACGTTGCGAAAAGGCTCCAGCAAATCCGCAAGGCCAAGCGACGCCATCGTCATGTCGACGAGGCCGGTGGCGATTAGGACAATGCCTCCAAGCAATAATGCCTGGAGATAATGGTCTCTGAAGTTGGCGCTGCCTCCGACGAGGGTGAACGCGAGGGTCATGCCAACCGACAGCGCCATGTATGCGGGTTGAGTGAAGTTGGCAGCCGTCGGTTCGAGGGGAACAGCCCAAGGGAGGGTGACGGCTATTGGAATTACCTCCACCAAATGGGCGAAAAGCCGCGGCATCACATAGGCGGAAAGGAATCCATAGGCGAGGAAAATAAAGAGCACTCCGAGCCTTGACGGATCGAGCGCCGCCGCCATTGCGCGGCTGGGATTGCCCTTTGCCAACAGGATTTTGACGACGAGGAATAAGGCGCAAAATGTTTGCGCTGACAAATTGAGTCCGCCCACCGCCTCGTGCGGTATCATGTCCAAGGTTCCAAAGGCGCCGAACACAAAGAACGCGTACAGCAGCAAGGGACCGCGCATTAGGACGCCGGCGGCGATAACGATCCAGAACAGGACGGCCGGCCAAGTCATAGCCACATCCCCGAATGGAGCACCGGAACGCGTTCGATCGAATTCGAAAACCTGCGCAGACTCTTTTCACCGTTCGATCGGTAGTGTAAACGATCAATCGATGACCGCGCATCATATATCTGTTTTGCTTGACTGCCTACCGCATGCAGGTAGTTTAATACCTATCATCTCGTATAAGATTTATACGATGATGCGCTAATATGATGATGATGATTGGGACATGTTAATATGTCTCATGCTTGATCTTTAGCTTAGTCTAACGAAATCGCATTGTCGAATATTGTATAATGGGGTGCCGACGTATCGGCATGCGCCGAGGTTTATTGGTCGGCTGAACGCTTCAATGCGCATGAGTGCATGAACGGGATTGAAGACATTGGCGAGATCGAGCGGATGGATGCGCTTCATGGATCGCGCGGTCGGCGTGGTCGCGCTGCAGTTGCTTGCGGCCGGCCGGAGACGCAAGCCCCTGCCTTACGATCCACAGAGAATTGGGGTCATCATACCAACAGCGATCGGCGACACGATCTTGAGCTCTGGCGTCCTTTCGGCGCTTGTCGACAGATACCCTCGGGCAGATCTTTTGGTTTTTCACGGAGAGAGCAACGCCTCCGCCGTTCGGCTCCTGCCAATGCGGATGACGCGCATCGAGTGTCCCTTTACGAATCCAGCTGCAGCGATCGATCTCTTGCGAAGAAAACGATTGGACATGGTTGTGGACCTGACGCCATGGACGCGAATCACCGCAATCTACGCTTGTTTGGCGGCCCCTGTCTCCGTGGGCTTCGACCCGCCTGGCCAGCATCGCGGCGCAGCTTTCGACATCGCCGTCCGGCACCGCGCCGATGCGCATGAAATCGATAATCACGCCGATCTTGCAGCGCTGTTTAGCGGTCAACCTTATCGAATGAATGTCGTAACAGAGAAATTTGACGCGCTCGAAGGCATGAAGCTTGAACGGCTCGTCCTCTGCCACTCTTGCGCCGGAGGCTCCCGCGCCGCCGACAAAGCGTGGCCCGTTGAGAGTTGGGCAGAGCTGGCGCGCCGGCTCGTGAGCGAAGGCTGGCAAGTCGGTTTTACAGGCACGCCTGCGGATGCGTCTTTGGTCCAGACGATCCTGGCGAAAGCGACCCTGCCCTCGACGCAGGTTTTCTCTCTTTGCGGAAAAGCGTCGCTGGCTCAGCTCGGCGACCTGATCCAGCGCGCGAGATTGCTTATTACGATCGACACGGGCGTGCTCCATTTGGGGGCGGCGGTTGATGCGAAGATACTCGCGCTGCACGGGCCGACCCGCTCAAGCCGCTGGGGCGCGCGCACCGCGAACGCTACGAGTCTGAATTCGGCTCACCCCGCCGCGGGTTACATGCTTTATGGTTACGAAGCGCATCCGCAGGGACGCGAGACAATGTTGGCGCACACGGTCGACAATGTGGCGAACGCCGCTTTCGTCAAGCTCGCTCAGTCGACTTCGTCCTGATCGCGTCGCCTGGGTTCGCGAGGCTCGAAGAAGCGGAGATGCCCCTTCGCCCTATAGCTCCGTCTTTGCAGTCCTGCGTCGCGCGTCTGATTTGAAGTAGCTTGAGCTGCCATATTGCGCATTGTATTTTTTGTAATAGTAGTCGCTCCGGTAACGCTCATAGGACCTGATCGCCGACATATCGACCTTGTTGATGACGACGCCGATAAGGCGCTCGTAGATCTCCGGCGCATTGCCCAACCCGTGTTTTGCTGCATCGATTCTGGATCGCCCCCACTCCAGGACATAAAGGAAGGCGTCGACGAAGTTTGTGGTGACGCGCGCGTCAATCACCGGAATCAACGGCGGCAGATCGACGATGATATAGTCGTAACTTTGGCGCAAACTTTCGACCACATTTCGCATCATATCGGAAGCGAGCAGCTCGTTGGTATGGAGCATTTGCGATTTCGCTCCGGCCGAAAGAAATTTCAGTCCGCTCCTTGGATCGAGCATCAAGACATCGTCAATCGACTTGAAGCCCACGATGACTTCGATGAGCCCCGCGCTGTCAGGAGCCAGTTGGCGTGACAGAGTTGGGTTGCGAAGGTCGGCGTCGATCAAGATAACGCTGGCTCCGGAATGGGCGATCATCTGCGCAAAATTCGCCGCTATGGTCGACTTGCCTTCGTGAGGCAGCGTCGACGTGATGCCTATAACCCTTTTTGATTTCATGACCCCGTTAAAATCGGTCGCCACTTTGACCGCCCTCAAGCCCTCCGTAAACTGCGATAATGGATCGCTGAGGACATGATCGAGAATCGCGTGAGGACGCACCAGTCGCGAGCGGCTCGGGGGGCACGACAACGCCTCGACATCAGAAGATTCCTCGGATTTGACAGCCGACGCTGCTTTGAGAAGAGGGAGCATGGCGAGACAGTTGACGCTCAGGACCTCCTCCACTTGCTCGCTCGAGCGGAAAACCCGATCTGTAAGCTCGCGTAACGATGCGATGCCAAAGCTCAGCACGAGGCCGATGGCCGTCGCCAGCAAAAGCACCAGAGACGTTTTCGGAAAGCTCTTTGTCGAAGGCGTGTCGGCGAAGCTGATGACGCGAGCTTCGGTGATCGGGAAAGACTGCTGCTGAACAGCGTCCATATAGCGCTGGAGGAAATTATCGTACAACGACTTTGACGTCTGAGCGCCGCTTTCCAATTCCTGCAGCTGGACCTGCGCGTGATCTTTCATTTGCGATTGCGCGACAGCGGCGCCAAGGCTGTTGCTGAGGCTCTGCTCGCGCGCCTGAGCAATTTGGTAATCGCTCTTGTAGCTTTCCTCGATCTTCCGCATTTCATCTTTGATGGATCGCAGAATCTCCCGCATCTGCGAACGAAGGCCGACTACGGCAAGATGGCCGGATCCGTATTTTTCCGACAGGAGCGTCTCCCTGGCGACCAAGTCAAGGTAACGCTCGCGCAGTTTGATGATGAGCTCATTCTTCAACGCATCCGCTATTGAAGCGTCCGGCACCTCTTGGTTCATGATCTGCCGGATGCGATCGTAGCGGGCTTTCGCTTCGGCGGTCGCCGCCTGCGCTATAATGAGCTGACTATTGACTTCGGAAATCTGCTGGTCGTTCATTAAGCGACCGCCAGTATCGACTATATTGTTTTTCGCGCGAAAATCGACGACCGCCCGCTGCTGGTTGGAAGCCTCTGCGCGAAGCTCCTTTAGGCGATCCTGCAGCCAAGTGCTCGCGCGCCGCGTAGCCTGGTACTTAGCTTCGAGTTGATCGTCAATGTAGGCGTCGGCAATAGCATTTGCTATTTGCGCCGATTTTTCCGGGTCGGTCGATTGCGCGTCGATCTCCATGACGTAGCTCTGCCCGACGCGGGTGACCGTGCGTTTGCTCTCGAAAGCATCGAGCACCCGCCGCTCCATCTCCGCCGGCGTCGGCGGCCGCTCGCTCCCAAAAATTCGCGCCTTGAGGCGCAGAATTTTCTGCATAAAACCGCCGTCGCCATCACCGTTGAATTCCGGATCCTCGCCTAGCCGCAACTGTTGGATAGCCGAACGGCTGACATTGCGAGATTTCAGAATTTCGATCTGAGTCGGCACCTCTGAGGCGTCGATAGGGGGTTCGGGTCCGGGCGACTTTTGTTGAAATGATTGCGGATTGCGGATGTCGATCACTATCGATGCCGCGGCGGTATAGATCGGCGCAGCCGTAAGCGCATAGAAGACGCCGAGGCCGATGGTAAGAATCATAAGGACGATGATCGTCGGCAGCTGACGCTGCATCAGCTTTTTAAAAAAACTGCGTGACTCGCCGCCGGGAGGCCCCCAGATTGTTTGAGCGCTTTCATCTGGGGGAAGACGTTTGTTCAATTCCAACATTCGCCGTCACCGTCCTCTGATCATCGCTTTGTTTCCAAGCCTGTCATCATGCCCGGCGACCCGGCGCGCACTGCTCCGTTTAGATGCTCCGTTCAACCCCTCGGTTTCCCGACGCGCCCGCGCTGACTTTGTTTGCGAAGGCGAAGAAGTAGGCTGCTTGTTCGGCAATTAAGCCCTTCACTGAAGCTTGGGGCATCTTCCAAGCTATGCAAAAGCTGGCGGCGCGCGGATCTTTTTAAACCATCTCGCGCCACGTTGGCGATGGCGTTCCCGGCGGCTTCAGAAATGGACGAGAGATAACCAAAGCAAATTCAGATTGCGCCGATGCGCAAACCACAAAACAAAATTGGATGTCTGCCCAATCATGAGCTCTGCTTAATGACCCGGTATGAACGTCTATCTTATAATAACAAATCGTTACATTCAGTTCTCAGTGGACGTTGCTGTGATTCAATAAAGCTTTCCACCTGCTCTATGTAACAGTTTTTCGAGATTGGTTAAAGTCAAATCCCTTCACGGTCGCGGCGCCGCGAAAGCAACTCTCGGATCAAACGTCATCTAATGCGGACGCTACATAATCAGCGATTGCGAGCGATGCGGTGAGCCCAGGGCTTTCAATTCCATAAAGGGCGATCAAACCAGATGCGCCATGTATCTTTGAGTCCTGGATCAAGAAGTCGCTGTCTTGCTCGCGAGGCCCGACGAGCTTTGGACGCACGCCCGAATAATCCGGCGCCAGCGCTCCTTCCTTAAGCCCCGGCCAGAAAAGGCGGATCGATTTATAAAATGCGGCGACGCGGCTTTCATCGACAGAGTAGTCAATGCGTGCGTCATCCGTCAGGTCAAGCCACTCAACGTCCGGCCCGAAGCGACCGCGTCCCGCCATATCCAAGGTGAGATGAGCGCCAAGTCCTCCGGGCTCCGGCAGCGGATAAATCAAGCGACAAAAAGGAACCTGGCCGGCAAGCGAGAAATAATTGCCCTTGGCAAAATATGCTTTCGGAATTGAAGCTGGAGGAACGCCATCGATTGAACGCGCGAGTTTTGGCGTGGAGAGGCCGGCCGCCAGAATTACCCAGCGTGCGGCGAGGCGCATTGGATCCGCCCCTCCAGTTTGGATCATAATTTTTCTGGTCTGAACCTCGCCGCGCGTCACGGGCGTATCGAAGGCGACAACTCCGCCACATGCCTCAAACTCGCTTTGAAAGGCCAACATCAAAGCACGAACGTCAATGATTCCGGTGGAGGGCGAGAGAAGCCCCGTTTGCCCTTGAAGCTCTGGCTCCGCGGCGAGAAGTTCGGTTCGATCTAGCGCGACGAGATCGAGAACGCCATTTGCTTCGGCCCGCGCTTTGATCGCCATGAGGCGGCGACTTTGCATTTCTGATGCGGCGACAATGATCTTACCGCAAACCTGATGCGGGATTTTCTGGGCCTTGCAATAAGCGTACAGCGCCTTGCGCCCCGCGACGCAAAAACGCGCCTTCAACGAATCTGAGGAATAATAAATGCCGGCATGGATCACCCCGCTGTTTCGCGATGATATTCCGGTTCCAATATGATGTTCCGCCTCCAATATCACGACCTCGCGGCCGGCCTTTGCAAGCGCGCGCGCGATGGCAAGACCTATGACGCCGGCTCCAACTACAAGACATTCAACGTCAGCAGCCTCACTCATTTCACCAATCTTTACAGGCCGACGCGAACGCTTGCGGGTCGCGGGAGTTTAAAAAAAGTCGCGATCTCATCGAAACACAAGGTCCTTGGATTCGCAATTCAGAGCAAGGGCGTTAAAGACCAAGTTGGGCTGCGCCGCATTGGCTATTTCCGGTCGCGTGCGCCAGTTCCTTATGTAGGCCGTAGCTTATGCTTGTTGAAAAGCTCGATTAGACTGTAGGATTGATGAGGGGCGTGAATGGAGTTTCCGACGATGCAAATCGCAACTGCCGCAAACCCCTCCGGTTCTATAGCTTCACTCGAACCGCCGCGCTGTCGGAGCTGCGGCAGCAAAGCCGTGCGAGCGCTTTACCACGCGTCGTCGATCCCCGTGCATAGCTGCGTGTTGCTTGATTCAGCAGCGCAGGCCCGCGCTTTCCCTCGCCGCGATCTTGAGCTTTTCTATTGCGAGGCCTGCAGCTTTATTTTCAATGAGGCCTTTGATGAATCGGTAATGGGCTACTCGACTAATTTCGAGGAATCGCAGCATTTTTCGGGAACGTTCAACGCCTTCGCCAAAGAACTCGCTAAAGAGATTGCGCAAAAATGCGCGGTCTCCGGCAAGCATGTGCTTGAGATCGGCTGCGGCAAGGGAGAATTTCTGCGTGAGCTCTGCAAGGCGGGCGGCGCAAGCGGTCTCGGCGTCGACCCAGGCTACAGAGCGGATGAGGGACGTGGTTCGGAAGACGACAACGTCGAATTTATCATCGACTTTTTTGAACCCTACAAGCATCTCAGCGCTGACGTTATCCTTTGCCGCCACACGCTGGAGCACATCGCGCCGGTCGCGGAGTTCATAAGGTCGATCCGAGAGATGGTCGCGGCGCAGGATGACGCCTGGATCGTCTTCGAGACGCCGGACGCCAAGCGCGTGCTCGACGAAGGGGCCTTCTGGGACATTTACTACGAGCATTGCTCTTATTTTAGCCCCGGCGCCCACGCGCGTCTTTTCCGGCAAGAGGGGTTCGACGTCACAGACCTCGCGCTCCGTTACGACAATCAGTACATCGTCCAGTATGCAAGATCCGCATCCGGCCGCACCGAAGCGCGTTGGCCTCTGGAGAAGGATCTCGATGAGATGCACGCGCTGGCGGACAGCTTCCACGATCGGGTCGGGCGCGTCCAAGACAGTTGGCGCCAGCGCGTGCGCTCGGCCTGGGCGGACGGACGGCGCGTCGCGCTATGGGGAGGCGGATCGAAAGGCGTCTCGTTCCTCACCACCCTTGGGCTCGACGAGGAGGTATCTGCAGTGGTGGATATCAACCCGTATAAACAAGGAAAATTTATGCCCGGCACCGGACATCCCGTCATTGCGCCCGAGGCCCTTGTCGCCGATCCGCCGGACTTGGTAATTGTGATGAATCCCATATACGCCGATGAAGTCGCAGCCAAGCTAAGAACGCTGGGCCTTGAACCAGAAATCGCATCGCTCGGTCAGCAGCCCAACATTTAGTTTGGAACCAAAGATTTCAATGCATAGGTTGCGGTCGACAAGCTGTCATGTCCGCTAGCTGAACCTGAAAATACAGCCGCTGATATTGACTCTTGAAGCGCCTCAGCTGTAAATTAGCTTATCCTAATCAGTGAACTGATTGCTCTCGTATAGCATTTATTTGCCGATATGCCGATAATTTAGGCATTTACTTATTACGATATTCAATTGTCAGAATTATTCATCCTTTCAGGATACGGATCGGGCGCCGCAAGCGTCGACGGGGATCCGCGGGGAGAATATCATGAAGGTTGGAATCCTTGCCGGAGGATTCGGGACTCGCTTGGCCGAGGAAACCGAGATCCGGCCCAAACCGATGGTCGAAATCGGCGGCATGCCGATCCTTTGGCACATCATGAAGCACTATCATCATTACGGTTATAAGGAATTCGCCGTCGCGCTCGGCTACAAGGGCGAGTACATCAAGCGTTGGTTCAAGGACTACAATGATTTGGATGGCAGCATGACCATCCATACCGGGACGGGGGCCATAAAGCGCTATTCGAGTTCGACGCCAGACTGGTCCGTCGACCTTATCGAAACCGGCCAAAAGACGCTGACCGGCGGCCGCATCAAGCGCCTGATGGATTGGATGGGAATGAGCACTTTTATGCTCACCTGGGGCGATGGCGTCGCCGACGTGAATCTCGACAAGCTCCTCGCCTTCCATCGATCCCACGGAAAGCTCGCCACCATGACCGCAGTGCGCCCACCCGCCCGCTACGGCCACATCGAATTCGACGGCAATCGCGTGGTCGAGTTCACGGAGAAACCTCAAGCCTCCGAGGGGTGGATCAACGGCGCTTTTTTTGTGCTCGAGCCGGGCGTCAGAGACTACATTGAAGGCGACGACGTCATGTTTGAGCATGGGCCGATGCGCCGCCTTGCGGCTGACGGCCAATTGATGGCGTTTCGTCACGACTCGTTCTGGCAATGCATGGACACGCTGCGGGAGAAGCAGATCCTGCAACAGCTTTGGGATAACGGGCCGGCGCCCTGGAAGACCTGGAGTTGACGATGAAAGTTTTGCTCACCGGCCACCGTGGTTACATTGGCTCGGTGCTGACGCCGATGCTGCTTGAGCGCGGTCACGCGGTTACGGGATTCGACAGCGATATATTTCGCGCCTGCACATTCACCGGAAATCTTTCGGAGACGCCGACGATCGAGAAGGACATCCGCGACGCCGTCATCGACGATGTAAGGGGCTTTGACGCAATCATCCATCTTGCGGGCCTCTCGAACGACCCGCTGGGAGATTATCGTCCCCATCTCACCGGGGAAATCAACTTCAAGGCATCTCTCGATCTCGCCAAGCTCGCCAAGCAGGCCGGCGTGAAGAGATTTCTCTATGCCTCATCATGCAGCAACTATGGAGCCTCCGGCGCAGATTTCCTCGACGAGAGCGCTGCCTTCAACCCGGTCACGCCTTACGGCCAATCCAAGGCTAATGTCGAGCGCGCTGTCGCTCCCATGGCAGATGAGACCTTTAGCCCGACCTTCCTGCGCGCCTCAACGGCCTACGGATTGTCGCCGCGTCTTCGCTTCGATCTCGTCCTCAACAATCTGACCGCTTGGGCGTTCACGAAGAAACTAGTTTACCTCAAGAGCGATGGTTCGCCTTGGCGCCCAATCGTTCATGTTGAAGACATCGCCAGGGCTTACATCGCTGTTCTCGAAGCCGATCGCGACGTGGTCCACAATCAGGCATTCAACGTCGGATTGACCACCGAAAATTACCAGATCCGCGAAATAGCCGAGATCGTGAAGTCAATCGTGCCGAACTGCCGAGTTGAATTTGCGTCCGACGCGGCTCCGGACACGCGATGCTACCGCGTCGATTGCAACTTCATCGCGCGACGCCTGCACGAATTCAAGCCGCAATGGACCGCGCGACGAGGCGTCGAGCAATTGTTTGAGGCTTATAGCGCGACAGGGCTCACGCATGACGAGTTTGAAGGCGAGCGCTTCAAACGCATCGCCCACGTGCAGAAACGAATCCGCGACGGCGAACTCGATGAGGATTTACGCCCCGCTTTCGTTGCAGCCCCCGTTGACGCTTGATAGAGCCGGGAAGGACAAATAGCAGCCATGACATCGGGAGCGCTGAATTCAATCACCGAGCGAACCTGCCGGTCTTGTGGCGGGAACCGTCTTGAGACATTTCTGGATCTCGGCGAGACGCCCCTGGCCGATCGCTTGCTGACCGAGGCGGATCTCGACAAACCCGAGTTGATCTTTCCGCTTCGCGTCGCATTTTGTCGGGACTGCAGCTTGGTGCAGATCACCGAGACCGTAAATCCTGAAATTCTATTTGGGGATTCCTATCCATATTATTCCTCGTTCTCGCCTGCGCTTCTGAAGCATTCGCGCGAGAACGCGCTTGATCTTATTGCCCGTCGCGGCCTCGGCTCAACAAGCTTCATTATCGAGCTGGCGAGCAATGACGGCTACCTGCTGAAGAACTATGTCGAGGCGGGCATCGGCGTGTTGGGAATTGATCCGGCGGATGGCCCCGCCGCCGCCGCCGAGAAGATCGGCGTGCCGACGCGCTGCGCCTTTTTTACCCAGCAACTCGCCGAGGAGCTTAGCGCGGAGGGAGTAAGGGCCGACGTCATTCACGCCAATAATGTGCTCGCTCATGTCGCCGACACCAATGGCTTTGTCGCGGCGCTCGCGCGATTGCTGAAGGATGATGGCGTGGCCGTGATTGAGGCGCCCTACATCGAGCCCCTGACGGAACATTGCGAGTTCGACACAATCTACCACGAGCATCTTTGTTATTTCTCAGTCACGGCGCTCGACAAATTATTCCGCCGGCACGGTCTCTATCTGAATGAGATCAAGCATCTTTCGATCCATGGTGGATCGTTGCGCCTTTATGTCGAACCGAAAGAGCGGGTAGGCGCCAGCGTCAAGGATCAGCTTGTGCATGAGACCGCGCGGGGAATCGATGCGATCGATTATTTTCGCGATTTCTCGACTAAGGTCGATGTGCTGAAGCGGGATCTTTCCGCGCTCTTGCGCCGTTTGAAGTCCGAAGGAGCCTCGATCGCCGCCTATGCAGCTGCAGCTAAGGGAGCAACGCTCATCAATACGGCCGGAATCGGATTAGACCTCATCGACTTTGTCGTCGACCGCAACGTCCACAAGCAAGGCAAATATATGCCAGGCCAACGCCTGCCGATCCGCGCCACAGAAGCGCTTCTTGAGGCTCAACCCGATTATGTGCTCCTGCTCGCCTGGAACTTCGCCGAGGAAATTCTTGAACAGCAAAGAGAGTATCGCGCGCGCGGAGGACAATTCATCATTCCCGTTCCCACCCCGCGCTTAGCGTAACGACCTAACGAGGAGCCGTTCACAATGCTCTAGCTTCGTTCACTCAAAGTTTTCTGGAGGATAGTCATGACTGCGATATACTTCGATTCCAAGGCGAGCGACGCCGAGCGGCGCGCCCGGCTTTTCGCAGGCGACATATTCGTCTTCTCGCCGCGGCCCTCCACGCTCGCCCTTATCGACTTCGCCCGCGAACTCATCGATGAGGCGTTCGCGCCTCTCGCCCCGCAGACTGCGCAGTTCGATCTCTCGGTCGAAAGATTCGTCGAGATCTTCGGTCCAGTAAAGCCGCGCTTCATCCATCACCCAAGGACCGCTGCGCTCCTCCGCGATGTTGTCGCCGACTTCGGCTGCGATCTTGACTCGACCCATGTTGACGTCCCCCGCCTGCGCGGCGTGACCAGCGACAAATACCTCACGGCGGGAGTGGGCTACGCCTTTCCGGCGCATCGCGACACTTGGTGGTCGGCGCCGATGGCGCAGGTGAACTGGTGGCTTCCGATCTTCGAGTTCAGCTCCGAGTCCTCAATGGCGTTTCACCCCAATTACTGGACAACCCCGATCAGCAATGGCTCGGAAGAGTTCAACTATTACGAATATAACGCGGTCGGCCGGAAAGAGGCGGCTAAACACATTACGTCCGACACCCGCAAGCAGCCGGGCCCGCGCGAGCCCATGGAGTTGGAGCCGCAATTACGCGTCGTCTGCCCGGCCGGGGGCGCTATTTTGTTTTCTGGGGCGCAAATGCATTCGACGGTGCCGAATACCTCTGGGCTCACGCGGTTCAGCATCGACTTCCGCACGGTAGACCTCGAAGATCTCGAGGGCGGCCTTGGAGCACCGAAGGTCGACACCTACGCCATGGGAACCAGCCTGCGCGATTTCCGTCGCGCCCGCGATGCCTCGGCGATGCCCGACAGCGTTGTAGCCCGCTACGATAGCGGCGACATACCCGAAGGCGCGGTTCTCGTCTTCGAGCCATCCATCGCCTCGGCGGCAGGCGCCAAGGCCTAAATCTGAGCGCCGCGGACCGCCCAGTCCGCGAACTCCCGCGCGTTCGAACCGTCATTCGCGACGCTCCACGATAGGATTTGCCCAATGCCTCCTCACGTCTCGTTAGCGCTTCCGGTCTATAACGGAGAGAAGTTTATTGAAGACGCAATCCACTCGATCCTCTGTCAGGACTACCGGGACTTCGAGCTTATCATTACAGATAACGCCTCAACTGACCGGACCGAGGCGATATGCCGTGACTTCGCCGCCTCGGACAGGCGCGTGAAATATGTCCGGAACGACCGCAATCTTGGCGCGGGTCCTAATCACAATTTGGGCTTTGAGCTGAGTTCGGGGGATTATTTCAAATGGTGCGCTTGCGACGATAATTTGAGCTCCAACTTTGTCGGCGCCTGCGTTGCGGCCTTGGATGAGAATCAAGAAACGGCGCTGGCCTATGGCGCAACGCAGTGCATCGATGAACAAGGCCTCCCCATCCCATTGATCGGAAGGATGATGCCGGACCTCAAGGATTTAGGACCGTCCGGCCGATTCAGAAAGATCGTCGCCGAGAAGGGCACCTGCTTTGAAATATTCGGTCTTTTTCGGAGAGATGTTTTAAAAAAGACGACGTTGCAGCAGCCATATTATGGGACCGATCACGCCATTCTCGCGGAGACTTCTTTGCTCGGGCCCATTGTACGTGTTCCGGGCATCGTTTTCTACAACAGGGACCATTCCTCAAGGTCAATCAATCTCGATAAGAAAGAGCGCATTCTCTGGCAGAATGCCGACGCCAAGCCCAATCACTCTTTGGAGCACATCACCCTTTTGAAACATTTGATCGGAATTTGCATCCGGCAAAGACAAGTCGTTTCCCCCGTGAAAACGCTGGTTCCGCTTCTCGCGTGGGCGCTGAGTCCAGTTCAAATATCGCGATATGCGCTGGAGTTGATCGGCCTCGGCTCGCCCTCCGCACAGTATTGGCTGCGCGGGACAGGCTTGCGGGTTCTACGCGTTCTGAACATCCAACTCGAATAGGGCTTTGATCGACGATGGATGCGCTCCAACGAGCAATTCCGTCAGTAGCATCCTTTCCCATCGACGACTGTGCCGAGGGTCCGCAACATTATCAAAACATCGGTCCAAAAACGCCATTCGCGCACATACTCCGCATCCATGGCGACGCGCATCTCGTAACTCACATTATCGCGGTCGCTCACTTGCCAAGCTCCCGTTAATCCAGGGCGGGCCGAAAAATAGGCTCCAAGTTGATCGCCATAGCGCGCCGCTTCGGACGGAATGATCGGACGCGGCCCAACCAAGCTCATGTCGCCGCGAAGGACGTTTAGAAGCTGAGGCAGTTCATCGATGCTTGATCGTCGCAAGAACTGTCCAAAGGGCGTGACGCGCGGATCGTGGACGAGTTTTTGATTGAGGTTCCATTCGGCTCGACTCTCGGGATCCGACTCCAACAATGCTTTCAGCACATTCTCCGAGTCGACGACCATCGTCCTAAGCTTGAAGCAGACAAATGCGCGCCTCCGGTACCCAAGCCGGAATTGCTTGTATAAAATTGGGCCAGGATCAGTACATTTCAATATTAATGCCGTCGAAAGGATAATTATAAGCACAGACGGAAGAACAAATAGTGTAATAATAACATCAGTAAGTCTCTTTATTCGCCCTCCTACGGGGAACGATACAATTGATGACTGATCGTCCGCTTGATGACTACAAGCGTTCCCTGGAACGGTGTTGCATTCGTCCGAAACTGATTGAACATTTTCAGCAGACTGTAGGGATCGGAACGGCATAGCCAATCCTCGCTTAAAAATGTCTGACGAGAAATGTCTTTATTACGACTCTATTTTACAAAAAAAGCAAGCCAAGCATATCAAATTATACAACAAGCCGAAGTTTATATGTTGTAATATAAATATATTATCAGATTATAGTTGGCTTAGCTCTTTACTTATTACTTATCTCATTGTGAATATAACACACTTTTCTCACCGTTAGCGTGAACTCAACTGGACACCGTCCACGGACAGGCCGTCAATGCGGTTATTTCAGCATCGATGCACAGACGTCCAAAATCTGCTTCATCCAATCCTGATATGATGGGGAAATCGAAGCGTGCGCACCTGCCGCCCGGCGGCTGAATTCCGCAGCGCGGCCGTCGTCGGCAAACAATTCATCGAGAGCTTTGAGAACGCTGCTCTTATCCACCGCCGGCAAGACAAGCCCGCACCGGTGGGTTTTGATGTCCGCAGCCAATAGAGCTTGCTTGCTTACGATGACAGGAATGCCGGAGCCCAACGCCTCCAAAGCCGCCAGCCCGAAGGTTTCACGCTGTCTCGACGGCATAATGAATAGGCGAGATCTTGCTGCGGCGTCAGCAATTATGTCGTGAGGTTGGAAATCGTGCCCAATCAGATGTGGGTCTGCTGGAACGCTTATGTCGCCTTCGCCGAAGATATTCGCGGTCCATGGCCGCTCGCGTAGAGCCTCGATCAGCACGTCAAAGCCTTTCTGCTCCGTCAGCGTTCCGACATAGAGGATCTCGCGATTACACTCGGCCTTAACCGGGAGCGCCGTGAAGGGCGTCGATGGATTGCGAACAACGCTGATGGATTTCTCAGCTATTCCCGCTTTGGTCAGATAGTCGACCATACCCTCGTGAACGGCAACGACCCTTGAACCGTTGCGCTCGATGTTCCAGGTCAATCGCCGCATCGCCGACACGCCCGATCGCCAGATCTTTTGCAAGTAGTTCCGTTTGTCGCATTGGGTGACGAGACATGACATGGAAAGCGGGATGCGGTCGCATGGTTCTTCGCGAGTGAAATCGAAATAGCCGCCATTTGGGCAGGCGATAAAAAAGTCATGGGCGTAAACCAGAACGCGTTTTGCGACCCGGTTCAGCGCCGCAAAAATGGAAGGGGAAAGGATTTGAAACCAGGAATTGACGATGTAGATCGTGTCGGGGGTGTCATCGTTATCGATGAGTTTGACCAGCTCAGCATGCGCCGTGGCATTAAACAACCCACGGAAAATGCGTGTCTTGGGATCGGCGTGAAGAAGTCCCTTTTGCCCCAATGAAACGACTGGAACGGTTGAATCGCCATCATAGGATCCTCCGACGAAAATTTTAACCGGGATGTTCTGCGCCGTGAGCATCTGAACGAGATCCAAGCCGATCTTCGCGGCGCCGCCCGATGACAAAAAGAAATCACAAATGAAAACTATCTTCATAAATTGGGCCCCAAGCCGCGCTTTAACTCAATAAGCAGCGCCAGCCGCTATCATGAACTTCGCTATGGCTGTCATTGCGTTCTTCTAGGAGAAATGCCGATGCCGGCGACTTCTCACTGATCCAGCACAAAAAAAGTTGAAGGTTCATAATTTTTCTGCCGCCGGCTCACTGCGCCGCGACGACCGCGGACTCCCCACAGCCGCCAGAGCGGAAAACATCGCTTGTTTTCCTTGAACCCGCCGGATGCTTGAGTTGGCGTTCAATCGAGATCGAGAATCCGCGTAGGATGCAGCCGTCCACGAGCGAGATCCGAAAACGCAAGCGCATTGCCGCGCACGCGGCCCCATCGATCAACCCAGGGCTCGGGTCGCGTCAGCTTGCTGAAATTAGCCAATAGATTGCGAGCCATTTGGCGCAAGGCGAGATCGAGACGGAACGTGCCCTTGCGCCAAAGATAAACGGGATTGGCGATCTGTGAATAGCCAATGCGGACCCCCGAAGTGCGACCGCGTTTGTTGCCGAGATGAACTCCAATCATTCGCCAATTTTTGACGATGCGGCCATAAGGCCTCAGCTGTCGGCAGAAATCCACATCTTCGAGCCAGCCGTAGAGCGGCAGATTCTCGTCGAAGCGCAAGCCATGCTGGTGAACGGGGGCAAGGCGCACGGCCATGTTGCAACCATAGGCATTGTACTCGTCCTTGAGCGGTCGAAGGTGCGGAGAGGATTTAAACGAAGCCAGCGCAGCGCGCGCCGCAGCGGCATCCAGCCCCGGTCCAACGATGCCGTCGGCGATCACGCACCCCGTTATCGCCGCGACCGACGGCTGCGCGGCAAAACAGAGCTCGAGTTCGGCCAGATAAGAAGGGTAGGCTAAGAAATCATCGTCGAAAAACACCATAACGGAGAAGTCGCCTACCGCATCAAGGATAGCATTTCGCTGGGCGGACGATCCGCGAGCGCCCTTAACGACGAGAAGCGGATAGGGCAGTTCAGGGGCCTGCGTTTCATCGCAATCTTCTGCGGTAGCCGGGCAGACGAAGACGCAATTGGGCAGCCGCGTTTGATGCGAAAGTTCGCGCAAGGTTTCTCGCAAAATGGCGCGACGGCCCGCCGTCGCAATTCCCACCGCGATTTTGGATGGAGGCACTAAAATATCTCCTCGATCAGCAAGACTCAAATACAACGCATCCGCCGGCTTCGCGATCGGCCGATGAGACTTCAGGGTCACGGCGTTAAAGCAGCCGGGTTGATGGCGCGACCTCGCGCCGAAGAGGCGGAGGACTACAAATTTCGGAGTCGCCTAACTTGGGCGTAAATCGCCGGTCGCTGCTTCACGAACCGCTTTGCGCACTCATATGCGGACATCGGTAAGCCGCGAGCCGATAGCGGCGTGGCGACCCTGAAAAGCGGCCGCGTGGAAACGCCCAGCCGGCGCTTATAGGCGTAGTCTCCGATAGAGAAATCGAAGCGCCGGTAACCCTCCGCATGGAGCATCTGCATCGTCTGCGTGATGACAAGCCGGCCCGGCGAGCAATTCGACCATTCTTTTGAGCCGGAGCAGATGCGGATCATCACATAGGTTGCGCCTCGCGCGACTCCGAGCAAAGCAGCGACGACTTCGCCGCGGCAAGTCAACGCCGTGAGGACAACGCCGCCATCGCCAATCCCGTCGGCCACAAGTTTGCGATAAAATTCGGCCATTTCCGGTCTGTCGAGATTATAGCCGGCGCCAGATCCAACAAGGCGCTCGCTCTGTTGGCGCTCAAGCTCGGCGAACACGATCATCGCTTCCGCACGATCCTCAATCCGGCGGAACGTCGCGCCGTCATGCCGGAGAAAAACGCGCCAACTGCGTTCGAGCTCTTTGCGAAAGGTCCGTTCAAATGTCGAGATGTAATCGCTCCACCCTCCATCGATCGCGACCACGTTGCTGTTCGTCAATGATTGCCGCGCCTGCGGCAGCAGGGCGAGAGGATTGACGCGGCCCTCCACCATCGAGGGCATTTTGTCGAGCCGGAGAAAATCTGCGTCAGGCAACGCCGCGCACACCGCTGACCATAGGAGTCGCGCATCGGGGACATCGATCGGCGCGGCTGGTCCAAGCGCCGGGGCATTGTAATCGGCATCGGCGAATTCGATTATTCGGGAGAGGCTATCTGTGCGCAGAATCAACGGCAGCATCGCCGCGAGCGCGCCGGTGCGGCGGTCGGCGACGGTCAGCAGCAGCGGTTGTCCCTGTACGCGTCCGATGGTCGCATACCAAGTCTCAAGCCAACGGCTGGTTTGAAACACAGTCGTCGTAGCCTGATGCTCGTGATGATTCCACCGAGCCGCGATATCAGCTTCCCTCCGGTCGACCAGAACCTCATAGGCATCATGGCGCGAACTCGGCTTGACCGCTCGCGCCCCGCCATCGCGCGGCTTGCGGCGGGCGGCGGTCTCCACGTCAATCGCCCGCATCGGCTCAGCCATCTGTGTGTAATCCTGGAGACGCGATGTGGCGCACCGTCCCCAGAGCTGTCCGGTCAAGCCCGAACTCGATCTGCCTATGGGGCGCTTTTTGCTTCGCGAGCCAGGATGTCTTGCGAGAAGCGGCCCACACTACAGCCTTAGCCCAGAAAACAGGTCCGGCAATGGCGCGGCTTCGTGGCCGCAGGCCGAACCGGCGGCGCAAAACCCCGTTTGCAAGATTGACGACGTTGGTGCGGCGAATGACGTCCGAAAAAAATTCGACCGTCATCGATATGTTGAGGCAATCATGATTTTCGATTCGGTGCGGCGCATTCAAAGGCCAGAACATCATCTGCCCCGGCTCGAGCTCATAGATCCGAGCGTAATCATCGTACCAATCGGCATAAGACATATCGAGTTCAAGCCCCGAGATGGCGATTTGCTCAAGGTCTTCAGGCGACAGGAACGGCTTTTGCGGCGGATAAAGATATGCTCGCTTGCGGCCAGCAATTTGGAACAGCATTTGGCCTGGAAGATCGGCATGGTAGTAGACATGCGCATTCGGCGAAGAGATCAGGATTCCGCACCGCTCGCCATAGCTGACGAAGTTCGGCATGCGCTCATGCAGCTCGTCAAAAACCGATTTGAGCAGCGCGCGATAACGACTGTCGACCTCGCTCGTTCTTCGAAGATTTAGCCACAAACGCCCTTGCGAGATCGCCTCGATGACCTCCTTTCCGGACAACCCATTTAGATCGCCTTCGCGCCAATAGCGCCGGCCGCCGTCCTGTGCGCCCATGTGGATCAGGGCATAGTCCTTGCGGGGATAGCCGTCGATAAGCGCCGCCAGCGCGTCGCGCGTAAACAAATGCGAATGATGGAGCTGATGACCGATGCACACCGGCTGGCGCTCCCATAGCTGCCGGGTCTGATTCTCCTCTAAACCGGTAAAAATCGACTGTTCAGCCATTCGAACGCCCCCATGTTTTAGGGTGCCCCAGCCTAAGGCTCGGCCTCTAATAGTTTTCCTCGGCCGCGGCGAAGCAGACGCGCCGAAGACAAGAAACGACTAAGTCGAATATTCTCAATCTGTAACTGTGTTCAACTATTATAAATCGTCAGATTGCTTCATACAGAATATGTCTAGATTATTAATCCGCCTCCATACTGCCGTCAACTATATGATCTCCACATTCATCCGCTAGTGTCTTATTATAATCGATCTGCCGAATAGCTCATCAAGCCTCAGCTATACAGCTCGCGTCAACTCTACGACAACTGCAATACAAGACTAGGCTCAGGACTCATTGATTGAGATAGAAGAGGACGGCGGCTGCGATGCAGATGGCGGAGAAGAAGGTGTGGGCGCATCGATCATAGCGGGTTGCGATGCGCCGCCAGTCCTTGAGCTTGGCGAACATGTTCTCGATTTTGTGACGCTGGCGGTAGAGCGTCTTGTCATAGGCAATGGGAAGCTTGCGGCTTCTGGTTGGCGGGATGCAGGGCTCGACGCCCCTGGCCTTCAGCGCGGCGCGGAACCAGTTGCTGTCGTAGCCCCTGTCGGCGATCAACATTGAAGCGGGCGGTAAAGCCTTGAGCATCAGCCGCGCGCCCTTGTGGTCGCTCATCTGGCCCTCCGAGAGCAACATGACGAGGGGCTTGCCGGCGCCGTCGCAAACGACGTGGAGCTTCGAGTTCAGTCCGCCTTTCGTGCGCCCGATACGGCGGGGAAGAGCCCCTTTTTGAGCAGGCTCGCCGCTGTGCGATGCGCCTTCAGATGCGTGGCGTCGATCATGATGCGCTCGGGCTTTGGACCTTCGCCAGCGAGCGCGGCGAATATGCGGTCGAAGACGCCGAGCCGGCTCCAGCGGATGAAGCGATTGTAAAGCGTCTTGTGCGGCCCGTAATCCTTGGGCGCATCTTTCCATTGCAGGCCGTTGCGGATCACATAGACGATTCCGCTGACCACCCGACGGTCGTCAACCCGCGGAACGCCATGCGACAGAGGAAAATGCGGCGCAAGCCGCGCCATCTGCCGCTCGCCCAACAAAAACAAATCACTCATCCCAGCCTCCCCATGCGGAGACCAGGAATCACATCTCAGGCAAATTTAATAGGTCCTGAGCCTAGTATTTGCGCGGACTGCGACGGCAATTGGGGCCTATGGAGATGTGACGGCGCGCGGGGCGCATTCATGGCTAAAAGATCTCTTGGCGCGCCGCCATGGGCGCAGTGGGTGCTGAAGCGGTGGCCACCCTCCTATTTCATTCAGCGCAGCCTTTACTTGCGCCTGAAGGCTAGGTTGGATGCGCGCAACAGGAAAAAGATGACCGAGCGCTATTTGGCCTACGGCGAAGACGCCCAGAGCGCATTTCTTCGCCTCGCGCGATTATTTGAGCCAATGCGGGTCAAAGGATTAAATAAAATTCGGGTGGGGAGCTCCAATGATGGCGGCTACGTCATGCTTGATGATTTCAGGGATGTCGGCGGCGCCATCTCAATGGGCGTCGAAACAAATATCGATTGGGATCTTGCCATTGCCGCGCGCGGCCTCATCGTGCGTCAATTTGATCACACCGTGGACCATGCGCTCTCCGCCGATCCGCTTATCCAGTTCGCCCCTCTCAAGGTGTCCGCAATTGATGAACCCGGTTCAATAACGATGGACCAGGCGATCGAGGATCTGGGAATGCAGCCAAACGAGGCTGCAATATGCAAGATCGATATTGAGGGCGATGAATGGCCGGTCTTCGAGGCTGCGGAAATAGAGCGACTTGCGCGCTGTTCTCAGATAATTTGTGAGCTGCACAATTTTTCCGCCGCCGCTGATCCTGTTTGGCTCGAGCGCGCCTTAAAAGTGATGACGAAATTGAGGTCTCGTTTTGACGTGTTTCATGTGCACGCCAACAATTGGGACGACTTTACGACTTTCGCCAATGTGCCGTTCCCAGAAACCTTGGAGGTATCGCTTGGTAATCGCGCGCGATATCAGTTTGAAGAGACGGACGAGCGCTTTCCAATTGAAATAGATCGACCGAACAGGCCCAATTTCGCCGACCTGCATTTAGGCGCTTTCAGGTTCTAGGCGATTTGCCTCGGCTCTCGATGGGCCCGCCGCCGGCCTCGTGAAACGCCCGGCTTTTGTCTCGACGCGATTTGTTGCAGTATGCAGCCGCAGACCGGAGGGTTCGCGCTCGACCATCCTGTCGGGAACGCCGCTTCAGCGACCAGCTATCCAGGCCACGGAGATTATGATGACCGTCAGAAAGCTTGAAAAGACCGATTGGCGTCCGTATTTCGACCATTTGTCAAAGACGCTGAAAGGAGCGGAGGCGGAAATTGAAGTCGCCTCGCTCAAACTCGGCGATCAGGTGGAGAGCACATGGCTGCCGCTGTTTGGCTTGGTCTACGATCCGAAGGACGATTTGGTCGAGGTTGCTCTGGATGGACTCGACCATATGATCCTCAAGCCGCGCGATATCTATGTCGACGATGGAGCTGGGTCGCTGGCGAGCGTCGAAGTTATCGATGGCGAGGGCAACCGGCAGATCATCACTTTGAGACAGCCGTTGGCTGTGCCGTCCGCTCGATCATGAACCATCGCATGGTCTTCAAATCATCGCGAGCTAGAAGATAAACGCTTGTCGAGACATGCGCGGGGCGCGCATGTCGATTGACGTGGCGGCGGCGCGTGAGCGGTCATCTTTCGACTGACGCTCACGCCTTGAAACCGCCTTTCGCGCCGTGCGAACGTCCTCGCGGAAAATCCCGCATCATATCATCCACTATCTCAAGGAAATCGACCTTGCCGCATCTATTCAGCGAACTGCGATTGCGCGATATCGTCCTTTCGAACCGCATCGGCGTTTCGCCGATGTGCCAATATTCCTGCGTCGACGGTCTTGCGACCGATTGGCATTTCGTACACCTTGCGACCCGCGCTGTGGGCGGAGCGGCGCTCGTTTTCACCGAGGCGGCGGCCATCACGCCTGAAGGACGGATTTCGCCGCACGATCTCGGGGCGTGGAGCGAGGCGCATTTCGAGCCGCTGGAGCGCATTGCGCGCTTCGTCAGCGGGCAAGGCTCGGTCCCAGGCATCCAGCTGGCGCACGCTGGCCGAAAGGGCAGCACATATCGGCCGTGGTCCGGCCATGGCGCCGTCGCTGAAGCGGATGGCGGCTGGCGCCCCGTGGGGCCAAGCGCGCTGTCTTTCAGCGATAGCTACGCAACGCCTCGCGAACTCGCCGGCGACGAGATCGCGACATTGCAGAAAGCGTTTGCGACAGCGACCGAACGCGCCTTCGCCGCCGGTTTCCGGGTCATCGAGATCCACGCGGCTCACGGTTATCTTCTGCATGAGTTCCTGTCGCCCCTGAGCAATAATCGCACGGACGCTTACGGCGGTTCGTTCGAAAACCGGACGCGATTCCTGCGCGAGATCGTCGCCGCCGTGCGCAAGGTTTTGCCGGAGCGCTGCCCGGTGTTCGTGCGAATCTCGGCGACCGACTGGGTGAAAGGCGGATGGGACGTCGATCAATCGGTGGAGCTTGCGCGCCACCTGAAGACGCTCGGCGTCGATCTGATCGACTGCTCGTCGGGCGGCAATGTGGAGCGAGCGGAGATCCCCGTCGGCTCAGGCTATCAGACGCCGTTCGCAGAGCGCATCCGACGCGAGGCGGAGATCGCCACCGCGGCCGTCGGCATGATCACCTCTGCAGCGCAGGCCGACCACATCATTCGCACCGGTCAGGCCGATTTCGCGCTGCTCGCGCGCGAGCTGTTGCGCGAACCCTATTGGCCGTTGCGCGCCGCTCTCGAACTTGGACATAAGATGCCCTGGCCGGCGCAATATCTGCGGGCGGCCCCCCATGGCGCGCCCGAACGAGCGCCACATGAGATAGATTGACGCCACGACGACTTAGCGAAGGACGCCACGCCGAGGCTAGGCCTTGGCAGAACGAGCCCCAATCCCGCTTGGGGGGCGATGACGCTAACGTTCGTCCGTCGCACCCTTGAGCTTTGGCTTGCGGCTCGTTCAGCCGCTTTCAGTCTATTGTTGATGCCCCAAACATTTGATATTATTGTTGACATTCTATAAATTTTTTGCGGCTCTTGTGGATCAAGCCGCGTCAGGAGCCTGCTATGTCGAGATATGAAAAAGGCCACAAGGAAGAGACGCGCCGGCGCGTCGTGGAAATTGCGGCTGGGCGCTTCAGAAGCAATGGAATCGACAGCGTCGGCGTCGCCTCTCTCATGGCCGACGCGGGGCTGACGCACGGCGGCTTTTACGCGCACTTTCCGTCGAAAGAGGCCTTGATCAAGGAAGCCTTGGCATTCGCTCTCGACTCGGCGGGGCGCCAAGACTCCGATGAGGAATCGGCGTCCCCGTTTGATCTCCGATCCTTCATCGAAGCCTACCTCTCCCCCGAACAACGGGATAGACCGGCGGATGGATGCACGCTGGCCGCGTTAGCCCCCGAAATCGTCCGGCGTCCAAAATCGACGCGCGCCGCCTTAAGCAAGGAAACGCAGCGCTTCATTGCGCGCATCGCATCTGGATTGCCTGCAAGCGCATCGCCTGAGTCGAATATTGCGATTGCTTATGGCGTCTTCGCGCAGATGCTAGGATGTCTCCAGCTTTCCCGCATCGTGACGGACAAAAAGATATCGAATTCCCTGCTAAGCATAGGCCGGACGAACGCCTTGCTGATCGCAGGTTTGGCTTCGGCGAAGGGCGTCGGGTCCAAAGAAAGCGCCGGGAAAGCCGGAAAGCATTAAGGGCGTTCAACGCGACGCCGACGGCTTTGCAGAATCTCTAAAGCTGACCCAAAATCAAGAAGCGGTCGGAGCGCGCGACGCTCTGGCATCCTTGAATGTTGGCGCAGCTCATTTTATATGGTGATTGTAATTTAATGATTTGGACGTTTGCCAAGGCATAATTTATGGCGCGGTTCGCGGGATCAGCGATCGGTTCGGCGTTGGCGCAAAGGAAGCGATAAAAGGAGAGCAACGGCTATGAAAATCAACGGTTCTGTTGCATTGGTGAGCGGCGCAAATCGCGTCATCGGCTACGCTTTCGTCAAGGAACTCCTCGCGCGCGGCGCCTCCAAAATTTATGTAACCGCGCGCGATCCGTCTTCTTTATCCGAGCTGTTGAAAGGCGGCGATGCGCGCCTCGTCGCTTTGAAACTCGACGTGACCAATCCGGCGCAGATCGCGGAGGCCGCCAAGGCCGCATCCGACGTAACGCTTCTGATCAACAACGCCGGGATCGCCGGGTATCATGGTGCGATTTCCGCGCCGGACCTCGCCCTCGCGCGCCAGGAGATGGAGGTCAACTATTTTGCCCCGTTGGCGATGATCCGCGCGTTTGCGCCTGCGCTAGCGGCGTCGGGCGGGGGCGCGATCGTTAATGTGCTGTCCTTCCTATCGCTTGTCACTGTACCGAGCGCAGGCACCTATTCCGCCTCAAAGGCGGCTTCTCTCGCCATGACGCTGAGCGCACGCGCCGAACTCGCAGCTCAAGGCACGCTGGTAGTTGCGTCAATGCCCGCGCAGACCGAGACCGAGTTGGGGCGCAACTTGATGCCCGAACCTCGCTTGACGCCGCAAGAAGTTGCGGCTGGCTCCCTCGACGCCGTCGAGGCTGGATTGGACGAGGTCTTCCCAGGCGAGTTGACGCGCAATCTCGTCAGCGCTTTCGAGAAAAACCGGAAGGGCTTTCAGGCCCATTTGTCGACGCTCTTGCCCGCATGATCTTTTCCGTGCGCGCGCCCTTGTCTTAACCCCTAAAAAAAGCAGGCTTGACGGGCGGCTTCATTCAAAACATTGCCTTCGCAGCATGGGGCGAATACATTCGTTCGTCCGCGCCGGGACGAAGCTGGCATATGCAGCGACGCCCGGCGCGGATTTGACGAGTAGGCGTCGCTGCGCAACGGGGCATGGTTATGATCTGGCTCGACGGCGCGATTTTTTCCGATAGCCACGCCCCCTTCGATCTCAGCGACCGGGGCTTGCTGCTCGGAGATGGCGCATTCGACACAGCGCTCGTTATGAACGGGCGCGTCTTTCGGGGCGATGCGCATCTGGAGCGCCTGTTCGGCGCCTTGTCCGCGCTTGGGATCGCTGCCGATCATGACGCCATTCGTCGGGCCGTCGCCGCGCTGATCCCCGGAGCCGAGCGTCATATTTTGCGCGTGACCGTCACCCGGGGGCCGGGCCTGCGCGGGCTGGCTCCGCAGGGGACGCAACATCCAACCATCCTGGCCAGCCTGACGCCCCTGCCGCCGGGCTTTTTCTTTCCCCGGCTTTCTCTCGATGTCGCCGCGATGCGCCGCAACGAGACATCGCCGACCTCCCGCCTGAAAACGCTTGGCTATCTCGACGCCATCCTCGCCATGCGCGAGGCCGCTGCCAAACATCACACTGAAGTTTTGTTCTTGAACGGCGCCGGGCGCGTCGCCTGCGCAGCCGCCGCCAATGTTTTTGGCGTGTTCGGCGAAGAAATCCGCACTCCGCCGCTAAGCGATGGCGTTCTATCTGGAGTGATCCGGAATTTTGTCCTGACGCGTTGCGGCGAACTGAACCTCACGAGCCGCGAATCCTCTCTCGATCTCACGGAGCTGCGCTCCGCCGACGCGGTTTTCCTGACCAATAGTCTGCGGCTGATTGCGCCGGTCGAACGGATCGGCGATCATGTGATCAAATCAAACGGAGCCAAGACGGTAGAGGCTTTGCAAAGCCTTTTGTGGCGCGCAATCGCCGCCGAAAGCGGGATCGACGCAACATGACTCGCGCGCGGCGAGCGGTGAGTCCCCTGGCGAACCTCGCTAGCCTATTTCAGACGAACCTCGACACGCGGGCGGCGCCGATTTTTCGCAAATTTGCTCGCGCGGCGACTGACCTTGTGTTTCCGCCCGCCTGTCTAAGTTGCCGCCAGGCTACCTACGCCGCCGGCTCGCTCTGCGCCGCCTGCTGGTCGAAGATTCGTTTCATCGAGCGGCCCTTCTGCGAGCGGCTCGGGACGCCGTTTCCGATGGACCTCGGCGATGAAGGATTGCTCTCGCCTGAAGCGGTCGCCAACCCGCCGGTCTATGGCCGCGCCCGCTTCGTGGCGCGCTTTGAGGACGGCCCTGTCCGGCAATTGCTGCACAGGCTGAAATATGGCGACCGCATGGAGCTCGCCAAACCGCTTGGAGCATGGATGGCGCGCGCTGGCGGCGAGCTTCTCGTCGACGCGGATCTCCTCGCGCCTATTCCGCTGCATCGACGCCGCCTTATGCAGCGCCGCTTCAATCAGGCCAATGCTCTTGCGCAGGCGGTTTCGGCGGCCAGCGGCGTTGCGCTCGATCCCTTTATTCTAGCGCGCGTCAAGGCGACGCAATTCCAGGTAGGGCTATCCCGCTCGCAGCGTGCGCTCAATCTGCAAGGCGCGTTCCGCGTGCCCGAGGAGATGGCGGCGCAAGTCGAAGGGCGCGCTATTGTCATCATTGATGACGTCATGACCTCGGGAGCGACGGTCAACGCCGCCGCGCGAGCGCTGCTCCGCGCGAAAGCCACACGAGTCGACGTTCTGGTCTTTGCGCGCGTGGTTTAGAACGCGGCGACAATTGAATCGATCATGCTTCAACGCATGACTCCATCCAAAAAGTTCTAGGCCGCCCTCGTCTCGAGGCTTGGAGAGACTTTGAACGTCGCCTCGGTCTTCGCCTTGATTTCGTCGAGCGTAACGCCATCCGCTAGCTCGACCAGCGTCATGCCTGTTCCGCCCGCCTTATCGATCGTGAAAACCGCAAGGTCGGTGATCACCATGTCAACAACGGCCGAACCGGTAAGCGGCAATGTGCATTGATGCAAGAGCTTCGACTGTCCTTTGGCGGTGTGCTCCATGACGACCACGACTCGCTTGACGCCGGCGACGAGGTCCATCGCACCGCCCATGCCTTTGACCATTTTGCCGGGGATCATCCAATTGGCGAGATCGCCTTTTTCGGTGACTTCCATGGCGCCCAGAATAGCAAGATCGATATGGCCGCCGCGGATCATGGCGAAACTATCGGCGGAGGAAAAATAGCTCGTCGTCGGCAGCGCAGTGACGGTTTGCTTGCCCGCGTTTATGAGATCAGGGTCTTCCTCGCCCTCAAACGGAAACGGCCCCATGCCGAGCATGCCGTTTTCACTCTGCAACTGCACATTCATCCCGGCGGGAATGAAATTGGCGACGAGCGTTGGAATGCCGATGCCAAGATTTACATAGAATCCGTCGCGCAACTCCTTGGCCGCCTGCGCCGCCATCTGATCCCTGGTCCAGGCCATATCTTTTCTCCCTAGCGCCTGATCGCCTCAAATCGAAATGAGTCGGGCTTTCAATTTCTCAGTTTCGGTCTCTTCGCCTCGATGCAAGGCCGCAACCTTTCTGAGATCATGCTCTAAGCGGCGACGCGCGGCCGCGTGGTGCGTTTCTCGATCAGCTTGGCGACATCTGGCGCATGGACAATGCGATGCACGAAAATGCCGGGCGTATGAATCGCGTCGGCGTCGATCTCGCCAGCCGGCACGAGATGCTCAACCTGCGCCACCGTCAACCTGCCGGCGGTCGCCATCATCGGATTGAAATTTCGCGCGGTCTTGCGGAAGACGAGATTGCCCTCGGTGTCGCCCTTCCAGGCGTGAACGAGAGAGATATCGGCGACAAGGCCGCGCTCCATGACATAGGCCGCGCCGTCGAAAGTCCGAGTCTCCTTGCCCTCCGCGATGACGGTTCCAACGCCCGTCTTGGTGAAAAACGCCGGAATGCCAGCTCCGCCAGCCCGTATCCGCTCGGCGAGAGTGCCTTGCGGATTGAACTCAAGTTCGAGTTCGCCCGACAAAAACTGCTGCTCGAAAAGCTTGTTTTCGCCTACATAGGACGAGATCATTTTTTTGATCTGCCGCGTCTCAAGCAAAAGCCCAAGGCCAGCGCCATCGACGCCCGCATTGTTCGAAATCACGGTCAAATTTCTGACGCCAAGATCGCGCAACGCCTCGATCAGATTTTGCGGAATTCCGCAAAGACCGAAGCCGCCGCACATAAGCGTCATGCCGTCCTTCACGACATCCAACAAAGCCGAACGGGAATCCTCGAAAACTTTATCCATGCGCGTGCCTTGTCTCGCTGCGCAAGCTTGGGTTGCGCTTGGCGCGTCCATTCGACGCAGATCGTGAACTAATATAGCGGAAGGCGACAAATGATCCAGCCGCCTTTCGCACTGCAGCGATGGAAAACCGCAATCTTGAGGCGCCGCATTAATTTGCGCAATTTTTGGATAAGATGATGCGGGAAACAACCGGCGGAGACACCCGAGTGACAGCGCCGACCTTGATCTTCGATCGCGCCTTGATCCGACGCCGGTTTTGTCGCGCCCTGATTACCGGCCCGGAAGATTTTCTGTTGCGCGCCGCCATTGCGGATATGTGCGAGCGCCTTGACCTCATCAAGCGCGATTTTTCCAATGTCCTCGATGTCGGAACAGCTTCGCCGGAACTTGCCGCGAGGCTCGCCGCCGAAAAGCGCCTGGTGGTCCGGCTGGCGCCGCTCGCGCGGACGATTGGGGCCCCTCCTCTTCTTCGCGTCGTCGGAGACGAAGAAGCTCTGCCTTTCGCAGCGGAGCGGTTTGACCTCGCAGTGTCGGCCCTGGCGTTACAGCAGGTCAATGATCTGCCGGGCGCTATGATCCAGATTCGGCGGGTGTTGAAGCCCGACGGGCTTTTTCTCGGCTGCCTTCTCGGGGGCCAGAGCCTCAATGAACTGCGGAGCGCTCTCGCCATCGCCGAAACCGAACTTTGCGGCGGGATCAGCCCGCGCATCGCGCCTTTCGCCGATGTTCGCGATATGGGCGGCTTGCTGCAAAGGGCGGGGTTCGCCCTGCCGGTCGCCGACAGCGAGCCGCTGACCGTGCGCTACCCGGATATATTCAAGCTGATGACGGATTTGCGCGCTATGGGGGCCTCGAATGCGCTCGAAGCGCGGCTGCGCAAATTTTCGCCGCGCGGCCTGTTCCGGCGGGCGGCGGAGATTTATGCCCAGCGCTTCAGCGACCCCGACGGGCGTCTCCGCGCGACGTTCGAAATGATCTTCGCGTCAGGCTGGGCGCCGCATGAGAGCCAGCAGAAGCCGCTGCGGCCGGGCTCGGCCAAAATGCGGCTTGAAGATGCCCTTGGCGGAGGCAAGGCGCCTTCTACTGGCTCAGCTCCCAACTAACCTGAACCTCGACGCGAAGGGTGTGGACCCCTGGTTCGATCGGGATTGCGACCGCGGCGTCGCTTTTGGCCGCCCGCGCCATCATCATCGGTCGCGGCGCGGCCCCTTGATATGAACTCGGCGAGCCGATCTCGAGCACGCGCCCCAGTTGCGCGCCAAGGCCATTCGCGTAGGAATTAGCTTTGCGCAACGCGTCCTTCACCGCCTCGCCGCGCAGCGCATCATATTTTGCTTCTTTTTGGTCGTAATCGAATTCCACCCCGCCGAAATTATTGGCTCCCTTTTCGATCCATCGCCGCGCCAAAGCGCCGGCCGCCTCGATTTGCCTCACGCGAACGCTGAGATCATTTTGGGCCTGATAGCCGCGCAACATTCGCTTGGCGACGCGGCCGCTGGCGTCGGCGGTCTCGTCGTAAACGGGCGTGAGGGTGACGCCGAGCGTACGGATGTCCTTTGCGTCGATCCCTTGCGCCTTGATCTCGGCGATGATCGCCGCTGTGGCGCGGGCGTTTTCATTGGCCGCGTCGGTTGCGGTCGGCCGCTCCGTTTCGACGCCAAGCGAGATCGTCGCAATATTGGGGACGACCTCCACGCTCGCCTCGCCCGTGGTTGTGATCGAGGGAACCGTATTTTTCAACGAGATGGCTTCCTGCGCTCGAACGCCTGTTGCGAGCGCCAAAGCAGCGGCAAGCGCGATAACGGGAGCGAGGCGGGGGGACGAGAGAGAGAAGCGCGGCGGATGCAGGCAAAACGACATGCGACGGCCTTGAATAAGAGGATCGCGCTACGCCTTGCCGCTTATGCGAGGCGCCTCGACCGGAGCGAGGAATTGTGGAGAAATTCCGCCCGACATGCTAGAAGCGCCCGATGACCACGTCCAGTCTCATCGATTCCCCAACTCCCCTTGCGAGCGCGCCGGCCCCTGGCCGCTCTCTCGCCGGCGCAACGCGCCTTGAACTCGCCGCGGCGCTCGCCGAAATCGACGTGCCGGAACGCGAAACTCGCATGCGCGTGGCGCAGCTCTGGCATTGGATCTATAATCAAGGCGCGCCCTCCTTCGACGCGATGCTGAACATCAGCAAAGTGCTGCGCGGCAAACTCGCGAGCCAGTTCACGCTGGCTCGGCCGCAAATGGTCTCGGAGCAAGTCTCAACGGACGGCACGCGGAAATGGCTGATCCGGCTTGAGCCGGTCAATGAGCGGGATCGCGGCGCCGAGGTCGAATGCGTCTATATCCCGGATAATGATCGCGGCACGCTTTGCGTCTCGAGTCAGGTCGGCTGCACCTTGACCTGCGCTTTCTGCCATACAGGAACGCAGAAACTTGTGCGCAATCTAACAGCGCAAGAGATTATTGGGCAATTGATCGTCGCCCGCGAGCGACTGGGCGATTTCCCCGGCCTCGCGCCGCCCGAAGACGGGCTGGTTCCGAGCGGAGGCCTGCGCTTCGTCTCCAACATCGTCTTCATGGGCATGGGCGAGCCGCTCTTTAATTTGGACAATGTCCGGGACGCGGTAGCGGTTTTCTCGGATGGCGACGGCCTGTCGTTGTCAAAGCGCCGGATCACCGTTTCGACTGCGGGCGTCGTCCCTCGCATCGCCGATCTAGGCAGCCAGACAGGAGCGGCGCTCGCCATCTCGCTGCACGCCGTGCGCGATGATCTGCGCAATGTCCTCGTCCCGCTCAACAAGAAATATCCGATCAGCGAACTGCTGCAGGCCTGCCGGACCTATCCCGGCTCGTCCAATGCGCGGAGGATCACGTTTGAGTATGTGATGCTGAAGGGCGTTAATGATTCTCCCGCCGAGGCGCGCGAACTGGTCCGGCTGTTGAAAGGCATTCCCGCCAAAATCAACCTCATTCCGTTCAATCCCTGGCCGGGAACGGCATATGAATGTTCTGACGACGCGACGATTGAAAGATTTTCCGACATCGTCTTCAACGCCGGCTATGCGAGTCCCGTGCGCACTCCGCGTGGACGCGATATTTTGGCCGCCTGCGGCCAACTGAAAAGCGAAACCGAAAAGCTGCGGGCGCGCGCGCTGCTCACCGCCGAACAATGACGGCCAGCGCCTTGACCGCCAGCGCCGCGAGGAATGCCGAAATCACCGCATTCCAGCCAGCCAGCGAAAGCCCGAAAATGCGGATCGCCACGGCGTCGCAACGGACCACCTTGACGGTTTTCAATTGCGTCAGGAAATCGCCCATCGAGGCGGCGTGATCGAGCGGCCCGGTGCAGTCCGACGGCCCTTGCCAGAAACCCCATTCGACCCCGGAATGATAGACGCCGAAAACAGCGCTCGCCGCGAAGATCAGCGCTAGTCCGGCGAAAGCCGCCGGCAGCAGGCTCGTTTTCCCCTTAGCGGCGAGAAATACGGTGAGAGCTGCGAGCGCTATGCCGGCGTAATAGGGAATGCGCTCTTTAAGGCAGAGTTCGCAAGGGGCATAGCCCAGCGCCTGGAAAATCCACGCGCCGATGATCGATCCCGCCGCGACCAGCAGGATAAATAAGGCGATGCGAAACGGCGTCATGACGGGCATGGTGGGATCAGATCAAATGGGTCGCGATCCAGAATCCCAGGACAACGACGGCGGCGAGAATAAGCAGAAACCAGGCGAAATATTTGTCGAGCAGGGCTTTGATCGGCTCGCCATAATATTTGAGGAGGAGCGCCAGCAAGAAAAAGCGCGCGCCCCGCGTGACGAAACACAAGATAACGAAGAGCGGCAGATTATACGAGAGAAGCCCGCTGGTGATGGTCACGATCTTGAATGGGATTGGCGTTAGGCCCTTCAGCAGAATGACGGCCCAACCCCAATGGGCATAGAGCGCACGCATCTCGTCCACGCGCGCGCCATAGCCGTAGAGATTGATCAGCCATTTCCCAACCGTCTCGAACAGAAGCGCGCCAATCGCATAGCCAAGCAACGCCCCGGCGACCGAGCCGAGCGTGCAGATCAGCGCATAGGCCCAGGAGTTCTTCGGCCTTGCGATCGACATCGGAATCAAGATCGCGTCAGGGGGGACCGGAAAAAACGAGCTTTCCGCGAAGGCGATGACGCCCAGCGCCCAAGGCGCATGGGGGCTCTCGGCGAGGGTCAGCGTCCAGCGATAAAGTCTTTGGAACATATTGTGCGCGCTCGCCGGCTGGCGGAAGGGTAGGCTGCCATAGCCCAGCTGACGGTGTAGCGCTATTCTTCCCCGGAAGTCCATAAGATGCGACAACCGGTTGCCGGCCGAGCCCGTGGCGGACGCCGGAACTGCTGTCTGTGCTAAAAGGTTTCTCGGCGATGGCGAAAGACGCGCTTGCGCCATCACGTTTGAAGGAAAAAGATTTGATGCTCGGCCTGAGGGGCGTCGCGATTTCTGACGGAGCGACCGCGACGCGAGCGGATTTAGCGTGGCCCGATACAAGGCTTTCGCGCGCTGCAATCGCAGCTTTGGTTGAAACCCTAAACGCCAGCCTACTTACCTCGCACAGCGCGACGGCGACGCTGGAGCAGTGGTGCGCCGATCACAAATTTGGGTCCGATCCGACGATCCGGGCGAAATTCGTCGGCGGCGCGGACAAGCCCCTTTCCGATGAGCAAAGGCAAAGGCTTCAGATCGGACGAGACGAACCTGTGAAATATCGCCGGGTCGAGCTCGCTTGCGGCCAACGCGTTTTGTCAGAAGCGGATAATTGGTACGTGCCGACCCGGCTAAGCCCGGAGATCAACGCCATTCTTGAGACGACCGATACGCCTTTTGGCCGCGCGGTGCGGGATTTGAAGCCCATTCGCGAAACTTTTGCCGTCGAGATGTTTTGGACGCCGCTGCCGGAGGGCTGGGAGGACATCCAGCCCCCGCACCCGGAACGGCCGGAGGCGGCGCTCGCCATTCCCTGGCGGCTTTTCCAGCACAGCGCTTTGGTCTTCGGCGTCGATCACATGCCTTTCGCGGAAGTCAGCGAAACCTACACGAGCGAGATTCTAGCGTTTGGCGCGCGGTCGACGCGAAAATAACGCAGACCCGCCGGGCCCCGCTACCGTTCAGGCTGCTTTGTTGATGCCCGATGAGCCTGCGTGAGGCCGTCATAACCCCAGGAATCCTCCGGTATCTCGTCGATGACGACGTAGCTTGCGACCGGCAGGGCTGACCCAAGAACATCCTTGAGCAAGCCGTTCGCCTCCGCGATAAAGCGCGCTTTCTCCTCCCACGTATTCGTGCCGGCTGCCACCTTGGCGTCGAGATGGGCCGCGACGGTCAGCGCCTGTTTGCCAATGTTCCAACCCGAAGCGGGCGCCTGCTCGACCAGCACGGAGGTAAGTTCGGATTTCTTCCGCAGAACTCTCGCCATTAGGTCGATTACGCCATGATGGAGACGCGCCGTTTGCTCAAGCGTCAGGTCAGGGCCTGCAATTTTGATGTTGATGAATGGCATTTGGTGTTTCCCTTCGGGAGGCTGGCGACCGTCCGCCTCGTTGACGGGAATGAAATAACGCGGCATCATCATTCGGAAAATCGCAAAGTTCACAACTATCGGTTTTGATAATCTCAATGGTGGCCATGCGCCTCACGAATTTCGATATGAGCGTTCTGCGGACCCTCCAGGCCGGCGTCGAGCTTGGGAGTTTCGCCAAGGCAGCGGCGAAGCTCGGCCGTTCGCCGTCGGCGATCAGCCTGCAATTGCGTAAGTTGGAGGAGCAGGCTGGACAGCCCTTATTTCGCAAGGACGGCCGCGGCTTAACGCTGACCGAAGCCGGCGAAACCATGCTTAGCTATGCGCGCCGGTTGCTCGATCTGAACGACGAAGCCGTGATGGCTCTCCACTCTCCGGCGATCGCGGGCTCAGTTAGGCTCGGGCTGCCACAAGACTTCGCGGAAACGTTGCTGCCAACTTTGCTGGGTCGCTTTACGCGCGTTCATCCTAAAGTCCGGGTGGACGTGTGGGTGGATCGCAACGCCGCGCTACTGGAAGGCATCGCAAATGGTTCGCTGGACCTTGCTCTGGTTTGGGGCGAAGAACTGCTGCCAAACAGCGAGCGTCTTGCAGATCTGTCGATGGCGTGGGTCGCGCCGCCCGAAGGGTTCATCTACGAGCCCGCAGCCGCGCTGCCGCTCGTCTTGTTCGCTCCGCCCTGCATCTTCCGGCAAGCCGCCATGTCTGCTTTAGACGCGGCTGGAATACCCTGGCGCGTCGCATTGACTAGTCCGAGTTTGTCGGGGCTCTGGGCCGCAGTGTCGGCCGGGCTTGGCGTGACCTGCCGCACGACGGAAGGCATGCCCCCCACGCTGGGGCCGCTCGACGCGAGGAACTCCGGATTGCCGATTCTTCCTCGGATTGGGATCTCGCTTTGCATGGCGGATGCCCGGCCCGCGCCAGCGGCGGCGAGGCTCGCGGCCATTTTGCGCGACGCAGTCGCCTTCAGCCTCGGCGGGACCATTCGGAGCGCGGAGTCAGCGCTTGACGCGAACTCCAATACCTCGCCTCACGACAGATCCATCGCATAGCGCTTGAGGTCAGCGAGCGCGCAGAACCTCAAGGCGCCTTCGTGGGTCGCTTGCAGCACGACGCCGGGCATCTTGCCGACCTCGAAAGCCTCCTGCCAGCGCGGAGCGCAAAGGCACCAGCGATCGCCGGCTTTGACGCCGGGGAACCCATATTCCGGAAGCGGGGTCGACAAATCATTGCCGCGCGCCTTGGAGAAGGCCAAGAACTCTTCCGTCGCGACAATGCACACAGTGTGGCTGCCGACATCCTCGGCGCCGGTATCGCAACATCCATCGCGGTAAAATCCTGTCAGAGGATCAAAGGAGCAGCTCGCCAAAGGCTGTCCCAACACATTGCGCGAAGGCTTGCGTCCGCCGCCGCCTGTCTCATCCCGGAACATGCAAGCACCAAACGTTTGGAGGTGAACTGAGCCGCGACGAAATCAGACTCGGCCGTATCTGACAATGGTTTTTGGCCCCACTTGCGAGCGCCGTCAGGTGAGACTGGAGCAGAACCGCTGGATCTTGGCGCAGGCGTCTTCCAGCACGGAGGTCGCCGTCGCATAGGAAATGCGGAAGTTCGGGCCAAGACCGAAGGCCGAGCCTTGCACCACGGCGACGCCTTCGCTTTCCAGCAAAGCCGCGACGAAATCCTCATCCGTGCCGATCACCTTGCCCCCTGGGGCCGTCTTGCCGATCGCCTCCGCGCAGGAGGGATACACATAAAATGCGCCTTCGGGCAAAGGGCAACGCAGATATTTCGCCTGATTAAGCATCGAAACCACAAGGTCGCGGCGCCCTTCGAAAATCTTGCGCCGCTCGGCGATGAAGCCCTGCGGACCATTCAGCGCCTCGACGGAGGCCCATTGCGCGATCGAGCAGGCCCCAGAGGTCTGCTGGCCCTGCAACATCTCCATGGCCTTGATGAGCTCGAGAGGCCCCGCCGCATAGCCGATGCGCCACCCGGTCATGGCGTAGGACTTCGACACGCCATTCATGGTCAGCGTGCGGTTGATAAGACTTGGCTCGACCTGCGCCGGCGTCGTAAAGGCGAAGTCGCCATAGATCAGATGTTCGTAGATGTCGTCGGTCAGCACCCAGACGTGCTCGTGGAGCAACAGAACATCCGTCAGCGCCTTCAATTCGTTCCGCGTATAGGCCGCGCCCGATGGATTTGATGGCGAGTTCAGAAGAAGCCATTTGGTTTTCGGCGTGATCGCCTTTTCGAGTTCCTCAGGGTGCAGCTTAAAGCCATGCTCGATCTTCGTCTCGACGGCGACGGGACGGCCGCCCGCGATCAACACCATGTCGGGATAGCTGACCCAATAGGGGGCCGGAATGATCACTTCGTCGCCGGGGTTGATCGTGGCGAGGAAAGCGTTGAACAAAATATGTTTGCCGCCCGTGCCGACGATCGTTTGCGACGCTTTATAGTCGAGACCGTTTTCGCGCTTGAATTTGGATGCGATGGCCTCTCGCAGAGGCTGGATGCCGGCGACAGGCGTATATTTGGTTTCTCCGCGCTCGATCGCGGCGATCGCAGCCCGCTTGATATTGTCCGGCGTGTCGAAATCGGGCTCGCCCACCGAGAGCGAAATAATATCGCGCCCCGCGGCTCGAAGATCGCGCGCCTTTTGCGTCACGGCGATCGTGGCGGAAGGTTTTACGCGCAGAAGCGCCTCGGCGATGAACGACATGACAGAAAGCTCCGGTGAGACCGCTGGCGCGGTTGTGAAGGGCGTGAACTTAAGTTGCTCGAACCCCGCGCGCAACAGCGCCAATCCGCCCGGCGCCGTTGGCCGCGCCCAACAAAACATTAACCTTGAAACCTTTTCCACTGCGTCGGTGTTTGCCAATCGCACAGTTTATTTACCGGCTGGACGCCAGAAAAGTCGTGTTGATTGAGTTCGTGCGCCGCCACACAGGCGGAAATCGGGCCATCGGGCATAACAATTAAGACGCATGCGTTCTGGACGTTTGGGAGCGTAGCGCAAGACCGGAGTTGCCGCATGTCGATCGCGGATCACTTTGACCACAGGCACGACGCTGGTTTTGTCCGCAGTTACGACGCGCGGTCAGCGCGACGTCAGTTCCAAGTCTCGCTCATTCTTGTCCTGGTTTTGGCCGCAGCGGCTGCTGCGCTTGGCATTGTGGCGAACCTCGATCAGCCCAATCCGCAGATTCATCCAGCATCCGCAAAGGGCGCGGTCCCTCATTTCGCTGAAACATTGCCCAACGACAGAAGCTAACGTCCTCATATTCTTATCGCGAACTTTTTCTTATCGCGAACTTTCCTTCGCCCCCACCGGAAGGTTCGCGGAGGGGCCGCGCCTGCCTTAAGAGGGCTCGCGCGGCCTATTTGCGTTTACGAGATAAATCAGTCGCCCATTCCGAGCACGTCGATCATCGAATAAAGGCCGGGCTTGCGGTTGTGGCCCCAGAGCGCGGCTTTTACGGCCCCCCGCGCGAAAATGCTGCGATCTTCCGCGACATGCGCAATTTCAATGCGCTCGCCGGGTCCCGCGAAGATCACTCTATGATCTCCAACCACCGTTCCGCCGCGCAACGTCGCAAACCCGATATCGCCCTCTTTCCGAGCGCCGGTGTAGCCATCGCGCGAACGAACCGAATGTTCCTCCAGCGCGACGGCGCGCCCTTTGGCGGCGGCCTCGCCGAGCAGAAGCGCGGTGCCCGAGGGCGCGTCGACCTTTTGGCGATGATGCATTTCCAAAATTTCGACGTCATATTCGGGGCCGAGCGTGCGGGCGACTTTTTCGACCAGAACAGCAAGCAAATTGACGCCGAGGCTCATATTGCCGGAGCGCACGATGATGGCGTGACGAGCCGCCGCCTGCAGGCTCGCGAGATGCTCCGGCTGCAACCCTGTCGTGCCAATGACGTGGACGATGCGAGCCTGAGCCGCCAGGACAGACAGCGCGACGGTCGACGCCGGCGAGGTAAAATCGATGACGCCGTCAGCGCCGACGATCGTCCGCAAGGCGTCGCCGCTGATTTCGACCCCCATCTGGCCGCAGCCCGCCAAAAGCCCCGCATCCTGGCCAATCGCAATTGAATCCGGCTGCTCGATGGCGCCGGCAAGAGTTGCGCCCGGCGTTTCATGAATGATCCGAACGAGGACGCGGCCCATGCGGCCAGCGGCGCCGGCGACTACGAGGCGCATATCGCTCATGACTGATCTCCAATGATCGTGACTTCCGGCGCCCAGCTATAGCCCCCGAAGACCGCGAGGAGAAGCCGGGCGGCGCTCAAAGAGCGGCGGCAATATCCGCGAGAATCGCTTCCGCCGCTTCGCGCGGATTGTTCGCCTGTGTGATCGGGCGTCCGATGACGAGGTAATCGGCGCCGGCTTTTATCGCGGCGCGGGGCGTCATGGTTCTTTTCTGGTCGGCGGCGGCCGCCTTCTCTGGTCTGATGCCCGGAGTCACGAGGATCATATCCGGTCCAACAGACGCCCGCACGGACGTCAGCTCTTCGGCTGATAGGATCAGCCCATCGACGCCAATATCGCGCGCCTGCGCCGCCCGTCGCGCGACAAGAGCCCCGACGCTCAAAGCATAGCCGGCCTCAGCGAGGTCGCGATCGTCGTAGGAAGTCAGGACGGTCACGCCGAGAAGCTTTAGCGCGGAGCCGGCAGCGCCCTCCTTGGCCGCCGTCATCGTCTGCGGATAGGCATGAATTGTGAGAAATTGGGCTCCAATGCGAGCGACATTGGCGCAGGCTCGGGTTACGGTCGTCGGAATATCATGCAGCTTGAGGTCAAGAAAAACCCGGCCGCCGTCCTCAATCAGCTCTCTGGCGAATGGCAGGCCGCCGCCGTAGGCCAACTCCATTCCAATCTTGTAGAATGACGCGCTGTCGCCGAGCGCGCGCACCATTGCTTCTGCTTCCGGCAGCGTCGCAAAATCGAGCGCGACGATGAGCTTATCTCTTGCGGCGGCTCGCTTTTGATCGGTCAAAGCTGCGGCCGCGCCGATCATAGCGGGGTTGATTTGGAGTTGCGCGATTTCCCAGAGTCCGGCTTCTGTGTTGTCGGCGCCGGCCGGTCTTGCCCCTTCTTCAACGTTAGCCGGGCTTTGGCCCCGTCGATCTCACGTTTCAGGTCGATATGAATTTTCTCGGCGCCCGTTCGAAGCCTCTCAAAGAAATCTTGCGCCGGCTTTGCTCGCCGCGCGGCCAGATCCTCTTCGGTTGCGGGTCGATAAACCCAAACGCGCGCGGGCGGCAGATTGAGCCAAACCGACGGCGAACGCTCGGCTGCAAACGCCGGCGGCAAGGCTTTGTCGCGCGGCATGGGGGAGGCGGGACCATAGGTGAACTGGATGAAACATCCGTCCGGCGCCATGCAATCGAAGGCGTCGGCGAGCAGATCCAGCCGTTGCTTTTCTGGTTTCACCAGCAGCGGCAAACTCGACACCACAGATGTCGCAGGCTCGCTCAGCCGATCGGCGACAAGCGCCTTGAAATTATAAGCATCGCCCCTGATGACATGAACGCCGGGAAAGCGCTGCTGCAAACGTTCGCAGAAATTGGGGTCGAATTCGATCAGAAAGAGCCGGCCTGGGGCGACGCCGCGCGCCAAAAGCCCCTCAGTAATTGCGCCCGTCCCCGGCCCGAGCTCAATCACCGGCCCAGTTTTCAGAGGATCGACATAGCGCGCCATCATTCGCGCCAAAGAGCGGCCCGACGGCGAAACAGCTCCCGCTCTCAGCGGATTGTCGAGCCAAGACCGAAAAAACCGCGCCTCGTCGGCGAGGCGCTCTTCAATGGGCATATCGATCCTTGACGGGTCGCGCTGGTCCGCGCGGGAAGGTCGGTTTTGCAAGAGAGATCACCGCTTCTGAGACAGGTCACAAAAGATGGCGCAAGATAGCGACAATGCGGAAGGCGTCAAGCAACCGCGCGGTTAAAGCCGCGCACGCCCTCCCGACCAGCGCTTGGCGGCGCTGGAAAAGCGCAGATTTTTCGGAGACGAATATGTGTTGGAGGAAAGAGATCTCGAACATGATCACTTCAAGTTGAAGTGATCATGCTTTAGAAAAGATCCTTCATCTTGGCGAAGAATCCCGAAGCTTCCGGATGGGTTTTGTGTGAGGATTCCGCCTCGAATTCCGCCAGAAGCTCGCGTTGCCGTTTAGTAAGATTTTGCGGCGTCTCGACGGTGGCTTGAATGTAAAGATCCCCAACATCGCGCGAACGCAGCACGGGCATGCCTTTGCTCTTCAGCTTGAACTGCTTGCCTGTCTGGGTGCCTTCAGGAATTTTGACCTTGGCCGAGCCGCCGTCGAGCGTGCTGACGCTGACTTCGCCGCCGACGGTCGCCTGCACCATCGAAATCGGAACGCGGCAGAACAGGTCAGCCCCATCCCGCTGAAAGAATGGATGTGGTTTGATCGAAACAAAAATATAGAGATCGCCCGCCGGACCGCCTCGCGATCCGGCCTCCCCTTCCCCGCTGAGCCGGATGCGCGTGCCATCCTCGACGCCCGACGGAATATTGACCGAAAGGTTGCGTTCGCGCGTGACCCGGCCCGATCCGCCGCAGGACGCGCACGGATCGTCGATGATTTCTCCGCGTCCATGGCACTGGGGGCAAGCCCGCTCAATCGCGAAAAAGCCCTGCTGAGCGCGCACGCGACCTTGGCCGCCGCAAGTCGGGCAAACCCTTGGCTTTGCTCCAGACTTCGCCCCAGACCCAGAACATGCTTCGCAGGTGACTGAGGTCGGCAAGGTCAGCGACGCAGTCTTGCCGTGGAATGCTTCCTCGAGCGCGATTTCCATGTTGTAGCGGAGGTCCGAGCCCCGCGCCGGACCGTTGCGGCCGCCCCCGCGCCGATTCATCACATCGCCGAAAAGATCGTCAAAAATATCCGACATTGACGCGGCGAACCCATCGCCGCCGCCAAATCCGCCGCCGCCCTGCTCGAAAGCGGCGTGGCCGTAACGATCATAGCTCGCGCGCTTTTGCGCATCGGAGAGCGTCTGGTAGGCCTCGTTCAATTCCTTAAATTTGACTTCGGCGCCCGCATTGCCAGGGTTGCGATCGGGATGACAATCCATCGCCGCCTTGCGGAAGGCGGATTTCATCTCGGTTTCCGTGCAACTCCTGGAAACGCCCAAAATTTCGTAGAAGTCGCGTTTCGCCATCGTCCGTAGAGTTCCAATCGTTACGGCCGGCGCCGCCTTGCTTTGGTCGCGGCTGGCCAATCGTTCTTGACGTTATGTAGAAGCGGAAAACTACCGCAAAGCATATTCAAGTTTTGGCGGCGGGATCAAATCGAATCCGCCGCCAAAGAAACTATGCTCAAGCAAAATCCGTGCTTGCGCAACATAAAAGGAACAGCAAACCAGTTAGTCCGCAGCGCCCCAACATTCGGCTCGCAACGTCTTCCGACGTCTTCAGCCTCAATGCTCACGCGCCCGGCGGAGACCCAGAGGTCCCCGCCGGCTCATATCAATCAGGCCGATTTTTTCTTGTCGTCCGGTCCGACTTCCTTGAAGTCGGCGTCGATGACGTCGTCCTTGGGAGCCTCCTGCCCGGCTTCCGCGCCCGGCTCCGAGCTTCCAGCCTTATACATGGCCTCGCCCAGCTTCATTGAAGCCTGCACGAGATCATTGGTCTTGGCCTTGATCGCCTCGACGTCTTCGCCTTCCAGAACGCCCTTCAAGGCCGCCACAGCGGTCTCAACCGCGCTCTTGTCGGCGTCGGAGACCTTGCCGGAGAACTCCGTCAGGGATTTCTCGGCCGTATGGACCATCGCCTCGCCCTGGTTGCGGACGTCGACGAGCTCGCGCCGTTTCTTGTCTTCGGCGGCGTGCAGCTCAGCATCCTTGACCATCTTGTCGATGTCGGATTCGTTAAGGCCGCCCGACGCCTGAATCCGGATCTGCTGCTCTTTATTGGTCGCCTTGTCCTTGGCGGTCACATTGACGATGCCGTTGGCGTCAATATCGAACGTGACTTCAATCTGCGGCACGCCGCGCGGAGCGCCCGGAATGCCGACGAGATCGAACTGGCCGAGCAACTTATTGTCGGCCGCCATCTCGCGTTCGCCTTGGAATACGCGAATGGTCACCGCGGTCTGATTGTCTTCGGCGGTCGAGAACACCTGGCTCTTCTTGGTCGGAATGGTCGTATTGCGATCAATCAGACGGGTGAAGACGCCACCGAGCGTTTCAATGCCGAGCGACAGTGGGGTCACATCGAGCAGCAACACATCCTTCACGTCGCCCTGAAGCACGCCGGCCTGCACCGCCGCGCCGATCGCGACGACCTCATCCGGATTGACGCCCTTGTGCGGCTCCTTGCCGAAGAAGTTTTTGACGATCTCTTGCACTTTCGGCATGCGCGTCATGCCGCCGACGAGAACCACTTCGTTGATTTCGCCTGCCGTGAGGCCGGCGTCCTTCAGCGCCTTGCGGCACGGCTCCACTGTCTTCTGAATGAGATCATCGACCAGCGCCTCGAATTTCGCGCGCGTCAGCTTCAGGGTCAGATGCTTCGGTCCCGTAGCGTCGGCGGTGATATAGGGCAGGTTGATTTCGGTCTGGGTCGCCGAGGACAATTCGATCTTGGCTTTTTCGGCGGCTTCCTTGAGCCGCTGCAGAGCGAGCCTGTCCTTTTTCAGGTCGATGCCGTTTTCTTTCTTGAATTCATCTGCCAGATACTCGACGAGACGGGTGTCGAAATCTTCGCCGCCGAGGAAAGTATCGCCATTGGTCGACTTCACCTCAAAGACGCCATCGCCGATCTCCAGGATCGACACGTCAAAAGTGCCGCCGCCGAGATCATAAACGGCGATGATCCCCGCAGCCTTCTTGTCGAGGCCATAAGCGAGCGCGCCCGCAGTCGGCTCATTGATGATGCGCAGGACTTCGAGGCCGGCAATCTTGCCAGCATCCTTGGTCGCCTGACGCTGTGCGTCGTTGAAATAGGCGGGGACCGTAATCACGGCCTGGGACACCGGCTGACCGAGATAGGCCTCGGCGGTCTCCTTCATCTTTTGCAGAATGAAGGCGGAAATCTGCGAAGGGGAATATTGCTTGCCATCGGCCTCGACCCAGGCGTCGCCGTTCGAGGCGCGAATAATTTTGTAGGGAACAAGACCCATATCCTTTTTGGTCATCGGGTCTTCAAAGGTGCGGCCGATCAGCCGCTTAATGGCGAAAAAAGTGCGCTCCGGATTGGTGACGCCCTGGCGCTTGGCCGGCTGCCCAACGAGACGCTCCCCATCATCCGTGAATGCTACTATGGAGGGCGTCGTCCGCGCGCCCTCGGCGTTCTCGATTACTTTCGGCGTCGTCCCCTCCATGACGGCCACGCAAGAATTCGTGGTGCCAAGGTCGATTCCGATAACTTTACCCATGATCAATCTTCCTTTCGATCCGCAAGACCACCGGATCCCGAAGCGATCCGACAAATGGGCGGACGGATTTCCGCCCGGTCCCCGACTATGTTCAAATTGGCATCGCAGCGCGTGAACGCAAGATGGCCGGTATATAAGAGGACGATCCGACGACGCAAGGCGAGCCGTGGCTGCAAAGCGCCCCTATTTAGCGCCTTCCCCTAGGCCGTGGTGACGAATTCGGCGTTTGGGGGATTCTCGCGAGGATCTTTCCATGATTCAAGGCTGATTTTTGGAGATCAGCCTTGATGATTCGGGATGTCGATGCGCTGCGAGACGATCAATGGGAGCGGCTTTGTGATCTTGTGCCAGGCGGAAGAGCCGGCCAGCGCGGGCCGCGCTGCGACAATCGACGCTTCGTCGACGCGCTGTTATGGATGGCCCGCTCGGGCGGCCGCTGGCGCGATCTGCCCGAACGCTTCGGCGACCATCAGGCGGTGAAACGCCGCTACTATCGCTGGATCGAGCGCGGCGCCTTGGACGGATTTCTTGAGGCATTCACCGCCGAGGCCGATCTCGAATGGCTGATGATCGACTCAACAATCGTGCGCGCCCATCAGCACGCGGCCGGCGCAAGGATCGCCAAAGGGGGGCGGATGCCCAAGGCCTGGGCCGCTCTCGCGGTGGTTTGAGCACCAAAATCCACGCCGCGACAGACGCACTCGGCAACCCCGTTCGGCTCCTTCTCGGACCTGGGCAGCGCAACGACATCACAAAAGCGCACGCCCTGATCGAAGGCTTTGCGGCCGATGCGATCATCGCCGATAAAGGTTATGACGCCAATCACTTGCGCAAGGCTGTTCTTATGCGTGAGGCTGAGCCGGTGATCCCATCAAAATCCAATCGCCGCGCGCCGCTCCCCTACGACAAGGCGCTCTACAAGGAGCGCAATCTCGTCGAGCGTTTCTTCAATAAACTGAAGCAGTTCCGGCGCGTCGCAACCCGATACGACAAGCTCCTCGCAAACTACCGAGGCTTCGTATTGCTCGCCGCTATTGCTATCATGCTCAGGTAATTCGTCACTACTGCCTAGCTTGAGCAGGGCCTGACCGAAAGCGCCGTTGGAGATTTCGCTTACCATGATTTCTTTTGCCTGGTCCAAAGGTTAGTGTGTTCCGCGATGATCAAAGCGGGAGTTCTTTTGAAACCTCTTATTTTGCCGGCGCTGCTGGCCTCCGTTTTAACCGCATCGCCGGCGTTTGCGCAGATGCTGTTGCCGGGCGCTCTACAGACAGGGCCGGATAGCGCGGGAAAGCCGCTAAATTCATCAGGAGCCGATTCCGGCGGCGGCCCGGCGAAGCTGAGACCCATAACTCAACGGCCGCCCGGGGAAGAGACGGTCATCGGCCGAGACCTCTCGCGCAACGGGTCCGAAGGACTCATTACGTTTCAGCGGGCTCCGGAGAAAACGCTCGAAGTTACTGGTTTGTCGATGAGCGGCGAGGAAATCGCGCATCCCGGAGAACCATGCCGCATCGATGTCGTCGCCGGCGCGCCGATCGACGCCAAACCGATGGGCAGGCCGAGGGGCCTCCTCCGCTACGACGTCGAGATCGAAGCCTGCCGATTTTCGCTCGAGGTTTTGGATGGCGCCGTCCTGGTCGCGCGGGAGCCGCGAACCTGTGATTTCGTCGCCGCGGATTGTCGGGTCGATCCGACGGGACTTTGGGGCCCCTCTGGAAAATCGATCGACGCCGCGCAGATTAAGCAAATGGAGCGCGCTCGCGGTTTCGCGGAGACGACCATGCGGAGTAATTTTCGCGCTTTATTGTCGAGCGCGGGCAAGGACAAAGTCGCGATCAAAAGGATTGCGGGCGAGCAGGCCGGATTTTCGTCCGAGCGCGAAGTGACGTGCCGCAATTACTCGGGCGAAGATGTCCACGGATTTTGCGCGCTGCATCTGACGCAAGGGCGTGCGCTGAACCTTCAGGCTGAATTCGAGGCGAACGCCAAGGATCGCGGCGACGCCAAGCCCACAAAGGCGGCGCTGAAAAAAAAGCAGCAGCCTTGATGCCTGGCAGCCTGTAACAGCGAAAAAATCCCGCTAGCGTGAACGAGGGCGAGTTTATCTTGCGGTTGCGCTGTTTGCGAGAACCTATAGCTTGACAAGGAAAGCAACTAGCGCTGTTCGCGGAGGTTTGGGGCATGGCTACAATGGGCGAATTAAACCAGCATTCCGCCGATCGCCCCCAGGCGGACGCTGTTCAATCTGCGCCGCATGGGATTCCTGTGATTCGCACGATCGCGATGCCGGCGGACACCAATCCTGCAGGCGACATCTTCGGCGGCTGGCTGATGGCGCAGATGGATCTTGCGGCAGGCAGCGTCGCGACTCGCCGGGCGCGGGGTCGTTGCGCCACGGTGATGGTGGAGGGAATGACTTTTCTGAGCCCCGTCTTCGTCGGCGATGAGGTCAGCCTTTACGCCGAACTTGCGAACGAGGGGAGAAGCTCCATGAAAATCAAGGTCGAAGCCTGGCGACGTCATCGCGAGGAGGAGTCTTTAACCAGAGTTACCGAAGCCATCTTCACCTTTGTCGCGATAGGCGGCGACCGACGGCCGCGAGCGTTGCCTCCGGCCGATCCGGCGCCAAGGACAACTGCCTGACGCCCCGCAACCCTTTGCTTGACCGTATGAAATCCCGCAAATTTTAAGGCCCGCGGCGCATCTGACGCCAAGCTTCTCCAGAGCCCATTCGCGACAATTTAGGCAGCTCTCGGCGACAGGATCGCATGGAGCAAATCGCCGCGGTTCAACAAATCCGCGACCGTATATTTGTCGAGCACCGCTATAAAAGCACGGGTGGCCTCCTGGAGAATCACAGGCAGCGCGCAGGCTGGACGGATGGGGCAGGCGCTGCAATCGACCAGCTTGAACCCAGCGCACCAAGGTTGATCTCCTCCGGCGCCCGACCGAGGCGCAAGCCCCCATTTCGGATCGCATTCACTGTGAGTTCTTCCGCCCCGCCAGCGAACTGTTGGCCGCCTAGTTCTGGGGAGAGTTCGGCATCGGGGGGGCAGGTGCGGCGCCGCCCTCGCGCAGGAGGAATCAGGGCCGGGCGTCGCCGTTGGGTTGCCGAGCCCATGATCGTCGAGGCGGCGCATCTCTACGGTCGAATGCGTCAGGATCTGGCAGTTCAACCGTCCGAGCGGACCCAGCGCCGCATAAAACCTGGGGCAACGTCAGTCCACCCGGACGATTTCCGGGCGTTGGCGATGCGAAGCGGCGGTTTTACCGAGCGTCTTGTGGGGTGGGTGAGGCGGTTAGGTTTGGTTGCGGGGACAGGATTTGAACCTGTGACCCTCAGGTTATGAGAATGAAAGTCTTGCTATCCTGAGCATTCCCTAACGTTCTTTGTCGTACACAATCTCTTGCAAATCAAACGTTTACTTAATACGTGGGTTGACGACGCCGCCTCCAGTTTCTTTTCTGGTGGCGACTGGGTGGCGACACGAGGCCCATGCGATGCCTGTTACGAAATTAACCAAGCGCATGATCGATGCGATCAGCGCGGACGTCTGTCCCCTCACTCTATACGACACCGACCTCAAGGGTTTCGGGCTCCGGGCGGCAAAAAGCGGTGCGAAAAGCTGGTTCGTCGAGTACCGGCCGGGCGCTGGAGGGCGTAGCGTGGCAAAACGGCGCATGGTGCTCGGCGCCGTCGGAACGCTGACGCCCGACCAGGCCCGCGCCGCGGCAAAGGAGATATTGGCCGAGGCTGCGCTTGGCGCAGACCCGGCGGCGTCACGCTCGCGCGCGCGGAAAACGCCAATATTCCGCGACTTCGCCGAACGCTATCTTGCCGAACAGGCTGTTGCTAAGCTTAAGCCGAGGACGGTGGTCAACTACCGCATTTACCTCCGCAAGCACGCCGCTCCTGTTATCGGCGCCATTAAGCTCGACGTTGTCAGCGAAAGCGACATCGTAAAATTGCACCATCACATCGGGGAGACAAAGCCGATGACGGCAAACCGCGTCATCGAATGCATTGGCTCTGTCTACCGCTACGCGGCTGCTTGCGGGTTGGTGAAACGCGGGCACAATCCGGCGGCCCATATCGAGGCCTTCCGCGAGCAGCGCCGCGAGCGCTTCCTCACATCAGAAGAGCTTGCGCGTCTCGGCGACGCCGTCCGCGAGGCGGAAACCACAGGGATCCCATGGCAAATCGACGCTACGAAGCCAACGGCCAAGCACGTTCCGAAGAAGAATCGCGTGACCAACATTGGTCCGCACGCCGCGGCTGCTCTCCGGCTCCTTATCCTCACCGGCGCCCGTCTACGCGAAATCCTCGAGCTTAAGTGGGATTATGTCGATATCGAGCGGGGTTTGTTACTGCTGCCGGACAGCAAGACTGGCCGCAAAACCATTGTGCTCAACGCACCAGCTATGAAGGTGCTGGCGGACTTGCCGCGGATGGGCGTCTACGTCATCGCCGGCCAAAGCAGCGGCGCCGATCGCGAAACTCCACGCGCTGACCTCCATCGTCCTTGGATTCTCGTCGCAAAGCGCGCTGGCCTGATCGGCGTGCGCCTCCACGACCTGCGGCACACCCACGCCAGCTTCGGCGCCGCCGCCGGGCTTGGGCTGCCGATCATCGGTAAACTGCTTGGCCACGCGCAAGCGACGACAACCGCACGCTACGCTCATCTTGACGCAGACCCACTGCGCCGGGCCTCCGAGCAAATCGGCGGCATGTTGACCACCACAATGGGAGAGTCGGACAAGGGCGCCGCAGATGTGGTTGTGCCGCTGCGACGCGCGGACCGAATTTGAAGGGTGAACAGGGCGTTGAAGCGGGAGCCGGTCCCCTTGAAGAGTATGCAATATACGCCATTTCCAAACATTGCTAAAAATATAATCCGGTCCGGTTGGGGCCGAGAGCAGTCGGTCTGCTTCGAAGTCGCCAGTACGTCAAAGCAGACATTCGCACCGTAGTTTTGCACAATATATAACTGATTTGTTTGCTTAGAATACTCGGTGCAAAACTCTTGATTTCCGCGCCTTCAAGATCGGGGTAGCAAAGTTGCGGGAGTCCGGGCAACGTGAGATTGTAGGCTAAGATAGAAAGTTTTTGGACTGTGGACCAGCTTCGGAGTGCGAAGCCGCACGCGCATGCTCAAATCAATCCGATTGTTTTAGAATTAAAGCGCAGCAGAATGCGGCACATCAGGCTGCCGCCGAGGCTTGCAGAGCAAGCCACCAATAAATCGATGGCGCACCACGTGTTGCTTAATTCTTGATACATGCACGAGCCGAATCGGTCGATACGCCTTCGGCGGCTTGCAGCTAAAGTGCCCTGGCTTTGCCGGGGGAACATGCCCCAATCGCAGTCGGCGCGCCGACGCATTTTGATTTACACTGTATAGCGATGGGCGAGGCGAAGCGCAAAAGGGAAGCCGTTTTGAATGGACCGTGTCCATGCGGGTCGGGAAAGCCTGCGCGTCTTTGCTGCTTCAACGGACACGACTGGCATAAACCCCCCGTCGTCCTTGGACTCAAAGCGCTGCCCCCGGCCCAGCGTGTAGAAAAGTGCTACATGAGGGAGTTGGGTTCGTGCGTTCCGCCTATATCGAGCGAACATATAATTTCTGCCTCCGTCTGTCAGGTATTGATGGGAGACGGTGAGTTCTCCATCTCCGGTGTGCCATGGCTTGAGGCAGACGAGGTGAAGATAATCGCTCCGCCACAAGCGAAATGTCTTTGTACTAAACACAACAGCGCGCTTAGCCCTCTCGATGCTGCCGCGAATTACTTCTTCGCCTCGCTTAAGTCGTATCTCGAACATGATGGTGGGTCGCGTCATGCAATTATTTCGGGGCATGACCTAGGCTCAGGACCTATTAAATTTGCCTGAGATGTGATTCCTGGTCTCCGCATGGGGAGGCTGGGATGAGTGATTTGTTTTTGTTGGGCGAGCGGCAGATGGCGCGGCTTGCGCCGCATTTTCCTCTGTCGCATGGCGTTCCGCGGGTTGACGACCGTCGGGTGGTCAGCGGAATCGTCTATGTGATCCGCAACGGCCTGCAATGGAAAGATGCGCCCAAGGATTACGGGCCGCACAAGACGCTTTACAATCGCTTCATCCGCTGGAGCCGGCTCGGCGTCTTCGACCGCATATTCGCCGCGCTCGCTGGCGAAGGTCCAAAGCCCGAGCGCATCATGATCGACGCCACGCATCTGAAGGCGCATCGCACAGCGGCGAGCCTGCTCAAAAAGGGGCTCTTCCCCGCCGTATCGGGCGCACGAAAGGCGGACTGAACTCGAAGCTCCACGTCGTTTGCGACGGCGCCGGCAAGCCCCTCGTCATGTTGCTCTCGGAGGGCCAGATGAGCGACCACAAGGGCGCGCGGCTGATGCTCAAGGCTTTACCGCCCGCTTCAATGTTGATCGCCGACAGGGGCTACGACAGCAACTGGTTCCGCGCCGCGCTGAAGGCCAGGGGCGTCGAGCCCTGCATCCCGCCAACCAGAAGCCGCAAGCTTCCCATTGCCTATGACAAGACGCTCTACCGCCAGCGTCACAAAATCGAGAACATGTTCGCCAAGCTCAAGGACTGGCGGCGCATCGCAACCCGCTATGATCGATGCGCCCACACCTTCTTCTCCGCCATCTGCATCGCAGCCGCCGTCCTCTTCTATCTCAATCAATGAGTCCTGAGCCTAGAACGCTGGCTTTTGAAAACGGCAAAAGCTGCGGCCGTCTCAAGGAATCTAGCACGCGGAGGGGAACGACTGTCCGGCGCATTCTCACGGGACAAAGCGATACTCGACATGCTAGACGACCCTAGCTCCTGGCCGGAAGGGGCTGGGCTGTACTGCATCATGAACCCGGGCGACCTGACCGAGAATACGCTACGATTCCAGCTCCAGCCCCTTACGAACAAGCGCGACGACATTGAAGCTTTGGCAGTCAACATACTTGGGTTTCGCTTCGTGTTGCTGCTCGACGCCCAGGAATTAAACAAATATCCAGGCCTGCGCGACGCTCAATATCGGCCAGGACGGATTTTGATCTCGTATCCCGTTTCAACAAATTGGGTTACCCTGAGCTGGGACGATGGCAAGGCGCATGATGCGCTGACCGTCCAATGGGTTCAGCCGCGCTGACGGGATGACCGCATATGAATTCAACACCGATTGATGTTTGGAATCTGGGCACGCCCGACGAGGCTCTCATAAGCCTGGATTGACGGTAGAAGGAGACCAAAGGAGGTCAAGCATGAAGATCGACCATAACTACCTGAAGAAGCTTTTGGAAGCATGTCAGGCGTCCGAAAAGCCTACCTTCGACATCGAAGATTTAAAGGCAGCCGGTTTTGATTATAACGACCTAGATTTTGAATTTCACATGGCTATTTTAGCTGACAAAAGGTTCATCCAGCAAGATGATTGCGATGGGGGGTTCGGGCTAACAAGAAGTGTAGATGGTTTCTTATCGTGGTCTGCTCTTCTTTTGCGCCTAACCGCCTCGGGGCATGATTTCCTAGATACCGTTCAGAATCCTGAAGTTGGGTCTAAGACGAAAGCCGCCGCAAAGAAAGTCGGTGGTGTCGGGTTTGACCTTTTTCTTCAAATTGCCGAAGCCGAAGCAAAACGATTTGCCGTTGCGAATTTGGGCCTGCCGTTCTACGAGGTCATTCAGCACGAGCCAGGGGACGCATTCGATCCAGAGATTGTTGGGTTGTTTGCCTCGATTGGGATCAAAAAGGGCAAACCCTTCGCGCCGGACGATCGAATGAAGTCCATCCTTACCGATGCGATCGGCGTGGCCAATGCGACGGCCCGCGCCATCGTATTCGCTCCCCGGGACGATCGCGTCAAGTTCTATTCCGATCGACAGTGGGCGACGGCGTTTATCCGTGGCAGCTACGCATTCTACGACAAGGGCGAGCGAATGCTCGATGCGCGTACGCTCTTCCACTACTACGCAACCGGCATCACGCCGGCGATGGCGAACTCCACACCGGGGACCGGCTCCGCCTATGCCTATGCCACTCGCGATAGCAAGGGCGAGTACCTCGACGGCGCCAAGACTTACAAGATCACACTTCCAGCGCCGATCCCGGCGAAGCAGTTCTGGTCATTCATGGTCTATGACGGGCAAACGCGCTCGATGTTAGAGACAGATCAGAAGCTCGCCGGTCTCGATAGCAATGACAAGAACATCAAGTCGAACCCGAACGGGTCGGTGACGGTGTGGTTCGCTCCGGAGCCGCCGGCGGGCCAAGAGACCAACTGGGTGCAGACTATCCCCGGAAAGGGGTGGAACACGCTTCTTCGCCTTTACGGTCCGCTGGAGCCCTGGTTCGACAAGACGTGGAAGCCGGGCGACTTTGAGCTTGTGAACTGAAACGAGTTGGGTCGAGCTATGCCATGACAGTACGTCGAGGCTATCGAAGGCTAGGAAGTGGCGGGGTTTGAAGCCGCTGGAATTGCCTGAACGGGGCCTTTCGGGAATCATGCTGAAAGCGCGGAACGGCCAGAATGGGCGCGAAGCGGCTATTCATTCGCGCGGTGAACCTCGCCTTTGGGTCTCAGTTCGCCCGGGCGATGCTTCGGCCTTGGGGTCAAGAGGATGCTGTACGGCCGTTCGGATTTCCGGCAACCGAATAGCTCGCGCGAAGTCGATTGCGCTAGCATGGTTATTCCGCTTAAGCTTCTATAGCGGCACGGAGAGGTGCGGCAGAGAATCGCTAAACGGCGAGTTCGTCCTGCGCCGCGGCCATAGCCAAGCCAAGTCTTAAAACAGGAAGAGCATGACCGCGATTATTCCAATCGGCTTCGTCACGATTGACGAAGCGGCGGAGATGATCGCCAAATTGCTCTATATGGGCGTCGAGGACGGGGAACTGGTCGCGACGCTTTGGCAATCCGGACTGAATGTCGTGGCGGAGGGGCATTGGACGCCGCCATCTCAGAGATCTGGCGGGCGGCGGACGCCGGACGACTGAGAGTGATGGGCATTGGCGGTAATTCCCGCAAAATCGTTAAGCTTGACCCCGAAGATCTCAAAGAAATTCCCTTCCTCAGGAGCCCGCGAGGCGGCAATTTCCATTTCCTTCGCCCTTCAAACAAAGTCTACGGACAAGTGACGAAATGGTTTGGCCCGCAATGGGCCGATGCCATCATCGCATTCCGCGAGAAAGAAGTGGCGGCTCTTACACGCTTTGTCTTGCGAAACCGCAGAAAGAAGCTGGCGTCCGGCGACGCTAAGAAATCAGGACGTCCGGCGCTGCGTCCAGAGATGATCGGCGTCATCAAAAAAACTATCGAAGGCGGAAAATGGAATCCCACGATGTCGCTCAAGGCGCTGACGCGGCTTGTGAACGTTCACGGTGGATTGGCGCAGAATGTCAGCGAAGACACAGTGACCCGCGCGATCGATGATCTCTTCGACCAGACGGACAATCGGCTCTTTCAACGACGAAAAAAAGTTCAGCGCGGCGCCCGCTAAGCAGGGATCTATCCTCTCCTGACGCGGATTTTTTCGGGCGCGGCGCCAAGTGCGATCCCCTCCTCTATTTTCGAACAGATCGGCAGCCTTCGCATGACGTTCGGCGATTGACCGCTCGGCGCCCCGATATTCGGCGCGAGCCCGTCAGTCTTTCAGTCAGGGCCAGCACGTCATAAGCGGTCAAACTTGCGGGGGTGGCCCCCGCCGATTTTTATTTTGCGGCAACAAACCGAAATTTTGCGACGAGGCCTATGAGATCCTTCGTCCATGGCAGACAGACGAAAGAAAGGCCTCATGGAACCGTTAATAAAGGCGAGCAGCGCCGATTCCCTTTTGCACCCGAAAGACGCGGCGAAAGCCCTCAACCTTTCATCATCATGGCTGGCGAAGGCGAGACTGTCTGGAACGGGTCCGAGGTTCGTGAAAATCGGACGCTCGGTTCGATATCCGGATTCGAGCCTGCGCGAGTTCATGAAGGCGCGGATGTGCGGATCGACCAGCGAATATTGATCGAAAATTATGCGCCATCCGGGGGCGCGAGGGACCAGTTCGGGCTCTCGCGCCCTTGGCAATTGAGCGGGGATGAGTTTCCATCCTTATACATCCAAATACTACAGGATGACACAAGAAGAACTAAGATTAGGATCGTATATATTCTTACATAAAGCCAGTAAATGCTTGACGTAATCCTAATTTACTTCCATATGATACCCAATCCACCCAAATGAACTCCGGCGCTCGACGAGGCTCCCCTAATGAACGATCTCAGTCCCCTGGCTTCCGTTGCCGCACGTTCGCTCGGCTCCGTAATTTCTTTAATAGAGCCCTCTTTCGAGGACGCCGCCGTCGCGATCGCCGGCGATCCAGATTTGTCGGACGACCTGAGGCGACACTGGCCCTGCTCGCTGCGCCGAATAGCCGCCGTCCTCGACCGGCCAATGGTTTTGATCCCGGCGCGGTGGTCGGCCGTTCGCATTCAAATCAGCCAATTGAAAGCCGTTCGACTTGGAATAACCCAGAAAACGTTGAGCAATCACGCATCGAATGTGCGCGCCGCGCTGGCCTGGATGCACAAAGAAAAGCAGACGCCAGCGCGCGGCGCCCCGCTGACGCCGGAATGGCGGGCGTTGTACGATGAGTGCCCGAGTTCGCCTCAACGGACGCGCCTGGCGTCGCTGATGCGATACTGCTCAGGGCGAGATATCTCGCCGGACTGCGTCGACGAAGCAGTCATCGACGCTTTCTTTGCTTATCGCCTGCGCACCACATCGCTTTCTGCGGACGCGGCGGCGCGGCGGGTATTAGCGCATCATTGGAACGACCGCGCTCGAACCATTGCCGGATGGCCAAGCCATTTTTTGGTCGAGCCCCCGTCTCGACAATGCGAAGCCTTCCCGCCTTGGGCGGATTATCCGATCGGATTGCGCGACGACATCGAAGCCTATTTGACCTCTCTCACGCGCGTCCGCAAGACTGCCAAAGGCAGGCGGCTGCGCCCGGCCAAAGCAACGACCATCCGCGGTCGCCGCGCCATGCTCGAGGCGGCGATGCGCACGGCGACGCGAATCGGGGTCGGCATGGAGCAACTGACGTCGCTCGCCTCTCTTTTGCATCCAGACGTCAGCCGCCGCATTCTCGACGCCTATTGGGAAAAGAGCGGCGAGCGGCCGTCAATTTTCACCATTGACCTGGCTCGGCTGTTTGTCAGCCTCGCGCGGAGCGCCCAGCATTTGTCCGCGGCAGAGTTTGAAGCGCTCGACGACATGCGCTCCGAACTCGAACACCATAGTCCCGCGGCGATGACGGACAAAAATTTGGCCGCCATCCGAACCTTTATGCAAAGCGACGCCTGGCGCGCGCTGCATCATCTGCCGCGCCTTCTGATGGATCAGGCGAAAGAGGCGTCATATTCGTCTCCGGTCAAGGCGGCGGTGCGAGCCCAGATGGCGGCAGCGATCGGGATTCTCAACGTCGCTCCGATTCGCCGCGCCAACCTTGGGCAAATTCGCATCGGCGAAAATCTCATCCGCAGCGGCGGCCCGAAAGCGCCTTACCGACTCGTTTTCCCGGGCTATGACGTCAAGAACCGCGTAAACCTCGACTTTCCTCTGGACGCCGAACTGACGGCGCTGATCGACGACTATCTGTTCAACTATCGCCCTGCTCTCGTCGACCAAGCGGATGGTTCATGGCTGTTTCCGGGAGAACGGGACGACCACAAATGTCTTGCGACGCTGAGCGGTCAGATCACCGCCTGCATCGAGAAATCGATCGGCCTTCGCCTCACCGTTCATCAGTTCCGCCATTTGTCGGCGGCGATCATCCTAAAACACCAACCGGGTAACTACGAGCTCGTCCGCCTGCTTCTCGGCCACCGCACCGTGCAGGTCACGATCCGCAATTATATCGGTCTGGAAACCACGCACGCCAGCGAGGTCTACGGCGATCTCGTCCGCAATCTGCGCGCTCGGCGCGCGGAGGAGGAAGACGATGCATAAACTAGCGGGCGATCAACCCTCTTGTGGACAAAGACGTCTAGCCGCCTCTCCGCCGCACCGTCCTCAAGCGCCGCAAATCCGCTCAGCGCCAATCGCCGAATGGTCGATTGCTGACCGCGCGGCCTGGGCGCGCGCGATCGCGCCGGGCGTTCGCCTCCGCAAGGGCGGCGCCGGCGCGCATCTGGCTCGCATTACGCAGGGCGATCTCGCCCGCCGCTATGGTTATTTTGTCGATCATCTGATGCGCACGGGTCGCTTTGAACCGGACGCTGCGGCCGCTGGGCAGGTGACCCCCGACCACATTGAGCGGTTTCTAGAGGAGCTCCGATCGCGGATCGGCTCGGTCACTCTCGCCGGTACGATCTATAAGGTGCGTCGCGCGTCCGAATTGCTTGCCCCCGAACGAGACTTTGCGTGGCTCGGGGAGATTGAGAAGGACCTTGCCCTGGTGATGCGGCCCCTCTCAAAAAGCCATCGCGTCGTTGATCCTGATCGCCTCGTTGAAGCCGGGCTCACTCTCGTGCAAGAGTCGAACGACGACCCGACTCTCACGCCGTTGCGCCGAGCCCGTCAGGTCCGCAACGGCGTGATGATCGCCCTTCTCGCGCTCTGTCCGATCCGTCTTAAGAACTTCGTCGCCCTCGATCTGCAGACCAGTTTTCGCAGAATTGGATCGAGGTGGTGGATTGTGCTCGATCGCAAGCACACCAAAAGCGGTCGTCCGGACGAACGCCGCGTGCCGCGCGACCTCGACGCCGCGATCGCTTCGTATCTTTTGATCCATCGTCCTGTGCTGAGGGCGATTGAGAGGAGGAAGAATGGCGCAATGTCTGACATCGGGCATTTGCTCGCCAACGGCGAAGACGCCGCATTGTCCTCCGCCGAGACGCTGGATGCAGCCGCAGGCCCGCTTTGGTTGTCGTCAAACTCAGGCCAGCGCATGAGCTATTCCAGCGTCGAGCTCGTCATAACCGAGACCACTCTATTGACGCTCGGCGTCAAAGTCAGCCCCCATCTGTTTCGGTCCTGCGCAGCTTCCGCTATTTGCACTTACGCCGGAGACAACCCGAACCTCGCCAGCGCCGTCCTGCAACATACCGACCGAAGGGTGACTGAAGAGCACTACAACCGCGCAAGCAGCGCCCAGGCGGCGCGACAATATGCCGAGATCGTGAAAAGCGCCGCTCGTTAATGAAGCCGTGAACGTCATGGCGTACTTCGCCGAGACGATCGTGTTCTTATCTGGGCTCGCTACACGGATTCTGCTGAAACGACAGTGCCAACTCCAATGAGCCGAAAATAGTTCTCACACGACGAAGCAACCAGAGCGCAACCTTGCCAAGGTTGGGGTCGAGGGTTCGAATCCCTTCGCCCGCTCCAGTTAAACCAATGGCTTGACCGATAGGCCGCCAAGATTCCCAACCGCTTGGCGAATGGGTCGCCGTCAACAATCTGACGGTTCGCGGCTTGAGCGACCTTGCCACAGACTCTCACCTCCCGCGCGGGCAACCGCGCAAGTCATGGCGGCAAGGCTCCCGCATTGTCGCGGACGCCGAAACCCGCGCGGCGGTGACTCTTTCGAGCGGACCGCTCTTTCACGGTGACCGCCTCTACAGCCTGCGCGAGGGGCGACTTTGGGCTCGAGGGTCGCGCACTTCTAACCTGTTGCAACGGCAGCTCCGTTTGACGCCCTTTGACATTGCGGCGTAACAGTCGCCCACGACAAACGCTCGGGGGCAAAGCGCTAAGAGCTTGCATCGGGCGGGCCGCCTCCCTCCAAAAGGTTTCATATGAGCTTCAACATCAGCAAGATCGTCTCGGCGTCGTGCGGCCTTCTTCTGCTTAGGTCCGTCGCCTGCGCCGGAGATTTAGCGTCTGTCTGGCCAGACACTCTGCTCGCGCGCGTAGAGGCGTTGGCGTTGGTGCAAACGCTGAACAGCGATCTGCTCAGCCATGACAGCGCGACGCTGACCCTCGATCGCTGGTGCGAGAGCCATCAACTTGCATCCCCGGCGCGAATTGTCGCGGAGCGGGTGCGCGGCGAGGACAAGACGGCGACCCCGGAGCAGCGCCAGCTCCTCGGACTAAGCCCGAACGACGAGGTGAAATATCGCAGGGTTCGCCTGCATTGCGGCGAGCATGTCTTGTCCGAGGCGGACAACTGGTATGTGCCGAGCCGCTTGACGCCGGAAATGAATCAGCAACTCGAAACAAGCGACATATCGTTCGGCCGCGCGGTGCAGGCACTGCATTTTCGCCGGCAAACGCTGTCGGCGAACCTATTGTGGATGCCCCTCCCGCAAGGCTGGGAGATGGGCGCTTCCGCGCGGGATGACGCTGGCGCGGCGCTTAACATCCCCTCGAAAGTTCTAGGCAGTAGTGACGAATTACCTGAGCATGATAGCAATAGCGGCGAGCAATACGAAGCCTCGGTAGTTTGCGAGGAGCTTGTCGTATCGGGTTGCGACGCGCCGGAACTGCTTCAGTTTATTGAAGAAACGCTCGACGAGATTGCGCTCCTTGTAGAGCGCCTTGTCGTAGGGGAGCGGCGCGCGGCGATTGGATTTTGATGGGATCACCGGCTCAGCCTCACGCATAAGAACAGCCTTGCGCAAGTGATTGGCGTCATAACCTTTATCGGCGATGATCGCATCGGCCGCAAAGCCTTCGATCAGGGCGTGCGCTTTTGTGATGTCGTTGCGCTGCCCAGGTCCGAGAAGGAGCCGAACGGGGTTGCCGAGCGCGTCTGTCGCGGCGTGGATTTTGGTGCTCAAACCACCGCGAGAGCGGCCCAGGCCTTGGGCATCCGCCCCCCTTTGGCGATCCTTGCGCCGGCCGCGTGCTGATGGGCGCGCACGATTGTTGAGTCGATCATCAGCCATTCGAGATCGGCCTCGGCGGTGAATGCCTCAAGAAATCCGTCCAAGGCGCCGCGCTCGATCCAGCGATAGTAGCGGCGTTTCACCGCCTGATGGTCGCCGAAGCGTTCGGGCAGATCGCGCCAGCGGCCGCCCGAGCGGGCCATCCATAACAGCGCGTCGACGAAGCGTCGATTGTCGCAGCGCGGCCCGCGCTGGCCGGCTCTTCCGCCTGGCACAAGATCACAAAGCCGCTCCCATTGATCGTCTCGCAGCGCATCGACATCCCGAATCATCAAGGCTGATCTCCAAAAATCAGCCTTGAATCATGGAAAGATCCTCGCGAGAATCCCCCAAACGCCGAATTCGTCACAACGGCCTAGAGCATCGCGCTTTGCTGACGCTACCTGACGGCACGCCCTTTAGCGAAGTCGTCGAGACCTACACGAGTGAAGTGCTGTCTTTTCCGCCGCCTACGCGGCCCTGACCAATTTTAGACTTTTGCCGCGGAAGATCGAGCCCGCGCGATCCATAAAGTTTTCTGGGCGCCATCGAATCGAACATTGTGCGGCTGCTGCGTCACGGCGTGCGGCCGCTGTAGGAAAGCCTGCGATCTGAGCAAAAACTCAACCGTTTGGCGCCAGACTGTCGGCCTCAGGCGCGCGGGATGTTTACGCCTCCCCAAAGCGAACCACTCCAACAAAATTTTGAAATTCGGATCCTCACGCAGCACGATCAAAATAGCGCCGCGCCCAGAGCGGAGTCTCGGCTGGATTCGATACAGCCAAATTGCGCAAATGGCCTTTTTGCGCCGGTAAGGCTCACAGGCCCCGCCGCGCCACTCGCATTCGATCCATCCGCCTCGTGTTGAGAGCGCGCGTGCGGAGGAGCCGGTCGCGATCAAAGCGCTGCAACCGGTAGGATACTCAGAAATGTCCACAGATGTGATGTTGGCGTTGTTGTCTTAATGCGCAATCGAGTAAGGTCGAGGTTGTCGTTAGACCATGCAGGCATCATAGCTCCAACTATTCCAAGATGTTATCATGTAAAAGTTTTGTCGTTTCTGAATAGCAACGAAATTTTATAGTTTTTTTATTTCTAACCGCCCCTCATCTTTTTGACTTTTACGCCCACTCCGCTTACGCTTAAGACGCTGCGCCTGGTTTGACCGAGTCGGTTCGAGAACCCCTCGCCAAGTGAACCGGCTTGAGCGCCATCATCGATCTGTGGCCAGCCCCATTGCCGGATCGACGGCTTGGTTAGTCATTTGAAGAAGGAATCATGGAATTGCTATCGAGAGACCTCCTGACCGATCAGATCTTCGGGTTGAACGGCCTGGTCAATCTCTCAAATTTGGCGTTTCTATTGGCCTTCTCGGTGCGAGATTTCCTCAAGCTGCGCATTCTATCGTTCGCATCCGACGTCATGATACTGCCGTACTACTATTTCCAGCACGAGCCGCTCTGGCCGCCGATCTTCTGGGCGATGGCGTTCATGGTCGTCAACGGTATTCGGATCGTGACCCTGATCCTGGATAGGCGCCCTGTAATCCTCACCGATAAAGAAGAGGAACTGCACCGCGTGGCCTTTAGCTCCATCAGCAAGCGAGATTTTGTAAAAATGGCCAGCCTTGTCCGCTGGGTCGACTGCTCGCCTGGCGATGGAATCCTCAAAAAGGGTCGGCCGATATCTGACGCGATCGTCCTTATTTCCGACGAAATTGAAGCGGTTGCCTATGATAAAGCTATTTTGACGTACCATCCTGGACAGCTCATCGGGAGCGTCAATGCGTATAGCGGCCTTGTCAGCCCAATCGACGTGGTGGCGCGCGGGCCGGCAAGGCTTGCGATGTGGGATTTGGAGCATCTCATAGAGTTCACGCATAGCAGGCCGGAACTCCGCGCTAAACTTCTGCAAATTACCAGCGCCGATCTCGCCGCGAAATTGCGCGAAACTCTCGCCATTGAATTGAAACGAGTTGAATCAGAGTCATTCCTGATCGATTAGAAGTAGGCGGTCGACTCGTTCGGATCGCTTCACGCCAAGATCGCCGAGCAGGCGAAGGCGCTGAACATCAGCCGCAACAGCATCTGTCGTCTGCCCGGGCGCCGCCGTTCCCACCTTATCCCGGTCGCATGAGACCGAGCCGCATGGGCTGTCGGCTTGACCGTGATGGGCAGGGATATGTCCTAGACGCCGCGATCGACGAGCCGTTCGAACAGCTCCCGCGAAATCATGGCTTGACCCATCTCGCGGCGGTAGGCGTTGCGGTCATCATGATCGATTTGTCCTGAGCTTTGAGCCCCGCGACCCTGCCGCCGACGTCGACGGCATGTCGCAGAGCTCGATCAAATCCCTACTCAGCTGAATTTGACTTCGCTGATGTTGATGAAGACCATCAGCATGTCTTTGATCGGTCGGCGGTCGGGGCCGCGCGTATAAGCCAGTCGTTTGCTCGGCAGGCGCAGGCCCTGAACTTCGACGTAGTCGGATGTCAGCTGCGCGGCGCCGAAACCGCCGGCGACATCCACGCTGTAGTCGTGTCGGCGCACCAGGAAATCGTCCCCGAAGAAAAAATCCTGCACGGGGCTATGGGTTGCGATGGAATCCGGAAAGTGAGCCCTAAGCACTCGCCACGTTTCCGCGCCCTCGGTCCAGGGCTCCGTCTCCTCGACTTCGACGCCGGGCAAACCAAGCAAGAACGGGGTGGTAAAGTAGGTCCACAAAGCTTCGCCGTTAAAGTAGGCGTAGTGCAGAGGATCCCAAGGCGTGCTCATCTGGTGCCCTGCGAACGCATCGTGCGGATGCAGGCGTTCAGCGACCATTGTTCCCTCGAGCTTCTCGATGGCGACGCGCTCCGGCGCGAAAGTCATGCGCAAATCCGGCGCGCCACAAGGCTGCAGCGACGTCTTTTCCTCGTGCAGCCAAATGCTCGTGCGGGGGGGTTCGAGTCCGGGAGAAATCCCTTCAGCGGAAAGAACCCGCCGCCGCTCACGATGGTGGCCTCGACTTTCTGGAAGCGGTCCCAAGTCGAGTCGCCGTGAGCTGCGATAATTTTTTCTAATAAAACGTTCATCGAAGTCCTCTGCTGATGCGAAATAAAACGTGAGATCAAGATGCTTTGATCCGCCTCGATTTCAGCTGACCGGGGAGGCGCTCGCGAGGCGCGCTTTCCATTGGGCGATCTGCTTCGGGCGACGCCGCAGACAGCAGCATCCTATCTTTATGCGACCTTCGGTCTATGCTTTTTTCTTGTTGTAGACGTCGAAGAACACGGCGATCAGCAGAACGGTCCCCTTGATGACCTGTTGCCAATCTATGCCAATGCCAAGGATCGACATCCCATTGTTCATGACGCCCATCACGAAGGCGCCGATCACCGCCCCCGTCACTTTTCCGACGCCTCCAGAAGCGGAAGCGCCGCCGATGAAACACGCGGCGATCACGTCAAGCTCGAAGGACACGCCGGCTTTGGGGGTCGCAGTGTTCAAACGCGCAGCGACAACAAGCCCGGCCAGCGCGGCGAGAGACCCCATGATGGCGAAGGTGAAAAACACCAGCCGCTCCGTATTGATCCCCGACAGCTTGGCCGCTTTCTCGTTGCCGCCTAGGGCATAAATCCGGCGCCCGAAGGTTGTCCTTGTTGTCACGAAGGCGAAAAGCACGATCAGTCCGAACATCAGCATCGCCACGTTCGGCAGACCGCGATAGGACGCGAGAAGGTAACTCGCGTATAGAACGACCCCGACGAGGATCGCGTTTTTGACCCAGTATACCGCGGCCGGCTCAAGGTCGACTCCGTGACGCTGGTTATTGGCGCGTTCGCGCCATCCGGCGTAAACCGAAAGCCCGGCAACCGCCGCGCCAATCAGCATTGTCGTGAGGTGGAATCCGGCGACGCTGAAAATGTCAGGGATGAACCCCGAGCTGATCTTCTGGAACGCCACCGGGAACGGCCCGATCGACCGGCCATCGAGAAGCCAGAGGCTCAGTCCGCGGAATATCAACATGCCGCCGAGGGTCACGATGAAGGCGGGCATCTTATGGTAGGCGACGAGGTAGCCCTGACCAGCGCCGATGATCGCGCCGACCAGCAGGCACAAGAGCGCGGCGATTGGGGCCGGCACATCGGCCTGAACGATGAGGACCGCCGCCAGCGCTCCTATGAAACCAACCACCGAGCCGACGGACAGATCGATGTGCCCGGCGACGATGATCATCATCATGCCAAGGGCCATGATGATGACGTAGCTGTTTTGTAAAATGATATTGGTGACGTTCAGCGGCGACAACAGCGCGCCATGCGTCGCCACCGCAAAGAAGCCGATGATGGCGATGAGCGCGATCATCATGCCGTAATCGCGCAGGTGGATGGCGAAGCCCATGCCGCCCGATTGTTGATTCTGTTCCGGGATGCTCGTCATGCTAAATGTCCTGCGGACTGGACGATGGATCGCATGATCCGTTCTTGCGAGGCTTCGGCGATGTCCATTTCGTCGACAAACCTTCCTTCGTTCATAACGTAGATCCGGTCGGAAATGCCCAGAAGCTCCGGCATCTCTGAAGAAATGACCAGGATCGCCTTCCCCGCATCAGCGAGTTGGTTGATGATCGTGTAGATCTCATATTTGGCGCCAACGTCGATCCCGCGCGTCGGTTCGTCGAGCATCAGAACCTCAGGATTCGAAAACAGCCATTTCGAGATGACAACCTTTTGCTGATTGCCGCCGGATAAATTCACCGTTTTCTGAAAGACGCTGGAGGATCTGATATTGGTCTTGCGACGATAATCCTGCGCCACGCTCAATTGCCGGATTTTATCGATGACGGAAAATTTCGAGGCTACGGCTTCAAGATTCGCGAGAACGATATTGTCTTTGATGTCTTCACTCAAAACCAAGCCATATTGCTTTCTATCTTCGGTGACGTAGGCAATTTTATTGGCGACGGCCTTGCGGACAGTGGAGACATCGATTTCCTTGCCATGAAGGCGAACTTTGCCGCTGATGTTCTGCCCATAGGCGCGGCCAAATACGCTCATTGCGAATTCGGTTCGGCCGGCCCCCATGAGGCCCGCGATTCCGACAATCTCGCCCCGGCGCACATCGAGGGACACGCCCTTGACCATCTTGCGCGCCGGATGCTGCGGATGATCGACGCTCCAATCGGAAACGCTGAAGACGATCTCGCCGATCTTGGGTGAGCGCTTGGGGTAGCGATCGGACAATTCCCGCCCGACCATTTGCCGGATGATGCGGTCCTCGCTGATTTTTTCGTGCCGGCAGTCGAGAGTGTCGACGGTCGATCCATCGCGCAAAACGGTGATGCGGTCTGCGACCCGTGAAATCTCATTCAATTTATGCGAGATGATAATCGAACAGATGCCCTTTTCCTTGAATGCGAGCAGCAGCGACAATAGCGCGGCGCTATCGATTTCGTTCAAGCTCGCCGTTGGTTCATCAAGGATCAACAGCTTCACGTCTTTCGCCAAGGCTTTGGCGATTTCCACCAACTGCTGTTTGCCAACGCTCATGTTGGTGATCAAAGTGTCGGGGGATTCATTCAGACCGACTTTCTTCAAAAGCGCCCGGGCGCGGGATTTGGCCATTCCCCAATCGATGACGCCATAGCGCGCCGGCTCATTGCCAAGAAACAAATTCTCGGTGATCGACAAAAGCGGCACCAACGCCAGTTCCTGATGGATGATGACGATGCCCAGCGCTTCGGAGTCCGCGACGTCATGAAACCGGCATTCCTTTCCCTCATAGCGAATGGCGCCGCTATAAGTTCCGTGGGGGTAGACGCCGCTCAGCACCTTCATGAGCGTTGATTTTCCGGCCCCGTTTTCTCCCACGAGAGCGTGGATTTCACCGCGATTGATGCTGAGGTTGACGTTGTTCAACGCCTTGACGCCAGGAAACGTCTTGGTGATACCCTGCATCTCCAAAATCGCATCCATGTCTTCCCCCTATTATCATTAGTTGGAGCAAGGCCCCGCGCAACGCGCCAATCGCGGGAGGCCTGTTCGACGAGCGGGATCAGTGAATCTGGTTTTCTTTATAATATCCGCTGCCGACGAGAATTTCCTTCCAGTTGGACTGATCGACGCTAACCGGCTTCAACAAATAGGCTGGCACAACTTTCTTGCCATTGTCGTAAGTCTTAGTGTCATTGATCTCCGGAGCCTTGCCACCCATCAAGGCGTCGACCATTCCGACCGTCGCCTTGGCGAGGGCGCGGGTGTCTTTGAACACGGTTGAAGATTGCTCGCCGGCAAGAATCGACTTCACCGATGGGACTTCCGCGTCCTGCCCGGTCACCACCGGCATTTTGAGGCCGCCGCTGCCATAGCCGACGCCTTTCAGCGAGGAGAGAATGCCAATCGACAAGCCGTCATAAGGCGACAGCACGGCGTCGACATGCTCTTTCCCGTAATAGGCGCTGAGGATATTATCCATGCGCGACTGCGCCACCGCGCCGTCCCAACGCAAAGTCGATACTTTGTCCATGCCGGTTTGGCCGCTGCGGACAATGAGCTTCTTGCTGTCGATATAAGGCTGCAACGCCGACATCGCGCCATTGTAGAAGAAGAAGGCGTTATTATCGTCAGGCGATCCGCCAAAAAGCTCGATGTTGAATGGACCCTTGCCATCCTTCAAGCCGAGGGCGTCGACGATGTACTGGCCCTGAAGGACGCCAACCTGGAAATTGTCGAAGGTGGCGTAATAATCGACATTCTCCGAATTGCGGATCAGCCGATCATAGGAGATGAGCTTGATCCCCTTTGTATGGGCCTGGTCCAGAACATCGGACAGAGTCGTGCCATCGATCGCGGCGATCACCAAAACCTTGGCGCCTTTCATGACCATGTTTTCGATCTGGGCGAGTTGGTTCGGAATATCGTCATCGGCATATTGCAGGTCGGGCGTGTAGCCGGCGTCCTTCAAATATTTGATCATGTTATCGCCGTCGGTAATCCAACGCGCGGAAGATTTAGTCGGCATCGAAACGCCGACCATCCCCTTGTCGGCGGCGATCGCCGGCTGCATTGCATTGACGAGGCTCAACGCCACGCCGGCCAACATCGCTTTGACGCTATTTTTCATTTCGTTTCCTCCGATATTGCGGTGAGGTTCTTATGGGCGCCTCACCTTCGGCCCCTCCCGGCCCCCGAACTGAATGCGGTACGGATCTCCGGCTCGCGTCTCGGCTGCGCGTCGCTCGCCGGCCAGCGGACGCCAGGGGGAGGTCACAAACAGGGCGCGCAAATCGGCTCCCCCGACGGCGAAGCGAGTTCATAGGCCGCAACCAATTCTCGCGCCCGCTCTGCAACAACCGCAGCCGCATCGCCAGGCCGGTAAAGCGCTGCGCCAATGCCGAATCCGTGCGCGCCGGCGGTTTTCCAGGCCCCAAAATCCTGCGGTCCGACTCCGCCAACCGCGTAGCAACGGGTCTCAGACGGCAGCACTGCGGCCAGCGCTTTGAAGCCATCGAGGCCGAGCTTGAACGCGGGAAACAGTTTCAGCCCGTTCGCCCCGGCCTTCAGCGCGGCGAAGCACTCGGTGGCGGTGAAGACGCCTGGCAAAACGGTCAGGCCGTGGTCGCGCGCGGCGCGGATAACGTCGGGATCGCAATTTGGCGCGAGGATCAAGCGCGCCCCGGCGGCTGCCGCCTGCGCCACGTTCTGCGGGTTGAGAACGGTGCCGGCTCCAATCAGCGCTTGCGCGCCGAAGCGGGCGCTCAAAGTTGCAATGCTGGCGAAGGGCTGTGGCGAATTCAGCGGCACCTCGATCTGAGTAACGCCGGCCGCGATCAGGGCCGCGCCGACGGCTTCCGCGTCTCGCGGCGGCAGGCCGCGCAGAATGGCGATGATTTCACGCATATTTCAGTCCTTCCCAGGCGGCGGATAGGCCGGCGAGGGTCATGGCCTCGGCGGAATGCGTTTCGGCATGAACTCCGACTTGCGCGAACGCGCGTCGATACAGCGCGCAGAGCGCGTCGGCTCCGATCAGCGCGATAGGCGGGCCGGAAACGCTGCGCAGGCCATAGCTTACTTCCGCCCCGATCAACTCTCCCGACAAACGCGCGCGGGCGGCTCTCCCGTCCAACCCGCGCAGCAAAGCCCGCGCGCGAAGACCAAAGAGGCGCCGGGTAAGCCCAGCCGGATCAGCCAGAGCCCCTTGCACGGCATCGTCGAACTGCTCCAAATTCCAATCGCTCTCGGAAATTGAGTTTTCAGCATGGACCAACCGGCGCAAGATGGAATGAGAGCCAAGGAGCTGGAACAGCTCCCCGGTCATGCAGGTAAAGAAATGGCGCAGGCGACCGCCGTCGACTCTCGCCCATTTGGTATGCGTGCCGGGCAGCACGATCCAGCCGTCGAAATCCGGTTGCGTCGCCATTAGTCCGGCGATCTGGGTCTCTTCGCCGCGCATCACATCCGGCGGATCAGCCTGACTGACGCCTGCGAGGATATAAACCCGCAGCCGGGCGGAGCGCGTCGGCGCGATCGTCGCGGCCGTGGGCGTCCCGAGGACCGCCGGCGCGGAGCGATAGCCGGCCTCGACCCAACCTTCGCGCGCTCCGGCCATGCCGCAGACGATCGCTCTCGTCGTTGCATCTGGATCGGCCCAACCCGCGATCATCTCCAAGAAGCGATCCTCGAATTGATCGGCGGCGAGGTCGCCCATGCCTTGACCGCTCTGGCGCGCGGCGATGACCGCTCCATCAGCCGTCATCGCCCAGCCTCGCAGGCGACTTGTGCCCCAATCGACTGCGATCCAGTCCGCCGCGATTGCGTCGGCCCTCGTCCGCCTCGCCATCGCCTCAGTGGCTGTCACGGGGAAGCCCCTTGGTTTCGGCGATATTCTGGTATTTGACCGAAAGTTCGAGCGTCGCGCCGGTTTCAAACTGCCCAACGAAACTGCGCTGAATCTCCTGCCACGGCGTTTGGTGGGCGGGATAAGCGTAGCCCCCTTCGGCTTCCAGCGCCGCGCGTCGTTCGGCGAGCTCTTCGTCCGAAATCAGAACATTCACCGTGCCCACATTGAGATCGACTCTGATCCTGTCTCCCGTGCGCAACAGAGCGAGATTGCCGCCCGCCGCCGCCTCGGGCGAGGCGTTCAGGATCGAGGGCGAACCGGAGGTGCCAGATTGCCGCCCGTCGCCGATGCAGACCAAGGCGCTGACGCCCTTGCGGATCAGATAATCCGGGGCGCGCATATTGACGACCTCGGCGCCGCCTGGATAGCCGATCGGACCGGCGCCGCGCATGAACAACAACGTGTCGGCCTCGATACCAAGCGCTGGATCGTCGATGCGAGCATGGTAATCTTCCGGACCGTCGAAGACGACCGCCCTGCCTTCAAAGGCGTTCGGGTCGGCGGGGTTACTCAAATAGCGGTCGTAAAACTCCTTCGAGACGACGCTCATCTTCATAATCGCGGATGAGAAAAGATTGCCGCGCAGAACGCGAAACCCAGCCTTTTTCCTCAATGGCCGATCGAACGGGCGAATGACCTCCTCGCTCAGGATTTCAGCGCTGCGGCAGTTCTCCCCGATGGTCTTGCCGTTGACCGTCATCGCATTTTCGGCGATCAGGCCTTTGTCCATCAGCTGGCGCACGACGGCAGGAACGCCTCCAGCGTGATAATAATCCTCGCCAAGATATTCGCCGGCCGGCTGAAGATTGACCAGAAGCGGAATGTCTTCGCCATAGGTCTGCCAATCATCGAGCGAGAGTTTCACTCCGAGATGGCGGGCGATCGCATTCAAATGGATCGGCGCGTTCGACGAACCGCCAATGGCGCTGTTGACGCAAATGGCGTTGATGAAAGCGTCTCGCGTCATGATGTCCGACGGCTTCAGATCGTCGTGCACCATCGCCACAATCCGCTTGCCGGTCCGCCATGAAATTTCCTGGCGATCGCGATAGGGCGCGGGGATAGCCGCCGAGCCCGGCAATTGCATCCCGAGCGCCTCGGCGAGGGAATTCATGGTCGTTGCGGTGCCCATGGTGTTGCAGTAACCCGTGGACGGCGCGGAAGAGGCGACGAGATCTATAAATCCGGTGTAGTCGAGCTGCCCCTTCGCCATCATCTCGCGCGCCTTCCAGACGATGGTGCCCGATCCGGTGCGCTCGCCCCGGAACCATCCGTTCAGCATCGGCCCAACCGACAAGGCGATGGCGGGAATATTGACGGTCGCCGCCGCCATCAGGGCCGCCGGAGTGGTCTTGTCACAGCCGATTGTGAGGACGACGCCATCGAGCGGATAGCCGTAAAGAACTTCGACGAGCCCCAGATAAGCCAGATTGCGGTCAAGTCCTGCGGTCGGGCGCTTGCCGGTTTCCTGGATCGGATGCACCGGAAATTCCAGCGGGATCCCGCCGGCTTCGCGGATGCCATCTCGCACGCGTTCCGCCAACACCAGGTGATGCCGGTTGCACGGGGAAAGATCAGAACCCGTCTGGGCGATGCCGATGATTGGCTTGCCCGATTGCAGCTCCTCGCGCGAAATGCCGTAATTCATGTAGCGCTCGAGATAGAGCGCCGTCATATCGGCGTTATGCGGATTGTCGAACCAGGCGCGAGAACGCAACCTGCGCAGAGCTGGCGTAGTCATTGTTTCCTGTTCCTTCAATAAAATGCTTTGGCGATTTCACGCGCGGCGATGAGATGCGCGTCGGCGACGAGGTGCAGCGGGCGCGCATCGACCCCGATTCGACGTTGATCGATCAAGGTCGCGAACCGTTCGTAAACGCCATCATATTCAGCTTCAGGAGGCAGGATGGCGGCTTTGCCTGCAAGGGTTAAAGCGCCGCCGCCTTTCGACAGATGCAGCTGGCCCGCATCGGTTTCGACCGTGATATCCCAGGTCTGCGGCCCGGTTTGCCGCCAATCGAACTCCGCTTCGACCACCACGTCATCGAGACGAAGAGATAGCCGCGCGGCGATTGGGGTCTGGCGGTTTTCCGGGAAGATCAGGGTTGCGCTGGCGACACTGAGATCGCCCGGCAAAATCACGCTGGCGATCGACAATGCGTTGATGCCCGGATCGAACACGCCGAAACCGCCCGGCTCCCAGATCCATTCCTGGCCGGGGTGCCAAAAATTGACATCCTCCTTCCAGATGATGCGCGCCGAGCGGATTTTGCGGCCCGCCAACCACGCTTTGGCCACTGCCGGCGCCGGCGCGAATTGCGAATGCCACGCCGCGAACAAACATAGCGACCTCTCGCGGGCGAGTTCGATCAGATGATGAACCTCGCTGGTCGAGGCGCCGGGCGGCTTTTCCAACAACACATGTTTGCCGGCGAGCAGGGCGGCGCGGGCCAGGGCGTAGCGGGGCGCGGGCGGCACGCACAAAGCCACTGCCCCCAAGTTCGGGACTGCCTCCAGCATCGCCGCAAGGCTTGGATAGGAGGGGATTTTGTCGATGCGATTGACGCCATGATCATGGCTGGCGGTGGCCGCCAGAACATAACGGGGATTGCGGCTGAGGGCTGGGACATGCTGGTCGCGAGCGATCTTTCCGACCCCTAGGAGACCGACGGCGATGCTTTCTGCGGTCATGGCTTGGAGTGTCCGGTCTTGGCAGCGAACGCATCGCCGGCTTCGATCCTGCCGACGGCGGCAAGAGACAAAAGCGCAGCCCCAAAGACCAGCCTCCACTGGCCGGGCCTGCGCGCAAGATTTCCGACGATCGAGCCTCCCATATGCCTCACTCTTTCGAATTCATCCTTGCGAATTCATCCTTGTTTTTTTCATTGATTGTATATTATATGATAAATAGCAAGATGGATTTTGGTGACGCTTAATGAACGATGCGCAAGGGCTGATCCAACTCGTCGATGGCGAGGGAGTTGAGGCCGACATCCTGCCTTTCGGCGCCGCCTTGCAATCTCTGCGGGTCAGAGATCGCGAAGGGCGGACAGCGGATGTCGTTCTTGGACACGCGAGCGTTGAAGGCTATCGGGCGCATCGGAACAGCTTCTTCGGCGTCACCATCGGGCGGGTCGCCAATCGGATCGCCAAAGGCTCATTCTCCCTCGACGGACAGGCATATCGAATTGCCGCCAACAACGGGCCGAACGCCCTGCACGGAGGACTGAAGGGGTTCGATACCGCAGTCTGGCGGCTGATGCGGCGCTCCGAGAATTCGGTGCAGTTTGGCTATGCGAGCCCCGATGGCGACGAAGGCTTTCCGGGGAGCCTTGAGGCGCGAGTTAGCTACAGCCTTGAGGGGAATGCGCTGGTCATTTCCTATGAGGCGCGCTGCGATCGCCCAACGATCGTCAACCTTACCAATCACAGCTATTTCAATCTCGCCGGCGAGGCGTCTTCCGAAGGCATATTGGATCATGTGCTGACCTTGGAGGCCGACAGTTATTTGCCGGTCGACGCCACCGCGATTCCGCTCGGGGCCGAAGCTCCGGTGAAGGGAACCGCCTTCGACTTCCGAGCTCCTGCCGCGCTCCGCGCGCGAGTTCTCGACTTGGGCGACCCGCAGATTGCGATCGGCGGGGGCATCGACCATAATTTTTGCCTGCGCGGCGGCGTGACCGTGACCCCTCGGCTTGCCGCGACGGTCTATCATCCGGGCTCTGGCCGCGTAATGACGATGTCGACGACGACGCCCGGCGTTCAAGTCTACAGCGGCAATTTCCTCGATGGCTCGATCAAAGGCAAGACGGGACGGCCCTATCCTCGCCATCACGCGCTGTGTCTTGAATGCCAGCACTACCCTGATTCCCCGAACCAACCGAATTTTCCGTCCATCCGCCTCGATCCTGGCGAGGTCTATCGCCAGACAACCATCTATGCCTTTTCCAACGCGGCAGGCTGAGCGGCGTAAGTCATAGAAAGGATTTTTGGTCTGTTTCACGTTGTTGGTAATGCCATCCTTTGGGTCTCCGGCCGGAAGCGTCAGACGATGCAACACATTGCGGCTTCACCATGAGCATGCTTGAAAACGGGTTTTCGGCCCACAAGGCGCGCAACAGCCACGCCGACGTCGCCGAGCAGCTTGGTCGGGCCATCACGCATGGCGATTTCCCGGTTGGCCAAAATTTGCCCGGCGACGCCGAATTGCTGGCGAGGTTCCAGGTTTCGCGAACGGTGCTGCGTGAGGCGATGAAAACCTTGTCGGCGAAAGGGTTGATCACATCCCGCGCCAGAGTCGGCACGCGCGTCTGCGAACGCAACCGCTGGAACTTGTTTGACGCCGACGTGCTCGCCTGGCATCTCGAGACGGAATTGGACAGCGCTTTCTTCGCCAACATCAGCGAAGTCCGCCTGGCGTTTGAACCATTCGCAGCGGCGCTCGCCGCTGAACGAGCGAGCGCGGACGACATCTCCCGTCTGAAAGACCTCGCCAAGGAAATGGGCCGCCAAGATCACACGCCGGAAACCCTGGCGGTGGCAGACTTGAACTTCCATCTTGCGCTTGCCGAAACCTCGAAGAATCCATTTCTGCGTTCGGTGGGCTCGATCATTGAAGCCGCCTTGTTGGCGGCTTTCCGGCTCAGCTCCTCGGACAAGGTGGCGGAGCGGACGGAAGTCATCAGCGAGAATCATCTGCGGATCGTCGAAGCCATTGAGCAACGCGATCCGCAAGCCGCGCATGCCGCGATGAAGAAGGTGATCAGCATCGGCGTCGAACGCGTTACCCCAGGCGCCGATCGGAGCGCCTTCGCCCATTGGCTCAATCCGCTAGACATGACGGCGACGGTCGAGCGGCAAGCTTCATCAAAGCTTGACGGCGGTCGTCGGGGAGGCCTGCGCAAGACCTGAACAGACTCGCGCGAAACGGGCGTGGACGCCGCAGGCGACGCGCGAATTGTGCAAGAGGACAGGCAGCCCGGCCAAAAGATGCGGCTCGGCGGACAGAACCAGACGACCGTCGCCGCTTGAATTGAAAGAATCGAAGAATGAACAAGATTGATTTGAATGGTCGGGTTGCAATCATCACCGGAGGCGCGCGCGGGCTCGGCTTTGCGGCAGCTGAGCGCATGCTCGCCTCTGGCGCGATTGTCGAGCTATGGGATGTCGACGCAGGCCGATTGGCCGAAGCGACAGCCGCTCTCAAGACGCTTGGCGTCGTCACGGCAAGGAGCGTGGAGTTGACCGACGAAGCTTCCGTCCAGAAAGGCGCGAAAGCGCTCGCCGAACAGCGCGGCAGAATCGATATTCTCGTCAATAACGCCGGAATCACTGGCGGCAACGGCAAGCTATGGGAGCTTCCGGCCGATGTTTGGCGCCGCGTGGTCGAGGTCAATCTCATCGCGCCCTTTCTGACCTGCCGCGCCATCGCGCCAGAAATGCTCAAGAACAATTGGGGGCGGATCATCAACGTCGCCTCCATTGCCGGAAAAGAAGGCAATGCGAACGCCTCCCATTATTCAGCATCCAAGGCCGGCTTGATCGGCCTTACGAAATCGCTCGGCAAGGAGCTCGCGACGACCGGCGTTCTCGTCAACGCGATTGCGCCGGCGGCCGCCAAAACCGAACTTTTCGATCAGATGAAGCAGGAACATATTGATTTCATGCTGTCGAAAATTCCGATGAACCGATTCCTGCAGGTTGAAGAAGCGGCGGCGATGATCGCTTGGCTCGCCTCGGAGGATTGCGCATTTTCGACCGGCGCCATTTTTGATCTCTCCGGCGGACGCGCAACTTATTAAGAAAGGGCCTCATCCTTCGTCCAAGGGTGATGCTTTGCCATAGCGCTCGACATCGACGACGTTTTAGACGTGCGACAGCGCCGATTTACGCGGCGCATTGGCGAACGAAGCGTTCGCGATCGCGCAGGCATCAACCCCGCCGCGCAAGCGATGAAAGCCAGGACGGCGCGATGACAACTAGCTGATTGCGCTAACATTGATCTTGACAGATGACCGTGTTGCTCCACAGTCTGACGTAATGGCCGCAAAGACCGAACAGATCGGCTGGCCTTCGGGAGGAAATAATGAACCGACGCGAAGTCGTGACGGCGATTGGCGGCTTGGCCGCACTCAGCATGTCGCCCGGCCTGGCGCGCGCTCAAAATAAGCCGCTGAAGATCGGTTACAACGTCTCTACGCTCGCCAATCCCTATTTTCAAGGCATGACCAAGAGCGTCGTTGAAGCAGTAAAAGATTATCCGGGCGTCACGCTCCTCAACACCAACGCAAATGGGGACGCCAATACTCAGGCCAGCATGGTCATCGATCTCATCAACCAACAGGTTGATGCGCTGATCCTAAACCCAGTCAACGCCAACGCCATCGCGCCCGCCGTTCAGCAGGCCGACAAGAAGAAAATTCCGGTGTTCACGCTCGACCGCGGCGCGGCCTGCGGCGATTGCCAGACCAACTTCCTCGAAACCGACAATGTAGCGCTCGGCCAGCAAGGCGCGCAGTTCATCGCGGACAGGCTGAAACAGCGGTACGGCAAGATTCAGGGCAACGTAGTCAATCTGGTGGGTCTGCTCGGCGCTACGGCTGGCGACGCGCGCGACAAGGGTTTCATGGATGAGTTCAGCAAGCTCCAGGCCGGCAATCCCGGGTTGAAGCTGGTGGCGCGCCAGGAAGCGCAATTCGATCAGGAAAAAGCGTTTAACCTGATGAGCCAGATCATGGCCGCCAATCCACAAATCGACGCGGTGTTCAACGGCAACGATGACAATGCGGTCGGCGCACTGCGAGCGATCCGCCAAGCCGGCCGGAACGCCCCGCTCGATGATCCAAAGCACATTATTATTATCGGGATCGACGGCGCCGAGCAGGCCCTCACGGCCATCCGCAAGGGCGACATGAATGCGACGCTATCGCAGAACCCGCTCACGATGGCGATCCAGGCGGTGCGATACGTCGACGTTTATTTCCACGGCGACAAGACGCGCATTCCAGCGCACGAGTACTGGCCTCATATCCTCGTGACCAAAGCTAACATCGATAGCGCGGAAGTAAAACGCTATGGCCTTTGGGCCGACAGCGTCTAGAGCAGATTGAGGAGCGCTTGCGATGTCTCATCTTCTTGACATGCGCCACGTTTCCAAAGCGTTTTTGGGAGTGTCGGTATTGACCGATGTTTCACTCACGCTCGATGCCGGCGAGGTTCTCGGCATCGTGGGGGAGAACGGAGCCGGCAAGTCGACGCTGATTAAGATTCTAGCGGGCGTTCATCAGCCAAACCATGGCTCGATATGGCTGCAGGGAAAGCTCTTCGCGCCTTGCGACCCGCGCGAGGCGCTGCAGGCGGGCATCACAGTGGTGCACCAGGAACTCAGCCTGTTTCCGGACCGGACCGTCGCGGAAAACATCTTTGCGGGCGCGCTGCCGAGGAACGGCTTTGGCGCGATCCGCAGGACGCGCCTGCTCTGGGAGACGCGCGCCGCGCTGAAGCGGATCGGGCTCGACATTTCCCCGACCACAAAGATCCGCAGCCTCTCGCTGGCGCAGCGTCAACTGGTCGAGATCGCGCGGGCTTTGCGCAGGCGGGCGCGCATCATCGTCATGGACGAGCCGACGGCGGCCCTGACCGGCCACGAAGTCGAACTTCTGAAGAAGAAGATCCGGGCGCTCAAGGCGGATGGCGTCGGCGTCATTTTTATCAGCCACCATCTCGAAGAGGTGTTCGCGATCTGCGATCGCATCGCGGTCATGCGCGACGGCCTTTCCGTGGAAGTTCGGCCGGCCGCGGGTTGGACCAAGGAAGCCTTGGTGCAGACCATGGTCAATCGCCCCATCGACAAATTCTTTCCCAAAAAAGCTATCGCGCTTGGGGCCATCGTTCTCGACGTGCAAGGACTTTCGAGCAAGGGCCGGTTCGAAAATGTGTCGTTCAACGTTCGCGCCGGCGAAATCTATGGCCTTGCCGGGCTCGTCGGAGCGGGCCGGACGGAGGTGCTCAAGACCATCTTTGGAGCGCTGCCCGCCACGGCGGGGCGCCTCAAAGTTTCGGGAAAGGCTTTCGTCCCTTTTTCGCCGCGCCGCTCCTTGCGGCAAGGCGTCGTGCTGACGCCGGAAGACCGCAAGCTGGAAGGACTGATCCTTTCGTTTTCCATACGTCGGAATCTGACGATGTCCGCCCTCGAAGCTTTATCGCGTTGGGGGATCCTGTCAGACCGCGCGTTGGAGCAGTTCGCCGAGAGCTCGATCAAATCGCTGCGCATTCGCGCCGACTCGTCGAGGCAGGAAGTGCGGCGGCTTTCCGGCGGCAATCAGCAGAAGATCGTTCTCGCACGCGCCATCGGCATCGGGCCGCGCGTGTTCATGCTGGATGAGCCGACGCGCGGCGTCGATGTCGGAGCCAAGGTTGAAGTTTACAATCTGATCGGTGAAGTCGCGGCCAGGGGAGCCGCGATCCTGATCGTGTCCTCGGACCTGCTGGAGCTCCTCGGCTTATGCGATCGCATCGGCGTTCTGCGCGCCGGTCGAATGGTTGGCGAAGTCGAACGCGCGCAATTCAGTCAGGATCGCATCATGTCGCTCGCCGCTGTCGGATAAATATCATAAGCCACAATGAAACCATGACTGAAACCGATCAGAAGCGCCCCTTGTGGCGATGGCTCGAGGCCGATGTCAGCGAGATCGCGATCATCATCGCGTTCGCGGCGATCGTGCTCTACCTGTCCCTCATGACGTCGTCATTCCTGTCGACGGCAAATATCATGGCGATCCTGGCGGCGAGTTCGCTGATCGCGATCGTGGCGTGCGGACAGACCTTCGTGATCATCACGGGCGGGATCGACTTGTCGTCCGGCGCAGTCGTAGCGTTGTCGGGCGTAGTCGTCGGCATGGCGCTGCACGCTCATGTCCCCATTCCGGCGGCTGTAGCGATAGGGATTCTGGTCGGGGCCGGCTGCGGGATCTTCAACGGCGTGGCTGTCGCCTTACTCGGCATGAATCCCTTCATCGTCACGCTCGCGGCTATGGCGATGGCGCGAGGCCTGTCTTTCATCCTGCCGAACGGTCAAACGATCTTCGGCTTCGACGATGCTTTCGACGCAATCGGGGGCGGCCTCATTGGCTTTTTCCCTATCGCGGCCATCATCTCGCTCGCGGCCCTCGGCATAGGGGCTTTCGTGCTCAGCAAAACGGTGTTCGGCAGCGAGGTCTATGCGGTAGGCGGCAATCGGGAAGCCGCCGTCATGGCCGGCATTCCGGCGCGGCGCACATTGATCCTCGTTTACGTGATTTCGGGCGCCTTGGCGGGCCTTGGCGGCGTTGTCCTGACCGGGCGGCTTGACTCGGCGCAGCCCATCGCCGCGAGCGGATTGGAGCTCAACGCGATTGCAGCCGTGGTGATCGGCGGGGCGTCGCTGTTTGGCGGTCGCGGCAGCATGCTCGGCACGATCCTTGGGGTTCTGCTGATCGGCGTCATCAACAACGGACTGACCTTGAATAACGTCGAACCCTTCTGGGTGCAGTTCATCCAAGGGGCCGTCATTTTTCTGGCGGTGCTGTTCGACTCGATAAACAACCGGCGCAAGGCCTCATAATTCCCAGACGTCCGTCCATGTAATGGAGCTTGCCGATCGCGTGGCCAGACTGGCCGGCGGTCGATCGGGTCGGGTGGGGCCTTCGGGCCGCCCATATGCTTGAACTTGACCGCCATTCGCCCTCAATGCTGCCGTTTGACGGCGGCTTATCAGCGCCGTCTTCGGCGCTAAAGCCTCGCGCCTTGTCCCAAGCGCTATCTTCAGCGGCTGATGGGTAGCCCCGCGACTAATTCAGCCTCGCCGACAGCCAAAAGCGCGGATTCATTCGGCTGGAGCGGCCTCCCGATCCCAATTGCCCGCCGCACCGCACCATCCGCACTGCAGCATTCACAACACATTGATTTGATGGGCGACTAGCCCGGCTTCGCAGTGCAGCAGGGTGCGACACATTCTCCGCCTATATTGCATCGCAGCACGGCATCGACTATCTCCGCGTCATTGGAGCGAGCGGTCCTCCGGGTGGCCATCTCAAGCGTCGGACGAGGCGGATAGCTCAATCCCGCAGGTTTCCAAAGGCCTGCCTTTAGCCGAAAGGGCAAAATTATTATGAAGATAATTCAAGCGCTTGGCGCAATAGCCATACTCGCGAGCTCAACGGCCGCCACATACGCTCAGAGCGGGCAAATCACCCATCGTAGCGCAGGCGATTATGCTGTCGCCGCCGGTTCAAATGAACTCACCGCCGGACGCTCAGTCGGCGTGAAGAACGCTCCCAGCGCCAACTGCCAGCGGAATGAACCCTCGGTCTCAGCCAATGGCAATCCCTCTCTGAGCGAGACCCCTATTTGTCGCGGCGCAACTCTCTGACCCTTGCTGCGTTGGGTTAGGTTGTATTTCAACCGGGAGTAGCCTGTCTTATAAAAGAAAGGCGATCAATTATGAAGATGCTTCAAGCACTTAGCGTCGCGGTCCTGCTTGTGGCGGCGACGGGCCAGAGCCATGCCCAGGGCGAACGCCGTATGGAACGCGACCCTGGCAATTATCCGACGACCTTAGGTCCTGAGGATATCAGAACCGGGCGTTCTACCGGAACCGGCAGCATGCCCAGGGCCAATTGTGAGCGGAATATGCCCTCGGTCTCTCCGAACGGCAATCCGTCATTGAGCGACACCGGCCTCTGCCGGTAAAAACACTCAGTTAACTGTTTCCTTCAAACTCTCTTCTTCGCAAAGAACTAGAGATGGGTTGTCTGCGCTGGTTTTTTTGGGGAGCGCCCTCTTCGAACTTACCGCGAGGATGCTCCACAAAATTAGAGAGGTCCCGGCGACTGCAGTCCGCGACCCCCCATTATCGAATTTATCGAGCCTTCGTCGTGGCCGATTCTTAGAACGTTATGCTGACGCGGACGGCGCTGACGATAACGTCCTTGAAGAAGTTTGTGCCGCCAGGGTTGTGGATATACTCCAAGCTGCCCTTGAGGTTCAGCCAACCAGTGGCTTGAAGCCCATAAAACACTTCGGTCGTAAGCTCGCCGGTTTGCGTAAAGCCCTGACCAACGCCCGCCGCATTGGCGATTGCCTCTCCGTCGGCGATCCGCGGGTTGACATGGGTCGTGCCTATTGCAAAGCCGATGTCGTCATTGGGTCGCGAATCGAAGGGGCCGTGGTAGAGGAAGCCGCCGGCGATTTGACGATCTGTGGTCGAGGTTCTGTCGTCGGTGAAGGTGGCGTTAAAGAAGCCAAACAGGCCGTGCTTGGGATCAGCGCCCGTTGGGTCCGCCGTCACCTGCTGCTTGAAGTTGATGTAATAGCCCCAGCGCCCCGTGTCTCTCTGGGGAGTGCCGCCGAAAACCAGCGGCTGGCCTGCGGTATTCAGCAACACGTCGTTGGCCGTGGAAGTATCATACCAGCCGCCGAATTTGTAGCTGCCGGCCAGATTGCCGAAAGTCGGAAGCCAAGCAGCTTCGACGGGTATCATCACGCCGGTCGAGCCATTCGGGAAGGACGGCGCCAGAGCAATTCCCGGATTTAAATCGAGATTTGATGGATTGATATCGTAGGCTCCCACCTGGACGTAGCCGAAGTCGCCGATATTGGCCTTCGCGACCGCGGCCCACTGGCTGACGGGCCAGTTGAAAATATAGCCGACAAGGTTGCCAGGAGGTGCGCCGCAGAAGGTCAGATTGATGAAATCGCAGGAAAAGGCCGCGAAAGTTCCACCATAGGTCAAGCGGCCGATTTTGAAGTCGAATGCGCCATTGTCGAATTTCTGATCATAATAAAAATCAGTGAGACGAAAAATGTCGCCGCGACCGTAGATTTCGTTGACGAGCTGCAAAGTGCCAAGGTTCGCATCGGCAGCAAGGTTGCGGCCATTGCGTTCGACGACGGTGACCTGGAACGAGCCGCCCTGAATGCCGAATATCTGCTGGAGATCGAAGGTGCTTCCCAGTTGGAACTGACCAGCGTTTTCTATGAGGTGCTTATCGCCGCCCATCCAGTTGGTTACGGTTTCAGACGCATAGCCCAATTGAAAATCGACGCCTTGATTGTGCAAGGAAGTCCGCAGTCCGTTCCAATCGCCAAAGAGGTTCGGCGAGGTCATGACGTCATAACCTTGCGAAGGGGCCGCCGTCTGGGCATTGGCGGGCAGACTGAGAGTCGCCCCCGCTAGGATTACCAAGCTTTTTGCAACGAGCGAAAAAATGCGCTTGTTTTTTGGTGCAGCCCGCCGTTCTGGCGAAACCGCCGCAATGGCGAAATTATCGGCGCCCCTCATGAATACTCCCCCCTTTTTGTTTTGCTCTATGGCTTCGGATCATGACCGCGCCGGTGTGCATTGCGCCACGCGCTCACGCCCTCAATGCATGCATCTTCAGTCTCAGCGCCTTTGTTGGAACTTCGGCGCTTGCTACGTCACGGCCCCAGTTCGGACGTAGCCTGCTCGTTACGGCCCACACTTACGAAGCGCGCTCAGCCATCCATTTTACAGAGCGGCCCAACCACAATGCCGCCACCCTCAGACTTGCAAAGCCGCAATCCATTTAGGCGATACAGCTCAACAAATTCCTGCTCCGAGAGCGCCAAGAGCGCTTCCGCCTGGCGGCGCGTTGCGCGCTTGACGCTGACGATATTAGCTTGAGGATTTTGGGAGCTCCGGAGACCGACGACCTGTTGGCGTCGCGGCTTCCCATCTGTGCGTTCCCCCCCAGGGCGCGCTAAAGACGAAATTGTCTACCACTCATCAATGTCACGGGGGTTTCCTCACGCGGTAAGCGAAATGTGATTATCATTGCGATGATCTTAGGCTTCATAAAGTTGAGCAAAGAAGATCGGTTTTTGAGAAACACCTTCCCGCTTTCTGCAATAATGAAATGAGGGATCTCAGGGAGCGACCGCGCGAAATAATCGCTGCCACGCTGGTCCCCGAGGGGGAACGAAGAAAACTTATCGTGGAAGAAAGCCGCTCACCAGCCGATCGCAGCGGATTTGCGATGCGCAATCCCATTGAATTCGCCGAAAGCGCTATCCACTTCGAACGCTATTTGCCAGGCGAGTTGTATTACGGCAACAGGATAGACTGCGATTGATCGGCGATTTTCATTTGTCCGTCGATCTAATGGCGCTCGATAGCCTCTCATCCAATGGATCAATCGTTGATGTGCGGCGAGCGCATCATGTCCATGTGTGCGTCGCGGCCATTCAGTTCGAGGCGCTCATTGCTCAATGTGGCGCAACGGGAAAGACCTGAAGGTCGTCCAATCTCGGCTACGCATTTTTGCGCATTGGTTTACTGAAATTGATTCTTTTATACCAGGCTCGATTTCTGCGAGAAGTCATCGTTGCAAGGCATCCGAAAGGCCGGATGCAAATGGAGTAAGCGGATGCGGATTATTTCACATTATATTGACGGTGCCCGCTTCAGCGGCGCCTCGTTCGGGGCTGGCGATGTTTACGATCCCAATGTCGGCGTCGTGCAGGCGCAGGTCGAACTTGGCGGCGGCAAGGAGCTCAACGCCGCTGTCCAAAGCGCGCTCGCTGCGCAGACCGCTTGGGCTGCGCTCAATCCGCAACGCCGCAGTCGAGTCATGTTCGAGTTCAAGCGTCTGCTCGAATCGAAGATGGACGAACTCGCCAAGATGCTCTCTGCGGAGCACGGCAAAGTGCTCGCCGATTCCAGAGGCGACATCCAGCGCGGACTCGAAGTAGTCGAATTCGCCTGCGGCATCCCGCATCTTCTCAAAGGCGAATATTCTGATGGCGTCGGGCCCGGCATTGACGTTTATTCAATGCGGCAACCGCTGGGCGTCGTCGCCGGCATAACGCCTTTCAATTTTCCCGCGATGATTCCGACGTGGATGTTCGCGCCCGCGATTGCGAGCGGCAATGCGTTCATCCTGAAACCGTCCGAGCGCGATCCGTCAGTGCCTGTGAGACTGGCAGAACTCGCAATCGAGGCGGGATTGCCGAAAGGCGTACTCAATGTCGTTCATGGCGGCAAACCGCTTGTTGACGCGATCCTTGAGCACCCCGACATCAAAGCTGTAAGTTTTGTCGGCTCTTCCGATATTGCCCAATATGTTTATGGCAAAGGCGCCGCGGCGGGCAAACGCGTCCAATGCATGGGCGGGGCAAAGAACCATGGAGTCATCATGCCGGACGCCGATCTCGATCAGACGATCGCTGACGTGCTGGGCGCGGCCTACGGCTCAGCCGGCGAGAGATGCATGGCGCTGCCCGTCGTTGTCGCTGTCGGGGAGAAAACCGCGAACGCCTTGCGGGCGAAGCTCATCCCGGCAATCGAAGCGCTGCGGGTCGGCGTCTCGACCGATTCCGAAGCCCACTACGGGCCTGTGGTTTCGGCGCAACATAAGGCGCGGATCGAAAATTATATTCAAATGGGCGTCGATGAAGGTGCGGAGCTCGTCCTCGATGGTCGCAACTTCAAGCTGCAGGGCTATGAGAACGGCTATTTTCTGGGCCCGACCCTATTTGATCGCGTCACGCCGGAAATGCAGAGCTACCGGGACGAGATTTTCGGGCCGGTTTTGCAAATAATGCGTGTGGAGAGTCTCGAGCAGGCGATCCGTCTGCCAAGCCAGCACGCCTACGGCAATGGCGTCGCCATCTTCACGCGCAATGGACAAGCCGCGCGCGAATTCGCCCATAAGGTTGATGTTGGAATGGTGGGCATCAACGTTCCGATTCCGGTTCCCGTCGCCTATCACAGCTTTGGCGGCTGGAAACGTTCGGGCTTTGGCGACGTCAATCAATATGGATTGGAAGGCGTCCGTTTTTACACGAAGGCGAAAATCGTAACGCAGCGCTGGCCGCAGGGCGGCATTGTAACCGACCAAAGCTTCATCATACCGACCATGAGTTGACGCGTCAGCCGCGTTACATCGATCGGGGCGCGCCTACTTCTCTCGCACGCCTCGACGAGCAATCATAGAGGGCGCATAAGGCCGCGCCCTTTTGGCTGGCTTTCGTTCGAGAAAGAGCGGCGGCCGCGACAATGACCGCCGCGGCCTCGCCCGAGATAGGTTTGGGGCAAGGCAGCTTCCGTATCTTTGCGCTTCAAAGTCACAATATGGCGTAGAGATCGGCGATGACATCGATGCAAGACGAAGACAATTCGGCGATGGCGCAGGGCGCGCCGGATCGGGCTCTGGCGTCCACGGCCGACCTATTGGCGATCGCGCTCGAATATTTTCGCGCTGGCCATCACCGCGACGCCGAGGAAACTTACACGCAGATCCTCGATCTCGAGCCCGATCATTTTCTCTTTCTGCATCATCTCGGCCTCATCGCCCACCATCGCGGCGAACATGCCGCCGCGGCGAAGCTCATCTCGCGGGCGATCGAAATCAAACCCGACTATGTCGAGGCTCTCTCCAATCTGGGGGCGATCTTTCGCTCCATGGGCAAGACCGAGGAGGCGATTGACGCCACCCAAAAAGCAATCGCCTTGCAGCCGGATTTCGCGCAAGCTCATTCTAACTGGCCTGCCCCCATGGGGTGATCCAGTTTGAATGTTAGTGCATTGTCGGCCCTGGCGCTATTGCTGGCGTGGCCGGCGAAGCTGGTCCGGATTGCGAAGCCGGCCATTGCAGGGTCTCCGGGGCTGGCGGCTTGTAGCCCAGCGATGAGTGCGGGCGCACGGTGTTGTAGTGGCGTCGCCATCGCTCAATGACGACCTTCGCCTCCTTGAGAGTGTAGAAGATTTCACCATTCAAAAGCTCGTCGCGCAGCTTCGAGTTGAAGCTCTCGCAATAGCCGTTCTCCCAGGGACTGCCCGGCATGATGTAGGCGGTCTTCGCGCCGACGGCGGCAATCCAGTCACGCAACGCCTTGGCGATGAACTCCGGGCCGTTGTCGGAACGAATGTGGATCGGAACCCCTCGCAAGATGAAGAGGTCCGAGAGAACGTCGATGACGTCCGCTGCCTTCAGCTGCCGGTTAATCCTGATCGCGATGCATTCGCGGGTAAATTCGTCGATGATATTCAGCATGCGATATTTCCTGCCATCATGAGTGCGGTCCTCGACGAAGTCATAGGACCAGACGTGGTTGGGGCATTGCGGGCGCAGCCGGACGCACGAGCCGTCATTGAGCCAGAGACGCCCGCGCTTGGGTTGTCTGGCCGGAACTTTCAGCCCCTCGCGTCGCCAGATCCGCTCGACCCGTTTGACGTTGACCTTCCAGCCTCGCTCCCACAACATCGCCGTGATGCGGCGGTAGCCATAGCGGCCGTACTGGATGGCGAGCGCCGTGATGTCGGCGGTCAATGCCGCTTCGTCATCGGGCTTGGTCGGAACCTTGCGCTGCGTGGAGCGATGCTGACCGAGAACCCGGCAAGCGAACCGCTCGGAAACGCCATGTTCGGCGATCACATGCTCCACGCAGGCGCGACGACGCGCGGAGCTCAGAAGTTTCCCGAGGCAGCCTCTTTCAGGATCAGCTTCTCAAGCGTCAAATCGGACACCGCTCGACGGAGCCGCGTATTCTCCGCCTCCAGCTCCTTCAGCCGCTTCACCTGATCGCCCTTCAGGCCGCCGTATTCCGACCGCCATCGATAGTATGTAACTTCCGTCACCCCTATCGAGCGGATCGCCTCCGCGACCGGTCGCCCTTGCGCGCTAAGCACTTCGACTTGCCGTAGCTTCGCGACGATCTCTTCCGCCTTGTGTCTTTTCCTCGGCATTGCGCAGTCCTCCATCAGGCTCATAAGCCCATACTTCACGGAGGATCACTTTTCAGGGGGCAGACCAATCATCGCGCGGCGCCCCGATGCGCCCGAGCCCTATTTCAGCCTCGGCAATATTCTGAACGAGCTGCGCCGGCCCGGACCGGCGATCGACGCCTATCGCAGGGCCCTGGCGCTGCGGCCGAATTTCGCTGAGGTCTATGTCAATCTCGGCAATGCGCTGCAGCTCAGCGAAGCGTTTGAAGAGGCCGTCGACGCCTATGAGCAAGCCATCGCCCTGCGCCCGACTCTCGCGGATGCGCACGCCAACAAAGGCGCGGCGCTGGAGCGTCTCGGCCGCCTTGGCGAGGCCATCGCATCCTTTCGCCGCGCCGTCGAGCTCGATCCAAGCTTGCTCGCGGTTCGCGTGTGGCTGCATCACAAACGGCGCATGATCTGCGACTGGAGCGAGATAGACGCTGATGAGGCCGAGTTGCGTCAGCTTATCTCCGCGCGAGACGAGCCGGTGCATCCGTTTCCTGTCCTCAGCATGGCGACAAACGCCGATGAACAGCTGCGCGTTGCGCGTCGTTTCGCGTCCGGATTTTCAATCGGCGGTCCGGGGTTTGAGCACAAGAGAGACGCGTCAGGACCCCGCAAGCTCCGCATCGGCTATCTGTCCAGCGACTTCTGCCGTCACGCGACGGCGCTTCTGACAGCCCAATTATTCGAGCTTCACGATAGATCCCGTTTCGAGATCACCGCCTATTCTCATGGCGTCGACGATTATAGCGAACTCGGCGCGAGGCTCCGCAAGGCTTTCGATCATTTTGTCGATCTTCGCGCGTTTTCGGACGACGAGGCCGCAAAGCGCATAAACGCCGACGGAACGGATATTCTCATTGAGCTGAAAGGCCATACTGACGGCGCGCGCACCGGCATTTCAGCGCGAAGGCCCGCGCCGGTGCAGGTGAGCTTCATCGGGTTCCCGGGGACCTTGGGGGCCGATTTCATCGACTATGTCATCGCAGACCCTTTCGTGCTGCCGATGGATCAGCAAAGCCGCTTCAGTGAAAAGATCGTCCACCTTCCCCATTGTTATCAGCCAAACGACACGAGCCGGCTGATCTCCGACGTGACGCCGACGCGGGCGCAATGCGGCCTCCCCGAAAAGGGTTTCGTGTTCTGCTCGTTCAACAACAACTATAAAATCACGCCTGCTTTTTTCGATGTGTGGATGCGGCTTTTGCTGGCCGCGCCGGGGAGCGTGCTGTGGTTGCTTGAGGCGAATGATCTCGTCAAAGACAATCTCCGCCGTGAAGCCAGCCAACGCGGCGTTGATCCCAGCCGTCTTATATTCGCGCCCCGGCTCGCCTCGCCCGAACGCGGCGACGGAGGTCATTTTTGGCAAGACGCACCAAAATCAGATCGTCGGCCATGACATGGAAAGACAGCGTCCGATTTCAGCCTGCATGGTCGAACGGGTGGCGCGCCACGCGTCGGGCGGCAGCTGGCTCGATGTCGACTTCGGCAATGGCTCGCTGCTGTTCGCGGCGGAAGAATGGGGTTTTGTTCCCGTCGGGCTTGATCTACGTGGAGACAATGTCGAGACGCTGAAAACGCTAGGCCGTTGTGACGAATTCGGCGTTTGGGGGATTCTCGCGAGGATCTTTCCATGATTCAAGGCTGATTTTTGGAGATCAGCCTTGATGATTCGGGATGTCGATGCGCTGCGAGACGATCAATGGGAGCGGCTTTGTGATCTTGTGCCAGGCGGAAGAGCCGGCCAGCGCGGGCCGCGCTGCGACAATCGACGCTTCGTCGACGCGCTGTTATGGATGGCCCGCTCGGGCGGCCGCTGGCGCGATCTGCCCGAACGCTTCGGCGACCATCAGGCGGTGAAACGCCGCTACTATCGCTGGATCGAGCGCGGCGCCTTGGACGGATTTCTTGAGGCATTCACCGCCGAGGCCGATCTCGAATGGCTGATGATCGACTCAACAATCGTGCGCGCCCATCAGCACGCGGCCGGCGCAAGGATCGCCAAAGGGGGGCGGATGCCCAAGGCCTGGGCCGCTCTCGCGGTGGTTTGAGCACCAAAATCCACGCCGCGACAGACGCACTCGGCAACCCCGTTCGGCTCCTTCTCGGACCTGGGCAGCGCAACGACATCACAAAAGCGCACGCCCTGATCGAAGGCTTTGCGGCCGATGCGATCATCGCCGATAAAGGTTATGACGCCAATCACTTGCGCAAGGCTGTTCTTATGCGTGAGGCTGAGCCGGTGATCCCATCAAAATCCAATCGCCGCGCGCCGCTCCCCTACGACAAGGCGCTCTACAAGGAGCGCAATCTCGTCGAGCGTTTCTTCAATAAACTGAAGCAGTTCCGGCGCGTCGCAACCCGATACGACAAGCTCCTCGCAAACTACCGAGGCTTCGTATTGCTCGCCGCTATTGCTATCATGCTCAGGTAATTCGTCACTACTGCCTAGGCTATGAGGCTCATTGCTTGCCGATTGAAGAGCTCGGCCACGACGAGCGCTATAGCGTCATCAGCATGGCCGACGTGCTGGAGCACATGCCCTTTCCCAACGCGGGGCTCATCGCCGCTCGTCGGCTGCTGCGTGCGGGAGGCGTGCTGTTCCTGTCGATGCCGAATATGGACAACATGGTCTGGCGTTTGTTGCACGCCAATAACGTCAAACCCTATTGGGGCGAGATCGAGCATTATCACAATTTTACGCGCAAGCGTCTCTACGCCCTGCTGGAGGAGCACGGATTTGAACCCGTCGAGTATGGCGTCAGCGAACGCTACCGGGTCTGCATGGAAGTCATTGCGGTCAAGAAATGAGCGTCTTCAGGATCGGGGATGAAAGCCTTTTGGCTTCGCGCGTCTAGCGAAGCACGACGACTTTCGCGCCAACCTTGACCCGATCTGCAAGATCAATGACATCGTCATTGGTCATCCGAATGCAGCCTGATGAGACCGCAGCCCCGATTGTGTCAGACTCGTTCGAGCCATGAATGCGATAATAGCTCGAGCCGAGATAGATCGCCCGCGCTCCCAGCGGGTTGTCGATCCCGCCCGGCATATAGTGCGGCAGATCGGGACGGCGCTTGAGCATTTGCGGCGGCGGAGTCCAACCCGGCCATTCGCGTTTCATCGACACCGTCTTCGTGCCCGACCAGGCGAAGCCTTCCCGGCCTACTCCGACGCCATATCGGATCGCTTTCCCATCGCCGAGGATGTAATAGAGGCGCCGCTCGGTGGTCGAGACGACGACGGTGCCCGGCGGATAGTCGGCGTTCCAGGCGATGATTTCGCGCGGAATGGCCGGCTCCTGAAAAATATTGAGAAAGTCCGCGACCGGCCCGTGGGTCAACGGGTTCAAAGCGGCAAGCTGCACGCCGCTTAGCGGATTATCGAAGGCGAGCGCCGGAGATCCATTCAAGGCTGCGACGAGGATGAGGGTGCGGGCGAACGTGCGGGGCAATTGCTATCCTTGAGTCGTGTCGGCGGGAGAAACATGCGTCAGCCGACGCCGCACTCTTGTGAGTTTTGAGGCCAAAGTTGGGCGGCTTCGGCCAGGCTCGCTGGAAGCCTCATCTTTGACCGAAGCCGCCGTTCGCGAAATCTTGCCGGTTATGCAGCTTTTTGAGCCGAAAGATCGGCTTTGCTCGCATTGCGATTGCATGGGCGGCGAGCCTTGTCATCCGCGCCAAATACTTCGCAAATTGATCAACCTGAGCCTCTGAAGCATGTAAGGCAACACAGGCCGTCGTCGATTGCGCTGCCTGAAAAACCGGAGACAAGCAAAGCATGCCGGGAAGGCGGCTCTTGCCTTCAGATTGTCATTTACGGTCCACAGGATTCTTCGTGACCAAAAGACATTCGGCGTAAGTGTCGAGAATCCACTGTTTATCCACCAGCGCGCCAGTCCCGCAAAACGAGTCAAACCTTTTTCCTTCGGCGCATACGATGAGTTGCAACAACGTGAGAGCGACCGCCTCTTGGGAGGCGTCCGGCGGGATATGGATTATTTGCGACTCCTTCATGGCTCCCTCCTGTTTGAAACTGGCGTGATTAAACTTGGCTCGCGCGGAACGGCGTCCAAAAGCAATAAAGCCGGAATGTCCGAATTTCCAAGAAAAAACAGGGCCTGGGCGGACGGCAACGCTTCCTTTCAACAGTCCAAAGGCGTCGCGGTTCTCATTTTCTTCCTGGACCTTGGAAATATTACGCCCTCTTCCGCGCGGCTTATCCCCGTCCCGCCACCGCCGCGTGGATTGCATTGCAATGCCGCACAAGATTTGGCTGCGACGATAAAAATATCTTAAGCGGCGTCTCTATCTTGAAGAAATAAATATTGGCGACAAATCCGTAAATTCCGGCATCGGCGCTGCAGGGGTCGGCCCCGAACACGAATCCGGTTTCCGGAATCAAATTCGCCAAAACCCGCAGATCGGCGAGGCCGCGCGCGAAAACGGCGCCCGGCTCATAGCGTCCGATCCCCTGATAGTGGTATCTCTGGAAATTATATTCTCGCGACTGTTCGAGTTCGCCCGCCGTTACGTTTCTGTGCGTCCTGAGGATTTCGTCCCTGAAAAGCGGCCAGAAATCATCGTCGCGCCAACGGGAATAGGACATCACCCAATATAGATCATCGAGCATCCTTCTGATCAAAAGATCCGTCATCTGCTGCGAGTTAGTCAACGACCGGTCGATTGGCAGATTATATTGCTTGATGAGATGAGCGATAATCGCATCGCTATCGCCGATATGCTCGCCGTCATCGATAATATAAGGCAGCTGGCCGCGCGGCGCGGATTTCGCATCAAAAATATGCTCATGTCGAAAAGCCAAGCCGCACAGCTTTAAGAACGCGAAAACCTTCAGCCCGTAAGGATTATTGTCCGCGACGCCAAAAAGCTCAGGATATGAAAACAGGGTTATCATTGGCTCTTCTCCCGAATGAGCCGCGCAAGCCGCGCTGGCACGTTAACGCCGGTTCCGGGGCGTCGCAACGCAGGCTGAAGTGGAAGCGTCGATGTATGCTGAGGCGCGGGCGAATCTTTTGCGCTTGACCCAGCGCCGCCAGTTCAAGCGGCGGAAGGAGAAAATCCACTCGGAACCTATCCACCCGCCGCTTGCGCCGCCGCCTCCCTTCGTCTAGACCGCTGCCTTCGCCCATTCAGAAATCCAGGCCGCCCTTTGTCCGCCATCACAAAACCCATCGCCATCATCATGGGCAGCCAGTCGGATTGGGAGACGATGCGCCATGCCGCCGAGATGCTGGATCAGCTCCAGATCGGTTTTGAGGCCTTGATCGTGTCGGCGCATCGCACGCCCGAGCGATTGTTCGACTTCGCCAAAGGCGCCAAGGCGGCCGGCTTCAAGGTCATTCTGGCTGGGGCCGGCGGGGCGGCGCATTTGCCGGGCATGACGGCGGCGTTGACGCCGCTCCCGGTATTTGGGATTCCGATGGAGACAACGGCGCTGCGCGGACAGGATTCGCTGTTATCCATCATTCAGATGCCGGCGGGGGTTCCGGTCGGCGCGCTGGCGATTGGCCGGTCCGGCGCCATCAACGCGGCGCTGCTCGCCGCCGCCGTGCTGGCTTTAACCGACGCGGCCATTGAGACGCGCCTTATCTCCTGGCGGGCCGCGCAAACGGAAGCGGTCGCCCTGCAGCCCTTGCGTGAGGGCTAGCGCATGAGTTTTGTGCTTTCTCCCGGTTCATTAGCTCCCGGCGCGACGATCGGGATTCTTGGCGGCGGCCAATTGGGCCGGATGCTAGCCTTGGCTGCGGCGCGGCTTGGCCTCAAAACGCATATTTTCGCGCCGGAGCCAGATAGTCCCGCATTCGACGTTTGCACCGATCGAACCGTCGCCGCGTTCGACGACGAAGACGCGTTGGCCGAATTTGCCGCCAAAGTCGATGTGATCACGTACGAGTTCGAAAATGTCCCCGCGCGCACGGCGGCGCTTCTCGCCGATCTTTGCCTTGTGCGGCCGGGGCCAGCGGCGCTCGCGGCCTGCCAGGATCGCCTCGTCGAAAAGGAGTTTTTGGCCGAAATCGGCATCGCGACCGCCGCCTATATGCGAGTCGACGACGCCGGCTCGGTTGCCCGCGCGGTCGGACAGCTTGGCCCGCCCTTGATCCTCAAGACGCGCCGCTTCGGCTATGACGGCAAAGGTCAGGTCCTTGTGCGCGAAGGCGCCGATTTGGCGGTTACTTTCCGCTCGCTCGGCGGCGCGCCCGCGATCCTTGAGGCCATGGTGCCATTCGCCAAAGAGATTTCGGTCGTCGCAGCGCGGGGGGCTGACGGCGCTTTCGCAGCCTATGACGTTTGCGAAAATAGCCACGAGAATCACATCCTGAAACTTACGCGCGCCCCGGCCCGTTTAGCGCCGGAGACCGCCGCCGAGGCGATCGAGCTTACGCGAACCATCGCCGACGCGCTCGATTATGTCGGCGTTCTCGCCGTGGAAATGTTTGTCGTCGATCCATCGGGCGGCGCCGGCGAAGGGGTTGCGGCCCTTCGCGTCAATGAAATCGCGCCGCGGGTCCATAATTCCGGCCATTGGACCCTCGATGGGGCCGTGACATCCCAATTCGAGCAGCACATCAGGGCGGTCGTCGGCTGGCCTCTTGGCTCCACGGCGCGTCATGGCGCGCATGTCGAGATGGAAAATCTCATCGGCGCAGAAGTTCTCGCCTTCGAGCGCATTTTACGCGAGCCCGGCGCTTGCCTCCATTTTTATGGCAAAGCTGAAGTCAGGGCGGGCCGCAAGATGGGGCATGTGACGCGCGTGTGGCCCTTGAGCGCGACCCCTTCCAGTTGAAACCGGCCCAACCGTTACAATTATGCTGCGGTTCTAAGATTTTCGCGGCGGGAAAATGGGCGAAACTCTGGACAGCAAGCCTTGATGCTGCTATTCGCCAGTCTTTAAATCTTCTGGTGCTTTTCAGCGCCGGTTTTTTTGTTCCGTCATTCCTGTCAGGCCCGTCGCATCAAGCGATGGCGTGACGTCACATCAAGGACTCATGCGTGCAAGTTCTCGTTCGCGACAATAATGTCGATCAGGCGCTCAAGGCGCTCAAGAAAAAGATGCAGCGCGAGGGCATTTTCCGCGAAATGAAGCTTCGCGGCCATTACGAAAAGCCTTCCGAAAAGCGCGCCCGCGAGAAAGCCGAAGCCATTCGCCGCGCCCGGAAGCTCGCTCGCAAGAAAATGCAGCGCGAAGGCCTGTTGCCGATGAAGCCCAAGCCCATTCTGGCCGCACGCTGATATTTCTCATCCCTAGAGGGTAGGAAAACGCGAATGGCTCGGCCGGCGTTGAGCTATCGCTTCATTTGCGGCGCGACGCGATAGAGCAGCAGACGCGCCGACGATGGATGAGGATGACTGAATGACGGCCTTCGCGATCATGGCCAACAGCGGGACGCGTGGGCGGCGTCGGATTCTGTCGCATTGCGCGCTGAGTCTCGTCGCCTCACTGGCGTTGGCCGGATGCGAATCGACAAGCAACATTATCGGCAAAAGCGGGACTGGCGTCGCCGAAGTCGCCAACCAGTCGCCGGAGGAAGCCGCGGCCAATCTTGCCTCCCTTACCGACGTGGTGCAGCGTAACCCAAACAGCGCTGAAGCCTATAGCACCCGCGGCGTCGCCTACGCGAAGATTGGCAAGTTTCCGGAAGCGATCGCCGATTTCAGCCAGGCGATCAAGATTTCCCCCAACGCGGCGACCTTGACCAACCGCGCTCTCGCCTATCGTCAGGTCAATCGCAACGACGCCGCCCTCGCCGATTTCAATTCCGCCATCGCGGCCAATCCGAACCATGCGCCAGCCTATCTCGGCCGCGCCAATCTTGAACGGGTGCAGGGCAATCTCGATGGCGCGCGCGCCGATCTTGATGATGCCATCAGGCTCAATCCCGAAAGCGCTCAAGCCTTTCACGCGCGCGGCTTGATTTATCAGCGTGAGGGCAACCATCCGCTGGCGATCACCGATTTCGACAATGCGATCGATCGCGATCCTTTCGCCGCAGCCCCCTATCAGGCGCGCGGACAGAGCCTGATCGCCACCGGCAAATACGACAAGGCGATCGAAGATTTCAACGCCGCGCTCAACGTCGACAACAAGAACGCGGAAGCCTGGGCCGGCCTTGGCCTCGCCTATGAGAAATCCGGCAATCGCGCCAAAGCGATCGAATCTTACCAGCGCGCGCTGGTGTTCGACCCGGCGAACCAGCTTGCGAAGGAAGGCCTTTCACGCACCGGCCGGGCTTGAAGCGTCATCTTAAGAGCAAGTTATTATTGCTTTTGTCCCCGCAGCGCTTCGACGCCTGGAAGCAACTTGCCTTCGAGCCATTCAAGAAAAGCGCCGCCCGCCGTCGAGACATAGGTGAAATCGTCGAAACAACCAGCCTGGTTCAGCGCCGCGATCGTATCGCCGCCGCCGGCGATGGTTTCGAGAGAGTGGGTTTTGGTCAATTCCGCCGCGACTTTGGCGATCGCCACGGTCCCGGTCTGGAAAGGCGGAATTTCGAAAGCGCCCACCGGTCCGTTCCAGACCACGGTTCGAGCGGCCCCTAAAATTCCCACAACCTTAGAGATCGTGCGTGGCCCGATATCGAGGATCATGTCATTTTCGCCGACTTTATCGATATCGACCGCGCGCGTTGCAGCGTGCGGCTCCAGCTTGGAGGCGACGATAGCATCGACCGGAAGCACGACCTGGCAATTGGCGGCGTCGGCGTCGGCCATGATTTTCCGCGCGACTTCGGCGAGCTGCGATTCATAGATGGATTTGCCGACCGACTTGCCGCTGGCGGCGAGGAACGTATTGGCCATGCCGCCGCCAATGAACAAATACTCGACGCGGCGCATGAGATTGCCGAGCAGCTCCAGCTTGGTCGAGACTTTGGCGCCGCCGACGATCGCCGCCATTGGGCGTTCTGGATGCGCCAACATGCTAGTGAGCATTTCGAGCTCGCGCTGCATGGTGCGTCCGGCATAGGCGGGCAAGCGACGGGCGATGCCCTCTGTCGAGGCATGCGCGCGATGAGAGGTTGAGAAGGCGTCATTGACATAAAGGTCGCCGAGTTCGGCGAGGGCCTCGACGAAGGCCGGATCATTCTTGATTTCGCCGGAATGGAACCTCGTATTCTCAAGCAGAAGTATATCGCCGTTGCGCAAGGCGGCGACGGCGCTTTGGGCGACAGGCCCGACGCAATCCGAGGCGAAAAAAACCATATGCTTGAGCTCATGCTCAAGCGCGACCGCCACGGACTTCAGCGAGGTCTCCGCTTCCGGTCCGTTTTTCGGGCGCCCGAGATGCGACAAGATAATGACCTTGCCGCCCTTTTCCGAAATCTCCCGAATATTCGACAGAATGCGGTCGATCCGGGTCAAATCGGTGATTCTGCCGTTTTCCATCGGGACGTTGAGATCGACGCGAACAAGAATCCTTTTGCTCGCCAAAACCGCGTCGTCGAGAGTTGGAAACGGCGATAATGACCCGGATTTCGTCATAGAAGTTTCCCCATTGCGACGGCTGTATCGGCCATGCGATTCGAAAAACCCCATTCATTGTCGTACCAGGACAAGACGCGGACGAACGTGCCTTCCAACACCCGCGTCTGGTCCATGTGGAAAATGGATGAGTGCGAATCGTGGTTGAAATCGGTGGAGACGTTTGGGCTGTCAGTGAAAGATAGAATGCCTTTCAACTGCCGATTTGCGGCGCGCTTCACCGTCTCGTTAATCTCTTCCGCGCTGGTCGCGCGGCTCGCTACGAATTTGAAATCGACAACCGAGACGTTGGGCGTCGGCACGCGGATCGCGGAGCCGTCGAGCTTGCCCTTCAGCTCCGGCAAAACGAGGCCGACCGCTTTCGCCGCGCCCGTCGAGGTTGGAATCATCGACAGCGCAGCGGCGCGCGCGCGGTAGAGATCCTTGTGCAGCGTATCGAGCGTTGGCTGATCGCCGGTATAGGAATGGATGGTCGTCATGAACCCCGTCTCTATCCCGATCGCATCATTCAACACTTTGGCGATGGGCGCGAGGCAATTTGTTGTGCAGGACGCGTTCGAGACGACGAGATGATCTTTAGTCAGCTTGAGGTGATTGACGCCGAAGACGACCGTCAAGTCGGCGTTGTCGCTTGGCGCGGAGATGAGGACGCGTTTGGCCCCGGCCTTCAAATGCGCGGCGGCCTTCTCGCGCGAGGTGAAAATTCCGGTGCATTCCAAAGCGACGTCGATGCCGAACTCCGCATGCGGCAGCTCGTGCGGATCGCGGACGGCGGTTACCCTGATCGGTCCAGCGCCGAAATCGATCGAATCGCCTTTGACTTCGACCTTGCCCGGAAACCGGCCGTGAATCGAATCGAAACGGAGAAGATGGGCGTTGGTCTCGACGGGGCCAAGATCGTTGATTGCGACGATCTGAATGTCCTTGCGTCCGGATTCGGCGATCGCCCGCAGAACATTGCGTCCGATCCGACCAAACCCGTTGATAGCGACTCTAACCGCCATCTCTCATGCTCCTTCCCTGGCGGCGCTCGGGTCTGGAGCGCCGCGTTGTTTGATAGCGCCAGTTTTGAGACTTGGACGCTTACCCGCCGCTTATCGTGATCCCTGCGCCAATACAAGACCCAACGAGAGCCCAACGCATTGGGCTAGGCTTCGCGTCGCCCCTCAAAGCTTCCGGCCGACGATCGCAAAATCGCCTATCCAGAACTACCTTCAGAGGTATTATTCGCGTCATGCGCGCAATCATCTATCGACCTAGCGCGGCAATCTTTATTTGCAACGCAATATATTAGCCTTAACTTTGATAACATTGGCTATGTTACTGTCAACGCAATGCTTATGCTTCTTTACGTCGCATCCGCCGGCGCTGTGGACGCAGCTGAAAAGCGCAAATAAAATGCGATTCGCGCAGACCTTTGCCGCCCAAGCGATTGCCTCCTGCCCAGCTTTGGGCTCAATCACTTTCTCTTATCCCAAACTTTTCGATGCACGATCGCACCCGAAAACTTAGAGACTTTTCTTGATCATGCGCTATTATCGCAAAGCTGAATGCGAGCGCAAAATGACCACTCATGAACGTCTCGAGGCCGCCTTGAAACGACTCGTCTCGGCGCTCGACCAGCTCGAGGCCGCAAGCGAGCGCCGCGTCAAGGCGGAAGGTTTGCGCGCCAATCTCGAAGAAGAGCTTGCCGTAATGCAGGACGATCGCTCTCGGCTCGCGGTTGAGCTCGACGGCGCCGTCGCACGGTCTAATTCGCTGGAAATGGCTGCCGACGAGGTCGCGCGCAGATTGAAAAACGCCAGCGCGACCATTCAGGCCGTCTTGGCCGCCGCGGATGTTCGCGAAGGCTAAACGTTTCGGGGAACGGAGCAATGACGCAAGTTGCGGTGACGATCGCGGGCCGGATCTATCGCGTCGCGTGCGAGGAGGGCGAGGAAGCTCATCTTGCCGAGATGGCGCAATTGGTCGACGCCAAAATCACCGCCATGCGCCAAAATTTTGGAGAGATCGGCGATCAGCGGCTAACCGTCATGGCGGCCATCACCATCGCCGACGAACTGGCGGAATCCAAAACCCGCGTCGCTCAATTGGAAGCTGAACTCGCGGACGTCAACGGAAATGTCTCCAACGCCATCCGCGGGCGGGACGAGTGGGTCGACCGCGTCGCCATTTCCCTCGGCGAGGCGGCGCTGCGGATCGAGCGCGTCGCGCACGATCTCAACGGCGCCGGACGGAGCGACGAAAAAACGCTCTGATCCGAAACATGGGCGGCGGAAACTCGATCAAGCGCAATTGTGCTTTTGCGAGCATGACCCTCTGGCGTTTCATCGGCTTAGACCCTAAGTTGCACTAGCGGAGCTGCGGGGTGCGTGCTGGATCAGTATTCCCGGGGCCTTATCGATCTCAAAGGGAGCTGTCCCTGGCCTTGCCCGTGGGCTTGGCCACATGGCGCCCACCTACGTTGTAGGTTCCCGGGATCGATATCCCACGGCCATCGCGGCCCCGCGCTTTTACGCCACCCGTGGTTTTCAGCCTCCGACCCAATGCAGCTTCCCCACCCCAAAACGGTTTTGCGTTCAGAGGCTTTGGCGCGCCGCCGCGCGTCCGGGGGCGTCGATCTCGCCGCCTTCGCCGACCGTCTCGCCACCGCCGGGCTCGAGCTTGTCGAGCGATTTCGGCCCGGCATCGTCTCGGCATATTTTGCCTTGCGCGATGAGGCTTCGACCCTGCCTCTCCTTGAGCGGCTGGCGGACGCGGGCGTTTTGACGGCGCTGCCGATCACCGGCCCTCGCGACACGCCTCTCACCTTCCGGCTATGGCGCCCGGGCGATGTCTCGGTCACGGGCAAGATGGGTATTACCGAACCGTCGCCCGCGGCGCCCGAAGTCGCCCCTGATTTGCTGTTCGTGCCGCTGGCCGCGTTTGACAGAACCGGCCACAGGATCGGCTATGGGGCGGGTTATTATGACCGCACCCTCGCCGGACTCCGCGCCAAGAAGAAAATATGCGCCGTCGGCGTCGCCTATGCGAGCCAGGAGACTCCGAAAATCCCGCATGAGGCCCACGACCAGCGGCTCGATTACGTGCTAACAGAGCAGGAATTGATCGACTGCGGGAACGATTTGACGTCTCCATGAGGCGCAAAAGGATTCCCGCTCGGCGATCTCCTTATTTTCCCGCGGCAAGACATCTTCGGTTCTGCCGGGAAATCCGCCTCGATGGATCAAAATATGCGCCTGCTCTTTATCGGTGATATCGTCGGCCGCGCCGGGCGCACCGTTTTGCTGGAGCAGTTGCCAAAATTGCGCCTCGCCTGGAGCCTCGATTTCGTGGTCGTCAATGGCGAGAATTCTGCAGGCGGATTTGGCATCACCGAGACTATTTGCGCCGAGTTTCTCAGCGCTGGCGCGGATTGCGTGACGCTTGGCAACCATGCGTTCGACCAGCGCGAGGCGCTGGTCTTCATCGCACGCCAGCCGCGCCTGATCCGTCCATTGAATTATCCGCGCGGAACGCCGGGCCGGGGCGCCAATCTCATCGAGACCGCCGCGGGGGGCCGCGTTCTCGTCGTCAACCTCCTTGGCCGCGTTTTCATGGATTCGCTGGACGACCCCTTCGCCGCGATCGAACGCGAATTGGAGGCCTGTCCCTTGGGAGTTGGCTGCGACGCCGTAGTCGTCGATTTCCACGGCGAGGCCTCAAGCGAGAAGCAGGCGTTTGGCCATTTCGTCGACGGCCGCGTCTCGCTCGTCGTCGGCACCCATACCCATGTGCCGACCGCCGATCACCAGATCTTGCGCCACGGCACCGGCTACATGACCGACGCCGGCATGACCGGCGATTATGATTCAGTGATCGGCATGGAAAAAGAAGAGCCGATCCGCAGATTCACGACGAAATTGCCGGCGTCCCGGTTTGAACCCGCGACGGGAGCTGCGACCCTCTGCGGCGTCGCGGTCGAAATCGATGCGAAAGGACTGGCGACGCAGATTGCGCCGGTGCGCATCGGCGGCAGGCTGGAGCCGGCGCGGCCGAGTTTCTGGGAAACGGCCGAGGCTGCGGCTCTATCTTGATCTTGGCCGCACGGCAACGCGCGTTTGCGCGAGACGCGGTTTGACCACAATTGACGGATTGAGTGACTTTAAGAATTGGGCTCGCGCGAACGGGCCAGCGGGGACGGGGTGGGGACCTCGATATCGACACCCAGTTTGCGTCTTGAATAGCGTCCCGGCTGTCTCCAAGGTTTATTTATGAACCAGTTCAACCTGTCCTTCGCGCCGCTGCTGCCTTGGCCGCTCCTTGCCGGCTTCGGCGCGCTCGCTCTCATCGTCAGTGGTCTTGGCTTTTACGCAGGGCGGCGCGGGACATGGCTCCGCGCGCTGGGCCTTGCCCTCTTGTTGCTGGCCCTCTTTGATCCATCTCTCGTGCGGGAGGATCGCACCGGCTTGAAAGACGTCGTGGCGCTTGTCGTCGATGAAAGCGGCAGCCAGACCATCGGCGAGCGGCAGGCGCAGACGGAAAAGGCCCGCGCGGAACTGGAAAAGAACCTCGCCGGCCTCGGCAATGTCGGTGTTCGCGTCATCGAGAGCGGTCGCACGGATGCGGAAGAAGATGGCACTCGCCTATTCTCGGCCTTGAACGCCGGGCTCGCCGACGTGCCTTCCGAGCGAGTTGGGGCCGTTTTCATGGTCACCGACGGCCTCGTCGATGATATTCCGGCCGATTCTGCGGCGCTCGGCTTCAAAGCCCCGCTGCACGCGCTGATCACCGGCCACGAAGGCGAGCGCGACCGGCGCATCGAGCTTCTCGAAGCGCCTCGCTTCGGCATTGTCGGCAAGGATCAAACGATCGAACTCCGCGTGCTCGACACCGCCAATAAAACCGATCCCGTCGTTCTGAAGGTTCGTCGCGACGGCAGCCCCATTGCAACCATTATCACGAAGCCTTCTGAGCGCGTTCGCGTGCCGGTGCGGATCGAACATGGCGGCCAAAACGTCGTCGAGCTCAAAGTCGAGGCTTTGCCCGACGAACTGACCGCGATCAACAATAAGGCGGTGGTGACGATCGATGGCGTGCGCGACAAGCTGAAGGTGCTTCTCGTTTCAGGCGAGCCGCACCAGGGCGAGCGCATGTGGCGCAATCTTCTGAAGTCGGACGCCAATGTCGATCTGGTGCATTTCACGATTCTGAGGCCGCCGGAAAAGCAGGACGGCACTCCGATCAATGAATTGTCGCTGATCGCTTTTCCGACCGCCGATTTGTTCGGCCGCAAGATCAACGAATTCGATCTGATCGTGTTCGACCGCTATTCCAACCAGAGCGTTCTGCCGCTGATCTATTTCGACAATATCGTGCGTTATGTCCGCGAAGGCGGCGCGCTGATGCTGGCGGCTGGCCCCGATTTTTCTGGACCGGATGGTCTGTATTATTCGCCGCTCGGGCGGATTTCGCCGGCGCGGCCCGCCGGCGGCCTGACCGAACGCGCCTTCCGCGCCGCGATCTCCAAGGAAGGCGCCAAACACCCGGTCACGCGCGGCCTGCCCGGCGGAGATCAGAGCCCACCGACGTGGAGTCCTTGGTTCCGCCAGGTCAACGCTGAGGTTGCGCGCGGAACCAGCGTCCTTGAAGGCGCCGACCAGAAGCCATTGCTGGTCTTGTCGCGCGAAGGCAAGGGCCGCGTCGCGCTTTTGCTCAGCGATCAGATGTGGCTATGGGCGCGCGGCTTCGATGGCGGCGGCCCGCACCTCGATTTGTTGCGCCGCCTCGCCCATTGGCTGATGAAAGAGCCAGAGCTTGAGGAGGAGGCGCTGCGCGCCACCGTGCGCGGGCATATGATCGAGATCGAGCGCCAGAGTCTTCTGCCCGAAACGCCGCCGGTAAAAATCACCGCGCCGTCAGGTCAGGAAACCACCGCAACGCTGACGCCGGCTGAGCCGGGACTTTCCCGCGCGTCCGTCGACGCCTCGGAGCTTGGCCTTTATCGGCTGAGCGATGGGGCCTTATCCGTTCTCGCCAATGTCGGGCCGGAAAATCCGCGCGAATTTCAGGATGTCGTCTCGACAACGGAGCGATTGAGAGGGCTGGCGGAGGCGACCGGCGGCACTGTGCGGCGGATCGCCAATGGAGAGGACGGAGAAATTGCTTTGCCGCGCCTTGTCGCGATGCGGGAAAGTCCGGTCTATGGCGGCTCGGACTATGCCGCGATCAAGCGCACCGGCTCCAGCGAAGTCAAAGGCGTCGGCGTCGTTCCGCTCGCGATCGGCTTTCTCGGGTTGATTGCGCTGCTGGGCAGCGTTGTGACGGCCTGGCTTTATGAAGGGCGAAGCGGCTCGAAGGTCAAAGAGACTTAGGGCGAGGATCGAAAACTAAAGCCCGCACGGAAGACGTACCCCCCTACTGCAAACAAGATTCACTGAATTGGCTTGGCCAACGAATTTAAAGGATCAAGCCTCCACCCTCGCGCGCAAAACTTTCCCCCGCGCCTCTGCGAACGCGCCTTCGACAAGCTCGCAATAGAGCAGACGATCGGGGTCGACGGGGCCGACGAAAATAAGCTGCCCAGGCGGCGCGGGAACAAAGCCCATTCGGCCATAGTAGGGGAGATCCCCCACCAGCAAGACCAGGCGGTGGCCAGCGGCGCGCGCCGCCTCAAGGGATTTTTGCACCAGCGCTTCGCCGATGCCGCCGGACTGAAACGCCGGATCGACCGTCAGCGGGCCGAGCAACAGGGCGGGAATTTCGCCGCAGCGAATCTGCGTAATCCGGTTCGCGCCGACGAGCAAAGTGCCGACCCTCGCGACAAATGACAGGCCATAGTCGGGCTCAACCCCCTCACGCAGGCGGTAGGCCGAGCGGGCGAATCGGCCAGGCCCGAACGCGCGTTCGTCAAGCCGCTCGATCGCGGCGAGATCGGCAGGCGTTTGCGGGCTAAGAACGAGGGAAAGATCTGGCATAGCGGTCAGGGCATCTTCGGTCAGGAGGATCACGCCATCTTATCTGCTTTTTGAGGCATGATTCCACTGTCGGAAAGTCCCCGACTTTTATGCCGACGTCCGGCGTTAATCCGGGCGAGCGCGCCTCCAGAAACTGGCGTCGCCCTGAGCCCTACCAGGTCGGCGCGACGGACAGTCCATGCAAAACTTCACCAACCCGCGCGCTCGTTCCCCGGCTGCGGGCCACCGGCAGTTGATCAGGCGCGAAAAATCCCGATTGAGCGGCGGCAGCGTCAAAGTCATCCGGCTGAGGGTCGCTGCGGAAATTGCGGACGACGTAACATGCGACATTCTCGCGCGCGCTCGCATTGAAAAAGAGTCCATGCAAATAAGGCTCGCCGGCCATGGCGATATTGCCTCTTTCCTGAAGTTCGCGGGCGAGGGCCATCAATGCGCTTTCGTTCCGTTGGACGGGGCCTCCGGGCAGTTGCCAGCCAGCGACGAATCTATGTCGCACAAGAAAAATCCGTCCCTTCTCGTCGAGGAGAAGGCCTCTGACGCCGAGGCGGGCTGATCTTCCGGATTTCTCAACCCGCTCATGCGATCCACGGAGCAATTGCAACATAATTCAACAAACCCCCATTGTTGAAAGAAAAGCTAGGCGATATGTCTCGAAAGTCCATTATCCTAATGTGTCAAAACACACATTTCGCGTTAGCCTCATTATCGAGCCGCGCCGCGCTCCTCGGCCTCGCGCTCAATGGATATTGTCGTCTTCGTGGCTTGACGCGCGTGGCGACGCGCTGCAATACGCGGTTGTGAGTTTTCTTCTTGCCCATCTGTCCGACCCCCATATCGGACCTCTGCCGCGGCCGCGCCGGCGCGAACTCTTCGGCAAGCGCGTAACCGGCTATCTGAACTGGACGCGAGGGCGCTCGCGGGTCCACGACATGGCGACGCTCGGACATATAATTGCCGACGTCAAAGCGCATCGTCCCGACCATATCGCCGTGACCGGCGATATCGCCAATATCGGTCTGCCGGCCGAATTTCAGCTGGCGAGACACTGGCTCGAGACGCTGGGCGCGGCCACAGACGTCAGTTTCGTGCCCGGCAATCATGACGCTTACGTCCGCGGCTCGCTGCCGGACCTCGCCCGCGTCTTTGCGCCCTGGACGACCGGAGAGACCGATCGGGAGGAGCCACGCGCGGCGAGCCGGTTTCCCTATCTGCGGGTGCGCGGCCAAGTCGCTCTCATCGGCCTTTCATCGGGCGTTCCGACGCCGTTTTTCATTGCCTCGGGTCGATTGGGGCAGCGGCAGTTGGAGGCGACGGAAGCGCTGCTGCTGGAATGCGCCCGGCGTGATTTGGTCCGCGTTGTGATGCTTCATCACCCGCCGCGCGCGGTTGCCTCCAATGTCGGACGCGGATTGAGCGACGCCCGCGATTTCGAGGACGTGATTCGGCGCACGGGGGCGGAGCTGATCCTCCACGGCCACAATCATAAACAAGGCGTCAGCTACATTGAGGGTCCTGCGCGGCCGACCCCCGTCGTCGGGGCGCCGTCGGCCTCGGCAATCAGGCCCGCGGGGCATAATCGCGCCGCTTATCATCTGTTCGAGGTTACCGGAAGCAGCGCGCGGGACTATTCGATCAACGCCTGGGCGCGCGGCCTTTTGCCGAACTCGACGACGATCGGCGATCTGGGTCCTGTCGCGTTATAGCGTCGGAGACCTGACGATTGGCGCGCCGCTTGACGCAACCCTTGCGGGCGGACGTTCGACCCCAAGTTGATGGGCCGAAGCCGGATCGAAACGATTTCCAGGAATTACGCCTGCGCGGGGCGCACCTCGCCGAAAACTCCGCCGCATGGTTCAAATTTGTCGACCGTCCGACTTCTCTTGGAGCGAAGTTCTTGGATCGGCGCAAAGGCTTTTGTGTTCCCATGCGCGGAACGTTCGCGCAATTCGTCAAAATGACGCAGAGCCTCTTGTTTTTAGCGCGAGTTCGACATATGATTACAAGTGTCGTGTTTTTGCCGACGACTTGGCCTCGCATTTTTGTGCGCCTGCTGACGACCTTCTTAAAACGACGATGCGACACCGGCGTCATCGATTGACGTCCGTTTCTTTACGATTCTAAGGATATACTATATGACGACGGGAACTGTGAAGTGGTTTAATCCGGACAAAGGATACGGCTTCATACAGCCAGATGATGGCGGCAAGGACGTATTCGTCCACATCAGCGCTGTGGAACAATCTGGGATGCGTCACCTGCAAGAAGGCCAGAAGATCAACTACGAAGTAATTGCCGATAAGCGAACCGGCAAATCTTCGGCAGGAAATCTTCGCGCAGCTTAAGGCACGCAATATCCTCGCAGAGCCCTGGCAGAAACGCCGGGGCTTTTTATCGCCCGCGCCGTGACCGGGCGCGGGAGCTTGATCGATTCAAATTGAATTGATCAAGCAACTATATTGTTATTTTAAGTAGCCTTCGCCCGAAGCCGGTTTTGAGATTTCTGCTTAACTCGGCAGTTTCTCGATGTTTGGGCCAAAAGCGTGCGGCAACAGCGCCTCGATCGTGAACTCGGCGCGGACGCCATCCGGCACGGCGACATGAATCCGTGCGCCCCTCGCTGGCGAATTCAAATATGCGCTGCCGACAGGCTCCGCAGGGCGTCACCAAAGCCGCGCCTTCGCCGATAATCAGAATTTCAGCGATCTGCCGCTCGCCGGCGACCACCATTGCGGCGATTGCCGCCGCTTCCGCGCATATGCCAACCGGATAGGCTGCATTCTCGACATTCGCCCCGGAGAAAATTGCCCCGGAAGGCGTGCGAAGCGCCGCTCCCACGGAAAAACCGGAATAAGGCGCGTAAGCTTGCGCGCGGGCAGCCACCGCCGCCGAAAACAGCAGCTCAATCGTTTTCATGTTTTCCGCGTCGGCCCTCAAACATCCCGGCAAAAAAACGGCAGCGCATTACACGCTGCCGAATCCGCCGCGACGATTGCGGAATTCTCCGATCATTCGGTCGCCAAGGTTTTTTTCGGGCCGCCGTGAGAGGCGTGCCCGCCTTTACGGCCAGCCTCGGACGCTAGCGTGTGATTACGCGAGAAGCTGCGCTTGTTGGGGTTGACGCTCTGTCCACCCTTGCGTCCAGCTTCAGCTGCTAGACCTGGATTTTGTGAAAAGCTGCGCTTTTCATGCGGAACGCTTTCGCCGCCCTTACGTGCGATCGCCCGCTGTTTCTCAGGATCCATCGAGGCAAACCCGCGGGTCGACATCGCTTTCTTCGTCGTCTCAACTGCGCTCATTGCTCTACTCTCCCTGAAATCGACTGCTCCTTATGGAATGTTTGGCGCCGGTAAAGGTTTCGAAGAAACTTTCAAGTTCGCGTCAGAAACGATGTTTTTTATAGCGAGCAAGGCATAGCTCAAGACGCTGGCCTGTCGCTGGTCGCCGATCGAACCTTGCAGAACCGCTCCAGTCGGCTGCCATCCGCAAGTTCACAAGCTGCGGCTTGAGCGATTAACACAGGATCAATGCAGCATTGTTAGTCCATGCGTCTGCAGGGCCTCGATGATCCCATCGAAGATCAAGGCCACGCCAATGGCCGACACGAAGAAGCCGACTATGCGGGTAATCGCGCCAATGCCCATGTACCCCAAGCGCGAAACCAACGAACCCGCATAGGCCAGACATAAATAGTTAACGAGCATAGTGGCCACAATCGCGCTGACAATGGCCGCGAAGGCGGAGGTCTCGGATTGGGCCTTCTTGACGAACGCAGCCATGCCGAGGATGGTCGCGATCGCGCCTGGACCGAACATGATCGGCATGGCGAGCGGCACGAATGCGATGTTGGAGTCGCTCTGCGCGCCTTCCGGCGGGATGATCGATGAAGAGGGCGAAGGCGCGAAAAGCTCGAAGCCGATTTTCATCAGGATGATGCCGCCGACGATGCGCACCATGCTCAAGGGCACCCCGAAAAACCGCAGGATCAATGTGCCGAACAGCAGAAAGAACAGCATCAACAGCAAAGCATAAAGGCAGGATTGGCGTGCGACCGCCGCATGTTCTTCCGGGCTCTTGCCGAGCAGAAGCCTGAGAAAAACCGGTAGGGCCTCCAGCGGGTTGATGATCGCGAGAAGCGTCGCAAATGTGCTCAGAAACAAAGTGAATTCTTGGCTCATAAACCAATTCCCCAAGGCCGATTTGGATCTTCAGGCATCCGCGCGCAGCGCAGCGCTAGGCTGGCTTCAGCGTCACAACGCCGGAATTGATGCTCTGTAAACGCGGCGCCTTAGCACGTCTGCGGCCAAGATCAAGGCGTACGAGGTAGCGGGGCGAGCCGTCAGGCTTTAAACAAGCCGGAGCTTGCGGCGTCTCGCGGCCGCCCGTAAAACTACCCTTGATCTTGGCCGTTAGTGGGAATTTGTCGAGGCGACATGACGGCTTTTAGGCGCGCGGCCGCGACCGCGATTATAGCCCTCGCCTGCTTTGCCCTGGCTTCCTTGCCGGCTGCGGCCGCCGGACTTGACGGCTCAAAACTACCCCTGCCGCTGGCGCTGCCTTTCGTCGGGATATTGCTGTCGATTGCCCTTGGGCCCCTTCTCGTCAAGCAATGGTGGCATATTCACTACGCCAAGGCCGCCGCGTTCTGGGCGTTGCTGGCGCTCGCCGGACTCGCAGCCGTTGCGGGGTTTCCCGCGACGCTCCACGCTCTCTTCCACAATATGGCGCTCGACTATGCGCCCTTTATTCTCATGCTGTTCGCGCTGTTCACCGCAGCGGGCGGCATCGCCGTTACCGGCAGGCTCGCCGGATCGCCGCTCGTCAATACCGCGATCCTTGCTTTGGGCGCGACGATAGCGAACCTTATCGGCACCACGGGGGCCTCGATGGTCCTGATCCGGCCGCTCATTCGCGCCAACGCAGGGCGGCGCTTCAATGCGCATGTCGTGGTGTTTTTTATCTTTCTCGTGTCGAATATCGGCGGGGCGTTGACGCCCCTCGGCGATCCGCCGCTGTTTCTTGGCTTTCTGCACGGCGTCGATTTTTTCTGGACATTGCGAACGCTTTGGCGCGAGACATTATTTACGGCCGGCGTCTTGCTCCTGCTGTTTTTCCTCATTGACGCCTATTTTTGCCGGCGCGAAGCAAAGCCCGCAATCGCGCAGGCTGAAGGCTGCGATCTGCGCGTCGCCGGCCTCATCAATATTGCGCTGATCGGGGCGGCGATCGCCGCCATTGTCGCCAGCGGGGTTTGGCGCCCGGGCATAAGCTTCGATCTGCTCGGGACAAAGATCGAACTGCAAAGCCTCGTGCGCGAGGTTGCGATGATCGGCGTCGGCCTCACCTCGTTGGCCTTGACCGATAAAAAGGTCCGCGCGGAAAACGGCTTCGAATGGGAGCCGATCCGCGAAGTCGCCTATCTCTTCGCCGGCATTTTCATATGCATCATCCCGGTTATGGCAATGCTCCAGGCCGGAAGGAATGGAGCGTTTTCCGAAATCATCGCGCTTCTCGAGCACGCGGACGGCTCGCCGAACAATCCGGTCTATTTTTGGGCGACAGGATTGCTGTCGTCCTTTCTTGATAATGCGCCGACTTATCTCGTGTTCTTTGAGCTCGCCGGCGGCGAGCCGGCATCGCTGATGGGTCCGCTCAGCCATACGCTGGCGGCGATTTCGCTCGGCGCGGTGTTCATGGGGGCCAATACCTATGTCGGCAACGCGCCGAATTTCATGGTCTACGCAATCGCCCGCAACGCCGGCGTCAGCATGCCGGGTTTCTTCCCTTACATGCTGTGGTCCGGCGCGATCCTGCTGCCGCTCTTTGCGCTTGTTACCTGGTTGTTTTTGTAGGGCGCGATTAGATCAGCATGCCGACGACGGCGCCGCTCATACACGTCGCCAGCGTCCCGGCGATGATCGAACGGAAGCCCAGGGCCACAATGTCGTGTTTGCGCTCAGGCGCCATGGCGGTGAGGCCGCCGATCATGATGCCAAGACTGCCGAAATTGGCGAAGCCGCAGAGCGCGTATGTCATGATCAGTTTTGAGCGCACGCTCAAAGCCTCCGTCGGCAGGCGCGATAAATCGATATAGGCGACGAATTCGTTAAGGACGGTTTTCGCACCCATCAGCGTCGCCGCCGTAGCCGTCTCGGCCCACGGAATCCCTATCAGCCACATGATCGGCTGAAATCCGAATATGATATTGGCGACTATCCCGATGCCGTCGTGGACGCCGCGAGCGATGGCTTCCATGGCGGTCGAGGGGGGATCGACCAGTTCGAGGCGCGCGGCCTTGCCTGCGCTCTGATCAAACGGAACCATGATGGCGGCGACGGCGAGCGCCGCTGGCGTCGAGATGATCGAGGCGATGAGAATATGGCCGAGCGAATCCGGAATGACCGGACGAAGCAAGGCGGCGTAGATGACCATCACAGTGCCGGCGATCCCGGCCATGCCGCAAGCCATGAGGGCGAACAACTCGCCGCGCGACATGGTTTTCAGGTAGGGCCGCACCAGTAGCGGCGCTTCGATCATGCCAACGAAAATGTGCACCGCGGCGCCAAGACCGAGCGCGCCGCCGACGCCGAGCGTATGGCGCAGCGCGAACGCGAGGGCGCCGACGATGCGCTGAAGAATTCCGAAATAGAGCAGGAGCGACGCCAGGGCGCTGATGACCAGCACCAGCGGAAAGGCGCGAAAGGCGAGAATGAAACTGGCGCTAGGCTCCGTCTCCGCGAAAGGCGCCGGGCCGCCGCCGAGATAGCCGAACACAAAAGAGGTCCCGGCGTCGGTCGCTGTCTGCAAGGCCAGGACCGCCGCGTTCAACGAGAAGAAAAACGCGGCGGCGGGCGGAAATTTGAGCAGCAGCAGCGCCAGGCCGATTTGCAGCGCGAGGGCGGCGCAAACGATGCGCAAGCGCAGATGGCGACGGTCTTCGCTGATTAACCAAGCTAGGCCGAGAAGCGCAATGAGGCCGAGAGCGCCGCGCAGAATATCCATCAAGGCTCCTCTTAACAGGTTCCGCTGCGGCTGAATGCAAAGCGAAGGCGCCGCTATAACCGTCAGTATAGGCGACTGATTGGAGCCGGGCGCTGTGGCAAATCATTACCTATCGCAACGCAGAAAAAGCTGCGTTAACCTTAATGAAACTTTAAGATTTACGGTAATGTAATAAGGTGAGACCGTCTTAGCGGCTGGCATGGCCAGCCCCGCCGGGAGGCTCGCGATGCGTAAGATCGTCGGTATCTGCGCTATTGGATGCGGTCTATTGTCCGCGACGCAAGCCGAGGCGAGGGTTTATATCGCCATTGATCTCAGCTCGCAAACGATGCATGTGAACGCCGAGGGCGCCAGTTATGATTGGCCCGTCTCGACGGCGCGATCAGGTTATGCGACTCCGCGCGGGCATTTTCGGCCAAGTCAATTGCAGCGAATGCACTATTCGCACAAGTATCATATGTCGCCAATGCCCTATTCGATCTTTTTCAACGGCGGCTATGCAATTCACGGCACCTATTCGACTGCCGATCTCGGCCGCCCTGCTTCACACGGATGCATTCGTCTTGCTCCCGGCAACGCCGCGCTGCTGTATGGCATGGTGCAGGCGGAAGGCGCCGACATTTCGATTTCCGGCGTCCCGCCACACAGCGCTCATTATGCAAGGTCGGAACGCCGGCGCGGGGTCTACGCCCGCCACCAGCGCAACATCGAAGAGAGCTATGCAACAGCATGGTCATGGCGCTCGCGCGAGCCGCTCGCCTACGCGCCGATGCGGCGCTCGGCGATTTCCGCCAGAGCTTGGCGGATCATGCATCCCGTTCTGCCATCGCCAATGTGGGACGACGGCTGGTCTCAGAATCAATAGATTTACCGGAGGCTGCAGGGCGGCCTCCACATTGAGGCGGCGCGCGCTCAGGCGGCATTCTCAGAGGTCGCGGCCTTCGACGTCGAGAGTAAGCTTCTCGACCGTCTCTTTGACATCCGGCTGCTCAGGGTAAATTTCGAGCGATTTGTTGAAGACCTCCAACGCCCTTTTGTCGAATCCGGCGCGCTGCAAGATCATGCCCATCCCAGCCAGCGCCCCGAAATGACGCGGCTCCAGTTTGATCACCTGATCGATGTCGGCCATGGAGCCATCCGGGTCATCTGTTAGAAACCGGATGGTCGCGCGCTGATTCCAAGCCTCCGCCCAGCCCGGCTCCAGATCCAGAATTTTATCGAGCAGCGAAAGCGCCACAGGATAATCCTGGCTCCGAATCGAAAGTAACGCGCGCTGCATGAGCAAATTGGCTGTATCGGACTGGGATTGCAGCCATACCCGCTCTACAGCCTGCGCAACATCCCTCGCCTCCCGCGGATCGGTTGCGGCGCGCAGCTGTTTGAACAGTTCATCAAGCGCGCGCTGGCGCAGCGCGGCGGGGTCTGGCCTTGGGGCCATCGCTTTCTTGAGGTTTTCGGCGCGGACCCTGGCTTTGGCAGCTTGCGCGGCGGATGCATCATTGGCTGAATTCGACGCTCCGCTTGGAGCGCCCGGCGCCGTTTTGCGCTCGCCTTGCTCCAATCTCTTTTGTCCGAGGCCGGGCGCGAGGCGGGGAGACTGGACCAAGCCATCGAGGCCAAAATCGAAAGGCCGCGGAGGCGATTGCTCTGGCGTCTTACCATCGCCGAGCGTGCGCCAATCGCCCGGGAGGCCGCCCGGCCGTTTGTCGTCGGCGAAAGCTTGAGCGACGAACGCCGCGCTAGGCAATTGCGCCAAGCATATCAAAAGAATGAGCGGTTTGCGCATCGGCGCAGCCTAAAGAGACAAGCTCAAAAGGTCAAAGTCATTTGAATTCCGGCGCGCTTATTGCGCCGGAACCATCAGCCCTGACGGGCTTTGTAGCGCTTTTGCGTCTTGTTGATGATATAGACGCGGCCCTTACGCCGCACCAGCTGGTTGTCGCGATGGCGAGTACGCAGCGATTTCAACGAATTACGGACTTTCATCGGACAGATCCCAGAATATAAACAACCGGCCGCTGCGGCCGGTTTGAAACCAATCGCGATCCTATGCCCTATCGGCGGCCGTCAATCAACAGAAAATCGATATGCCCGGCGAAGCTTCCGGCTATGATGCGGCGCGACTAGAGCGTGGGGCTTGTTTTGGCGCAAAACTTGCTTGTAAACCCACTCGGCCCAAACGCACTTTTTCCATCATTGGCCGGAGACATGGATGAGCGGCGACTTCACTCCCGAACAAAAGCGCTACCTTGAAGGCTTTGGGGCGGGCCTGCAGATTGCTCGCGTCGGCAAGGGGTTGGCCTCTGCCTCGTCCCTCGGCTCCTCCCCGGCCCCAAGCGGACCCGATGCGCCGCATCTTGCGGCCATGGCGCGCTTCGAGGCGCAGGGCAAAAAGCTCGCCGATCAGGAAAAATGGAAACGCGAGGAACATCCGTTCGACGCCTATGATCGCCTGAAAGGGCAGGCGGCTCGCGATGAATTTCCCAAGCCCGCGGATAATTTCCGCTGGCGTTACTATGGCCTGTTCTACGTCGCGCCGACGCAAGATTCCTACATGTGCCGTCTGCGCATTCCCAACGGCATTCTCAAATTCTGGCAATTATCCGGCCTCGCCGATGTCGCCGACCGCTTCGCCGGCGGCTATTGCCATGTGACGACGCGGGCCAATCTCCAGCTGCGCGAAATCCAGGCGAAGCACGCGACCGATGTTCTCGAAGCGATCCAGGATCTTGGCCTCTCTTCGCGTCATTCGGGCGCAGACAACATTCGCAATGTGACTGGCGATGCAACCGCCGGCATTGGATTATCCGAACTCCTCGACACGCGCCCCTATGCGCGCGAGTGGCATTTTCACATCCAGAACGATCGAACGATGTCCGGTCTGCCGCGCAAGTTCAATGTCGCCTTCGATGGCGGCGGCGCGATTCCGACCCTTGAAGACACCAACGACATCGGCTTCCAGGCCATTGAGGTTCTGCCAGGAGCGAGCATTCCAGCCGGCGTCTATTTCCGTGTGATTCTCGGCGGCATCACCGGCCATATGGATCTCGCCCGCCCGACCGGCGTCGTCATCGACCCCGCTGAGGCGACGAAGGTCGCCAACGCCGTCGTCCTGGTTTTTATCGATCGCGGCGACCGCACCAATCGCAACAAGGCGCGCCTCAAATATGTGCTCGACGATTTGGGCGTCGACGCCTTCCTCAAATTGGTCGAGGAGAAACTGGGTAAGCCGCTGCCCCGCGTCGAGGCCGCCCACATCGCGCCCCGTCCCTTGCAGGATCGCCACGCTCATATTGGAGCGCATCCGCAGAGCCAGCCTCGGCTGTCTTATCTCGGCTTGGTGCTTCCAGTCGGCAAGCTCACCAGCGATCAGATGCGCGAACTGGCCGAAATTTCCCGCGATTGCGGCGACGGGGATATCCGCCTGACGGTTTGGCAGAATCTGTTGATCTCCGGCATTGCGCAAGAAAATCTCGGCCTCGCGCAAGCGCGGGTCGAGGCGACGGGTCTCGACTGGAGGGCCTCCAGCATCCGGGCCAGCCTCATCGCCTGCACCGGCTCGCGCGGCTGCCGCTTCTCAGCCGCCGACACCAAGGGCGCGGCTCAGGAGATCGCCGCATGGTGCGAGCCGCGCGTCAAACTTGATCAGCCTGTCAATATCCATCTCACCGGCTGCCATCACTCCTGCGCACAACACTATATCGGCGACATCGGGTTGATCGGGGCGCGGGTGCCCGTCAACGAAGAAGGCGACGCCGTCGAGGGTTTTCACGTCTTCGTCGGCGGCGGATTTGGCGCCGATGGCGCGATCGGCCGCGAGATTTTCCATGACGTAAAGGCCGAGGAAGCGCCGCGGGCCGTGGAGAGTCTGCTCCAGGCCTATCTCGCCTACCGGACCACGCCGGATCAGACATTCCAAAGTTTCACGGCAAACCGCACAGTTGAAGCTCTCAAAGATATGGTCGTAAAAGTCGCCGCATGAGCCTGCATCAATCTCCCCCGCCTATGCTTCCGTTGATTCCGGAAAGCGCGCCTTTTACGGCTGAGCAGCGCGCTTGGCTCAATGGTTTTGTCGCCGGCCTGATCGCGCCTGACATCTCTGCGGCGCAAGGCGCGGCCGTCATGAGCCCGGTTGAGGCCGAAGAGGAAATCACCTGGCACGACCCATCGATTCCGCTCGAAGATCGCACAAAGCTTGCGGCCGGGCGCCCCTTGCGTCTGCGGATGATGGCGGCGATGGCGCAGCAGGATTGCGGCCAGTGCGGCTATGATTGCGAAAAATATGCGGACGCCATCGCGGGCGGCGCGGAAACGAGGCTCAATCTTTGCGCGCCCGGCGAGAAGCCGACGGCCCGCGCGTTGAAGGCCTTGTTTGAGGAAGCTCAAGCAGGCGGTCCGCCTCCAGCGCTAGACGAGGCGCCGGCCTCTGCGGCTGCCGCAAAACCGCAAAAGCCCCTCGGCTCTGCGCGGGAAAATCCCGTGGAAGTCAGGTTTTTATCCCGCGCGCGGCTCAACAAAGAAGATTCGGAAAAGTCGACTTTCCATATTGAATTTGACCTTAGCGAAAGCGGTCTTGCCTACGCCGTTGGCGATAGTTTGGGCGTTTTTCCGCAAAATGATCCAGCCCTTGTAGACGCCGTATTGCGCGCGATCGATGCGCCGGCGGATTTTCCCATCGCCGGGCGGCATTTGCGGGAGGTTCTTTTGCAGGATCTCTCGCTCGGCGCGGCGCCCGACATCTTGTTCGAACTGATCTCCTATATGGTCGGCGGGGAGCGTCGGCGAATGGCGAAAAGCCTCGCCAAAGGGGAAGACCCGGAGGGGGACGCGGCGACGCTCGACGTTCTCGCGGCGCTCGAGAAATTCCCCGGCATTCGTCCCGATCCCGAAGCCTTTGTGGAAAGCCTCGAGCTGCTGCAGCCGCGGCTCTATTCGATCTCCTCCTCGCCCAAAGCCGATCCGCATAGGGTCTCGCTCACAGTCGATCACGTGCGCTATCTGATCCATGATCGGGTCCGGCGCGGCGCCGCCTCGTCCTGGCTGGGCGAGCGCATCACGCCGGGGGCACGGCTCAAGGCCTATGTGCAGAAGGCGCATAATTTTGCGCTGCCGCCCCAGACCGATATCCCGATCATTATGGTCGGCCCCGGTACGGGAGTGGCTCCGTTTCGCGCGTTTTTACAGGAGCGCATGGCGACCGGCGCCGCCGGGGGCGCGTGGCTATTTTTTGGGCATCAGCGCCGCGCCGCCGATTTCTTCTACGAAGACGAATGGCAAGGCTTCTTGGCCAAAGGCGCCCTGTCGAAGCTCTCGCTTGCCTGGTCGCGCGATGGCGGCGTCAAAACCTACGTGCAGGATAAAATGCGCGAAGACGGCAAGCTTCTGTGGAAATGGCTGAGCAAAGGCGCGCATTTCTACGTCTGCGGCGACGCCAAGCGCATGGCGGCCGACGTCGAGCGCGCGATGATCGACATTGTTGCGGAGCATCAGGGCGTCGATCTCAAATCGGCGCAGGCCTTCGTGCAGGATCTAAAGAAAAGCGGCCGCTATCAGGCTGACGTGTATTGAGCTGACGTCGCATTGAACCGGCTTGCGCCGGACGTCGAATTCGCGCTCACCCACGGCATGGTTCCTGCTTGCCTGGACTCGAACCGCCGGCGGACGGTAGGGCGATGCTTTGATCGATCGCCTCCGTGAGCGCTGCCGGAGAGGCGCGCCTTATGAATTCCGCTTCCGCCGATACTGTTGCCGTTAAAGCGCCGGCCTCGCCGGCCGTGCGGTCCAGGACGCGCTCGGTCCAGCTTCTGCTCGGGTTGATCTGCATGATGGCGATCTCCAGCCCGCAATATGTCTGGACGCTTTTCGCTCGGTCCTGGGGTGCGGAACTCGGCGCAGCGCCCGCGGCGATTCAGGTCACCTTTTCGCTGCTGATTGTGCTGCAAACCTTCTTCTCCCCCGCTCAGGGCTATTTGATCGACCGCTTCGGTCCGCGCCTGCTGATAGCCGCCGGCGTGGCGCTGACCGGGATAAGCTGGGTCATTTCCTCGGGCGTCACCTCGCTGGTGGGGCTATATTTATCTTATGGGCTGCTCGGCGGCCTTGGCACCGGCATCGTTTATATCGGCGTCGTCGGGCTGATGGTCCGCTGGTTTCCGGATCGGCGCGGCTTCGCGGTCGGCTTGGTCGCAGCAGGCTATGGCATGGGCGCCATCCTCACTACCTTTCCGATCTCCTTCATCATCGCCTCAAGCGGCTTCCGTCACGCGCTAATGATCTACGGCATTATCTTCGGCGTCGTCGGCGTGCTGGCGGCGCTCGGACTGAAAACGCCGCCGGCGGGCGGAGAGCATGTGACGAAGTCCGAAGCCTCGGGGCGAGACACAAAGCCCGGCGCGATGCTGCGTACGCCGCTGTTCTGGCTGATGTTCGCGATGATGGCCCTGATGTCCACCTCGGGGCTGATGGTCACCTCGCAGATGGCCACCTTCGCCGCTGACTACGGGCTGAACAAAGCGCTGGTATTCGGCATGGCCGCGGTGCCGCTGGCGCTGACGTTGGACCGCTTCACCAATGGATTGACGCGGCCCTTCTTCGGCTGGGTGTCGGACCAAATCGGGCGCGAGAACACCATGTTTCTGGCCTTTGGGCTGGAGGCCGTCGCGATGGCCGCGTGGATGCTGACGCTGCACAATCCGCTGGCCTTCGTCTTGCTCTCGGGCGTCGTCTTCTTTGGCTGGGGCGAGATTTTCTCGCTGTTTCCTTCGACGCTCACCGACACCTTCGGCATGCGGAACGCGACCACCAATTATGGCTTCCTCTATATGGCGCAGGGGGTTGGCTCCATTCTCGGCGGACCGATGGCGTCGTTGCTGCATGACTACACCGGCAGTTGGATCCCCGTGTTCAGCGTCGCCATTGGAGCCGATACGTTGACCGCAGTTCTCGCCATCGCGGTGCTGAAGTCGATGCGCCGGGCCTGGATGGCGCGCTGAGGCGGCTCCGCCAGAGCGAAGGCTCGCGAAGAGAGCGGCAGTCTCCCTCAGTCTTTCCGCCCGCGGATGCGAATGCGTCGCCGCAGCTAGCTGGCGCAAGCGTGACGATACGGATCATAGATTTTTTACCAAACCGTGATTTCGATATCTCGAGGTTACTTTCACGCCGCCGGGAAATCCCGTGGCGGCTTCGCCTCGCTTTGGCCGGACTTTTGCGCTCAAAGATTCTTTTAAGTCTAGAGGCATGAACAGAGGTTGCTGGTTGAGGCTCATTTTCGCGGCGCTTTTCGCCTTCGGGCTCACACAGGCCGCCATGGCGCATCCGCACGTCTGGGTCACGGCGCAAGAGCAGCTGATTTTCGGGCCGAAAGGCGAGATCGAGGCTATTCGGCACTCCTGGGTCTTCGACGAAATGTATTCGGCTTTCGTCACGGAAGGTCAGGGCAAGAAGGGCCAGCTTCTCACCAAGGAAGAACTGGCCCCGCTCGCCAAAAGCAACGTCGATGATCTTAACGAGTTCGACTATTTCACCCACGCCAAGATTCACAACGTCAAGGTCGAGTTCGGCGCCCCGTTCGACTATTCCCTGGAGGAAAGGCCGGACAAGCTCGTGGTATTGCGCTTCACGCTGCCGCTAAAAATCCCGGCGGCGCCGAAACTCTTTTCTTTTCAGGTCTATGATCCAACCTATTTCGTGGCTTTCGATCTCGACAAAGAGAATCCGGTCGGCTTCGTCGATGCGCCGAAAGGCTGCTCGACGAATGTGACGGGAGCAAAGCCCCTGGCCGCCGAGGAGAGCAAAAAGCTCACGGAATCGTTTTTTAGCGGCCTATCGCCAGGCTCCGATTTCGGCGTCAAACTGGCGGCCGCCGTCATCGTCGCCTGTCCGTGAGGATTGTTTGAAACGCCCTTCGCATCATTCGCTACGAGTTTGGCCGCTTGCGCCGCTGGCTTTGCTTTGCGTCGCAATGGCGCTTTCAACGCAATGTCTTGCGCAAGGCGCGCATCATCCTTTCGCGGTCGGCGTCAACGAAGGCGCGGCCAGCGTCGACGGGGTCAGCGGCTGGATTCTGGCGCAAGAGAGCTGGTTCTATCGCCTGCTCACCGGCGCGGTCCGCGCCACGAAGGAGAGCGGAGCCGCCGCTTGGACGCTGGCGGGTCTCAGTTTCGGCTACGGGGTTTTCCATGCCGCCGGCCCCGGTCACGGCAAAGCGGTGATCGCCTCTTACATGGTCGCCAATGAAAAAATTCTGCGGCGAGGCCTCGTCATTTCGTTGGCCGCTGCGCTCCTTCAAGGTCTGGTCGCCGTGGCGCTCGTCGGAATTGCGTTCCTTATATTGGGTACTACGGCAAAACACATGACGGTCGCCGCGAATGTGGTGGAAATCGTCAGCTACGTCGGCGTCATCGCCCTCGGCGCGACCCTGGTCATCGCCAAAGGCGCTGCGCTGGTCGCCGCCTGGCGGCAGGCTCCGGTGGCGAGCTTTGCCTCCACCGCGTTCACGCCCGCAGGAGCGACCGGCTCCGTGAGCGGCCGCTTCTTCGCCGATGATTGCAGCGCAGCTCATGTGCATGGTCCAGGCTGCGGCCATTTCCATGCGCCCGATCCGAGCGCGCTTGACGCCGGTTTCTCCTGGAGGACCGCTGCGCTGACCGTCGCCGCCGCCGGCTCGAGGCCATGCTCCGGCGCGATCCTCGTCCTCGTATTCGCTTCGGCGCAGGGGATATTCATCGCCGGCTGCGGCGCGGTCCTCGCCATGTCGCTCGGCGTCGCGATCACCACGGGCGCGCTGGCGAGTTTGGCGGTGCTAGCCAAGCAAACCGTCGCCCATTACGCCAAAGCCGACTCTTGGCGGGTGATGATTTCGGGGCGCCTATTCGAGTTCGCCGCGGCGCTCGCCCTCACGGCGTTTGGAGCGGCTTTGCTCATGGCGGCGCTCTCTGGGGGGCGCCTCAGCGGCTAAGCATGATCCCGAAAAGCGTCGCGCTTTTTGGATAAGACCCAGCGTTGAAACCGGAATCAGAACTGCAGAAACTAACCGCCCGCCGAAAAGACTCAGCGTCCTTGCGGCGGCGGCGCAGCGTCTACAATAGTGATTGTGCCGGGCGCCGGATTGGACGCCGCCGCTCTACTGGTGAAATGCGCGCTATCCAGAAAATTGGATGCGGCGCCAAAGACCGCCACATAGCCCGCCGATGGCCACGTGGACAGCGCGTCCGGGATGATCCGCGCGGCTTGGCGCAAGCCGGTGACGGCTTGGCCCAAAACCGATTCCGCAGGGGAGCTGGCCGTGGGCGTTTCGCTGGTGAGCTCGCGGAAATTCGATCGATCAAGCCGCGCGGCCACGATCTTGGCCGACTGCTGGCCCGCATTTGCGTCCGCCGCCGATGAGCGCAGCGTCGGCTGCGCGCCTGCGGCATAGGCCAGCGCGGTCGATGGCAGCAGATTGGCCTGATCCTTTGGTCCTTGCGTGATGACGACCGGCAGACTCGCGGCGCGGGCGAGCGGCCCGAGCGCATCGGTTCTGGCGACCGGCTTCACATTTGCGGCAGCGGGGCTCGCCTGCGGCGTCAAAGCGGCGACCTGAGTCAGCTTGTCAGGCCGCGTCGGAGGCGTCGGGATATCCGCATAAGCGACAAGATCCACCGGGCGCGACGGCGGCATTGGCGCCAACGTCGCGAATGTTTTGCTCCTCAGCAGGCTGGCGGTCGAGCCGTCGGCGTCGTCGGGAGCGCTGCGCTTGTCATGCGCGGACGCCGGGTCGAGGCTGGCGACAATCGTCTTGTTTACGCTCGCAGCCGGCTCCGGCTCGCTACGCTGCGGATTGGCGGCGACGCTCGCGGCAGGCGGCGGGGCGGCGACGGGCGCCTTCGGGGCTTCGGCCGCGCCTCGCTTCGTCGCGGTCTTGTCGGGAACGGTCTTGTCGAGGGCGGCGACTTGCGTCGTCCGGGCGCGCGGAGCCGGCTCACGCGTCGCCTCGGCTTCTTCCTCGCGGTCGTGATTGCCAAACAGCCATCCGAGCAACCCGCCGCCGCCCTGCTGCGATGAAGTCGGCGCATCGCTCGCAATGCCGCCGCGCGCGGTAATTTCCGCGCGCGCTTCCTCATAGCGCGGGAGGGCTCGTCCGTCGGCGGCGAGATCGACGCTCTTGCCGTCCGGGAAGATTCGGGCGAGCTGGTCATAGCCCATGCGCGGCCAGTAGCGCACATTGCCGACATCGAGATGGACGAAATTCTCACGCGGGTAATAGCCGACGCCGCCTCTTTGCAGTCGCATGCCGATTTCGCGAATCCTTTCCATCTGCATGCCGGGCATGGTCGTATCCATCGCCTTGCCGAGCATGTGCTGGGAATATTCGGCCACGGCGTGCGAGCGCCGGCGCAGCATCGCGTTGGTTTCCGGCGAGCGATAGGCGGAGAAGATGACGATCGGCTGGGTCGAGCCGGCGGTCCGATAGACCTCCCAGATCACGTCGAACAGCCGGGCGTCCATTTTGGTGTGATCGTTGTTGCGCCAGTCGCGCAGGAACCAATTGAGCTTTTCAAGAACCGCTGGATCATAGGCGCCATTGACGCGGAAGGTCGCTTCGATCGATTCGCCGGTGTGAGAATGATAAAGACTGAGGGTGCGCGTATCGCCGTTGGCGACCGCCGTCTCCGTCGAGGAGGCTGCAAATAAACTGCATAAAACCGCCCCGACATAAGCCGCCGCGGCTAGGGCCTGCTTTCCGGGAGCCATGCGGGGGCGCGTTTGACGCAATGGAATCTCGCAGTTCTCGGTTTGGCGGCGATGGCCACCGCTATGGTGACCGAACTCATTAAAACTCTAACGGTTAATGTCGCGTAACGATGATCGACGTTGACGCGCAGGCAAAGATTGACCCTGATTCATGCGCAAATGAGTGACCGTTTAGATTAAGCCGTTGAATGTGGCGAGCATGTGTCCGCGCGAACTATCGCGCATCGAGCTGGCGCGCCTGACCAAACGACCGCAACGCGGCGACGAGCAGCCGCACGCCGCTCAAGCGGGTTTATGTTGCTAAACGAGCAGATGACGAGCCCGATCGTCGAGGCGACCGCGCTCGCATTTAGGCGGCGAGGTCGGCGACGACGGCGTCGAGCACCGGAAAGCCCTCCGCGCTCACTCTGATGCGTCCATCCGGCGTGTATTCCACCATGCCGTCGGAGATGAGCGAGGCCACTCGGCGCGGGTCTAGGCTACGGCCGGACATGGCGTGAAAGCGGTTCGGTTCGATGCCCTCGGCGAGTCTCAGACCCATCAGCAGAAACTCATCGGCCTGTTCTTCGCGCGACAAAAACTCGTCCTCGATCAGCGCATGGCCATTGCTCTCGACGATGGTCAGCCATTTATCGGGATCGCGCTCCGTCGCCTGAGCGCGGCGCCCGTTCGCGGTCAGGATGCGGCCATGCGCCCCCGGCCCGACGCCGGCATATTCGCCATAGCGCCAATAGATCAGATTGTGCCGGCTTTCGGCTCCGGGGCGAGCATGGTTGGAGATCTCATAGGCCGGCAGCCCCGCAGCATTCATCGTCTCTTGCGTTGCGTCCCAAAAATCGCGGCCAAGGTCATTGTCGGGGATTTTAAGCTTTCCGACATCGCGCAGACGCTGAAACATCGTGCCCGGCTCGATAGTGAGCTGATACAGCGAGAGATGGTCGCGCGCATGTTGAAGCGCCGCGTCCAATTCCAGACGCCAGTCCTTCACGCTTTGTCCCGGCCGCGCGTAAATCAAATCAAAGGAATAACGCTCGAAGATCGAGCCGGCGAGCTGCACGGCGGCCAGCGCCTCCGCCGCCGTATGGGTGCGGCCGAGCGCCTTCAGATCGGCGTCGTTCAGCGCCTGGATGCCGAGCGAAACTCGATTGACGCCGGCTGCGCGAAAGCCGCGAAAACGCTCCGCCTCGACGCTGGTCGGGTTGGCCTCGAGCGTGATTTCCGCGTGCGGCGCAATGGCCCAATGCGCGGCGATCGCATCAAGAATGCTGGCCGCTGTCCCGGCCTGCATCAGGGAAGGCGTGCCGCCGCCGAAAAAGATCGATGACACGGTGCGGCCAGCGGTCAAGCTCGCGCGATGAGCGAGTTCCATCTTGAACGCCGAGATGAAGCGCTTTTCGTCGATCGGATGCTGGCGGACATGGCTGTTGAAATCGCAATAGGGGCATTTCGACAGGCAAAACGGCCAATGCACATAGATGCCGAAGCCAGGATCAGCGACGATGAGGTTTTGATCAGACATGCTCATCTTATCTCACGCCATGCTGCGGCAGTCACGCGGCTTGCGCCGGCCGCGGCATTTGCCGCAAGAATTCCGCCCCCTCCAAGAATTCCGCGTGGTCAAAGTCACGCCTTAACTAAAGTCAGAGTCACAACTTTAAAGTCTAGAGTCAAAACCCTTGGTTTGCGCGTACATGCCTTCATCCGAATAAAAGATTCGGCTTGATTGCTTAAGAAAGCGTTCACCACGTTTCGGTACAATTGCGATGCGAGCTTTTGCGCGCCGACAACGCTTAAGAGGAATAGGTCTAAGATTTGAGTTATCTGGAGCCTCCGCCGATGCCGGCGCCCGTTATCGTCATGAAGGACGTCGGCGGCTATGTGGACAAGTATCAAAATCAGACCGAACTCTACCGGGCCTCGGATCGGGAGGTCAGACTGCACGAATGCCGTTCTGCGTGCACCCTTGCGCTTAGCCTTCCCAACGTCTGCGTTTATCCGGACAGCACGCTAAAATTTCATCTGGCTTACGATCCGCGCGACCATCGCAGCAACCTCGAGGCGTCGCAGCGACTATTCGATTCCTACCCTGCGGCCGTGCGGGCGCGGCTCGGAGCCTTAACGCGCACCTACAAGGTTTTGCGCGGCTCGGAATTGATCGCGCTCGGCATACGCGATTGCAACGCGCCGCGCGTCATGGTGGCCGCGAACGCCTCGCGCAAAGGGGCCGCTGCTCCCAATCAGGCGGAACTCCAGCCCGCCGAGCAGGGATCTATCTTTGGCGGACTGGTGCGCAATGTTGCGTGGGTCTTCGACAATTTGGCGGGAAGACGAGAGCCCGCGGTCGCCGACAAGACAAAGCAAGCCGCCAATGAAATGAGCGTCGAAGCGGCCGACGAAACCGCAGCGACGCGGCGGCCCGAAGCCACCAATGCGCAATCGCCGACCAGAAAGCCGGCGAATATAGGCTTCAGCTATGATTACAAAATGGCGCGAGTAACCTTGCCCAAGGTCATCGCCGGCGCGCAACCCATCCTTCCGGCGCGCTTTACGGCCTATGCTGAATTGGTTCGCTAGCGCATGACGGCTTAAAAAGCGCGCCCGAGATCTAATACCTCATTCGAAAAGTCTGACTTTTCAGGATCATGCTTCAAGGCGCAATCGCCTATGGCCTGCTTAGCCTAAAGACGCCGCGCCCTGACAATCTCCGAGATTACGCGACTGAAGACGACGGGCGGAGAGCGCTGCGAGCGCCGGGGACAACGCGCCGGCTCGCCTTGCGCTCTACGACCACCGTGCGAGGCACGCGGCCGCCCGAGGTGACGATTTGCTCGGCTTTACGCAGTGGCGCGCTCTTGAACAATTCGGCGCGCACCTCTTCGACCGGGAGATCCATCAGCGCGGCGGCGATCTCAACCTGCTCCATCAGCTGGTCCGTCAAACCTTGGGCCGCAAGGAGAGCTTCCTTGAGCGTCGGCGGATCGTAGCGCACGCGGCGCGATCCATATTTGGTGTTCCAGACTACCGACATAGCGCGCCCTCCCTTGAGCCGCGGCAAGCTTTATTGCACTGCAACAATAATATTGTGCGGAGCACCTGAAATCAAGCCATTCGGCCCCAGTTTATGTGAAGCCTAATGACGCAGGCAGTCAGGCGGGATTCGAGCCGCCTCGACCGACCAAGCAGGCGCGCGCAAAAGCCTGGAACGCCCGCGCGCGATGGGACAGGGCCGGCGATCCGTCGCGCGGAATGGAATGCTTTTCCTCCAGCGTCATTTCACCAAAAGTCTTGGTCAAATTGTCGGGGAGGAAAATCGGGTCATAACCGAATACTAGCGAGCCGCGCGGCGGAAAAACCAGCTGGCCATGCACCGCGCCCTCAAAGCTTTGCGTCTCGCCATCCGGAAACGCAAGGGTGAGCACGCAGATGAAATGGGCCTTGAACGGCGGCTTCGCCCCAGCGGCGAGTAGCGCCTCTTCGACCTTCGCCCGTCCTATTACGAAATCTCGCGTCGGACCCGCCCAACGCGCCGAATAAATGCCCGGCGCGCCATCGAGCGCATCGACGCAGAGCCCTGAATCATCGGCCAGCGCCGGACAATTGGCGCCTTTCGCCGCAGCCCGCGCCTTGAGTTCGGAATTGGCCTGAAAAGTCGAGCCCGTTTCTTCTGGCTCAGGCAGGCCAAGTTCGCCAGCCGAGATCGCTTCGACGCCATAGAAATCGAGCAGCTCGCGCATTTCTGCGAGTTTGCCTTCATTGTGCGTGGCGATGACGAGCTTTCCGTCGAAACCGCGCGGCATTTACGCGACCGTATTTTTCTGCAGCTCCACGAGCTTTGCAATTCCGGTTCGAGCGAGCGCCAGCATGGCCTGCAATTGAACCTCGCTGAACACTGCGGCCTCCGCCGTCGCCTGCACTTCGACTAGGGAGCCGGAACCGGTCATGACGAAATTGGCGTCGGTTTCAGCGGCCGAATCCTCGGCGTAATCGAGGTCGAGAACCGCGCCGCCATTGGAGATGCCGCAGGAGATCGCGGCGACGTGATCGCGCAGGGGATGGTCCTTGATGATCGAGCGTCCGCGCATCCATTTGAGGCAATCATGCAAGGCGACCCAGGCGCCGGTGATCGCAGCCGTCCGCGTGCCGCCATCGGCTTGCAGAACGTCGCAGTCGATGGTGATCTGCCGCTCGCCGAGGGCCTGGAGATTGGTGACGGCGCGCAGGCTTCGGCCGATGAGGCGCTGAATTTCCTGCGTGCGGCCAGACTGTTTCCCCGACGTCGACTCGCGGCGGGTGCGGGTGTGAGTCGCACGCGGCAGCATGGCGTATTCGGCGGTGACCCAACCCCTGCCCTGGCCGCGCAGCCAGGCAGGCGGCTTGTCTTCAAGGGAAGCGGTGCAAAGCACATGGGTGCCGCCGAATTTAATCAGGCAAGAGCCTTCGGCATAGCGCGCGACACTACGTTCGAGCGTAACTGGCCGCAATTCGTCGGCGGCGCGATTGGAAGGACGCATGAAAAAACCCCGGGGATGAGGGTCGCTTCTAGAGCGTCGGCTCTATTTAGGCAACCGCTGGGCTGTCACGCCTGTTCAATTCGCTTTGAGGGCGCTAAAACCAAAAGGGAAGCCGTTGGCCGTTGAAAGGTCGAAAATGCGTCTCAGTCCTGTCGCCGCAGCACTCATGATTTTTTCCGTCGCGCCCGCGATCGCCGCCGAAAAGGCGACAAGGTTCTGGAACCTCACTTCCGCGACCGTGACCGAACTGCGGCTCTCGCCCTCCGGCGCGGCCGCCTTCGGCGAGAACCAATGTCTGAACGACAAGGACCGCGAAGTCGATCACGACGAGCGGCTGAAAATCACCGATGTCGCGACGGGCCAATATGACGTGAAGATCGGCTTCGAAAAAGGCCGCGTCTGCGCCGTGAAGAATCTATCGATCGAGGCCGGAAAAGTGTTTTCGATCGAAGACAAGGACCTTGTCGACTGCACGAAGTAGCCGGCGTTTAGACCGTAGCTTGTCGAGACGCCGCGCCAAAGGCCGCCCTGCCGGCGAGACGCGCGCCGAACTTGCGCGCCCTCCCGGCTGAGCAGTTTGTATCAGAGAGGGCCTAAGCGTATTGGGCCACGCCATTGCCGAAGGACCAGTTCTCCTTGCGGACCTCGACGAGGGTGATGACGACATCCTCTGGTCGCAAAGCAAGGCGTTGATGCAATCCGTCCGCCACCGCCTTGTAGAAGGCGCGCTTCATATCGACCGTCCGTCCATCATTGAGCGTAACCTGAATGATGATGCACTCGGCTGACCTAGCGATCCCGAGATAGGTCGGATCGATGATCAAGTCGCTCGCCGGATGTTCGGCGATGACCTGAAAGCGGTCATCCTTGGGGACGTTCAGAGTCGCGACCATTGCATCGTATACGACGTCGCCGATGGTCCGGCGGTATTCTTTTGTCTTGCCTTCGGCAAGGTCGATTCGAACGAGCGGCATGGTCTAACACCTCTTGGATTGCCGGGACATCTATCCCCTTGAAGCAGCGCGGCGAAAACCGATGGCGATGCTGTTTCGGGCGTCCATTAGGGCGATCGCAACGCCAAGGTCAACGCGTTCTTTCTCCGTGAGGCTCTGGCTGGAATTTTGGGGTTGATCAGGCGGTGAGAGATACAGCCTTTGCTTGCAGCGCGGCGCAGGCATCGCGCGGGTTGAGCCGCACCTGCGAGCCGCGCTGGCCGCCGTTGATGAAGACGAAGTCTTCCTGCAGCGCCGCCTCTTCGATTCCGGTCGGAGCCTTGCGCTTTTGGCCGAATGGACTGATGCCGCCGACATGATAGCCGGTCAGCCGCTCGGCGTCGGCTGGACGCATCATTTTGGCCGATTTGCCGCCGAAAGCCGCCGCCAGTTTCTTCATGCTCACCTCGCGGTCCGAGGGAACGATGACGCAGACCGGCTTGCCGTCAACTTCCGCCATCAGCGTTTTCAGGACGCGGTGAGGAGCCTCGCCAAGCGCCGCGGCCGCATGCAGACCGATGCGCTCGGCGTCGGGATCATAGGCGTAGCTACGCACCGTGAAGGAAACGCCGGTCCGCTCGAGGGCCAGAATGGCGGGCGTGCTCTTCGACATGCGGCGCATTTTAGCGCCTATCGGGAGGTCAGGCCATGCTGTTGTAGCGCTCGCCCTTGCCCAGCAGGACTCCGTTCGTCCCGGCGATGCCGAGCTCCAGACTCTCGGCGACCCGTCGCGCCCGCTCGATGAAATGGTCTGCGGCCTGCGGCGGGCAGATTTCGCGCGCCGCGCTCTCGAACAGCTCCAGCCAGCGGTCGAAGTGCTTGGCGTCGACCGGCAATGGCAGATGCTTTTGCATTGGCCGACCGTGGCAGCGCCCGCTCAGCCAGCGACGACCAGAAGGCGAACGTCTGCTGCAGATGCGGCTCCCAGTCGACGATCTTGGCCGCAAAAACCGGCCTGAGCAGCGCGTCGACGCGAACGCGATCATAGAAGGCCCGCACGAGCTTCTCGATCATTGCATCATCAATCCCGGTTTCGGTCTCAATCTTATCGATGGTCTGCCCGCGGCGCTCAGGTTCGGAAAGGATCTTCTGCGTCATGTCAAAGCCTCAAAGGTCGAATGGCGGCCCACGCGTAACCAACTGATCGCCGCCTCATGCGCGGCGGGCGGCGCAACGGATGGATCTATCGCGGGCGGCGATTGGTTTGATGGATATAGTCGGCCAGAACAAGCGCGTTATTATGCTCCGCATCATGCGCGGCGTAGAGAAGCGTCGCGCGCCCTTTTTTCAAAAGATCCCGAAGCTGCGCCACCGCGTCCGGGTTGGCGTCCAGTTCAGAGCGGTAGCGGCTTTGAAACTCGCTCCAGCGCGCCGGGTCATGATCGAACCATTTGCGCAGTTCCGTGCTGGGAGCGATCTCTTTCAGCCATAGCGTCAGGGCGGCGGCCTCTTTGCTTACGCCGCGCGGCCAGATCCGATCGACCAGAATGCGCATGCCGTCGCCAGCCTCCGGCGGATCGTAAACGCGCTTGATTTTGAGATCGAGGCTCATCTTGGAAAATCCCGTTCGCCGAAAAAGCCATAGCCAATAGGTTTTCTTCGCAGCTCAAAAGCGCAAGGGGCGGGCTGGCTATTGCCACCTGGCTATTTCCGCCGGGCCAGACGCTCGGCGAGGAAATCGCAAAGAGCCTCGACGCGGGCGGGACGCGGACCGCCGGGCGGCGTCACGAGGTAAAGGCTGCCCTGGGGCGTCAGCCAATCGGTCAGGACGATCTCGAGACTTCCATCGGCAAGCGCTTCCTTGACGATGAACTCCGGCTGATCGCCAACGCCAACGCCCGCGAGCAAGGCGGGCATCAGCGCGTCGCCATTATTGACGCGCAGCGGGCCCGCGGGTCGAATCGCCACTTCCTCGCCGGCCGCATTGGAAAAACGCCAGACGTCGGGGGTCGCAAGATAAGCGTAGCCAAGACAAGCGTGCTCGCTGAGTTGCGCTGGATGCGTCGGTCGCCCATGCCGTTTCAGATAGGAGGGCGCGGCGACGGTAAATCGGGGCGTCGCGCAAAGCCGACGGGCGACCAGGGAAGAATCCGGCAGAAAACCCACCCGCAAGGCCGCATCAAAACCATCGCCGATGAGATCGACCGTGGCGTCGCTGAGATGAAGATCAACGGAAACTTCCGGGCAGCGCGCAAAGAACTCCGGGAGAAGGGGCGCCACCTCCCTGAGACCGAACGACATCGGCGCCGCAAGCCGCACCAGCCCGCGCGGCGTCGCCGACTGCGCCAGAAGGTCTGCCTCGGCGGCTTCGGCGTCGGCGACGAGGCGAATCGCTCGCGCGGCCAGCTGTTGACCCGCGTCGGTAAGCGCGAGCCGGCGCGAGGTGCGATTGAAGAGCCGCGCGCCGAGGCGCTTTTCAAGCCGGCTCAACGCCTTGGAAACGGTCGGCGCGGAGAGCCGCAGATCAGCCGCCGCCGCGGCGATCGAGCGCATCTCCACCACCTTGGCGAAGATCGCGAGTCCCTCAAGATCGGGGAGTTTTGCCATAAAAATCTCGAACGGGTGACTTTCCAGACTTTCTATTTTTTTATCATACACCGGTCGTAAATATAGCGAAACAGCTCGAGCATGGTCGTTCACCGTGAAACGATAGCGCTCTTTGAGGACGCGACAGAGGATTTGAAATGATCGAACGCAGAAGCTTCAAGGGACTTGCCGGAGCCGACCATGGGTGGCTCAAGGCCAAGCACCATTTTTCCTTCGCCAGCTATTATGACCCAAAACGCATGGGCGTTGGCGCTCTGAGGGTGTGGAACGACGACGAGATCGCTCCGAACACCGGCTTTCCCGCGCATCCTCATGCCGACATGGAGATCATAACCTACGTCCGGCAAGGCGCGATCACGCATCAGGACAATTTTGGCAATAAGGGACGCACCGAGGCCGGCGACGTCCAGGTGATGAGCGCAGGCACGGGCATCCGGCATTCGGAATATAATCTCGAAGCCGCGCCAACGAAGATCTTTCAGATCTGGATCGAGCCGACCCGTCGCGGCGGCGCCCCGTCATGGGGTGCAAAGCCCTTTCCGAAATCCGACCGCGATGGGCGTCTCGTTGCATTGGCTAGCGGCTTCGAGGGGGATGCCGACGCCTTGCCGATTCGGGCGGATGCGCGGGTGCTCGGCGCCACGCTGAAGACCGGCGAGGTTGTAGAATATCCGCTCGGCGTCGAGCGCAGCGGCTATCTAGTCCCGGCGCAAGGGGCTATCGAGGTCAATGGCGTGCGTCTTGACGCGCGCGATGGCGGGGCCATCCAGAACGAAGCGGTCCTGAAAATCAAAGCTCTCGAAGATTCAGAGATCGTTCTGGTCGACGCGGCCTAATGGCGACCCGCCATTTCTAAAGTCTGACTAACCAACTTAAAGGGATAAAATGGCTAAAGTTCTCGTTCTCTACTACTCGGCTTACGGCCACGTCGAAGCTATGGCGTATGCCGTCGCGGAGGGCGCCCGTCAAGCGGGCGCCACAGTCGACGTCAAGCGCGTGCCCGAACTCGTCTCCCCCGAAGTCGCCAAAGCGTCCCATTTCAAAGTCGATCAGGCGGCCCCGATCGTCACCATCGACGAGTTGGCTGATTACGACGCGATTATCGTCGGCACGGGCACGCGCTTTGGCCGCATGAGCGCGCAAATGGCCAATTTCCTCGACCAGGCGGGCGGCCTGTGGATGCGCGGCGCCCTCAACGGCAAAGTCGGCGGCGCGTTTAGCTCAACAGCTTCGCAGCATGGCGGTCAGGAGATGACGCTCTTCTCGATCATCACCACCCTGCTGCATCTTGGCCTCACCATCGTCGGATTGGACTACGGCTTCGCCGGCCAGTTGAAAATCGACGAAGTGACGGGCGGCTCGCCCTATGGCGCGACCACCATCGCCGGCGGCGACGGCTCGCGCAAGCCAAGCCAGAACGAACTCGACGGCGCCCGCTATCAGGGTCGCAAGATTGCCGAGACCGCCAAAAAACTGCACGGCTAAATGCTCGGCCGAGGCGGCCGAATCAACGTTTGAAAGGCAAACCCGATGATTTATCTGCAACGTTACGCGCCCGCCTTGGGACGACTGTTTTTGGTGGCGCTGTTTTTTGTGAGCGCCATCGGCAAGCTGACGGCGCCGGCCGCGACCAAGACCTTCATCGTCTCGGCCGGACTGCCGTTCCCCGATCTTTGCTACTGGATCTCCATCATTGTCGAGCTCGGCGGCGGTGCGCTGTTCCTCCTTGGCTATCAAACCCGTCTCGTCGGCGCGGCATTGGCGCTCTATTCGCTTTCGACGGCGTTGATATTCCATCACAATTTTGGCGATGCGAACGAGACGCTGCACTTCCTCAAGGACGTCGCCATAGCTGGCGGCTTCTTGCAGGCGGCGGCGTTCGGCGGCGGCGAAATCAGCCTGGACAATCGCAGGCTCAGCTGAGGCTAAAGCCCCCGACGGGCAGCCTTGATTCCCAAGTTTGGGCATCTCATCGATCGGGCGACTGCATCCGATCGAAATATGCGCCGGCGAGCGCCAGTTCGGCTGGTTCAGGCTTGGGCGGCGCGCAATCGGAGCGGCTGACCCTCGAGCGGGCCGCTCGCGATCTCGGCGATTGAGTCCAGCGCTTTTTCGCGACCGTCGCCGACATATGACTTTCCGAGGTCGGCAAGCGCCTCTTCCAGGCGATTCCTCGCGTCTTCGAGTTGGCTCATCAACTCCTCAGACGATCGATGCAGATTGTCTCGGCGCGTGCGGGCGGCGCGCGCATAGGTCGGATAAGCGAAGTGAGAAGTGTCGAAGATTCCGGCGCGCTGCTCCTCGAGCGCAACTTCCTGGTCGAGTTCGCGCGCGATTTTGGAAAATTCGGCCACCATGGATTCGATTTGCGTGACGCGGCGGCGCTTTTCCTCGATTTGAAACCGCTTGAGGCGCACGACTGTTTCCTGCAGCTTCATACCCTTGAACTCCAAATGAGCTTTGCTTCCGAGCAGCGGGTTAACCCTGAGCGGAAAAGACCCAGAATTTCTTCCGACTCGCAAAGTTTGCAGCAGCAAAGTTGCCCATTCGTTACCGGCGCGAGATTGCTTGAAATTCGGGCTCCGATTCCTTCAACTTCATCAAAGAGATTGCGGCCATTCCCTCCTTGCCCGCCATTTTCGGCCCATCCCACAAAATTTCACTTAAAAATGCATTTATCCTTCGTCGCGCAAGCTAGTTCCGCCAATGTGTGATGAGTGATGGCGATTGCGAATCGGCAGTTCAACCTTTTTGGAAGAATCAGATCCGCCGAAGCGAAAATCGTCATTCAGCGGGAATGTATTTATTAACCAATGCCCGTTAAGGTTACGAAATTCGTGGCGAGGAGTTAACGCAATCGGGCCGAACCGCGAGCCCGGCGGAGCCTCCAGACGATCTCGCGCGCCGGCAGGCGGCCGACGGGGGCAAGGTGGGGACCTCAGATGCGCGTTTTACTGATTGAAGACGACAGCGCGACAGCGCAAAGCATAGAGTTGATGCTCAAATCTGAGAATTTCAACGTCTATACGACGGATCTCGGAGAGGAGGGCATCGATCTTGGCAAACTCTACGATTACGACATCATTCTCCTCGATCTCAACCTTCCCGATATGTCGGGATATGAGGTGCTTCGCACCTTGCGGATCGCCAAGGTCAAGACGCCGATTCTGATCCTGTCGGGGCTCGCTGCGATCGAGGATAAGGTCAAAGGCCTCGGCTTTGGCGCCGATGATTATCTGACGAAGCCCTTTCACAAGGACGAGCTCGTCGCCCGCATCCACGCTATTGTGAGGCGATCGAAAGGACATGCGCAATCTGTCATCTCGACAGGCGATCTCATCGTCAATCTCGATCAGAAGACCGTCGAGGTCTCAGGCTCCCGCGTCCATCTGACCGGCAAGGAATATCAGATGCTGGAGCTGCTTTCGCTGCGCAAAGGCACCACCTTGACCAAGGAGATGTTCCTCAATCATCTCTATGGCGGAATGGATGAGCCGGAATTGAAGATCATCGACGTGTTCATCTGTAAACTGCGCAAAAAACTGGCCAATGCGAGTCAGGGCAGCAACTTTATCGAGACAGTCTGGGGTCGCGGCTATGTCCTGCGCGAGCCGACCGAGGAAGAAGAACGCATCACAGCGTGATTTTGGGCTTGGCTTTCGATTTTGTCGCGATGCGGGTCATGCCGCTTCGCCACAGCGTTGAGCCGCAATCTGGCTGACGCCGCTTCATCGCGGCGCAGAGCCGGTAGACTGAATACCCTCTTGAAAGCTCGCCGCTCGTCCGAGCGGCAGGCGCACTCCCCCCAAAGCAAACTACGCCTCAAAAGACGAGCGAGCCGGTGACCTTTGATCCATTCTCGACTTGGCGCGACATCCGTCTCAATCGAGCCCTGGGTTTCCAGACGGCCCTGCTCTCAAAGCGCAACGGCTTCGACAGTCAAGCGCTGAGGCTCCTGTCTCACCCATTGTCCGCGACTTTTCGGATTATGCCGCTCGATGCGAAGACCGTGTCTAGGCCACCACCTTAACTGTCGCTGGGACCACCGACAGAGCTTCGATTGCGACAAGGTCGCTCTCTAAAGTGACGGTCAGCGCCATATTCGCCGCTTTGGCGACAAGTCCGGCGTAAAATGGCTGGATGCCTTGGGCGTCGACGGGATTTCCATCGGGGTTCCCTGCAAGCAAGTTCGGCACCTGGCTGGCGAGCTTGGCGTTCGCGCCCTTGGCCGAGACCTTGACGCGCAGACCGTGCCCGGAGGGATTATCGCCTGCCTCGCCCGTCGTCACTGTGATGACCCCGCCGCGCGGAATGGCTGCCGCCGCGATGAGGCACAGATTCAAAATGAGCTTGACCTTATCTTTTGGCATCAGCACGCGGGCGGCTCGCCATTCCAACTGCGTCCGCTGGTCGGCAAAAAGACCGCGCGCCACTTTTTCGGCGTCGCCGGTATCGATCGAGGCGCCAGCCGAACCCGCGGCCCCAAAAGCCAGCCGGCAGAATTGCAGCCGCGCCGAAGCAGTCGCAGCGCTTTTCTTGATGAGATCGAGGGCAAAGCCGCGCATTTCCGCGTCTTTTTCCTCTTCGAGAACTTCAAGACCGTTGACGATGGCTCCAACAGGGCTGATGACGTCGTGGCAAACTCTGGAGCAGAGCAGCGCCGCGAGGTCCAGCGCGTCGAGGGCGAAATCCGTCATAATTATCTTTCGCGGCTAGAACGCGATTTTGCAAAAATCGCAGATTTTTCACATCGGGTCATGCGCTGAAGTAAGCAGGCGCGGCCCTTTTGTAGATTCGCACATTTCTGCTCCAATCAGGTTAACAAAATCACCCAAAGAGTCAGCTGTTTGCGGCGGAATGGCGGATCGCATCCGCTCTAAGCCCATTGGCGATGGCGCAAAAAAGAGCGATGGCGCAAAGAAAACGGGAGCGCCCAAATGAGCGCTCCCGCATATCTTTGAAAGCAAGTTTTCCGGGAAAGTCTATTCGGCGGCCACGGCAGGCTTGCGGCCAGCCTTGAACTGCGCGGTTTCCGTCGATTCGCTCATGGCGGTGGTCGATGAAGAGCCGCCGGAGAGGGCGACCGCCACGGCGTCGAAATAACCGGTGCCGACTTCGCGCTGATGGCGGGTCGCCGAATAGCCGGCCTTCTCCGAGGCGAATTCCGCCTGCTGCAGCTCGGAATAGGCCGCCATGCCGCGATCACGATAGCCGGTGGCGAGATCGAACATCGAATGGTTCAGCGAGTGGAACCCGGCGAGGGTCACGAACTGGAACTTGTAGCCCATCGCGCCAAGTTCACGCTGATATTTCGCAATCGTCGCCTTGTCGAGCTTGGCCTGCCAATTGAACGAGGGCGAGCAATTATAGGCGAGCAGCTTGCCTGGATATTTGGCGTGAACCGCTTCGGCGAATTTGCGCGCGTCGTTGAGGTCTGGGTGCGAGGTCTCCCACCAGAGAAGGTCGGCGACTTCGGCGTAGGCGAGGCCGCGCGCGATGCAATGATCAAGGCCGGTGCCTTCCTTCAGCCGAAAGAAGCCTTCGGGAGTCTGGCTGTTCGGCTCGATGAATTGCCGGTCGCGCGGATCGACGTCGCTGGTGATGAGGCGAGCCGATTCGGCGTCCGTGCGGGCGACGACCAGGGCCGGAACGCCAAGCGTGTCCGCCGCGAGGCGGGCGGCCGAAAGGCTGCGCTCATGCTGGGAGGTCGGGATCAGGACTTTGCCGCCAAGATGGCCGCACTTCTTTTCGGAGGCGAGCTGGTCTTCGAAATGGACGCCCGCCGCGCCAGCCTCGATATAGGCCTTCATGATCTCGAAGACGTTGAGCGGGCCGCCAAAGCCGGCTTCAGCGTCGGCGACGATCGGCGCGAACCAGTCGCGCGAGACTTGGCCTTCCGCGTGCTCGATCTCGTCGGCGCGCTTGAAGGTGCGGTTGATCCGGCGGGCGAGTTCCGGCCCGGAATTGGCCGGATAGAGCGACTGATCCGGATACATGGCGCCGGCGACATTGGCGTCAGCGGCGACCTGCCAGCCGGAAAGATAGATCGCCTCAAGGCCGGCGCGCACCATCTGCATCGCCTGATTGCCGGTGACGGCGCCCAGCGAATGAACATAGGGACGCTCGTGCAGCAATTTCCAAAGCTTGTTGGCGCCGCGCTCCGCGAGCGTATAAGCGATCGGAAACGAACCGCGCAGCCGACTCACGTCTTCAGCGGTATAAGGACGGCGGATGCCGTCGAACCGTCCCTTGGGAGCGGAGGGGACCAGATCTTCAAAGCCGAGCGTCTTGCTCATTTCACTCTCCGATTTCAGAAATTGACACGGATTGACAAGAGTCGCCCGTCCAGCGAACACTGCTGCGGCCATATAGCGGGCAAACTGTCTGGTTAGGCAAGCATTTAGGCCTCGGAATGAGGTTTCAATGAAAATTCATTACAGTGTAATGTTGTAAGTATGTAGCGAGATTTACAGATGTCGGCCGAAATTTCGCCAAAAAAAATCTTCGCCGGCCCGCGACTGAAGCGGCTCCGCCGCGAGCGACGCCTGACGCAGGCGCGCATGGCCGATGAACTCGACGTCTCGCCAAGCTATTTGAACCTGATGGAAAGCAATCAGCGGCCGATCACCGTGCAGGTTCTCATTCGGCTCGCCGACGTCTATGGCATCGATCCGCGCGATTTCATGGAAATCGACGGCGAGCAATCAGTCGGTGAGATGGAGCAAATTCTGGCCGATCCCCTATTCCGAGAGACCACGGTTCCCCGCGGCGAAGTACGCGACGCGGCGGAACATGCTCCCGCCGTCCTGGCCGCAATGGTCCGACTTTACCGGGCCTATTCCGCCGCGCGGGAGGCGAGCGAAGCCGGCGTTTTCTCCGGCGCCGACCGCGATCGCGCCGAGCCGCTCCTCGGCGAAAGCCCGATCGACCGGATACGCGGCGCCCTGCAGGAGGCGCGCAACCATTTCCCTGACCTTGAAGAGGCGGCGGAGGCGTTCGCGGCGTCCCTGCCTGTCGCGACGAATGGTCTCTTCTTCGCTCTCACGGATTATCTTCGCGCCCGCTACGGCATTCGCGTGCGCGCCCTTCCGCTTGAAGTCATGGGCGACCGGTTGCGATGGTATGATCACCATCGCAAGCAACTGCTGATCTCCGAAATCATGGACCAGCCCGGACGAACCTTTCAGGCTGCCTACCAACTGGCTTTGAGCGAGCTCGGCGATCTTCTGAACGACATTGTCTCGCGGCTCGGCGAGCATGACGAAGTCACACGGAAACTGCTGCGCGTGACGCTCGCCAATTATTTCGCCGGGGCGCTGATGATGCCTTACGCCCGTTTCTTCGAGGCGGCCGAATTGGTCGGCTATGACGTCGAGATTCTGGCGGCGCGCTTTGGCGCGAGCTTTGAGCAAGTGTCGCATCGGCTGACGACTTTGAGCCGGCAGACTGCGCGGGGGATTCCCTTTTTTCTCGTGCGCGTCGATATCGCCGGGAACGTCTCGAAACGATTTTCTTCGAGCCGCTTCCCTTTCGCCCAGTCAGGCGGCACCTGCCCCTTATGGAACGTTCATGCAACCTTCGCCAATCCCGGCCGTATCCTGACGCAGGTCATTGAATTGACCGATGGATCGCAATGGTTCTCGATTGCCCGCACCGTGCGCCGATCGATTACGCCCTGGGGCGCGATTGAACCGCGTTTCGCCATCGGGCTTGGCTGCGAAATCAAATACGCGCGCCGGCTCGTCTACGCCAAGCGGCTGGAAACGGAGGCTCTGGACGCGATGCCGATCGGCATCAACTGCCGCCTCTGCGAGCGGCCCGCCTGTCCTCAGCGCGCTGCCCCGCCTGTCTTGCGGACCTTGCTCGTCGACGAATCGATGCGCAATGTTTCGCCATTCACGTTCAAGGACGTATGAGGCGACACGGACAATGATGGCGAGTGAGCCGAGGCCTCGCAAGATCACCGTGGGGGCGCCGGCGAGCCTGCGAGACCAGCGGCGGAGATATAGTTCCGAACGCCGGTTGCCTGGCGTTAGCGAACCTTACTTGTATCCGCCGCCGGGCAACGGACCATGATAGGGCGTGTGGCGGCAATGACCCCAAGGCCCACGCCACGATCGCGGACCACAGCCATTGCCATATCGATATCCGCCGCCCGGCAGCGGGCCGCGATATGGCGTGCTTCGGCAATGGCCCCAGGGTCCGCGCCAACGGCCGGGGCCGCAGCCCTGAGCCGTCAACATAATATCGGATGCCGCGCCGACGTCGCGCTGGATCGGCATCGCCGCGGCGGGCGTAAATGATAAGGCTCCAAACAGACCGGCGGTTGCGGTCAAAACGGCAAAAAAGCTGCGCATTCGACTTCCTTCGTTACAGCGCGCTTTGACGCAGCGCTGAACCTCCAACGTGTACTTCTCTAACGAAGAAGGCTTAACCCGAGCTTGCGCGATTCCAGCGCCCGCTCACAAATGAATTTGCCGTTTCTCCACCGCCATCGCAGCCTCGCGCACGGCCTCCGACAAGGTCGGATGGGCGTGGCTGGTGCGGGCGAGATCTTCCGACGAGCCGCCGAATTCCATCAGCACGCAGGCCTCCGCGATCATCTCGCCGGCGGCGGCGGAGATGATGTGCACGCCGAGCACCCTGTCGGTCGCGGCATCCGCAAGGATTTTGACGAATCCTTCCGTTTGCCGCATGGCCCGCGCCCTGCCATTGGCGGTGAAGGGAAATTTTCCCACCTTGTAGGCGATGCCTCTCGCCGTCAGCTCTTCCTCAGTGGCGCCGACTGTCGCTATCTCCGGCATGGTGTAGATGACGGAAGGAATTGCCTCGTAATTCACATGGCCATGCTGTCCGGCCAGAATTTCGGCGACGGCGATGCCTTCATCTTCGGCCTTGTGGGCGAGCATCGGACCGCGCACCACATCGCCGATGGCGTAAATGCCGGCGACATTGGTGGCGAACCGTTCGTCGATCACCACGCGGCCGCGCTCGGTCGCAACGCCCACGGCCTCAAGGCCAAGACCTTCAGTAACCGCGCGACGCCCAATCGCCACCAGCACGACATCGGCCTCAAGCATCGAGGCATCGCCCCCGGCGGACGGCTCGATCGCGACGCGCAGCCGCGCGCCCTTATCGATCTTCGACACTTTTTGGCCGAGCTGGAAGGTAAACCCCTGCTTTTGCAGGATGCGCTGGAATTGTTTTGCGACTTCCGCATCCACGCCAGGCAGGATGCGATCCAGATATTCGACCACCGTCACATTGGAGCCGAGCCGGCTCCAGACCGAGCCGAGTTCGAGACCGATGACGCCGGCCCCGACGACGAGCAGATCCTTCGGCGGCTTTTCGAGACTGAGCGCGCCGGTCGAGGAAACGATGGTCTTTTCGTCGATTTCGACGCCCGGCAGTTGGGTAACGTCCGACCCCGTCGCAATGACGATGTTTTTGGTCGAGAGCGTCTGCTTTACGCCATCCTCGGCGGTGACCTCGACCTCGCCCGGCGCCGCGACGGCGCCAAGGCCGAAGAAGGATTCGATCTTATGCTTCTTGAACAGAAAGGCGACGCCGTTGACGTTGGCGGCGACGGTGTCGTCCTTATGTTTCATCATCGTCGGCAGATCGAGTTTCGGCTTGCCTACGATGACGCCGAAAGCTGCGAGCTCATGATCGGCCTCGGCGAATTTCTCAGAGGCGTGAAGCAGCGCTTTGGAGGGAATGCAGCCGATGTTGAGGCAGGTCCCGCCATGCGTCTTCGTCTTGCGTTTTTCGACGACGGCGACTTTCATGCCGAGCTGCGCGGCGCGGATGGCGCAGACATAGCCGCCGGGTCCGGTCCCGATGACGATAAGATCGTAAGTTGACATGGAGCCTCACAAAATTCGACCGCGGAGACGCCGGCGGCCAACGTCTTAAGGGATGATTGCGATGCGCCGCACGCCTGCCTTCAGAAGCAGGCTCCGCTGCGAATCTTTTTCAGGAAAGCTGCGCGCTACTCTCTTCAGATATCCAACACCAGTCGCGCGGGATCCTCCAGCGCTTCCTTGACGCGGACGAGAAACGTCACCGCATCCTTGCCGTCGACGATCCGGTGATCATAGGAGAGCGCAAGATACATCATCGGACGAATTTCGACCTTGCCGCCGACGGCGACCGGCCGCTCCTGAATTTTGTGCATCCCCAAAATGCCGGATTGCGGCGCGTTGAGAATCGGCGTCGACATCAGCGATCCATAGATGCCGCCATTGGTGATTGTGAATGTGCCGCCTTGCAGTTCCTCGATCTTGAGCTGCCCGTCCCGCGCCCGCTTGCCGAGGGCGGCGATGGTCTTCTCGACGCCGGCGAGGCCCAGCTGATCGCTGTCGCGCACGACCGGGACGACGAGACCTTTCTCGGCCCCGACGGCGATGCCAATATGGTAATAATTCTTATAGATCAGATCCTCGCCGTCGATCTCGGCGTTGACCGAGGGAATCTCTTTCAGCGCGCCGACGCAGGCTTTGACGAAAAAGCCCATGAAGCCGAGCTTTACGCCGTGCTTCTTCTCGAAAACGTCTTTGTATTTGGCCCGCAGCGCCATCACTTCGGTCATGTCGACCTCATTGAAGGTCGTCAGCATGGCGGCGGTATTTTGCGCATCCTTCAGCCGGCGCGCGATGGTCTGGCGCAACCGGGTCATGCGGACGCGTTGTTCGCGCTCGGCGTCGGAAGGAGGCGAGGGCGCTCTGACAATCGCCGTCGGCGGCGAGGAAAGAGGGGCTCGAGCGACCGGCGCGGGCGCCGCTGGCGGCGGCGCGATCGTCTCCAGAACGTCGCCCTTTAGAACCTGGCCGCGTATGCCGGAGCCTTTGACGGCGGCAAGATCGACGCCGTTATCGGCTGCAATTTTTGCAGCGGCCGGGGATGGCGGCATGGAGGGCGGGGTCGCGGGGGCGGCGGCGGGGGCAGCCGCCTTCGCAGCCGCTGTTGGCGCTGGGTCGGGCGCGGGTTCGGCTTTGGCCGGCGCGGCGGCGGCTCCGTCGCTGATTTGCCCCAATAGCGCGCCGGCCGAAACCGTCTCGCCATCCTTTACGGTGATTTCCGCCAGCACGCCTGCGGCTGGCGCATTGACTTCGAGCGTCACCTTATCGGTCTCAAGCTCGAGAATCGGCTCGTCCAGTTTGACGGCTTCGCCCTTCTTCTTGAACCAGCGTCCAATCGTTGCTTCGGTGACGGATTCGCCCAAAGTCGGAACCCGAATTTCAATCGCCATCTGTCCCGCCCACGCCATGCGGCTGCTAGAGAACTACCATGAGAGGATCTTATTGTTGCACTCTTGCGACGGGATCGCCACCGACGTCCCGTCCAAATCCTAAGTCCGTCCTTTTTTGGAAAGGACGTTGTCTTCGATCAGGCGGCAAAAACCTCTTCCATAAAGGTTTTCAATTGGAGCAGATGTTTTGACATCAGCCCGGTCGCCGTCGCGGCCGCAGCCGGGCGCCCGGCATAACGGGGCCGCGCGCTCTTGCCGCCGACTTGGCCAAGCACCCATTCAAGGTAGGGATCGACAAAATTCCATGCGCCCATGTTCTTTGGCTCTTCCTGACACCAAACCACATCCGCCTGCCGGAACCGGGACAAGAGCACGACCAGAGCTTTCAGCGGGAAGGGATAAAGCTGCTCGACGCGCAGCAAATAAACATCATCAACGCCGCGTTTCTCGCGCTCCTCAAGGAGATCATAATAGACTTTGCCGGAGCAGAGGACCACGCGCCTTATCTCGGCGTCCGGCTTTAGCTTGAATTCGGCCGGAAATTTTTCCCCGTGATCGCGCAACACGCGATGGAACGAGGAGCCTATGATCATTTCATCGAACCGCGAGACGGCGCGCTTATGGCGAAGCAGCGATTTCGGCGTCATCAGGATCAGCGGTTTGCGAATGTCGCGTTTCAACTGACGGCGCAGAATATGGAAGTAATTCGCCGGAGTCGTGCAGTTGGCGACTTGCATATTGTCCTCGGCGCATAATTGCAGATAGCGCTCGAGCCGGGCGGAGGAATGTTCCGGCCCTTGGCCCTCATAGCCGTGAGGCAGCAGGCAGACGAGGCCGGACATGCGAAGCCATTTGCGCTCGCCCGACGATATGAATTGGTCGAAAACGACCTGAGCGCCATTGGCGAAATCGCCGAATTGCGCTTCCCATACCGCCAAGGCGTTGGGTTCGGCCAGCGAATAGCCATATTCGAATCCAAGCACGGCCTCTTCCGAAAGGATCGAATTGATCACCTCGAAATGGGCTTGCTCGTCGCGGATATTGTTCAAAGGCACGTAACGCGCCTCGGTCTGCTGATCGTTCAGGACGGAATGGCGTTGCGAAAAAGTGCCCCGCTCGCTGTCCTGCCCGGACAGCCGCACCGGATGGCCTTCATCGACCAGCGTCCCAAACGCTAGCGCCTCGCCCATGGACCAATCGATCCCCTCGCCGGTTTCGATCATCTTGCGCCGATTATCGAGTAGGCGCGCGATGGTGCGATGCAGGTGAAAACCGTCTGGAGCCGCCGTCAGGCGAAGCCCGATCTCCTTCAACCGAACTGGATCCACGCCGGTGCGGCCGCGTCGATCGTCCTCGCCGCTCACCTGCGCCGGTTTCAGGCCCGCCCAGCGGCCATCGAGCCAATCCGCCTTGTTTGGCTGGTAGGTTTGGCCGGTTTCGAACTCGGTTTCGAGGCGTTGACGCCAATTGCTTTGCAGCTTGTCGAGCTCGCCCTGAACCAGAACGCCCTCAGCTAAAAGCTTGGCTGCGTAAATTTCCAAGGTCGTCGGATGCGAGCGGATCTGCTTGTACATGATCGGCTGGGTGAAGCTCGGCTCGTCGCCTTCATTATGTCCGAACCGGCGATAACAGAACATGTCGATCACGACCGGCTTGTGGAATTTCTGCCTGAATTCAATCGCGATCTTGGCGGCGTAGACCACCGCTTCCGGATCGTCGCCATTGACGTGAATGATCGGCGCCTCGATCATTTTCGCCGTGTCGGACGGATAAGGCGACGAGCGCGAATAGCGCGGCGACGTGGTGAAGCCAATCTGATTATTGATGATGAAATGAATCGACCCGCCGGTTCGATAGCCTTTTAGCCCCGAAAGGCCAAAACATTCGGCGATGACGCCCTGACCGGCAAAAGCCGCATCGCCGTGAATCAGCAACGGCAGGACTCTTATGCGGTCGACGACGTCATGCAGCTGGTCCTGCTTGGCGCGAACCTTGCCGAGCACGACCGGATCGACGATCTCGAGATGCGAGGGATTCGCGGTCAAGGAAAGATGGACGTTGTTATTATCGAAATTCCGGTCCGATGAAGCGCCGAGGTGATATTTGACGTCGCCCGATCCTTCGACATCGTCCGGGGTCAGGGAGCCGCCTTTGAATTCATGGAAGATCGCATGATGCGGCTTGCCCATGACTTGCGACAAAACATTGAGCCGGCCGCGGTGAGCCATGCCAAGGACGATATCCTTGACGCCAAGCGCGCCGCCGCGCTTGATGATCTGCTCCAGCGCCGGAACCATGGCTTCGCCGCCATCGAGGCCGAAGCGCTTGGTGCCGGTGTATTTGACATCGAGAAATTTCTCGAACCCTTCAGCTTCGATAAGCTTGTTCAGGATTGCGCGCTTGCCTTCGCGGGTGAAGCTGATCTCCTTGCCGGGACCTTCAATGCGCTCCTGCATCCAGGCCTTCTCCGCCGGATCCGACATATGCATGAATTCAAAGCCGATGGTGTCGCAATAGGTGCGGCGCAGGATCGGCAGCATCTCCCTGACTGTCGCATATTCGAGCCCCAGCACATGATCTATGAAGATCTTGCGATCATAGTCGCTATCGGTGAAGCCATAGGTCGCCGGATGCAGCTCTTCATTGTCTTTGGATTGCTCAAGGCCGAGCGGATCAAGTCTGGCGTGCAGGTGACCGCGCATCCGATAGGCCCGGATCATCATCAGCGCGCGCACCGAATCGCGCGTTGCGCGCTGGATGTCGGAATCTGAGGCGGGGCCGATAGGCGTCGGTTTGTTTTCCGCCTTGCCGTTCAATTTGGCGATCTTGTCCTGACGAACCGGCTGCGGCTTCGCTTCAGCCTCCCTCCAATCGCCGTCGAGCGCAGACACGAGTTCGCCGTTGGCGGGGATTGGCCAGTTCGGCTTCCGCCACCGCGGCCCATTGGCGCTGGCGTCGACCGCCGCGCGATCGTCGTTCAATTGCGCGAAAAATGCTCTCCAATCCGGATCGAGCGAGGATGGATCGCGCTCAAAAGCCGCCTGAAGCTGCTCGAGATAGGCGGCGTTGCCGCCATAAAGAAACGATGTCATCGTGAGCTTGGCGTTCGGCTCGGAGCGGCCAGCGCTCGCCCCGCTCGAACCATTTGATGTCTCATTGGCATCCCGACGAGCCATTTGATCTCCGTCCTCGAATTCGGGTCTGGCCGCGGACGGCGAACCCTGCGGCGGACCGGCAAACCATGCGATTGCCGGGCGTCGCGCCTTTTTCAACCTGTCGAGCCTAAGTGGGACAAGAACGCGGTTGCTTCAAGTTGAATCGATCAACCTATCTTTTATTTGTTCCTGCGCACGGCTTCTTCAAAAATTCTTCAACTTTTCGGGCCATGCTTGAGTTGAAGCCTTACCAAAACGTAAGAAACCCGGGCATCAAAGATTTGGCCAACGGCCGGAAGGCCTAACCCCGCAACACCTCGACCAGCGTCTTGCCAAGCCTTGCTGGGGAAGGCGAGACGCGGATGCCAGCGGATTCCAGTGCGGCGATCTTGTCTTCCGCGCCGCCCTTGCCGCCAGCAATAATGGCGCCGGCGTGCCCCATGCGGCGGCCAGGGGGCGCAGTGCGGCCGGCGATAAACCCGGCCATCGGCTTTTTGCGGCCGCGTTTGGCCTCGTCTTTGATGAATTGCGCAGCGTCTTCCTCGGCCGCGCCGCCGATTTCGCCGATCATCACAATCGATTGGGTGTCGGGGTCTTTCAAAAACAATTCAAGAATCTCGATGAATTCGGCGCCTTTCACCGGATCGCCGCCGATTCCGACGGCTGTGGTCTGGCCAAGGCCCTCGCGGGTCGTTTGGAATACGGCTTCATAGGTCAAAGTGCCCGACCGCGAGACAATGCCGACGGAGCCCTTCTTGAAAATATTGCCGGGCATAATGCCGACCTTGCATTCGCCGGCGGTCATGACGCCGGGGCAATTTGGTCCGATCAGACGCGATTTTGAGCCAGAGAGCGCACGCTTGACCTTGATCATGTCCTCGACCGGAATGCCTTCGGTGATGCAGACGATCAGCGCGATCCCGGCGTCGATGGCCTCGCAGATTGCATCGGCGGCGTTAGGCGGCGGAACATAGATGACGCTCGCCTCGGCTCCGGTGGCCTGCCGCGCCTCATCGACGGTATCGAAGACCGGAAGGCCAAGATGCGTCGCGCCGCCTTTTCCAGGGGAGGTGCCGCCAACCATCAAAGTGCCATATGCGATCGCCTGCTCGGAATGGAATGTGCCGTTCTTGCCGGTAAAGCCCTGACAAATGACCTTGGTTTCCCTGGAGATCAGGATTGACATAATTCAGACTTTCCGCACAGCGGCGACGATTTTCTTCGCGGCGTCGTCAAGATCATCTGCGGATATGACATTGAGGCCGGAGTCGCTGATGATTTTCTTGCCGAGATCGACATTGGTGCCCTCGAGCCGCACCACGAGGGGCACGGCGAGACCGACCTCCTTCACCGCGGCGATGATGCCTTCGGCGATCACGTCGCATTTCATGATTCCGCCGAAGATGTTGACCAGAATGCCTTTGACCTGCGGATCAGCGGTGATGATCTTGAACGCCGCCGTCACTTTGTCTTTCGTGGCGCCGCCGCCGACGTCGAGGAAATTGGCGGGCGCTGCGCCATAAAGCTTGATGATGTCCATCGTCGCCATGGCGAGGCCGGCGCCATTGACCATGCAGCCGATTTCGCCGTCGAGCGAAATATAGCTGAGATCATATCTTGAAGCTTCGATCTCCTTGGCGTCCTCCTCTGATTCATCGCGCAGCGCCAATATATCTGGGTGACGGTAAAGCGCATTGGAATCAAAGGACATTTTGGCGTCGAGGCATTGCAAGCGTCCCTCGGCCGAGACAATCAGCGGGTTGATCTCAAGCATCGCCATATCCTTGGCGACAAAGGCGGCGAAGAGCCTTTCGGTCAGTTTTTCCGCCTGTTTGGCGAGGTCTCCCTCAAGGCCCAGGGCTTTGGCGACCCTGCGCCCGTGGTGCGGCTGCGCGCCGGTCACCGGATCGATCGAAAAGCTGACGATCATTTCCGGCGTATTATGGGCGATCTCCTCGATTTCCATGCCGCCTTCGGCGGAAACGACAAAAGAAACCCTGCTCGTCGAACGGTCGACCAAAAGCGAAATATAGAATTCTTTCGCGATATTGGCCGCTTCTTCAAGATAAATGCGGTTGACGCGCTTGCCGACCGGGCCGGTCTGGACGGTCACGAGGGTTCTGCCCAACATCTCGCCGACGAAGGTCTCGACCTCCTCGATGGATTTTGCTACCCGCACGCCGCCCTTATCGCCTGCCTCCGGCTCCTGGAAGCGGCCGTTGCCGCGACCGCCGGCGTGAATTTGAGACTTTACGACCCAGACCGCTCCGCCGAGCTCCGCCGCTGCAGCGGCGGCGTCAATCCCCTTAAAAATTGGAATTCCCCGAGAAACCGGAACGCCAAATTCCCTGAGAACCGCCTTGGCCTGGTACTCGTGAACGTTCATTTCGATGTCTCTTTAATTTATTCTTAATATTTTTCTTGTCTCGGCGGAGAATAATTTCATAAGCGCCAGCTTGCAAACCTAGCCCGGAACGCGGCGCAAACCGCCAGCCATCAACCGGCGAGGGCTGGACTGATCGTCTTGCAGGCCTCGACGAGGTTGTGCACAGAGGCGATCGATTTGCTGAACATCTCTTTCTCGGCGTCATCGAGCTTGACCTCGACAATCTTCTCGACGCCATTGGCCCCGATTACGACGGGCACGCCGATATAGAGACCGTTGACGCCATATTCGCCGCTGAGCTTGGCCGCGCAAGGCAGAACGCGACGCTTGTCCTTGAGATAGGACTCGGCCATGTCGATCGCCGATGCGGCCGGCGCATAGAAGGCGGAGCCGGTTTTCAAAAGGTTGATGATTTCGCCCCCGCCCTTGCGGGTCCGCTCGACGATCGCGTCAAGCCGCTCGCGCGTCGTCCAACCCATGTCGACGAGGTCGAGCAAAGGGATGCCCGCGACTGCCGAATAACGGAGCGAGGGCACCATATCGTCGCCGTGGCCGCCGAGCACGAAAGCGGTGACATCCTGGACTGAGACTTTGAACTCTTCCGAGAGGAAGTAACGAAACCGCGCAGAATCGAGAACGCCCGCCATGCCAACGATTTTGTTGGCCGGAAGACCCGAGGCCTTCTGTAGCGCCCAGACCATCGCGTCGAGAGGATTGGTGATGCAGATCACGAATGCATTGGGGGCATGTTGCTTGATGCCGTCGCCGACCGCGTCCATGACCTTGAGATTGATGCCAAGCAAATCGTCGCGGCTCATCCCGGGCTTGCGCGGCACGCCGGCCGTGACGATGACGACGTCGGCGTCAGCCACCGCCGCATATGAATTGGCGCCTTGCAAGGAAGCGTTAAAACCATTGATCGGCCCGGATTCGGCAAGATCCAGCGCCTTGCCCTGCGGCGTCCCTTCCGCGATGTCGAAAAGAACGATATCGCCAAGCTCCTTGAGGGCCGCGAGATGAGCCAGGGTTCCGCCGATCTGACCGGCTCCGATCAATGCGATCTTGCTACGCGCCATTTTTATCTATCCTCGTCGTGCGCCAATCCGCGAAGGCTTGAGAAGCCGTTTGTTGAAATGCGGCAAGTACCCGCGGGGCGCGAAGCTGGACCCGAAGGCCAAATAAATCAAGGTTCCGGACTGTCAATACGTACAATTGAGCGGCGACCGCCGGCGCGCCGCAGGCTCGAAAAGCGAAGATCTCGAGTGAAAGCTCCGCGACCGAACGATAACGGAATTCACCCCCCGCCGCCAGCATGCGCGCTCAAATGGATTGGCGGAATTTTTGCGCGGAAGCTGCTATAGGCGGCGCTCCGAAGTCGGACGTAAGCTTCAGGTTTCGACGAGTCCGCTCGCATCGCCCGAGCCGAGCGACGCGATAGAACCATGCGGCAAAGCCATGTAGGCCGTCGAGCGCATTTCAATCAAACGCGACGCCGTCCGCTCGAACTCGAACGCCTCGCGTCCTTCGACGCCGAGGTAAAGACCGCCGGGCTCCGCTTCGGCGGAGGCGATCAGTTTGACGTGCTGATCATAGAGCGTATCGATCAATGTGATGAAGCGTTTGGCGGCGTCGCGCCGCGCCGCCCCGAGAATCGGGATTGCATCGATGATGACCGTATGGAATTGCCGCGCGATGGCCAGAAAATCGGTCGGCCCCAGCGGCGCCTCACAGAGATCGGCGAAAGAAAATCGCGCGACGCTGCCGAACGCCTCCGGCGCCGCGAGCGCGCGCCCCAGCACGCGGAGCACCACAGGCCGGCCCCGCTCCACGCCGGTCAAAGCCTCGAAAGCGCCTGATAAGGCGGCCGCCGATTCTTCGTTCGGCGGAACATAATAGACTTTGCGTCCCTCCAATTTCTCGCGCCGGAAGTCCGTCCGGGCGGCGAGCTCGACGACCTCCATCCTCGCCTTGATGAGATCGATGAAAGGCGTGAAAAGCGCGCGGTTGAGGCCATCTTTGTACAGCTCGTCCGGCGCGACGTTGGACGTTGCGACGATGACGACGCCGCGCTCGAACAAAGCCGTGAAAAGCCGGCCAAGAATCATTGCGTCGGTGATGTCGGTGACGTGGAATTCGTCGAAACACAGCAGCCATGTCTTCTCGGCGATGGCCTCGGCCACCGTCGCGATCGGATCGGCGCTTTTCGTCTTGCCGTGTTTCTCGTCCTGCCGGAATGCATAGATGCCGGCATGCACATTGGCCATGAATGCATGGAAATGGATGCGTTGCTTGCGATCCAACGGCGCCTCTTCGAAAAAAAGGTCCATCAGCATCGTTTTGCCGCGTCCGACCCCGCCCCAAATATAAAGGCCGGGCAAAAAAGGCTCGCTGCGTTTGCCGCCAAAAAGCCGAGCCAGCCCATTCAATTTAGGTGCCGGGCGGTAATCGGAAAGCGCGGCTCGCAAGACTTCGAGTTTGCGCAAGATAAGCGCCTGACCGGCGTCGCCTTCAATCAGACCTCGATCGACCCGGTCCTTGTAGCAATCGAGAAGAGAGGTCGACGCGGAGGCGCTCATGGCAAACGCTTTAACTCACGATAGACGCGGCGCCAGGACCGCCGCGCTCAGGCACCACATATATATCCGTCGCCATGCCAAAGCCATCTTTGCGTAAGTCACCTGCTGCATAATCGATTCGCGGTGCGGCGATAAGGCGCGCGGGCGCGCGATCAGGTCAAATCCCTCCTGTCCCTTGCGGATTCTGCCGCAGCATCAACGGATTGCTACAGTTGGACACGAGATTTTAATAAATATCGCTACAAATGGAACGACGGCAGGTCTGCCTTTTTCTGTTCGCATTCGCAAAATACAGTTCTATGAAATTGCATTAAGTGACGTTAACGTTCGGGTGAGTTTAGACAGGAGAATCAAGGCATGTTTCATAAAGGTAGAATGCATGCCGCGACTCTTTGCGTCTTCCTTTTTGGCACATCTTCTCATTTCGGAATGTCCACCGAGGCATCCGCCGCCCCGCTCCTCCAGCAACAGATGTCAGGCGAATTGTCGCAATTCGGCGACGCGCAGATCTCTCCGGTGGTAGTGTTTGGACGCAACAGCCGGCGCACTGTCGAGCAGTTTGCGGCCGCAGAAAAGCTGGATCCCGTCGAGCTTCGACATAGGTTTTCAGCCTCGGGTCTGATCGAATGCGGCGCAGCGCACGGCGCTGGCCAATTGACCCTCACCGATGATCTTGTGACGACGGCGGCGCATGTCTTTTTCGACGAATCAGGCGTTCCGCGCGCAAAGACCTGCTTCTTTGTCATCGACGTTGACGGCAAGCAGATTCGGACGCCCATCGACGCCGCGTCGATAATCGCCGGCAGCAAAAACCCTTATGCGATCGCGCCAGTGCATGATTGGGCTGTGGCGCGTCTTGTGCGTCCGATCCAAGGGGTGACGCCATACGGTTTGGCTGGAGCGGCAACGCCGAATACGCCGGTCGAATTCGTAGCGCGCGGCCATATCGACTGGGGCGAGGGACGTCAGCTGTCGATGGAAAAATGCACGCTGCATGATGAATTAACGGTTGGCGACGAAGGCACGCGAGAGTTCTCCTTCGATTGCGAGACAGGCGATGGCGCATCCGGCGGCGCCCTCATGGTAGGCGCGAAAAATTCGGATCCGCGCGCCGACACTTTGGAGATCGGCGCGATCTTGGTCGGCTGGCGCAGCAATAAACCGTTCCACTCGGCGCCGTTCTCGCAGACGCATTATAATTTTGCGGTCACGATCGAAGGCGCCTTCAAGAAAGCTATAGTCGCCGCCGCCGCGAAGGTTTATGTCGCTAAATAATTTAGTATCGAAAACCGACGCCGCTGCGGGATATAACAGCGACGTTGTCGGCATAGCCTGTTCGCTGTTAAAAATCCGCTAATTCAGTTTTCATCGTGATGCGCCTCGCTATCTGCGCGGAGGCATGAGAGAAAACAAAAACCGGTTCGACGCCTGTCGAAGCTATTTTGGCTCGTTGCCGATAAGACATGAGCCTTATTTCGCTCCCAACTTTTTCGATGCTCATCGCCGCCGCGTTCGCGGCGGGGTTCGTCGACGCCATTTCAGGCGGCGGCGGCCTCATCACTTTGCCTGTCTTGACGCTCGCCGGGCTTGATCCGGTGAGCGCCATCGCGACCAACAAGCTGCAATCCTCTTTTGGGTCTGGTTCGGCCATGCTGGCTTACGCTCGAGCGGGGCATTTGCGATGGCGCGACGTCCGGCTTCTCGCGGCGCTCGCTGGACTTGGCTCTGTCGCTGGCGCGACGCTTGTCTCGCATTTGCCTCTGGGATGGGTCTCCGCCATCTTGCCGGGGGCGCTGATCTTGATCGCCTTCTACTTCGCTCTATCGCCGCAGCTCGGGGATGCGCAGACTCGCGCTCGCATGGGAACGAAGCCGTTCATGCTCACAGTGGCGCCGCTGATTGGCTGCTACGATGGCATGTTTGGTCCAGGCGCCGGTTCGTTCTACATGCTGGGTTTCGTCGCGCTGCTGGGTTATGGCGTGGTGAAGGCGACGGCGCAAACCAAGGTCGCGAATTTTGCCTCGAACATTGCAGCGCTGGCGACGCTGAGCCTTACGGGCCATGTCTATTGGACGCTAGGCTTTTCGATGGGCGTCGCGCAATTTTTTGGCGCGAGGCTTGGCGCGCGCACCGCGATCCGCAACGGCGCGAAACTCATTCGGCCGATGCTGGTTACAATCTGCTTGCTGTTGGCTGCGCGGCTCGCCTGGAATCAGGTCTGAACGCCATCGCGAAAAACCGCGGTCTTTCGAACAAAATTGCGCGAGGATTGCGCGGCGACACGAAGCATGCACTTCGAAAGGTTGCAGCTCCAAGGCTGCCGCCCCAACAAGCCTACCATCGCATCAAGGCGCTGCCCCAGGTCATTCCGGCGCCGATCGCCATCATCGCGATGAGATCGCCCTTCTTCAGGCGCCCGGCCCGATTAATCTCGTCCAGCGAAATCGGCAGCGACGCACTCGACGTATTGCCGTAGCGTTCGAGATTAAGCCAGCATTTTTCCAGCGGGATGCCAAGCCGCTCCAGAACCGATTCGACAATGCGCGCATTGGCCTGGTGCGAGACGATATGGTCGATATCGTCAACTTCTAGGCCGTTGGCGTCGAGCGCTTCAAGGATGGCCGGCGGCAGAACCCGAACTGCGAATTTATAAATCTCGCGCCCGTTCATGGCGATCTTGTGCATGTTGTTGGCGAGAACTTCCGCGGATTGCGGATGCCGGGAGCCGCCCCCCGGTATCTGTAGCATGCCTGCCGCGGTTCCATCGGAATGCAGATGCGTCGAGAGCAGACCGCGGCGCGGATCGGAGGTCGGCCCGACGACCATCGCGCCGGCCGCATCGCCGAAAAGAACGCAGGTATTGCGATCGGTCCAATCGACGAGCCGGCTCAAAAGCTCGGCCCCGATGACAAGCACCCGTTTGGCTTTGCCGCCGGCGATGAATTGATCGGCGATGCTGAGGCCATATAGCGACCCGGCGCAGGCCGCCGCCAAATCAAATGCGACGGCGCGCGTCGCGCCCAGCTTCGCCTGAACGAGCACAGCGCAAGATGGCAGAGGCATGTCGGCCGAGATCGTGGCGACAATAATCATGTCGAGGTCTTCAGCGCGGCAATTGGCCATCGCCAGCGCATGCCGCGCGGCCACGACCGCCATGTCCGAAGTATCTTCCCCTTCCGCCGCTATCCGGCGTTCCTTAATCCCCGTGCGGCCGCTGATCCATTCATCGGTGGTCGCGACCATTTTTTCGAGATCTTGGTTGGTGAGAATCCGCTTTGGAGCATAGGCGCCAGTCCCGAGAATATGGGAATAAATCAACCGGGCCCCACAGGTTGGCTACGAAACAGCCGCAATATGCGACTTGAGCCGAAATGGATAAGCCCAAACGGCCCGCTTGCCCAGCCGTCTCTCTCCGATCTCCACGAAGAACTAGCGCCACGCCATCAAATGTCATTCACATATTGAAATAAAATGGGCTTGTTAATCGGCGCGGACGTAAGGCTCCGCGAAAAGCAAGTCTGCGGGCTCAAAAAAAGAGTGGAAAGCGGCAAAAGGCCACGTCAATCACAGTCGAAAAACCGCTATGGTTTATTGAAGATCGTTCTTGCTAGCAGGATTAGAGTCCGGCGCTGCAGCATTTTTGCACAGCTGCCGGAACCTGCGGCCGTCCTGAGGAGCCCTTATGGCATATTGGCTGGTGATCGTCCTTGCGGGGGCGACGGCCCCTCTCCACGTCGGAAACTTCGCATCGCTCGCCGACTGCCAAAGCGCCTCCAATGACGCTGTCGTGGAAAGCCGGGGTCACGGGACGGCGCCGGGCTTTGAGCAAAATCCAGTTACTTTTCTCTGCGTTCGCGCTTCCGATGGAAAGTTAAACCCGCCGTCTTGATAGGCTCGCTTAGCGGCGCCGCCGGATGCTCTGAGCCAGTGCGTCATTCGCATTCAGCTGATAAGTCCGCTGCAGAAAATCGATAGCGCTGCGGGCGCCGCGCAGGGACTTATTGTCGACCCGCGGCCGCACCGCCGCCAGGGTCCAATTAGCGAGTCCTTCCTCGGCGCAATCTCGCGACTGAACCAGAATTTCACTGACCTGTTCGAAGCCTTCACACTGCTTCAGAGTCTGCAAACATACCGCCTGAAGCTCGGCGCAAGATCGAATTTCACGCGTCATAGAAACTCCCCAAAACAACTATCCCACAGCGGAGAAGATGGCTCCAAAGCAACTGCTTAGAGCCCATCCACCAGGAATAGGTGGCCACATCGTTTATCGCGAATGGTGAACGCCGCAGTCCAACATCTGTTCCCTGCGGCGCGGCGCCAGCTCCAGCAAACGGTTGCGGCGCAGCAGAAGGTTGATCGCAAGATCAGGGTTACTTGACCGCGGCTAAAAACAAAAGTTAGGGTAATGAAGCGCCATTTTGACGCGATTCTAGGCACAGGTGGCTGCTATGCGCTTTTTGTTTGGAATCATTGTTGGCGTGCTGCTCACCGTCGGCGTCGCCTATGTGTTCGACTCGACGCGCAAATCCGAAGGCCCCGACGGATCGGCCGAACAGAAGATGGTCAATTGGGATGTGGTCCAGAAGGAAATCAAGGATTTATCAGCGGACATCCATGATGGCTGGAATCGCTTGACCGGCCACAAAGACGGCTGAGGCTTTCCCCGTTCCTATTCAATCTTTTCGTTGGGATAAACGCCCCAGAGATTAGCCTGCTGGATATAGCCGCTAAAGCCCTCCCCCCAGATCCGGCACCAGACGCCATCGCAGCTGCGGACATTGGCGATGACGTTCGGCTGCAATATCGCAACTGAAGCCGACTGCGCGCTGGCTTTTTCGTAAAGCATTGAATCAACGCTTTTCTTCCACGGTGCAACGAGGGCTGTGCGCCGCCCGGACAGAAGCGAATGCAATACCCAGCCTTCAGTGCCTTCCGAATCGCGAACCTTGCGCCAGATTTCGAATTCGGCGGTGACCTCGACTGGAAGCCCGGCGCGGAGAAACACCCAATTCGTGCGATGCTCTTTGGAAGGGCCTTCGCGCAGGTTCACGCGATCCGACTTCAAGCTGACGTAACGCGGAATGGCCAAGCCGCTGGCCGAGCCGATTTGCTCCGCCAGCGCCGGAGCAGCAGCGCCGATGACCCAGAGCGCCGCGGCGCAGAAAATGGCCAATCCGATCAATTGACTGCGAAATAAGAGTCGGCCCCTTCGCCTCATCGCTGCGTCAGTCCCCTATTCATGCTGGCTCTCGTCGCCGTGCGGAAAACGCCGTTCTTTTAGGGCGTTCTTGTCTTTGACAAGCCATCTGCTACGAAGACGATGAGCAATTTGGAAGGAAGATCCTGTTTTTGCTCCAGTCGGGGTTAAAGCCGGGTGAAGACAGAATCGATTTCGTCCCGCGCGGAGAGGCGTTTCCCGCCTTTGGCTGGGCGCCTGCTGGTCCCGAACAGCGCGAGACGCCCGGAGGACAGGAAATAGGATGGCTCGGAAAAAACCGCTCGTTGTCGTCACGCGCAAATTGCCCGATACCGTCGAAACGCGAATGTGCGAATTGTTCGATGCAAGGCTCAACATCGACGACAAGCCGATGTCGCGCAGCGAACTTGCGGAGGCGTTGCGCGTCGCCGACGTCATCGTTCCGACCGTCACCGACCGCGTCGACGCCGAGTTGATCGGCATTGCCGGCGGCCAGATGAAGCTGATCGCCAATTTTGGCAACGGCGTCGATAATATCGATGTGGCCGCAGCCTCGGAGAGAGGAATCACCGTCACTAATACGCCGGGCGTTTTGACCGAGGACACCGCCGACATGACGATTGGGCTGATCCTCGCCGTCGCGCGCCGCATCGTCGATGGAGCCAAGGTCATTCCGGCTGGAGAGTGGACCGGATGGACGCCGACCTGGATGCTCGGGAGCAGGATCACGGGCAAACGGCTCGGCATTGTCGGCATGGGCCGCATCGGTCAGGCGCTCGCCCGCCGCGCGAAGGCTTTCGGCATGCAGATCCATTATCACAACCGGCGTCATGTCGCCTCGGCGATCGAGGAGTCGCTCGAGGCGACCTATTGGGAGTCGCTGGATCAGATGCTGGCTCGCATGGATGTCGTGTCGGTCAATTGTCCCCATACTCCGGCGACCTACCATTTGCTCTCGGCGCGGCGGCTGAAATATCTGCGGCCGCATGCAATTCTCGTCAATACGGCGCGCGGCGAGATCATTGATGAAACGGCGTTGACCCGCATGCTTGAAGCGGGCGAACTGGCCGGCGCCGGACTTGACGTTTTCGAACATGAGCCGGCGGTTTCGCCAAAATTGATCCGGCTCGCCGCCTCCGGCAAGGTGACGCTGCTGCCGCACATGGGATCGGCGACGACGGAGGGTCGCGTTGACATGGGCGAGAAGGTCATCATCAATGTGAAGACCTTCATGGACGGTCACCGTCCGCCCGATCGCGTCCTGCCATCAATGATGTAAGGCGATTCGGCGCAGCCAAAGCTTAACCTTGGCTGCAGCCCGATTCTGGCTCATTTCATCCCTTGGGGCCGCCGCGCGAGACGCCGACTTTGGCCGGGCGAAGCACGCGCTCGCCGATCACATAGCCGGGCTCGACCACCTGAACCACCGTTCCGGTTGGCACGGTTTCGTCCGGCAACTCAAACAAAGCCTCATGCTGGTTCGGATCGAATTTCTGCCCGAGCGGGCTAATCTTCTTGACGCTATAGCGCTCCAGCCGCGAAGCAAAGTCGCGGGCGGTCAGCTCAAGCCCTTCGATCAAAGTCTGCACGGGAGCCTCCGCCCGGGCGCGGACTTCCGGCGAAACATTGGCGATGGCGCGATGCAGATTGTCGGCGAACGTCACCATGTCCCTTGCGAAAGAGGAGACGCCATAAATTTTGGCGTCGGCGACTTCTTTTTCCGTGCGCCGGCGGAGATTCTCCATATCGGCGAGCGCGCGCAACAATTTATCTTTCAGCCCTGTGTTTTCGAGCTGAAGATTTTCGAGCACGACGAAAGGGTCGGGTTCGCTGGAGCGCGGCGCGGCGGCATCGCGGGACGTCGAAATGTCCTCGGCGCCGTCCTCGGCGGTTTCATTCGGGGATTTTTTTGAATCGTTCATGGATCAATCTGCTGAATGAAAGACAAGGCTGGCATATCAGTTTTTCGGCGGAAAAAATCAAGTTTTTCCGTCAGAGCGACTCCAAACCGCCAAAGCCGCCGCGTGTTTCGATGCGTTTGCCGCGGAGGGTCAATGGCTCATCGCCGTCTGCGGCGCATCCTCCTTCGCCGGACTGAATGTCTCCAAAATCGAGCTTCGAATGCTATCTTGCTGTCCCGGCGAGGTAATTTTGGCGCCGTTCAGATCGGTAACATAAAAAACGTCCGCAGCCTTTTCGCCAAAGGTCGCAATATGAGCCGACCCGATATTGAGATCCAGACGCGAAATCGTCCTGGTTAAATCGTAAAGCAGGCCCGGACGATCGAGACCAGAGACTTCGACGACAGTAAAGCGATTGGAAAGCGTATTGTCGATCGACACTTCCGGATGGACCCGGAATGTATTTTGGCGCCGCCCGTGCGCCTGCCCGGCCCTGGCGGCAACCATTTCCCGCAATTTTATTTCCCCGGCCAGGGCGCGCTCGACGGCGAAGGCGATCCGGCTGGCGCGCCGCAACTCGTCCTCGTCAAAGTCGAATGCGCGCGAAATGGAAATCGTATCGAGCGCCATTCCATCGGTCGTCGTAAATACCTGCGCATCGACGATATTTGCTGATGCGGTGGCGCAGGCCCCCGCGATGATCGACAAAAGCCGCGGATGATCCGGCGCAATGACCGTGAGCTCGGTGACGCCGCGCGATGAATCGATGACGATATGCGTCACCGGAGCCGGCATTTCGACTTCCGTCATGTTCAGGAGCTTGGCGTGGAGGATCTGCTGTTGCAGATCGGCCTTCAGCCAATAGGCCTGCGGATGACGTTCCGCATAGGCCGCAAAATCAAGGTCAGTCCAGTTTGGCAGCGCGCGCCGCAGCACCCTGCGCGCCTGTTCGACTCGCCGCTGGCGATCGATCGTCGAATGGCCCCCGGCCAGCACGATCTCCGTCTCCCAATAAAGGCTGCGGAGAAGTTCGCCCTTCCAGTGGTTCCATACCCCAGGCCCAACGGCGCGAATGTCGCAGATGGTCAGGATGAACAACATTTTCAGCCGCTCAAGGGTCTGCACCCGATTGGCGAAAGTGGCGATCGTCTTGCGATCGCTGAGATCGCGGCGCTGCGCCGTATCCGACATGACAAGATGGTTCTCGATCAACCAGGCGACAGTCTCCGTCTCCGCGTCGGAGAGGCCAAGGCGCGGACATAACGCCCGCGCGACTTTCGCGCCAGCTATGGAGTGATCCTCGAGACGGCCTTTGGCGATATCATGGAGAAACAGCGCGATGATCAGCGCGGTGCGATTGCCGATCGACGGCAACACCTCGCTCGCCAAAGAATGTTCGCCGGAATGCCGATGCTGCTCCATATCGGCGAGGTTGCCGACCGCGCGCAAAAGATGCTCATCGACGGTGTAGTGATGATACATATTGAACTGCATCAGCGCGACAATCTTGCCGAAGTCGGGCACGAAGCGCCCTAGGACCCCCGCCTCGTTCATCAGCCTCAGCACGATCTCAGGCGTGTTGCGCGAGGTCAGAATGTCGAAGAAAAGTCGATTGGCCTCGGGGTCGGCGCGCAATTTGGCGTCGACGCGCTTCAGCGACAAGGTGACGAGCCTCGTCGCGTCGGGGTGGATCGCGAGAGCATTGCGGTCCGCCACCCAGAACAGCTTGATGATGTTGACCGGATTGCGCTCGAAAACATCGGTCTCCGCGACGGTCACGCGGCCATTTTCGATCGCGAAATCGCCCGTCGTGATCACCGCCGGCTGTGGCAGGAACGGGCCGAAGCGGTCAAGCACGGCATGGGGCTTTGCCTGTTTCTCCTCCATAGCGGCGCAGACGATTGCGGTCAGATCGCCGACGTCCTTCGCAATCAAGAAATAATGCTTCATGAATCGTTCGACGCTGGCGAGGCCGCCGCGAGTCGAATAACCAAGCTGCGCCGCGATCTGGCGCTGATGGTCGAAGCTCAGCCGCTCCTCCGCCCTGCCAGTCAGAAAATGGAGATGGCAGCGCACCCGCCAGAGAAATTCCTCGCAGCGACAGAACAACTGATACTCGCGGCGGGAAAACAGCCCGACGTCAACGAGCTGGGAGGCTTCGCGCACCTCGTAAACATATTTGGCGATCCAGAACAATGTGTTGAGATCGCGTAGACCGCCTTTGCCATCCTTGACATGCGGCTCGACGAGATACCGCGAGCGCCCCGCGCGGGCGATGCGCGCATCGCGTTCCGCGAGCTTAGCGGCGACGAATTCGGCCGCCGAACCGTGCACGATCTCGCGCTCAAACCGCGTCCGCATGGTCTCAAAAAGGGCTGCTTCGCCCAGAATGAAGCGAGCCTCGAGCAAAGCCGTGCGAACGGTGATGTCGGCGCGCGCCTCGATGAGACATTCTTCCGTAGTGCGGGTTGAATGGCCAACCTTCTGGCCAAGATCCCAAAGGACGTAGAGCACCGCCTGAATGACGGATTGAGTCCGCACCTGGGCGTCGGCAGGAAGCAGAAAGAGCAAGTCAATGTCCGAGCCGGGGGCGAGCGTCGCGCGCCCATAGCCGCCGACGGCCGCGATAACGCAAGGCGCGGCGGCCGCGCCATCTTCCGGCGGATGAACGTAAGTCACGACGTAATGGTGGACCGCCTTGATCAACTCATCTTCGATATGAGCCAATTGTCCGGCGCAGGTTAGGCCCCGCCCATTGGCTTCGAGCGCCGCACGAGCGATAGCCCGGCCATTGTCCAAAGCGCCGCGAAAGAGTGTAATGACATGCCGGCGCAACCCATCGGCTGAGCCGCCGTCCGAATGCAGCGCCGCGATGTTCTCGCGCAGCCCGGCGCGATCGAAAAGCTTCGACGCCGAATGCCCAGGCCCGACGCCTCGCCGTGCGGGTGAGACTGTCTCAAGCATTGCGGTCATTGGCTCCGACTCGGGGCGGAGGAGCGCCGAACGCCCTGAAGCTGACGCAAGATCCATCCGGGTTTGGGTTTTGCTTCAACTGTGACGGAGGCCTCGGCTTTTCTCTTCGCTTCGATCGCATCCCAAACCACTATCGAAAGGTCAGGTCCGCCCACTCGCTTGATCGCCCTGATGCCCGTCGGAGAGGTGACATTGATTTCGGTGAGATTACCGTCGATCACGTCAATTCCCACGAGAACGAGTCCGCGCCTTTTTAGTTCCGGACCAATCGTCGCGCAAATTTCCTGTTCGCGCGGCGTGAATTGCGTCGCCGCCGCCGCCCCGCCTCGCACCATGTTCGAGCGGATGTCATCCTCGGCCGGAATCCGATTCACGGCGCCGGCCGCCAATCCCTCGACGAGAATTATGCGTTTGTCGCCTTCGTTCACCTTCGGCAAGAAGCGTTGCACCACCCAGGGTTCGCGAAACGTCGCGGCGAAAAGATCGTAGAGCGAGCCGAAATTCGAATCTTTGCGGCCAACCTTGAACACAGCCGAACCGCCATGACCGTAGAGCGGCTTCATCACCACTTCGCCGTGGGTGGCCCGAAAGGCCTCGATGGCCTTCTTGTCGCGCGTGATCAGGGTCGGCGGCATCAACTCCGGAAACTGCATCACAAAGAGCTTTTCGGGAGCATTACGCACGCTCGCCGGATCATTGACGACGAGAACGCTGGGCGGCAGAAGCTCAAGCAGATGCGTCGAGGTAATATAGGCGAGATCAAACGGAGGATCCTGGCGCAGCAGCACCACGTCAACCTCGGCGAGATCGATCGGCTTGGCTTCGCCCAAGGTAAAATGGTCGCCGGCGATGTCGCGAACCGAGATCGGCGCCGCCTCGGCGATGACGCGGCCATCCGACAGCGAAAGCCTGTCCGGCGTGTAATAGAATAATTTGTGCCCGCGCGCCTCCGCTTCCAGCATCAGAGCGAAGGTCGTATCGCCCGCTATATTGATCTTTTCAATCGGGTCCATTTGGACAGCGACGTTCAACGACATGGATTGATACCCTTGCGCATTCGGCGGTTTCCGCCGCTTCCGTCAGCCAGGCATGGGATGGGAAGATCAGTCAAGCCCGCACCAACGCGACGCTTGAGCTGCGGGAAGCAACGCTTGAGTTGAAGAAGTAGCGCTCGCGTTGAAAGAAGCTTTTGGGCGCGAATCTCGGCTGCGAGCGTGCACCTAGAGCGCGGCGATCCGTTTGTTGCTGACTCTTCATATTAACCACATATTATCGGACAGCGTCGGTTTGCGATTCGCGCAACGCAACCGCCAGCTTGGGGAAGCTGGCATCAAATCCAAAAACGGGGAGAAAAAAATTCGACAGATCCTGCTCGCTGCGGCGGCGATTGCGACATGCCTGACATCCAGCGCGCATGCTCAAGTTGCGACGCCCTTGAGCGCCTATGCCGACAAGGACGGTTATCTTGATGTCCAGGCGCTGACTTGCGCGCAACTGGCCGGCACTTACCAGGAAGACGCCAATTACCTGACCTCATGGTACAGCGGCTGGTACAATGGCCTAGCGAAGAAGCATTACGCAAATATCCCGCGCGGCAAGGAAGCCGAGCACTTGACCATCGTCTATTGCAAGGAGCATCCGCAAAAGACGGTGATTGAGGCGATCGGTCTTGTGATCGATGAAATGAGACAAAAAAGCGGCATCGAATTATCGAAGTGATCGGCGCCTAGACTTTATTACTGTGGGCGGGCGCGCGGAAGACCCTCGGCATTGCGCTGCGGCGCCCGACATCCATTCAATGGCCGGGAATAACGGGCCCCGCCGGGTCTGAGGGCAACTGTGGCGAAATAGATACTGTCTGCAGAAATATCGCCGGAGAAATTCACCGTCGTCTGAAAGTTTTTGGCAGTTTATAGTGTACAGCCTTAAGTTGATTTCGGCGCTTTTGGTCGCGCGCCGATCTCTTTCCGGGGTGAATTATCGATGTCAGCGGAGCGTTGGACACCGCGAGTTGCGGGCGTGACGCTTTTAGTTTGCGTCAGCAGCATTTCGAGCGTCGAAACCGCCGCGGCTACAGAGTATGGCCTGAGTAATTACCAGCTTGGGCTGGTCATTCCGATGTCGGGATACATTCCGCCGCCCGGCGTCTATTTTTGGGACACATTTTATCTCTACCAAGGCAGCGGTAAGCTCTTCCAAGGCAGCAATACAAGAAACCCCGCGCAGGTAACCTATAATATCGCGGCGAACATCGTCATTACAGCCCTGATCACGGATTTTACGCTGTTCGGCGGCCAACTTGGGTTCGCAAACACCAGCGCCTACGCCTCGGAAAAGACGACGACTGTTGTTCCGTTCCAGGACGCGTTTGGGATCAATCGCCATCTCACCGATCAACAATCGGTCAACAGTATTACCGACACGGAGTTCACCGCCCTTCTTGGCTGGCATGCCGGCGAGCAGCATTGGAGCTTAACGGTCAGCGGATTCGTGCCGACTGGCAACTATGACGCCGCGCGGACTGCGGAAACGAGCTTGAACCGGCCTTCCCTCGACATCAAAGGGGCGTATACATTCCTCAGTCTTCAATCTGGTTTTGAGGTATCGGGCGCGTTTGGCGTAATGGTCAACGGGGTCAATAGCGCGACGAATTATCAGAGCGGCTCCGAAATCCATTTTGAATGGGCGCTCAATCAGCATTTCCCATTTGGCCTGGCGGTCGGCGTTGGCGGCTATTTTGATCAACAAATCACCAATGATACGGGCTCTGGAGACATTCTTGGCTCCTTCAAGGGGCGCGTAGCGTCGGTTGGACCGCTGGTCAGTTATACGATCAAAATGGGAGACCAGCAGGTCGATCTCAGCGCCCGATGGTTCCACGAGTTTGACGTGCAGCACCGGGTGCGGGGCGATGCGATCTTCGCGACGATGGGCTTCCCGCTTCAGTCGAAGCCGCCGGCAGTGTTCGCGACCAAATAGAAACGTCTATAAGCGATGGGGCTGACCCGCCGGTCGCCGCTCCTCCTCGCGAAGAAGCGAAATTCGGAAGGAATGCGGTCCCCTATTGCCACGCGCGCTTCGAGCCGCTAAGTGTCGCTCGTCCCTTGCGGTCACAGTTTCGGTTGCGTCGACGATCCAAAGCTCGACCTTTCCCGATGACCGCTGCGGCAGGCGCCCGTAGCTCAGCTGGATAGAGCACTAGACTACGAATCTAGGGGTCAGGAGTTCGAATCTCTTCGGGCGCGCCATCTAACGTATTGTTTCATAAAGTTTTTTTGAGCTGACCCCTGGTGGCCCCGTTTGCTTCCAATCAGGGGGTACCACCCGGGTACCACCGTGCGGAAGGCGGCCCGCTGCGGCCGTTATGAACCCGCGCTGCCAGCTGGGCGCGGAACGTTTCGGACTCGGTGCGAGACACCCGCCATCCCCACCACGATAAGAAAATCCGAGACTGGTGGCGCATCTCTAACGCAATAAAAATTGGATAGTCTGCTTCCGATCCTTTAGCGTCAGCATATGACGAACGCGGCGCGAAAATCCGAAGTCGGGCTGGTGGATCGGTTTTTAACTGATCCAAAGACATTGTTCGGGGCGCCCCCCGAGTTTGGGGACAAGCGCAGAGATCGCGGCGGTCCTATTTGGGAAGCCGTGTGGCCGATAGAGAATAGTCTTGGAATTGTTGAGACGGGGCAGCTTCGTATATTGACGTCGACCTCGACGGATAAGCCGCTGACGTTGGCAGTCGTCTATCGGGGCAATTGTGTTTGGCGAGTAGATTTTGTTGCGGCATCAATCTGCCACGTGAACCCATTCTGGGCTCATGGCTCCGGCGCATCCCCGAAAGTTTGCGGGCCTCATTACCATGGCTGGGATTCCAACCGAGACCATATTTTGGGCCAGTCCGAATGGACGCTCCCCTCTAGGCGAGCGCTGCCGCCGCAAGTCAGAAAATTCGAGCAGGCTCTTCCTTGGCTAGCCACGGAGGTCAATTTGCTATTAACTCCGGACCAGCGAACGTTTCGTTTGCCAGAAACGCTGCTGTGATCGACATGATCTGTGAATCTATCCGCAAAGCACTCTCCGACTTCAATGCGTGTGAGGACACGCTTGACGGCGCGCGTGTGGCAACGCATTGCCTTTATCCGTCTTTCGAGACTGTACAAGTGTATGTCGTCAAGATGGGCGATGGATACAAGGTTCATGACGGGGCCGGCGCCTACCGATCGGCTTGGGGTCATGGGCGCGATGAAGGCGTCATTTCCAGAGCGCTGTCTGCGGAGGCTTCCCGGTTCCATCTTGGTTGCTTCAATGATTCGCTCATTTCGGCAGAAGTTCCCGAGGAATGGCTCCAAAGCGTGATCTTAAGCGTTGCAAATGCCTCTTCGTTTGCCGCCAACCGCGCAGTTGCACGCTTCGTTCAAGCCGCCGAAGAAGCTTTGATTGAAAAGATTGATCACACGCTCGCTTACTCGTTTGGCCAAGAGCATATTGCGCGTAACTTCAGCATTCGCGGCAAAAGCGGCGGCGAGCGCCATTTTGACTTTGCGCTTCGTAACGGAGATGACTACGGGATCCTGATCAACGGCGTCTCACCTCATCATGCGTCGATTAATTCCAAATATGTAGCTTTTTCCGACACCGACGGAACCCCCGACAAGAAATTCGCAGTCTTCGAAAAGACGCTGGAATCTGATGATACAGCCTTATTGCAACAAGTGGCGAGCATTGTCCCGCTTGCCTCGTTGGCCGCAGGGGCCAGACGTGCCGTTGCAAATGCCTATTAGCTAAGATCCCGCCCTTGGGTCCGAAGACGGTTCCCCAGCGGGAGGACCCACTTAAGGTGCTCGCTGTGCCACCCGGGGCATAAGACGAAGCTATAGGTTGATCCGACTCCGAAAAAGTGCGGCGTTTGGATGGTCGGTTTTGAGATCCTTGTCGCTCTCTGGCTTGTTTTTTTGAGCTTTTTCATTTCGTCTCCTGCCATCGTAAAAGCGAGCCGCTTTCTGCGTAGCGTGCACGGCTTCGTCAAGCCGTTGAAACTGAGCCCGCGTGCCTTCCGCGCCTCCGAGCATTTTTGCGGCTCGCTCAGCGTCCTCGACGCCGAAGTCACAGCGGTTGCCGTAGCGAGTGCGCATCGCTCTGCTGGTCGCGCTATTCGCAGCCAATGGGCAATCGCTGTTCCAGCATCGCCAGCCGCCGTTCCAAGGCGCGAGTGTCAGGCGCTTCGCCCTTCGGCTTACCTAGCTGGCGGATAAGTTCGGCTTGGCGGGGAGTCGCGACTTGACCGTAGCTCGAAAACGTCGTGAGCACGCTCTCGTGGCCCAAGTTTTGGGACCAAGCTTTGAAGGCTTCCGGCGTCTGACATGTCCGCTCGCCAAATTGGCCAAGCGTCTTGCGGAAGCGATGCGGGTTAAAATAGGGCAGTCCCGCCGCCGTGAAAGCGTCTTTGAAAATGGCGCAGATTGGCGAGGCGCTGCTCCACCCCTTTCGGTCGAGCCCGACTGCTTCAAAATGGCGACTGGCCCCCACTGCGACTCGCGTCGCCGGGAACAGCGGATCGTCCAAGCCCCACAACTTTTCGCCGCGCAAATAATTGACCCAGTCCGTCACGATTTGCCGGATATCATCCCCCACCGGGAAGAAGTAGGTAGCGAACGTCTTGCGGAATTTTGTTTTAACTTCACGCGCGTCTTGCTCCACTTTTCCTTCGATCAAGTCGACATGTTTTAGCTTCATAGAAGCAATGGCCCCGTCGCGCGCTCCCGTGAGCAAGACAAAAGCGATCAACGCGCGGTTGCGCCGTTCAATATCGGTACCGATCGGCATGGTCGAGATCACGTGGCGAATCTGTTCGATAGTCGGCACGCTCTGTTCACGATGCGCCTTGGCGATCGCCGTGTCGCCTCTTCCGAGATTGAAATACTCTCCATCGGAATAGGTTAATTTCGATTTGTACCCTGGTTGCCCGGCGAGCCAGAGAAAAAACCCCTTAAGTGCGGTCAGCGTCGAATAAAGCGTCGCCTTGCTCAAAACTTCTTTTGTTCGATCGTTCACCTGGGCCGCCAAGTGCGACTTGAAGCCAATGGCTTGTTGAGGATGAAACGTTTTGAAGTCCTTGAACCGCGTGTAATTTTCAAAGCGATTCAGAGCTTTCGCCACGGCGTCAATGGATTGCTCGCTGTAACGCCGCGCCTCCTTCATATAGGCGAAATAGACGCGCTTAATCCGTTCATTCGGAGCATTGGTCGTTTTCATATGTTCAACGTTCCTTCCTGGAGTTACAATTCACGGAGGGGGTAATCATCTCTCTTATGCGTGGCGACGCACCCGCGAACGTGATCTCAAGATTCCCCTGAATCGCCCCAATTTTCGTTCGATTCGCTCGTCGATGAATCAGCCGATCGCAATCGGGACAAATCCCGCGAAGATTGCCTGTGGCGTCACTCACCGGCACAAACTCCGCCATATTTCCGGCGGGCGCTTTGGGCGCTCGGCATGGCAAACAGTAGATATGGCCGGCCGGACAGGGGCGCTTCGCGGACGCGCGACGACGCTGGAGAAAAGCCACGAGTACTGGCCCGTGAAAGATCGCGGGTCTTTGCTCATCGACGGATTGAAGGCCCTGCTTCACCCATCCGCGGACCGTGTTTTTGTGGACATCTAAAAGGCGGGCGATCTCTTCCACAGAGTAAGTCCGATGAGACTTTACGAGTTGAGGGTTGGGGTGACGCTTGCCCATGCGTCACTCTTCCCCTTTCTCTTGAACGTCGTCGGCCAAGACGGATGTGGAGCGACGAGGAGAGCCAATGCGGCCCTTCGCCCACCGATCAAGATCGTTCATCGTATAAAGTGGAGTTCGACCTGCCTTGCAGTAAACCGGCCCCCCACCAACAACGGCTAGCTTCGCCAGCCACTTTGTCGAGCAGGGCAAGCCCCAGTTGTCGCGGACATAGCCCGCCGCTTGGTCGCGGCGAAAATAGCGCGGGGAAACTTCCATAAAACCCTCTCCATCTGCCGTAACTTGCGGCGTCTTGGAGAAGATGACGGAAGCTTGCGAGGAACGCTTGCGACAAGCCTTGACTGTCAGACGTTGTCTTAACTTGTCAGGTGTCCGTCAAGGCGCGATGAATGGTCCGGTCGCTTGGAGGTCGAAGGCCCTTTTGCTTCAACAATTCGATAATCTGGGCGTCCCGTTCCTTCACCATCAGCCCCACCGGCAGGCCGTCGGGCCAAAGCTCATTGAACACGACGCGAATAGCCTCGCGACGATCCGACTGCCGAATTGAGCGCGGGACTACTGCGCTCGGTTCAGCTGAATTTCGGTCGGGCCACAGTTCGACGACTCGTTCGCGGTTAACCCGTACCCCGACAAAAATGGGATTTGGCTCCAGGATTCGGCCGACCGCGTCTGTTGGCCAGCCCTCCTGATAATATTGGTCGATATCGATCCAATCCGTATGCGGGATCGCTACTCGTCTCGCTTCTCGGGGTGGAATGCCGTTGGCGATCAGGTGGCCGGATTGCAACGGGCGCCAGAGATCGACTTTTGCTTCTTTGCCAGTGACAAGCGGGACACCATCGTCAGGATCATTGAAGGTCGAGCGCAGAAGCACCTGGAAAAGGTGCAGATTGGACAATCGCTCGAGCGTGTACCCGGTAGCGTTTTCGATATGGAGAGCTTTGGGTTCTCCGAGGATTCCAGGTTCAGTCTGCTTGTCCTGGACGACATCGTATTCGCGAGGGCCTATCCATATTCGCACCTCACGACGATAGGGCCACCATGCGCGCCGCACGGCATGCGGCGTGCGCCAAATGACCCACGCCGCCGTCATGGGCAGCGTCCACCAAATTTCGGGCATCGGGTCGAATTTTGCCGGATCAGGCTCAGTTGCCAGCGGCGGGAGTCCATTGGCTTTTAGCTCCGCTTCGATTTCGTCCGGCAAAATCTCGCCGCGGAGCGCCCGTTTGAGATAATCTTGGGCATAGGGCGGCACTACGATTGGAAATTCGAAACTCCCATAGTCCAAGGTTCTGCCCCCAACTTGTGGCACCGGATTGCCCATCGAGCCATTCCAGTTTGCAGATGCTATCTGTGATTCTTTTATCGGACCGATGAAGCAAATTATTTTAATCGACGATAGTCCGCTCGGTCGCAAACTTGGAAGCGTTAATGAACGTTCAACGACATCAACAACTTACAAATTCAATCTGGGAAATCGCAAACCGCCTTCGCGGTCCCTACCGCCCCCCACAATACCGCCTCGTGATGCTGCCGCTGGTCGTACTGCGCCGCCTCGATTGCGTGCTGGAGCCGACCAAGGATGTTGTGCTGGCCCAATACGAGAAGCTTCAGGCGCAGAACATGCCGCAAGAGGCGATGGATCGCATCCTGTCGCGAGCGGCGGACCCGACGCGCAAGCAGCCGCTCTTCAATACCAGTTCGTACACCTTCCAACGTCTGCTGGGCGATTCCGAAAACATCGCCCCCAACCTCGCCACCTTCATCAACGGCTTCTCGAAGACCGCGCGCGACATTTTCGATCGCTTCAAATTCAATGACCAGATTGAGAAGCTGGACAGCAGCAACCGGCTCTTCGCTATAATCAAAGCGATGGCCTCGATCGACTTGCACCCGGACCGCGTGGATAACCTCCAGATGGGATACCTGTTCGAACATCTCGTCATGAAGTTCAACGAGCAGGCAAACGAGGAAGCAGGGGACCACTTCACCCCGCGCGAAGTCATCCGGCTTATGGCGAATCTCGTCTACACCGGCGAACAGGATGTCTACACCCCCGGCATCTTCCGCACGATCTATGACCCGACCTGCGGCACCGGCGGCATGCTCTCGGTTTCGGAAGAGTTCATTCTCGACCAGAACAGCAGCGCAAACCTCGCCCTTTACGGGCAGGAATATAATGATGAGTCCTGGGCGATCTGCTGTTCGGACATGCTGATCAAGGACGAAGAGACTGGCAACATCGTCCTAGGCGACACTCTGGGCGACGGTAAAACCAAGGATGGGTTTGAAGGCAGGCAGTTTCACTACATGCTGGCCAATCCACCCTTTGGCGTAGAATGGAAAGACCAGAAGACCATTGTCGAAGGCGAACACACAAAGCTCGGCTTCAACGGGCGCTTTGGCGCCGGGCTTCCGGCAATCAACGATGGCTCCCTGCTTTTCCTCCAGCACATGATTTCCAAGATGCACCCCGCGCGGCAGTATGGCGGGGAGGGGTCCAGAATCGCCATCGTCTTTAATGGCTCGCCGCTTTTTTCCGGCGACCCGGGCGGCGGCTCTTCGAACATCCGTCGCTGGATCATCGAGAACGACTGGCTCGACGCCATCGTCGCGCTGCCGGATCAGCTTTTCTATAACACCGGGATTTTTACCTATGTCTGGCTCATCACCAACCGTAAGGCGCCGGAGCGGTGCGGCAAGATTCAGCTGATTGACGGCACGCGCTTTTTCCAAAAGATGAAAAAGAGCCTTAACAACAAACGCAACGAGATCACCAACGATCAGATCAAGACGCTAACCCGCCTTTATGGCGCCAACCGCGACAGCGAGATGGCGCAGGTTCTTATCGACGGCCAGCCGGAAATGCGCGTGGTTTCGCGCATCTTTGAAAACCGCGAGTTTGGCTTTCTTAAAGTGACGGTGGAGCGCCCGTTGCGCCTGAATTTGGAGGCGAGCGAAGAGCGGATCGCCAAGCTCGACGATCAGGGCGCCTTTGCGAACCTCGCTGTCTCGAAGAAACTGAAAGACAAAGCCGCCATTGCGCATGAGGAAGAAGCGGGCCGCAAGACGCAAGAGGCGATCCGCGCCATCGTGCGCAAGTTGGCCCGCAAGGGACGTTATATGGACCGGGCTTTGTTTGAGGCCGATCTGAACCGCGCCGCCAAAGCGGCGGGCGAGAAGGTGTCCACGCCGATCAAAAAGGCGATCTTCGCCGCCTTGGGCGAACGCGACCCCAAGGCCGCCATCTGCCTTGCAAAGGGCGTCCCCGAACCGGATAGCGAGTTACGCGATACCGAAAACATACCCCTGCCGTCAGGAACGGCTCTGCCGCTTCCGATAGACTTTGGCCCCGATAAGCCCAATGACCGGCTGGTCGCGGCGATGCGCTCGGTGATCGACGCCTATATCGCCGCCGAGGTGCTGCCCCATGTGCCCGATGCCTGGGTCGATTATGAGAAAACCAAGATCGGTTACGAAATTCCGATTAACCGGCATTTTTACGTCTACAAGCCGCCCCGTCCGCTCGACGAAATCGAGGCCGACATTGCCATGCTCGAGGGCGACATCGCCGACCTGCTCAAGGGGTTGGTGCAATGATGCCGGTCTCGCAGCGTGGCTCCGAAAAATGGCCGCGGAAACGGTTGAAGTTCGTTGCAACCTACAATGACGATATCTTGCCAGAAGACACGGACGACTTTGAGGAAATCAATTATGTTGAAATATCCGGTGTCTCGCTGACGGGTGGAATCGAAGAAACCAGCCGCATTTATTTCCACGAGGCGCCCTCGAGGGCACGGCGGAAGGTCAGAAGCGGCGACGTCCTCATTTCTACAGTCCGCACGTACCTGAAAGCGATCGCCGCTGTCCCCCAAGCCGAAGCAAATCTCATTGCGTCAACCGGCTTTTGCGTCATCCGTCCCGGCGACGAAATGGACTCGACGTTTCTAGGATGGGTCGCAAAGTCCGAACCTTTCGTGTCCGAGATCGTCGCTCGATCCGTGGGCGTCAGCTATCCGGCGATAAACGCGAGTGAGCTTGCGACGTTGGAAGTACCGCTTCCCTCTTTTGATACCCAGCGACGCATTGCGAAGTTTCTGAATGAGAAGACGGCGCGCATTGATGCGCTGATCGCGAAGAAACAGGCGCTTCTGGATCGCATGGGGGAAAAGCGCCAGGCGCTCATAACCCGAGCCGTGACCAAGGGCCTCAACCCCACCGCCCCCATGAAGGACAGCGGCATCGATTGGCTGGGCGAAATTCCGGCGCATTGGAAAGTCATTCGGCTGCACTTTCTTACTAGTGAGCCGTTGAAATACGGGGCCAACGCCCCGGCGGATTTTGATAATCCTGACTGGCCGCGTTTCGTCCGTATCTCCGATGTCGATGAGAACGGCCAGTTGCGGCCTGATACTTTCCGGTCTCAGCCACAAGAGGTGGCCGAGCCGTACATGCTGCAAGAGCAGGATATCCTGCTTGCGCGCAGTGGTGCGACCGTCGGAAAGAGCTTCATCTACAGGAGTTCTTGGGGCAGTGGCTGCTTTGCGGGGTATCTTATCCGAGCGAGGTTACTGAGCGAGGTTTCCTCTGAATTTGTGTATCGTTTCCTCAACTCGTCGGCGTACTGGGAGTGGGTCCGTGCGAACTTCATTCAGAGCACGATCCAGAATATCAGTGCCGAGAAGTATGGAAATCTGTGGATTGCCCTGCCAAGCGAGCGGCATGAGCAGGACCAAATTTCGCGGTTTCTTGATAGCGCGTGCGAGCAAATTGACCAGCAGCTAGCCAAGATCTGCGCTTCCCTCGACAAACTCGCCGAGTACCGTGCCGCCTTGATCACGGCCGCTGTCACTGGCAGGCTCAAACTGGAGGCAGTATGATGTCCGGCCATACGGAAATCGACTTTGAAAACGCCATCGACTTCAGTCTGACCACCCAAGGCGGCTATGCCAAGGGCGACCCCAAAGCCTTTGACGAGCTGCTGGCCCTCTTCCCCGCCGATGTAACGGGATTCTTGCGGGCCAGCCAGCCGACCCGCTGGGTGCAGCTTGAGGCGCTGTTAGGAGCCAAAACAGAGGCTACGTTGCTCGATGCTCTGGCCAAGGAGCTGGAGGTGAAAGGCACACTGCACGTCCTGCGACATGGTTTTCGCTGCTATGGCAAGACGCTGCGTATGGCCTATTTCCGTCCGAACTCTGGCCTCAATCCCGAGGCGGCGGCGCTCTACGCCACCAACCGGCTGGTGATCACGCGGCAGGTTTCCTTCTCCTCCGCGATGAAAAGGCCCGATGGCGGCAACCGGCGCTGCATCCTCGATGTGGTGCTGTCGGTGAATGGGCTGCCGGTGGCGACGGCGGAACTCAAGAACCCGCTGACCGGCTCACGCGCAACCGACGCCGTCGCGCAGTATCAGGACGAACGCGACGAACGCGATTCGATCTTTCGCTTCACTAAACGCGCTCTGGTGCATTTCGCCGTTGATCCCGACGAGGTCTGGATGACAACGCGGCTGAAGGGGAAGGAGACGGTCTTTCTGCCCTTCAACCGGGGCCATAACCACGGCGCGGGCAACCCGCCGACGGAGGGAAACTGGAAGACCGCTTATCTTTGGGATGAAGTTCTGGCAGCGGACAGTCTTTTGGACATTCTCCAGCGATTTATGCATCTGGAGGTGAAGGAGCGCCAGGTCACGACTGACAAGGGCGTACGCACGATCCGCAAGGAAACCATGATCTTTCCACGCTATCACCAGCTTGACGCGGTGCGCGCGCTGGTGCGGCATGCGCGAGAGCACGGGGCGGGGCGGAATTATTTGATCCAGCATTCGGCCGGCTCGGGCAAGTCGAACTCGATCGCCTGGCTGGCGCACAGATTGGCCAGCCTTCATGACGGCGACGATCAGAAGGTGTTTCATAGCATCGTAGTCGTGACGGATCGGCGCGTGCTGGACCAGCAGTTGCAGGATACGATCTATCAGTTCGAGCACAAAACTGGCGTGGTCGAGAAGATTGACGAAAACACTCAACAGCTTGTGCGCGCCCTGTCGCAAGGCACGCCGATCATCATCACCACGATCCAAAAATTCCCTTTCATAGCCAAGGCGCTAAGCACTCTGGAGGCTAAAGGCGATGGGGTAAAGATTGACACCGCGAGGAAGCGGTTCGCCGTGATCGTCGACGAGGCGCATTCTTCGCAAAGCGGCGAGACGGCCACGGCGCTACGGGGCATGTTGAACCGTGACGGGATCGAGTCGGCGATTGCCGCGCAGGTGCTGGACGACGAGGAGGACGACGGGCTAGAGGATGAAGCCAAACGGGCGCTGTTGCGCGAGGCACTGCGACGTACACGTCAGCCGAACCTCAGCTTCTTCGCCTTTACTGCGACGCCGAAATTCAAGACGCGAGCGCTGTTCGACGAACCCGGCCCAACCGGGAAAGCTCCGTTCCACGAATACACGATGAAGCAAGCCATAGAAGAAGGCTTCATCATGGACGTGCTCCAGAACTACACGACCTATAAGCGGTTCTACGGGCTGGTTAAGAAAATCGAGGATGACCCGGAGGTGCCACGCCAGAAAGCGGTGAAGGAGCTAACGCGATTCCTCGAACTACATCCGGTGAATATCGAGCAAGTCGTCAGCGTCATCGTCGAACATTTTCGCGCAAATGTGATGCATGAGCTTGGCGGGCGAGCGAAGGCAATGGTCGTCACTGGATCGCGCCTGTCCGCCGTCAAATACAAGCTGGCGTTTGATCTCTATGTGAAAGCGCGCGGCTATCAAGGGATAAAGTCTCTTGTGGCCTTTTCAGGTGAGGTTGAGGACCCGGATTACCCCGGAAAATCTTACACCGAAGTCGCCATGAACGACGGGCTTGCCGAAAACGAATTGCCCGAGGCGTTTGAGCGCGACGACTATCGCGTGCTTCTCGTGGCAGAAAAGTATCAGACTGGCTTTGACCAGCCTCTGTTGCAGACAATGTATGTGGTGAAAAAACTGGCGGGCGTTCAGGCCGTTCAGACCCTTTCGCGCCTGAACCGCATGGCGCCGGGCAAAACGCGCACATTTGTCCTCGATTTCGTGAACGAAGAAAACGACATCTACGAGGGCTTTAAACCCTACTACGAGACGACGCCGGTTGGTGAAAACGCCGACCCGCAAACGCTTTCGGAGCTCCATCACAAACTTCTAGAATGGGCGATCTTCTCGCCCGACGACGTCAATTCCTTTGCCAACCTCTGGTATGTCCGCAAACGCGATCATTCCTCGTCGGATCATCGCAAGATGAATGCGCTGCTCGATGTAGTCGTCGATCGCTTCAAAAAAAAGGCGGATGCGGAACAGGACGTGGTCAGGGGACAATTGACCGCATTCCGAAACCTCTATGCTTTCTTGTCCCAGATCATCCCCTACCAGGACAGTGAGCTTGAAAAATTTTACACCTTCGTCCGCAACTTGATCACAAAGTTGCCTCCGCCCGGCGACGGCAAGAACTACTCGCTGGATGACGAGGTAGCCCTGCGGTATTTCCGACTCCAGCAGATCACCGAAGGATCTATCGACCTGCACGACGGCGAGGCCAAGGCGCTCAAAGGCCCGACAGACGTGGGAACCGCGGCTCGAAAAAACGACAAAGAGTCGCTGTCTAGCCTTGTCGCAAAACTGAATGAACGATTTGGGACGGACTTCAATGAGGCAGATCAACTGTTCTTCGATCAGATACGAGCGTCGGCGGAGAACGATGAACGCATTGTCGAGGCGGCGCGAGGCAACAACCTTTCGAACTTTTCATCCTATCTGGACCGAATTTTGGACGAACTCTTCATCGATCGGATGGAAGGCAATGAAGAGATTTTCACGCGCGTCATGACGGACAAAGCGTTTCGCGCCACCGCTCATGAGCACTTAGCGCAGGAAATATTCAGGCGCACGAGAGGAGACCCCGCTTAGAAAGCAAAATGGTCGCCTACGGGCGAAAGGGGATAATTTTTGCGCCGCCCTGCGCCGCCCCGTCACCCAATGCCGCGGCAATCGTGCTTCCAATCCGCTCTGAGGCTCGGCGAAGCGGATCTGCATCCAAATGCGCATAGCGCGCGGTTGTCGTGGCGTTAGCGTGCCCCAAAAGTTTCCCGATAACGGGAAGGCCCATGCCGCCGCCCGCGCCGAAGCTCGCGAAGGAGTGGCGGATATCGTGAATGCGAAGGCCGTCGAGGCCGGCGCGCTTTATCACCATTGCCCACGGACGTTTCAGATCGGTTCGGGGCTTGTCTTCGGTTTCGCCCGCTATGACGAATTTGCCAACACGAGGGAGGGCGCCCAACACGGCGAGGGCTGGGGCATTCAAAACTATTGTCTTCTTACCCGTCTTGCTTTCAGGCAGAAAAAGCAGGCCGCGCTCAAAATCGATGTGCTCCCATTTTAAGTGGAGAATCTCCCGGAGGCGACAGCCTGTGAAGAGCAAAAGCCGTAGCGCACCAGCCGCATGTGGGCCAATAATAGTCTGGCGATTCTTTTTCGGCACGTGCTTGGAAGACGGCTTACTATCGTCGATCTCCCAAGCAATGCCTGCAACCTCGGCTTCACGGATAGCCGCGCCTAAGCGTTCAAGCTCTTCAATTGACAGAAAGCGTTCGCGGCCCTCTTCCGGGTATTTTTCTAATCCATGGGCGGGATTAAATCCGCCCGCCACAAATTTCCTTTTAGCTGCAAAGGAATACATGCTCGCAACGACGGCAAGGATGCGGTTGGCCTGATACGGCGTCTTCTTCCACTTTAAGTGAATGCGAGCGATGTCGGAAAACGACACCTTATCCGCCTTGGCGGTACCAATCTCCGGCAAAACAATACGCTCTATAATGTCTCGATAATGCTTTGCAGTGCCCGGCCGGCGCTTTGCGTCCACATGCTCGGATAAAAAGAGATCTGCCAATTCGGAGACGATCAGCGCCTTACGCTCTCCCGTCTTAGTTGCCGCTGGATCGCAACCATTTGCGACTTGGCCGAGCGCCTTCTTTGCGATCGTCCGGGCTTCATCGGGGGTCAATTTGCCGACGACGCCGATGGTGAGCTTGCGCTTCGGTGCGTTCCTACCAGAACCCGCGCGGTAAACGACGACGTAGCTCTTCACCCCCGACGCGCGGACGCGGACACCGAAGCCAGGAAGGTCAGAGTCCCATGCGACATAGTCAGTCCCGTTGATTTCGAGCCCGTCTATGATTCGCTTTGTGAGCCGGATGCCACTCATGTCTGGTCTCGTTTCAACATCTGGGGTACCACGTGGGTACCACGCTTTAGCTAACCCAAGCAATCGCCAGAAACATCCGTAGGACGAAACCAACTCAAAAACAATTAGTTAGAAGCAGACAGAAACTCACGCCCATTGCCGGAAAACCATGATCATAAGACTACGAATCTAGGGGTCAGGAGTTCGAATCTCTTCGGGCGCGCCAACAATTTCAAATAGTTAGCTTCCAAGATCGCTTAGGCTGCTTCCCAGAAATTGCGATTGGGAAGCACATGGGAAGCGCCAAGGCGGCAAAGGGCGCATCCACGGTCCCGCGGGGATCGAACCCGAGCCAAGCCTTGGGGTCGCCTGTCTACGGAATGCGGCGGATCGGCCTCTCGGGCTCGGCGGCCTTTAGGAGTAGGGCGCGCCGAGCCGCTTTCTAAAAGGCCGCCTATCGACTGAACCCTCTTCTTCGATAACCGTTGGCTCGGCAGACGACTGAGCAGCCGCAGGGATAAGCCGAATCGTCCCGTCAGGTGCGATCTCGACCGCCGTCGAGGGGTCGGGGCCGCCGGGCGCGACAGAGATTATTTTCCCCCTCGCTAAAATCGCGAGCACTTTTCGGGTTTTCCGGCAAAGTCTATGGTTACCCGGGTTCTTTCGTGCTGACAAAGCTCAAGTTTGGGAACGTTTGGGAGCCCGAGGGCGGTCTCATTGATGTCCTATGCCACTCCAAATTCGCGAGCGTTTTTTTAATTTTGCTCGCGGCCGTTGCTGTTCAATAATTGATTTGGAATATAGCTTACCCTTGGGCGACGAGATGACGATCGCAGCGGGACGCGCTTTAAGTCGTTCGCGAGCGCAACCTCAAAGATAGGCGGCGTCTATTGCTACGATGCTTGGGCTCGCGGGCGTCTCAATTGCGCTGGCGACGGCTGCAATGGGCGCCGCAGCGCAATCAAGACCCGCCCTAACATATGTCCAGGAAAAGAACCCTTATCGCGAGGTCTTGCTTGCGAGCGACCGCAAGTTGTTTCCCCCGTTAGAAGTCGGTAACTCCGGAACAATCTTTGCGTTTGATGACCAGAGCGCCGCAATTTTTGGGGTTTTTCAGGATAACCCTTTGATAGTCGAGCGGATTGATAATAAATCAGGGTCACGACTATTGTTCGAGATAGCGACGGCCGTCCCATCAACGAATTAGTGCGCAATGAATGGCGTGTGACGCCCCCGCCAGGGACTCTCGATCGCAACTATACGGATGACGCGCTAGAGATTAGAGGCGCGGGCGGGAAAATTGTCCTGCAGCTCAGGGTTCTCCAGGACCGCATTCAGCTGCAAGGCGAGTGGTAGAGCGACAACGTTCACGGTGTGCGCTGAGTCAAATCAGATGACGCCGCGATGCCAGGGGCGCAAATTATGTACTTTGGGCCGAACTTTCCTGCACGGCCGCCTGAGATCCAGCCTATTTTTGAATATCCAAGCGACGCGCATCTAGGCGAGCTGAAAAACTAGACTTATCGCCCAAGATTCTCAGTCGCTCTTCATTGCAAACTCCCCGACCTGTGAATGGTTCAGGGCCTCGAGGGTGGCCGCCATGTAGGCGACCAAACTGCCGCATGAGGTCTTAATTTCTATGCGGCTTAGGCCGGCGCGATCTGCGGCTTCCCAACATTGGTCTGAAGGTTCTGAGCCATATTGATCTCGAATTGGCCTCCGATGGCGCAGACATTTTCCGAAATCCATTGATCGACGAATCGTTTTGCGCAGTCACTCGTGGCCGCGTTCCCCTTAGACACCATGATGACATGCGCTGGTTCAATATTGCCAGGATCGATGCTGCACGAGCGACTGGGGACGTGGCCCGACACCCGTGCGCAATACTCCGGTTCGAAAATGTGCGAAATACGCTGACTCCAGCAGTTCCGGTGGGCCCGATGAATCGCTTAACTTGAGATGCGGCCTTGGCGTTCGCACCGGGCGTTTAGATTGGCAGGTCGAAACACGGGGCCTATATCGACATCGCTCGATGCGAAGCTGAAGCCATCGCAAAGTAGACCGTGACGCGCAGACCCGATGGACTTGTGCGGTTCTCGAAGGAAAGTTGGAGGTTGTAACGCTCGGCGATTGCTTTCGCGATCGAAAGGCCGAGGCCGCTTCCTGTCTTGTCAATGCTCGCAGCGCGAAAGAAACGATCGGTAAGACGCGGGATATCACTTTCGGCGACTCCCGGTCCTGTATCGGCGACGATCAGGCGCGCACCTGTTCCGTGCTGCTCGACCGAGCAGTCGACTTTTCCGCCTGGCGAAGTGTAGCGGATCGCATTGTGGATAATGTTCGATAAGAGCATTTGTATGTCGCTTCGCACGGCCAGCACAATGTAGCGCTGGAGCGTCGTCAGTCCTAGATCGATGCTGGACGCGTCCGCTACCTCGAGTTGGCCGGCGACACAGAACGTGACGAGGTCGACGAGATCGATTTCTTCGAGCGCGGGATTGGTGGGCGGCGTGTCGAAGCTAGCGAGACGCAGTAATTGATTCAGCAGATCGTTAACCCTACTGCTCCCCTCGCGCAAAGCGCCGACAAGCGAAGCGGCCTCTTCGCTGCCCGCGGCGTGCAGATTGTCGATCTGAATCTGCAGCGCGGTTAAGGGAGTTCGCAATTCGTGCGCGGAGTCAGCGACGAAGCGACGTTGCTGGTCGAGCGCCATCTGCTGACGGCCGATCAGCGTATTCATCGCGCCGATCAAAGGCAAAATCTCGCGCGGTATGCCGACATAAGAAAGTGGCGCTTTGGTTTCGACGCTGCGGATTGCGATGGTCTCGCCGAGTTTTGCGAGGCTTCGCATGACGCGCCCAATGGACAATACGACGACCGACCATGCGAGGGGGAGGATTAGGAGGATCGGCACCGCGACCTCAAGGGCGGCATGCCTCGCAATCTCGCCCCTCGCGCTCATCCGCTGGGCGACCATAATAGTGCTCTTGGCATCCTTCGAGACGAAGACGCGCCAGCTCTCGCCATCATCGAAAGTTCTGAAGCCCTGGTAGGACGGAGGCGCGTCAATCGGCGGACCATCCCTCGTCGCATGGACCAGCCGGCCGTCGGCGCTCCAAGCCCGCGTCGTGAAACGATCCTCTGGTTCCTGCAGCTCAGCGGCAGCGCGATTTGTCTCGTCGGTGTCGGCGGAGGCATCTGCGAATTGACGCAGCTGGTCGTCCATGAACTGTCCGGCCTCGTAGAGGGTAAGTTCGTAGGTTGTCGCTACAGCTATGACGCCGACGACCGCCATCAGGAGCGTGATCCACAGGATGATGGAGCGACGAAGCGACATCACGAACGAGCCTTGAGGACCATTCACCCAGCGCCTCTCACGTTGCGGATGACGTCCTTATCGAACTTGCGCCGGATGGCGTGGATCAGCACGTCCACAGCATTGCTCTCGGCGCTTGTATCCCAGCCATAGAGTCGATCCTCGATCTGCGCCTTGGACAGGATCGTACCAGGTCTCTCCATCAGCGCATGCATCAAGGCGAACTCGCGCGGCGGCAAGAGCCGGCATTCTCCGCCGTAGGTCAGTTCGCGGGTCGCGAGATCCAGGCTCATTGCTGCCGCCTCGAGGCGGGACTGCGTATTGCCGGATCGACGCCGAGTCACCGCGCGGATGCGCGCCAGCAATTCCGCCACATCAAAGGGCTTGATGAGGTAATCGTCCGCGCCAAGGTCAAGCCCTTTCACGCGATCGCCAAGAGCGTCACGCGCTGTGATGAGCAACACCGGTATGGAGATGCCTTCCCCTCGGATTTCGGATAGCAGGTCGAGACCGGAGCCGTCAGGCAATCCGATGTCAAGCAGGATGATCGCATGCTCCCCGCCCATCGCCGCCACCCTCGCCTGCGACCCCGTGCGCACCCAATCCACGGTCATCCCAGCTCTCGCCAAGGCGGGGATCAATCCCCTACCGATCATTGCATCGTCTTCAACAAGCAAGACACGCATCAGCGACGAATGCCGCAACCAGGGGGCTTCGTCAAGGCGGAGCTGGACGCGCGGCCGGGCTAATTCTGTCCTAAGTTTCCGTCTCTATTGTGTCGCTCGCGGCCCACCGAGCAGTGCAGAAAGCATGGCAGAATGACGCCCCCCGAAAGATGCTATGGACTCGTATTGATATCAATTATGGCGATTGCCGCAATTCCGAGCGCTTCGTCGAAACCCGGGCCCTTGTACCACATTTGCCAAGCCATCTCGCTCGGTGCGCCGGACCACTGGGACTTTCTAACTTTCGACGCCGTGTCGCGCCGAGTCTACTTGGCCCAAGACAACCGCGTGACCGTCGTCGACGGACTCGACGGTGCGGTGCTCGGGCATCTCGACGGGATCGTCGGCGGCTCGCACGGAGTCGCTATTTCCGCATCGACCGGCAAAGGCTTCACTGACGACGGAAAAGCCGGCACGGCCATCCCCTTCGATCTCCGGACCCTTGAGGCGGAAAAGGCGATAGCGGTCGGAGCTGACGCCGATACGGCTGTCATCGATCCCGTGACCGACCACCTTTTCATCATCAACGGGGACCCAGGCACGATCAGCGTGATCGATCTCCGTGCATTAGCCGTGATCCAGACAATCATCATTGGCGGCAAGCTCGAGTTCGCGGTGGCCGATGGCGAAGGACATCTCTTCGTCAACGGCGAGGCGAAGCGAGAGATCGTCCGGATCGACACGCGCACCGGTCGCATCGAGGCGCGCTGGGGAATGCCGGACTGCGTCGATCCACACGGGTTGGCAATTGATCCGGCGACGCGGAGGCTTTTTTCGGGGTGTACCAACGAACGCATGGTCGTGATGGATTCAATCAGCGGTGCGATCGTGGCGACGGTTCCAATCGGGCGCGGCAGCGACGGCGTCGCCTTCGACCCAAAGCGCCGGCGCATCCTTAGCGCCAATGGTCTCGACGGAACGCTGTCGGTCATCCGCGAGGTGAGCGCCGAGGAATTCGTCCCTCTCGAAGCCGTGCAAACGATGGTCAGCGGCCGCACCCTGACTGTCGACCCCGATAGCGGTCGAATTTATATCGCGGCCGCAGAGACCGATCCGGCGGAGGAGCCGGGCGGCCGGGCCGTCCCGCGACCAGGCACGCTGCGCCTTCTCTTCCTAGATCCAATGCCGTAATGACGTCCGGATTGCGCTCGCAGAGAGCACTGGCAATCGCTCTGGGGCTCGCCGCGACGGGGTGTGCAAAGTACGAGCGGCTTCCGCTCGACACCTCGGCCGATCTTGTATCGCGATCCGACAACCTTGTTGGCGGCGTCGGCGGCCGCGTGAGCCTGCGGATGCTCGACCAGCTGGTTGTCGCGAACAATCCGGACCTTCGCGCCGCGCGGGCCCAGCTGGGCGCGGCTGACGCGCAGGTGCTGATTGCCGGCATCCTCCCAAACCCGCAGTTGCAGGCGGCCTATCCGTTCCTGATTTCCGGCCCAGGCACCGTCGATTCCTATAGTGCGGGCTTCGTCCAGGACCTAAAATCGATTCTGATCTATCGCACTAAAGGGGAGGTCGCGAGCGCCGCCAAACAGAACGTAAGCGCCACGCTGCTCTGGCAGGAATGGCAGACCATCGGCAAGGCCCGGCTGCTCTATGTCGACATCGTTTCTGGAGATCGTCTGCTGACCTTCATCGCGAAGACGCGCAAGCTCTTCAAGGAACGTTTTGATCTGACGAGCAAGGCGATCACAGAGGGTAATGCGACCGTGGCGACGCTCTCTCCAGACCTTGTCGCGGTGGGTGACATCCAGAAGACCTACGACGACTTGTCCCGCCTTCAATTGAGTCGGCGGCACCAGCTGGCGGCGCTCCTCGGGCTCACGCCTGATGCCCCGTTCGCTCTGTCCCCCACGATCGGCATGCCGCGGATCGACGTAGCCCGTATCCGGGCCGAGCTTGGATCGATTGCAGATCGGCGCCCGGACCTCATCGCCCTACAGTTCGGGTATCGCTCCGAGGATGCCAAGCTACGCCAGGCAATCCTGTCGCAATTCCCGGCAATTTCCGTCGGCCTCTTCGCGGGGCAGGATACGAGCGGCATTCTGGCGATCGGTCCGCAGATCAACACCGAATTGCCGATCTTCGACCGGAACCAGGGCGGCGTGGCGCTCGAGACGGCAACGCGCGAGCAACTCCGCCGCGAGTTCACCGCGCGCGTCACGGCGGCCACCGAAGAGGTCGAAGCGCTTCTATCTGAACAGGCGTTGGTGGGGCGTCAGCTCATGGATCTTGAGCCGCGGCTGCGTCAAGCGCGGGCTATCGCCGAGCGCACAGAAATCGCCTTCAGGCAGGGCATTTTCGACGAGCGGGCCTATGTCGACATCGAGTCCGCGCGCCTCGCGCGCGAGCAGGAGAGGATCACGCTCCTCCAGGCGCAACTCGAGGGGCAGGTCGCCCTTGCCACGCTCGTCGGGGCCGGGTTTCCCTTCGTTACGCTATCTCCCGAGGAACCGCCTGCCGATCCCCTCGGCCTCTTCCACGAGGTCGCTCGATGAAATCCGTCGTTATTGCCCTGCTTGGGTTACTTGCTCTCTCGCGCGCTATCCAGGCTGCCGAAGAATCCAGCGTTCTCATCATAACCATGACTCCCCAACGCGGCAGCCTTCCAGACATCGTGATCGGCTACGGCACCGCAGGGCCGGCGCTCGACAGCAGCATGACGATCAGCTTGCAGATCCAAGGGCGCGTTACGCGCTTCTTTGTGACTCCCGGCGAGGCCGTTCAGGCTCGGCAGCCGCTGCTCGACTTCGCAGTATCGCAGTCCACGCTCGGCAACTACCAACAGGCGCAGACTGCGCTTTCGATCGCCCGGATTAACAGCGCCCGCCTGCAGCAGCTCGTCCAGCAGCAGCTCGCCACGAAGGACCAGCTGACCCAAGCGGATAAGGCGGTCGCGGATGCGCAGACGAACCTAGACACGCTAACGCGATCCGGCGCCAACAAGCCGAATTTCGCCATCGAAGCGCCGTTTGAGGGCATCGTGTCGGCGATTTCGATTGCGCAGGGCGATACCGTCGCTCAGGGTGCGCCGATGATGACGCTAATGCGCGCCGACGGTCTCGTCGTGAGCGTAGGCATCGAACCGGCGCAGCGGCTCCGTCTGAAATTGGGTGATCCGGTCCGCCTTGAGCCGCTGACAAGCGGTGGCGAACCCTCCGATGGCACGGTCGCGCGCATTAACGGGCTACTCAATCCCAGGACGCACCTCGTCGATGCCGAGATCTCAAGCGGGGGTAAGCTCTTGCCGGGCGCCGCGTTCCGAGCATCGATCACGGTCGGGCACTTCGAAGGGTTCGTCGTGCCACGCGACGCCGTGCTGACCGACGCGCAGGGCGAGGCAGTCTACCAGGTTGCGGCCGCGAAGGCGCGCAGAGTCGGTGTTACAGTTGTCGGGAGTAACGCCCGTCAAAGCGTTGTGACGGGCGCGATCAATCCTACGTTGCCGATCGTCGTCGAGGGCAACTACCAGTTGTCAGACGGGATTGCTGTCCGCGAGGCGCCGAGCGAAGAGTCTCCGGCTACCGCCGTCCCCGCGACGCCATGAGCGTCTTTGCGGCCGCCGAGCGCCACGCGCGCTCCATTATCTTCATTGCGGTCGCGCTGGCGGCCGCGGGCATAGTCCTCGCGCTTGGCCTGCCGGTCGGCCTGTTCCCGCAGGTGTCTTTTCCCCGCGTCGTGGTCTCACTCGACGCCGGCGATCGGCCGGCCGACCAGACACAGGTGCTCGTTACGCGGCCTGTGGAGGAGGCAATCCGCGGCGTGCCCGGAGTGCTCAACGTTCGCTCGCAGTCGACTCGCGGGTCCTCGCAGATCTCTGTCGACTTCGGCTGGGGCCGCGATATGGCGGTGGCGACGCTGAACGTTGATGCCGCCGTCGCCCGCGTTCTCCCTGGCCTTCCAGCGGGCGCACGTTACGATGCGCGCCGGATGGATCCGACCGTTTTTCCGATCATCTCCTATGCACTCCTGTCTGAAACTTTGTCACCCGTCGCGCTTCGCGACCTCGCACAATACCGCATCGTCCCTCTGCTCTCTGCTATCTCCGGTCTCTCACGGGTCGGCGTCCAGGGCGGCGCCGCTCAAGAAATCGAGGTCGAGACCGATCCGAATAAACTCGCGGTCTACGGCCTCAGCTTCACCGACGTCACGACCGCGCTCGCCGCCGCAAACGTGTTGCAGGCGGTCGGCAAGATCGAGGACCACGACAAGCTTTACCTCGTGGTCTCCGACCACACGCTGGCGACCCTCGCGACGATCCGCGATGTCGTTGTACGTAGTGATCCGACGGGCGTCGTTCGTCTCCGCGACATCGCGACGATCCGGGACGGCGTCGTACCGCAATGGCTGCGCGTGGTCGAGGACGGACGACCAGCCGTGCTCTTCAACGTCTATGAACAGCCCGATGGCAACGCGGTGCAAATCGCCGCAGACGTCAAGACAGCGCTCGCTGGCTTTAGCCTGCCAGCCGGCGTGACCATGAAGAACTGGTACGATCAGAGCGAGCTCGTGGTCCAATCGGCGACGAGCGTGCGCGACGCGGTCGTCATTGGCCTCTCGCTAGCCGGTTTGGTCCTCTGGTTGTTCTTGCGTAGCCTGCGCTTAATGTCGATGGCGCTGATTGCAGTGGCGGCGACGCTCGCCATCACCATCTTGCTGCTTTCGATGCTAAGGCTCAGCTTCAACATCATGACTCTCGGCGGCATCGCCGCCGCCGTCGGTCTTCTAATCGACGACGTGATCGTGATGGTCGAGCATATCGCCCACCGCGCAGCGCCGCAACCGGACGCCGAGCTCGGCGCGCTAACCGGTAAGAGCGCAGTGATGGCGGCTGCGGCCGAGTTCATGACGCCGCTCAGCGGGTCGAGCCTCGCGACCTTTATCGTTTTCATTCCGCTGAGTTTCCTCAGCGGCGTTACCGGCGCTTTTTCGAAGGCTTTATCGATCACTATGGGCTGCGCTCTTGTCGTCTCATATCTAATGACCGCTTTCGTAGTTCCCGTGCTTGCGCGCTCGATGGTTAACTTCGCGACTCTGAGGCCTGTGACGCCAGGCGAGCATCGCGGCCTTTACGCCAAGGCGCATACGGCGATCCTCGACCTCTTTCTGCGGCACCGATTCGTGCCGATTGCGCTGCTAATCCCGGTGGTCGGACTCGGCGCCTATGCGGCGCTTCACGTCGCGACTGGTTTCATGCCGCCGGTCGACGAAGGTGGCTTCGTAATGGACTATTACACTAAGCCGGGCACCTCGCTGACCGAAACAGAGCGTGAGATCGCTCAAGTCGAGGACATCGTCAAAAGCATGCCGGAGGTTGACACATTTTCGCGACGGCTCGGCACAGGGATCGGCGGCGACCTCGGCCAATCATACCACGGCGACTTCTTCGTCCGTCTGAAGCCGGACCATATGCGACCGACGCCGAACGTCATGGCTGCGGTTACTGCCGAAGCGGCCGCCAAGGTCCCGGGCGTCGAGATCGAGACGGCGCAGCTCATAGAGGATCTGATCGGCGACCTGACCGCAGTACCGCAACCGATCGAGATCAAGCTGACTGGCGCCGCGCCCGCGGTGTTGAACGCGACCGCCGTCAACGTGGCCTCGGCGATCAAGGGGCTCGACGCGGTGACCGGCGTCAAAAATGGGGTAAATCTCGCGGGCGACGCGCTTAACGTCACGGTCGATCCAGTGAAAGTGGCTCTTGAAGGCGCCAGCGGCGACCTCGTCACCCAGGCTGTCGCGACCGCGCAGACTGGCGCGATCGCAACACAATACGTCAATGGAGAGGTGCGGGTCGGCATACGTGTCATTGCGCCCGGCGCGCAACACTACACAGTGACTGACCTCAGTCAGATCTCAATCCGGGCACCAGATGGCCACATGTTCCCCCTGGAGCGCGTCGCGACGATCACGGCGATTAGCGGTCAGCCGCAGATCGGCACGGAGAATCTTCAGCCGATGGTCGCCGTCACCGGCCGCATCGAAGGGCGTGGGCTCGGGGCCGCCATCTCCGACGTGAAGACCGTGCTCGCTAGGCCGGGTCTTCTGCCAGTCGGCGTCACTTATACGCTGGGCGGCCTTTATCAGCAGCAGCAGATAGCGTTCAACGGTCTCGCCAAGGTCTTCGTCGCCGCGCTGGCAGCGGAGCTGGTGCTACTGCTCTTCCTTTACGAAAGATTCTCCCTCGCGTTGATCGTGATCGGCTGCTCGCTTCTCTCGACAGCGGCGGTCTTCACCGGCCTCTGGCTGACCGGCGTCGATCTCAACATCACCGCGCTGATGGGCATGACGATGGTGATCGGCATCGGCACAGAAATGGCGATCTTCTACGTATCGGAATATGCCGAGCTGGCAAATACGCTGACGCCGATCCAAGCTTTACGCGAGGCGAGCCGCAATCGGCTCCGGCCGATTACCATGACGACCATCGCCGCCCTATTGACGTTAGCTCCGCTCGCCTTGTCTATAGGTCAAGGGTCAGCCATTCAGCAGCCGCTCGCCATTGCCATCATCTCCGGGCTTATGCTGCAATTCCCGCTTGTTCTCCTGGTCATGCCCGCTCTTATGACGTTTTCTCTTGAGAGGACCGCCTGACAGGGTTCTGTCTCGAGACCCCTAACGCTCATCGACCATCGGAACGGCAACAACGGATATTAGGCGGCTTTTCATCGCCGTGCGCTGAACGTCGCCTATGGCTTTAAACTCAGGCGGTTTGCCTGTTCCGCGCTGAACGTGGGCGTTGGGTCGATTTGTGTGGATTTCCGGCTCGCGTTAAGTCGCTTGTGTTCGCATCGCTATTCCGCCTAAGCTGCCGTCAGCACAGTAGCGACGGTGTTGCATTCTCTCGCACATGCAATTCAGCATCGGGTCAGTTTGAGAGCGCGGTCATGATCAAGCGATTCGGCGATATGCCGGATACGGACGCATCGCTGGGTGTGTACTGAAGTAGTTGGTACCAAGCTTGCTACCCGTGCCATCTCGTCGTTCGATCGCGAAGCCCAAGCCGCTTTACCGCCGCCGCCAAATTCGAGAAGGTTCCGGTCACCGACGTACTCAATCTGTCATCTCCCAATGCTGCGGCTGGCTGAAGGGCGAATGGCGCTGCCTTGTGCCGGCGACGTCGTTTTGCGAATGGACCGACACCCGGCCGAAGGTGACGAACTGGTTCGCGCTCGATGAAAGCCGGCCGCTGTTCGCCTTCGCGGGGATCTGGCGGCTATGGACCGGCGAGCGGAAGGGCGAGACCCGCGAACATCGCCTGTTCTCTTTTCTGACGACAGAGTCGAACGACGTGGTGCGCCCAATTCACGCCAAGGCCATGCCGGTGCTGCTCACGACGCCCGAGGAATGGGATACGTGGCTCGAGGGATCGCTCGACGACGCAATTGCCCTTCAACGGCCGCTGGCGCACGAAAAGCTGAAGATTGTGGCGACTGGACAGAAAACGGACGATCCAGGAGAGTGGTCCTTCCCTATCGCCTCGGCTTAGCACGACAGGACGGGTACGGATGCATGCATCATCGATTGAAAATATGTGGCGATGTTACTCGACGTATATCGCCGGCGGACCATTGGAAGCGAGAGCCGAAACAATCGTGTTGGACATCGGCGCCGCCGAGGTCAACGGCAGCTACCGCGAGGTTTTCGAAAAGCCGCCCTATCGGTACATCGGAGCCGATATGGCAGCGGGGCCGGGCATCGAGATAGTACTCACTGATCCCTACCGAATTCCGCTGGCCGATGGTTCAGTCGATATTGTTATTTCCGGCCAGACTCTCGAGCACAGCGAATTCTTTTGGCGAGCCTTCGAGGAGATGGTGAGGGTTCTGCGGCCGGAGGATTTCATCTTCCTGATCCTACCATCGGCCGGTCCGATCCATCGCTATCCAGTGGATTGCTACCGATTTTACCCCGACGCTTACCACGCTCTAGCAAAGCATGCCGGCTGCGTCCTCCTGCAGAGCTGGCTCGACGAGCGAGGGCCGTGGCGAGATCTAGTGGGAGTGTTTCGTAGAGCCGACGCGCCGCCGTTTGAGTCCTCAGGGCGGCCTATTCTACCCTCGCAGGATTGGGATGGTGCGCTGGGCACAGCAGAAGAAGAGACGCTTAAGGGCGCAGTTTCATATATCGAGGTTCTGAATCGTCTCCATAACGAACTTGCGCCAGCCAATTACCTCGAGATTGGAGTCCGGCAAGGGTCGAGTCTCAGCCTAGCGCGCTGTCCAGCTATAGGCGTCGACCCCGCCCTCGCACTAGACCATGAATTACCTCCGACAACTCGCATCGTGCCGCTCGCAAGCGACGATTTTTTCATCAAGCATTCAGGCGCGATTTCTCCAGACCTTTGCTTTATCGATGGGATGCATTTGTTCGAGTATACGCTTCGTGATTTCATGAATATCGAGCGGTGCGCGGCTCCCGGCGCACTGGTCGTAATTGACGACATCTTTCCCAACCATCCCGCACAGGGACAAAGAGAACGCCGAACACGCGCCTGGACTGGAGACGTTTGGCGGCTCGTCGAGACGTTGCGCAATCATCGCCCCGATCTCTTTCTGTTGCCGCTTGACGTCGCCCCAGCAGGGATCCTCTTAATTGCGGGGCTCAACCAAGCAAACCGGGTTCTGTGGGACGCCTATAATCCGATAGTGCGGGAAGGCCGCGAGCATTCCGGGCCGCCTCAGAGCGTTTTGCAGCGTCAAGGCGCGGTGGATCCGGCCGGCGAGGAAGTTCACCGCGTCATCAAGGCCATGAAGGAGGCGCGATCCGAGAGCTCCCCGCCGCACGAGATCGTGGCCCGCCTACGGCACGCTTGGAACCACGTGAAGGCGCCCATGCGGGCCGAGCGAACCGGGACGCCCAAGGTATCGGTCGTTGTCGTTGGTTACAATATGGCGCGAGAGCTGCCTCGCACCATTCGATCACTTTCACCTGCCATGCAGCGCGACATAGATCCCCAAGACTACGAAGTCATTCTTGTCGATAATGGCTCGACACAGCCTTTTGATGAAACCGAATTGCGCAGTCTTATGACGGATCTCATTGTGCACCGAGTCCAGAACGCTACAGTTTCACCCGTGCCAGCGATCAATTTCGGGCTCAGTTTGGCTCGTGGCGATCTCGTCGGCGTGTGCATTGATGGTGCGCGCATGGCGTCGCCAGGACTGCTAGCAAATGCCCTTGCCGCCTCGCGGATTCACGACCGCCCGGTAATTGGAACCCTCGCATTCCATCTCGGCGCAGAAGTGCAGATGGAAAGCATTAAACGCGGCTACAACCAGGCGGTAGAGGACGAATTGCTCGCCGCCAGCGGATGGGACGCGGACGGATATCGTCTTTTCACGATTTCGGCGTTCGCCGGTTCGTCGGCTGGCGGTTGGTTTGAGTTGCCCGCCGAAAGCAATGCGTTCTTCTTGCGAGCCGAGCATTGGCGCACTCTCGGTGGCTGGGATGAGGGCTTTGTGACGCCAGGAGGTGGCCTGGTTAATCTCGATATGTGGTCGCGAGCCTGCTCTGACCCTCAGGGTGCACTCATCATGCTATTGGGCGAGGCCACGTTCCATCAAGTCCATGGCGGCGTGGCAACTAACAATCTCGAGCCGCCCCAGGCGTTGTTTCACGAGGAATACGCGCGTCTGCGCGGCCGCGGCTACGAGCGACCAACCCGACGTCCTCTCTATTTCGGAGCGCTGCCCGATACGATGAAACCAAGCCTGAAATTCTCCCTTGATCGACTTTAAGCCCTTCCCAACGTTCACACAGAAAAAGGGGCTAGCAAGGAGACTCCATGGACGGTCGGCGGACGCTGACGTTTGCAGCAATGATCAAGTGGATCAAGCGGATTGAGGAGTCACCCCTCTCAGTTGAATCCGACGCAGGCGATCTGATCTATCGCTTCGGCGATCAGGCGTACTATGTGGCTCGCGACCGAGCGCAACGACACTCGGTCATTATCGATGCAAACCGCCCTCGCCGGTCCAAATATATAGCATCGGAAGGTGGAGCACGGCCCGAGTTTTGCCGCTTGCCCGCCGGGTGATTCCGTCCCCTGGCTTCTGATAAAGGAGCTCCCCGCTCGCTGGGGTTCACCAGCGGCGGGGGCAGTTGCACTACCGGATCTCGATCGTTGGGCCTTGAAGAAGTGTATCTCCCAGGGGGTGGCGAAACGTTCCGGTCCCTGCAAGCGTATGCCCGCGATTTTCGACTAGACTGGAGCCCATCGCAGCGCGGTTTTGCGAGCCAACGAACCGGCAACGACCGGCACACACGGAGGGCCCCAAATCATGGCGCGAGGTGGCGCCCCGACGCGCGCGGATTCGAGGTGGCGCTTGCAAAGATCCTCAACCTGAGCGATAGTAGCGCTTACTCTTCGCTTGCGCGGGCACGCACCGTCGGGCGTGTCGAATTCAGCCCGAACGGGCAGCGTTTGTGGCTCCTCGATGTCCTCTGCTGCGCGTCACAAGGAAGTGGCGCAATCGGCCGAGCGACACGAGCGAAGCGGGAGGGGTCCGACGATGCGCGTCAGTGGGATCGCTGGTTTCACCATCTTTATTATTGCTTTCTTCGCTGCCGCCCAGCTAGGCCGTTGTGACGAATTCGGCGTTTGGGGGATTCTCGCGAGGATCTTTCCATGATTCAAGGCTGATTTTTGGAGATCAGCCTTGATGATTCGGGATGTCGATGCGCTGCGAGACGATCAATGGGAGCGGCTTTGTGATCTTGTGCCAGGCGGAAGAGCCGGCCAGCGCGGGCCGCGCTGCGACAATCGACGCTTCGTCGACGCGCTGTTATGGATGGCCCGCTCGGGCGGCCGCTGGCGCGATCTGCCCGAACGCTTCGGCGACCATCAGGCGGTGAAACGCCGCTACTATCGCTGGATCGAGCGCGGCGCCTTGGACGGATTTCTTGAGGCATTCACCGCCGAGGCCGATCTCGAATGGCTGATGATCGACTCAACAATCGTGCGCGCCCATCAGCACGCGGCCGGCGCAAGGATCGCCAAAGGGGGGCGGATGCCCAAGGCCTGGGCCGCTCTCGCGGTGGTTTGAGCACCAAAATCCACGCCGCGACAGACGCACTCGGCAACCCCGTTCGGCTCCTTCTCGGACCTGGGCAGCGCAACGACATCACAAAAGCGCACGCCCTGATCGAAGGCTTTGCGGCCGATGCGATCATCGCCGATAAAGGTTATGACGCCAATCACTTGCGCAAGGCTGTTCTTATGCGTGAGGCTGAGCCGGTGATCCCATCAAAATCCAATCGCCGCGCGCCGCTCCCCTACGACAAGGCGCTCTACAAGGAGCGCAATCTCGTCGAGCGTTTCTTCAATAAACTGAAGCAGTTCCGGCGCGTCGCAACCCGATACGACAAGCTCCTCGCAAACTACCGAGGCTTCGTATTGCTCGCCGCTATTGCTATCATGCTCAGGTAATTCGTCACTACTGCCTAGAGCCGACCGACGGGTTTCTAGCCCAACTGTGGGCCCGTCTCTGCTCGAGCGGCGCCGAGGACGCCACTGCCTGGCCAGCCGATGCGCGGCAATCGCCGGCGTTGGCGATCACCGCGACGTCCGCGGCCTTGGCTGAGCCGGCGCCAGTGGTCTGCCCGCCACAGCCATCCACCTATGCCAGCCTTCCCAGCGTCACCGCACGCGGCAATCTGACCGTGCCCCTCAGCCTTGGCGCCGGCACGGGCGCTTTTAAAAACCCCACTCTTTGTTTCGTGTCCAACGCCCTTCCAGCGGCGCCGGTCATTCGCGTGTTTCGCGGCAACACGCTGACGGTTAAATTGACCAACACCTTGATCAACAGTGGGCCAAACCCCAAGCAAAACTGCACAATCCAAAACTATCCCGGCGGGCCGCCTATACAAGGCCTCCCGTGCGACGAGCCAGAGTCGTCAGACCTGGCTTTGCCAGGCCCCAACGGAGCCTTCTACCCCATCCAGGCGAATCTCCAGCACGCGGCGGACGGAAGCACCAATCTGCATACGCATGGATTCAGCGACGTGTCGCCCGAACCATGCCACGACGAAGTGATTCGGAGCGTCGTCTACGCCGCGAACTGGCCGGGCCGCCCACCGTTGTTGCCATGCCAGTCAGCGCCGAACGAACTCACGTACAGCTACGATATCCCGCCCGATCATCCTGCCGGGCTCTACTTCTATCACACGCATCGCCACGGGCAGGTGTTCCCTCAGACAATGATGGGGGCCGCCGGCGCCATCGTCATCGAGAGTGAGCAGGACAACGTAAGGGCCGCCCTCGGCGTCAGCGATGACGTCATGATCATTCACGATATGCCAGCCAGCTTTATCACGTCGTCAGCCCCCGCGCTTCCCTATCGGGCCGTCCTCGCTCAACTGCATGCGCGCGAGCGTGCGCCGACCGCGGCGGCAGGCCCGACGATCGATCCCAGAATCGATCGCGACAACGAGATAACGTGCAAGCCAACTGACCCCGACACTGGCGGCGGAGCGCCATTCGCGCGGCTGCTGTTGAATGGCGCTGTGGTGCAGGAGACGCCAGCGTTCCCGCCACCCGACGACCAGGTCCTGGTCAAGACGATGAAGCCAGGCGAACGCCAGATCTGGCGGATCGTTAACGCTTCCGCCACGTCCTATGTCAGCCCGCAGCTTGTCCTTTCGATCAACGGCAAGACCCAGGTGCTGCCCCTGGTCATTACCGCTTTGGACGGCGTGCCGGTTCATGACGACAATGGCCGCGCCTATTTCGATATCGTCGACACCACGAAGCATCCGCTTCTGTTGGCCACGGCCAATCGGGTCGAAATTCTGGTGCATGCTCCGCCGCCGGGCGCGGCCCTCTACCTCGATAGCCTCCAGGTGGCTCCAGGATGCGCCGGCAACACTCAGCCACACCGCCGTCTGCTGCGGGTCGTCTCGACCAAGGCGAAAGGCGGCGCGGCGCAGGACGCGACCGCGTCCGCGTCCGCCGATGGCGCGGCGAAGATCGACATCGCGTCCGCGCAAAACGACGCCGACCTCCTGCCCCGGGAGATGGAGACGCAATACACGCACATTCTCGACGCGCCGCCAAGCGTGCGCCGCGTGTTCGCCTTCACGGAGTATCCGCACACGTTCACTGTGAAAAAGTCAAAATGGATCATTGGCCCCCCCACGAACCCCAACCCAGCCATCATCGATTTCTATCTGACTATGATTGACTCGTCGGACGACCAGGGATACCCGGTTGCGCTTAAACCGTTCGATCCACACGTTCAGCCGCCCGATGTCGTGGTTCATCTCGGGGGGAAAGAAAGCGTCACGGAAGACTGGCTCCTTCAGAACTATACGTTGGAAGTGCATAACTTCCACATCCACCAAATGCATTTCCGTGACATAACCGCCGGGGACACGATTGGCGATCGTGCGCCACTTCTCGATACCGTGAATATCCCTGCCGCGACCAGGGCGCCTTCGGCCGATGGTAGCGTTGACGTTCCCATGACCCCCGGATTTACTCGCCTGCGTCTGAAATTCACCCGCAGCATGATTGGCGAGTTCGTGTTCCATTGCCACTTCCTCAACCACGAGGACACGGGCATGATGAAGAAGGTTCGGGTGGTGGCCTATTAGGAAACAGTGGCGCTCTGCTGCGGCGAGAGGGTGACCGTTGTTGCGGGATCGGAAGCACAGCTGGAGGTCTGCCGCTCGGTCGCCTGCCCCGGCTGTCCGGATTGTAGATCGCCGGGAGGGCGGCGCATGAGTGACCACAAGGGCGCGCATGAGTCGCGGCCGGCGCCAGCGCCAGCATCGCAAACAAAAGGACCTTGACCACCAATCTAGTCATTGCAGGCGTCCTCATTTTATGTGCGTCACAACCCAGCGCCCACGCCGGACGCCAGGCCGCCGCGAAACAAGACGACCCATTGAAAACGCAACCAGAAAGCGGGCAGCCGGGATTGCAGACTTGGGCTTTAGCGGGCAGCGCCAGTAACGCCAGAAGGCAAAGAAATCGCATCCACATGCCGAGCTTCCGTCACTCGATCTTCGCGGTCCGTCTGTGCCCGGCCGTCGCCGCTGAGACGGTGATCGCTTCGGTCGAAACTGGCCCCGGACCCGTGCTGTAGACTCGCACGACGAAGTCGGCCGAGCGCGCCACATCGCCGACTTGCTGCGACAGGCATCCCGACCTGCGCGGATTGGGAAGCGTTCTCGTGGCATGTAGCTTATGCCGCCGTCCGCCGACAAGCAGGAAAGGCTGGGCGACGGCCGGGAGCCCGCGGTCGCTCTATACCCCCGTTGGCAGTGGCGAATTCAGTTGTTCAGGTGTTTAGGCAGCGGGAATATTGCGCAGCGAAGCGCGAATGCTTTCCAGAATCGTACACTCGATCCCATCGTAGATGCCGTCCTGGAACTCGCCGACCTGGAGCAGATAATCACAGAGGGCGATGATGCCCGCCAAAGTAGTCGGCACCGTCTCGGCGATCTTAAACATAGCATCCCACTCAGCGCAGGTAGACACCGAGTAGTCCGGTCCGCCTCCGCCGGTCGCTTCGCCGATCTTAATCATAGTGTCGTATTTGACTTTGTGGTCCTCAATCTCCGCGAGGACGGGATCCGCCGAGGCAGTGGTAATTCCGATCCCAGCAGAGAGGACGGGCCCCCGGCAGAAGCGCCGCCGCTGGGGCATAGCTCATAATCATACGACGGCTTGGTCTATCCGTATGGGTGCCGGATAGACCTCCGCATCTATTCGACGGTATGATATTATCTATCTTAGCCATGGCGAAGAAGCCCTTTTCTCGCTGGGGTTAGGGCTGCTCGGGGAGTACCAGTCCCCTTGCGGCCCGCTCTAATTTACGTCATCATGTAATCATGATTTATGATGACATGCAATCAAAAAATAAACGTGGGCGTCCGGCGACGGGGACGAATCTGTCCATCGGTGTTCGGATGCGGGCTGACGCCATAGCAGCGCTAGATCAGTGGCGGGCGCGACAATCAGATTTGCCGACAAGGCCGGAGGCTGCGCGTCGCCTCATAGAACTTGGTCTAGCAGCCACAAAAGAGAGGAAATGATCTATCTTAATGTCCACCCGACTAGGTGCTTGATCTTTGAACTGATCGGATTGGGTAAAATGGATCTTAAGGACCGCGTAAAATGAGCACGATCCTATTCGATACGCTGCGCCTGTCCCGCACCCTCCGGGACAAAGGCAATTTCACGACCGAGCAGGCAGACGCGATCGCGGAAGCGCTTGGCGAAGCGGCGCATGGCGATTTAGCTACCAAATCCGACCTCAAAACTGAAATAGCCGAAGCAAAAACTGACATCCTGAAATGGATCATCGGAGCGATAGGATTTCAGACCATCGTTATCTTAGGAGCAATCGTTTCGCTGATTAAGGTCTTTGGGAAATGAGCGAAACCTCGAACGGCCTGTCGCAGTCTTTCGCGGAAATCCGGGCCGATCTCGCTGTTATTCGATCTGACATGGCTATCGTTAAGTGGATGGCAGTCCTCAACCTGTTCGGCGTCTTGCTTCTCGTCATCAAGTCGTTCTGGCCAGCGCATTGAAATGAACCGCGAGGCCGGCGTGGGGCGATTGGTAAAGATCGTTGTGTGGATAGTTGCCGTCATTCTCATTATCGATCTGCTTGCGGCGGACCGTACCACCGGGATCATGACCCTAAATCTTTGGACTCTTTTCGCCGCAACTGCATACGCCATTTTCACTGTGGCTTGGGTTTGGATTCTGGTGGTCAACATTTGGCGCGGTCTGAAGGTGCTCAGGCGCGGTCTGAAGGCGCTAATTTGTAGTTCAGAGGCAAGGTCTCGTTTGTTTGCGATCATCGTCTGCTCATCAATTCTATTCGCCCTGATCTGGGGTTATCAGACCTTGGCCTATAAGATCGCCGATGTTTCATTTTGGGGGGCGATCGCGTTCTGCATGACCATCGGGATCAGCGGCATCATTGCGGCCTTTGCAGTCGATCGTTCGCGTACGGGCCGCCGATAAGCGCTGCAGCCATCGCCGTATTGTTTCCAACTGCCTGCCCTCTGGCCGCATTTGCGCCCCGACGCATCAACGCGTCAACTAAAGCTGAAGTATAGGCATCGCGCTGCGGCCCTTGCGCGCTCAGAACGCGGGCGATTTCGCCATATGATCTCGTTGGGTCGGGACGCATCTGATTGAGCAGAGCGTTGCCCATCGCCTTCACGGGCGTCATCAGCGCGCCGGTCAACGTCATATTGGGGTTGATCAGCGGGATACCGCCCGTCGCCGCTCCCGGCTTCATTGCCGCTGCGGCGGCCGTGCGCTGCGCGGTCTGCGAACCCTGATTAACGGTCTGGTTCGTGTTTCTGAATACCGTGTTCCGGTCGATCGAATTGACTATGTCGCTGGTCGGTCCGGCTCCGAAGATGCTCGCAAGTTTTGCCTCATTCCACCCGCCCTCCCCCTGCATAGCGCTGCGCAGCGCGGCGAGGTCATTTGCCTTTGTGCCGACGGTGCGATCAATCGCACCTCTCGCGCCGACGCGCAAACCCGCGATCTCCTCCGGCGTCATATTCTGCATTTGAGTGTTCAGGTCGGCTGGGTGAACTGCACCCTGGCCCGAACTCAGGATGGAGTTGCCAGTTTCGATTGCATCCGCGCCCCGAGCCAGCGCCGACGACCGATCCATAATATCGGCGTAGCCCGGTACTTGATCGCGCAGCGCTCTGTTCAGTCCCGCTCTGACCGCGCCAATTGAACCCTGCGATTTGCTCACGGCGCCGGGCTGCACGCCCAAAGTCAGATCACCCCGATCAATTAGCATGTCGATCGCCATTTTGGCATTCTGCAGCGTCTCGGCCCTGGTCACGGGAACCCTGATCGGATTGCCTTCGGCGTCCTGGGCATCCTGCATCAGATAGTCCCGCGCCCACGCGAGCACCGCTGCTTCGGGACCGCGCGCTGTATTCAAGCGCTGGCCGATATCCGCCAAGACATTCGACGTATCGACCGGACCAGCGTTCGTGAAAATCTGCGGCAGAGGAGCGTGAATGGCCGTTCGCTGGGCGACGATGGCATCAGTGACCGCTTGTGGGCTCTGCGCCGGCCCGATCGCGGCGATTAAGTCCTGATTTAGACGATTGTTCGTTCCTGCGTCTCTCCCTGCCAGCGCTGTCCCCAAAATGGTGCGGCCTTCGTCACTATTGAGCGAAGCGCCCTGGGCTTTTCCTGTGAGCGCGGGCCCAGCGTCCGCCAGCATCCCTTGATCGCCAAGGCGCGCGAGATTGGCCTGAACCATCTGGGGCGTGTCGGCCTCAATCGCCGGAATCAACTGTTTCTGCGCCGCGCGCGAAATGCCCGGCGCGCCTCCATTGACGAGATCCGCAATGCCGGCATACCCGGAGCCAATGCCGCCGGCGGCGATCGGAAGCGCGGCGCCGGTGCTGAGACCAACTATGGCGCCTCGAGCTGTCCTTGATGCTGCATCGCCGACATCCGTCAAATCTGGGGCGCTTGACGCTCCTTGCACGCCTCCATAACCAGCACCGGTCAATCCGCCGGCGAGCGCTCTTTCCCCTAATCCCGCGCCCGCAGCTAAGGCGGACTCAGGGGCAGTCGCTGCGATCCCCGCCGCGCCGCCGCCAAAGCCCAGGATTTTTGATAGAATTGGATGCGCCGCTTCGACGGTCGCATTTTGCATCCGTTCATCCCGGAGATTGCCGGCATAATCAGTCGATTTTCCAGGCCCTGTTTTCCACCAATCAGCCGGCAACCAATCAGGTCTCAACCAATCAGGCATGGGCAGATTCGCTGTAAGCGTATCGCCTGCCGCCGCAATGCGATCGGAAAACGGGATTTCCGAGGTTAGCATGCGACCGACATCGCCTACATTTTCCCAAAAACTTTTCGGCGGCTGCGCCTGCATGACTTGACCATGCGAAGGATCGGTCTCGACGCCAGCTGGGTTCAGCGATCCCGAAACCCGAGATTGCTGACGCTCCCGCATAACGGTGTTTGCTTGCGCCAATTCATCCGGATCCGTGATGGCGCCGAACGATTGCGCAGCGGTCGGCGGCACAGCGCCGGGTCCCGTCGTTCCTTGAGCGGCCAATTGGGCCTGCGCCTCCGACAATTCATCCGGATCGATGATCGCGGCCATTTATTTCTCCCGCGGTCCGGCGTCGGCGACGAGCGGATCGTCGGGCGAATAGACCGAAAATCCGCTCACATCAGTGCTGGGGACGATCACGCGTTTTTGGCCCTGATATTCGTAAGTGTGCCCGAATTTCGCGGACGCGAGGGGAATGGCATTCTTTCCCGTCGTGGCTTCCTGCCAGGCTGCCGTCGCGTTATCGTAAGCGTCGGGCCCCTGCCCATTCTTGAGGAAAAGATCGTGCTCGAACTGCGCTTTTTTCTGCGCGACCTGATTAAGCCTCACAAGATTATCGATAAGATGGGCGTTGGCCGGGCCTCAACGCCGGGTTCGGCGAAGTGATCTCGGCGGATTCGAGGCCCAAATTGGTATGAAGGCCCAATGACTGGGCTTGCGCCTGCGCGGCCTGCATCCCGTATTTTTTCAGCAGTTCCAGAGTGGGAAGATTGGAGTCCGCGTCGGCGACGGGATGCCCCATGAGTGTGCCCAACATGTTCACGACGGACAAGCCGTGCATCAATTGTTCGGAGCCCTCACCGCTCGGCAACAAACCGCCATTCTTGGCGATGATGGCCTGCAATTGGCGAAGCGGATAGGACGCAGCCATGAGCTGCGGGCCCGCTTCCTGCGCCGCCTGATATCGCGCCGAAGCGGCGCCCTGCTTGGCAAGAGTATTTGCGCCCTGCGCCGCGTTGGCCTGTCCCTGCCGTACGATTGACCCGACCGCCGAGTTTGGACCCAAGATCGCCGAGCCGACGCTATCCGAACCCGGCGCCGGAATACCAGATGGCGCACCGGGCACTGTCGGAACGGCGATTTTGTTCGTCGGATTTTGCTCTGATCCACCGAGGACGGTCGGGACCGTCCCATCCGGACCGACATGACTGAGCACGCCGGCGCGGAAGATCGGCGCGCCGGGGGCCTGGTTCTGATAAGAGATGCCCGTGTTTCCGAGCGCATCGGTCATCGGCCGCGGCGCAATGGTTTCCAGCAGCTGATGTTTGACGCCCGGATCGATATTCGGATTGGCGAGAACAGCGCCGATCGCCCCCGCCGATACCGGTGGCTGCGCGCCACCAACCGGCGCCGCGGGAGGAGCCGCAGCTGGCATGGGCCGCGGTGAAGTGTTCGGGGTCGGTACTGGACCTGCGAGACGTATCGCACCGCTTATGGCTTGCGCCGCTGGAGCGGATCCGAGCGCCGAATTGAATTTCTGGACATATGCCGGCGCCGTCGTGCCAAGGGAATCCTGCACATCGCCTGCCTGAGCCTGAGGCTTTCCGGTGAACCACATCGACGCTGCGTCTTGCGGATTGCCCGTTTGGGCGAGATATTGCCCAAATTTGTGGTTGAAGACTGCGTCTTGAGCCTGCCGATCGGCGGCAAATTCTTGAGGCGACATTTGCTTGCCAAGCGCTTCTTGCGTCCATTGCGGGACGTTTGAGGCCATAATGCCGTAACGGCCGATGGCCCGATTGCCGTTGCCGGTATCGGGACCGACCGCCGCATAATCGCCGCTTCCCGCGCTTTCGTTGGATGCGATGGCTTCCCGGTACGGAGCCAAAGTGTCCGCTCCATTCGCTTGCGGGCTCGGCGCGGCGCCAGGCTGCGGCGAGCCGGCCGGAGAATAGGCGGCGCCGACGGAATTCGTAAGCTGCTGCTGGTCAAGCGCGCGGGATGCCTGCTCCTGCTGATCTGCGAGATGACCCGTGTACCCTCCAACGAGGGCGCGCGCGAGCTCGCCAAATCCCTGCGCCACGCTTTTCACCGGCTGCGGCTTCATAAGCTCGTTAGCATAGGCGTAGAGCTGCTGTCGCTGCGCCGGCGTCGCGTAAGCCGGATTGATGAAGTTCGGCGAGGCCGCAAGCGCCGCGCCAAGGCCATCGGTAGACGGATCAGCCATCGACGCCCCTCACCGCGCTCTCGGTCGCGCGCTCGTAATTCACGCGCATAAACCCATCATCGCCGACATGTACTGCTTCTGGGCAATCCTCGGCCACATCCTGAGCCATCAATCCAATTTGCATCTTCGGATCGTCGTGATAGCGGAAGCGATAGACGGGCTTGCCATCGAAGAGTCGGCCGATCTCAGCGATATCCCGCTTCGCGCGGCGATCAGACGTAGTACCGGCGGCCGGCGTGCCTGGCGCCCTCGCCAATCCACCGAGAATCGCGCTCGGGATGCTGAACAGGCCTGAAATCGTGTTCTGGAACTGCTGATTTTGCTGATCGAAATTCTGTTCTGCGGTGCTCTCGAAATTGGCCGGCTGAACTTGTTCCTGCGGTGTTGAGACCAGGGAAGAACTGACCGAGCCAGGTTGGCCCTCGCCGAGGAGCGTTCCCAGCGTCTGGATTGGAGCCTCATAGCTCTGAAGCGCCTGATTGAAGACTTGGTTCTGATCCTGCGCCATGGCGTTTTCAACCGATCCGGTCTGATTCTGATTGAGTGAACGCTCCGCATTATCGTAGGCGGTCGACCCCTGCGTGATGCCCTGCGCGGCGAGCTGCGAGTCAAGATTGCTCTGTTGCTGCGTGAATGTCGGCTGCATGAATTGGGTTTGCATGTTCAGCAGCTGGCTGGTCAGAGCATCGTTCGACAAGTTCGGTCCCGAGGTCAGAGACGGCGCGAGGTTCGTCGCCAACTGCCCAGCATCGTTCGCGACTTGCTGTTGCGTCCCGACTGTCGCGTTGAAGAGGCCCTGCTCCTGCGGGCTCAGCGCCGTCGTCGCAGTGAATTTCGGTGTCCCGTCAGGATTGGTCCCGGATTGGGTGAAAGTTTCGGACCCAAAAGGCGTCTGCTGGTTGACGTCATTCAGCTCGGCCTGCTGCGTCGCGGCTTGTTGATTGAAGCCCTGCTGCGTGTCAGCCGTCTGTGTGGGATTTGGGGGCGTCGGCTGACTGAGACTCATCTCGCCCTCTCAATATATTTTTGAGCATCCGCGGCCAGAATGCCGAACATGATCGCATCGAGCCGCTTTGTCGGGCCGAAGTAACGCTTCAAGACGCCCTCGCATTTGAACCCGAAGCGAGGCAGCGCCTTGATCACGATTTTATTTTGGCGCGGCATCCGGGCCGTCACGCGATTGACCTTCAAGCCGACGAACGCGAACTTCATCAACCCGCGCAGGATCGTCGGCGTCATCGCGCCGGGGCCATAAAAGCAGAGCTCGACGTTCGATCCGTTGAAATCGTGAAATGATGCGGCTCCAACCAAGAGCCCTTCACGATCGATGATCCCAATCGCCCAATACCAATTGCGCAATGGAGAGCCGAATTTCTTGGACGCCCAATCTGCAACTGTTTTGTCGTGACCGAAAAGGAGATTCAAATAAATGCCCCTCGTTCCGCCAAGATATTCCACCCGTTCAGCTGTAAATTGCTCGTAGCGGACGGATTATTCGGGTTCTGCTGGGTCGTGACTTTCGTCCAGACCGAGACGTAATGCCCGATCCCTTGGGGAGACAGCCAGTTATTTGTGATGCCCGGCGCATTACCCCAATTGAACTGGCCCCATTTGACCTGATTCCACAGCGCTTGCGATGTGGTAACTGGCTGCTCCGTCGAGAATGTCGCGGCATTCTTGAAATCTACGTCGATCCCGATGGAGGGTACAGGATTGGCCGACGCAGTGATCAGCGCCTGCAAGCTCGTATAGCGCTTCAGTTGCGCCGCGTTTCCGAACGAATTATAGGCGCCCTTGACGATGCAGCAAATCGGCTGCTTCCCGTCTCCAGATCCGACATTCCATTGAAAAACAGTGCCGTTATTGCCGCCCCAGAAAATATTATCCGCGGCGTCGACTTCCCAGCAATTGGCGTTAATCCCGAACAGCGGCGATTGCAACCCCGTGCTCGGATCGATCCCGATGAAGCGCGACCAGGCCCCGATGATGGTGTTCATCACGAATTGCATCTGGAAGGCGTTTTCTTGCATCGGGATATTCAGGATGGCGAGCGTTCCCAGAGGGAATTCAATCAGCTGCCAACCAAAATTATTCTTAAATTGCTGTGCGGCCAACGCCATCTGATTCATGATGATCGACGTCAGCGAAACCCTGTTTGCCGCCGCGCGATCGGTGGACAACATCTCCGACATGCCGACGACGCCGTCGACGGTGATAATCATCAGATCGCCGGAGATGCGCAGAAAGCAGCGGCGCTCTATCGGCGAGCCGATCTGATATCGACCGACGAGCTGGAAGGTACTCGCCGTGGTCGGATCCGTCCCGGCAAAGACGATGACCTCACCGCGGGACGTCATAAACGCGATATATTCATCGACATTCTGCCGGGTGTCGACCGTCCATGTCCCGATCGCCATGAGAAATCCGCCCTTGGTCATCAATTGACCGAGGGGGAAGGTCTGAGCGGCGCCCTGGATGCCTCCGACAGTGGTTAAGAAAATGACGTCCGTCGAGTTATTCTGAACGAACCAGAGGCGTTGCTGATATGCGTTGACTTGAATGAATTGCGTCGGGTCGATTCCATCGCCGGTGATGGGCGCCTTGCTCCATGTGGTCCCGTCGTAAAGGAGGACGCCATCGGCGCCATTGCAGGCGATGATATGCTGCGCCTGAGAGGCGTTCGAGAACATGATGTATTGGAGCCGCGAATTTTGCAGCCCGGTCATTGTGGTGGGCGTGGCCGGACCGACTGCGGTGCAATCGTAAATCGTCCCGCCCGCGACGCCGAAGATCTTTCGCGTCCCGTTGAACCCGTTGAACGCCATGAGGGTCTGGACAGGCGTCTTGTTAGTCCCCAAACCCGTCGCCTGGACAACCGAACCACGGCGCGGCTCGATCCAGCCCGGCCGGCAAACCCAATTGTCGAGTTGAAAAGCCCGATCCACCGGCATATTGGCCAGCGGCGAAATTGCATCCCAACCGCTGACAGGCGCCGGCAAAGGTACGCCCTCGACCACCACCATCTTTTGTGGTCGTTTGGCTTTCGCAGTGATGCGCATCGATCAGTTTCCGACCGGTCCCGGAAAAGATCCGTCCTGAACAACAGACGCGAAATAACCGACGCGCGGGCTCGGCAGCGACAAGGTTTTCGCGCCGCCGTCATTGCCGTATTTGCGGTCGACGTAATCCTGATATTCCTGCTGGAAAGCGGCGTAGTCGAAGCCCTTGATCTGCCACATCCGCCACTTCGCGCCGAGGATGAAGATATTCTCATCCAGGATCGGGAAATCAGTGTCGGCCAAAAACCTCGCCTGCGCCACGCCATTGGCGCTAAGCACCGAATTCTTGGAAATGTATTCGAAAACGATATCGATTGGCGTATCGATCGCGCCCGGCGGCGGCCAGAGCCGATAATTATTGATCGGCCCATTGGCTTGCTTGAGACCGTTCGAGCCGATCTGCCGGAAATGTCGGCGAGGCCCGATCGTCACAATGCCGGATCGATGCCACTGATCGAGTTGAGGGCTGTCTGGCCCCATCAAAGACCAGCGGTTCGTGCGATCCCACCATGTCTGGTTGATAAATCGAGAAAAATCGGCCGGCTCCGGATAGGTGTCTTTCGCGAAAACCATCGGGACGCCCGTTTGAGTGGCGGTCGCCGGCTGATCAATGGTGACCATCGTCGGGCCAGGGACGGTGGCTACACGCGTCGCAACGGGAAGGAATTGCCCATTGACGACCCAAAGCTGGCTGAATTGAGTGGCGTCGCCGCCGCCAAATCCATCGCTAAATCCGTCGCTAAATCCATCGGCGCCGACAATCTTGATATTTTTGATCAGCGGGCTGCCTTGCAGAACGTCACCGATCGCGTTAACGGGCTGCGCGACATGCAAATTGTATTCGGTTTGCAGCGCGGTCCAGTCGTAATTCTGCTGGATTTCGCGAAGATCCCGATTGATTAGCGCTCCGAGTTGACGAGTCTGAAGATCGGTCGCGCCCGCGACGACCGCGGGCCGATCAAGGCCGAGCTCGTCGCAAGCTGTCTGAACGATTTCCAGATAGGTCATCGGCATTGTCGATAGCTCCGATTACGCGCCGGCTACGCAGACCCATTGCGGCGCGGCGCCGCCGGATCCCGCGACGAGCATAAATATCGCGCCCTTCCCTGCAGCGATGGAGATATCGCCCGTGGTGCTGCCATTGAGGGTGGCGCCGCCGAGCGGCGGGAAGACCAGCGCTGCAACGGCGCCGACGTTGAAGACGTAATGCTCCTTGCCCATGGCGATCGGGCCAGTTGGAAGCGTATAGGCTGTGGCGCCCGTCTGCGCATTGGCCAGGGTGATCGAGCTTCCGATCTTCGCAGCCCCGGCCTGCGTCGTGCCGATGCCATTGAGCGGCGCAATATTGTAGCCGATGCGCTCGGCGACCGCCGGCGGCACGCCAAGGCCCGTGAGATCCGTCTGAATCGCCATGATGGTCTTCCTTTTTGGGGTTGAGATTGGAGAGACTACTCGTGCGGCTTACGCGGTTTTCCGGCCGGCCATCCGCCGCGACGTTTCGGCGGCGCATCGAGAGATTCTTCCGAGTCTGCGGCTTCCTCTTCGACGAACATCGGTTCATCGGAGGCCTCGATTGCAGGCGCGGCGTCTGTATCGGGTAGGTCGTCGTTCGGGAAGGTTTGGCGGCTATCGCCGAATTGCGGCGGATAATCGGTGGTGCGCCCCTCGCCGAACTGCTGGGCGAGCGTCGGATCTCCATTCGGGATCATCGCAGGCGGTATTTTCTGGTTCTGCGCCGCGAGAAGCCGATCGATCTGCGTCTTCATGAGCGCGATCTGGTTGCCCTGAACCTCGATCTGGCCCTTGAGCTTGTCGTTTTCCTGCTGGAGGCGATGCATGCCGACGCCGCCATTGGCCGCGGCGAGGAATTCCTTGGCCTTGCGCTGCCATTCCGTCGCGCCCATGCCGATGGTCTGCTGGCCGTGCGCGGTCAGGCCGGCGAGCTGCTCTACCGTGTGGACAGCGAGCGTATGCAAATTGGCGGCGATCTCGGGGTGTTGCGGGAAAAGGCATTCCAGCGGCGTCCCGGCCGGAGCAGGCTTCTGGCCGCCCTCATAGCGCGCCCAATGGTGAGGCCAGCGATGCTTCGCCGCGTCATTTTCCGTCACCGGGCGATCGATGTAATCCTTCTCGCCAGGCTGCTGGATTCGGACATAGGGCAGCGACACGTGATAGGGTCGGCCGCGCTCGCGCGATTGAACCGGATCAAGCACCGATTTCGTATAAAACAGCACGTTCACGGTTTCGTCGGAACCGAAGCGAACCAGACCATTGGGCTGGATCGTTCCTCCTTGGCCGTCAATCGTCACATGGTTATTCATGAAAGGTCACGCTCCAAAGAGGAACGAGGCGAGCCTCAACGGCGCGCCCCGGTTATTTATTAGCTCGGCAGCAAGACTTGCGGCTGGTTGAGGAGACCCGGCGCCACGCCGGCGCTCGCCCCATTGGCGGTCGTCAGAATGATGCCATCAATCGCGACGTTGGCCGCTGCCGTGCTGGTCAACTGGCCAGCGGTGGCCGAAGTGAACAGCGCGGTATTGGCGGGCGTGCTCGCCGCGGTCAGAATCGCCGGAGAGAGACCGGCGGTCTGAACGAAGCCGAAGTCACCACCAAGAGAGTTGACTTGCGACATGACGCCGACCAATTGGCCGGAGACCGCCGCGGCGTTCGCGCTGGTGAGCGCCGTGAAGTTCCAATTGGCGTCCATGAAACCCACGGTGCCGACCGGATAAGCCGCGGCGAATTTCACGAAGACATATTCGGAATTATCGACGCCCTGAACGACCTGACCCAACGAAAAAGGCGGTCCAGGAAATTCGGGGGTCTGATTGTTGACGGTATAGGTGATGGTCAGATTGACGCCCTCGAGAGGGGTTGTCGCAAAGGCCAGCCCGGAAGCGGTTGCAGGCATGATGAGGATCCTTTCGGAAAAGCGAACTGAAGCGGGAAAGAAAAGCGAGACGATGTGGGGCCGTCTCGCCAAGCATGATCAGCTGGTGAGAACGCCTTGCAGGAAGGCGGCGCTCAGCGTCATGTTTCCCGCCCAACCGAGCAGGCGGACCATCGCGTCCTGGTTGACCGAAAAGCGGTTCGGATCGAGCGGAACCATGTCGCGATCGGCGTGCGGACGCCAATGCAGATACTTAGTGTTCAGCATGTACATCGTGTTCGTCGGCGCGCCGCCAACGGCCGAACCGCCCGCAATATCCGGGGTGAACGGATCATTGGCGAAGCCCTGGAAGCCGCCATCAAGCACGACGTCGGCGCTCATATATTTGAGCGTCTCGAACCCGATTTCAGCCATATCCGGCGCGCGGCTTTCGGTTTGAATGCGCTGGATGGCCTGGAGGCTCTCGAGATAGAGCTGCCAGTAATTGCCGTCCGCAACGATCAGATCGGGCATGTCGCGCCCGCGAACCAGCTGCTTCCACAGCGAGTTCATGTAGTGCTGGATATTAGCCGACGTCGCCGCGCCGCCGCCGTTCGCCAGCGCCGAGAAGGCAATGTTGCGCCAAAACAACCACGTCGCCCGATCAATACCGCCGACGACGCCAGAAGTCGGCGTGTTGGCGACGAGATTGGCGAGACCGTTGATCGTGCCCGTCACGCTGCCGTCGCCGTACATGGCGAGAGACAGGCCGTTCAGGAACGTATCCTCGCCATTCTCGATGCGGCTTTCCAGCAGATCGATGATGGCTTCCTCGCCGGAGTTCTGCAACTCCTCGAGGCCGGAGATCGATACGGCGAGCGCAGCCTGCCGGATCGGGAATTCCGCCGCAGTAAAGGTCTGCGAGGGGCTGATATTCAGGGTCTGATAACCCGAATACCATTGGAAGGTCTCAGCGTCCTCTTTGCGGACCATTTTGCCGTCGCGGAAGACGAAAGTTTCCCGGCTCATTTCACCTGCTCAATTAGAAGCGAAAGCGCATCGCGCAGACAGATTGCCTCGCTTAGTTTAAGATCGAGCTCGGTATCGGATGACGCTTCATAAGGGCCCGACGAGATCAACAACGAAATTGGGCGATCGCGCTCAATATTGCCGTCATCGTCTTCTGAGACGAGCACAGTGACTACGCTTTCTATGAATTTTCTCGCCTTGTACCCAGACCTGAACTCAATTTTCATCACGCTGCTCCGTTCGGCGCTGGCGTTGGCGCCATGAGCGTTTCGATCCGCCGCTGATGCGCCAAACCGGTTGCCTCCATCTCGCGGGCGTGCGTCTGCGCCGCAATCTGCGCCTGCAATTGAAGTTCGGCCATTTTCTGTGCATGCTCGGCGGCGCGATATTCGGCCTCCCGCTGCATTTGCGCCATTTCCATCTGCGCTTTCTGCTGCGCGACCTGAGCGTCGAGCGTATTGGTCGCCATCGCGCGCTGATTGTCCTCAGCTGAGGCCTGAGCATCGATCTGCGCTCGCTGGATCTCAGCCTGCGATTTGGCCTGCGTCTCCTGCAACTCCAATTGCTGCTTCTGGATCTCGGGATTGGGCTGCGCTGGCGCGATCTGCTTCGCGACAGCATCCTTCTCGGATTTGTCGATAAATTCCTCGATGGTGCTCTCGAGATCGCGACCGGCGCGGAAACCTCGCACGCCGAATAGCAGCATTTTCCCAAGCATGGGCACGGCATCGGGGTTCATCTGCCCGATTTTGAAGCTTTCTTCGATGAATTGGGTCGTCGCCTTCAAGAACTCCGTCCGGGCCTGCTTATCTTGGTTCACATCATCGACGATTGTGGAGTCCGTCTCGATGTCGATGCGGAAGCCGCGCATTTTGTCCTGCTTCAGAAGGTCGATCGCCTTCATGATCAGGATTTGCTTCTCCTGCTGATGAGCTTGCATCTGCATTTGGTATTGAGCCATCTGCATCTGAAATTGCGCGTCGGGATCTACCGCAGGTGCAGGTGCACCGACTCCACCGGGCGGCTGCGGAGCCGCGTGAACCATCGGATTTGAAGGCGGAACGCTGGTAGGCGCTCCTCCAATAGGCGTTGCAGGCTGGCCGACTTGCGTTCCCGCAGGCGAAATTGGCACCGAGGGTTGCTGTGACCGAACCGGCGGCATAGGCAAGCCGTTGGGATCATGCATCCCTGATGGAGCGCCAAGGGGCGGCCCTCCGTTATGTCCGAGCATGGGCGATTGGGGTGGCTTTGGCGCAACTGGGGCTGGCCCACCGATCCCGTCATCAAACATCGCTCCTGAAATATTGATCAGCGTCTCGACTGGAAAATGCTCGGCGATAATCTCGCCCATCATCTTGATGGTGTCGCGGCAGAAGCGGGCGACTTCCGTCTGGCGCCGTTGCAATCTCAAGCTGCCCCAACGGCCCTTCGTCTGCACCGCCTCGGCGGTCTCGCGCGGATCCGCCTGCCCCCGCATAATGTCGGCGAGGCCTGTGATTTCGTAGAGATCTTTCTTGATCTGCTCGCGCGCCTGTGTGAGCCCGACGAGAACGTCCGAAATCTCCTTGATCGGCAGGAACGAGATCGCCGAAGACAGCCCACCTTTTTCCGCAAATGCGGCCCAAGATGAAACCGGGATCAGCTTATTCTCGTGCCCTTCATCAAGCAGCCGCGCCAATTGCTTCTGCGACGAGTCGTAGACGCCGGCGACCTTCAAAGCTTTGATGAGCAGGCTGATCCGGTTCGTGAGATTGTCGATCTCAATGGCCTGATCCTGATATTCGATGTAATCCGGAACGGGCTCAATGGTGTCGTTCGTCATCGTGGCGAACAGGGGCTTCGGGCACGGCCAGAAGCCTTCGAGATTCAGCGGATCCTCGCGCGGCTCCTCGAGGAACTTATCGAACCCTTTCGCGATCGTATAAACCTTCCGCGTCGGCTTATGCCAGATCTCAAAAACGATGGCCTTTTTCATGGCATCGGGCATTTGATCGATGTTGCGGCCGATCTTATTGAGTTCGTCCGTCTCGGGCGTCATCTCCAGTGGGACGGCTTTACCGATCTCCTCGCCGAAATCGTCAATCAGATCCTGGCGCGAGGGGAACAGGCGCCGCGCGACCCATTCAACTTCTTTCCAGAAGCGCGCCTTCGAGGTGAAGAAATCCTGCCAGTGGACGTAATCGATCTCCACATTGGCGCTGAGAAGGCGCTCCGCCGGCGCCTCGTCCGTTTGGGCGTCGCCGTCGGTTTCCTCCTGCCTATCGAGATCCGAAGGCTCTTCACCAACGTCAAGCGGATCGCCAGCTCTATCTGAAAGTTCGTCGTCGCCGCGATCCGTCAAGCTCGACGCCGCGCCGATCACCGGTTTGAACCGCAGCCACGGCACGCCGCGACCGACAAGCAAAAAGTCCAGGACGCATTGTTCCATCGTATCATGGAAGCCGCTGTCCGGCAGCTCGTAGCGCATCGCGCGCTCGAGAATTTGCGCCGCGGCCCGCCCGACGACATCGCGATCCAAAAACCGATGTTCGGCGATCGGAACCGGCTCGCGCCCATAGATTGAGGGCTGAAGCGTCTGAACGTTCGACCAGAGGAGATTCATCCTCATGGGCAAACCGACGTTCTGGCCTTCGTCCGGCCGCTCCTCGCGGTAGCGCTTAATGATCCGCTTGCAGCGGCGCTCCCAACGGTCGCTGCGCTTTTCGGCTAACTCGATCTGGAGCTTCCACGCCGCGCAATCTTCATCGACCGCGGCCGCCGTTACTGGAGGCGACACATCCGCGTCCGAATTCGCAAACTGACGTATGCGCTTGCATGGTCCGCGCGGGGCAATCGCCATCAATCTCTCTCGAAATATTTGCAGCCCATCATGGGCTCAACGTACCCAGCGACCAGATCGCATTTATGCGCGCGGTAATATTCGCAGAGACCGCAGCGGTGAAAGGGCTTGCCCTTCTTGTATTCGGCGTTCTCTTTGGTGAATTTCTCTCCGGTTGCTTCAACGCGCTCTTTTGCGCTGGGCGCCGCGCCATCGGAATCGTAACCGCCGCGAGATTGGCCGGTATTGTCCATCTCGTCGGTCATATCCGCCCACTCCTATGCCGACGTCCCCGGTCTTCCCAGAGCTCGTCCAGCGTGGTTTCTTCCAACGGTTGAAACCGCGTATCTTTCACCGGCTCCGGGATATCGACGCGCCAGGCCTGCGACAAATACTGAAACGCTTTAGCTCCGTGCGACGACCAATCGTGCAGCGCGCTCGCTCGGAACGCCTTCAGCGTGTCGTCCCACTCCCGCCGATAGCTCTCAAGGCACGCAATGCCCATATCTTCCGTCCGGGGGTGAAAGATGCATTTCGGCAGTGTCGAGCGGATCGCCTGATGACCGTCCGCGTCCGAACTGCGGGGCACGACGTGCGGCCGCAGCCCGAGTTCAAGCATGGTCTCAACGCGGGTGCGGTCCGTGCCCCACTCTTTTACCTTGGCGTCATGCGGGACGAAGTCCTTGCCAGGCGTCCAGCCGTATTCTTTCTGCTTGCGCTTCAGAACATCGGAGTAATGCTGAACGCCGACGCCATGGGCCGCGTAATAATCGAGGATGTGAAGACCACCCGGCAAAATCTGAAACCCCCAGATTGCCGTCGAGTCCCTGACGCCCAGATCCCACGCCGTATGAACCGGGAGGCCTTCGACAACCCCGATATCGCGGATCCGGCCCTCAGCACGAACCGACGCCATCTCACGCGCATAGAAAGCGCCGAGGATCGCCGCATTGAAGGAGCAGAGATATTCCTGCTCGAATTGATTATTGCCGAGATCTTCGCCATAGAGCGCGACGTATTCGGCCCGGCTTTCTGCCAACTGCGCCGGTGTCAGCGCGCCGGTATCCTCTATCGTCGAGACTTCAGCGAACCAGCCCGGCGTCTTTCTCGCCATATCCAGCATGGACTTGGCGTGATTCCGTCCACGAGGCGTCGTGATGAACGCGGCCCAGCCGTTATTCTCGATCAGCATCGGCCGGATGTAAGCCCAAGCGATCGGGTTGGCCAAAGCCCATTCCGAGAAGACGACGCCTGCGACGCCGGCGCCGACAAGGCCGTCATAGCGATCCGACCCGATCACCTGCCAGGTCGAGCCGTTTTTCAGCCGAATGAACATTTCCTGGTCATTCGTCGATGCCCTCACCTCGGGAGGGAAGGCTTCGTCAATCCGTCTTTTCCCGGTGTGCGGGTTGACCGCCGTCCAAAGCGCCTTGCGGGCCTGGGCATATTCCGGTAGGCAATGCCAATAGGACGCCACGCGCCGGTGCGCCAATTCGCAAGTCACCGCGAGCGCGATCTCATCCTTTCCCCAGCGGCGATGAGCAATTTCTATGGCCCGCTTGCCGCCGCCGATTAGATATTCGTGGAGAGGCCGCTGATACCAACGGACGCGGCGCTCAATCTCGCGGACGGCTTTCATAGATGGTTTTGAATTCCACCGACCCGCCGCCGTCCCCTGGATCAGCCTTATCTGGCAAATTGAAAGCTTGCCGTTCAAGGCCGACCAAGTTCCGCATCGCAATGGAAAGGCTGGCAACTGCCGTCGCGCGGCCGCCGAGGGAGACCGCACGCAGCATCATATTGCGCCGCTTGAAATCGATCTCACCCTTTGGACCGCTGTGCGCAGCGTCCGCCTCGATCAGGTCTTCAATCTCGTCGCGATTTTCGCTGACCTGTTTCAATTCATCGAAAAGAGCTGCAACCAGCTTACGCCCGTTTCCAATATCCTTCCGGTGCTCGCGAACCAATTGGATGTCTCGCTCGGCGGCAAGCTCAATGGTTTCACGTGCGTTGCTTGCTGAAACCCCTTCTGAAACCAGCCGGGCTGAAACCTCCCGCCTGACTCGTTCAGCTAGATCTCGCTGCCAACCGTCTTTCTTCGCTCTCTTGTTGATGGCGGTGTGGCTGACGCCGTAGAGGCGGCCGATCTCAGATACTGAAAGCTGCCCGGCGCGGTATTCCCGCTCAATCGCTTCCCAATCCACTGCCTTCTTTGGCTTTGGATTTTCAGCGGGCATGGAAGAAGCCTCAAAATGCAAAACGCCCGAACCTTGCGGCCGGGCGTGATTTTGTACAATATAGATTTGTCGCTGATTTGGTCCAACAAGTCAAGAGCTTTGCGACGTTGTCAGCCTACATTCCCGTCAGAGCCAGTTCCCCCTTCTGGTTCCGCTGGGCACGGACTCTCCGGGAACGTGAAAGGGGCTTTCCCGGCTCGCGTGAAGGTGTGCGCCTGTAGCGCCCGGACGGATCTGCGCGTGCGCGTGAGAGAACCTCTATTTTCTCTTTAAAGAGTCTCTTTTGTTCTGGTGTCTTTTGCCAGAGGGTCTACTAATTATGCTCTTATAAGAACGAAACTAGGCTTTTTCGCTAGGGCAGGAAAACCACACCCAAACTCACGCTGCCGACCATGGAGTCTCCGAGAGGGATCTTCAGGTTCTAAGAGCAGGCGGAGAGGGTGGTCCAAGTTTTTGGAGGGAGTCTGCGGCATGAGCGGCTCAGGCGAATTTTTCGCACGATGCAAGCGCTCGGAATGGTTTCTCCGAAGCTTAAGCTACCGCGGTATGCCTTCTGAATTCCTGATGCATCTTGGGGGTCTGTTCTCTCAGCAGTCTGAGACGCGGGACGGTCGGCAGCATCTTCTGCGCATCGTCATTAGCTGCCTGATCGGAAGCATCATTGGATGCTCCATCGGGCTGTGGCTTAACCGCTTCTATCTCAACCTTCGCTAAGGATTTTTCTGTTGGTTTTGTTCGCTTTTGGCGATCAGGTTTTCTGATGTTTTGTTTGGCTTTTAGGGGATGGCTTTCCGCTCTCAAAAACCATGGTGCGTCAGGTCTACAGGAGCGCAGGAGAACTCCTGAGAAGCGGGTCTATCTGGAATGTGAAAAAGCCATATGAGGTTATTCGCCTATTCCTCATATGGCTTGAGAGTTGGAGATCAGGCCAACCTAAGCACTGCTGAAGCGTTTTGGTTCCGGAAAACAACCTTTGCTCTATAGTCACAATATGAATGAGAGATGGCCCCGACCGACTGTTTGTCCGGTAGTATTCGGTCACAACCAGCTTCATAATCTGCTTAACTTTTGTAGCCGTAAATTCACATTTCGGTTAACTCCTGGGGAGGTAAAGTTAAGGACGTATGCTGAAAGGGTTTTGTCAGGCGTGGTCCCATTCGGGCGCGGCCGGGATACCTAAATCCTTTCCAAATCGAACTGATGGTGGCGTGGGACCGGTGCCCCGACACCGACGCCCCAAAGCTCCGTCAGATCATCGAGCGCAAGCCGGAGAGCCGCGGTGAAATAGGACAGCGTCGCGGTTGCCGGCGTATCGGCTTTATCCCGCGCGCGCGCCAAATCATAAACAGCCATCCGATCGCCTATGACGCTGACGAGAAGCGCATAATACCGGGCGCCGAGATGCTGGCGGATTTCCTTCAATTCCTGAACCGCCTCGGCGACGCCCTTGGGAAGGCCACGATGCGTGAACGAGATGTCAACTTTGACTTGGCTGTAGTCAATTGCGCGGGCGCCCCCGATCTCTGCGCGGTCGAACAGCTCGAGGAAGCGATCACCGGCTTCTTTCTGAGGGGCGTTGATTGTTTTCCTCGCCACCATGCTGTCGAGCGGGTGGACGCGGATGTTTTTCATTACCGTCAATTGCTTCGCCGGTTCGAATGGATCTTGGATTGAGGCTGGCTCCAATTCCACGGAGCAGTTTAATCCTGGCAACGTGATCTGCTGCTTTTTGCGTTTCTTGGTCATGGATTTGGCCTCTATGATGGCTGCCGCTGGGCTTCATCAGCCGCGGCGCGCCGGAATAATTCAGACCGGATGCGGATCAATGCCACCTCTTCTCGGGGCGACCAGCGCAGACATTGATTGTTGATATGGGCGTCTTGGCGGGTGACGAGACGCTGCTCCATGGCCATGAGATGGGCGGTGGATAGGCGGGGCATGAGTTCGACGATGCCTGTCATGCTGTAACCCCGCCAAGAGACGCTGGCGGCGTCATCTCGACCCCTCCGTCAATTGCTCATCTTCGGTTTCGGCAGACGGCCGCTTGACGCCCAACTTCGCTAGCAGCCTGTCGGATAGCTCTGGCATCGGCTGACCGCGCAGACGCTCGAGGTTCGCCTCGGCCTCGCGCGGGGTTATGTCGCTCAGTGGAACGGCCCGCCGACGCTTGAATTCGCGTGGATCAGCGGACGCCGATAAACTGGCCGCCAACTCCTGCATCAGCTTCCTGCCGCGATCCTTATCGATCGGCGTGGCTCCCGGCGCCGGGAGAGCCTTAGGCGACTCAGCAGGACGCAAGGATCGATAGACCACACCCAGTCGTTCGCACTCGGCGACAATCTGGGCTGCGCTGGGCACGAATTCCACGCCGCGCTTCACCAGCGACTCGCACGCGGCCGCCACCGCGCGAACCGGGTATTTGCACAATTTGCACAATACCCGCGCATAGGCCATCGCGGTTTCTAGCTCCTCCTGGGGCGCTTGACGCCCGGCGCGGAACAGCTTGAAAAACTCGATCATCGCCTTGGTGATCTCGCGTTCAGCGTTCCAAGAGGCCTGCGATTGAGGGTTGTCCATATTCGGCTTCCCGCCTGTCGAAAATTTCGTCTATGAGCTGTTTCTGCTTGTCCACGCCGAGGTAGACGTTCCGATTATTCTGCGGCGGGATCTTCGGTCCGGCGCGCGGAACCGCAGCCGGTCTATCTTTCCACCGCTCCTGATTGAGCCAGGTAGCTGGGTTGCACCACGGCCGATCATCGGTCTTGGCGAGGTAGGCGCCCAGGCCACCCAAGATCGTTTCGAGATCAGCGATCCGCCGAGCCTTAACCCACGACTTCAGGGCAACCGGCTTGCCGACCTTGTTCGGATAGACCAGCCAAAACTCGTGTTCGAACTCGAGCGACAATTCGCGCTCCGCGCTCGCGCTGGACGGAATTGGAGATGGGGTTTGGGGAGGTAAGGAGGGGGTTTGATTATTATCTTTGGGGGAACCATCGGAGGGGACAGGGGAAGAACCTTGTCCCGTGACATCCGCACCGTCACGCTCTGTCACGTGACTTCCTGTGACGTCACGTGACTTTCTTTTCCTAACCGCGTCCTTTTCCCTGCGATCCGCTATCGCAGCCTTAGCTTCTGCGGCACGGCCTTCCGCTTCACCTACACGGCGCTCAGCGTCAGCCAATGCAATTGCCACCTTCGCAATGAGATTGGGGTCAACGCCGGCAGTAGCAAGATCGGCGATCACACTCATTCCGCCGCCTCGAGCAACGGTGCCGAACGTAGTGGGCGCATCTTCGAAATCGGCAAGGTCGCGAAGTCCTGATAGTTCGCGGCGACCAGGGCGCGCGCAACATCAGGGCACACGCTATTGCCACACATGCGAACCTGCGCCGTTTTGGTCAAAGTGACAGGTTCGCCGGCGACGACGCCGCAATCAATGATATAGGAATCGGGAAACCCCTGCGCGCGAAATAGCTCGCGCGGCGCCAGCATCCGCGTGCCAATGTCGACGATCACATAGGGCTCGCCATTGATCGTAACGGTCACCAAGCCAAAGCGCGCCTTCGTGGTTGCTGTGTGCAACGGCTCGTCGAGGCGCGGATCCTGATCGCTGCCATAGTATTTGACCATGAAAGCGCGCACTTCAGCCGCGTGGGTGCCGCCGGCACAAATCGTGGCCGCGGGTTCCTCGACAGGCCGGTCGCGCCGGTCAGATCCCTTGAGGCTGATCATTCCGGCAGAAACGACGGCTTGCTGCGACCCCGCGGCGGTAATCGTCGATATCGGCTCGTGAGCATCCCGCCCAGGCGCACCCGGGCGCGGCCCCGCATTATGCTGAGCCAGGAAGGCGGCGACGAGCGCGGTTTTGCCGCCCCCGCCAGCCGTAATTGTTCCGACTGGCGCATTTGCCTCAGATCCGACCGACGCGCTAAACTGGCGGGACAGATGAACAGCCGCCAATCCTATCGGCGCGGCACCGCCAGGGCGCTTAATGAAGCTATTCGCTGTCACGGTCGCGAGAGGATCTTCAATCGCGTCGCCGACGGTGCCTTGTCTGAATTTGGTGACAAACGGCGTGACAAGCGCGTGCGAGTTGGAAGCGGCCTGCGTCCCGAGCGGATCCCCGAGAGGATAAGACCTGCGACCGCCGCTTTCGCCATGGCTATAGACGTCACAAATGGCGTCACGAGGGCATGCTCTCCTCGAGGAGACGTGGTAACCGTCCGAAGCGGCTCGTCTATTCCGTGAACCCTGGAATCGCCCGCGTGCGTCACCGGCACGATAAAGGGCGACGCGGCGTCTATGACATATCGACGGACGCCTTTGGCGATTCTCTCCATGGTATTCGGCGCGAGAGGGCGGTTGACGCCGACGGCGCGTCCTTGCTCACGGCTTAAGAAGATGGAGTGGCATGGCAGCGACCAATCAATAATGTCGGCCGCGGCACGCCACGGCAAAAGTTCACCGGACTTAACGGCGGGGTTATCCTTCACGCCGTGCGTCGGCTTTGGCCAAACTATTGGCAAACCGTCGCGCCTGGCGATGATGAACAGGCGCTTCCGGATGGTCGGCGCGCCGTAGTCGCAGGCGCGCAGCTCTCGGTGCTCGACCTTGTAGCCGAGGCGCCGCAGCTCAGCGAGCCAAGCGTCAAAGGTCTTTCCCTTACGATCAGGACACGGGCGGTCGTCGGCGCCGAGCGGGCCCCAATCGCGAAACTCCTCGACGTTCTCGACGAAGATGACGCGCGGCCGCACCTGTTTTGCCCAGCGGACCACGACCCACGCCAAGTCGCGTATCGAGCGTTTGACAGGCTTGCCGCCCTTGGCTTTGGAATGGTGCTTGCAGTCCGGCGACGCCCAAAGCAGACCGACCGGGCGGCGTTGGCAAACTTCGGAAGGATCGACCTTCCAGACATTATGCGGCAGGTGCAGGGTCGCCGGATGGTTGATGGCGTGCATCGCCAGCGCTTCCGCGTCGTGGTTTATGGCGATGTCCGGCGATCGGCCGCAGGCCATTTCGATACCCAGGCTCGCCCCGCCGCCGCCGCCAGCGAATGAATCTATGATCAACTCGCACCGCAATTCGATAAAGGGAGCATTCATGCCTCTGAACTCCCGCCCTTCCCCGCCGCAGCCACGCGAGCGTCCTGCCGCCGGCGAATTTCCGTCAGGAATTCCCGCATCTCGGCAAAGCGCTCGATCAGCAGTGTGTACTCGCTCTCGCGCATGCCGCAGCCTTTTGCGCCGGCATGCTTCAAGGCTCCCTCGCCGAGAACCAGCGTGCTTAGATGATAGCGGGCCTCTGTACGGGCGGGATCGGTCATGGCTTCTTCCTCAGCCAATCGACCGTTGGCGCGCTCGTGTGCCCGCGATCCCAAATGAACCAGGCAAAGTCGCTTTTGCCGAGCCGAGCGCGATCCCGGCCTCGATCACCGGGCCAGGCGGCATGCTGGGGCGTGGCGTCAGGATCAGCACCTTCGCTAGCGGCGTGCTCGCCAGCCAGCGAGAACGCTCATCTCCGTGCAGCCAAAGCGTGGGAAGGAGTAGCGCGACCTTGTTCGTCGCGACCTTCAGAGCCTTTTCAGCAAACTCTCTCGTGATCCCGAAAGGCGGGTTTGAGGCAACCGTCGATATGGGACCGGCCGGTTGCCAAGTGAGGAAATCGTGGACCTCGAGGCAGAAGTCGGAACGCTTGACCTTGTCGTGGCCGAAGGCCCCATAACCAGCGTCGATCGCCGATGACACGATGCGGCCTAGGCCGCAGGCTGGGTCAAGAATGAAGTCTTCGAACTCCTCAACCTGAAATAGGCGTTCAGAGCACCATCTAGGTTCGACGTAAAAATCATCAGGGTGACGATCCCAAATATGCGCCTTCAGCTCGCGCTGATTTGTTTCGATGTTCATTCGGCGCTCCGTAGATATTTAAGCGGCCATGTGCGGGGCTCGTCGCAGCCATCGAAAATGACCCAAGCGAAATCTTCAATGCTTGACAGAACGCGGCCGCGAGCTGGCAGGCACATGCCAATCGTGCGCACGAATGAGCCGTCATAAATCTCCTTAGTCGAATGGAGATTGGCCTCTAAGCTCCGATGCGCTTCAGCAAGCTGCTCCCGCAAAGATCTAATTTCGCCTGATAGAAGATCCCGATCCGAGCGGATTTTCTGCAACGACAGATCAAAACTATCGATTGGCCCGTTTAGAATGCCCAGCGCAGCCGAAGTTGGGACGAACGGACTCATGTTCGCTCCAGAAATTTAATCCTTGGTAGGCCGGGGACTCTGTAGGCGATGATCTCGTCCTGACACGGAGGGATCGCGCAGAGCGCCGATCTGTGCGGAAGCGGGTCGCCAAGCAATTCAGCGGTGAGATTTTGGCGCGCTCTCGGGCCGCGATTATGGAAATAGCGGTCGGCGATTTCATCCATCGTGGGGAGCGGCGGCTCGGACGCAAGCACCGTCGGCGCCAAGGCGACGCCGATCGAGGCGCCCACCATGAGGCCAATGCTTTCGACAAAAGAGGCGGATCGGCGAAACTCGCGCGCGCGTCCCGCAATGGTGCGCGGCGTTCCAAATTGAAGGAACGCACCCATATAAGAGTGCCCGATAAGGGGATATTTCTGCAAAAGGACAACCGCCGCATAGAGCTGCGCCCTATGTCTGATCGGCTCCAATTATCCGGCAATTCGCCATGAGGTTAGCGCGTCCTCTTCGAATTGAATGACCAATTCGTCGTTGACGATGGTCCCTGCCTTCCCTTTGTTCCCAGAAGCACTCACTTCAACACCTCCGTCACGCGTATGCCGAAATAGAGCTCAGCGGCGCGCTTGCGCAGCCGATACGCCGTATCCTTCGCCGTGCCCGTAGATTTGATGTCCTCTATGACCCGATCGACGACGCCGCGGCGGAAATAGCCAAAGTCTGCGGTTGCTCGGCAACCGGCGAGACGCCGAAGCGACCTCTCTTCGCCGGCGCGGCGAGCGCGCGATATTGCGCTGGCGAAATGGAGACGCTCACTCCGCGTCCCCGCGAACCGGCGGCCACGGGATAGAAGCCAAATGCGATATTGACTTGGGATCGGCCCAAAGCGCCGGGGGCGTGTAATCGGGGTGTGGCATGTTCTGCGCGATCACCGCGCGGAAGGTGTCAATCGGCGAGTCTGTCGGGACGCCGATCTTCGCACCGACGATCAAAAGACGTTTAACGCCTTCCATGATCTGCCGAAGCAGCGACGGGGCCGCGCCGTCGGTAAGGTCGGTCAGGATTTCAAAAGCGTCATCGCCGAAATCGAAAGGTGCGGCATATCGACGAAGGATTGCATAGCGCTCGTCGCCGCCAGGGAGCGCCACGTCGATTTGCATTCCGAACCGGCGCCACAGCGCGGGATCGAGACCGTCAGCGAAATTGGTCGCGCCAATCATCACGCCGCGGTATTCCTCGATCCGTCTCAAAAGCACGTTCAAGGTAGAGTTCATCGCAGTGCGGGCGCCGCCGCCCCCAGATCCTTCGGGGCTCCGCTTCGACCCAATGGCATCGATCTCATCAAGGAAGACAACGCATGGCGTGTCCGCCGCGGCCAAAGCATCGAATATGCGAGCGACAGCTTGCTCGGAGCCGCCCAACGAACTCTGAAAGACGTTTTCGCTGCCAATCAGGATCAGCGGAATGCCGAGCCGGGCGGAAAGATGATGCGCGAGCGTGGTTTTCCCGCAGCCGGGAGGCCCGAAGAGCAAAGCGGTCGAACGCGGCTTGATCCCGACCGACGCCAGCTCTTCAGCGTTATTCAGCTCGACGAGCCAACCGGCGATCGCCTTTCGGACCGGATAGGCGAGAATTGGCTCCTCGGCATCGGAAGGATCGCGCACTTCGCCAACCCCGCCAAGAGCCTGCCGGAGCTTGACGACCGCCGCATTTCCTTTAGACGCAGCCCGGCTCATTGCGCAGGCACTTTCTTATTGTCTGCCTTCTCCGCCTTGGGCTTGCGCCGAAGATGCGCCGGAATCTCCATTCCGTCAGAGCCCTTGCGCTCACACCAGCCTTCGTCCCATTTCGGACGTCGCGGATCGGTTGACAGGTAAGGGTTGCCAAGAATAGTTTTGCCGGCGTCGGCGTCATCACGGCCGCGTTGCTTCGCCTGCTCCAAATCCTCCGCGGGGAACTCGGGCTCCTTTTCCGACTCCTCGTCGGCGGCAACGCTTTCCGCAGGCGCCTCTTTTTTCTCATCCTCGGCGCCGGCAGGCTCCGCTGGCTTCGGCGGTTTCGCGATGCGCTTCCGCGCGGAGTCGCCTAGCGGGGTCCCGTCCAGCATTCCGAGGGACGCGCGATAGACCTCGCAGAGCTCCTCAAACTCGCGCTGCGTGGCCCGGGCGCTTTCATCCATCAAAGCTTCCCGCACCATTTGCGTGATAACCTTGACGTCGAAGCCTTCCGACTTGGCTTGCGCCTTCACCTCTTTGATGTCGGCGGCGATTTCCTTCTTCTCTTCTTCGAGACGGACGATCCGATCGACCAGCGAGCGCAATAATCCAGAGCTATTGCGACCTTCACTCATGGCAGAATTCCTCGATCAGCCACGGAGCAACAGCTCCGAGCAGAGTCATGAGAAAAACGACGCAGCAGGAGATCACCGCGCCGGAGACATTCCGGGCGTAATGAAATGGGGCGCTCGCGCGCAGACGCTCAGCATTCGGCATCACTGGCCTCCGTCTGGATAATCGTCTCGATCATCTCGGCTTGGTCGGCTCGCTGGCTGCCCTTCCTGATATGTGCCAGGGCCGACCGCTTCAGGCGTCGCATGATCAATCCGAGCGCCGATCGTCTCCACGCGCGCGGTAAGGGCGGTGAGCGCAGCACGTAATTCCAAAACTGTAGGTTCAAGGGTCGCTTCCTTAATCTGCTGAATGCGCGCGGCCTCCCGCGCATCTTCGTCATGTTTCAGTTTGGCGACCACGGCGCGAACTTTATCGACAGACTTGCTGTTCGGATTTTCGCTCTCCTTGTAGAAGAACGTTTTGGCCGTCCGATAGCTGACGCCTGCGATCCGACCCGCATTGGCGATCCATGATTCCTTCGTGTCGAACGCTGAGCGCTCGCCCGCAAGGAGCACGATGCCATCCTGCATCTCGGTACAAATATCGTTCACGACTCTTACTCCGTCGCCGGAAGAACTTTCCGTTTCGTTGGAAGACTTTTCCGCCACGTTGGAAACTCCTTGTGCTTCACTCCATGAAGCGAAAGGAGTTTCCTTTGGTTTACGTACGCACACAGGTGAACTCGGATCTGGCCGGCAAACCAGATTTCACGACCTTAGGCGCTGAAACGCTTACGGTCGTATCGAAGCTTCGCTCTCTCCTTTTTCCGAGGAGAGAAAACAATGAACTGGGCGCCTCTATTCAAAATCTCTCAGAGGCGCTGAAGGAAGCGAACCTCTCATTCGAAAGGGTGTCAGCCTCACTCGGAATGGACGTCGTCGTTGACGGAGCCGATGGGCGGAGACTGACGGGGCGGCCAGAGCACGATGGCGCAGAGCCCGACAAGCAGGAGAAATCCAATCAAACTGGAGATCATGTTCTGCAGCCTTTGCTTCGCGAGGGCGTTTGAAAGAAAGGGCCGGCGGCGTCGAAGCGCCAAGCCAGCGGGTGATCGGGGGAAAGACGCGGCTTCATGCGCGGAGCCTCGCTGCCCGCTTCGACCAGCGGTAGGCCGCGCGCAGCGGACACGCCGCAAGGATGATCCCGATGAAAAGCACGTTGAGCAGGATCTCGACGCTATCCTCGACCGGCATAAGGACGTGTCGCGGTAGGACGGATGCCCTATTGCGGATGTCGGCTATGGGTTGACGGAGATCGAGCGCGAGGGTCATGGCGCGCTCGCCAATTCAGACGGAGGGACAGTAGCGACTGGATGCGGTCGCAAGACGTCGCACGGCCATTCGGCCTTAGCCGGCCAGTTGGCAGAAAACCAGCGAACCACCGCGTCGTAGGTTTTGACAGTGAACCCCTTGCCATTCGCAAGACGGTCAAAGAACCGAGCGTCGCGCGCTACGCGCATCCCGATCGTCGATCTCGCGAGGCCGGTTTCCATGCAATATACTCGAACAAGTCCGAGCAGATTTTCGGTGAGTTCAGTTTCCATACGCTAAAATATTTGGAAATATCCCACGCTGTCAATGGGAAACTTCCAAATCGCGCGAAAGTCTTTTTTGTTGGATTATTCCAATATGACGATGGAAGCGCTTAGAACGGTTGTTGCCGCAAGGCTCAAGGAATTGAATCGTAATCCTTTCGAGGCAGCGAGGGCGGCAGAGCCGAAACCGTTGGAACGAGGCTTTATCAACGATCTTTTAATTCAAAAGAAAAAGTCGGTCGGGCTCGATAAATTGCCTCAATTGGCATCGGCCCTCGATTGGACAGCGGCTGATCTCCTAGATGCACTCGCCGCTGGCGAAAGGGGCGGAAAGGCAACCAACGGACGGTCGCCGGCTAGCACTAATGCAGGGCTGGATCGAGAAGCGATGGTTGCGGCGTTAGAGATATCGCTTCAATTTCTAATACCCCGAGAGGCGCGGCCGAATCTTTACTTGCTTTCAGAAACCGTTGCCGAAATCGCAATAAACCCGCCTTTTCGCACTGTAGAAACTGACATGAAACGCATAGATCGCAACACAATTGAGGATGCAGTTCGTTCAGTTTTGTCGTCATTACATTAATAAAATAATCGATGGAAAGATCTTTCATCGTAAACTCTCTCACGAACAGCGTATTCATAGATGTAGCCTGCTCGAAATGCAGACGAAAATTCAGGATGCACGACGTATACGTGATAATTGATATTCGATCTCATAAGATCTCCTATGGGTTGATTAACGAAGTGACTTTTAGGCCAAAATGTGACTAGGTCCGAAAACTAAACAATTGCGCCTACAAACTATTCATTACTGCGCATCAGGGTTACACACCAGTGCCTGTCGTTGCCTACGTGCACGGGCAGCAAACTAAAGGGTGCGCCATGCTAGGGCTCGAGACCAACGTGCGCAGGATCATCGCGCGCCTGGAACGGGAGGGCTGGATCAATATTGCGGTCGCCGGCCACTATCGATTCGTGAACGGGGATTTCCCCGGCGTGATGATCGTTGTCCCGCGGAGGAAAGAACTTACAATTGGCGCGGCGCAATCCATTGCCGAAGCAGCGGAGTGGATTTAGGAGACTTCCATGGCTCATTATGTTGGGATTCTGGACGGAAGCGGCAATAATTGGGGTGTCCGCATCCCAGACGTCCCCGGCTGCGTCGGCGCCGGCAATACCCCCGACGAAGCCATCGCCAGCGTCACCAGCGCGCTTCGCGACGTCATGGCGCATAAGGCGAACGGATCTTTCGAGATCCCTACGGCTAGGTCCGTTGGCGACGTCCTTACGTCAATCGGGCTCACGCAGGGCGGAATGCCCGTTCTAATTCCACTGCTTCTCGAGAGCGGACGCCTCGTGAAGGTCAATCTGATGATCGACGCGGGTTTGCTTGAGACGATCGACCAGGAAGCGGCGAGGCGGAAGCTCAGCCGGTCCAAATTTATGGCGAGCGCCGCCAGGGACAAGATTGAAGCGCAGCGGTAGCGATCGCGGCGTTGGCGAGATACCGACAAATTAAAGGAACGGGGATTGGGTAATTGACTAAGCCTGCTATCGGCAATTGCATCAAATTGGAACCAGTGGGTACGGAATTTGTGGCCGCTCCAGACGGCCAGGTCGCGATACGGTTTTTTTTCGCCGCCGAAGAATTTGGGCTCAAAGAAGGGCTGGCCATCGCCATCCACGTCGCGCCGGACGAAGCTCGGCGCATTGCTCGCGTCCTACTTGAACAGGCCGATTCCGCTGAAATAAACTCATCCCGCAAACATTGACCGCGGCTACACGAGCTGTCGGGGCCAGCGCGGCGGTGAGCGCGCCAGGCCACTCGCCCGTTAGGCGATCCCGTCCCTGGCTTTTGAAAAGGAACCCCCGCTCGCTGAGCCAACAGCGGCGGGGGCAGTTATCACTACCGGGACACGATCGTTGGGCCTTCTGCGGGTAGCAAGAAGGGGGTGGCGAAACGGCCCGGCTCCCGGGCGGGTGCAACCCCGCACTTTTTGACCCAGGTTAGAGCCCGATATTCCCTAACCCAGGCGTGAGTAGTATCGGAGCAGCAATGTTACCGTATGATCAAGCCGCGCATAAAGTGCGCTACAAATGCCAAGATGTCGGCACACGGTCCGAAAGCTGGACCCATCCCACATGGCCTGCACCGCGCGATAAGATGAGGCGCAGCGGTAGCACTGCAGCCAGCTCGAAAAAATGATTCCCGCCAAAGGCTTAGTAAGTGTTTGATTCGGCAAGAAAAGTACTTGATTCTGTTGTGACGATATCGTAGAAAGGAGATGGCGAGCAACGCCGGAGCGCCCTTGTCGCGGCAACGTGGCAGCTAGATGGATGTCTATCCAGGGGATGGACTATGCACCGCTAGCGCAAGGAGGGTCCGGGGGCTCGCCGCACTATTTGGACCGGTAGAAATCGATCAGGGATCTTTGCTCAGGGGGCAATTGGTCAAGCCATACCGACCAGACTTTTACACCAAATCCAAACACGCGACGTTGGTGGTTCCGACAAACTCTCGGGAGCAACTGTTTTGCGAATTCCGATCTTGTGGTTCCGTCCGGCGCGCGCTCAAGGCCAGCGAAGAAAGCACTCGCTGCAATATCTGCCAATTGAAGACCTGCACGCATTTTATTGGGATATGAATACAACTCGTCATGTTCGAAGACTGACCAATCGAGGTCGAACGCGCTATGGAAGAGGCTTCCAATCCGACTCTGTGAATGTAGATAGCGATAATAATCGCGGATGTCCTCAATTTTGACCCCGCCCCTGTCTGAAAATTCGAATTTCACGAACCTCGGCTGTCCGTAGTCTTTTTTTGATCTATTCCCGCAGTATACGGTAATACGCTCCAGCAATATTCTAGATAGCCAGCAGTAAAACCAGGTCGTCTTGTTGATTTTTGCCTGTTCTGCTCGAGCGTTCCTGTACCCGATCATATTTTGTTTGTGCGATATTACAGAAAAAATGCGAACATTAAGCTTTGCAAGCTCTTCACTTGCAATCATGCGCTTGTCGTCTTTGAGCTTCTGAAAATGAATATTTGTTATCTGGTGTTGATTGATTTTGGTAATTATATCCTTCACCCAACGGACCGTGTCCGTTTCGCGTTCTGCCTTGATTAGAACGGCAGAGAGCACCATCCATTCAGAGGCGCCATTGGGCGTCTTTGTCTTAAGTGTGCGAAGACCGTCATCGCCAGCTTCGTCGATATAGGCGATGTAACCGGCAGGAGGCATTGTGACTCGCGGTTCCAGAGGGGAGAAACGCGAATCATATCAGGGCAGAGCGAATAATTCCCTAAAGCTGCCCATAGCGATTTCGGAACCATGCGACGCGATCTGCGTTAACGCAGCACTTTCCTATCTTATATCGCAACCTAGCCCGGCCTCGCGCCGGGCTTTTTCATCGTCATCCGCGCAGCAAGGAAATTGCATAGCTTTTGCCTGCCGCAATTCCTGCGGCGCGGAGGTTTTCATGACTATTTACGTTGTCGGTTACGATCTTCATCCCAAAGAAGGCCAGACTTACACAAAGTTAGAAAATGCACTGAAGACATTTAACAACCCTTGGCATTGTCTCGATTCCACATGGCTCGTTAAAACTGATTTAACCGCCGTGGCTCTCCGCGATTTTCTTTGGCAGCACATGTATGTCGACGATCAGCTTCTGGTCGTTACCTACAGCAGAGAGGCCGCCTGGAAAGGCTTCTCTGGCGATTGTGCAACATGGTTGAACTCAAACTTGTGAGCATCCAAGCTTAATCGGATCTCTCATCTTGATCGGCACGTTGAGCAGTTTGGCCACGGCGAACACGAGCCGATGCTTCCAATTATTCCACATGAGATAAATCCTCTGGTCAAATGATGGACGGGAGTCGGGCAACCGGCTCCCGTTTGCATGCGTAGGATAGCAGCCTAGCCGAAACGCTTCAAAGAAAATTTGGATATATCCCACTTTCTGTCTTGACGGTTGGAAATATCCAATACATTATCGTCTCCATCAACCCGATGGAGCGCCGACATGCAATTCGAAATCAGAAATAGGTGGAGCGGAGACGTTCAGTTCACGGCCGAGATCGAATGCGCAGATGATGCGCTGATCTCAATTAAGGTCGGGCTGGCGGTAAAATGGGGCGTCTCTAACCGCGCGAACCTGGACGGCGCGAACCTGGACGGCGCGAGCCTGATCGGCGCGAACCTGGACGGCGCGAACCTGCGCGGCGCGAGCCTGGACGGCGCGAACCTGGACGGCGTGAACCTGCGCGACGCGAGCCTGGACGGCGCGAGCCTGCGCGGCGCGAACCTGGACGGCGCGAGCCTGGACGGCGTGAACCTGCGCGGCGCGAGCCTGATCGGCGCGAACCTGCGCTCCGTGCGGGCGGATCTGTACGATATTCTTCTGCGCGCTATCCCCGAGGTTCCGGCGCTCCTGACCGCTCTGCGCGAGGGTCGCGTCAACGGATCGACCTACGAAGGCGAATGCGCTTGCCTGGTCGGCACGATCGCGAACGTCCGGCAGGTTTATTACGACACTCTCGGACTGGCCGATAGCTCGAGGCCTGTCGAGCGCTGGTTCCTTGGCATCAATAAGGGCGACACCCCGGAGAATAGCCAAATCGCCAAAATCACCGAAGGCATGATCGTTGAGTTCATGGACCTCGTCGGCCTGAATTCTACGGTCGTCGCGGAAAGTGCGGTGCAATCATGAGCGCCGATCTCATCCACCACATTGTGACTTTCACTGACGGCCGTGTGGGGCATCCCGCCGCCGGCGCGTTTGAAACTGAATTCCCCCTCGCCCGCGCAACGATGCTCGAAGATATCGCCGAGGAGCAATATCCCGATCTGCTCGCGATCTACGAGATCAACCTCACCGCCGGCACGGCGCGGGATGTGACCGAAGATGTCGCGGCGGAACTCGCCAAGACCTACGATTATGACGAGCTACCGCAGGAGGCGCGGGATCTCTGCGCACGATTTCTCCTCAACCTAGATCGCGCGCCGATCGAGCACGCATACGCGATGCTGGCGCATTCCAAATCCCCCGAAAATTGGTCTCGGAGGGAACGGGCGTGACCCAGATCAGCCGAACCCCCATGGATCTGAAGCGCGAGCGCGCCTACGATCTTGCCAACGCGGACGCGGGCTATTTCTCCCACGCCGAATATGCCGCGAAGTGGTCTGATCACGGCCAGCACCGCGATCTTGATCGCGCACCGGAAATGCTGGCCAGCCTCTATTTCATCGACGAGTTTCTCATCTCGATGCTGCTCGTCGCTGGCGTGTGTCTCTTGATCGGGTGGATGTCGTGAGGTCGAGCACGAAAATCCACGCCGATAATGGCGTCAAGCTCAGCGCCGTGGAGTGCGGCAACCTCACATGGTTCGAGATCATAGATCTCGCTGAGCCGTATATGCCCTCGCAGTTTCAGTTCTGCTTGCATGGCGTCGAGCACAGTCAGCTCGAGCGCGCGGTCGCGGCCTTCAACGCCATCATGTCCGAGGGCGCCGCAGAGCCGGCGCAGATCGCGATGGCGGCCGAATGAAAACCCTATCAGCCTTCGGAGGCGACCATGATCCGAATTATTTTAATCGCGTCCTTAGCCACGACGAGCGCGCCCGCTTCACCCCCGAAGAGTTCGAGCTTTTTAGTTCCGGGCTCGACGAAGTTCGAGAAGTGGCGCCCGACGCCGCCAGCTCGGTGCGCGCGCAATTGCGTTGGGTGATGGTCGGGATTGGCGTGGTCAGCATCATCGGTGCGCTTTCTTCCTGCGTCCATGCGGAGAGTATCTTCGACACGGACGCTTCACGATCAGCCTGCGCGATAGCCGCGGATCCGCAAGACGCTGTCGGCGCCAGCACCATGGGAAACGACCCGCAGAAATATTGTCACGACCGCTACCAAGCTAAGCGGTTCGCGTCGCTCAAGCCCGAAGGCAGGCAGCGGCTCATCGATGTCTGTGCAATCGCGGAGGCGAGACGGCAATGAACGATGAGAGCAAGCGGAACCTGGCGAAGTGGGATCTCCTCATCGAAGAATGGCGTGCCGCCGTCGCACCCTTGGGCCTCACGGTAGAGCAAAGCACCGCCGATTACGAGATCGCCAAAGTCAAGGGCGAAGGCGTCTCTCTGGTGATCTACCCATTCGTGCGCCGCCCCTCCCGCTCGTCCACGCCCCGTATCCGTAACAATGGATCGAAGGACATGGACAAGGCCAGGGCCGCTCATAAGGCGCTTGGTCTTTGGTGTCGCAACATCGGGTTCGGAATGTACGAAGAAACGGGGATGGGACGACAATGAACGAGCAAGCGACCCAAACAAGGACAATAGTCGCCATCGATGATCGGCGTGGCGCCGTGGTTTCCGCGCCCGTGTCGGATGGAGATTCCCTTCTCGCCGTAATCGGCAAGGCCGCCCGCGATCCCTCCGTCAACGTCGATAAGATGGAGCGGCTCATGGCGATGTATGAGCGCGTCGAGGCCGGCCGGGCGAAGACCGCCTATTCCGCCGCTCTATCGGCCATGCAGCCTGACCTTCCGATTATCGAAGAGCGTGGCAAAATCACGATCCACAAAAAGGATAAGCCTGGCGAGATCCAGCAAGAAACGCCTTATGCGCGCTGGGACGACATCAATCAGGCAATCCGCCCGGTTCTCGGCAAGCACGGGTTTGCCATTTCTTTCCGCACGGGCCTCGCCAGCGACGGCAAGATCACCGTCACCGGCATTTTGAGTCACGCGGGAGGCCATCAGGAAGAGACCACGATGACGCTGCCGCACGATAGCACCGGCAGCAAGAACGCGGTTCAAGCCGTGGGGTCATCCACCAGCTATGGCAAACGATACGTCGCCATGGCGCTTTTGAACCTGAGCAGTACGCGCAGCGAGGACGATGACGGGCGCGCCGGTGGCGGCATGGTTTTCCTATCGAAAGATCAGATTACCGAAATCGACGCGCTGATAGATCGGGCCAAAATCGTGAACCGGGTGAAGCTTCTGAAATTCCTCAAGGCCGAAAGCTTTGAGCAGATTCCGGCCGGACGCTTCGATGAAATCATTCGCGTCATCAACGACACGTTGGCGGACGCCAACCGCAAAGCGAGGGGAGAATAATGAATCAGGAACTCGTCGCGATCCCGCCGCAGACCGTCTTCTCCGTTTTCACGACTGAGAACGCTATAGACCCTATCCTGGCGCGGGTCCGCAAGGAAATCGACGCTTTCGTCCCGGATATCAAGACGGCTCGGGGACGAAAGGATATCGCAGCCATCGCCTACAGCGTCGCGAGGTCGAAAACCTATCTGGACGATCTCGGCAAAAAACTCGCGGACGACCAAAAGGCCGTTCCGAAGAAGATCGATGCAGCGCGGAAGCATATCCGCGACACGTTGGATGCTTGGAAGGAGGAAGTCCGCAAGCCACTCACCGATTGGGAGACGGCAGAGGAGACGCGCGTAAAAAAACACACCGACGCGATCGCGGCTCTATCTTCGCCGTCACTCGAGGTCACGGCGGCCGAGTTGCGCCAGTTGATCCAAGCCTCAGACGCCGTCGAGATCACCCCGGCCAACTGCGAAGAATTTGAGCCGGAATATGCGCGCGCCAAGGACGCCAGTCTGCGCAGCTTACGCGCGGCGTTGGAGAAGCGTGAGAAATTTGAAGCCGAGCAGGCCGAACTTGCCGAGTTACGCAAGCTGGCGGCCGAGCGCGAGGCCAAAGATCGCGACGAAACGATCCGACGCGAGGCCGAAGCTAAGGCCGAGGAGCGAGCGACGGCTATCGCCAAGGCGGAACGAGAGAAGCTTGAAGCTGCGGCCAAGGCCGAGCGTGAAGCGGCCGAACGTCGGGAACTGCAATTAAAGCTGGACGCTGAGGCCGCCAACCGACGCGCCCTCGAAACCGAGCAGCGCTTGAAGCGGGAAGCCGCCGAGGCCGTCGATAGGGAGGCGAAAGAAGCTGCCCTTCGTGAAGCCAACCGAAACCATTGCGGACAAATAAACCGCGCCGCTGCGGCCGCCCTTGTCCAAGGCGGCCTCACTGAAGATCAGGCGCGTACTGTAATCGGGCTCATCGCTAAGAAGCTGATCCCCCACGTCACAATTTCCTACTGAGGCGACAAATGAAAATCATCGGAAACACTGCCGACGGCTACCTGATTGAGGCTACCGGGCGCGAGATCGCCAATGCCGCAGGGTACAGTTCTATGACGGCAATGCCTGGCCACAAGTTCAAGGATTCCTACGGGAGGGACGTGTATCTACCGATCGGATTGGTCGTCGAGCCTACGAAAGCTCACGCGTATATCCACAATCTTAAAATGGCCGAGGAGCGCGTCCGTCAATCCGAAGCGCACCTCCGCGCCCTTGCCGATCTCCTGAAGTCCGCTCTTCCGGCGACGGAAATCGCGACGGAGGAGATTTGACATGATGCAAATTTATGAGGACATCGAGCAGGGAACCGACGAATGGAGAAAAGTCCGTTCCGGCATCCCCACGGCCTCGGAATTCGCCTGCCTCATTATGAAAGGCAGGGACGGCGGCGAGAGCAAGACGCGCGCGAGCTACCTCCGGCGTCTGGCGGCCGAGGTCGTCACCGGGGAGCCGCTGGAGTCGTTCACCAACGGCGCTATGGAGCGCGGCAAGGTCATGGAGGCAGAGGCGCGTGACTATTACGCCATGCGCCGCGATTTAGACCCCAAGCGTGTCGGATTCATCCGTAGCGACAACAAAGGGTGCTCGCCGGATTCTTTGCTCGGCCGCGATGGAATGCTGGAAATCAAGACCCAGCGCGGCGATCTCTTGATCGATACAATCTTCAAGGGAGAGTTTCCCAGCGAGCATGTCGCGCAGACCCAGGGCTCGCTTTGGGTCGCCGAGCGCGAGTGGATCGACCTTCTGGTGTACTGGCCCCGCATGCCGGTCTTCATCAAGAGGGCCTATCGCGACGAGGCATATATCGCCCGGCTTCGCGCGGCCGTCGACGCCTTCAGCGCTGAACTGCACGAGACCGTCGAGAAAATCCGCGCCTGGGGAAAATGATGTCTGATATTGCGCTGCACTGGAAATGGGACGGCGAATCCATGTCGCCGATCGGCCCGCGCAACGCCGCCGAAGCAGACAAGCAATTCTGCATAGGCGAAACCTATAAGCTCGCCGTGGTCGAGAATGTCTCGCAGGCGTCGCGCGGCCATTATTTCGCCTCCCTCAAGGAAGTCTGGCGGAATTTGCCAGAGAACCGTGCTGAGCAATTTCCCACACCCGAGCATTTGCGCAAGTACGCCCTGATCAAATGCGGATACGCAGATTCTCGCCAATTTGTCGCCCGGACCGGCGCCGAGGCGCGCGAACTGCAGATGTTCGTACGCCCGAGCAATGACGAATACGCCCTGATCTTGGTGGATCGGTGCGTCGTGACGATCTGGACCGCCCAAAGCCAGAGCGAGCGCGCGATGGGCAAGAAAGCGTTCAACGAGTCCAAAAACGCGGTGCTCGATTATGCGCAATCCTTGATCGGCGTGACGCGCAAGGAGCTCGAAGAGAACGCCGGGCGAGCGGCATGATGCAGGATGTCGCCACCACAAAGCGCAAGCCGCTGACGAAAACCCAGCGCCGGACCATGTGGGAAACTCATGGCGGGATTTGCATAATCTGCAAATTACCGATCGACCCGCGAAAGGTTTGGATCGACGAGCACATTCGCGCGCTGGGTCTCGGTGGCACGAATGACCTATCGAACCGCGGCCCGGCCCATTTCGAATGTGCTGAAGTCAAGACCGCGATGCAGGACATGCCGGCGATCGTCAAAGCTAAACGCCAGAAGGATGCGCATCTCGGAATCAAAGATGAGACCCGCGCAAAGATCCCATCGCGCCGAGCCGAGCCAAAAGAGCGCCGTTTCGACCGTACCGCTCTGCCGCCGCGCGCCCTCTACCAAGACACGAAGGAAGCATCTTGATCTTCGCCAAATTGAATCTGGATCAAATTCACGCCTACGTCGAAAAGGGCTCGCTAGCGCTGCGCTATGATGGGGTGATTTTCGACTCCATTTCGCAGGCCTATCCGGCGCCAGTGCGACCGGAAGACCGGATCAAGGACGTGCTGTTCCCCGCGCGCGAGCCGGGGTGGCTGCTGCAAGAGATGGCGCGGCAATCCGCTTTGGTGCGCTCTGTTCTTCGTGGAGTCGTGTGATGGGCGCAGATGAGAAAGTCGATTGCGGATCGTGCTCGGCTTGCTGCCGCCGCGAACTGGTCGCCCTGGTCAAAGGTGATGATCCGTCCGCGTATCCCGAGGCCTACAGACTGGATAATCCTTTTCTGACCTAAACCCTTCCGAGCTACATCGGATGGGTTCTCCCGCATGGTGAAGACGGGGCCTGCGTCTATCTGAAAGACAGCAGGTGCTCGATTTACGCGCAACGGCCGGTCATGTGCCGAACATTTAGCTGCGTCGGATGGGTTGAGCGGATCCTCGCCACGACTACCCGAGCGGAGCGGCGGCGCGACAAAGCGCTAATCGACACGGATGTCTGGGCAGCCGGCCAGCAACGCAGGACCGCCTTTATCGCCGCCCGCCCTCTCGCGGCAAAGGAGAGCGCGTCGTGACCACCGCCCGAGACCAGGAGAAAACCAATTGAGCCAGAACCAGTTTTACGGATGGTATGACGACCCGTCGCAGGCTGTTGATCAACCCACCTACGATCCACCACACGTTGCTCCATGCCCTTTCTGCGGCTGTAAGCTGACCTCAGACGACATCCGAACGCACTCGATCATGTACATCGGCGGCTATGCCAACCGCAGCTATTACTACCGCACCCATCGGACGTGCGCCGAGAAGCACGGCAACCAGACCATGGACGGGTTCATCTTCGATATGATCAAGCGCAACGGGGATTGAGCCATGACCAATCACGCCCCCACCCCCACCAGCCCCATGCGCAGCGACTCGGCTTACGAAGCAGAGATCGCAGGGCTCAAGAATAGAGTGGATGTCCTTGATCAGGAAAACGCGCGTCTAAACGCACGTCTCGTCGCCGTGGAAAAGGAGCGTGACGTTTTAGCCAAGCGCTTCAATGGCCTCAATGCCATCATCTCAACCGCCTGCGCGGCTTCCGATGCGGTCGAAGCGGCGCGAGATAGGTTCACTAAGCGAGGCTATGCGTTTGCGTATGGGCGCTCTCCTCATCTTCGCCAAGACATAGCTGATGCCCTTACAGCGGCCAATCTTAAAGCGATCAGATCATCGAAGATGCGCAAGCGGCTCCGGACGCGGTGGAGGCGATGGAAAACGCGTTTTGGGAATGTGATGGAAATACTAGCGACAGCCTCAAGGCTGCGCTCACAGCAGCCAACATCAACATTGGAGCCGAGCGCGAGCGCGCCGAGAAGGCCGAGGCCGAGCGGGATACTGCAATTGAAGACGCTGCGAACTGGCGAGAGGCGCTTAGTGAAGCTGGCTGGGAACTCGCAGCCGCACAGACGCGCGCATGGATCGCGGGGCGCGATGCGGGCGTACAGTGGCATGATGCAATGGCCGAAACATCACCTAAGGGCGCCATCACGGGCATCGCCGACGCTCATATATTCGCGGCCGCAATGCTTCGGGGCTTACAGCCGCCCGCAGAGTTCGCCGCCGCGCCTAGCCCTGTGCCGCCACATAGTGGGCAGCCTCCGGTTGATGTGCGGAGGCTTGTGGCAACACCCGCTGTTTTGACCCTATGCGAGGGCTGCCCGCCTATTGGATATCAGACCGACGAAACGCGCTGCAAGCCGTGCCCGCGTCGGTCCGCAGAGTTTGCCGCAGCGTCCGAAAAACGTACACAAATTACTGACGGGCTTAAGCGCGGAGAAGTTCTGTCCTTCGTTGATGGCGTTCTTACGGTCAACATTTCCGGCTATGGCTCCAACAACGGAGACGGCTACCTTGGATTCCATGATGACAATCTATCTCACGAGGAAGACGGCATCCGAAGGGCAAAAATCCCAAATTCGGAACTTGTCGCCATCCGAGATTTTCTTAATCGTGTTCTTCCTCTCGCCGCGCCGGTTGACATAACACCGCCAATCGATCTCGGTTGGGGAGCCCCAACTACCGTCGCCATAAACTTCGGTTCCGACGGCGCGCAGGCTGAGCAGAAGGATTGAGCTATGCTTTTCAAAATAAGCCCTGATCTCGCCGTCAATTGTGCCCCATCTGGTAAATTCCATGGCTGGCTTTTCCGCAAACATCCTGACGGTCAATGGGTATCCGTGCAGGAATTGGAGGCGGTCAGCGACGCCGAAGCGTTCGGCCCAATGGCGGCGCTTCTCCCGCCGCGTGTCGGTAGCGCCAAGGCCGCGCCGGTCGAACAGAAGGATAGCGAATAATGCGCCCATATGACTGCGTCAGAAACGACGATATGCCCGCTCCAGACAAGATCGTTCTCTATTCCGATGGGATGTTTGGACCGGCGATGTTCCACTACGCGACGGAAGGCACTGATTGCGGCCTGATCGCGCGTGATCATGGTTTCGAAATCAAGGTCGTGCCGATGTACAGCGATCTTGGGGACGATCATCCTTTGATGAAGGCTTACTTCGAAGGGAGATCTTGAGCCTGTACTGAAAGCATGGCTTCCACAAATCAGGGAGGATAACGATTGGCGAGTGAAGGGTCTTCACGACACAGAGGACGGACCTGTAGCCGTATTCTTGCGAAAGATACCGAAGCTGATCGCTGCACTCGAAGCCGGCAAAGCCGCGCCGATCGAACCGGAGGATGCAAGGCCGTGAGCAACCCTTGGTTTTCAGTTTGCCTCCGGAATCCCGGTCATTGGGACATAGATGGCGAAGGCGGTCGCCACTTCCGTATCCGTGGCAGGCCTGGTGACGTGCTCGTCAACGATGAGCGGGATGGCGAGGAGTTTGGTGGTCGGAGTCGCCCTTGGCTCCACTTCCCTACGGTTGAAGCTGCGATGACGTGGATCGTCTTTCAATATTTGCGTCTCGATGCCGCGCCGGTCGATGGAGAGAGCAAGCCATGAGCGACGAATGGCGCGAAGGCTACGACGCGCACCTAGATGGTCTTGCCATAACCACAAACCCATATGACCGGGGAACGATAGCGCATGATGATTGGAGGTGTGGCTGGCTCACATCCAAAGACGAGGACAACCCCAATGGATGATTTACGCAAGCGCCTTGCGACAGCTCTTGGCAGGAGAATACCTTTCGTTCGTCCTGATTACGACCTTAATCTTAGACGCGATGTCGAGCTTGGACTTGCGGATGCGGCGCTTGCCATCATCGAACCCGAACTCGCCGCCATCCGCCAGAGCACGCTTGAGGCGGTGCGCGAGAAGGCTGCGGCGGTTTTGGAGAAGCGGAATCTGTTCGTTCTGGCCGAGGCCATGGGGAAATTGGAGCTGGGCGAATGAGCGCGCTAACAAGCGACGGACGAACTAGGCTCAGGACCTATTAAATTTGCCTGAGATGTGATTCCTGGTCTCCGCATGGGGAGGCTGGGATGAGTGATTTGTTTTTGTTGGGCGAGCGGCAGATGGCGCGGCTTGCGCCGCATTTTCCTCTGTCGCATGGCGTTCCGCGGGTTGACGACCGTCGGGTGGTCAGCGGAATCGTCTATGTGATCCGCAACGGCCTGCAATGGAAAGATGCGCCCAAGGATTACGGGCCGCACAAGACGCTTTACAATCGCTTCATCCGCTGGAGCCGGCTCGGCGTCTTCGACCGCATATTCGCCGCGCTCGCTGGCGAAGGTCCAAAGCCCGAGCGCATCATGATCGACGCCACGCATCTGAAGGCGCATCGCACAGCGGCGAGCCTGCTCAAAAAGGGGCTCTTCCCCGCCGTATCGGGCGCACGAAAGGCGGACTGAACTCGAAGCTCCACGTCGTTTGCGACGGCGCCGGCAAGCCCCTCGTCATGTTGCTCTCGGAGGGCCAGATGAGCGACCACAAGGGCGCGCGGCTGATGCTCAAGGCTTTACCGCCCGCTTCAATGTTGATCGCCGACAGGGGCTACGACAGCAACTGGTTCCGCGCCGCGCTGAAGGCCAGGGGCGTCGAGCCCTGCATCCCGCCAACCAGAAGCCGCAAGCTTCCCATTGCCTATGACAAGACGCTCTACCGCCAGCGTCACAAAATCGAGAACATGTTCGCCAAGCTCAAGGACTGGCGGCGCATCGCAACCCGCTATGATCGATGCGCCCACACCTTCTTCTCCGCCATCTGCATCGCAGCCGCCGTCCTCTTCTATCTCAATCAATGAGTCCTGAGCCTAGACGATCACCAAACGTTGCTGTTGGCAGTTGCGCGCGAGGTCGAGCCTGCGCGTCAGGCCCAAGTCGTCGCGACATCGACCAGCACGAGTCGTCTTTCCGCGTTACTTCGCGTAAACCGGCGCGCCCTGATCAGTTGGAACATGCGAGACTTGCTTGATGATCCGCAGGATTTCGCCTCGCGTGTCGATGCTAGCGAACTCCTTGGCCAGGGATGCCGCGCGCGAGCGGTAATTCGGTTTGTCCAAGACAGCGCGAATCGCCTCGCGGAGGACTGATGGCGTCGGCTCGTCGGTCTTAAGATCTATGCCAACTCCGGACCAGGCGACACGCGCGCTTACATCCGCTTTGACTTCGCTCAGCCCCGCGCTGACAATGGGAACGCCAAAGCCCAAAGCCTGATTGACGCTGCCATAACCGCCGTTGGTGACAAAGGCGTCGATTTTTGGCAGCACCCATTCGAACGGCAAATAGCTGGCTAGGCGCGCATTGCTGGGGATCGGACCGGGTATGGCCTCAAGCCGACGTCCGCCAGCGGTAACGACCACGAGCAAATCAGGCTCATTTGCGAGCGCGATCAGCGTCGGGATGACTAGCTGCCCGAAATCGAAATTCGAAAATGTTCCCTGGGTGACCAGGACAACCTTGCGCGGGTCGTCCAATTCATGCGTCCAAGGCGGGAGCGGGGCTTGGTTCGGGATTATTGGGAGAGCCCCCACGAAATGCACCGAGTCCGGCAAATCCTGACGAGGAAACTCGAAACTTGGAGTCGTCAACTGCAGATGGGCATCTGGAAGCTCGACGAGGGCATCAAGAATGTTCATGGACAAAGGCTCGATGTCCATGTCGGCCAAGCAATCATTCAAGTAGCGGCGCACTGGCTCAAAAAAAATGGATTCGTGCTCTTTGAAAATGCCGGCATATTCCTCGCGCTGCGCCTCGTTGCTTGCAGGCGCCAAACCGGCACCCCCGGGCGCTCCGTCGTCACGATGCCAAAGGAGAGGCGTAGTTCCGCAGAACACGATCGCTGGACGTACGGACCGCAGTCCGAGCAGCATCGGCAACGTACCGAGAAACAGACTGTCGGCGATGATGACGTCGGCCGGGAAGTCCTGCAGTACCTGTCGCAATCCTTCGTGTTGCGCGCGTAGGGTGTCTACGAACAGAAGCTTGAAGAGGAAGCGTGAGAATCGCGGTCCCGGGGGAATGGCCGCGATTTCGGGAAACAGCGAACGGATATCACGCAGATCGCGATCCGCTTCCGGCGGCAAGGCGCGGAATGATGCGCCGATGCCCTCAATTCGTTTGCGCATAGCGCTGCCCGACAAGCCTACGACCTCGTGGCCTTCGGCGATTAAAGTATGTCCGACCGCAAGCAGCGGATTGAGATGACCCGTCGCGGGGGTAGAAGCGATGAGAACGTTCATGCGGTCCTGTCACTCTGATCGTTGAAAAAGCGCAGTGATCACAGTGGCACGGCCCCGTGTCGGCATAATTTCGGCGCGACGCAAAGTTGTTGCCTCCGTAATCTCTGACACGCGGTCATCTGGTCAGGCCCCCACTGTGGTGCCGAGAGCGGCTGCTTTGACTTCGCGGCAGAAATATGCTAGCGATGACTGGTCGCTTCGTTATGAAGGACGGATTTCGATGACCGACGACATCGCTGCCTGGTAGGCGGAACAGACACACAGGATCATGACGTCGAGCGTTATCGTCGCGTCGATCCGGCTGAAAAAGAGGAACCGACCGTGACCGAACAACCGATGACCGATGCGGCTCGAATGTCTGATTTGATCAACCGCCGAACCGCGCAGCACGCCCGGGTCAATGGCGAGCAATTCGCTCATCAAGACCGAGTTGACGCGGAAATGAAGCGCCTCCCCCGGCCGCCTTTATGGGATAGCCAATCGTCGGCGACTCGCCTCACGTGGTTGCGCGGTCAAAAGCGCGAAATCAAAGCGCGCCTGGGCATTCGGTAATGACAGAGCCCCGTTGCGGCCAAAGGATCATTTCGAGGAAAACCTACCTCGCCTCGCACGGGCTTGATGATCAATGCAGGCCCTTGCCCGTGGCTGACGACGCCGTCGCCGACAAAGCCGAGCCCGCCGCGCTTGAATGGCAGCCGGGCGCTCGCGACGCAAGTCGGCGCTTGGCAGTTTCACACGAACCTGGGCGCTCGAACTCGCAGAGACTGGCATCACCGTGAACTCCGTGGCGCCAGGCCCGGTGGGGACGGAGTTGTTCCGCCGCAATACGCCTGTGGGCAGCGAGGCCGAACGAATCTTCTTGTCGAACATCCCTATGCGCCGTCTTGCGCAGCCCGACGAGATAGCTGCCGCCGTCGCGTTCCTACTCTCGGAGGAGGCGAGCTACATCACAGGACAGACCCTGTTTGTCGACGGTGGCGGGTCGATCGGAAAAGCCGCAGTATAAGCGGGGCATTCTCGCCGCTTTCCCTCTTTTTTGAAATTACTCAACTGCGGCCCCCCGTCGTGGAGCGGAGGGCCGCCCCGGGCACTTTACCCGCGAATGAACGCAAGGAGGTCTTGGTTGATGACATCGGCGTGTGTGGTGAGCATACCGTGCGGAAAGCCTATATAGATCTTCAGCGTACTGTTCTTCAGAATCTTTGCCGAGAGTGAGGCTGCATCTTTGTAGGGGACGATCTGGTCATCGTTACCGTGCATCACGAGCGTCGGCACTTCGATGCTTTTGAGGTCTTCGGTGAAATCGGTCTCCGAAAACGCCTTGATGCCATCGTAGTGGGCCTTGGCGCCACCCATCATGACCTGCGCCACCAGTTCTGAATCACGTCTTCGATCGGCTTCGCGCCAGGACGATTGAAACCATAAAACGGCCCCGCCGGAACGTCGCGATAGAATTGCGTTCGGTTGGCTTCCAGGCCGGCGCGCAGCCCGTCGATTACCTCGACGGGAAGCCCGTCCGGATTGCTCGGTGTCTTCAGCATGAGCGGAGCGACCGCGGACATCAGCACGGCCTTGGCGACGCGCCCCTTCCCGTGCCGCGCGACATGGCGCGCCACTTCACCGCCTCCCGTCGAATGGCCGATATGCACGGCGTTTCGAAGGTCCAGATGATCCACGACGGCCGCTGCGTCGGCCGCGTAATGATCCATATCGTGCCCATCTGAAACCTGGCTCGAGCGCCCATGTCCGCGGTGGTCGATGCCGATGACACGATAGCCGTGCTGGAGGAAGAACAGCATCTGCGTATCCCAGTCATCGGAGCTCAAAGGCCAGCCATGGCGGCGAGAAGTGCCAGCGGTGTAGCGTGGATCGGTTGTAGTCATTTTTGACTCCCGCCTACCGGTTGTGCGCGTTAGTAAAACCGCTCGTAATGTGAGCCGGTTGGCCGCACCAAATGGACCGTAAGGCGAGTTACTCTATGTAAGTGTTGTTACTCGTGCTGCCGCATCTCGCCGCCCGATGGCCGATAGCCCGCTTGTCCCGCTTTCAATCATGCCGCCTGGACGCCAAAGCTTGCCACCTATCGCGCAAAACAGCACCGCCGTCGTTCCCGCCGCGCTCATCATGCACGTCCGATCAGATCGGTTCGACCTGATCGCATCCGGCTCTAAAGGGACTTCAGCCTCTCCCTCATGCAGCCCATCGCAGAATCCAGGAAGACCCGCATCTTCAGGGGAAGCGTGCCCCGTGAGGAAGTCGAACGTGACGGTCGGCAATGCGGCCAGATCCTCCGGCTTTTCGGGCCGGCCGTGCCCGGCGATGAGCTTAGGGCTGGCGCACACCACCGTCCGCATCGCGCCGATGCGCGTGGCCACCAGGCTGCTATCCGGCAGGGGCCGGTTCGCACCGCGATATCGACATGGTGGTCGAGCAGCTGAAGATTCCGGTCCGATAGCAGCAGCCGGATGTCGATCTCCGGATAGGCCGCCAAAAAATCCGTGACGACGGGAAGGATGTGTAGGTGGCCGAAAAGGACCGGGGCGGTCAGAACCAGCTCGCCGCGGGGCATATGGAACTCGCCGACGGCCACCCGTTCGGTCTCGTCGATCTCTTGGCCTGCCCCAATCGGGTGATCCAGTTTGAATGTTAGTTCAGATTGGGTTGAAGCGCTTGGCTTTGGTGGTCCATTTCCAGAGTTAGTTTTCGACGGCTGCTACGTCCTTTGCTTCCACCAAAGTACTTGCCTGTAAACGATATTCCTGCGGCGTTTGATTTCCAAGGCCCATGTCAGGACGGCTCTCATTATAGTCCCGTCTCCAAGCCTCGATCTGGACCTTCGCTTCATCGATGCTCTCGAACCAATGCAGGTTCAGGCATTCATCCCTGAACGAGCCGTTGAACGTTTCGATAAAGGCGTTATCCGTCGGCTTGCCTGGCCTTGAGAAGTCAAGCCGCGTGCCGTGATGATAAGCCCACAGATCGACCAGATGACCGGTAAATTCAGCGCCATTGTCGGCAAAAAGATACTTGGGGGCTGCGTGCTGACGCACGAGACGGTTCAAACATTCAACCACGTGTTCGTCGCGCAGACGCTGCCCGACTTCGATCGCCAGACTCTCTCGACTGAACACGTCAACAACTGCCAGAGTTCGGAACCTCTGCCCATTGCTGAGCTGGTCATGCACGAAGTCGAGGCTCCAAGCTTCATTCGGCCGTTTCGGACAACAGCGTGCTTCTCGATGTACGACCATCTTGCGACGTCGCGGCCGCTTGCTGCGCAGGACGAGGCCTTCCTCGCGGTAGATCCGGTAGATGAGGTTGCGCCCGATCGACCAGCCTTCGCGCTTCAGCATGATGTGCAAGCGCCGGTAACCATAGCGGATGCGGGTCCGAACAACCTCGTGCATCCTTTGCCGAATTGCGGTGTGAGGGTTCGAGATCATCGGCTTCCTTTGAGTAGACCGATGCTGGCGCGTCAAAGCGCAGGCCTTACGCTCGAACTGTAGCCGTGACACGCCGTCCTGCCCGCCTCATGCTGCGATCGTGCAAAACGGGATCTGGCGCAATTTGTCCTCGAAGTCCCGCGCGGCGCCGTCCGCATGCTCATCGGCGCTGACGCCGCATTGCAAACCAACATCGCGCCGACCGATCCGCTGACCCGCTCCGTTCGCGGAGACCCCGCGGCAAGACGCCGCTCCGGCGAGTATGAAAATTGTGTGAAGATGCAGCCGGAATTGGCCTATTCCAGACAGACGGCCAATAAAGATCGCGAGGCCCAAAATACTATATGGTAATATCTTCGATATCGACAGCAGCATTCAAGGCCAGACGACAGGGATCCAATATGCCGTCGCACGCTTACATCAACACGATCGCGACCGCGGTTCCCGTCCATGATGTCCACGGCTTCTATCTCCGCTTCGCCGGATCTCAACTGGCGGAGGATCCCCGCTTGCGCGAGGTTTTCAACCGCATGGCGGAAAAAGGCGGCATCGAGCATCGCTTTTCCTGCGTCGCGCCCGCCGCCGATCCTGATGGCGCGAACCTCGATGCAGCCGGCGTATTCAGGCGCGGCACGTTTCCATCGACGGCCAGACGGATGCAGATGTTTTCCGCGCAGGCGCCCGCGCTCGCACAAAAATCAGTCGAACGGGTGCTACTCGGTGAAGACCGGGAGCGCATCACGCATCTGATCGTCGCCACCTGCACAGGCTATTCCGCCCCCGGCCTCGATCTAGACATCATTGCCCGCTGCGAGCTTCCGGGTTCGGTCGAACGCACAATTGTAGGATTCATGGGATGCTATGCGGCGATCACGGCGCTGAAGCTCGCGCGGCACATTGTGAGGTCTCAGTCCGAGGCGCGCGTGCTGGTCGTCAACGTCGAGCTCTGTACGCTGCATCTCAAGGAGAGCGCAAACCTCGAAGAACTGCTGTCGTTTTGCCTGTGGGGCGACGGCGCCGCAGCGGCGCTGGTGAGCGCGCGGCCCACCGGCATCGGTCTTGATGGCTTCCACGCCGTGGCCATTTCCGACACGCGCGCGCTGATGACGTGGGATATTGGCGACGATGGCTTCGATATGTCTCTATCGGGCAGTGTGCCTCGCGCCATCCATAACGCGCTTGGCTCCGCCATCGGCGGCATTCTTGACGGCGGCCGCGTCGCTGATATCGATCTCTGGGCGATCCACCCGGGCGGCCGCACCATCCTCGACGCGGTGGAGCGGGCGCTGGAACTGGCGCCCGACGACCTGTCGCACTCGCGCGACGTTCTGCGCGATTATGGCAACATGTCGTCGGCGACCATCATGTTCGTGCTCGAGCGGATGCTGCGCGAATTCAATGAAAATTGCGCGGGCTGCGCCATGGCCTTCGGCCCGGGCCTGACGGCGGAAACGATGCTGTTCCACACGGCCGGCGCGGCTTGATGGTGACCTCTCTCGCCACCCGCCGGATCGAGGCGGAGCTGCTCGATAGCCTGCCCGCCGCCGATCCGCGCGCGATCCGCTCGCGCCGCGACCTCGCGCTAATCAATAAGCTGATGTTTCAGGCGCCGATCATGGCCGGGTTTTTGCGCGCGCAGATGCCGGTACGACGCGCGCGGATCCTCGAAATCGGCTGCGGCGATGGTTCGTTCATGCTGTCGGTCGCGCGGCGTTTGCGCCAAAATGCGGGCGATGTCGACATAATCCTGCTTGACCAGGCCGATCTCGTCACTGCGGCGCGCGTTGCGGCTTTCGCCGCGCTGGGGTGGCGCGTCGAAACCGTGACGGCCGATGTCTGCGCCTTTGTCGATAAACCCGGCATTGGCGGTTTCGACATCATTTCGGCTAATCTGTTCCTGCACCATTTTCCAGACCTCTCCTTGCAGGCCCTCTTCAAATCGCTCCGTCGCCTGGCGCCGGTCGTCGTCGCCGCAGAGCCCCGCCGGACGCGGATTGCGGTTTGGGCGACGGGCCTTCTTCGCGCGATAGGCGCGAATGCGGTGAGCCGGCACGACGCCGCAGCCAGCGTGCGCGCTGGGTTTTTCGGTCGCGAGCTGTCTCGGCTTTGGCCGCAGGAGTGCGCCGACCAGATTGAGGAGCGCGGGATCGGCCCGTTCACCCATGTTTTCTGCGTCACGCGCGCCGAAGGGCGGGGACCATGAGCTACGACGCCATCATCATCGGCGCAGGTCCGGCCGGTTGCTCGGCGGCGCTGGCTTTGGCCGGCATGGGGCGGCGGGTGGCGATCATCGAACAGAGCCCCTTTCCGCGCAAAAAAGTCTGCGGCGAGTTCATGTCGGCAGTCAATTTCGATCTGCTCGACCGGCTTGGCGTCGGCGCGGCCGTGCGGGCGAGGGCGGGCCCAAACGTCTGCCGCGTCGCGCTTTTTGCGTCGGGGCCAGCGGTCGAGGCCGGCATGCCCCGCGCGCCGGGCGCAGCCTTCGGCCGCGCGCTTGGCCGCGACGTGCTGGACAGCGTGCTGCTGCAGGCGGCGGCTGACGCCGGCGCCGCGGTGTTTCAGCCGTGGCAGGCCATCGATGTCTGCACCGCCGGCGCTACAACCGGCGTGCGCGTCGAATGCGCCGGCGAGAGCCGCGTGCTGACCGCCGACGCGGTGATCGCCGCACATGGCTCATGGACGCGGGGGCCGTTGCCAAGCCAGCTCGAACGGCAAAACCGGCGGCAGGATTTCTTCGGCTTCAAAGCTCATTTCAAGGGAGCTTCGCTCGCCGCCGATCTGATGCCGTTACTCGTTTTCGAGGGCGGTTACGGCGGTATGGTGTGGGCCGATCAGGGCCGCCTGTCGCTCTCTTGCTGCATCCGCCGCGATGCACTGGCGCGGGTTCGGGATTTATACCGCGGCCCGGCGGCGCAGGCGGTCTTTGCGCATATCCTGAGCTCGTGTCCCGCGGCGCGGATGGCGCTCGGCGGCGCCGCGCTCGACGGCGCATGGCTGGCCGCTGGCCCGATCCGGCCGGGCATCCGGGCGAGTTACGCTGCAGACATCTTCCGCGTCGGCAATATCGCCGGCGAATGCCATCCGGTCATAGCCGAGGGCATCGCGATGGCGCTGCAATCGGGCTGGCTGCTCGCCTGCGCGCTGGCGCGACACGACGTCTGGGACGCGAGATCGCGCGTCGCCGCGGGGCGCGACTATTCGGTGGCCTGGCGGCGGCAGTTCTCGACCCGCATCGCTGCCGCCGCGGTGCTGGCGCGGCTCGCGATCCTGCCGCGGACGGCTGGCGCGATGCAGGCTGTCGTCCGCGCGCTTCCGTCGAGCCTCTCCTTCGGCGCGCGGCTAAGCGGTAAGACGAAGGCTGTGCCGGAATGCCTATGATCGGCGAAACGATCGACGCCACAATCGACAAGGCGCGCGCTGCATATGCGCACGGCGTTATCGCCCAGGGCGAAGCGCTTGACGTGCTGATACATTGCCCGCGGAAAAAGCCGGCGACATTGACGCTCGGATGAGCCTGGGCGCTCGTTCATGATTCCCTCGCGTTGCGAAGGGAGCGAAGGAATGCGCGGGTCGGACGAACAGGCGGGTGGGCTTTTCAGCTATGTCGATCTGGAGACAAAGGTGCGGCGGGATCATCCGTTGCGCGCGATCCGGGCGATTGTGAACGATGCGCTGTCGACCTTGGCGCCGGATTTCTCGGCGCTTTATTTGAAGACCGGCCGGCCGTCGATCGCGCCGGAGCGGCTGTTGCGCGCCATGCTGCTGCAAGCCTTCTATTCGGTGCGCTCCGAGCGGCAGTTGATGGAGCAGCTCGACACCGATCTTCTGTTTCGCTGGTTCGTCGGCCTTTCGGTCGACGATGCGGTGTGGAACGCTACCGTGTTCTCGAAGAACCGCGACCGCCTGCCTGAAGGCGCCATCGCGGCAAAATTTCTGGCGGCGGTTCTGGCTCGGCCCCGCGTGAGAGGCCTCTGTCAAACGAGCATTTCTCCGTTGACGGCACACTGATCGAGGCCTGGGCCGATGAAGAGCTCACGCCCAAGGACGGCTCGGGCAAGGAGCCGCCGCCCGGCTCCGGACGCAACACCGAGGTTGATTTCAAGGGCGAGAAGCGCTCGAACGAGTCGCATCGCACGCCTCGACCACCGATCCCAAGCTCTACCGCAAGGGCGCGGGCATGGAAGCCAAGCTCGCTTTTCTTGGCCACGCCTTGATGGAGAATCGCTCCGGCCTCATCGTCAACCCCTGCCTGACCCCAGCCGACGGCCAAGCCGAACGAACCGCCGCGCTCGATATGATCAAGCCGCTCGCCAATCGCCCGTCCGGCGTGACTCTTGGCGCCGACAAGGGCTATGACGCCCGCGTTTTCGTCAATGAGCTGCGCTCGATGAACGTGCGACCGCATGTGGCGCAAAACAACAATGGACGCCGCTTGGCCATCGACCGGCGCACGACGCGCCATCCCGGCTATCCGGTCAGCCAGCGCATAAGAAAACGTATTGAAGAAGCGTTCTGCTGGATGAAGACGGTCGCTGGTGAGCGCAAGACAAAATTTCGCGGCGTCGATCGGGTCGCCTGGTCCTTCGCCTTCGCAGCCGCCGCCTATAATCTCATCCGATTGCCGAAATTGATCGGCGAAAATCCCCGATCGGACGCCAAGTCCAGCCGGGCCGCCACAAGCCGCCTTCGTCGGCGTCGGTCGGGCGACCGACGCCGAGCAAGAATCACTCCCCAGACTATAAAATCGACGAAGGCGAAGCGTTTTTCAGCAGCCTGCTAGGCAGTAGTGACGAATTACCTGAGCATGATAGCAATAGCGGCGAGCAATACGAAGCCTCGGTAGTTTGCGAGGAGCTTGTCGTATCGGGTTGCGACGCGCCGGAACTGCTTCAGTTTATTGAAGAAACGCTCGACGAGATTGCGCTCCTTGTAGAGCGCCTTGTCGTAGGGGAGCGGCGCGCGGCGATTGGATTTTGATGGGATCACCGGCTCAGCCTCACGCATAAGAACAGCCTTGCGCAAGTGATTGGCGTCATAACCTTTATCGGCGATGATCGCATCGGCCGCAAAGCCTTCGATCAGGGCGTGCGCTTTTGTGATGTCGTTGCGCTGCCCAGGTCCGAGAAGGAGCCGAACGGGGTTGCCGAGTGCGTCTGTCGCGGCGTGGATTTTGGTGCTCAAACCACCGCGAGAGCGGCCCAGGCCTTGGGCATCCGCCCCCCTTTGGCGATCCTTGCGCCGGCCGCGTGCTGATGGGCGCGCACGATTGTTGAGTCGATCATCAGCCATTCGAGATCGGCCTCGGCGGTGAATGCCTCAAGAAATCCGTCCAAGGCGCCGCGCTCGATCCAGCGATAGTAGCGGCGTTTCACCGCCTGATGGTCGCCGAAGCGTTCGGGCAGATCGCGCCAGCGGCCGCCCGAGCGGGCCATCCATAACAGCGCGTCGACGAAGCGTCGATTGTCGCAGCGCGGCCCGCGCTGGCCGGCTCTTCCGCCTGGCACAAGATCACAAAGCCGCTCCCATTGATCGTCTCGCAGCGCATCGACATCCCGAATCATCAAGGCTGATCTCCAAAAATCAGCCTTGAATCATGGAAAGATCCTCGCGAGAATCCCCCAAACGCCGAATTCGTCACAACGGCCTAGGTCACGATCGCCATTTTTTTTGGCGTGGCGACAGGGTGGCGACTCGGGCTGAAAGCGGCAAAGCCGCCCCTAAGGGCGGCTTCATGAAAAGAGCTGCGTATTCATATAGTTGGTTTTGGTTGCGGGGACGCGAAGCCACCTATACCGAACTAGATTTTCTGCCCTTTCACGCCGAAAACATGGGTTCGATTCCCCGTAGGCGCGCCAATGAAATCACTCACTTATGATGAAAAACGCGCCAATATGGCCTTTCGTACGGAAAGTATACGGAAAAGCCGCTCCGAACGGCTTGGATTTTTCGCGACTGGCCGTCGCCCGCTATGCGCTCCGCGCATCGTCACGAAGGGTTCAAAGCACGCCCATTCCTCGTCGCTCATCAACCCGCGAATCAAGTCCGCCTCCTTGCGAAAGCAACCTTGAATCAGAAATACGCGTCGGAAGAAATCCTATTTGTCAACAGGACCTAGCCAGCGGAGAATCCGCTTTATCTTGCTTTGCGCCTGTCTTTCTGTCTTTCGGCACGACATCCAGCGCCGCCACGGTTGCTCATCGATCGCAAGGCCCCTACGAGAAAGTGATCGAGCCTCGTGTTATTCCAACCGTAACGCACATTGGTCCCGTCACGCGGCTAACAAATGCTAGCTCAGCGTTATGGCTATCATTTTCGGAAATTGGATCATATTTTGGTCCGCAACAGGATCATAATTTAACAGACAGACTTGGTACCGGCACGAGGAAGCCTTCGCTTCAAGGATTGTATAAGGGGCGGAATTCGGCCGTCGCCTAGAAATGCAAAGCCTTCCAAAGGTTGCCCCACTGACAGCTTACTCAACGAGAAATCACCGGTGCCAGACATGACGCAAGACACGGAAACAAGGCGTTTGGCGCCTCGAAGAAAGAATCCAAGCGCCCTGCCTGGAATTGGTCTGACCATAGCGATCGCGGTGATTTCCGGCGTCGTTTGTTGGTTTTGGCTGACGTCGGGCCGCGCAAATCCGCTTAAACCCACTGCACCGAATATCAGCGATCTGACGGAGGTAGACGAACGTGAGGTTGCGGGTGCATTGACCACAATGAGTCTGCCAAATGCTGCGCTTGCCCAATTCCGGGAGGGGAAGGACGGCGGTTGCCGGCGGCCGCTTGCCTGGGTCTCTTTGGCATCGGCGCCGGGGGAGCCGCCCAGCCGTATCCGTTTAATCTCCGGAACTTACTACTCGCCTGTTTTTGAGACGTCAGCTACGCCGATGCGAGTAGCCCTCCCGTTTCCCGCGCCTTATGAAACAGGACGCGGCGCGCTGACGGTGATTGATGTCGGAGGGAGCGCGACAATCTCCCTGCTTCCAACGTGGCGCGTTTCGGCACAGGACGGCAAGACGACCCGTGCAGTCACTTGGCATCCATTGAAAAACTGTAGCCGGCGCAATGGATAGGATTTTTCAATCTCTACGAGGCTTCCTCGGGCCGACCCCATTGATCAGCATTTCCATGCTGATAATGACCATCCTCTCAATCCTCGCTGCATTTAAGATCACCCCTTACCTACCGCCCGACCTCGGCTACCTTGTTCTCGCCTTGCTGGTCGCTTCAGCCAATCTGTATTGGATCAGGAGTGTTGTTCGGCTATGGCCGCGGGTGGTCGGCGCCGGCGGCGACTGGCAGGTGCGGCGTCGATCAAAGCTGCGCATCGTTAATGGAACAGCCACCGGCATCGCCGCACTCGACGAATTGGCCGAGATGACCGGTTTGGAAACGGTTAAAGCCGAGATCAATACGCTGATCCAGCGTCTGCGGATTGAAGCAGCCCGACGCGAGCAAGGTTTGGCGGTGGCGCCTATCTCGCTGCATATGGTTTTCTCAGGACCGCCTGGCGCCGGCAAAACGGCCGTGGCGCGCCTTTATGGCGCCGTCCTGCGCGATCTCGGCGTGCTGGAGAAAGGCCATTTGGTCGAGACGGACCGGGCTGGGCTGGTTGCCGGTTATGTCGGGCAGACGGCGCTGAAGACCCGGCAGAAGATTACCGATGCCCTAGACGGGGTACTCTTCATTGACGAGGCTTACGCGCTGGCCGAGCATGGCGGCGCGGGGAACGACTTCGGCCGGGAGGCCATCAACACCTTGCTAAAGGAAATGGAGGACAGGCGGGATCGATTGGTGGTCATTGTCGCCGGCTATCCCGACCCGATGCGCAAATTTTTGGCAAGCAACCCCGGCCTGCCTTCGCGCTTCACCAAGACAATTCAATTCGACAGCTATGGGGCCGTCGATCTAGTCGCCATCACCCACTCGATGGCGCGGCATGACGGTTTGCGCCTTTCCCAGGATGCCGATCCGGTCCTGAAGACCTTCTTTGAGCGGGTCCGCACGGCGCCGGATTTCGCCAATGCCCGGACGGCGCGGACGGTTCTCGAACGCGCGCGCGAAACGCAGGCCGCGCGGATCGCCCCGCTGATCGGGAGCCCCGGCGTTGACCTCGACGAACTGACCCTGGCCGACATCCGGTCGGCGATCGCCACAAAGACGAATGTCGCCGCCACCGGCGTCAGCGCGCTCAATGAATTAGGGCAAATGACGGGGTTGGCGACGGTTAAAGCCGAGATCAATACGCTGATCTCCCGGCTCCAGGTCGAAGCAGCCCGGCGCGAGCGAGGTTTGCCGGTGCCGCCCATCTCACTGCACATGGTTTTCACCGGACCGCCGGGTACTGGAAAGACGGCCGTGGCCCGCCTTTATGGCGCCGTCCTACGCGATCTCAGCGCGCTGGAGAAAGGCCATTTGGTCGAGACGGACCGGGCTGGGCTGGTTGCCGGCTATGTCGGGCAAACGGCGCTGAAGACAAGGGAAAAGATCGCCGACGCGCTGGACGGGATTCTCTTCATCGACGAAGCTTACACCCTCGCCGACCAAGCTGGGGCGGCGGCAGATTTTGGCCGGGAAGCCATCGACACCTTGCTGAAGGAAATGGAGGACAGGCGGGATCGATTGGTCGTCATCGTCGCCGGCTATCCGGACCAGATGAGCAGGTTTTTGGCAAGCAACCCCGGCCTGCCTTCGCGCTTCACCAAGACAATTCAATTCGACAGCTATGAGGCCGGAGATCTGGTCGCGATCACTCATTCGATGGCGCGGCGTAACGGTTTGCACCTTTCTCCAGACGCCGATCCGGTCCTGAAGACCTTCTTTGAGCGGGCGCGTACGGCGCCGGATTTCGCCAACGCCCGGACGGCGCGGACGGTTCTCGAACGCGCGCGAGAAGCGCAGGCCGCGCGGATCGCTCCGCTGATCGGGAGCCCCGGCGTCGAGCTCAACGAATTGACCCTGGCCGATATTCAATCGGCGACCACTGGAATTAACGAGAAGCCAATCGGGGTAGGAAAGGGGCTATCCAACGGAACTGGCTTTTTTGTTACCGCGGATGGTTACGTTGTTACAAATGCTCATGTTGTCGAGGGTTGCGCGGATCCAAAGGTGGTTTGCGGACTAGCGGAGCCTCTCCCCGCGCAAGTTTTGGCGCGGGACGCCTCCAATGATCTGGCCTTGCTGAAAGTGGACTTTGAAAGCAGTCATGTGGCGACCTTGCGCGCAGGCGTAAGGATTGGTGAGAAAATCGCCGCTTTCGGCTATCCGCTCCTGGACAAGTTATCCTCTGGGGGAAATTTCACAGTTGGCAATGTTTCAGCTCTCGCTGGAATTAAGAACGACAGCAAACACATCCAGATATCGGCGCCGATACAACCGGGCAACAGCGGCGGACCGGTCGTCGATCAGAGCGGCAACGTTATCGGCGTTGTCGTTTCGAAATTGGCCGATTTCACCCAACAGAACGTTAATTTTTCGATCAAGGTAGACGTATTAACCGTGTTTTTAGATTTGTACGGCGTCCCCTATTCAACGGAGGTAAGCGAGCATCCACTCCAAGGGTTTGAGCTTGCAGAGAAAGCGCAATCAATTTCTGTATTGATTCTCTGTGAAAAATGACAAAACTCTTATCGGAACGAGCCGAACCTTAATCAAGACGCATTGCGGGACTTGGGATTCGTAAAATCTTGTTAGGGCGGAGCGCGTTTAATGAGTCTATTCTTTAGTAAGCTCGGTTTTATTCACTGCCGTTTATGGGACGGCGACGGCTTCTATCGGGTCGCACTGCTCTTTGGACCAGCCCCTCTGATCGGCTGCGGCGTGGCAGCCGGGATTTGGTTCATGGTGCGGGCGCTCCCGGCGCCGATCGTGCAACCGCCTGATTGGGGTAAACCACCCCAATCCGCAGAAAACTGGAGCACCACGGGAGAAGCGCAGACTGTCGAGCCGGCTCGTCCGATCCCTCCGGTTGGCGCGAATGGCGGGTTGAGCGGCTATGAGGCCGGCTGGCGGGCGACGATCCACGCGATCGAGGTCAGCCCGACATTCAATACTGAGATAACGCCGACGCCTTTGAGCGCTTTCCTCGTCGACGGGTCGACAATTGATTTAGCGCCAATCATTGCGGCCGGCGCGAAGGACAAAAAATTTGTTGGGGCTGGATCTGGTTTCCTCGTCATCAGAACGCCGGGAACCTATGCGCTAGCTCTTCGCTTTGAGAGACCACCCGGCCTGGTTGCGGATTGTCTCATGCGTCTCAGTTTTGGCCCACACAAAATTGTTTCGAACTATGATTTGGCAAACCCAGGCAATGTTTCGAAGACATTTGACGCCGCCAGGTTTGATCTCAAGCCGGGGCTATATCCGATCGGCTGGGTCCTTGGTTGCTGGCGAGACCAGGAGATGATCGGGCCAGGCCGTACAACGATTGTCATGAGCCATCCGGGCGACCAGACCCTTCGACCTGTGGCTCCAGACGATATCGTCCGACCGGAGCGAATAAAATAAAGTCCGAGGTATGGTCTGCCCCCTGAAAAGTGATCCTCCGTGAAGTATAGCTTATGAGCCTGATGGAGGACTACGCAATGCCGAGGAAAAGACACAAGGCGGAAGAGATCGTCGCGAAGCTACGGCAAGTCGAAGTGCTTAGCGCGCAAGGGCGACCGGTCGCGGAGGCGATCCGCTCGATAGGGGTGACGGAAGTTACATACTATCGATGGCGGTCGGAATACGGCGGCCTGAAGGGCGATCAGGTGAAGCGGCTGAAGGAGCTGGAGGCGGAGAATACGCGGCTCCGTCGAGCGGTGTCCGATTTGACGCTTGAGAAGCTGATCCTGAAAGAGGCTGCCTCGGGAAACTTCTGAGCTCCGCGCGTCGTCGCGCCTGCGTGGAGCATGTGATCGCCGAACATGGCGTTTCCGAGCGGTTCGCTTGCCGGGTTCTCGGTCAGCATCGCTCCACGCAGCGCAAGGTTCCGACCAAGCCCGATGACGAAGCGGCATTGATCGCCGACATCACGGCGCTCGCCATCCAGTACGGCCGCTATGGCTACCGCCGCATCACGGCGATGTTGTGGGAGCGAGGCTGGAAGGTCAACGTCAAACGGGTCGAGCGGATCTGGCGACGCGAGGGGCTGAAAGTTCCGGCCAGACAACCCAAGCGCGGGCGTCTCTGGCTCAATGACGGCTCGTGCGTCCGGCTGCGCCCGCAATGCCCCAACCACGTCTGGTCCTATGACTTCGTCGAGGACCGCACTCATGATGGCAGGAAATATCGCATGCTGAATATCATCGACGAATTTACCCGCGAATGCATCGCGATCAGGATTAACCGGAAGCTGAAGGCAGCGGACGTCATCGACGTTCTCTCGGACCTCTTCATCTTGCGAGGGGTTCCGATCCACATTCGTTCCGACAACGGCCCGGAGTTCATCGCCAAGGCGTTGCGTGACTGGATTGCCGCCGTCGGCGCGAAGACCGCCTACATCATGCCGGGCAGTCCCTGGGAGAACGGCTATTGCGAGAGCTTCAACTCGAAGCTGCGCGACGAGCTTTTGAATGGTGAAATCTTCTACATCCTCAAGGAGGCGAAGGTCGTCATTGAGCGATGGCGACGCCACTACAACACCGTGCGCCCGCACTCATCGCTGGGCTACAAGCCGCCAGCCCCGGAGACCCTGAAATGGCCGGCTTCGCAATCCGGACCAGCTTCGCCGGCCACGCCAGCAATAGCGCCAGGGCCGACAATGCACTAACATTCAAACTGGATCACCCCATGGGGGCAGGCCAATCGGAAACGGCCTTATGATAAGTGAGGCTTTGGCGGTTCTCCGCGGCGGTCACGACTCCAAATGTGCAATCTCTACTCCATGACCCGCAATCAGGATGCGATCCTCCAGATGTTCAGGTTCCGGCGCGCGATTGTGCCTTCAGGATCAACCCTGAATGTCCTTCTGAAGATACGCGATGTTACGCCTGAAATATCATCGAATTGTTATTAGGGCATTCGGTTGATTTCCTTTATCTTCCGTTACTCTTGGAAGATGACTGAGGCGTTTCTCAGAGAATGTTATGATCGGGAAGGCCAATATATGGACGCGAATACTATAATTTTTGTTTTAAGATGCTTTATAGTTTTCACGTTTTTTATGCTAGTGCCTTATTATAATTGGTTTATTTGGCTAACGGCCATGTCGTGCTTTCAAACTCCGCTTCTTTAAATTTGCTCAAATTGACATGGCCTTACGGATGCCATCCATCCGTTTCGAATGCGGAAAAAGGACTAAAACTTTATGAGTGAAGAACTATCACGCCGAGGCGTGCTCGCGGGCGTTACGGCGGCCGGCGGCATCTTAACAGCGGCGTCCGCCGCAATTGCTCAGACGGCTGAGGAAGCGCTGAAACCAAGTCGCGCTCCGGGCGTCGGCGGTACGGATCCCGGTCCACACGACGAGATCCGCGAACGTCAAAATCCAGATATGCTAAATCCGCCCTCAACAGATTCCGGAACGACGCCCAATCTCCGCTTTTCTTTTGCGGATTCGCATGTGCGTCAGTCTAGCGGCGGCTGGACGCGGCAAATAACCGTGCGGGAGTTTGGCGTATCTAAAAGCATCGCCGGCGTCGACATGCGATTGAACGCCGGAGGCGTGCGCGAACTGCACTGGCACAAGCAAGCCGAATGGGCGTACATGCTCTACGGATCGGCGCGCATTACGGCGATTGACGCCCAGGGCCGCAATTTTGTCGACGATGTGGGCGTCGGCGATCTGTGGTATTTTCCGGGCGGCATTCCCCATTCGATCCAGGGTCTTGGTCCCGATGGATGTGAATTTTTGCTGGTCTTCGACGATGGCGAATTTGACGAGGACAGCACATTCCTGTTGAGCGATTGGTTTAAGCACGTACCCAATGAAGTGCTGGGCAAAAATTTCGGGGTGTCGGCGTCGCTTTTCGGCCATACGCCTGACCCGAGCGAACTCTACATCTTCAAGGCCCCGATACCTGCGGCTCTTGGTCCCGATAAGCTGCAGGGCGCTCAACCCGTCCCGCAGAGCTTCAGCCATCGCATGTTGGCGCAGGAACCGATCCGGACGAAAAGCGGAACGGTGCGGATCACCGATTCCAGCGTATTCCCCGCCTCAAAAAACATTGCGGCCGCCCTTGTGGAGGTCGCGCCGGGCGGAATGCGGGAACTGCACTGGCATCCCAACACCGACGAATGGCAGTATTACATTGAAGGTAAAGCCCGGATGGGCGTGTTCGCTGCGTCGGGTCAAGCGCGAACGTTCGATTTTCAGGCTGGGGACGTGGGCTACGTGCCGTTCGCCATGGGCCATTATGTTGAGAACACTGGCACTACGCCGATGCGCTTTCTCGAGATGTTCAAGAGCGACTATTACGCGGACGTCTCGTTGGATCAGTGGATGGCGCTGACGCCGCCCGAGCTCCTGAAGGTGCATCTGCGCTTGGATCAGCAAGTGACTGATGCTTTGAGAAAGGCAAAGGCGCCGATCGCGCCGGTTTAGCCATCGCTCGGCTTTCCATGAGACGGGACGCGCCGGCTGCCTAATCCCGCCTCGCGTCGGTTCCTTGTCTAGAGCGTGGGGCACAGGCTCTCAGTTCATAGCCGACTTAAGCCCAGCTCAGCGCTGGGCTTTTTCACGCTAACGTTACTCGGTCGCCACGATTTTGTAATTTCCCGCGACAACGCTCCTCGGCCGGGAGCTAAGCAATTTCGATTGGCTCCGGAAGCTTAAGAAAGACTGCAATGGCCCGTAAACCCCTCATCGAAAAGCCGCCCGTCGTGGAGATTATTCCCAGTGTTGCTCAAGGCATTTCGGCGACTGCAAGCGCAAACGCCCCATTTTTGTATTTTGAACGAGCTCCATTCTTTGGACACCTCGACGGCGTCGGCAAGGTAACGATTGAAACGAGTCGCCACATCGCGAAGGCGCAATCCAGCAATGAGGTGTACGTCGATCGGGTAATTGTCGCCCATCTCGTCGGAAGCCTCGACGCCATGAAATCGCTTCGCTCGGCGCTTGATGCCCTTATTCTTTTGGCTGGGCCGAACCCGGGAAACCCTTCGAATTAATCCAGCTTCCGCGCCCCTGCGCGCTATCCCTTCGTATCAAGACTTAGCCCGGCGATACGCCGGGCTTTTTTGTGCCACTCTTCCGTTACCGTTCGAATCGACACCCAGGAAAAACCCTGCACACTGAGAAGGTGGTCCCCCGCAGAGAGCTTGGAAGTTCCATCCTTGGAGAAGGTGATTTATGGGCGAGATTATTTTCGAAGGGATTCCTCCATTCGCATTACCACAATCGCAAACCGCGTCAGCGTGTCTTAGATGAAACCGTAGAAATGACTCTGACTGTAGTCGCCGACGGCAGGCCAAGACCGTGCGCCGTTCGGATTCGGTTAACTCCTGAGGTGCCCAGGATTCTGGCGGCTCCGCTTCTACCGGCTGCTGTGGCGGCCGAGGCGAACGCCCGGGTAAAAAATAGAAGACGCCATTTAACGTTTCCTCATTCGTTAACGGGAGTCGAGCAAACCGGCTCCCGTTTGCATGCGTAGGGCGGCGAGCTCCTCAGTCGGCAGCGCAAAGCAATACCTTGAACTTGACATTTCAATCTTGCCGTGCTAAAAATGGTGTGTTTAGCGTCTCAAAAGCATGGGATCAATTGAACTGCTCCCCGTTTCGACCGGACACCTGGCGTAAGCAGGAAGGCTCAAGGATATCCTTGAAGACAGGCTTATGTCGGATGATTATCGGCGCATTGAACTGATCACGGGGACGGCCCGTCGGCGGTATTGGTCGACGGAGCAAAAGCTGCGGATCATCGAGCAAAGTTTTGGGCCGGGAGAGACGGTCTCATCGGTCGCCCGCCGCCATGGCGCGGCGGCGAACCTTCTCTATCGTTGGAGGCGCCTGATGAGCGAGGGAGGCGCGACCGCCGTGGGATCGGACGAGCCCGTCGTCGGCAATTCGGAGGTCCGCAAGCTCGAGGATCGGGTGCGCGAGTTGGAGCGCTTGCTCGGCCGCAAGACCATGGAGAATGAGATCCTCCGCGAGGCGCTTGCCAAGGCGCACGCAAAAAAACCGACCTTGCGGCTGCTGTCGTCGCCCAAAGGCGGTTCCCGATGAAGCGCGTCGCCGAAGCGCTCGGGGTGTCGCGCTCCAACCTGGCCGAGAAAGCGCGCGGCAAGACGCCGTCGCGCGGGTCCCTACATGAAGACTGAGGACGACGCCTTGCTGCCGCTCATCTGCGGCTTCGTCGATGAGCGGCCGACCTATGGCTATCGCCGCATCGCCGCGCTGGTGAACCGGAAACGGGCGCAGCAAGGTCTGCCGCCGGCCAACAGGAAGCGGGTCCATCGGATCGTGCAGCGTCAAGGGTTGCTTCTGGAGCGCCATACGGCGCGCCGGCAAGGCCGCGCCCACGACGGCAAGATCATGGTCATGCGCTCCAATTTGGGCTGGTGTTCCGACGGCCTGGAGTTTTCCTGCTGGAACGGTGACGTCGTCCAGATGGCGTTCATCATCGACGCTTTCGACCGTGAGATCATCGCCTGGACCGCCGTCTGCGGCGCCGGGATCAGCGGCTCGGACGTCCGCAACATGATGCTGGACGCCGTCGAAAAGCGTTTCAGGACAGTGAGATCGCCCAACCCGGTCGAGCATCTCTCTGACAACGGCAGCCCTTACACGGCGAAGGAGACCCGAGACTTCGCGGCGGCCTTGAACCTCATCCCGTGCTTTACGCCCGTACGCAGTCCGGAATCGAACGGGATGTCGGAGGCGTTGGTCAAAACCTTCAAGCGCGATTATGTTCGCATCAACCCCTTGCCGGACGCCCAAACAGCGCTCCGGCAGATCGCCGGACGGATCGACGATTACAACGAAATCCATCCTCATTCAGCGCTCAGGATGCGCTGCCCACGGGAGTTCATCCGAACTCAGGCCCAGTAACCAGCGTGTCCGGTGAAATAACGGGGGCACTCCACCATTCGTGGCCAAGCCTGGGCAGGGCATAATGACTACGATTTTATGGAGACAAGGAAGGACGCAAGTCGCGGAAAAACGCTTCAAATGGCCCGGATCGGCGCCGCGCCGATAGCCAACTCCCTATTACAGAAGTTGCCCATAGGGCGAGATCAACGCCGATTCTGATAAACTCCTGCATGGACGGCCTTCCGGCTCTTGTGCAACTCCGGCGACCACGTCTTGGCACTTTGATTCCGTTGAGGCGGAGCTGTCCACAACCTCAGGGACGAGCGCGGGAGGCCGACTCGCCGCACGACAAAGCGAGCTTCTCCCGGTCCTCTATTTTCAATACGTTGCCGCCGGCGGCCGCCGAGAGACCGCTTTCCAGAACAAGGCACTCGTCTAGGCCATCCTGATGCGCGCCGCGGGCCGAGGCATTCATCACGCTTGGCAGCGACCCCAAGCATCTCGGCGCGCAGATCGGGTGCTCGCTGTCTTACATATGTGGCGCCAAACACTCACTCATCATCCGCATGTCCAGTGCCTCGCGGCGGACGGTGGCCTCTCGCCGGACGGAAAGCGTTGGATCGCATGCCCCACAGACGACGAACATGCTCCGCCGTCGGCGCGTATCGGGTCAGTTCGATCAATTTATTGAGCAACGCCACTTTGCGCGGCGTGACGGCGACGTCCTTACCAACAGTGAAACCCCTAATCTCATCGAGCGGCGGACCACTCGCTATCCGGAAAGGCCTTCCGCGTCGTTCGCGCAAACTTGGAATCAACCGCGCGACGCGCTTGGAAACATTGCATCCGTTTCATGCCGTGAGAACTGCGTTCTAAGGCTTATCCGACAGCGCGGCAGCGCCGACCGACGCGATCTCGATGTCCCAATCTGGCTGCGCGGAGCTGACGCCGACCGCGCCGACTATCTCACCGTTCACGGTCAACGGCTGGCCTCCATCCATTTCGACAAAGCCAGCCGTCACGGCGGCAACCCGCCCAGCATGGACCGCATCTTCAAGAGCCTTGGTGGGCTTTCCGAACAGCGCCGCCGTGCGCGCCTTCGCTGGCGCGAGTTCGGCCGAAGCGACCATGGGAGACCGGTCCATGCGGTCGAAAGCGATCAGATAGCCGCCATTGTCGACGATAGCGACGACGCAGGGCCAGCCCTTTCGCTGCGCCTCTGCTTCGGCCGCCGCTATCACCCGTCGCGCGGCATCGAGCGTCAAGACATGCCGCGTCGGCAGGTCGGCGGCAACCGCGCTCGCCGTCGTCGCCAGAGCCACGACGGCATAACTAGCGATTGAGATCTCTACCGCACGCCGTGTTGCGCGGCATATCTCAACCGCGAGCCTCCGCGCCGAGGCCATATTCGCCAACGTCGTTACGGCGCCGCGCGCGTCAATACCTTTGATTAACGTTCTACACGACATCTCTACCATAGGTATGAATTCCGCAGGAAATGTAGACTCTGAGTTACAGCGCCCTGTGCTCGCTGTAACCGAGGCTCTGTCTCGTTGCCAATAGAGCACGCAACAAATCATTTTCATACGACCGCTTTATGCCGCGTCGACGGCTTCGCGCCCGATCTGCGGGGCCGACGCCCTGCGGGTTCGATGCGTTCTTGCTGGGGTGATGGCGTTGGACGTTGAAGGTGTTGTGAGCTATTGTTTACATTGATAACTGGCTCACTCCACCAGCTTGGCTCCGAGTGCTCGCTCCGGCCTCCTTTCCTCAACATGACAAGGCCGGACCGACCGTGCGTGGCTAGACGTTCTTTGCGCTGTCCCCGCCGGTCACCTCGTATTCCGCACCTGTCACCATCGCGGCGGCGTCCGATGCGAGGAAAACCGCGGCCGGAGAGATGTCGTCCGGTTGCAACCAGCCGACCTCCAGCGGAATGGTGGGCGCCCGCGCGTCCCACGCTTGCAGCGGCGTCGGGTGGTCCGGAGGAGTTTGTCCCACTTGAGCCATGGCCGCTTGGAGTCGCGGGGTATTCAGCGTCAATGCAGTGCCCACGAGGCCAGGGACGAGTGCGTTGACAGTGATGTTGTATTGACCAAGTTCGAGCGCCGCGGACTTCATCAATCCCAGGATGCCCCATTTGGATGCTGAGTAGCTCGCGGCGCCCTTGGTGCCCTGCCTGCCCTGCATGGAGGAAAGCACAATGATCCGGCCATAGTTGCGGGCCACGAGCTTCGGTCCGAACGCCCGAATAGTATTCGCTGTACCGTTGAGATTGTTATCGATCGTATCGCGCCAGTCGCTGTCCTTCATTTCCATCAGCGGCGTCCAGCCCTGGATGGCGGCGTTGGCGACAATGATGTCGATTTTGCCGTAGTCGTGCTCTACTTGGTCAGCCGCCCTGCGCAACGCGTTGATGTCACGGATATCGGCGCGAATGGAATCCGACCGCCGGCCATAGGCCTGAATCTGCCGAACCGTTTCGGCAAGCTCGTCAGGGGTCGCGGGCACGGCGGCCGAGGTCGGACTGACCGGCCCCGCAATATCCAGCACGACTACGTCGGCCCCGTTCGCCGCAAACTCTACCGCGATGGACCGCCCGATGCCACGGGCAGCGCCCGTCACTACGGCGACTTTGCCCGCCAGAGAAGACCCACGGCCTGGACGGACGGGGCCGGCCGACTTGTTCGAAGGCGGTTCAGGCGCGGGCTGGCCGTCAAGTTCGAGTCCTCCGCCGTCGGTACGGCCTGATGGCATCGCAGCTACCGCAGGTTGCGCAGCGCCCGCGAGAACCACGCCGGCGGCGAGCCCGCCGCCGAGAACTAGTGACCGCCGCACCGGATCATGGTTCGTACGCTCAACCAACCGATCGCTATCTTGCCTCATGCAACACTCTCCCACGAATTACACCACGACTGGCCCTCTAAGCATAGTTGACGCGAGACCGCCGACATCGGCATTGGTCTTAATCAGCCTAGGTCATGATCCCATAAAGGGGATTCCCGAAGCTGCCTCGAAGGGCATCGTAAACCGGCAACACCGGCGAAACTTATGCCCTGAACTGTAGCTGACGGAGATCGCCATTGCGTAGGCTCGGAAACTACTCAGACCTATTTCCGTCGCGGCTGACCAGCACGCGGTCCGCGCCTGACGTCGAATTGATCCCACCCGCGTCTCGCCGCGATGTACAAACCGTGATAACATTACATCTCCGATTGGAGAGCAACGATCTGAGATAGCAGAATGCCAGAAAGCCGTCCGCAGCGGGCCAAAGCGGCCCGACCGCGACCGAGCCGGCCGCACGACTCTCCTCGCCGCTTCGCGGACTTCGCAGTCGTCGGAATAGGCGCCTCGGCGGGCGGCCTTGACGCCTTCAGCAAGCTGGTGGGCGGCCTGCCCGCCGCTAACGGCATGGCCTTCATTCTTGTCCAGCATCTCGATCCGACCCACGAAAGCATGATGGTCGAGCTGCTGGCCGGCCACACGTCGATGACCGTGCGTCAGGCAACGGATGGCATGTTGATTGAGCGCGAGCATGTCTATGTCATTCCGCCAGGAACCTACCTCTCTGTGGGCGGTGGCGCCCTGCACCTCTCGCAACCGCAAGCGCGTCACGGCGCGCGCCTGCCATTCGACTTCCTGCTGCACTCGTTGGCCAAGGAGTGCGGCGCCCGCGCCATCTGCGTGATCCTTTCGGGAACAGGGGCCGATGGCAGCCTCGGACTCAAAGCCGTCAAGGAGAAAGGCGGCCTCGTCATTGCGCAGGATCCCGACGAGGCGAGTTATGACGGCATGCCGCGGAGTGCAATCATGACAGGCGCGGTGGACCTTGTGCTTCCGGTGGCGAAGATTCCCGACGCGCTGGTCAAATACGGCCGCCGAATGGCGCTCGCACGCGTGCAGAGCAGTTCGGCGCCCCAGGGTAAAACAGAGGATTGGTTGCCGGAGATTATCGATCTGCTGCGCGCGACGACCCCGCACGATTTCGGGCTTTACAAGCAGGGTACGCTACGGCGCAGGATCGAGCGGCGCATGGCGATGGTGGCGATTGAAACCGATGACAGGGATCGCTATCTCGAAATTCTACGGAGTGACACAGGCGAACTCGACCTTCTCGCCAAGGACCTGCTCATCAACGTCACCAACTTCTTCCGTGATCCGAAGGTGTTCGATCTCTTAGCGGGGACGATCGTTCCCGATCTAGTTCGCAGCTGGACGTCCGATCAACCCCTTCGCATCTGGATCGCTGGCTGCAGCACGGGTGAGGAGACCTACTCCCTCGCCATGCTTTTCCGCGAGGAAATCGCGGCGGCGAAGCGCAACGTCAAGCTGCAGGTCTTTGCATCCGATGTCGACCCGAGTGCAGTAGCCAGCGCCAGAGATGGCTACTATCCGGAAGCGATCGAGGCGGACGTGTCGCAGGCGCGACTCGCCCGCTTTTTTTCGAAGGAGGATCACGGTTACCGAGTATTGCCCGAGCTGCGCGCGTCGGTGGTCTTCACGGTCCAGGATGTGCTGGCCGATCCGCCGTTCTCGCGCCTCAACCTGATTTCTTGTCGGAATCTTTTGATCTATTTGCGGCCCGAGGCGCAAGCGAAGGTCGTCTCGCTTTTCCATTTTGCGCTACGCGAGCGCGGCATTCTCCTGCTTGGCAACTCGGAGACGATCGGCAACGTCGACGGCCGCTTCGAAGTGATCTCCAAGTCGGAGCGGCTCTATCGGCACATCGGTCGCAGCCGGCCGGGCGAATTTGGCTTTTCGATGAGCTCCAGTGACGGCATGCGAGCCCCGGTGCGCCCGGGACTAGGCCAAGCGCCCTCGCATCAAGCCGCTCTCGCCGACCTTTGTAAACAGCTGGTGATAGAGACCTATGCGCCGGCAGCGGTGCTGATTAACCACAGGCATGAATGCCTCCATTTCTTGGGGCCGACGGACCGCTATCTTCTCGTCGCGCCGGGGCAGCCTACTCACGATTTGCTCGCCATGGCGCGTCAGGACGTGCGCGCCAAACTCAGGTCGGCAATCCAACAGACCCGTCAGACGAACGCGCGAACTGTTCTCGCCGGCGGCCGGATGAACCACAATGGCGCCCCAGTTTCGTTCAGCATTGACGTAAGGCCAGTTCTGAGCGCGGGCGAGAAGCTGCTGTTGATATGCTTCATCGACGAGCCGCCCCCGGAGCCTAGACGAGGTCGCCCGGCTACCGCGGGAGACGCTCCGCGCCTTGCCGAGGTTGAGCAGGAACTCGAAGCCGCGAGAATCGAGCTCCAGGATGCTATTCGCAGCCTCGAGATGTCGAGCGAAGAGCAGAAGGCGATCAACGAAGAAGCCTTGTCCGTCAATGAAGAATACCAAGCAACGAACGAGGAACTGCTAGCGTCGAAGGAGGAACTGCAGTCGCTCAACGAAGAGCTCACGGCCCTCAACAGCCAGCTCCAGGAAACTCTGGAGCGACAGCGCACGACTTCCAATGATCTGCAAAATGTCCTGTACAGCACCGATGTTGCAACACTCTTCCTCGACGCCAACCTGAACATTCGCTTCTTCACGCCGGCCACCAAGTCGCTCTTCAGCATCATTCCGAGCGACGTCGGGCGTCCTCTCGCGGACCTCAGCTCGCTGGCCGTGGACGGCGCTCTTCTGACCGAAGCCCAAATGGTGCTGCAAACCTTCGCGCCGCTCGAGCGGGAGGTCGAATCTCACAGCGGAGCCTGGTACATCCGTCGCATATTGCCCTACCGCACCCAAGACGGCGAGGTCGAGGGCGTCGTCATCACCTTTGCCGATATCACCGAGCGGAAACGTACGGCGGACGCGCTGGAGGAAGCTCAGCGACAAGCACAGTTGGCCAATGTCGCAAAATCGCGCTTTCTCGCCGCTGCGAGCCACGATCTTCGCCAGCCGTTACAAGCTCTCAGCCTGATGCGAGGCGTCTTGGCAAAGAAGATCAAGGAGAACAAGAACGAGGAGGCTTTGAAGCTGGTCGCCCGGCTCGACGAGACTGCGGCCGCCATGTCGGGCATGCTGAACGCGCTGCTCGACATTAATCAGCTCGAAGCCGGCACGGTTCACGCCGAATTGGTCAGTTTCCCGATCAATGGTCTACTTGATCGCTTGCGGGATGAGTTCACCTATCATGCTCAAGCGCAAGGACTTGCTTTGCGCGTGGTTTCATGCGGCCTTTTGATCTACAGCGATCCGCATCTGCTCGAGCAAATGATCCGCAACTTGCTGTCGAACGCATTGAAGTACACCAGGCGCGGCAAGGTGCTGCTCGGTTGCCGAAGGCGCGAAGGTAGGCTGAGCATAGAAATCTGGGATACCGGGCTCGGCATCCCCGATGAAGAACTTCAAGCGATCTTCGAAGAGTACCATCAGCTCGACAATGGCGCGCGGGAACACAGCCGAGGCCTTGGCCTCGGTCTCTCCATCGTCCGGCGGTTGGGGAACCTGCTAGGCCATGGAGTCCACGTCCGCTCAGATCTGGGCAATGGCTCGGTCTTCGCCATCGAGGTCATGCTCCCGCCGAGCGAAACGGCGCCACGGCTTGAACGCCACTGGTCCGGCTCGGATGACAGGATAGTTGAAGGCCTTCATCGCACTGGCGCGATCCTGGTCATCGAAGACGATCCCGAAGTGCGCGAACTCCTTGAGCTCCTTCTTAAGGACGAAGGCCATTACGCGGCAACAGCTCCGGACGGCATCGCAGCGCTAGAATTGACAGCGCGAGGGAGGATCACACCTGATCTCATCCTAGCAGACTACAATCTGCCAAACGGTATGGACGGACTGCAGGTCGCCACGAAGCTGCGGGAGAAGCTCCATCGTGAGATCCCGGTTATCATTCTGACTGGCGATATATCGACCGGCGCCTTGCGCGATATCGCGCTTCATGACTGTGTACAGCTCAACAAACCGGTAAAATTGACGGAACTGACGCGAGTCATCCAACATCTCCTCCCAATATCGCAATCCGCGGTCTGGCCTCCGCACGCTGACCGCCCTGCCGAAGCAGCCGGCAGTCCTGAGCCGCCTGTCATCTTCGTCGTCGACGATGACAGTCACGTCCGCGAGGGGATTCGCAGCGTGCTTGAGGAAGATGGTCGGACGGTCGAGGATTATGCGAATTGCGAGGCATTCCTCGAGGCTTATCATCCAGGGGGCGAAGCATGCCTCTTGATCGACGCTTATCTACCGGGAATGAACGGGCTCGAATTGCTACAACGGCTACGCGATGGGGGCCATCGGCTCCCGGCCATCATGATCACCGGCAATAGCGACGTGCCGATGGTGGTTCAAGCAATGAAGGCGGGCGCTTCGGATTTCATCGAGAAACCAATCGGGCGCAGCGAATTGCTCGCCAGCGTCGAGCGCGCTCTTGAACAAATGCGGGATTCGAGCAAGCTATTCACCTGGCGGGAGACCGCAGCTAAAGGCATCGCGGGTCTGACTCCGCGACAGCGCCAGATCATGGAGCTCGTCCTCGCCGGCCACCCGAGCAAGATTATCGCCGCGGATCTCGGCATCAGCCAACGTACTGTCGAAAACCATCGCGCCCTGATCATGAAGAAAACAGACTCGAAGTCTCTCCCGGCGTTGGCGCGATTGGCGCTCGCCGCTGCCTGGAATGGCGCCGATGAGCCACTCATTCAATTTGGATCTCCAGACACGGCCCGCGGCAAATAGCCCGTAGGTAATTTCCGAGCCTACCGTGGGTGTATCGCGCGTTGGTATTCTGCGACCGCGCCATAGCTGATGTAGCGGTAAGGCGAGTGCCTATCCGGCACGGCTCTTTCACGGGTGGGAGATTTCATTGCCAGCACGAGGAACAGCGCTTCTGCGCTATAGCAACGAGTCCGTGGCGTTCACACAACAGGAACTTTACGCCCGCTGGCTGACAGCGCAGTTACCACCGGGAGTCGAAACACTGGATTTGCAGGTTCAGCGATGCACTATGCAACTATGCAAGAAGCCAAATGATCTGGAACAATATATCTATCTCTCTCAGCTGGCGCACGACAATCTGACACTCTTTTTCAAGGTTCTTTCGACCGATCCGGCCCGTTTCATTCCAATCGTCTACGACCCCACAGCCGGTTTAGCATGCCTCGAGTTTGGGCACATTTATCACAGGCGCAATGGCATTTATCTTTCAATTGAGCAGCGCGGCAGGGTTAAGGAAATGCTCTCGCGCTGGCCGGCGAAGGACGTCCGCTTTATTTGCGTAAGCACCGGCGCACGTATCCTCGGCCTGGGCGATCTCGGCGCCGACGGCATGGGGATTCCCGTCGGCAAGCTGCAACTTTACACCGCATGCGCGGCTGTTCCGCCAGAAGGTCTACTGCCTCTGCTGCTGGACTGCGGCTCCGATAATGACAAGCTGCTTGCCGATCCACTCTATCTTGGCCTCAGACGCAATCGACCAACGTCAGACGATCTCGATAGCTTTGTCGATGAGTTCGTTCAGGCGGCGCAGGATCTTTATCCCAAGTGCTGCATCCATTTTGAAGGCTGGAAGGGTACGGACGCGCTGCGTCTGCTGGCGAAGTACGCCGACAAGATCTCCTGCTACAACGACGACATCCAGGGCGCCGGGAGCGTGACCGTCGCGGGCCTTTACAATGCCCTCAAAATCGTCAAGGGACGTCTCAAGGAGCAGCGCATATTGTTATTCGGCGCAGGTTCGGCTGCCATCGGCATTGCAAACATGGCCGTCTCCGCAATGAGACTAGACGCGGTGTCCGAAGAGGACGCTCGTAGTCGAATCTCTCTCTTTGACGTGAACGGTCTACTCGAGCCCTCGCGCACCCACCTCACCCCAGATCAAAAGCGATATGTGCATCCGCATGCGCCGACAAAGAGTCTCCTCGCGGCGATCAACGCCATTAAGCCCACGATCCTAATCGGAGTAAGCACCGCGGGCAAGACCTTCACGAAAGAAGTGGTAGAGGCGATGACGAGACTGAATCCGAGGCCGATCATTTTTGCACTCTCGAACCCGACCGAGCGTGCCGAATGTACTGCGGAGGAAGCTTACAGCTGGTCTGGAGGCAAAGCGGTTTATGCCGCCAGCGTACCATTCGATCCGGTGAAACTGCGCGGTAAAACGTATCTGCCAGGACAAGCCAATAACTTCTTCATCTTCCCGGCTGTGAGCCTTGCCGTGTACGCGACCGAAGCGAAACGCGTTCCGGACGAGCTGTTCATCCAAGCAGCAAAGGCGTTGGCGGATCAGGTGAGTCCACAGCAACTTCGCCACGGCATGCTCTTTCCGCCACAGAAGGATATCCTCAAGATCGAGGTTCAAACCGCAGTCGCCGTGGCGCGGAAAGTCTTCGCGCTCGGTTTAGCGCGCGTCGAAATGCCCGCTGATCTTTCGGCTTGGATGCAGTCGCTGCTCTACAAGCCGGAATACGTGCGCGAAATAGAGTAATTTCAACTTTTCCGATGCGCGCGACCGGGCGCGGTCGAGCTGACGCCATGGCTGGGGTGGCGCGATCACGAGAAGGCGCTCCCTGTTCATCCAACCATTCGTTTATCCGTCGGCGCGATCTTCGACGCTTGCCACCGTCCGATAGGCAAGCTCGACTTCGGGGGCCGCGTTAGCGCATAAACTGTGCAGCACCAAGGAAGAAGAAACTAGCCGTAATCGATCCAGGGCCGGCTCGCTGAGCGATCTGTCGCCGTTTGGTTCGATACGTTATGCGTGTAAGCGTCCGCGTATCCAGATAAGCTCCGACTTGCTCGTAGGGAGAGGACTCTCGATATAAAGCAACGGAGCCAAGCAGCCGAGGGCAGCTGAAATCAGGCTGACTTCTTTGCCGAGCACCATGCCAGCCGACCTTTCTGGAATCCGAACGAGCTTATGAGACCTGTGTGCGGGTAGGTCTTTGCTTTTGATTTCCTTAATTATTTCACGCGCAGGATATATTTTGACGTCGGCTTGCGCGGATGGATCCGCACCACCGCGGCGTCGGAGCGCGCGCAACGGGGCTTGGCCGTCAGACAACCTGCACGGTGATCTTCAGCGTACGCTTGAGATTATAGGCGATGGCGGTCAGACGAACTTGGACGGCAGCCTTGGCCAATCCTCTCCATCGCATCGGCGCAGGCCGTAGCTTCGCTTCCAGGTTCCGAAGATTTTCTCGATCCTGCCTCGCACCCGCTGGATGGGCTGGTTCCAGGCATCAAGGCGGGCAAGCATTTCGGCTTCGGCACGGCCCCACATACCGGTCGCCCCTATGCGTGGCGTACCGCCTTTAGCGCGCACCGCATCGCCGAAATGGCTACCGCGATAGGCGCTGTCGGCGAACACCTCGCCGGGATTGTCGGGCAAAGCGTCAGGGCCAGCCTTGCCGTCATTAATATTGGCTGGCGTGACGGCGATCTCCTCCGCCAGCGCCGTGTCGGCATCGGCGCCGACATGGGCCTTGAAGCCATGCACGGCCGGCTTGCCCTTGTGCTTGACGCAATGCGCGTCACCATCGCCTTCGCTGGCCGATGCAATGATCGCAGCCCAGCGATCGCCTCGAACAGCGATCGGTCCAGTCTATGCGTGATGAGGATCATGCGGAAACGAACGAAAGCTGTGCGTTCGGGCGTCGGCTCCGACGATGAAAAACCGCAGAACCGCCGGAACGAGGCGCGGTCGTCCAGCGCCTCGGCGAGCTTCCGAAAGATCGCACCAAACCGAAAGCGGCATCGCCTTGAACATCGAAAGCGGCGGCCAGGCTGCTTCGCCTTTCGCGCTCGCATGAACATCCCGAACCGTCGTGGCGACCGCGGCCCAGTCTATCAAGTCCAAAAGCTCATCAAGCGTCGAGGCCGCCTTTGGAGAAGCTGAAAAACCAAGCCGTTCCTGACCGATAGAGCGATGCGCCATCACCTGCTTCCTCCAATCCGTCAGCAAGTGAATTAGCCATTCCAGATCCTGTCCAGCCCGCGCACAGGTCTCTCTAGAGCGTTTTTCTTTCAGGTTGGATCATATCCAGCTGCGGCGAAGAAGTTTCCGCATTGCTGTGGCGTGAAGAGATCGATGAGGCGGCCGATGGCGCGCCAAAGGCCGCTGACGGTTCGCTCGGCGGCTTTTCGCAGATGCGCTTTGAGTTTCGAAAAGGCTTTTTCGATCGTGTTGAAGTCAGGACTATAAGGCAGCAGATAAAGCAGGCTCGCGCCAGCCGCCTCGATCATCGTGCCGACGGTGGCGCCCTCGCGGCTTGACAGATTGTCGAGCACGACGATATCGCCCGGCTTGAGCGTCGGGACCAGAACCTCGGCGACGTAGAGACGGAACAGCTCGCCCTTGATCCGCCCGTCAAACACTCACGGCGCGATCATTCCGCCGGTGGTGAGGCCAGTGAGGAAGGTCATGGTTTTCCAATGATGGGATGGGCGCCCCCGACGGCGTCACTGTGCGAGAGTGTCGGCGTTTAGAACCGCGAGGTAAGACGCCCATCATGGAAGTTAGCACGATCGGACTGGATCTGGCGAAAAACGTATTCCAGGACGCACGGCGCCGTCGCATTCCGCAAGAAGCTCCGGCGAGAACAGGCTCTCGTTTTTGCGGGCCAGCCCCGCTGCCTTGCGGCTATGGAGGCTTGCGCCGGAGCTCATCATTGGGCGCGGGCGATCGGCGAACTCGGTCACGAGGTGCGGTTGATCCCACCCGCCTAGGTGAAGCCGTTCGTCAAGCGCCAGAAGAACGACATGGCCGACGCCAAGGCGATCTTCGAGGCGGCGCGGAGGCCGACCATGCGCTTCGTCGCCGTCAAGAGCGAAGCGAAGCAGGCGTCGGCCGTCATCTTCAGGACGCGCGATCTTTTAGTCGGACAGCGCACGCAGATCTTCAACGCGCTCCGCGGCCATCTGGGCGAGTATGGGTTGATCGCGCCGCAAGGTCCTTCGCATATCAATAGGCTGATCGCCGAGGTCGAGGGTGCTTCTTACGCCATTCCCGAAGCAGCGCGAACCTGTCCGTTTCGGCTCGTCGATATGCTGCGCGCTCTTCAGACGGAAATCGCGGCGCTCGACGCCGAGATATCGGCGCGCGCGAAGCGCGACGATGTCGCCAAACGCCTCATGACCGTGCTCAGGGTCGGCCCCGTCATCGCCACGGCCGCAAATGGCCTGGTTTTATTCCTCCCCGCTGGCCGGCTTTACTCCGTTGAAACCTAGGCTTACATGTTTCTTATATTGGCGCGCTGGTGGGTGACTGGTACGTTCAGTCCGCGCGTGCGCATCGGAACAGCCGTGACGTCAGCCCTTTATCCGGGCGCGTCGATCACGGGCGATGCGGGCGAAAGTGCCAAGCCGGTGCTTCTGCGCGTCGTCAAGGCTATTGAACAGTGGTTCTTCCGCGTCCGCCAGCTGCTTTAACGCTGCGCTGGCGCTGCCCAGATCCTCGGCGCGTTGGCGCAGGAGCTCGACGGGATTCGCCGATTTTTGTTCCCTGTACCGCTCGACGCGTAACTTCGCAAGAGTGCGCAAAGCTGCTTCGTAGGGCGGCCAGTTCTTTTCTTGGTCGGGCGTCAGCTTCAAACCAGCCTTGAGCGCCACAATGCGTGCATCCACAACTGCGGCCCGATCTTCCAACGGCAACCGTCTCGTATTTGTTAGAGCTGAAACTTTGTCACCGGTGGGGCTCTGTTGCGCGTAAGCGAGGCACGAACTGGCAAGCACCAAGGCAATCGTTCCAGCAAACAACGTTTTCCGCCTCATGAGTGAACTCCAAAACTTGTTCATTATTCTTCCTCTCATACCGAGCCACGCCCCTGGGCGGGCGAGATGGGCTATGGCGAGTACAGCTCCCACTTTTTCTAAAATCGGCGTTCGCCACAGGCGGTCGTCGTCAATCTTGATCAGTCGACTTGGGCCGCAGCGAATGCGAGCCCAATCTTGAAGATTCATCGACCGCTGCGGCGCTGATCTACCAGCAACCAACTATGGGCACCGGCACCGGCACGCAGGCACCAAACCCGTATCCGGGACCGTAGTAGCTGCCATATCCGCCACCGCGGAACCCGCGGCCTCCATGACCCCGACCTCCAAATCCGCGACCGCCGCCGCCGTGGCCGCCGTGGCCGCCACCACCCGCATGACCGCCGCCTCCGTGGCCACCGCCTCCGCCTCTGCCGGCAGCGAATGCGTCGCCCGCGACGAAAGCGCCGCCCAACACTAGCGCAACGGCGAGAGCGACAGCTGTTTTGCGAAGCATATCTTTATCTCCTTAAATAGGATCACTTGGTCGCTAAGACCGCCTTCGAACCACCCACCTTGATGTAGGCTAATTCTTTTGGAACCGAAGCGGGCCCAGTCCTGCGCGACGCGAACGCGCCCTCCCGCGCTTTCGCTTCAGCGCCATCAATCCAGTCGGTTTGGCTTTTTGCATCGAGCCTTCCGCAGCGAACGGCATTCGATTTGCACGTCGGGCACAAGCAGCTGTCTTTTGCCTCGCCGCACGTGAAGCGCGTCATTTGTCGTCGCCGTGATTGAGGTCTTCCTGATTGTTCGGACGGGATCATTGCAGCGGATGATTCAACAATGGAAGGCTCGGAAACTACTCACTTCGAAACATCACTGGGCTCGCGTCGACAGCGATGCCGGGATGATCGGCGAGCCAGACTGCCGCTGTCGCCTGCTCCCGATCAGGCAGCAGAGTCACGGTGCACCGCCGTTCCGGATCGCAGACAATCGTCCCACAGCGATGATTGCGCCGCCACGACCAGTCATCGATTCCAATGACGGTGAGCCGCTCCACCGGATGGCGAGCACGCCGGCGCACGACGCGCGGCAGCATGTCGTTGCTTACCGGCATTATGACGCGTTGGGCAAAAGAGGCAGCTGGCCAGCCACCGAGCGCAAGGCCAAGATGATGAACAAGGCAATCTAGCCGCGCGGTACGCCACGCCGACGCGCCAGCACGTCGCTCCAGAAACGCTCCGTGAAGATCTGCTGGCCGCACGGGACGGCTTCGCAGCAGGATCGCCGGGCTATGACCGATAGCCGAACGCTGCGTCCGCAGAGAGGAAAGCCCGTTACGCATCTGCGATTCCGGCTATGCACGCTTCGAGAAGCGGTTGCGCACGAAGGGCAGACGCTGTCGCCGCTCCCGCTTCCCACGACGATAGTCATCTGACCTGACTCGCAAAGAATGTCCTGTCCGACGAACGCAGCGGGCACGATTGCGGATGGGCGAAATGCATGAGCCATTGCAGCGTCCCTCTCAGAAAACATCGCAGGCGGCAACTACACTGCATCAAATGTGAATCAGACCCAATGTTCCGCGCGTATCCACACTGGTGATCCCGGGAAGCTTGGCCTATTGCTCGATGACGCATGGCGCTCAGGGATCCCTTCCATGCAACTGTTCGCGCGAACGCTGAGCCGAGATCTCGACGCGGTCAAGAATGCAATAAGCAGCCGAAGGCCAGATCAACCGACTGAAGGCTCTCAAACGAGTTAGTATGGCCGCGACGGGAGTAGGTCTGAGTAGTTTCCGAGCCTACTCTTCGCGATCTCCCATCGGCTATGATTGAAACCAGGGAACCTGTGATCGGACCGTATCACTCCGCGCGCCTTATCCGGCGTAACGCCGCGTGGGGATTGACGCGCTTTGGCCGCAATTTGGAGATCCGACCATGCAGCCGACGCGCAACACATTGTCCGGGAACATCCGGGTGCACTTCGTCGAACTTCCGAAAAGGCACCTCGCGGCGTCGATCGATCTGCGTACTCAATTGAAACAGGCGTGTCGGAACGTGCATGGACCATGTTTCACCGCTCTTCAAGAACTAATCGACAAAATCTCGGCGGCGGTCGAGAATTATTCCGGCCTCGCCGAGCGGGCCGGCGGTACTCTGCACAGCACCATCCAAATTATGGCGGACCGCTCCTTGCTCGTAACCTACGTCTCGGCACAGCTGCTGAGGATCGGCACGCATTCGCTGTTTCCGGCGGCCTCTCAGCGTTCCGCCGACCGATACCAGAGGCCATCGATCAAGCGACAACCTTTGGCGATGCAAATGCCGCCGCCTCGTTGCCCGTACTCTATGCACGGCATCTACTCTACCTCACCATGAGGTCCCCCTTCAAAACTGGGACAACGCATTTGGGCTGGGCGAGTTGGCGCGAGACTTGACAGAATCATCTGGGGGCCGGGCAAGCTCTCGCACGCAGGACGGCGACCCTGCGGCTTCGACCCATATGCGGCGGCGCGCTGCGAGGTCCGAATGGGTCTAACCAAGTTCGCGCTCAAGTTTCGCGTAACGTTTTACGCCATGATCGTGCTCATCCTGTTCCTGGGCGGCGCTGCGATCGTCGCGATGCCCAAGGACGTGCTGCCGAACGTCAACATTCCCGTCGTTTCGATCATCTGGACCTATACTGGTCTCGACACGCTAGAGATGGAACAGCGCGTCACAACCTACAGCGAATTCTCGCTGAGCAACAACATCAACGGCATCAAAAACATCGAGAGCCAGACGCTGCAGGGCGTCACCGTCGAGAAGGTCTATTTCCAGCCCGATGTTAGCATCGACCTCGCGATCGCGCAGATCGTGGCCTCCACAAATTCTATTCGCGCCATCTTGCCGCCTGGCATCCAGCCGCCGATTGTGGTGCAGTACAATGCCTCCTCGGTTCCGGTGATCCAGTTGGCGCTGGCGTCGGATAAGGAGAGCGAGCAACAGCTCTATGATTACGGCCAGTATCGCGTGCGCCAGGCGATCACTGCGGTGCCGGGCTCGACCATTCCGGCGCCGGAGGGCGGCAAGCTGCGGCAGATCATGGTGGACCTCGACCTGCACGCCCTGCAGGGGCTCGGCCTGGCGCCGACGGACGTGGTGACGGCCATCAGCGTGCAGAACCTAACGACGCCGAGTGGGCTGGCCAAGATTGGCGCCACCCAATACGCAATTCAGACGAACGCGACGCCGACGACCATCGAAGAGTTGAACCGCATCCCGATCAAGGTGGTCAACGGCGCCCCGGTGCTGGTGCAGGATGTCGCCTATGTGCGCGACGGTAACCAGGTGCAGCAGAACATCGTACGGCAGAACGGCAAGCGGGCCGCCCTGCTGACCATCCTGACGAACGGCAGCGCGTCGACGCTATCGGTAGTGAACACGGTGAAGGGCTTGCTGCCGTCGATCCGCGCCGCGGCACCGCCGGATCTGAAAATCACGCCGCTGTTCGACCAGTCAGTGTTCGTGTCGAGCGCCATCAGCGACGTGCTAAGCGAAGGATCAATCGCGGCTGGGCTGACCGGGCTGATGATCCTGCTCTTCCTCGGCTCCTGGCGGTCCACGCTGGTGGTGCTGGTATCAATTCCCCTCTCCATCCTGGTGTCGCTCGCCGCCTTGGCCGCCCTGGGCGACACGCTGAACATCATGACGCTGGGCGGTCTCGCCTTAGCGGTCGGCATCCTGGTGGACGATGCGACCGTGGCAATCGAAAACACTTACCGACTGATGGAGGAAGGCGAGGATTTCCCGACCTCGGTGGTGCAAGGGGCTGCCGGGATCGCCAAGCCGGCGCTGATCTCCACTCTGTCGATCTGCTGCGCCTTTATCTCGGTGCTGTTCCTGACCGACGCGGCGCAATATTTGTTCACTCCGCAGGCGCTAGCCGTGGTGTTCGCGATGCTCGCCTCCTACATTCTATCACGTACGCTGGTGCCGATCATGATCGACGTGCTGGTCAAGTCCGAGTTCGCCCGGCGGAGCGAGACATCCGACGGCAAGCCTGGCCTGTTCGGGCGCATCCATGCCGGGTTTGAAAATGGCTTCGACCGATTCCGTCTTGGCTACAGCGCTTTGCTGCATGCCTCCGTCGCCCGACGCTGGGTGACGTTGTCGATCGCCGGCGCCACACTCGTGATGGGCGGGGTGTTGCTGATGTTCATAGGCGAGGACTACTTCCCGCAGATCGACGCCGGGCAGATCACCCTACACGTGCGCGCACGGTCGGGGTTGCGGATCGAGGAGACGGAGCGGGTGTTCCAAGGCGTAGAGGACGTGATCCGGCAGCTCGTCCCCTCGGCCGATCTCATCCTGGACAATATCGGGCTACCCGCAAACAACTATAACCTGGCGTTCTCCGACGGCTCTGCTGTGGGGTTGAACGATGGTCAGGTGATGGTGTCGCTGAAGGCCGGCCATCCATCGACCTTCGCCATTACGAAGAAACTGCGGGTGGCGCTGCGCGAGCGTTTCCCCAACGTCGTCTTCTACTTCCAGCCAGCCGATATCATCACCCAGGTGCTGAATTTCGGCTTGCCGGCGCCGATCGACATCCAGGTGTCCGGCCAGGACCGGGTGAAGGACCTGGAGGTCGCGCAGCAGGCGGTGATGCGTCTCAGCGGCGTGCGCGGCGCGGTGGACGTGCATCTGCAGCAGATCGTTGACGCGCCGAAATTCTTCGTCGACGTCGACCGCGTGCGCGCCTCCCTAGTCGGGCTGAACGAACAGCAGATCGTCAACAATCTTAACACATCGCTGAGTTCGAGCTACCAGGTTAGCCCGAACTTCTGGACCGATCCGAAATCAGGCATTCCCTATCAGCTCGCGGTGCAGACGCCGGAGTACCGCACCGACTCGCTGTCCGACATCGAGAACACGCCGTTGCTGGTCAGCAACAACGGCGCCAGTGCGCCCAACCTGCTGGCCAACGTCGCCACTATGACTCGGGTGAGCGAGCAGACCGTCGTCAACCACGTGAACACGCGCCCCACCTTCGACGTCTACGCCAACGTCCAGGACAGGGACCTTGGCGGCGTCGAGAGTGACATCACCCCAATCATTACCGACCTCGCCAAGCAATTGCCCCCGGGCGACACCATTAGCGTGCTCGGACAGATTCAGTCCAAGAACCAGTCCTTCTCCCGCATTGCCATTGGTCTGTGCGCAGCCCTGGTCCTGGTCTACCTGCTGATGGCGGTGAACTTCCAAAGCTGGGGTGATCCGCTGGTCGTGCTGCTGGCCCTGCCGCTGGCGTTCTGCGGCATCTGCGCCAGCCTGTTTATCACCCAGACGATGCTATCGATCCCCTCATTGATGGGGGCCATCATGAGCGTGGGCGTGGCATCGGCCAACTCGATCCTGCTGGTGACTTTCGCGCGGGAGCATCGCGAGGAAACGGGCTGCGGCGCAGCCGAAGCCGCGATTCTGGCGGGCGAGACCCGACTGCGCCCGGTGCTGATGACCGCCGGCGCGATGTTCGTGGGCCTGATCCCGATGGCGCTCGGCCTCGGCGATGGGAGCGAACAAAATGCCGCCCTGGCGCGCGCTGTGCTAGGCGGCGTGGCGGTCGGGACCTGCTCCACGCTGCTATTCGTGCCGTTCCTCTATGCCACGCTCCGCACCGCTGCCGTCCAGCCGCCGAAGGACTACGCATGACCGACAAACAAGCTCGTATTCCGCTCCGCCCGCTCGCAATCGCTGGGCTGGCCGTGGTTGGGCTGCTGGGATGGGGCGCCTGGCTGCACTATGGACGCACCGCCGAGGCCGCGCAGACGCAGCGGCAGACACATGATTTCGTGCCCACGGTGCAAACCGCAGAGGCCAAGCGCCTTGATGGGCCCATGCCATTCACGCTGCCCGGCACCATCGCCGCGTTCGACCAGGCGACGATCTTCGCGCGGGCGACGGGATATATCGCCGACCGACGGGTCGATATCGGCAGCCGGGTCCATAAGGGAGATCTGCTCGTGCGAATCTCCGCCCCGGAGCTCGACCAGCAACTGGCGCAGGCGATCGCCCAACTGGCGCAGACCGAGGCCTCGCTCACGCAAGCGAATGATCAGGCGCAGTCGGCTACCTCGAACACCGCCCTGGCTAACGTTACCAACGGCCGCACCGCCAAGTTGGCTGTTCAGGGCTGGGCGACACTGCAGAACGCCGACAACACCCGGCTGGGTCTGGTAGGATCGGTAGCCAGCCTTGCCGCCGCGCGTGCGGCGGTGAAGGTCGCGGAAGCCAACCTCGCCGCTCAGCACGCCACCGTGCACCGGCTGCAGGAATTGACGGGTTTCGAGAACGTCATTGCACCCTTCGATGGCATCATTACCAGCCGCGGCGTCGACGCCGGCGATCTGGTAAGCGCCGATAGCAGCGGGCAAATGATGTTCACTCTGGCCCGCGACAACATCGTGCGGGTGACGGTCGATGTGCCGCAGAGCGGGACGATCGGCATCCGCGACGGCCTGTTGGCGCAAGTCCACGTGCCGGAGCTGCCCGGCCGCGTGTTCGAAGGTCAGGTCGCTCGCAGCGCCAGCGCCCTGGCCCTGGGTTCGCGCACGATGCAGGCTGAAGTGGATGTGCCCAACACTGACGGCACGCTGCGTCCCGGCCTTTATGTGACCGTTGACATCGGCATCCCCCGCACCGCCCCAGGCGTTGTCGTGCCCGCTGAAGCGATCATCTTCAAAGGCGACGGGCTTAGCGTGGCGGTCGTCCGCAGCGATGGCGCGATCCAGATGCGGACCGTCTCAATCTACCGGGATTTCGGTACCAGCGTGGAATTGCGGGGCGGACTGCAAGGCGGCGAGAACGTCGTGCTGAGCCTACCGGTGAACCTGGTAGACGGCAGTAAGGTGAAGTTGCAGGACGCAGCAGCCCCCACCGAAGCGCCGATGGCCGAGAACTGAGGGAACCGCGACAGACAGGACGCCATCTCCAGGGCCGGAGCGGCGATGCTGTAAGGTGTTCTCGTCATAGCCCGTGCGGGCTATTGATATCGTGGGGAACGTTTCTGTCAGACGTTAGTAGGCGGATTGTTAAACTATCCTAATTTAGCTCGCGAGACAGGAGCGCAACGGACATGAATGATGCAAAGCTGACGACGGATAAATGGCCGAGCCTCGATCTTCAAACCCATCTCGCCGAACTGGAGGCGAAGGGTTTGCTGCTTCGCATCGATCGCCCGATCAACAAAGATACAGAGCTGCATCCCCTCGTTCGTTGTCAGTTTCTTGGCGGCATTCCCGAGGATGAGCGGCGCGCCTTTCTCTTCACCAATGTCATCGATTCTCGTGGCCGTCATTACAACATTCCCGTCGTGGTCGGAGCCTTCGCTGCGTCTCCGAGGATCTATGCGGTGGGCATGGGCCGTCCTGTCGAGGATATCAGCGCCGACTGGCTAAATGCCATCGCCAATCCAATGACGCCCGTCATGGTGAACTCGCCGCCCTGCCAGGAGGTCGTCATCACCGGCGATGATCTCCGGCGGCCCGCTGGCGGGCTGGCGAGCCTGCCGGTGCCGATCTCCACCCCTGGCTTTGACGCTGCGCCTTATCTCACCGCCACCTTGTGTATCACGGTCGATCCCGAGTCCCGCATCCGCAACATCGGCACCTATCGTGCGGCCTTGAAGCAGACCGACCGTCTAGGGGTGCGCATGTCGTCGCGCATCGGCGGCGCTGGCGGCTATATCCATTGGTGCAAATACCGTGAGCGCCGGGAGAAGATGCCCTGCGCCATCGTCATCGGCGCGGCGCCGGTGATCGTCTACACCGGCGCGCAGAAGCTTGCCATCGACCAGGACGAGATAACGGTGGCGGGCGCCCTCGCCGGCGTGCCCATTCGGACAGCCAAGGCCATCACCGTCGATCTAGAAGTACCGGCCGACGCCGAGATCATCATCGAAGGTCTCATAGACACGGACATGCTCGAACCCGAAGGACCGTTTGGCGAAAGCAATGGCTATGTCGCGCTTGAGGACTTCAACATGTCCATGGAGGTGACGGCGATTACACACAGGCATGCGCCCGTTTTCGCTTCCATCCTCAGCCAGGTCACGCCGAGCGAGTCCAGCGTCATTAAGAAAGTGGCCTTGGAGCCACTGTTTCTGAACCATCTGCGCAATCACTTGTCGCTCAAGAGCGTCCGCCGCGTGGTCATGCATGAGCCATTGAGCAATCTCCGGCCGATTATCTTCGTGCAATTCTCCACCGGCGCGCCGCGCACCGAGGTCTGGCGTGGCTTGCAAGGCGCCGCCGCCCGGCAAGCCGACTGCGGCAAAATCGTCATCGCGGTCAGCGAAGATATCGACCCCGACAATGCCGATGCGGTGATGTGGTCGCTCGCCTATCGCTCGAACCCGATTGAAGACGTGCACGTCGAACCTTATCGCTCTCCGGGCCACGCGCCAAAGTCGGGACCTGGAAACTCGGACTCGACCCTATTGATCGATGCGACGCTCAAATATCCCATGCCGCCTCTTGCCCTACCTGGACGCGAATTCATGGAGCGCGCGCAGACGCTGTGGAAGGAGCTCGGCTTGCCGCCTCTTGCCATTCGGTCGCCGTGGCACGGCTATTCGCTCGGTGACTGGACCGACGCCTGGGAGCAATTCGCAGGCAAGGCCGTCGCTGGAGCTTGGGCGGAGAACGGCGACAACAGCTGGGCGCGGCGGCGCGGCGGCCTGACGCCGGAGACCCCGGTGCGAACGGTCGAGACCTCAACAACGTCTGAGAAATAGCGGGGGGAGGCAGCCGCCGCGTACGCGCCTTTTTCCGACCGAGGCCGATCGAGCTTCTTGCCGCACGGAGCCTGTCGGGCGAGTACCCCATTCATAGGGCGTCGAGTGCAGACCGGCATGGCCGTGGTGTGAAACGGCGCGGCCTCAATGCGTACCAAAAGGATAATAGCGGAAGCTCCCCAAAACGATATTTTCCTGCGCTTTTGCCGTTCCGCCGACGCCTGCGAAAGAATATTTCTGGGTGAACGAATATTGCATGCCGACGCGCAACTGACCCATCGGACCGGAATAAATCCTATCCCAGAACCCGACCGTTAGTTGCCGCACCAAGGCGACATCTCCGACGCATGCCGAGGACCCGGGGATCGCGCATCCGGCGTTCGTGTAAAGAGGATTGCCGTAGCCAAAGGCCTGCTTTGCCCCTATTGGGGTCGTGACCGTATTGAAGCTGGCGCTCTCCCTCTCTTCGCCAGCGTAGGCATAAAGGTCAAGCTGCGGCGTGGCGCGCCAATTCAAGCCGGCAAGAAGCATGGTTTCTTGCAGAGGCGTGATGGCTCCGCTCGAATTGAACGTGACGTCGGGGAGTCCCGAGGTGCCATAACGACCGATGCCGCGGCCCGTCAAACTGGAGAATTGAAGCTCGAGCGTGTTCGAAATGAGCGGAATCAGGATCGACGCGCCGACGCCGCCTGCAGCCACATCCTGATTGTGATTGTCGACCTGGCTGTAGAAATCACGAAAAATGCCAGTGGTCTCTATGTGAATATGGCGATCGGCGATCCTTGGATCCCAGGCGACCTTGCCGATGATATCCGGCATATGGTTTAGCGATACCGCATTGGACGAATTGAACAAGGATCCATCCGGAGGAAGCTGGTTGAAGACCAGCGAGCTTGGTAAAGCCGCCGCTGCGCCTGCCGTGGGTTGGCCGTTCAGAAACGGGCCGGCCGGCGCTCCTGGGCCGCTGGCGAAAGTCGTCTGAGGATTTTCGATGGAAAGGCCGACCGATACATTGTCGCCGAAGTCTTTGACGACGCGGATTTGCGGCTGACGCGCCCAGACAAATCCGGGGATGAACTGATGCTCGATTGTCAGGGGAATATTTTCCTGGCGCGGATTAAGACCGTTGAGGAATGCGGTCGCGAAAGACCAAGCCTGACCGACCAGGAGATGCGCCCCAAAATCATCCTGGTCCACCGATGCATAGAACTGACGGAGGCGCGGATTGAATGAATTGCTTTCGTCGGAATTGGCTGTTTGAGCCGCCCCGAGGAAATCTATTTCGGCGAAGGCGGTCCAATGCGTCGTCGGGTTGACATCGCCCTTAGCCAATAAAGAGGGCCGGCTCTGGCGCGAGGTTAAGCGAAATTCGTTGGCGTTGCCTGCGCGGACGTTTCCGAAAGGGATCGCCGCAAATGGAGTGGCGATGTCCGCGCCTACGAAGCGGTCACGAAACACGCCTTCGAGCGCGATGAAACCGCCGGGCGTGAAGGTGATGCCATTAAAATAGACGCTGTGCAGATTCGCGATGGGAACGCCTCGTATCGCCGCCATCCGCGCTGCGAGATCTTGAGGCAAGTTATCCTCGAGCGGCGCGATCCCGACGCCGCTGGATGCCGTAGTTCCCGAGGGCGCCTCCACGGGCGCAATTTTCGCCGGGAGGTTGAAGATTTGAGCGTGGGTTTCCTTTTGTTTGCGCGCCTGCTCGTTGACCTTTTCCTCGAGCCGCTTCAACTGGGCCTTGAGAAGGCGAATTTCTTGGATGGCGCTGCTGCTTGCGGATGAGTTGGTTGCTGACTGCGCGTCTTCCGCCTTCGCTTGAAACGCAAGGAAAGAGACTAACGTCGCGAAGAGAAGTCTAAGGACACCTCCATCTCCTAGCGATGGCTGTTGAGATGAAAAACTCGAGCAACTGCGCTTGATACGGTCGATCAAAGCCGCGGAGCGTTTCAACGCGTTCCCCCGTGGACTGTCGCCGATTTAACGAAACGAAACCTCGGGAGCATGAGGCGGAAGCGGTTCCAACGCTTTTCGAATTCAGGGACGTTGCGCGTTATCCAGCGCATGATTGTGTTATGGGCCAGAGAAATTCCCCGCTCGGCCAACAGATCTCGAAAGCCGGGTTTGAACCTCAGATAGCAGCGGATGATCTTCCGGTCGAACGCGCGGTCCTTGAAAAGATCATAGATATTCAGCGTTGAGGTCTGTACGCCCAAAAACGTGTTCACACCAATACGCCTCGCATCCGCGGTTCGTACCAGATCCGCCGTCGCGGATCATGAAGGCGGCCGCGGCTAGCGAACTGCTCCCACTGCAGACTAGATAGACCTTGGTCGTGCTCCAATCGACGCCCTTGCGCCGCGCGACGGATGAAGCGGGTAAATGCATAGAGAAGCTTCTCTGGCATCACGCGCTTTCGTGAGGTGAGGTAATCAACAAATCGCATGCGGTCAGTATGAGGAGAATTACGGGAATGAGCAGCGGGGTGCGCAGTGACATTGCAGCGGCCGAACCGCCGCCGGCGCCAACTGTATAGGCAAACCAAGCAGTAGCGGGAACTGCGATCTCTACAATGCCGGTTGGACGCGCCCCATCCGCACCACTCCGGCGCCTGTTCATCCTCTCGCCGATATAGGCCACCATAGCGTCCGCGCATTTTAGCATTGTGTTCGTCACAACGATGGTCTGAATCGAAAGGCCGCCGAAGCGAGAAACCGTCTCACCCTGCATCGCCATGGCTATGGCCAGAAGCGGCAACTCGACTGAGACCAGATGCGGCGTTCGCCAACGTATGCCTTCAGTTACAATGAGCAAACCCGCCATGATGAACAGCTCGGCTGGCGGCCTCCGGATGCGCTTCCTGATCAGGCTGGAAATCAAGCCGCCACAGAAAAACGATCCCAAAGTAAGAGCAATGAGAGCGAAATGGGACCACTGCTGTCTTACAAAGGTAATTCCGAGCTGCACGGTGTTGCCGGTCATGGCCGCCGTGTAGACGCCATTCAGGTCGACAAACCCTAATGCGTCGACGTATCCGGCAACCAATCCCAATAAAAGAACACGCCTGACTTGAACGGCCGCGTTTGAAGTAGATGGTACGCCTTTTTCGTCCAAACTTGGCGCTTTTTTTGTCACGGCGCTCAGCCTATTTATACATGGTCTGATGCATCGTCCCGGGGGAAAAGACCTCCGCGTCGACCCATACGTTGATCAGTGCGCATTTTCCCGACTCACGAGCCCGGCGTAGCGCTGGTTGGATATCGTTGGGGTCACGAACATCCTCGCCATATCCGCCCAGCATCCGGGCGAATTCACCATAAGGTACGTCGCTCAGCTTGTTGGCCACCTCGCCATACTTCTTTCCCAAATGCACCATTGTACCATATCGAGGCTGGTTCATGTGCGAGTTGTTTCCAACCACGCCGATGAACGGCAGCCCGAATCGGACGCAGGTTTCGAAGTCGAAGCCAGTCATGCTGAAGGACCCGTCGCCAAAGAGGCACACGACCTCCTTTTCCGGGTGCGCAAGTTTTGCCGCCATGGCAAAGGGAGTCCCGATGCCCAGCGTGCCAAGAGGGCCCGTATCGAACCAATGACCGGGCGCGCGAGGGGCAATAATGCCACCCGCGAAGGTCAGGACATCGCCAGCGTCGCCGATAAAGATGGTATTTTCGGTGATGAATTCGTTGATCTCGTAAGCGAGTCGGAGCGGATGGATAGGGTGCGCGTCGGACCGGAGTTTCGGCAGCATGGCCTCGACCGACTTGCTTTCCAAACAACTTAGCTCCTCGAGCCACGGCTCCCGCTCGCTAGAGCCGTCGTCTTTCGCCTGGCCGATCGTGTCGAGAACGAATCTCATGACCACGCCTGAGTCTCCGACGATGCCCAAGGTGACATCGTGGTTCTTGCCGACTGTCCGGTAGTCGAGATCGACCTGAACGACCGGCACCCCCGAGGGGAGTCCACGACCATATCCCATGCGAAAATCGAACGGGAGGCCGAACACGATGATGAGGTCGGCCTTGTCGAAAGCATGATGCCGTGTGTGATGGAAGCCGTGCGGATCACCGGGTGGAAAAGTACCGCGGGCAGAGCCGCTTGGATAGGCCGGAAGGTTAAGCTCTCGGCAGAACTCCCTTGCGATTTCGGTTGCCCGGCAGGTCCAGAGCTGCGAACCGAACAAGACGCAGGGACGCTTCGAGTTGATGATGAGGGCGGCGAGCGCCTCGGCGTCGCGACGATCGCCCAGGCTCTTCGTGGATGCACGGTATCTGCCGGGCAGCGGCACCCTGACTTCCGTTAGGTCAACAGTCCCCCGCAGGATGTCCACTGGAATTTCGAGGTATGACGGCCCGGGCGCGCCGTTATAGCATTCCCGAAACGCCATGCTGGTCATCTCGGCGATCCGGGACGTGCTGCTGACGGTTTCAGCGAACTTGGTGATCGGGCGCAGCATCTCCGTATGTGGGAGATCACCCAGGGATCCCATGCGGCGCTGGCTCGACGGACCGAAGCCGCCGATCAACAGCATCGCGCTTTCTTCGTAGAATGCGTTGGCCACGCCGGTGATCGCATTGGTCGTGCCAGGCCCCGGCGTAATCACGGCACAGCCCGTCTTGCCAGTGATCCGCGAGTATGCGTCTGCGGCATGGGCCGCGACCTGCTCGTGCCGTACGTCGATGATCCGAATGCCCTCCGTCAGACAACCATCGTACACGTCTACGATCTCGCCGCCGGTCAGCGTAAAAATGACGTCCACACCTTCATTCTTCAGCGCCTTTGCGAGCAGGCGTCCGCCGCTTATGCGGGCGGCTTGGTTGCCCCCTCCGTCGTCGGGTTTGGGCGCCGCAGGCAGCTGTTCGATCGACCGGTCCATGCTTATGCTCCGAGTTCGGACTATGAGAGTCGTGCTAGCTGGACGGCAAGGACTCTGAATCGTGTCGCTCCCGCCGTCTCCGATTCCTATTCCGCCGCGGTCTGACGCGTAGACTGCGCGAACTCATGGCGAAGCGCCGCGCCATGCTGATCCAGGGACGGAGCGCCGACACGGACAGGCGGATCATCGTAGGTGCTGATTTTCACCGGATTGCCTGGCATGCGCACGCCGCCGGCTTCGATCAGCATATTACGGGCTTTGGTCTGAGGATGTTCGGCCGCTTCTGCGACATTCAGCAACGGGCCGACGGGCACGCCCGCCTCGTGGATGACCGTCAGCCAATGCGCGGACGGTTGCTTCTTAAGGGCAACCTCCATCTCCTGCTTAAGAGCAACGTTGTTCGCCATTCGGTCCTTGTTTTCCAAAAACCGCTTGTCGGAAATGAGCTCCGGACGTCCAATCGCCTGGCAAAGTTCGCCGAACAGGTGGTCGTTTCCACAGCAGATAACGAAGTGCCCATCGGAAGACTCGAAGACGTCAAAAGGCGTCATAAACGGATGGCGATTCCCGATGCGCTTTGGCACCAAGCCCGTCGCGACATATTCCATGAACCCGTGTTCGAGAAACGCCAGCGTGGAGTCAAACATGGCGACGTCCACGTGGGCGCCGCTGCCCGTCTTCTCTCGATCATAGAGGGCGCTGGCAATTCCGCAGAACATGAAAACACCGCCGCAGAGATCGGAGAGCGATGTACCGACGCGAGTCGGGGGCCCGTCAGGAAATCCCGTCACGCTCATGATGCCACTCATCCCCTGGACGATTGTATCATAGGCGGGATAGGTGGCGAGCGGTCCCGTCTGGCCGAACCCCGAAGAAGATGCGTAGATGAGACGCGGATTGATCTTGGACAACTCGTCATAGGAGAAACCTAAACGCGCCATAGCGCCCGGCCGGAAATTTTCTGTCAGGACGTCGGCCTCGCGAACCATGTTCAGGAAGATTTCGCGGTCTGTTGGCTCCTTCAGATTGAGGATGATGCTTTCTTTGCCGCGGTTGACGAAGCTGAAATAAAGTGACTGTCCCTTGTAGAAAGGGCCGTAGGTCCGTGTATCGTCGCCATGGCCCGGTGGCTCGATCTTGATGACCCGGGCGCCCAAATCGTTGAGAATGGTGGTCCCGAACGGACCATTCAGAACATGGGTCATATCGATGACAAGTAAACCGGAGAATGGGCCCGGGGCGACCTGTGACGAAGACGATGGCATGGTGACTTTCCTTAAGGCTCTGTGGCGAAGGACGTCTTTGCGCTTGTCGCTTTTTGACGCGACCGTGCGCCTGTAGTGGATTACGAACGCTATAGCCAGACCCTAGGGATGGGAGATCGCCGAGAACAGGCTCGGAAACTACTTAGAGGCTGTTTGGAAACTTTGACACGCGTGGTTTGGCGTGATTCAGAGTTTGGATGTGGACCTCAGCGAGCCGTGGCCGGATGGCCAAGATCGAGAAGAAGACGAAGCGCTACCCGAGCGACCTGGAGTTGACCCGTTTCGATGGACGGTTTCTGGCTTAGGTGGGTTGGTTCGGTTCTTTGGATTTCCTTTCGTATTCGACCGGCGAGAGGTATTCCAGCGCCGAATGTCGGCGTGACGGGCTGTAGAAACCCTCGATGAACTGGAAGATCGCCATCCGCGCTTGTGTGTGGGACTGGAAGCGATGGCGATCCAGCAGCTCACATTCGAGCGTGGCGAAGAAGCTCTCGCACATCGCATTGTCATAGGCGTCGCCGACTGATCCGGTCGAGGGCCTGACGCCGGCTTCCTTGCAGCGACTGCCGAAAGCGATGGACGTATAGTGCGAACCTCGGTCCGAATGATGGATGACGCTCTCTGGTTTGCAGACGGCGAGCGCCACGTCGAGGGCATCGAGAACGACCCATGTCTTGAGGTCAGCCGAGAAGGCCTACCCGACGCTTCGTCTCGACCAGGCGTCCAGAACGACCGCGAGATAAAGGAAGCCGATCACCGTCGGGATGAAGGTGATGTCGGCAACCCACAGCTCGTCCGGCCCCTCGGCGACAAAATTGCGCCGCACGAGATCATGCGCGGGATGATGCTTTGGATCGCGCTTCGTCGTGATCGGCGCGCTTCGGCGGCGGCTGACGCCTAGGTAGAGGACTCATTCAGGCCCATGAGATGATTATGGCTGCGAGGGCAAGGCCGGACAGATAGTTTTGCGCGTGGCGATCATATCGGGTTGCTACGCGTCGCCAGTTCTTCAGTTTGCAGAACATGCGTTCGATAAGGTTTCTGCGTTTGTAGGCCTTGCTGTCGAGAGGATAGGGCGTCCGTCGCGAAGCGGTGGATGGAATGACGGCTTTGACCTTCCCTTGTTTGAGCCATTTGCGCAGGCTGTCGGCGTCGTAGGCTTTGTCCGCCAGCAGCCGCTTTGGTCTGGCGACGGCTGCAAGCAGCGGAATGGCCATAGAGATGTCGGCGACGTTTCCTGGCGTCAGCGCAAAGGTGACCGGTCTGCCTCAATCACTCTGGTCAACGATGCTCTGACGCGGCTGAAGCCGGTCCGAGTCGTCGACCACCTGATGGCATTTACCTGCCGGCCCCCGGGGTTTCCGCCAAGGTGGTTACAATGTGGTTGCAACGCTTCCTGTCAACGTCGATCCACAAACCTGTTGACCTCTAACCTATTCAATTCACTACCAAAATCGACCCACGAAACGCAGTTCAGCCTTGACACGAGCCTTCGGAGGGCAAAGCGGCCTTTTCTCTTCGGCAAACGTTTGTGCGTTCTGCTCGAATAGGGCTGCTATGTGCGGGTAGAAAAAGGTGTTTGATGAGACCGAAGGTGGTGCATGGCGAGGCGGCAAGTCGATTTAGCTCCAAAACCTCGTGTGCTGGCGGCCGCATATGGGCAAGTCAATTTCGAGCAGATCGCCGCCGCCGTCGGCGTGCAGGTCGAGGAGATCAATAAGCATGCGACGCTGTTCGAAGCGGCGGCCCGTTGGTATCGGCTCGACAGCGCCCGGCTAGCCCGCACCCCTCCATCCAGCTTGCGCCGGAAGCTCGATCAAATTGCGAAGAGCGGCCGCCGGCTCTTGAAGAGCCTCGGCGTCGTCGATCTCGATGAGGCAGTCGACGGTCCTGGCGATCCTGAGATTTTCGACGCCCTGATTTTGCTGGGCGAGCGCGATACGACGCCGGTCATGCAAGCGACAGGGCGAGTCGCCCGTTTGGTGGAGATCGTGGAAGCCGCCGCAGCCGCAGCCGAATTGAGCCGGCGCGCTGAACAGGCGGCTACCGAGGCCGCAGAAGTCGGAAAGATGATGGTGGAGGAAGGCAATTCCGGCGATGTTGCGATCAACGACTGGGTGGCTGCGATGATGAGCGTCCATCGCATTATCACCGGGAAGGAGCCCGCAACCTCCGTCGGGGGACCCGACCGACCTGACGAGGGGATATCCGGAGGCCCCTTTATTCGCTTCCTCGCCGCAGCGAGCGAGCCCTTGCAACTGGAACTGGAACTTTTCGAGGACGCCTGGCGCAGCCGGACGCGCACCGTGCTGAGGGGCGCGTCTCCGCAAGATTGACAACGATTTGGCCATGCGAGCGTCGCCCGACCGCCCCAGTAGCGTGTCGAGATGCAGACCCGTGGCGCAACAACATCCCTAACGAATCAGACGTCGGCGACGGATGCGCTGATCGCCCTCGTGCGCCTGCTGGCGCGGCAGACGGCGCGCGAATGTCTGGGCCAGACGCCCTCGCCCCCTGAAACCACGAACGGCGTCGACCGCATGGCCGCAAGCGACGCCAGCCCGCGAACATTTGCATGCCAGCGAGAGCGCTCGCCTGCCCGCAGTCTTGGTGAGGACGGCGTGGCGTCGGAGCGCCGCCCGGTCGCTCGCGCCAACCCTAACGCAGCAAAATGAGCTCAACGTTGAAATCAAAAGAAAAAATAGAAGTCTAAGGTAGTATCGGGAAACCGTCATCCAAGTAATCGTTCCATCTACGCTATGATACGTTTCCCGAATGGACCAGTTTCAACGGGGTCTTTTCGCCGCTTCGTCAATTATGAGACTTGGACGTAAAAATGACTACCCTGAATACCAAGACGAATACATTGGCGGACGTGCTCGCAATTGTGGCTTCGGCCGACCTCGATCCGGCTCGACGTCGTGACATGATCTCGGCGATCAATCGCCTCTGCGAAATGGCCGGCCGCTCGCCGTCGGGCATCCCGGCCGACGCTTGCGCATTGCGGGCGGAATTGCGCAAGATCCGACCGGCGAAGTTTGGAGTCAGCGCCAAGACGTTCTCAAACCAGAGAAGCCTCGTTGCGGCCGCCCTGCAGCAAGTCGGTGCGCTCGACGACATGGGGCGGGGATTGGTGGCGCGGCGTCACCCGGACTGGGCGCCGCTGCTGCAAGGCATAGGCGCGAACAGGCGGCTCGCCGAGGGCCTCGCCACATTCATGAACTGGTGCGCCATGAACGAAATCCCGCCCAATGCCGTGACCGACGATTCCGTGCAGCGGTTCTCGATCTGGTTGGAGACGCGCACACATTGCCCCAAGCCCCGCGATATCGTGCGCAGAGCGCCACTTCTTTGGAACGAGGCCGCCGCGACGGTCGAAGGCTGGCCGAAGACCAAGCTGTCGCGGATCTCCTTCCGAGCGCCGCGCAAACGGCTCGGCTGGGACGATCTCAGCGAGAGCTTCCGAGCCGACGCCGAGGCCTATCTCGCCAGCCGCGCCGATGTGGATCTGTTTGACGAGGCCGCCGCGGCCCCGCGGCGGCCTCTAGCGCCGAGCACGCTGCGACAGCAACGCGAGCATCTGCGCCTGGCGGCGTCGGTGCTCGTCGAATCGGGGATCGATGCAGCGGACATCGCTTCACTCGCGGATCTTGTCGAGCGAGAGCGCTTCAAAACCATTCTGCGCCACTATCATGGGGCGCGGGACGGAAAACCGAGCGCCTTTGCCGTCGGCATCGCCAAAACGCTCATCCAGGCCGCCAAGCATCACGCGGGCGCGTCCGTGGAGCGGGTGGCCGAACTCAAGGCTCTCGCCGCCAAGTTGCCCGCTATCCCGTTCGATCTGACGGCGAAGAACAAGGCGCTCTTGCGCCAGCTCGAGTCGGAAGGGCTCCGCGCCAAGCTTCTGTTCCTCCCCGAAACAGTGCTCGCCAAAGCCGCTTCAGAAAAGGGAGCGCCTGGCCTGCCGTTCGTCGAGGCGCAAATCGCGATTGCGATCGACATCCAATTAGCCTGCGCTCTCCGACCCCAGAATCTGTACGCCTTGCATTGGCGCCGCCATTTCGTGGAGCCGGATGGGTCCAGGGGCCCATTGCTATTGCACATTCCCGCCGAGGAAACCAAGGCCAGGCGCCAGGATCTGACGGTCGAGATACCGGCGGATGTCGCACGGCGACTCCGGTGGTATCGCCGCTGCCTAGGCCGTGGTGACGAATTCGGCGTTTGGGGGATTCTCGCGAGGATCTTTCCATGATTCAAGGCTGATTTTTGGAGATCAGCCTTGATGATTCGGGATGTCGATGCGCTGCGAGACGATCAATGGGAGCGGCTTTGTGATCTTGTGCCAGGTGGAAGAGCCGGCCAGCGCGGGCCGCGCCGCGACAATCGACGCTTCGTCGACGCGCTGTTATGGATGGCCCGCTCGGGCGGCCGCTGGCGCGATCTGCCCGAACGCTTCGGCGACCATCAGGCGGTGAAACGCCGCTACTATCGCTGGATCGAGCGCGGCGCCTTGGACGGATTTCTTGAGGCATTCACCGCCGAGGCCGATCTCGAATGGCTGATGATCGACTCAACAATCGTGCGCGCCCATCAGCACGCGGCCGGCGCAAGGATCGCCAAAGGGGGGCGGATGCCCAAGGCCTGGGCCGCTCTCGCGGTGGTTTGAGCACCAAAATCCACGCCGCGACAGACGCGCTCGGCAACCCCGTTCGGCTCCTTCTCGGACCTGGGCAGCGCAACGACATCACAAAAGCGCACGCCCTGATCGAAGGCTTTGCGGCCGATGCGATCATCGCCGATAAAGGTTATGACGCCAATCACTTGCGCAAGGCTGTTCTTATGCGTGAGGCTGAGCCGGTGATCCCATCAAAATCCAATCGCCGCGCGCCGCTCCCCTACGACAAGGCGCTCTACAAGGAGCGCAATCTCGTCGAGCGTTTCTTCAATAAACTGAAGCAGTTCCGGCGCGTCGCAACCCGATACGACAAGCTCCTCGCAAACTACCGAGGCTTCGTATTGCTCGCCGCTATTGCTATCATGCTCAGGTAATTCGTCACTACTGCCTAGTGCCGCGCGTCGGCGCCGATCCAAACGGATTTCTGTTCGTCACGGAAAAGGGCGCCCCCAAGCGCCAAGGCACGCTCTCTCTCCAGATCACCGAAATGATCGAGAAGCACGTCGGAGTCCATATGACTGCGCACCAGTTCCGCCACTTCGCCGCGAGCGTCTATCTCGAGGCGAACCCCGAGGACCATCAAACGGCGCAGGCGATTCTTCACCATTCATCGGCCAAAACCACGCTGATCTATGCCGGTTCCGGCAGCCGCCGCGCCAGCCGGGCCTACGCGAAACATCTCTTCGGACAGCGCGAGAAGCTCCAGCTGGCGCGCCCCGGCAAGAAAGCCGGAGCGAAACAGGCGATCAAGCGGGTCGGGCGTCGCGAGGTGGGGGGCGCGTCATGAAACATCTCCCCGAATTGCAGTGGCCGGCCGCGGATCGTCAGGCGTTCGAGGCGGCCTTCAAGGGCGGTGATCTGTTCGACGAAACAAGCGGGGGTGGGGATCACCTCGCGGAGGGCACCCGAACCAGCATCCGCATGGGATACAGTCGCTGGCTGGGATTCCTGCACGCCGCTCACCCGGGCGACCTTCTAAGGCTGCCGGCCGATCGCATTTCCCTCGAACGCGTACGCGACTATGTCGCCCGCCTCAGCCTGGACATGGTTCCTTCCTCGGTCGCGCAGATGATCCATAGCCTTTGCTATTCGGCCCGCCTGATCGCCGGCGAACGCGACTGGGGATGGCTCGCCGCGATCAAAGGCCGCCTCCTCACCCGCGCGCGGCCGGCCGACCGCTTTGACCGGCTGGCGCCGCCCTGTCAGACGCTCGACTTCGGCATCGAACTGATGGACAAGGCTCTCACCATGGCGGCGACCAGCCGCAGAACGCGCGAACTGCAATACCGGGATGGGCTGATCCTCCCCCTGCTCAGCCTCTGGCCGATCCGGCGACGAAGTCTCGCGGCCCTGACGGTCGATCGGCACATCGAGATCGACGGCGGCGACATCAACCTGCTTCTGCATCCCGCTGACACGAAGTCCGGGCGCTCTGAGAGCTTTCCCGTACCAGCGGCGCTTGCCCCTTATATGAAACGCTATCTTAAAGAGATACGGCCGCGTCTCCTCGGGTCTCGCCCGAATGACGGATTGTGGGTCTCGCACAGGCGTGGCGCTTTGTCGGCCGGCCGCCTTTATGACATCGCCCGGGCGCATCTCATGAAGCGGTTCGGCAGGGACATGTGTCTGCACGATTTCCGCCGATCGGCCGCCACCTATCTGGCGATGGACGCTCCCGAGCGGATCGGCCTCATCCCCGGCCTACTGCAGCACGCTTCGCCCGAGGTCGGCGAGCGACATTACAATCTGGCGAATGGAATCAAAGCGAGCCAGCGGCTTGCCCAGAATCGGGCCTTGATGAAAAACAGGCTGCGGTCCCTGGCGGCGAACGCAGTTTAGCTTGGCAGTTTAGTTTGAATGACGCGTCGGCCAGTTAACAGCGCCGCAATTTCGGAGAGCCAGAATGCGCGTGAGCATATACGCCGGCTATTCGTGCGATCTGCAGAGCGCAGCATCGATCGAGGATCAGATCCGCGTGCACGGAGCGCGCCGTCCGCGAAAAGTGGTTGCTGACCGCGACCTACATGGATCGCGGCCAGTCCGGCGCAAGCAATCTCCGCCCTGGTTATCAGAAGATCCTCGATGATGCGCGGAAGGGCGAATTCGACATCGTGCTGGTTGAGGCGCTCGATCGCATCAGTCGCGGCAGTAGCACATCGCCTCCTTTTTCAAGCTCATGAGCTTTGCAGGCGTTCGCATCGTGACGCTCGCGGAGGGCGAAATCACCGAGCTGCACGTGGGGCTGAAAGGCACGATGAACGCGCTCTTCCTTAAGGACCTTGCCGACAAGACGCGCCGCGGGCTGCGCGGACGCATCGAAAAGGGGCGTTCGGGCGGCGGGCTTTGCTATGGCTACACAGTCGTCCGCAGCATGGACGGCGAGCGCGGCGGCCGCGAAATCATCGAAGCCGAGGCCGTGGTGATTCGTCGCATTTTTGCAGACTTCGCCGCGGGGAAAAGACCGCGCCGGATCGCAGCCGAACTCAATCGGGAGTCAACGCCGGGGCCCGGCGGTCGTCCCTGGGGCGATACGACGATCCGCGGCCATGCCCTCCGCGGCACAGGCATCCTCCACAACGAACTCTACGTCGGTCGGCTCGTATGGAATCGATTGCGCTACAGTAAGGATCCAGCGACGGGACGGCGGGTTTCGCGGCTCAATCCGTCTGAGGAGTGGATTTGTCACGATGCCCCTGACCTGCGCATCGTGGACGATGATCTCTGGAACCGCGTCCAGACGCGGCTCGGCGCCATTAGGACCAGCGGCCCGGTCGTCAAGGCGCGCGCGACCGAGTTCTGGACCCGCCGGCGGCCTCGCCATCTCCTGACTGGAAAAGCGGTTTGCGGCGTTTGCGGCGGGGCAGCCGCGCCAATCGGCAAAGACTATATCGCCTGCTCCGCCGCCCGGAGGCAAGGAACATGCGTCAATCGCGCGAGCGTTCGTCGAAGCGAAATCGACAGCTGGATTATCGACGCTCTGCAGCGCCAGCTGCTGGCGCTCGATCTCGTCGAGGAGTTTGTCCGGGCCTTCAACGAAGAGATCAATCGAGGCCGGCGCGATCGCGATACCCGGCGCGAAGCGCTCGCGCGGGAACAGAAGGATCTCGAGCGCCGGATCGATAACCTGCTCGACGCCGTCGCTTCCGGGGATTTAAGAGGTCCGACTGTTCAGACGAAGCTGGAAGCCTTTGAAGAGCGCAAGGTCCATGTCGCGGAAGAATTGGCCGGAGTCGTGCACGAGCCGGTGCGGTTCCATCCCAATCTCGCCGCCGCCTACCGGCGCAGGGTCGCGGCGTTGCAGACCCTCTTGCAGGCGGAGGCCACGCGCACAGAGGCAATCGAAATCATCCGCTCGTTGATCGATCAGGTGATCTTGCGGCCGACTGAAAACGGCCACCTCGAAGTGGAACTCGTCGGCGATCTCCCCCGAATGGTCCATCTGGCGCAGCACGCTGGTGGAGGAGCCCCGACTCTCGGGGCTGTTCACGAAGAGTTCGTTCGTTCGGTAAAAGTGGTTGCGGGGACAGGATTTGAACCTGTGACCTTCAGGTTATGAGAATGAAAGTCTTGCTATCCTGAGCATTCCCTAACGTTCTTTGTCGTGCACACCTCTTGCATTTCAAACGTTTACCTAATACGTGGGTTGACGACGCCGCCTCCAGTTTCTTTTCTGGTGGCGACTGGGTGGCGACACGAGGCCCATGCGATGCCTGTTACAAAATTAACCAAGCGCATGATCGATGCGATTAGCGCAGACGTCTGCCCCGTCACCCTATACGACGCCGACCTCAAGGGTTTCGGGCTCCGGGCGGCAAAAAGCGGTGCGAAAAGCTGGTTCGTCGAGTACCGGCCGGGCGCTGGAGGGCGCGGCGTTGCAAAACGGCGCATGGTGCTCGGCGCCGTCGGAACGCTGACGCCCGACCAGGCCCGCGCCGCGGCAAAGGAGATATTGGCCGAGGCTGCGCTTGGCGCAGACCCGGCGGCGTCACGCTCGCGCGCCCGAAAAACGCCAATATTCCGCGACTTCGCCGAACGCTATCTTGCCGAACAGGCTGTTGCTAAGTTGAAGCCGAGGACGGTGGTCAACTACCGCATTTGCCTGCGCAAACACGCCGCTCCTGTTATCGGCGCCATTAAGCTCGACGTTGTCAGCGAAAGCGACATCGTAAAATTGCACCATCGCATCGGGGAGACAAAGCCGATGACGGCAAACCGCGTCATCGAATGCATTGGCTCTGTCTACCGCTACGCGGCTGCTTGCGGGTTGGTGAAACGCGGGCACAATCCGGCCGCCCATATCGAGGCCTTCCGCGAGCAGCGCCGCGAGCGCTTCCTCACATCGGAAGAGCTTGCGCGTCTCGGCGACGCCATCCGCGAGGCGGAAACCACAGGGATCCCATGGCAGATCGACGCTACGAAGCCGACGGCCAAGCACGTTCCGAAAAAGAATCGCGTGACCAACATTGGTCCGCACGCCGCGGCTGCTCTCCGGCTCCTCATCCTCACCGGCGCCCGTCTCCGCGAAATCCTCGAGCTTAAGTGGGATTATGTCGATATCGAGCGGGGTTTGTTACTGCTGCCGGACAGCAAGACCGGCCGCAAGACCATTGTGCTCAACGCGCCAGCTATGAAGGTGCTGGCGGACTTGCCGCGGATGGGCGTCTACGTCATCGCCGGCCAAAGCAGCGGCGCCGATCGCGAAACTCCGCGCGCTGACCTCAATCGTCCTTGGATTCTCGTCGCAAAACGCGCTGGCCTGATCGGCGTGCGCCTCCATGATCTGCGTCACACATACGCCAGCTTTGGCGCCGGCGCTGGGCTTGGACTGCCGATCATCGGTAAATTGCTTGGCCACGCGCAAGCGACGACAGTCGCCCGCTACGCTCATCTTGACGCAGACCCACTGCGCCGGGCCTCGGAGCAAATCGGCGGCATGTTGACCACCGCAATGGGAGAGTCGGACAAGTGCGCCGCAGATGTGGTTGTGCCGCTGAGACGCGTGGACCGAATTTGAAAGGGTTAACCGAGCGTTGAACCGTGAGTGAATTCCCTCGGACTCAATCAGGTTACCGCTTAAGCTATACAGGGAATTCGTAATGGGCCGCCAGCGGCATCGGCAACAGCTCGGCGTAGGGCCGGTCTTAGCCGAAACCGGACAGCCGCGGCTTGAACACCTATGAATGCCGCCGTCCGAACGGTTCGCTCCCGTTCCGTTGCGAGGCCTGCCGCGAGGACTTCACGCTGACAAGCGGGACGCTCTTTGCCTCTCACAAGCTTCCGTTACTTCAATACCTCGCAGGCCATCGTGATCTTTTGCAACGAGGTCAAGGGCCTTGGCACTGAGCGCGATCTTGCGATCAGCTACAAGAGCGCGTTCGTTCTTGGGCAGAAGCTGGGCGAGCCTATGGCCGAAGAAATGAGACGCCGCACACTTCGCAGCGAAGGCAAGGTCGCCGAGATTGATCGCGGATATTTTTCTGGATATATCAAGCCCGCGAACAACAACGCCAACCGCGTCGATCGCCGCCTAGTCCATAACCAAAACGGCAAGGGTAAAGCGGTCGTTATTATGCGTGAGCGCAACGGCCATTCGCTCCTCGGCGTCTTCCGAACCGAAGGGCAGGCGCTTTCGTTCACCCGCTCCCGTATAGCCAAGGGGACGATTAGCAACGCCGGCGAAGGAAGCTCTTGGGATGCGCGTCACGCCACCTACGAAATGAAGCGGATCAATCACCAAAGGCGTACCATCACAACTGCCAGTATTGCTGACGTTGCAGAAAGCGTAATCGGGGCAGCCGGGAATCCTATGTCGTGGCCTGATCTGTTGAGCGCTACCGAAGATCAGAGCTCCGCCCATCGATGCTTTCACGTCGGCCACCCCCGCCGACGTGTATGTCTACAAAGGATTCTCGTGAATGTTCCCCTCGACATCAAACGTTCGCTCGGCGGCGACGGCCATGCGCTTATCCTTGGTGAAGACGTATTCCGTCACGAGGTACAGATAGTCCTCGAAGACGACGCGCTTTTCGGACAGGACCGTTGCGTCGCCCGAATAGAAGCCGCAGACCTGCTTGCCGGCGACGCGGCCAACATCGTTCGCCGCAATGTCTTCGACGAGAGCTTCGGCCAAGCGTTCGGCGAACCTGATGGCGTTGGGCTCCGAGTCGCATAAGAATCCCGCCAAGTGGACGATAAGCGCGGCTTCCGCAATCATTTATGTCCTCCTTTTCCAGGCTGTTGACCTGCACTGCGGCGAGTTCTCGACATCGCCGCCTGGGTCGACTGCTTTGAACGCTGCTTCGATCCGCGCCACATGTTGGGTTGTCGCCCGTCCATCCTTATCGGATCGACCGCATCAAGCCGGCAAGAGCCCACTTCCCCTAAGCATGGAGCGTGCCACCGCGATCAGGATGGGGCGCTTCGAACTATTACCGCAAGCCGCGCAAGCCTTGGCGAGGCTAACCTTTCATCGCTATCAATCCAGAGCTTCATTCGCTGTTATGGCCAAGCAGGAAGCGCGAACACATAAAGCCGCCTGCCGCAACGGAGGCGTAAGCAGCGTTCTCCAATGCTAAGGCGCGCTCCACGCCCTCCCTTCAGCAAGGCAGGTGTAACACGCAAATGAACGGGAGTTAATCCAAAGCTACGTCTATTCAGGCGGCGGCTTTTCACCGCGATGCGGGCCGCGGCCTTTCACGGCAAGATTCAGCGAAAGCAACGGCCTCCGGACAAAAGGCGGCCTCCCATCAGCTTAATGAGCGCTGTGTAACCGCCCGCCGCAGCCGGGCCGACAAACTCCATATGCCCAGCATGACCGTGACAATTGGGCGAGTCAGTTTCGCGTGTTTTCCGCTGTCGCTAAGGCCTGCGCCGGCGTGAACGAAATCCTGATCCGGATTGCCAATTCCTCCCGATAATAATTGCCAGATTTTCTAGTGCCGCAACATTCGGATGCAACGTAGAGTCCCCTCAGTTTTTGGCTTCGAGGGTTTCATTGGGGGGAAACCGATGGCCCTCTTCGGAGGCGATGCGATGCTTGACCAATCCACACGATCCGAACGCGTCGTTACAGCCGTGACACGCTGCCGGAAACTCTCCCCAATCGACACACGCCTCATTGAGACCGACCGCTGTTTGCGTTGTCGGTCGCTGGCGCGGTGGTCAACTTCGGACGGCGCCACTGCACGGCCAAGGCGAACGGCTTCCGGCGACGGATCGAAGCAAGATAGGCCTGCTAAGAAACGCATCAGGAGATTGAATGATCTTGGTAAAGCAATTGTTTCCGAAGACGTCAAAAAGCGATCGACAAGTTCCACCTGTGAGGTCGGAGCGTCAAGATCTGAGCCGGACTGAACCGAACTCGGCGTTATAAAATTGGGAGAAGCGCATAATGAGTAGGCTTTTGAATTCCGCATCGCTACTGGCGATGCTCGTCATCGCCCCATTGGGACTTGCAACAAGCGGGCTTGCAAACGACAAGCTCGATAAATTGTCGCAGAGCGATGAAAACTACGTCATGAGCGGCAAGGATTATACGTCCGATAATTATAGTAAGATGACCCAGATCAACGCCGAAAACGTCAAGCAATTGAAGCCGGCTTGGTCGTTCTCGGACGGCCTGCTCAACGGGCACGAAGGCACACCGCTCGTCATAAACGGAAAGATGTACGTCAACACGCCTTTCCCGAATAACGTCTTCGCTCTTGATCTCGACCATCCTGGCAAGATTCTCTGGCAGTACAAGCCGAAGCAAAATCCGTCTGCGCGCGCGGTCGCCTGTTGCGACATCGTAAACCGCGGCCTTGCATATTGGCCCGGCGATGAGAAAACGCCCGCGTTGATCTTCAGCAACCAGCTCGACGGCAATGTGGTGGCGCTCAACGCCGAAACCGGGGACATCTATTGGCAGTTGGAGAACTCCGACAACAAGGTCGGTTCGACTCTTACGGTCGTGCCCTATGTGGTGAAGGATGAGGTGATTATCGGGTCGTCGGGCGCCGAACTCGGCGTGCGCGGCTACGTCACCGCATATGACGTGCATACTGGGGCGCAGAAATGGCGCGCCTACGCCACGGGATCAGACGACGAGGTCAAGCTCGGCAAAGACTTTAACAACCAGGTCAAGCAATATGGCGCCTTGGGCGACCTTGGCCTAAAAACTTGGCAGGGCGATGCCTGGAAAATTGGCGGCGGCACCAACTGGGGCTGGTACGCTTATGATCCCGGAACGAACCTCCTCTATTTCGGCACCGGCAATCCATCGCCGTGGAACGCAACTATGCGGCCCGGCGATAACAAATGGACCATGACGATCTTCGGCCGCGACGTCGATACCGGCGAAGCAAAGTTCGGATATCAGAAGACTCCTCATGATGAATGGGATTACGCCGGCGTTGACGTGATCATGCTGTCCGACCAGAAGGACAAGGACGGCAAGATGCACAAACTCTTGACGCATCCTGACCGCAACGGCTTCATCTACAACGTCGACCGCGCCAGCGGCGAGCTTTTCACGGTCGGCAAGATCGACGATACGATGAACGAGTTCACGCACGTCAATTTCAAAAATGGTCAGCCCGTTCGCAACCCGGAATATGGGACGCGTATGGATCACCTTGCAAAAGACGTTTGTCCCTCAGCCATGGGCTACCATGATCAGGCTCATGACTCCTACGACCCCAAGAAGCAGCTTTTCTTCATGGCGGACAACCATCTCTGCATGGATTGGGAACCCTTCATGCTGCCCTATCGCGCCGGGCAGTTCTTTGTTGGCGCGACGCTGACCATATATCCTGGCCCCAAGGGGAACCGCCAGACCATGGAGGGAAGCGGCCAGGTCAAGGCCTATAACGCAGTCACCAACGGGTACAAATGGCAGGTGCAGGAGCGCTTCGCAGCGTGGGGCGGCACCTTGGCCACTGCGGGCAATCTGGTCTTTTACGGAACGCTCGACGGCTTTATCAAGGCCCGCAACAGCGACACTGGCGAGCTGCTATGGAAGTTCAAGCTTCCTTCCGGCGTGATCGGCTATCCGATGACCTATGAGCATAATGGCGTCCAATACGTCGCCATCTACTACGGCGTCGGCGGCTGGCCGGGCGTTGGCCTCGTCTTCGATCTGCAAGACCCGACTGCCGGCCTCGGCGCTGTCGGAGCCTTCAGACAGCTGCAGCATTATACGCAGCAGGGAGGCGGGCTGATGGTGTTCTCGCTCAACGGCAAAGGACCTTATGACGACGTAAATCTCGACGAGTATGACACGAAGGTCGAGAGATAATAAGCGCCCTGCTAACTGCCGCCACGCTCGCCGCAAAGCGCTTCACAGCGGCGGCGGGCGTGGAGAAGCCGGCTTGTCGACAGAGAATTCTGACGACGCCTTGCATTCAGCCGGCCTGATTGAGCGATCGAGAATTACAGGAGAATTCATGTCACGCATAGCGTATGCCAAGACGCCCGCGCCGACGTCGGGAAATTGGCGCTTTGCCTTATTGGCCGGCGTCGCGGCGATCTTTGGACTCACGGCGGAATCGCGGGACGTCGCCGCCGCAGAATCGACGGCGGCAGCGGCGGCGGTTGCTTCCGCTGCGAGCGAATCGGATGTTCTTCGCATCTGCGCCACGGCGGACGGACTGCCGTTCTCGGCGAGAGACGGCTCTGGATTCGAAAACAAAATAGGTTCGGTTGTGGCCGAAGCCATGGGGCGTAGGCCCGTTTTCATCTGGTCCGACAAACCGGGAATCTATCTGGTTCGCGACTATCTCGACAAGAATGCGTGCGACGTGATCGTGGGGGCCGATACAGGCGATGAGCGCGTGCTCACGACCAAGCCCTATTATCGAGCGGGCTATGTCTTCGTCTCGCGGGCCGACAGCCATCTCGACGTCACATCCTGGGATGATCCGAAGATCCACAAGCTCGGACATATTGTCATTCCCTTTGGATCGCCCGCGGAAACGATGCTGAAGACGATTGGCCGTTACGAGGTCGAAATATCGTATCTCTACTCGCTGGTGGGTTTCAAATCTCCGCGTAACCAGTACGTTCAGATTCCATCGAGCAGGATGGCGCAAGAGGTCGCCGGCGGCAATGCTGATCTCGCGGTCGCTTTCGCGCCTGAGATTGCCCGCTACGTCAAAAGTTCATCGATTCCCTTGCAGATGACGGTCGTCGCGGACGACAGCGCGCGAGCCGATGGCATGAAGGTCCCGGAGCACTTCAATCAGTCGATGGCCGTACGAAAAGGCGACGACGCATTGCTGGCCGATCTCAATTCGGCTCTGGACAAAGCCCAACCTCAGATTGAGGCGATCTTGAAGGAGGAAGGCGTTCCGCTTCTACGTGCCGATGAATGACGCGCGCAGCTAAATCGTCTCGCGCATTCATCGCGCTCAAAGAAATGGAATACTAGGACATGAGAATATCACTTGCGATTGTCGCCATGGTCACGCTTGGCGTGGGGGCGGCTGCTTTGGCTTCCGACCTGACGACACAACTTGATTTGCGAAACACGGTGACTGGCGAGCCCTTGAATTTAGACGATTCATTACCCGACGGACGCGATACCCCAGCAGTGAAAAAGTTCTTGCAGACGGGAGTTGACCCCTACATCGAGGATCCGAGTTGTCTGGTAAAGGGCCACTCTTTCTTTCTCACGGCGTGCTCTGGATGCCACGGCGAGGTCGGAGAAGGAAAGATCGGGCCGGGACTGAACGACGATTACTGGACCTATCCCAAAAATACTACGGACCAGGGCATCTTCGAAACCATCTTCGGCGGCGCTCGGGCCCAAATGGGTCCTCACAACGGCGATCTAACCCTTGATGAGATACTACAGGTCATAGCCTGGGTGCGGCATCTTTATAAGGATCCGGTGGAGCAAGCGTCTTGGCTCACCGACGCACAGAAGAAGGCCTACAAACCGTATAAGCTGAGCGATCCGGCCATACCGGACGATGCGCCGGGGCAATGTAAAGCGCCCGCAAAATAGCGAGAGTTTCTGAGGCGCTCACGCGCGCCTTGAGGGGTCGCCGATCCTGAACTGTACAGGGTTGGCAAGACGGAAGACGTAAAGCAAGAAGGAGGAAGAGCATGTCCAAGATCGGTCGTTTAATGCTGTTCGGCGGTTGCGCAACGGTGTTTGCCCTCTCGCTCTCACACCCCGCCGCCGCCTATGACGGTCAGAATTGTTCGGCCCCGGGAATCTGCTGGGAGCCGCATCCGGGCTATCCGGACATCATCGCGGGTTCGAAATACGACCCGAAGCTCGATCCAAATGAAGTTGTGAAGCAGAGCGTTTCGGAAAGAGACATGGAAGCGCGAAACAAATTGCGGGTCAATAATTTCGTGAAGACCGGCAAGTTTATATATGACGTAAAGAATATCCCCGCCGAGTGAGCAAAGATCGACTCCGGCATGACAAGGCGTTCTCCTGCCATTGGAGGCGAGCCGTTGGCGGGAGGCAAGTCATCTGCGGTTCGGTGCGGTCGCGATCCATGCGCCGAAACAGCGCGTATGATCGGCGCTCCGATCGAGAGCGACCGCGCTGTCGGCAGCGCCACCAATGCACAAGCAAGGCATTTCCTTGACGATGGAACTAGAGAAAAGCGCCGACGCAACCCTTGCCGACTGGCGCGTCGGAGCGCTGCAGTTTGAGAGTGAGGTGAACAAAGCGGTCCTCGGCCAAAAGCGCGCAATCCGTCTCGTGACCATATCCACTTTTGCGCGCGGCCATGTTCTGCTCGAAGGAGATGTGGGCGTCGGCAAGACAACTCTTCTGCGGAGCGTCGCTCGCGCGATCGGAGGCGCCTATGAGCGCGTCGAAGGCGCGATCGACCTGATGCCCAGCGATCTCATCTATCAAACGTTTCTGAGTGAGGATGGTCGGCCGCGCGTCGAACCAGGTCCGGTTCTTCGCCAAGGCGATGACTTGTCGATCTTTTTTTTCAACGAGATCAATCGAGCTCGCCCACAGGTTCATTCCTTGCTGCTGAGGTTAATGGCGGAGCGCAGCGTCTCCGCCTTCAATAAGGAATACGCCTTTCCGCATCTCGTCATTTTTGCCGATCGAAATCGCGTTGAGAAAGAGGAGACGTTCGAACTGCCCGCTGCGGCGCGCGACCGTTTCTTCATGGAAATTGGGATCGAGACTCCCGCCGACCTTGAGGTTCGACGCCAGCTTATCTTTGAACCGCGCTACCACGACATTGATGCGCTCGTCGCTTCCGTCAAAGAAGGAGTGCTGGATTATCGAAAGCTTGGCGAGATCGGGCGCTTGATCCAGAGGAGCGTTCGCACAAGCGACAGCCTCCAACGATATGTGCTCGATCTATGGTCAGCCCTGCGCCGACCCGCTGAGGCCGGCATCGAGGTCGGCGACATCGACATGCGCCGCCTCGTTCAAGGCGGAGCGAGCCCTCGCGGCTTGAGTTTTCTGGTGCAAGCCGCTCGCGTACGCGCTTGGCTCGAAGATCGGGACATGGTCGTGCCAGAAGACATTCGCGAAGTCTTTGTGGAAACCATGGCGCATCGGATCTTTCTCGATCCGATCTACGAGCTCCGCCGCGATGCGATCGTTCGCGATCTGTGTCGGGCGGCCTTCGCCAGCGTCCCAGCGCCATGATGCCGGCGCAAGAAATCACCTATCGTCCGCGCGGGCGCGCCGAAGGCCCGATCATCGGCGCTCATCGCGGGCGCGACGTTGGAGGCGCAGGCATTTTTCGCGATGACGTCACATTTCTGCAGCAGCCCGATGCGCGCCGCATTAACCTTCGCGCCACGCTTCGCGATCCTTTCGAGACAGTCTACGTACGCCGTTTCGAACAGCGGACGGCCATCGCGGTTTACGCTGTCGTCGATCTCTCCGGATCGATGGCGTTTGAAGGCAACGCCCGCAAGATCGACATCGCGGCCGATCTTTGCGTCGCTCTGGCCGGCTCGGCGAGGCGCTTTGGCGATGCCTTTGGCCTCATCGGTTGCGACGACAAGATCCGCGACGATTTCTTCATTCCAGCGACCCGCCGCCGCGGCCTTGATGTGGAAACATCCCGCCGCTTCGCCGAGTTCGTCCCCACCGGCCGCAGCGCTGCAGGGCTCGCCAAGGCCGGCGAGCTGATCTCCGGACTACGAAAGCTTGTGTTCCTCATTTCGGATTTTCATCTGCCGCTAACAGCGATAGAGGCGGCTCTCGCCGGTCTTGCGCGCCATGATCTAGCGCCAATCATAATCGCCGATTCCGCGGAGGAGGAGAATCTACCATCATGGGGTCTTCTGTCGCTGCGCGATCTTGAGAGCGGGCGCAATCGGCTTGTTGCGATGCGCCCGGCGTTGCGGGACAAATGGCGGACGGAGGCGGCTGAACGTCGGGAGGCTCTCCGTCGCATGTTCTCGTTTTATGGGCGGACGCCGTTCTCGATCGTGGATCGGCTCGATGTGGATCGCCTTTCCCGCCATTTACTCGGCGCCTGAGGCGGTTATGCGAGGCGGAGTCGCTGGAGCGCTATTCTACTTCGTTCTGATGGCGATTGCAGCTGCGCAGGTGCGATCGATTGAAGCCTACTCGCCTCGGCCGTTCGGGTATTTCGTCGGCGATATAATTCAGCGGACGGTCGACGTCACCGTCGATCCCGCCTTCCATTTGGAAGATGGGTCGCTGCCGAAGATCGGCCCGGTGACCTATTGGCTCGAGCTGCGCGAGGTTAAGCTTGGTCAATCGTCGTTTGCGAGGGGAAGGCGTTACCGCCTGGACCTCACTTATCAGCTGTTTTACGTAGCGCTAGACCCGCGCCGGCTCGAGATTCCGCAATTCAGCCTCACCTTCATGAATGGCCAGCAGATGGCTACGGCCACGATCGACGCTTGGTCCTTCGGCGTCTCGCCGCTGCGCGAAGTCGAGCCTCCTCCGGTCGCAGATCCGGCAGAGTATTTGCGGCCCGACGCCCCCGCGCATCAGATTGATCTCCGGCCGCTCGGCGCATGGACCGCCGCCTTCGCGCTCGCGACATTCCTCACTGCCCTTGCTCTGACGTATGATCGCGCATGGCCGCCTTTCCGGAAGCGTCCCGGCCGCCCCTTCAGCGCAGCCGCGCAGTTGGTTCGCCGCATCTTGCGCAAGGACGGGGAGGGAGCCTATCTCCCCGCACTGCTGATCCTTCACCGCGCCGTCGACGCCGCCGCCGGCCAACGCGTTCTTGCGGACGATGTGCCGGTCTTTCTCGATCGGCATCCGCAGTTCAAAAGCCTCGCCGCCGACTTCAATCTGTTTTTTCAGAGTTCGCGCCAGGCCTTCTTTAGGGCAAATCCGACAGAGGCGGCCAAAAACTTCCCGCCAGAAATGCTTGTCGCCTTTGGAGACGGACTGGCGGCGGCGGAAAGGCGAGCGGCATGAACTACGCATTCGCCACGCCGGCCGTTCTCTGGCTTCTCCCCCTCGCCCTGCTTCCATTCTTTGCGTCGCCGTTCCAGCGCGTTCTATTTCCATCGCTTGCTGAAGCGCCTGATGACCTCATTTCTCGAATTGTCGATATTGGCCTCCGGCTCGCAGCGGTCACGGCGATTGGAGCCATCGTTCTCGGCCTCGCTGGACCTTATCGGCTTGAGCGAACCATCGAGCGCATCGGCAGGGGCGCCCATGTGGTGTTGTTGATCGACCGTAGCGAGAGCATGGACGAAACCTTCGCCGGCAGGGCTCCGACCGGAGGCGAAACATCTAAATCGATAGCGGCGCGACGCATCCTCAAGGATTTCGTACTCGAGCGCCCGCATGACGAGTACGGCATGGTCGCCTTTTCCACTTTGCCGATGTTCGTCATTCCGATCACGGAGCATCGCGACGCGATACTCGCGGCGATCGACGCGATTGGTCGTCCGGCGTTAGCTCTCACGGATGTCGGCCGCGGCCTCGCCATGGCTCTGGGGATGTTCGAGGAAGGCACGCCAATTGCGTCGCGCGTCGTCCTCTTCGTGTCGGATGGAGCCGCGGTCATCGACCGGCGTACGCAAGATGCATTGCGGTCCGCCATCGCCAAGGACAATGCCCACATCTACTGGCTTTTCTTGCGTACGGCCAACAGCTCCGGCATTTCCGATCTGCCCGGCCCAGGAGTGGCGGACACGCCACAGGAGATGCCCGAACGCCACCTCGATCTTTTCTTCAAGAGCCTCAAGATCCCATATCGGGCGTTTGAAGCCGAGAGCCCGCAGGCGATCGCAGACGCCCTCGCTGAGATCGGACGGCTGGAGACCAATCCAATCCGATATGTCGAGCGCATCCCGCGCCAAGACATTTCGGAAGCGCCCTATATGATCGCCGCGACGGCCATGCTTCTTCTGGTTCTGGCCAAGCTCGCCGAGGTGGGGTTGACTCGAGCCGATAGAACCCGACATGGAGCGGCCTCATGATCCCCGCGTCACCGCAGAAGCGCCGCGCCATGAACGAGATGCTCAATCGCGCGCGCCGCTATTGGGGACGCGCCAAAGGGCCGTTGTTGATCGCGATCGCGGCAGCGTGCGCGATTGCGTTATTTATCTCTGGCGCGATGCTGACCACGGACTGGCTGCGCAACCGCACCATTGCCGCACTGGCGGCGGGAAAAGACATCTTCGTCGCTGTCGACGCCGCAGCGCCCGTTGCTTTCGCGCGCGCAACCTTCCTGCTCGAACATGATCGCCTCGACGAAGCCGAACCGTTTGCGGAAGCCGTCGACCAAAGGGGTTCGCCGAAGCTTCGCGCCGCCCTGCATTACAATCTGGCGAACGCGCGTTTGCGCATCGCCATGGAGGATATAGTCAGAAGCAAAATCGAACCGGCGATTCCGCTCGTCAGCCTTGCGCGACAAGACTATCGCCGTGCATTGCGGCTCGATCCCACCGATTGGGACGCCAAATATAATACTGACGTCGCCGACCGTCTGATCCGAGACTTTCCCTCGGGCGGTGCGGGCGAGGAGAATCACGAGCCGCTCAATCCGAAGAAGCTGTGGACCGAAGTGCCCGGCAAACCGGAAGGTCTGCCATGAGTCGCAGGACATTGCGTGATCCTCGCCTCTGGCTTTTGATGCTCGCTCTTTGCCTGTTGCTCGCCACGCTTGCGGCTCCGCATGTGGCGCGGATAGGTACTTCCTACCGGGTTCTTGTGATCGCCGACGTCACCGGCAGCATGAACACGCGCGACTACGCGTTGGACGGCAAACCCGAAAGTCGGCTCGACGCTGTGAGGCGAGTCATGCGGCAGGCCATAGCGGCGCTGCCATGCCCATCGACTGTCGGTCTTGGGATCTTCACCGAGCGCCGCGCTTTCCTGCTCTTTGATCCGGTCGATGTCTGCGAGAATTTTGCGCCGGTCAATGCGGCGTTGGCCGCGCTCGATTGGCGGATGGCCTGGGAAGGGGACAGCCATATCGCCGAGGGCCTATATAGCGCCATAAACTTGGCCCGCGATCTCGACAGCGACCTTGCGTTCCTGACCGATGGACAGGAAGCGCCCCCCCTCTCCTGGAGCGGTGGTCCCGCCTTTGAAGGCAAACCCGGCGCTGTGAAGGGATTGATCGTCGGCGTCGGCGGATATTCCCTTTCGCCAATTCCAAAGCTCGACGACGCAGGCCGCGAGATCGGTTTCTATGGCCCGGACGATGTCGCCCAAGACAATCGCTTTGGCCTGCCGCCTCCCGACGCATCGACGCGCGAGGGCTACAATCCACGCAACGCGCCCTTCGGCGGGGTAAAGGCAGTCGGCAACGAGCACCTGTCATCGGTTCGCGAAGCCTATCTTAAGGAGCTCGGCGCCAAGACGGGGCTTGCTTATACGCATCTTGTCGACGCGGCCGGCCTCGTCGATGCGCTGTCAGCGACGGCGACCCCGCATCCAACGCCGAGCACGCTCGACTTGCGTCCTGTTTTGGCGGCTTTCGCCCTGGCTGCGCTCGTCGCCGTTTATGGTTTCGCGCCGCTTTTCGAACGGGGCGTCAGACGCCGGAAAACCCGCCGTCAAATCGATTCTAAAGAACCACATTGGAGAGTTGCTGCATGAGACGCTTTTTCATCGCCACGATCGCGGCGGCGGCCGCACTGCCTGCTAGCGCGCACGGACCGACGCCGCAAAAAGTCGACGAGACCGTCACAATCGCGGCCGATCCTCAAACCGTCTGGGCGGTTGTGGGCGACTTCGCGGGCATTTCGAACTGGGACCCCTTTGTGACGAAGAGCGAGGGGTCGAACGCCAAGCGAGTATTGACCTTCCAGAGCGGAAAGACGCTTACAGAAGAGGTCGACGAATATGATCCGACCAAGATGACCTATACTTACAGAATGTTGACTCCAGATCTCGACGCGCTGCCCGTCAGTTCATACTCGGCCACTTTGGTAGTCCGTCCAGCGAACGGAAACCAAAGCGAGGTCGAATGGTATGGGCGCTTCTACCGCGGCGACACTGGCAATGAACCACCGGATAATCTCAGCGACGCGGCGGGACGGGAAGCCATGACCAATTTCTTCAGGACGGGGCTTGATGGACTGAAAAAGAAGCTAGAGGCGAAGTAACCGATGCGCGGCGTCCGGTGGATATGGCTTTGCCTTGTCATCTGCATCGACGCCGTCGCCCATTGCGCTATGGCCGGCGCAGGCTCCTACCTCTATGTCGTCAGCCAAGATGACGGCACCGTAGCGCAAATCGATATTGCAGCCGGCGAGGTATCATCCAGAATATCGGCGCCGGACGCTCCCGCCATGATAGCGCCCTCCGCCGACGGCAAATTCATCTACGTTACGCATCCAGACCATAGCGCGATCAGCGTCATCGACGCCGATGCGCGCCGCGTCGTCAAGACATTCTCTTATCCTGGGACGCCGTTCGGGATCGCTGCGGATCCGCATGGGCGCTTTCTGTACGTGGATGACTGGAACCGTGGCGTCGTCACGCAACTTGACGCCAAGACTGGCGCCCTAATGGCGGGGGCGGCCGTCGGGCGTTACCCCGCCGGCCTGGCAGTCGCGGCGGACGGGGCTCGCCTTTATGTGGCGGATAGAGACAGCGGCGCCGTCAGCATCGTCGATGCCGCCGCCATGCGAGTTATCGCTTCGGTCGCAACCGGGACCGCGCCCTTCGCGCTAGCGCTTTCTCCCGACGATAAGCGGCTCTATGTGGCGAATGCGCAAAGCTCGGATCTCGCTGTCATCGATACGCAGACGATGCAATCGATTGCGCGGATTCGCGTCGGCGCGATGCCTTATGGCATCGCAGTGACGCCCGACGGAAAGACAGTTGTGGTCGCCAATCAACATTCCGACACAGCGTCGATTATTGACGCGCGGAGCCTTGCCGTCGTCGCCACCGTGGATGTCGGTCGTTATCCCGAGGGCGTGCTTTGCGCTGCAAACGGACTGGCCTATGTCGCAAATTGGTTTTCCGGCGACGTATCCGTCATTGATCTTCGGCAGCGCCGCGAGTTGAACCGTCTCCGGGTCGGAGATGGACCGCGAGCCTTTGCGATCACAGGGTCTTCGCAGCCTTGAGCCATATAACATAGGTCACTCCATCATGTGGGGGATTGCATTGATTTCACCGCGATTCGGATAAGCTGCGGCAGCGTCGTCACCCCTAGTTTAGCTTTGATCTGCGTGACGCCGTTAGCGACGGTCTTGTAGCTGACGCCCAGCATCGTCGCGATCGACCCGTATTGATGGCCCTCGGCGAGAAGAGAAAGAACTTGGAGCTCGCGCGATGTAAGTTTTTGCAACTGATCCGACTGTTTGCCGGTTCCGGGCAATGCCAGCTCCAGCGCCAAAGCATGCGCCAGATGGGTTCGTCCGCTCAGCACTTTTTTGATCGCTTCCCTCAACTCGGCTGGGGTTGTGTCCTTTAGAAGGTATCCATTCGCGCCCGCGTTGAACGCGCTTCGTACGATGCTCGGATCGCTATGCATGCTGAACACGAGAACCGCGCATTTTTGCTGCTCTCGTCGGATCTGCTCGATCAGCGCAATGCCGCCAAGGCTTCGCCCCTGCATGCCTAAATCAAGAATGACGAGATCGGGCGTCGCCTTGCTAAGGGATCGATGGCCCGCAGCCAGAGTGCTGGCGTCGCGCACGTCCGAAATGCCGAGGTCCTCGAGCACGCGTCGGCACCCCTGCAGAACAATCGGATGATCGTCAATAACAAGAACTTGCGTCATTCCTTTTTTTGTCCCACTTCAGGCGATTCTGGAGCGCAATCATTTTCGAGACGCAATGGCAGGCAAATGGACACTGCCGTGCCGCCGCGGAGGGCGCGATCGAACTTGATGCTGCCGCCGATCGCCTTCACGCGATCCCGCATGCCAGTTAGGCCATATCCCTGCCGCGCATCAGGCGCGAGGCCGACTCCATCATCGCAAATTTCGACCACCAAAGAGTCAACGGAGTGCTCCAGAACCGATACTTCCACGACGCGCGGATCTGCATGTTTCAGCGCATTGGCGATGCCCTCCTGCACGCATCGATAAACCGTCAGATCAGTTCTTTCCCCAAAACTCGGGCGCGACGTCGCGAAAGACAATACGACCGAAACATTTGGCGCCTTGGATCGAAAATCGTCGGCGAGATCGGACAGCAAATCAGAGAGCGGCATTTTTCCTAGCGCCATCGGACGAAGGCGCCTCATGATCGATCGATTGATGGCGTTGAGTCTATCGACGACCGCCATGATTTCCAGCGTCCTATCTTTGACGCGCGACGCGAGCGCAGGTGCCTGTGAAGCAACAAGGAACTCCAGGGAGTCTGTATAGACCTTGATTCCAAATAGGCATGGACCAAATTCGTCGTGGAGCTCCATAGCCAAATGCCGCCGCTCTTCATCTTGCAGCGATACGAGGTCACAACCAAGCCGCGTGTTTTCTTTTCGGGCCGTCGCCAATGCGCTCGCGAGCGCATTGAAGCGCGATGAAATGACATCGAGCTCCTTCACTGACGAGCGCGGAAGGCGAACAGCGTATTCTGCCGCTTCCAGCGTCTCCAGGCCTTGGGAAACTTTAGTGAGAGGGGCCAGCAATTCACCAAGGGCAGCGCCAAGAATCAGCAAAATCGACGCAATGCCAATCGCTCCAATTCCTGCGAAGGATCGAAAGTTTGCCCAGGCCTCGGCAATTTCATCGTCCGGACGGCTAGCAAGAACGATAGTTCCGACAACAGCTCCATCTTGATGCACCACCACCGAACGAACATTCGACTTCGCTGCGATCAAACGATAGAACCATCCGGGCGCTGGGTCCCAGTCGCTTGGGAGCCTATCGGCAGTCGGAGCCGGATTGGCGAAGAGCACCGGCTTTCCGTCGTGATCTAGCACTGAAATCGCTACGTGACGCGGTGCAACGAGGCCGCGCGCAAGCTCTTTGATGAACGCGCCTTCACGGCCGCCGCCTTGATCGGCGGCGTCGACGACCAGTTGCTCAGTCGCGTCAAGTGCACGCGTAATTTCTATGCGCGTTGCAGTGCGCGCATGAACGATGAGGATGCCGGAAATCGCCGCATAGACCACGACGGTGATACATGTTGCGACCCCAAGAATCCGATATCGAATCGATTGGAAGATAAAAAGTCGCGCTCGCGCTATGCTGCACATCAAACCGCGCACGACCGTGTTTTTTCGGCGCGGTGTGGAGGGCGGTCGCCCGAAGGCGAACCGGGCATCCATTCTAGCTGCGGGGTTGACGGAAATCGCTTGGTCTTCGAGGGCCGTTTCTGGCTCGGGGATCTTAGATACGTCGGCGCGCGGCATCACAGTTTCGTCGGAACTCCTTCTCAACGTCCTGCTAGACAGGATTCAACCCTATCCATTGCATCGGAAAAATGCGCCCGGCGCGGAATCTGCCCAATTCCGCGCCGGGCCGCCGCCACGTTGGGGATGCTCAGCCGGAGGAGCGCGTGGGGCTCTACGAACTGAGGGCGATAGATTGGCGCAAGACAATCCTCGCCTTCAGAACCTGCTTGCAAATTCGAGTTGCGAGGGCGCTATTCACTCGCCGCTCCGCATCGTCGAAATATACTTCATCTTGACATGCGGCGATGACGCTCGCGCCCACGAGGCGCTCTATTACTGCTTAACTCTCAGCTTGACATAACCAACGTAACATTACGTTTAAGATTAAAAAGCGCAAGTACAATAATTCTATTCGTGTTAGGGTTTAATCACAGCTGACTTCTCTATGTCCAGGCGAACTTAGATAAATACCTATACTGCGGGGAGCTAATCTGGACCCCCGACATATGAAAAAGTGAGGCTGGCAAACCGCCTGGGAACGGCGCTTGGATCGCGACGGGCTGGATAACTAGCCGCTGGCGTCATTGTTTCCTGGGCAACGGCTGCGCAAAAATTGGTAGACGAAGAGGCTGCCGTTGCGAAACGTGTAAAAATTCATGTATTTATAGAAAAATTCCTGAGTAATTCGCTTATGTAGGGATTAACTCCTTATAAATTAGGTGTTATGCTATAATCTCCAAGAAAAAAGATTGGAGATTATCGTGTTGCGAAAGAATGCCGCTTACATTTCCATCTTGGCGCTGAGCGCCTCCTTGCTCGCGCTTCCCGCCTTTTCCGCCACAGCGAATATGAAGCTACTTGATCCTGACAGTGATGGCACTGTCAGCCTCGCCGAAGCGCAGGCCGCCGGCGCCAAGAAGTTTGCAGAGCTTGATCCCGATCGCGACGGCACCCTTGACGCCAAAGAGGCGGGACCCGTCCTGACAGACTTCACTAGCGCCGATCCTGATAAAGACGGCACAGTCGACAAGGCCGAATATGCGGCGCAGATCGAAGCGGCATTCAAGAAAGCCGACCCAGACAACGATGGCACTCTGGATGCGGCAGAGCTTTCGAGCCCGGCCGGACAGAAGCTGCTAGGACTGATTCAATAATCCTGGCAGATTTAAAGAGCCGGCGGGCCTCCGCCACCGGCTCCTATTTAACGCTCGACCGATCTGTTACGATGCTGCAGCGGGCGTCGAAGCGTCATGACCCCTATTTCAGCTCCGCCTTCGTGCTGGCGATTGACACCAACGCAGAGCAAGTCGGCGTCGACCTCGTGCCCGACAACCTGTCGACGACGTTGTCGCTCCTTGCGTCGACTGGCGGTGTGGTCCAGCTGCGGCAACTGAATAGCTCGCCTCAAGTCGATTGCGTCAGCATCGCTATTCCGCTTAAGCTTTTGTAGCGGCACAAAGAATTGTGGCAGAGAGTCGGGAAACGGCGAGTTCTTCCTGCGCCGCGGCGATAGTGAAGTCTTACAAACCAGAAGCGCTGCATGACCGCGATTATTCCAATCGGATTCGTCACGCTTGACGAAGCGGCGGAGATGATCGCCAAATCGCTCTATATGGGCGTCGAGGACGGGGAATTGGTCGCGACGCTTCGACAATCCGGACTGAACGTGCGTGATGGACAAGCGTCGGACGCGGCCATCTCAGAAATCTGGCGGGCGGCAGACGCCGGACGACTGAGAGTGGTGGGCATTGGCGGTAATTCTCGCAAAATCGTTAGGCTTGACCCCGAGGACCTCAAGGAAATTCCCTTGCTCAGGAGCCCACGAGGAGGCAATTTCCATTTCCTTCGCCCTTCAAACCGACTCTACGGACAGGTGACAAAATGGTTTGGCCCGCAATGGGCCGATGCCGTCATCGCATTCCGCGAGAAAGAAGTGGCGGCTCTTACACGCTTTGTTTTGCGAACACGCAGAAAGCACCTGACGTCCGGCGACGCTAAGAAATCAGGACGTCCGACGCTGCGCCCGGAGATGATCGGCGTCATCAAAAAAACAATCGAAGCCGGAAAATGGAATCCCACGATGTCGCTCAAGGCGCTGACGCGGCTTGTGAACGTTCACGGTGGATTGGCGCAAAACGTCAGCGAAGATACAGTGACCCGCGGGCTCGATGATCTCTTCGACCAGACTGGCGATCGGCGCTTTCAACGACGAAAAAAAGCTCAACGCGGCGCCCGCTAAGCAGGGATCTATCCTCTCCTGACGCGGATTTTTTCGGGCGCGGCGCCAAGTGCGATCCCCTCCTCTATTTTCGAACAGATCGGCAGCCTTCGCATGACGTTTGGCGATTGACCGCTTGGCGCCCCGATATTCGGCGCGAACCCGTCAGTCTTTCAGTCAGGGCCAGCACGTCATAAGCGGTCAACCTTTTGCAGGGCCGCGTCCCCGCCGATTTTTGTTTTGCGGCAACAAACCGAAATTTTGCGGCGAGCCCTATGAGATCCTTCGTTCATGGCAGACAGACGAAAGAAAGGTCTCATGGAACCGTTAACAAAGGCGAGCAGCGCCGATTCCCTTTTGCATCCGAAAGACGCGGCGAAAGCCCTCAACCTTTCATCATCATGGCTGGCGAAGGCGAGATTGTCTGGAAAGGGTCCGAGGTTCGTGAAAATCGGACGCTCGGTTCGATATCCGGATTCGAGCCTGCGCGAGTTCATCAAGGCGCGGATGTGCGGATCGACCAGCGAATATTGATTGGAGATCATGCGCCATCCAAGGGCGCGAGGGACCAGTTCGGGCTCTCGCGCCCTTTGCAATTGAGCAGGGATGAATTTCCATCCTTATACATCAAAATACTACAGGATGACACAAGAAGAACTAAGATTAGGATCGTATATACTCTTACATAAAGCCAGTAAACGCTTGACGTAATCCTAATTTACTTCCATATGATACCCAATCCACCCAAATGAACTCCGGCGCTCGACGAGGCTCCCCTAATGAACGATCTCAGTCCCCTGGCTTCCGTTGCCGCAAGTTCGCTCGGCTCCGCAGTCGCTTTGATAGAGCCCTCTTTCGAGGACGCCGTCATCGCGATCGCCGGCGATCCAGATTTGTCGGACGACCTGAGGCGACACTGGCCCTGCTCGCTGCGCCGAATAGCCGCCGTCCTCGACCGGCCAATGGTTTTGATTCCGGCGCGGTGGTCGGCTGTTCGCATTCAAATCAGCCAATTGAAAGCCGTTCGACTTGGAGTAACCCAGAAAACGCTGAGTAATCACGCATCGAATGTGCGCGCCGCGCTGGCCTGGATGCACAAAGAAAAGCAGACGCCAGCGCGCGGAGCCCCGCTGACGCCGGAATGGCGGGCGTTGTACGATGAGTGCCCGAGTTCGCCTCAACGGACGCGCCTAGCGTCGCTGATGCGATACTGCTCAGGGCGAGATATCTCGCCGGACTGCGTCGACGAAGCGGTCATCGACGCTTTCTTTGCTTATCGCCTGCGCACGACATCGCTCTCTGCGGACGCGGCGGCGCGGCGAGTATTGGCGCATCATTGGAACGATCGCGCTCGAACCGTTGCCGGATGGCCAAGCCGATTTCTGGTCGAGCCCCCGTCTCGACAATGCGAAGCGTTCCCGCCTTGGGCGGAATATCCGATCGGATTGCGCGACGACATCGAAGCCTATTTGACCTCTCTCACGCGCGTCCGCAAGACTTCCAAAGGCAGGCGGCTGCGCCCGGCCAAAGCAACGACGATCCGCGGTCGCCGCGCCATGCTCGAGGCGGCGATGCGCACGGCGACGCGAATCGGCGTCGGCATGGAGCAACTGACGTCGCTCGCCTCTCTTTTGCATCCAGACGTTAGCCGCCGCATTCTCGACGCCTATTGGGAAAAGAGCGGCGAGCAGCCGTCAATTTTCACCATTGACCTGGCTCGGCTTTTCGTCAGCCTCGCGCGGAACGCCCAGTGTTTGTCTGAGGATGAGTTTGAAGCGCTCGACGACATGCGTTCCGAACTCGAACACCATAGTCCCGCGGCGATGACGGACAAAAATTTGGCCGCCATCCGAACCTTTATGCAAAGCGACGCCTGGCGCGCGCTGCACCATCTGCCGCGCCTTCTCATGGATCAGGCCAAAGAGGCGTCATATTCCTCTCCGGTCAAGGCGGCGGTGCGGGCTCAGATGGCGGCAGCGATCGGTATTCTGAACGTCGCTCCGATTCGCCGCGCCAACCTCGGGCAAATTCGCATCGGCGAAAATCTCATTCGCAGCGGCGGCCCGAAAGCGCCTTACCGGCTCGTTTTCCCGGGCTATGACGTTAAGAACCGCGTGAACCTCGACTTTCCTCTGGACGCCGAACTGACGGCGCTGATCGACGACTATCTGTTCAACTATCGCCCCGCTCTCGTCGACCAAGCGGATGGTTTGTGGCTGTTTCCGGGTGAACGGGACGATCACAAATGTCTTGCGACGCTGAGCGGTCAGATCACCGCCTGCATCGAGAAATCGATCGGCCTTCGCCTCACCGTTCACCAGTTCCGCCATTTGTCGGCGGCGATCATCCTAAAACACCAACCGGGTAACTACGAGCTCGTCCGCCTGCTTCTCGGCCACCGCACCGTACAAGTCACGATCCGCAATTATATCGGTCTGGAAACCACGCACGCCAGCGAGGTCTATGGCGATCTCGTCCGCAATCTGCGCGCTCGGCGCGCCGAGGAGGAAGACGATGCATAAACTAGCGTCAGATCAACCCTCTGGCGGAGAAGGACGTCTAGCCGCCTCTCCGCCGCGCCGTCCTCAAGCGCCGCAAATCCGCTCAGCGCCGATCGCCGAATGGTCGATTGCTGACCGCGCAGCCTGGGCGCGCGCGATCGCGCCGGGCGTTCGCCTCCGCAAGGGCGGCGCCGGCGCGCATCTGGCTCGCATTACGCAGGGCGATCTCGCCCGCCGTTATGGTTATTTTGTCGATCATCTGATGCGGACCGGTCGCTTTGAACCGGACGCTGCGGCCGCTGGGCAGGTGACCCCCGACCACATTGAGCGTTTTCTAGAGGAGCTCCGATCGCGGATCGGCTCGGTCACTCTCGCCGGTACGATATATAAGGTGCGTCGGGCCTCCGAATTGCTTAACCCCGCACGAGACTTTGCGTGGCTCGGGGAGATTGAGAAGGACCTTGCCTTGGTGATGCAGCCCCTCTCAAAAAGCCATCGCGTCGTTGATCCTGATCGCCTCGTTGAAGCCGGGCTCGCTCTCGTGCAAGAGGCGAACGACGACCCGGCCCTCACGCCGCTGCGCCGAGCCCGGCAGGTCCGCAACGGCGTGATGATCGCCCTTCTTGCGCTCTGTCCGATCCGTCTTAAGAACTTCGTCGCCCTCGATCTGCAGACCAGTTTTCGCAGAATTTGGTCGCGGTGGTGGATTGTGCTCGATCGCAAGCACACCAAAAGCGGTCGGCCGGACGAACGCCGCGTGCCGCGCGACCTCGACGCCGCGATCGCTTCGTATCTTTTGATCCACCGTCCTGTGCTGAGGGCGGTTGCGAGAAGGGAGAATGGCGCAATGTCTGATATCGGGCATTTGCTCGCCAACGGCGAAGACGCCGCATTGTCCTCCGCCGAGACGCTGGACGCAGCCGCGGGCCCGCTTTGGTTGTCGTCGAACTCAGGCGAGCGCATGAGCTATTCCAGCGTCGAGCTAGCGATAACCGCGACCACTCTATTGACGCTCGGCGTCGAAGTCAGCCCCCATCTCTTTCGGGCCTGCGCAGCTTCCGCGATTTATGCCTACGCCGGAGACAACCCGAACCTCGCCAGCGCCGTCCTGCAACATACCGACCGAAGGGTAACGGAAGAGCACTACAACCGCGCAAGCAGCGTCCAGGCGGCGCTACAATACGCCGAGATCGTGAAAGGCGCCGCTCGTCAATAAAAGGGGTTCTCTGACGCCCGGCAATGTGAGGCGGCGTCTCAAGAGCCATTGAAGTTTCTACCGCAGCCTTATGAAATGGCGCATTCTGGCCAGAGCACAACCTCGCCAAAGTTGGGGTCGAGGGTTCGAATCCATTCGCCCGCTCCAAATTTACTTTAAGGAAATCAGAGCGTTATGATTTGGTCGCCGCGTGGCGGCCTCTCGCTTTTGGTGCTTACACTTTTGCGGTCAAAAAATGTAAGCACTATGTAACCAGTTCAGCGAAAGCTGGGTGCGGCTTGGGCGTGCCTGTCAGGCCGTTCCAAGGCCGTTTGGATGGCAGCGACCACCGCCTTGCCGCCGCCAAGGCGGTTTTGCGATCCGGTGCTGGACGCTAGCCGGGCCAGTTCAATCCTGCCCGCGCAACTGAGACGTCCTTTAATGCGCCACCGGACAGCCACTTGACGGCAAGGATGACGCAGAGCTGCCGCCACCAGCGACCGAAACTCATGCCGGTTTCCCGGCTGATCGACCGCGCCAGAGTCCACTCGCTCAAACCTGCCCGCTTCGCCCAGACACCCAACCTTCCCCGATCTGCCGGCGCGGTCTTCATCAGATCGACCATCTTGCGGAGACGTGAGTCGGCCGGCATCGGCAGATGAAGGTCTTCGACCTGCGCCGCCGCCAGCTGATCGAGAAGCACCGCGACCGGACGCGAGTTCGCGCCGCCTTCTTCATAAAGCGCGGGGAGGTGCGCGGAGCGGACCAGGAGCTCGCGCAGCAGGGGGTTACCGATACCGCGCAGCAGACCTCGGGCAGGCCCCGGCTGTCAGCCGAAGCGATGAAGGCAGCGAAGCCTTCGAGCGTACCCGTCGCTTTGATGGCGTGAAGCGCCCCATCAGGTATCCACATGGCGCTGCGGGGCGGCACAATCCACAGACCACCTTCGACCTCGCAACTCAGCGCGCCCCGCTGCACGAACAGGACCTGCCCCGTCACGTGCCGGTGGAAGTCCAGCTCGATCTTGCCGATCTCGGCCATCGCGGCGCCGAAGGTGACGACCGGACGAGGCACAGTATCGGGATCTATCCAGTCGGAAGTGGCGCTCAGAATGGGCAGGTCCGCTCCAGATGCCTGAGCCGACTGGCAAATTCGAATAACATTTTGGCAGGGTTTCCTAATGGCGCCAAATTCCGCGATGCCATATCCTCGGGTGGGATCAATCGAGGCCCGTTCGCCTCGAGAATGCGAAGGGAAATGGGGTGAATTCGTTGAGGATTGGCCGTGTCGCCCAAATCCTGGACAAGCTCCGCCAGGACGCCCAAGCCGCGGATCGCGCTTTCCTCACGGCAACGATGGCGGACATTGAGGCCTCCGGCACGACACTGGAGCAAGCGGCCGCGAAAATGATCGCCGAGGAACGGGAAAACTACCGGACGATCTATCGTAGCAGTGCCGATAATTTTCTTGCCATCTCGCCGGCCCTTGGCCGCTTCCTTTACATGATCGCGCCCGCCCGCCAGGCGACCCGGATCATCACGTTCGGCACGTCGATGGGGATCTCGACGATCTATCTTACCCTTGATCTTGGCGATTTGGTGAAGGCCGCCACCAAGGCGCTGAAGCTCGTTCCGGACGCCGTGCCCAACGAGGCCAAAGGCGCCGATGCGATCAAGAAGACGCTTCGGAGCCTTGGCGCGACCGTCGCCGGACTCGGCGAGATGCAAAACTTCTACGGATCGGGCCATGGCCAAGACGGGCGCGCGAAAGGTCTCAAACCTCGTCATGCGCGTCTGGCGGTGGGCGCCGCTGGCACGCTGGCGATGTTCCTGTTCGAGACCCACGACGATCGGCGGCATTAGATCATGCCGCAGCACGTCTTCTTTTCTTGGCAGAGCGACACGCCGAACCGACTGGGAAGGAACTTCGTGGAGTCCTGTCTTGAGCGAGCGATCGGCGAGCTGCGGGCGGACGCCGATGTAGATCTTGCCGATCGCGAGATCAAGGTCGATCGCGACACCCGCGACGTCCCCGGCTCGCCGCCGATCATGGAGACGATCTTCGCCAAGATCGATGAGGCCGCCGTCTTCCTGGCAGACCTAACCTACGTTGCCGAGCGGATTGGAGGGAAGAAGGCGCCCAACCCCAATGTCTGCATCGAGCATGGTTATGCGCTTAGAGTCTGTTTGACAACTTTGACATGGTTCTTTGGTTATGATTCACGCTTTCGATGTGGACAGCCAAGAGCCGTGGCCGAATGGCCAAGATTGAGAAGAAGACGAAGCGCTATCCGAGCGACCTGACTGATGAGGAATGGTCTTCGGTCGAGCCGTTTCTGCCGAAGGCGGGAGCGACCGGAAGCCCCCGACGGACAGACCTGCGCGAAGTTTTGAACGCCATCCGGTATCTGGTGCGGTCGGGATGTGAGTGGCGGATGCTGCCGGTTCACTTCCCGCCCTGGCAGACGGTGTACTGGTGGTTTCGCCGCCTGACCCGGCGTCTGATGTTTCGCACCCTTCACGATGTCGCCTTGATGATCGACCGCGCGCGGACGGGCCGCAACGCCGAACCGAGCGCGGCGGTGCTCGACAGCCAGTCCGTCAAAGCCCCGGCGCCGCAGGGAACACGCGGGTTCGACGGCGCCAAGAAGATCGTCGGGCGCAAACGCCATATCGCGGTCGACGCCGACGGACGTCTGCTGATGGTCAATCTCACCACGGCCGATATCGCCGACAGCACAGGCGCGCAAGCCGTTCTTGAGGCCATCCAAAAACGCTGGCCGCGGGTCAAACACCTGTTCGCCGACAGCGCCTACGATCGCCAGCGACTGCTCGACAAAGCGGCTTTTCTCGACTTCACCGTCGAGATCGTGCGGCGTACCGAGGCCGCATTCGTGATTCTGCCGAGACGATGGGTCGTCGAACGGACCTTCGGATGGATGACCCGCCACAGGCGTCTCGTCCGAGACTACGAGGCCCGGATAGACGTCTCTCACGCCATGATCGAGGTCGCTATGGCCGGCTTGTTGATCCGCCGGATAACCCACCCATAGTTGTCAAACGGACTCTTAGGGCACTGGGATGGCGGCGAGTCATAGCGGTGATGAACACCGCGTTTGGCGACCCCAAAGCGCACGAGCTGCCTTTCGACCTTCGCTACGCGCGGTGGCCAATTCAGTTCGAGCTTGCTGACGACGCCAGCGGTGACGCACGACGGGCCGCGCGGGACGGGTTGATCCGCGACTTAAAGGGTGCCCTGACCGCCGTCTTTGGCGACCCAAAGCTGAAGGCCTCCTTGCGGGCGGACGCGCCGGCCGAATCCCACCCCCATGACGTCGAGCTGCTTCAGCGGTTTCATCGCCAGATCCCGCTCGCGTTGAAGAAGTTCCTGCGCCAGCACAACTTCGGCAACTCGTTCCTCCTCGGCAAGCTCGACCCACTGCACGAGATGAACGAGGACTGGGTCGGTGCTGACTACGAATTTCATGACGCCGTGGTTCAGGCGGCCTTTGTGGATGTGCGCCAAGCCGCTCATGCTTTCGGTGAGCTGGTCGTGCAGCGAATCTACGCGATGCGTGGAAATCCTAAGATGGGATGGCCGAAGACCGATCAGGACGCTGAGATCGGTATCCAACCCAATACCGAGCAGGCCATCCGTGACCTAAACGCGAAGGCGACAGCACTTAGCAAGATGATCGACACTCTCGAGCGCGTGGCCCGCGAACGCATCCGCGTCGCCGGCGGCGCCCACGCGGCCGCCGCTCAAGCCGAGGCAGATCAGGTCGCTGCCGAGGAGGTTCGGCGAAACGCTGCCGAGACCGCGTTGAACGAGTTGGCGATGGACGCCAATCGCGGCGCCCTGCCGGAGATCGTCACCCGGCCGCGCCTTACCTTGCGCTTGGCGCCAGTCGCCGCCACGCAGGGAAACCGGCTTGATCCTCGCCACGTCGCTGACGTCCAGTTGCGGTTTCCGCCAAACGGTCACGCGCGGGTCAAGAACGACAGCGATGCGCGGCAGTGGTGGAGCTGTGTGATGCCCAGAAAGCCCGAGCCGCACCTGAATCCCGAGACAACATGGCGAATGCGCCTGGTCCGCCCCGGTTACCTCGAGTACCAGGCCACCATCGGGGCCAGGATCGACGATGATCCTCAAATCCTGATCGACGGCCGCCGCCTAGAGGCGTTGATCGTGCGAACCCTTGAACGAATGGGGCAAATTGCGAGTGCGCTCGATCTCGACGGTCCGGCGCTGGCAATCGTCGCCCTCGATGGCATGGAAGACGTCGAGCTGACGCGAGCCCAGCCGGGTGGCCGCCGTGTTCGCCAGCCAGATGTGTTCCTTCCGATAGTTAAGCTAGCTGGGATGGAGGCGCCGATGGCTCCGGCCGTCCATGAAGCGCTGGACATGCTCTGGCAGTCCGCCGGGTGGCCGGACGGTTCTCCCTCGTTCAGCGCAGGCGCGTGGGCCGGATATGTGGACGAGCGAAACTACGAGCCCTCCGTGTTCGGAGCCTGACGATGCTCAGCGCGCGGCCGGGAGCGCGAACCACAGTTCTGCTATGGTGAAGGCAAATACAGCCGGGGGGCCACAAGTATGTTCCTAAAGAAGATCACCGGCATCAAGACGGTGGGCCGCTTCAACGCGGGCGGTGTCTCCGGGGGAGAATACGCCAAGTACACTCTGTTCTACGCCGGAAACGGCCGAGGAAAGACCACCCTGTGCGCGATGCTGCGTTCGCTGCAAGAGAATGATCCCGTTCATCTCCTGAAGCGCAGAACCTTCGGGAGCGCTGCCGACCAGCAGGTCCAGCTGCTACTCGACACCGGCCCGATCAAGTTCGGCGGGGGTGCGTGGAGCGCGGCTAACCCGGACATCCACATCTTCGACCAGCACTTCATCAACGCCAACGTCCACGGCGGACATCAGATCGCCGTCGATCATCGGCGCAACTTCTATCGAGTCGTCGTGGGACCGAACGGTGTCAAGCTAGCCGGAGAGATTGACGCCCTGGACGCCCAGGCGACAGCAAAGCAATCGTCGATCACTGCTGAAAAAAAGGTGCTGCAGCAGCATGTCCCTAGGGGAATGACGCTCGAAGCCTTCCTTAAACTGGCCGAAGACTCCGGGATCGACACGAAGATCGCGGCAGCGGAGAAGACGCTGAAAGCCGTCGAAAGCGCCGATGCCATCGCAAAGCACGCCGCCCTCATCCCGGTCTCTCTGCCCTCCCTGCCGGCCAGTTTTGAAGTGCTGATGGCGAAGGGCCTGCCGGAGGTATCGGCCGACGCTGCTGCGCGCGTCCGAGATCAGATTTCGGCTCACGGCTTCCACGCGGGTGGCGAGGCGTGGCTCAGCGTGGGACTGGAGCACGTTAAGGACGACAAGTGCCCATTTTGCAGCGCGTCCGTGGCCGGCAATGATCTCGTCAACGCTTATCAAGGGTACTTCAGCCAAGCCTACAGCGAGCACAAGGCCGCGCTCGACGACTTGGCGAAGCAGGTCGACGATCAGCTCGGCGAGGCGGCGGCGCTGAAAGCGCACCAAGGCTTCACCAACGCCGAACGCGACGCTGAATTCTGGCGGCCGTTCGCCGACCTGAAATTCGCCTCGCCTGCCAGGGTCAACGAGATCGAGGCAACGGTTCAAGCGGTTCACGCGGCCGCTGCGGATTGGCTTACCGCCAAGATATCGGCCCCGTTGGAAATTGCGCCGGCGTCGGCAGCGTTCACTTTCGCCGCAGCGGCCTGGGATCTGGTCTGTGGCGAATTGAATCCGGCCAACGGCGCTATCGTTCAATCGAACTTGGTGATCGCGGCTGTAAAGGAAGCGAATGCCAAAGCTGATAAGGCTGCCGCGGAGGCGGTTCTGGCCAAATTGAAGGCCGTCAAGACCCGGCATTCCGAACCGTTCCTCGGCCTGGCGAAGGCCTATGAGACCCTGGCGGCGGAGAAGGATCAATGCGTCAAAGATAAGGACGCCAAGAAGGACGAGTTGGACACTTACGACGCCGCGATCCTTGGGGCGTATGAGAAGGAGATCAACGCCATCCTGACCCGGTTTAACGCCGGGTTTCGCCTCGCCAAATGCGGCAAGAACTACGTCGGCAAGACACCGCAGTCTGAATACTGCCTGCAGTTCGACGGGAACGATGTCGACGTCAGCAAGGCTGATGGCGATCAGCCCACGTTCGATTCGACCATGAGCGCGGGTGACAAGAGCACCTTCGCCTTGGCCTTTTTCCTAGCCCAGCTGAATCGCGACACTGAGCTTCAGAATAAGCTTGTCGTCTTTGACGACCCTTTCACCAGCCTGGACGACTTTCGGCGAGAAATGACGGCGAAGGCGATCGTGCGAGTAGGTGAGACAGCCAGCCAAGTCTTGGTCTTCTCCCACGACAAATATTTCCTCGATGCGGTCCGACAGAAGATCCATGGCGCCGCCATTGTCGCCATGCAGATATCGGGGACGGTGGGCAACTCCGCCCTTGAGCCCTGGGACATCGAACGGGAGGTCAAGGAGGGCTACCTGCAGGATCACATGACCGTGGTCGAGTACGCCGCAGGTGTCACGACGGATGCCAAGCCCATCCGGACAATGCTGCGGCCACTCCTGGAGAAGTACATCCGCTACCGATTCCCCAACCAAATCCAGGATGGGCACTGGTTGGGCGATATTCTGCAAATCATCCGGGACGATGCCGCACACCCGCTACTTCCGCAATATCAAGAGCTGGACGACATCAACGAGTTCACGGCGCCGTTCCACCATGACCCGAACACCACGTTCAATTCCGACGAAGTCTTGGCCCACGCGAAGCGGACGCTCGCGATCGTAGGCGGATGTTGATGACTTGGGTGCTTCACACCGGCGCGTGCTTGGCGGGCTTCGTCCGGGATTTTCAGGCTCTATCCGCCGGCTGCTGAAGGAGCGAGAGCGGCATGTACCCTAAGAGGTTCACTTTCGATCCTGGGCTAATTGAACGTGCGCGTGTCGTCACATTACGCTCACCCGATTTGAACGTCCTTCGCGATGAGAATCGGGCGGAGTTGCCCGGCCTCGCGCACTTCCTGGAACAAGGGTTCAAGGCGCGCGACGCAGAAGGGAAACTCCTGCTGCCCAATCTCAGTGCGTTGGCAAATCGAACGGTGGGCATTTTTAGCGACTATGGCGGCGAGGATTCGTCGAGCCGTTTCTTCACTTATTCCTTCCTGGTTTGCGCCTTCGGTTCTTTGGACCCTTTCAAGCAGCAGATGGCTAAGCTTCGGGCCAAGTCTGGTATCCCTGGTAAGGAGATTGCGTTCAAAGACTTTCGTTGGGGTCCGTTGCGACGGATGCTGCCGGCCTATTTGCGGCTAAGCGATAGTTATATCTCTGGCCTACTATTCACCCTGGTTGTTGACAAAACGATTCCCTCACTATTCGGGCCTGGCGATGCAGAGACCACGCGCCATATGACCGACGCTTTGGAGGAAGCTGGTTACGGCTCCGTCGCGCCGCGAGTCGGTGAGAAGCTCTTTCGGGTATTACACTGCATCGCCTTTCTTGTTGCCCTGCTGGGGCAGGCTAGACAGAAGATTTTTTGGATGACGGATCACGACGCGATCGGAGAGACTCCAGAGAAGCATACCAAACTTCTTGGCGTCCTTAACCGGGTTCTGCCGCTCTACACCGAGAAGCCGTTCAGCTTTCTGGGCGGCGCCCGTCCATTTACGCCGAGAGCGTTTGAATATCTCGACCTTCTCAGTCTCGCCGACATAGCAGCCGGAACGATCGCTCAGACCCTCACCAGTATTGAGACTTTGGGCAAGGAGAATGCTCAGATAAAGGATGGCGGTGATCATGTGCTGCGCTGGCTTTGCCATAACAGTGTCACGCTGAAAAAGTTCGTTATGACCGTAAAGCGCCTGCCGAATGGCGAAGTAGGCTGCGGGCCGATTGATTTCGCGGCACGGAAGCCTATTGCCGACGAACTGTTTATCCCTACGCAACTTGTGCGATAGATATTGGTGCTTAGCGCCGCTGTCAGTCGTCTAGCGCCATGAATCGCCTAGCTAAGCGGAGCGCATTCCTCGCGGATCAAACAGAACGCGGCCACTAGCTTGGCGGTCATGATGGCTCAGCCGGCGAGGGCTCTAGCTCGATGTCTTGCCAATCCGGCGCGGCCTTGATCGTTAGAAGCCGCGCCATCAGCTTCTGATAAATCGCGCTGCTGGCTTCGATCACCTCGTTGAGGGTCTCGACCGCCTTCGACTTCAACTGACCGCCGTGGGTCGCCTGATTTCTGAGCTTGTAAAGTTCAGCGATCGAAGCGCGATTTTGCTGTCGGTCCAGCAACGCGCCCCCAATAACTTGCGCTGTACGGACACTATCACCTTGTAGCTGGGCGGAGATTGTTCGCCGCCAGGACCGCTGACGGCGATTTCGAAGGCGAGCGTGAGGTCGAGCACGCGATCGATGGGTTGCCGCCGACACTGGCTCAATCTGAAACGATCCATGGATCGCAGGAGGTCCGCGCGACGGTCCGAAGGCAGTGCATCAAAGTTGGCGATGTTGGACTGAATCCGGGAGCCTTCGACGGGAGAGCCGCGCTCGACGCGAGGATGTACCTCCGGCAGGAGCCAGGACAAGGTGTTCTCCCATTCGGCATATTCGAGGTCGTGGTCGAGAAATTCGAACCAGCAGGCGGCGGCAATCGGACGACCTGCGGTGGCCGCCTGAAGGATCAGGACGATGTCGTTTCAGCCTCTCTTCCAAATCGTTCATGCGCTGGAATGCGGCCCCGTCGCCTCCGATGTAAGGAAACTCGTCCACTGCCTCCGCATAAGCGGCATCCGGCAAATCATAGTAAGTCGGCGTCATCCAAGCCGAGCCGTCGTAGCAGGCGCGCGCACGCTCCTGGATACGCCCCTTCATGTAAGAATTGGACAAGGCGGTGAATGACGTGAGCTGAGCGGTTTTGCCGAGCGCCACTGGCTGATCGACTTGCAACCCCCAGATCGCGGCCTTAACCAATATCGTGGCTTTCCGCGTTCCCAGAAGCTTTAACAGCCAGTCAACGGCGCCCGCTACGTTTTCTGTCGGCCAACCGCCTCTAGAGAACAGAACGGACGCGAGCGAACCAGCGTGGAGTACCGGACCCGATCCGCCACTGAACACCACCTGGCCAGCAACTGCCTTGTAAGCTTTGCACTGTTCGATTGCCGCGGCCAATGGCTCCAGGACGGTCTGATCCGGCGATGGTCCAAGAAGCGTCGGATTGGGGTAAGCTGCTCGAAAGGCCCTGACCGCACTTTCCAGAGCGGCCACCAAAACAGCTTTGTCATCGCCCATCCCAGACCCCCAGTCTGCATTTTGCTGTCGCTTCGATCATCAAAGCGACGCCGCAATGTCGGCGATGGAACGAACCAGAATGAGCGGATCATCCCGGGATGGGAGAAATCCTCGTCGTTGCCAGAAGGCCGCTGCTTCCATATCGACAGCGTTGACGAGCAGCGCCCGACCGCCAACGAGCTTTGCCGCCGTGATGCAGCGCTGCAGAGCATGTTTCACCAGGCCGGTCCCGATACCGCGGCCGGCCCAGGCGAGGTCCGTTGCGAGTTGGGCGAGCAATAGGCACGGCACTGGATCAGGGGGTTGGCCCGTTCGGATGGACCGCGGCAGGGCGTTCGGGACGACGGCCGTCGGCGCGAGACCATAGAAGCCGACCACGCGGCCTTCCTCGTGAGCGACCAGAAGCGCGGTGAAGCCCTTCTCCTGGTTTGAAAGCGCCCGGGTCTTGAGCCAGTGGTCGAGCGAGGGCCTACCGCAGGAGAATGCCGAGACGTCGTGCGCTGCGGTGAGCGGCTCGGGGACCGAGAGACTCAAGGCTCAGCTTTTTGCGATGTAGCCCGGCTCCCATGGGGCGGGACGCTTCGCTAATTCGACCACTTCGGGAATAGCGGCTGCGGGCGCTGACAGGACCGCCATGAACTCCGCAAAGCCCTCTGCGCTCATGCGGATCAGCCGATTCTCCATCAAGACGTCCTCGGCTGCTCGAACGGCGGCTTCGCGCACGAAGTCCGTGCGGGAGCGGCCGCGCAGTCCGGCAGCACGGTCGATCATGGCGATGTCGGCCTCGGGGAGGCGCATCGAGATCGGGTGTTCCTTACGTTCAGCGTTGACGGCCATTGTTTATCTCCGGCGACGAACATACGCCTTCGTAGTGCAAATTGCAAAACATCACGACCGTATCCGAGCGCGAGGCTTCCCCAGGGGTCAGCTGGCTAGATGTGAGCTTTCACTAGGTTGTCCATCCGGTCCGGACCTAGGAAGCTGAGGTTGCGACGCTTCAGTGATTCCCCGGAGGACCGGATGAACATCCACAAGAATGCCCGTTTGACGCCGCTTGGTCGAGAGCATCTGGTTCAATCGGTGTTGAGCGGGCAGACGTCGGAGGCCGCCGCACGAGCCGCCGGCGTCTGCTCGCGGACTGTCAGAAAGTGGCTCGCGCGTTTTCAGGCCGAGGGGCTCGCCGGGCTTCAGGATCGCTCGTCCAGGCCG